>NZ_CP188259.1:10237500-11615000 GCF_049995355.1 Dactylosporangium sp. McL0621
CACATCGGTCATGCGCGCGATTCTCCCACCAGCACTCGGGCCCGTCCCACCGCATTAGGCCCGGCGAGGGTGAAGGAGTTTTGTCGTACCCGGTCGCTAGGGTTGGGGCATGGCAGTCGTGAAGATCAACGCGATCGAGGTCCCCGAAGGCGCCGGCCCCGAGCTGGAGCGCCGCTTCGGCGCACGCCACGGCGCGGTCGAGGGCGCACCCGGCTTCCTGGGCTTCGAGCTGCTCCGGCCGACGGCGGGCGAGACGCGCTACTTCGTCTACACCAAGTGGGAGTCCGAGGAGCACTTCCAGGCCTGGTCCAGCGGCCCGGCCCGCGAGGCGCACGCCGGCGAGCGGGCCCGCCCGGTCGCAACCGGCTCGAGCCTGCTGGAGTTCGAGGTCGTCCAGCACGCGGACCCGCAGGCCTGACCGTGGCGCGCTTCGTCCTCTTCCCCGGCCGCCATCACCTGCTGACCCGCTTCCAAGCAGCCTATCTACGCGCCTTGGCGAAGAGCGAAGAGCAAAATTCCGGCTTCGGTACTTCACGAGCCTGCACGATCGTCTGGGCCGTCACCAGCGCCAACCACCAGAACACGAAGCGCAACCCCGTCTCGTACGATCGCCGCGAGGCCGCCATCGAGCGCTTCAGCGTCCAGGAGGGCCTGCGCTCCCTGGTCGTGCCGGTCTTCGACACCGCGCAGACCGACCGCTTCGCCGAGGTCACCCTGAAGAGCGTCGAGTCCGTCCTCGGCCACCGCCCGACCCCCGCCGACACCGTGGTGGCCTGCTCCACGCCGGAGGTCGCCGCCCTGTACTCGGCCCTCGGCTTCACCATCGCCCCCGTCGAGGCCGACGCCGCCTTCCTGGACCCCGCGCTCGAGCCCGACCTGGTCCGCGCCGCATCCGGCGACAACGGCCCCGCCGCCGCCATCTCGGCGCCGGGAGTCGAGGCCATCACCACCACGGCGCCCGGCGCCGGAGCCCTCACGCCCCCGGCAACGGGCCTCGGAGCCGCCACCACCCCGGCAACAGGCCTCGGAACCGGCACCACCCCGGCAACAGGCCTCGGAACCGGCACCACCGCGGCGACAGGCCTCGGAGCCGCCACGATCTCGGCACTCGGCGCCGGGTCCGCCACCTCCCGCCTCGGTGCCGTCACTTCCGCGCCCGGCCCGGCCGGCACAGCACCCGAGCGGCCGTGGGACGTGCTCCTCCGCCTCGCGACCGGCGACCCCTCCTGGCGCGAACTGGCACACCCGGCGACCGTGGACGTGTACGACCGCTACCGCCTCGACGAGCAGGTCGCCCTCGTGGTCAACGACCCCGTCGTCGGCGAGGAGGGCGGCCTGACCACGACCCGGGACTACCGCACCTACGCCGAGGCGTTCGAGGCGAGCGCCGAGCGCAAGTGGGACCTCGTGAAGCGGCACGTCCGCCCGGGCCGGATCGTCGACGTCGGCTGCGGCGCCGGCGCGGTGCTCGCCCTCGCCGACCGCGAGCCGGCCCTGCGCGAGAGCGACCTGATCGGCGTCGAGGTCGCCCGCCACCTCTTCGAGGAGTGCGTGCACCGCAAGGCCCAGGGCTGGTTCACCAACCCCAACGTGTACTTCTACTGCCGCAACGTCCTCGGCGGCGCCGTCTTCCCGCCGCGCTCGATCGACACCACCCTGACGTTCGCCCTGACCCACGAGATCTGGTCCTACGGCGACCGCATGACATCGCTGCGCGCCTTCGCCGAGGCCATCTACGAACACACCGTCCCCGGCGGCGTCTGGATCAACTCCGACGTGTGCGGCCCGGACAACCGCGCCCTGCGCGTGCGCCTGTCCCTCCAGGGCTCCCCGTCGACGCCCGCCACCGCCGGCGGCGAATCCGGCGCTCCCCGCCCGGCCGGCAACTCCGGCGCTCCAGGCCCGGCCGGCAACTCCGGCGCTCCAGGCCCGGCATCCGCCTCCCCCGCCCCGCTCGCCTCGCTGGACGGTCTTACCCGGGACGAGATCGCGGCCCACGTCGAGGCCCTGCCGACCCGCGCACGGCTCGATCGCTTCGCGGCCGACTTCCACTTCCCCTTGCCGTACGCGGACCTCGCCGACCCGGCCGACCCCGGCGCCGTCGAGATCGCCCTGTCCGACGCCATGGAGTTCCTCACCCACAAGGACTACCCGGACAACTGGCTCTCGGAAGCCCACGAGCAGTTCTGCGGCCTCGAGTTCGCCGACTGGAAGGCCCTGCTGACGGACGTCGGCTTCGAGGTCGACCCGGCCTCGCACTCCTGGCGCAACGACTGGATCGTCGAGCACCGCATCCGCCCCTACGCCCAACTGTCCACACTGGACGGCCGCCCGCTCGGCTGGCCCGACACTCACGTGCTGCTGGTCGCCCGCCGGCCGCTCAACACCTGACCGCCCGAAGCCGCAACTTCGAGGGAGGACATCGTGAAGGCGTTGCAGTATTCCGAGTACGGGCCGTCGAACGTTCTGCACATCGTCGACCGGCCCGAGCCCGAGCCGCCCGCGGGACGGATCCGCATCGCGGTGCGCGCGGTGGGCGTGAACCCGTTCGACTGGAAGGTCCGCAACGGCGCGTTCGGCGACACTACCCCGAGCCGCCTGCCGGCCATCCCCCACTCGGACGCGTCCGGCGTGGTCGACGCCGTCGGCGAGGGCGTCGAAGACGTCACAATCGGCGACGAGGTCTTCGGCATCGCCGTGGGCGGAGCCGCCGCCGAGCACGCCATCCTCCGCGAGTGGACCCCGAAGCCCCCGGCCATGACCTTCGCCGAGGCCGCCGGCCTGCCGAACGTGGTGGAAACGGCCGGCCGCGCCCTCGACCTGCTCGGCCTGGACAAGCCCCAGCCGGCCGATGGCCTCACGGTGGTCGTCAACGGGGCGGCCGGCGGAGTCGGCATCGCGGCGGTGCAGATCGCCCGCGCCCGCGGCGCCAAGGTCATCGGCACGGCCAGCGAGCGCAACCACGAGTTCCTGCGCGAGCTCGGCGCCATCCCGGTGACGTACGGCCCGGGCCTCGCCGACCGCATCCGCGCCCTCGCCCCGAACGGCGTCGACCGGGCCCTGGACACCGCCGGCCGCGGCGCCGTCGCCGAGCTCGTCACGCTCACGCCGACCCCGGCCGACGTGGTGAGCATCGCCGACTTCGACGCCCCGCAGCACGGTGCGCGGGTGACCGACGGGTCGGAGGGCCGCGCGTACGGGACCTTGCGCGAGGCCGCCGTCCTCTACGCCCAGGGCCGCTTCACCATGCCCGTCGAGCGCACCTTCCCGCTGGAGGAGGCCGCGGCCGCGCACGACCTGAGCGAGTCCGGCCACGTCCGGGGCAAGATCGTCATCACCCTCTGACGCGGCCCGCCGGGAGGGCAGCCCGCCGAAAGCGCAGCCCGTTGAGCGTGCGGCCCGTCGAAGCCAGGGCCGCCGAAAGCGCAGCCCTCCGAACGGGCAAGCCCGTCAAAAGTGCAGCCCGTCAAGAGCGCGGCCCCGTCAAAGCGCAGGCCGCCGAGTGCGCGGCCCGTCGAAAGCACGGCGCGGCGGGTCAGGCCTCCAGCTCGACCGGGGTCGGGGTGGCCCGCTTGCACTCGCGGTTGTCGCCCGAGCTGCGGCCCAGCAGGTGGCGGCCCGCCCACGGGAGCATGTGGCGGCGTATCCAGGCCAGCTCGGCCGTGATCGACTGGTGGCGCGGGCGGCGGACCGGGGGCGGGAGGGTCTTGTTCCAGGAGTCGTCGAAGTCGGGCAGGCCCAGGGCGTAGGCGAGGGCGTGGCCGATGCGCTCGTGGCCGGCGCTGTTCGCGTGCAGGCGGTCGTCGCTCCAGAGGCGGGGGTCGGACGCCACCGGGTACGCGCCCAGGTCCAGCAGGATCGCGCCGCTGTCCGCCGTTGTCTTGCGGATCGCCTCGTTGAGGGCCAGGACCCGGCCGCGCAGGGGCTTGGCGATCGGCATCACCGGGGCCGGGTCCGGGAGGGTGAAGGTCAGGACCGTCGTGCCGGACGCTACGAGGGCCTCCTGCATGGCGAGGATGTCGGCCGCGACCGCCGCCACGTCGAAGGAGCCCCGCATGATGTCGTTCATCCCGGCCACGACCGTGGCCAGGTCCGGCTTCAGGGCCAGGGCCGGCGCCAGCTGCTCGGCGCGGATCTTCGGGGCGGTGCGGCCCCGGATGGCCAGGTTCGCGTACTCCAGGGCGTGGCCGGGCTGGGACCGGGCCACGTGCTCGGCGAAGCGGTCGGCCCAGCCGCGGTAGCCGCCGCGGCCGTCCGGGTCGTCCATGCCCTCCGTGGTGCTGTCGCCTACGGCCACGTAGCGGCGGTACACCCTCGTCATGCCGTGCGCCGCGCGTAGTCGGAGCGGGCGGACTCCAGGGCCGGCAGGTGCTCGGCGGCCCAGGTCCGGCAGGCGTCCATCGCCGGGAAGAGGGTCCGGCCCAGGTCGGTGATGGTGTACTCGACGCGGGGCGGGATCTCGTCGTAGGCGGTACGGGTGATCAGGCCGTCGCGCTCCAGGGCGCGCAGGGTCTCCGACAGTACCTTCGACGACACGCGGCGCAGGGGCACGCGCAGCTCGTTGAAGCGGCGGGGCTGGCCGTCGCGCAGGCAGGTCAGGATCATGCCCGCCCACTTGTCGCCGATCTGGAACGGCGTCGCGGACGAGGGGCAGGCCGGGTCGAACAGGTCGGGCGGCAGCGGTGCGCGCATCCGGACACGGTAACGCGCGCCGCGGTTACGTTGCAGTTACCGAGGTCTCCCGTTCTACGGTCCGGTCATGACCGATGTAGTGGTGTTCGGAGCGGGTGGGCGGGCCGGTCGCGCGGTCCTGGCGGAGGCGCGGCGGCGCGGGCTGAGCGCCACCGCGGTGGTGCGGGACCCGGCGAAGTACCCGGACCTGGAGAACGCGGTGGCCGGGGACGCCACCGACGCGGAGCTCGTGGCGCGCGTGGCGAAGGGGCACGCAACGGCGATCGTGACGGTGTACAGCGCGGAGCAGAGCGAGTACGCGAAGGCGACCGGGCAGCTCCTCGAAGGGCTGGAGCGGGCGCAGGTCGGGCGGCTGCTGCTCGTCGGGCTGGCCACCACGCTGGGCCCGGTCCCGGACGACTTCCCGGCGGCGTGGCGGCCCTTCGTGGAGGGGCGCGGCGAGGAGCTGGCGGTGCTGGGGCGTTACGCCGGGCCGGTCGACTGGGTCGTCCTCACGCCGCCGATGGAGCTGGTGGAGGGGCCCGGCACGCGGTACCGAACCCAGGCCCTCGGCAATCCGCTGACCTATGCGGCGCTGGCGGCGGCGCTGCTCGACGAGGCCGCCGAAAACCGCCACCACCGCCGCCAGATCGCTATCTCCGGAGAGGGCTAGACCGAGCGCTGGTAGGCCTTGAAGGTCCGCGTGGACAGCCACAGCAGGACCAGGGCCAGGGCCAGCAGCCCGCCGCCGTACGTCAGGGTGCGGGGCCAGTCCACCGAGCCGGCGAGCGCCGATCGGCAGGTCTGCAGGGCCCAGTTCACCGGGTTGCCCCGCGCCACCGCCTGCATCCACGACGGCATCAGCGCCGGCGTCATGAAGGAGGAGGACAGGAACGTCAGCGGCAGCAACAGCAGCGTGTTGAGGCCGATGATGGTCTCGCGCTGGCGGACCAGCATGCCCGCGATGTTCGACAGGGAGCTGAACACCACGCCGAGCAGGGCGCTCGCCGCGACGAGCAGCAGGACGCCGCCGAGCGGGTACCGCGCGCCGGCCGCCAGGCCGAGCAGCACGATGGCCACGGCCTGGACGGTCACGCTCAGGGTCTGCTCGACGACCACGGCCTCGAGGACGGCGCCGCGGCGGGCCGGGGTGACGAGGAACCGGTTCATGGTGCCGCGGTCGATCTCCTCCAGCACGCCCATGCCCGACCACATGCTCGCCGAGACCGCGGTCATGACCACGATGCCGGGCACGAGGTACTCGATGTAGCTGCCGCCGCCGAAGCCGGGCAGGTCCACGATCCGGCGGAACAGGTTGCCGAACAGGAACAGCCAGATCACCGGCTGGATGAGCGTGACGACCAGGAACGCCGGCTGCTGGACGAAGACCTTCAGGCGTCGTCCGGTCAGATATAGGAGGCTCATGCCGCCACCTCCGCTTCGCTCCGGCGCCGGCCTGAGCCAAAACGGCTGTGTCTATCGATCGCGGCCCCTCCGCTTCGCTCCGGACCGCTCATGCCGCCACCTCCGCTTCGCTCCGGCGCCGGCCTGAGCCAAAACGGCTGTGTCTATCGATCGCGGCCCCTCCGCTTCGCTCCGGACCGCTCATGCCGCCACCTCCGCTTCGCTCCGGCGCCGGCCCGAGCCAAAACGGCTGTGTCTATCGATCGCGGCCCCTCCGCTTCGCTCCGGACCGCTCATGCCGCCACCTCCGCTTCGCTCCGGCGCCGGCCCGAGCCAAAACGGCTGTGTCTATCGATCGCGGCCCCTCCGCTTCGCTCCGGACCGCTCATGCCGCCACCTCCAGGCGATGGCCGGCGTGCTTGAGGTACACGTCGTCGAGGCTCGGGCGGGCGACGGTCACCGTGGCGACGGCGATCCCGCGGGCGTCGAGGGCCGCGAGCGCCGCCGGGACCGCGGCCGCGCCGTCGTCGGCCCGGGCGGAGAGGCGCTTGCCGTCCACCGTGAGCTCCCGCAGGCCGGGGAGAGCGCTCAGTGCGGCCGTCGGGAAATCCGAAAGCTCGATGTGTACCGCATCGCCGCGCAGCTCGCCCTTGAGGCGGTCCGGCGTCCCCTCGGCGACCACCCGCCCGCCGTCGACGATGACGAGCCGGTCGGCGAGGCGGTCGGCCTCGTCGAGGTAGTGGGTGGTGAGCAGGATCGCCATCCCGCGCAGCCCCTTGATCTCGCTCCACAGGGCGGCGCGGCCCTCCGGGTCCAGTCCGGTCGTCGGCTCGTCGAGAAAGAGCACTTCCGGCCGGTGTACCAGGCCCAGGGCGACGTCGAGCCGGCGCTGCATGCCACCGGACCAGTCGCGGGTGCGCCGGTCCGCCGCTTCCGTGAGGTCGAAGCGCTCCAGCAGCTCGCCGACGCGGCGGCGCAGGTCCGGGCCGCGCAGGCCGAACAGGTGGCCCTGCAGGGTGAGGTTGTCGCGCCCGGACGCGGCCGGGTCGAGCCCGGAGCGCTGGGCGACGACGCCGATCGCGGCGCGGACCCGGCGCGGGTCGCGGGCCACGTCGTGCCCCATGACCTCGGCCTGGCCGGAGTCGGCGCGGGCGAGCGTGGTGAGGATCTTGACGGTGGTGGACTTGCCGGCGCCGTTGGGGCCGAGCAGGCCGACGATCTCGCCCGGCTCGACGGTGAGCGACAGGCGGTCGAGGGCGCGCACGCCCTTGGGGTAGGTCTTGACGAGGTCCCGGGCCAGGACGGCAGCGGGCATGACGGTCTCCCGTTCGGTAGGACCGGCCGCGCGGGTTCGCTATCCTGGCGTTGCAGACACCAAAGACCGGATTCGTTCCCGCGAGGTCGGTTGAGGTCGTTTCCCGGGTCGTGGTGTTCCAGCACCACGGCCCGGTTTTTCTGTCAGTCCTCCTGGCGTTCCCGCGCCAGGCGTTCGTGCTCCCCGCGCCACATGTCCATGCCGGAGAGGGTGCCGCCTTCGATCTCGGCGACCAGGCCGCGGACCCACTCGGCCTCGGCCCGCAGCAGGGCCAGGCCGAACTCGGCCTCGACGGTGAAGATCCGCGGGACGATGCCGTCGGAGGCCCGCAGCGACGCCTCCTCGGCGGCGATCTGGTGGCCGAGGATCTCCGCGCGCTTGCGCAGCAGGTAGGCGGCCTCGTCGGGCGGCAGCACGCCGAGCACGGACAGGGCCGCGCGCAGCTTCGGGTACTCCTGCTCGGGCACGCCGACCAGCTCGCGCATCCAGTTGACGCACTCGTCGCGGCCGGCCTCGGTGATCGAGTACACGGTCCGCTCCGGGCGCCGGCCCTCGCGGCTGGTTCCCGCCGCCGCGATGAAGCCGTGCTTCTCCAGGTTGCCGACCACGGTGTAGAGCGAGCCCCACTGGATCTTGAGGTCCTGCTCCTTGCCGCGGCCGCGCATCTCGGCGGCGATCTCGTACGGGTGCATGGGGCGTTCGTAGAGCGTCGTCAGCACGTGCAGGGCGAGCAGGTTGCCGACCTTGCGCCGCGCGGCCATGGTCCACCCCCCGCTCTGCTCGCACACGGATACTCGCCGACGAGTATAGGCAAATACTCGTCGGCGAGTAAAGCGACCTGAGCGAGTCGAGTGAGCCGGGTGGGCTGAGCGAGCGGGAACAGGAGAGCTACGACGACGCGGCGAACGCCTGGAACTGCTCGGCCACCCGGCCGAGGTCGTCCTGCTCGCTGGACGAGCCGTCCGTGGTCGAGACCCGCCAGCGCCGCTGGGCCGGCACGAAGGCGACCCGGATCGAGGCGCCGTCCTCCCGCCACAGCTCCGCGGTGGTGTTGTCCTCGTCGAGCCGGCCGATGAAGTCGCGGATGTCGTCGCCGGTGGGGTGATGGGCCAGCGAGCCGTCCTCGGTCGTCATCCTCGGCACCGGTACGCGCAGCAGCCGCCGCGGCTGCCACAGCGCCGCAGGCTGATGGCGCCCGGGCCGCTGGAAACACAGCAGCTCGCACTCGTCGGCCAGCTTGTGGATGAAGTGCAGGGTCTCGGCGGGCGCGTCCGCGGGCAGCGTCAGCAGCACGTGCGTGCTCGCGCCGACGACCGGCTCCGCCCACTGCGCCGGATCGACGCCCTCGCGCACCTCACGGTCGAAGCGCTCGATGCCGGGATCGACGATCGCCCATTCCGAGTCGCCCCGCCGCAACGCCTCGTACCGGTCGACGCCCTGCTCAACCGTGATCGGTCGGGCTTCGTACCAGACACCAGCCTCGATCAACTCCGCCATGGAAGACCAACCTACGGAACCCGTAGAAACCGGCGCAACTCTGCCACGGTGCGTGCCGAATCCATCACCTGTTCATCGTTTCACCCTCAGTGATCGTCACCGTGCGCTATGTGCCGCTCGGCCACCATCTCGACCAGCCCGCCGGCCGCGTGCGTGGTGATGATGAGCGGGCCACCCGTATCGCCCGGCAGTTCGAGGATCACCGCGGTGAGCGGGAGCACGGCGACCCGCCCGTGGCTGGTCAGCCGCCCGGCGGGCTCGGCCCGCGCGGCCGCGATGTCGGACCAGAGCACCGTCACGGACGGATGACGCCGGAACGAAAGCCGGCGCGGGCGCAGCGTGAGACCGTCGTCACCAGCGGTGACGACGACCGGCATGCCGCCACCGAGCAGCAGCGCGAAACCGGTGCCGAGCTCCCAGATGAGGACCGCGCGCTCCAGCGGGATACGACCCGACCACCATTGCGCGCCCGACGCGTGCGCGGCGCGCTGCCGCTCCCGCGCCCACCACTGGGCGAGGAGCACGGGTCCGATCGCGGCCGCGGCGAGGCCCGCGAAGGCCAGTGCGGCGGGCCAGCGCCCGAGGAGGGGCAGCCCCACCGGTACCGCGGCGGCGAGCCCGAGCCACCAGCCGCGTCGCCGCACCAAGTCAAGGCTACGCGTGAGTCTGGGCCGATGACCGGGCATGATGGGGCATGCCCTCAGTGCGCCCGCTCCGGCTGCTCCTCGTGGCCGCGATCGCCGCCCTCACCCTGGCCGCCGCCGGCTGCGGCGACAAGGCGGACCCGCCGACCGGGTCGGCACAGTTCGCCGCGGCGTCGGCGGCCGCGTCCGCCGCCCCGCCGCCGTCCAGCGCCCCCTCGGCCGCGCCCACGAGCGCCGGCCCGGTCGCGATCCCGGCCGGCGTCACCGCGGGCATCGTGATCTACGACCGGCAGGCGAAGGCGTACGTGCTGCAGCAGAAGGCGAGCTGGCGGTTCCGCTCGGCCTCACTGGTCAAGCTGCTCGTCACGCTGGACTACTTCTGGAACAAGGGCCCGTCCTACACCGTGCCGGCCGCCGACCAGCCCAAGCTCCAGGTGATGCTGCGCAGCAGCGACGACGACGCCGCGACCGGGCTGTGGAAGGCCAACGGCCAGCGGGAGATCGTCGAGCGCATGGTCCAGCGGCTCGGCCTGCAGGACACGGCGCCCCCGCCGGTGAGCCAGCCCGGGTTCTGGGGCTACACGGCGGTCAGCGCGGGCGACATGGTGCGGGTGTACCAGTACATCCTGGACAAGGCGCCCCAGCCGGTGCGCGAGTTCATCATGGGCAACCTGCACCAGACCACGAAGTGCGGTACCGACCACTACGACCAGTCGTTCGGCATCCCGAGCACCTTCAAGGCGCCCCGCGCGGCCAAGCAGGGCTGGTCGGGCTTCGGCGACGATCCGGCGACCCCGTGCGTGGCCGCCGCCGACTACACGGCCGGCGCCCAGTTCGTGCCGGCGGCCGGCGGCACGAACCCGCCCGACATGATGGGCGAGGTGCTGCACACCACGGGCACCGTGGGCGAGAACGACCGGTACATCGTCGCCGTGCTCTCGGTACACCCGGACGGTTCGCAGTTTTCGAAGGCCGCCGCCAACCTCACCAAGATCACGAAGGCGCTGCCGCTGCCCGCGTCAACGAAGCTCTGAGGGCAGGCCGAACTGCTCGAAGAGGCTCGGGTCGAACGTGGTGAACTCGGCGACCCGGCCACCGGCCATGCGGATCACGTCGAGCTTGAACGCGCGGAAGGCGGTGCCGCCCGGCTCCCGCAGGTAGCTCGCGGTCGCCGGGAGCCGGTTGGCGCTCGTCGGCAGCAGCCGCCAGTCGCCCATGCTCGGCGGGCCGAACGCCCGGTGCAGCAGCGGGAGGAACTCGGCCAGCCCGTTGTACTCGGCCGGGAGCGGCGGCATCGTGACGCGCACGTCCTCGCGCAGCAGCTCCACCGTCGCGCGCACGTCGGCGGCGTCGTGCGCGGCGATGAGCCGCTCCAGCAGCGCCCGCTCGTCGCCGGTCGGCGCGGCGGGCATCGCGTCGCGCTCGGGCGCCGTCTTGAGCGTCGCCCGGGCGCGCTGGAGGGCGCTGTTCGCCGCCGGTACCGTCAGGTCGAGCGCCTCCGCCGTCTGCGCCGCCGACCACTCGAGCACGTCGCGCAGCAGCAGCACCGCGCGCTGGCGGGCCGGCAGCAGCTGGATCGCGGTCAGGTAGGCCAGCTCGATGGTCTCGCGGGCGACCACGACCGCGTCGGGCTGCTCGTCGGGCGGGGCGATCTGGTCGAGGAGCCGGTCCGGGTACGGCTGCAGCCACGACACCTCCGCCCCGGCCGACGGCGGGCGGCGGTTGCTGCGGCGGATCGCGTCGAGGCACGCGTTCGTGGCGATCTTGTAGAGCCAGGCCCGCGGGTTGGTGCCCGGCTCGAACGCGTCGCGGTGCTTCCACGCCCGCAGAAACGTCTCCTGTACCGCGTCGTCGGCGTCGGTGAACGAGGCGAGCATGCGATAGCAGTGCACGTGCAGCTCCCGGCGGTGGCGGTCGAACAGCTCCGGGAAGTCCACGCGCCCAACCTACCGGTTCGTGTAGAGACGGACGGGACGGCTCCGACCACCCGGTGACATCCGCCTGAGAGGAAACATTGCGATGAAGTACCTGCTGCTGATCCACATGAACCCCGACGTGTGGTCGACGCTCACCCAGGCCGACATCGAAGAGGTGATGGCGGGGCACGACCAGTTCATCAAGACCATCACCGAGTCCGGGGAGCTGATCCGCACCGACGCGCTCGGCCAGCCGGACGAGAGCGCAGTCGTGCGGGTGCGCTCCGGCGCGCCGGCGGTCACCGACGGGCCCTACGTCGAGGCCAAGGAGTTCCTGGCCGGCTTCTACCTCGTCGACTGCGAGTCCAAGGAGCGCGCGTGCGAGCTGGCCGCGATGATCCCGGACGCGAAGTGGAACGCGATCGAGGTACGCCCGATCGTGCACACCCAGGAGAAGTAACCCGGCGTGTTCGAGCGGTGGCCGATCCGTCACGGGGCCGATCGGCCGCCGCCGTTCTGTCGGTGGTGTTCCGTAGAATCGCCGCCATGGAGAGCGCACTCGATGTTCTACGCAGGGTGTTCGGTTACGACGCGTTCCGGGGCAGCCAGCAGGAGATCATCGAGCACGTGATCGCGGGTGGTGACGCCCTCGTCCTGATGCCGACCGGCGGCGGCAAGTCGCTGTGCTACCAGATCCCGGCCCTCGTCCGGCCGGGCACGGCGGTGGTGATCTCCCCGCTCATCGCGCTCATGCAGAACCAGGTCGACACCCTGCGGGAGCTCGGCGTGCGGGCCGGGTTCGTCAACTCCACCCTCGACTTCGACACCCGCCGCACCGTCGAGGCCGAGTTCGCCGGCGGGGAGCTCGACCTGCTGTATCTCGCGCCCGAGGCCCTCGCCTCCGCCGGCACCATGCGGCTGCTGGAGCGCGGCCGGATCGGGCTGTTCGCGATCGACGAGGCGCACTGCGTGTCGCAGTGGGGCCACGACTTCCGCCCCGACTACCTCAACCTGTCGATGCTGCACGAGCGCTGGCCCGACGTGCCGCGCATCGCGCTGACCGCGACCGCGACGAGCGCCACCCACAAGGAGATCGCGACCCGGCTCGGGCTCGACGGGGCCCGGCACTTCGTGTCGAGCTTCGACCGGCCCAACATCCAGTACCGCATCGTCGCCAAGCAGGACCCGCGGCGGCAACTGCTGGAGTTCCTGCGCGGGGAGCACCGCGGCGAGGCCGGGATCGTCTACTGCCTGTCCCGCAACTCGGTCGAGAAGATCGCCGACTTCCTCAAGGACAACGGCATCCCGGCCCTGCCCTACCACGCCGGGCTCGACGCCCGGACCCGCGCCACCAACCAGGACCGGTTCCTGCGCGAGGACGGCCTCGTCATGGTCGCGACCATCGCGTTCGGGATGGGCATCGACAAGCCCGACGTCCGCTTCGTCGCCCACTTCGACCTGCCGAAGTCCATCGAGGGCTACTACCAGGAGACCGGCCGCGCCGGGCGCGACGGGGAGCCGTCGGTGGCCTGGCTCGCCTACGGCCTGCAGGACGTCGTGCAGCAGCGCAAGATGATCGACACCTCGGACGGCGACGCGGCCCACCGGCGCAACCTCGGCCAGCACCTCGACGCGATGCTCGCGCTGTGCGAGACCGTCGAGTGCCGGCGCGGGCAGCTGCTGGCGTACTTCGGGCAGGAGCTCGGCAAGCCCTGCGACAACTGCGACACCTGCCTGGCCCCGCCCGAGTCGTGGGACGGCACGATCGCGGCGCAGAAGCTGCTCTCGACCGTGTACCGGCTGGATCGGGAGCGCGGCCAGAAGTTCGGCGCGGGCCAGTGCATCGACATCCTCACGGGCAAGAAGACCGACAAGGTCGTGCAGTGGCACCACGACGAGCTGAGCGTCTTCGGCGTCGGCACCGACCTGCGCGACAACGAGTGGCGCGCGGTGATCCGCCAGCTGCTCGCCCAACGCCTGCTGTCGGTCGAGGGCGAGTACGGCACGCTGGTGCTGACCGAGAACAGCGCCGAGGTGCTGGGCCGCCGCCGCACGGTGATGCTGCGCCGCGAGCCGGAGCGCGCCGTCTCGGCCGCGAAGACCGCGAAGGCCTCGCGCCAGAACGCCGCGGCGGCGCTGCCCAAGGAGTCGGTCGGGGTCTTCGAGCATCTGCGGGCCTGGCGAGCGGCCACGGCCAAGGAGCAGGCCGTGCCCGCCTACGTGATCTTCCACGACGCGACGCTGCGGCAGATCGCCACGGATCGGCCGCGGACGCTGTCGGAGTTGTCGGGCGTCAGCGGGGTCGGGGAGAACAAGCTGGCCAAGTTCGGGCAGCAGATCCTGGATGCGCTCGCGGAGCTGGACTGAGATTCACCTTTCCGGGGGCCGGGGGGCCGGGGGGCCGGCGGGCCGGGGGCCGGGGGGCCGGCGGGCCGGCGGGCGGGGGGGAAGGTGTCTCTGAAAGCCGCCGCGGCCTTGAGTAGTGGTTGCGGTTCGACGGGCCGTGGCACCCCGGGGACCGCTCCGACCACGAAGACCCGGGGCCGCAACTTCAGATGGTCCGGCGCAGGGCGGTCTCCACGGCGTCGATCAGCTGGTCGCCCTCCGTCCGCGGGTGCCGGGCGAGGCCGAGCTCGGCGTCCGGCAGCGTGGGCAGGGCGTCCGCGTCGTGGCCGGCCAGGGCCGGCTCCAGGTTCGCGGGCATGAGCGCCGCCACGCCGAGACCGGCCCGCACCGCGGCGAGCACGCCGAGGAGGCTGTTGCTCTCGAACGCCACGCGCCAGCGCCGGCCGGCGCGTTCGAGGGTCTCCAGCACCGCCGTCCGCCAGAAGCACGGGTCGGAGAACAGCACCACCGGCAACGGGTCGGCCGCCACGTCCACCCCGGGGCCGATCGCCCACACGAGCGGGCGGCGGACCGTCCAGCGGGGCGGCGCGGGAAGGTACGGCACCTCGTCGAGCACGAGCTGGACCCGGCCCGCGTCGTAGGCCTGGCGCATCGCGGCGCTGGTGAAGGTGAGCACCTCCAGCGTCGCGCCCGGGTGCAGGCCGGCCAGGTCGGCCAGGGCCTGGGCGAGCTGGGTCGCGGCCAGGTCCTCGAGCAGCCCTACGCCGCAGCGGCCGGTCAGTGCGCGGCCGGCCTCCGTTAGGGCCTGGGCCGAGAGCGACAGGATGCGTTCGGCGTAGGGCAGGAGCTCCTCCCCGGCCCGGGTCGGCCGGACGCCGGAGGAGGACCGGTGGAGCAGGGGGCGGCCGACGATGCCCTCGAGCTTGCGCAGCTGCTGGCTCAGCGCGGGCTGGGTGTGGCCGAGCGCGGTCGCGGCCCGGCTGATGCTGCCCGCGCGCACGGCGGTGACGAACGACCGCAGGAGCGCCATGTCGAGATCCCTGGGCATAAGTATTCATTATGCCCGGTCCAAGAAGTTGGCCAGTTCCTATGGCAGGCCGGTTGATCTAGCGTCGGGCCGGTGAGCCGATACCGCGAGGTACTCGCCGTGCCCGGGATGGCCGTCCTGCTCGCCGTCTCGCTGCTCGCCCGGGTCGCGATCACGGCCGTCGTGATGGCGCTGACGCTGTACGTCGTGCTCCGGCTGGGTCTGAGCTACGCGGCCGCGGGCGGTGTCGCGGCCGCGCTGACCGCCGGGCTGGCGCTGGGCGGGCCGCTGCTCGGCCGCCTGCTCGACCGGCGCGGCGTGCGCGCCGTGCTGCTGGTCACCGTGGTCGCGCAGGTGGTGTTCTGGCTGAGCGTGCCGGTGCTGCCGTACGCGGTCCTGCTGGGCGCCGCCGCCGTCGCGGGCCTGCTGATGGTGCCGGCGCAGTCGGTGACCAGGCAGGCGATCGCCGCGATGACGACTGTCACGCAGCGCCGGGCCGCGTTCGCGCTGGAGTCCGTGCAGGGCGAGCTGTCGTACATGGTCGGCCCGGCCGTCGTGGTCCTGTGCGCGGCGCAGACGTCGCCCGGCGCGGTCGCGTGGGGGGTCGGCGCCGCGATCGTGGCCGGCGGGGCCGGGATCGCCTGGCTCGACCCGCCGCTGCGGACGCCGGACGAGTCGGCGGCCGGCGCGGACGGCCCCCCGCGCCGGCAGTGGCTGGGCGCCGGCATGATCGCCGTGCTCACGATGGCCTTCGGCGCCACGACGCTGCTCAGCGGGGTCGACATCGCCATCGTCGCCACGCTCCGGGCGGCCGGTCAGGTGCCGTGGGCCGCCGTGGTGGTGGCCGTGTCGGGCCTGGCCTCGGTCTGTGGCGGGCTGCTGTACGGCGCCTGGTCCCGGCCGCTGCCCACCTGGCTGCTGCTCGGCCTGCTGGGGCTGCTGACGCTCCCGGCCGGGCTGGCCCGCGACTGGCGCTGGCTGTGCGTGGCCGCGGTCGGCGCCGGGCTCCTGACCGCGCCGACCCTCACCACGATGGCCGACGCGATGAGCCGGCTCGCCCCGGTCGGCGTGCGGGGCGAGGCGACCGGCCTGCTGTCGACGGCGCTGAGCGCCGGCTTCGCGCTCGGATCCCCGCTCGCCGGGCTGGCGATCGACCACGCGGAGCCGGGCGCCGGCTTCGCGGCGTCCGGGCTGGCCGCCCTCGCCGCCGCACTGGCCGGTTTCCTGCTGTCACGCCGCAAGGCGCCGCGGAAAGTGGACGGCCCGCGCGAAAGGAGACGGCCCGCGCTCAGGTAGACGGCACGGTCCGCGGGGCGGTGCGCGCCGGCATCACGCCGTCCACGAAGATGCTGTGCCACAGGCAGAAGCTCAGCACGATCCAGAGCTTGCGCGCGTGGTCGGCCTGCCCGCGTTCGTGCTCCCTCAGCAGGTCGTGGGCGTAGTCCAGGTCGAGGAGGGTCTTCGCGCCCGACGTGGACAGCACATGGTGCGCCCACTCGTTCAGGTCGGTGCGCAGCCAGGCCTTCGCGGGCGTCGGGAACCCCAGCTTCGGGCGGTCCCGCACGAACGAGGGGACGATGCCGTCGACGGCCTGGCGCAGCGCGTACTTCGTGGTGCGGCCCTTGCGCGGCAGCTTGAGGTGCGGCGGCAGCGTCGAGAGGACCTCGAAGACGCGGCGGTCCAGATACGGGACGCGCAGCTCCAGCGAGTGCGCCATCGACATGCGGTCGGCCTTGGTCAGGATGTCGCCGGGCAGCCAGGTGTTCAGGTCGATGTGCTGCATGGTCGTCAGCGGGTCCAGGTCCGGCACCTCGGCGTACAGCGGGGCGGTCACGTGCGCGTGGCCGACCGCAGGGGCGCCACGCAGGAGCCGGGACCGTTCGGCGTCGGAGAGGACGCGGGCATTGCCGAAGTACCGCTGCCGCATCGGGGTTGTCGCCCGCTCCAGGTAGCTCTTGCCGCGCATCCCCTCGGGCATGGCCCGGGCCACCCGGCGCAGGGCCCGGCGGATCGCCGGACCGCGGTCGGAGACGGCCGCGAGGGACTGCGGCTCGCGGTAGATCGTGTAGCCGCCGGCCAGCTCGTCGGCGCCCTCGCCGGAGAGGACCACGGTGACGTGCTGGGCGGCGGTGCGGCAGAGGAAGTACAGCGGCACGATCGACGGGTCGGCGACCGGGTCGCCCAGGTGCCAGACGATGCGGGGCAGCGCCTCCATGACGTCGGCGGGGCGCACGACCGACGGGATGAGCTCCACGCCGAGCTCCTGGGCCGAGCGCTCGGCGATCTCCAGCTCGTCGTGGCCCGACTCGAACGCGGCGGTGAACGCCTGCAGGTGCGGGTGGTGCTCGGCGGCCAGGGCGACGATCGCGGTCGAGTCGACGCCGCTGGACAGGAACGTGCCCACCGGGACGTCGGCGCGCATGTGCGCCTTGACGCTGTCGCGCAGGGCCTCGCGCAGGTCGGCGACGACGGCGGCCTCCTCGACGGCCGGGTCGGGGCGGAAGGCGGGGCGGGCGTAGCGGCGGACCGTCGGGGCGCGGCCGAACTCCTTGGTGAGCAGGGCGCCGGGGGGGAGGCGGGCGATGTCGCGGTGCAGGGTGTACGGCTCGGGGACGTACTGCATCGTGAGGTACAGCGACAACGCCGTGGGATCGAGGTCATCGGCCGCGCAGTCCAGCAGCGGCGCCTTCTCGCTCGACAGCCACACGCCGTCGCGGGTCACGAGGTAGTACAGCGGCTTGATCCCGAACGGGTCGCGCGCCGCGTAGATCGTGTCCGTCTCGGCGTCCCACAGCGCGAAGGCGAACATCCCGCGCAGCCGGTCCAGCGCCGCCTCGCCCCAGTAGTGGAACGCGGCCGCGACCACCTCGGCGTCGCCGTCGGTCGCGAACGTCGCCCCGTACTCGTTGATGAGCTCCGCGCGCAGCGACTCGAAGTTGTAGATCTCGCCGTTGAAGACCAGCGTCCAGCGGTCGGCGTAGCGCAGCGGCTGCCGGCTGCCCTGCCGGTCGATGACGGCGAGCCGGCGGAACCCGGCGGCGGTGCCGGGGCCGACCCGCGCGAGGGCCATGTCGTCGGGGCCCCGGTGCTCGAGGAGGCCGAGCCGGCGCTCCATCGCGCCGAGGGTCTCCGCGGTGATGATGTCGTTGCCGGTGTACATCAGGAAGCCGCACATGCCACTCAGCCGAACACCGCCCGGGCACCGCGACAGGTGGATGCCTGGCCGCCCATCCGAATCTTGCTACCACGGGTGAGGTACGTCCTTCGCGGCGCCGGGTAGCCGCGCGCCATGCACCGACTGCTCAAGGTTCTGCGACTGCTCCTGTGCGGCGTGCTCGGCGGCGCGGTGCTCGCGGCCGCGGCCCTCCCCCTCGCGATCACCGCCGGCGGCGCGGCCAAGGCCGGCGGCGACACGTGGGAGTCGCTGCCGACGGAGCTGGCCATGCCCCGGCCCGCGCAGACGTCGTACGTGTTCGCCAGCGACGGCAAGACGCTCATCACCGCGTTCTACGACGAGAACCGGCGCGACGTGCCGCTGGACGAGGTGGCGCCGGCGCTGCGCGAGGCGGTCGTCGCCGCCGAGGACACGCGCTTCTACCAGCACCACGGCGTCGACATCCGCGGCGTGGCGCGCGCGTTCGTGTCCAACAGCCGCGGCGGCGCACAGCAGGGGGCGTCGACGCTGACCATGCAGTACGTGCGCAACGTGCTCAAGAACGACCCCGGCCTCACCCCGCAGCAGCACCTCGACGCCCTGTCCGACACGCCGACGCGCAAGCTGCGCGAGATGCGGTACGCGCAGGGGCTGGAGAAGAAGCTCTCCAAGAACGAGATCCTGGAGCGGTACCTCAACATCGCGTACTTCGGCGCGGGCGCCTACGGCATCGCGGCGGCGGCGCAGACGTACTTCGGCAAGGCCCCGGCCGACCTGACCCTGCCGGAGGCCGCGCTGCTGGCCGGCCTGCTGCAGTCGCCGGACGCGGACAACCCGATCAGCGGCGACCGCACCGCGGCGCTGAACCGGCGCGCGTACACCCTCGACGCGATGGTGAAGATGCACACCACCACGGCCGCGGCGGCGGCCGGGGCGACGGCGGCGGAGCTGCGCCTGACCGAGCTGCGCCCGCCCAACGACTGCGCCTCGGTCGCCCCGGAGCACAACGACTGGGGCTTCTTCTGCGACTACTTCCGCCAGTGGTGGAACTCCCGGCCCGAGTTCGGCACGACGCCGACCGAGCGCGACGAGCGGCTGCGCACGGGCGGGTACAACATCGTCACCTCGCTCGATCCCGGCGTGCAGGCGGCGGCGCTCGGCCAGTCGCTCGGCGTGTACGGGTACGGCAGCGCGCGCTCGCTCCCCCTGGCCGTGGTGACCCCGGGCACCGGCCGGGTGCTGGCGCTGGCGGTGAACCGGCACTTCAGCCTGGAGCCGGGCCGCTCGAACACGGTCAACCAGCTCGTCGCGGGCGGCACGGGCGTGTCCGGGTACCAGGCCGGCTCGACGTTCAAGATGTTCACGATGCTGGCGGCGCTGGACGCGGGGATGCCGCTGAGCACCCGCTTCAAGGCTCCGAGCCGCCTGGCGAGCATCTGGCCGGACGCCGGGCCGGGCAGCTGCGGCGGCCGCTGGTGCCCCGGCAACGACACCCCGTCGTGGATGGACGGCGACCGCACGATGTGGAACGCGTTCGGCCGCTCGGTGAACACGTACTTCGTGTGGCTCGAACAGCAGGTCGGCGCCCGCCGCGTGGTGGAGATGGCCCAGCGCCTCGGCATCACCTTCCGCAGCCTGCAGGACCAGACGATGGCCGGCAAGGCCGACCAGTGGGGCTCGTTCACCCTGGGTGTGGCGTTGACGACCCCGCTGGACCTGGCCAACGCGTACGCGGCGGTGGCCGCGGGCGGCGTGTACTGCGAGCCGCTGCCGGTCCTGTCCATCACCGACCCGGACGGCCAGGTGCTGGACGCCGGCTCCCCCCGGTGCCGCCAGGTCGTCGAGCCCGACGTGGCCGCGGCGGCCGCGGACGCCGCGCGGTGCCCGGTGGGCAAGGGCTCGGCCTACGGCAAGTGCGACGGCGGTACCGCGGAGAACGTCTCCTCGATGCTGGCCGGCCACCCGGTGGCCGGCAAGACGGGCAGCTCGGAGTACAACGCGACGGAGACCTTCGCGGGCTTCACCCCGCAGGTCGCGGCGGCCGGGATCGCGGTCAACGCCGACAGCCCGAACGACCGCGTCGGCTCGGGCGTGTCGAGCGCCGTGAACCAGGCCGTGGCCCAGACGATGGCGGCCGTGCTGCGGGGCAAGCCGGCCCAGCCCTTCCCGGCGCCGTCGCGGGCCCGGGCCCTCGGCTCGTGATCAGGCCGCGTAGCCGCGCAGGGCGATCCAGTCCGCCATCTTCTTGACGCTCAGCGTGTAGGAGCCCACGCCCAGCGCGTCCGCCGGGTCGGCGATCTTCACCGTGTCGCCGCCGTTGTGGTACCCGACGATCGTCAGGTAGTGCCCGCCCGGGTACGCGTGGGCGTGGCCGCCGTCGTCCACTGTGGACCCCGCGATGTTCGCGACCACCGCGTAGCCGTGGCCGACCGCGTTCACGACCGACCGCTTCAGCTCCTCGACATCCTCGGCCGACGCCGACTGGCCGGGGATGAAGTGCGCGGAGTAGAAGCCGCCGCCGGTGTACGCGTTCAGGGCCCGCACCGTGTCCTGCGACGAGTTGGTGCCGTTCACGGTCGTGCCCAGGGCCTGCGCGACCTGTGACTGCGACGGGAACAGGTTGCGCGCGGTGAGCGCGATCCGGGTCGCCGCGGGGCCGCAGTAGTAGAAGTTCTCCTGCCAGGCGAACTGGTACGGCAGCTCGAGGTCGGCCACGACCGCAGGCGCCGGCGCCGCGCTGCTCGGGGTGGGGCTGCTCGGGGTGGGGCTGCTCGGGGTGGGGCTGGGTTCGGGGCGTTTGCCGCGGCTGGCGGCCGCGTCGGTCTGCCGCGGGGCGGCGGACGGCTCGGCCGCGGCCGCCGGCGTCGCGATCGTGTCCGACGGGGCGACGGTCACGACACCGAGGCCGGCCGCGAGCGCGAGGACCGCCGACGCCGCCGCGACCGGCAGCCGCGGCCGGCCGAGGTCGGTTCGGCTGTGGCGGGGCCGGTAGAGGTACGACACGCACCGGACGCTAAACGCGCACTTCAGCGGCCATTTCACCCCCCGGGTGATTCGGCCACCGGGACGGTTGCCGGGGTCAGGGCGGCCTCGGCGCACCTGGCCCGGGCGCCGATTTTCATGCCCGGAACCACCCCCGCCTCACCCCGGTCCTAGTCTCGCCGCATGTTCGCCGGCGACGACGAAAACCAGCAGCTCACGAGCGGTCCCCGCCATCTGCGGGGCCGACGCTTCCGCCATGCAACACCGTTCGGTCTTCCCGCCGTGAAGCCGAAAGCGCCACAGCCGTCGGCCGTGACGCTCAAGCCGTTCTGGGAACGGAACATCCTGCCGCAGAAGGCGCTCGTCGCGGTCGCGGCCCTCGCGCTCGCGCTGGCCTTCGCCCCCACCGACCGGCCCGCCGCGACCCCGGGCCGCAACGCCGCCCAGGTCGAGGCGGCCGCCGGCGCCGAGCGCTCCGAGCCGGGGGTGGCCTCCCGCAGCAAGCAGCGCACCGAGACCAAGACGGAGACCGCGACCGCGACGCCGGCCGCGCCCACCCCGGCCAAGACCGGCCCGACGATCGCGGAGCCGGTCGGCGGGCTCAGCCGCGCCGAGATGGACAACGCGATCGCGATCGTCGACGTGGCCAAGCGCGAGAACCTGCCCAAGCGCGCGGCCATCGTGGCGCTCGCGACCGCGCTGCAGGAGAGCCACCTGCGCAACCTGGCCAACGGCAACCTGCCGCAGTCGCTGGACCACCCCAACCAGGGCGTCGGCTACGACTACGACTCCGTCGGGCTCTTCCAGCAGCGCCCGAACTGGGGCGCCATCGACCAGCTCATGGACCCGCACGAGTCCGCGCGGCGCTTCTACGCGGCGCTCACCCGCATCCCGGGCTGGGGCGACTACCGGGTGACGGTCGCGGCCCAGATGGTGCAGGGCTCGGCCTTCCCGGACGCGTACGCCAAGTGGGAGGGCCTGGCCACCCAGATCGCCGACTCCACGATGTAAGCCCCGAAATCACTCCGAACTTCCGGCGGGCTCGCCCGGGCGGATCGCAGTATGCCCGCATGCACACACGAACCACCGTCGCGGCCCTGGTCCTCGTGGCCACCGGGCTGACGGCCTGCCACGGGGATCCGCCCAAGCGGGCCGCGAAGTATGTGCCGCCGCTGAAACCCGCCGCCCTGAGCATCACGCCGGCGGCGGGCGATGCGGCGGTACCCGTCAGTGCCGAGATCGGCACCAGCGTCACCGACGGCCGGATCACCGCGGTCGAGCTCGCCGACGCCGCGGGCCGGCCGATCCCCGGGGCGGCCCGGGCCGACGGGTCGTCGTGGGTTCCGGCGGCGGCGCTGCAGTACGACACCTCCTACACCGTGAAGGTGACCGCCGTCGGCGCCGGCGACAAGGCGGTCACCCGCGAGACGACCTTCCACACCGCCGCGAAACCGGCGGGCGCGGTCGTCACCTCCGACCTGATGCTCACCAACGGCGGCACCTACGGCGTCGGCATGCCGATCGTGGTGGAGTTCGGGACCGACGTGCCGGAGCAGTCCCGCGCGGCCGTCGAGCGCCGCCTGTTCGTCACGAGCGACCCGCCGCAGCCCGGCGCCTGGCACTGGTTCGGCGGCCGGCAGGTGATGTTCCGGCCCGAGCACTACTGGCAGCCCGGCACGAAGATCACCGCGCGCAAGGCCCTCAACGGGGTGCCCATCGGCAACGGGCACGCCGACGAGGACTTCACCGCGAGCGTCACGATCGGCCGCAAGCTCACCATCGACATCGACAACAGCACCAAGACGATGCAGGTGTACCGCGACGACGCCGTCGTGCGCACGGTGCCGGTGAGCCTCGGCAAGGCGTCGACGCCGACGTCGAGCGGCACGACGGTCATCATGTCCCGCGAGCCGTCGGCGGTCTTCCGCACGCCGGAGTACACCACCACGGTCCAGTACGCGATGCGCCTCACCTGGGGCGGCCAGTACATCCACGCCGCCCCGTGGTCCGTGGGCGACCAGGGCCGGCGCAACGTCTCGCACGGCTGCACCAACGTGTCCACCGACAACGCCCGGTGGCTCTACGAGCAGGTCCTCGTCGGCGACCCGGTCACCACCCGCGGCACCGAGGTCAAGCTCGACCCGGGCGACGGCTGGACCGCCTGGGACCTGTCGTGGGCCGACTACACCAAAGCCTGAGAGGAGCCCGATCATGGAGGTCATCCGCGCCCCCAGCACGAGCCGCCCGGCGCCGCAGCAGCGGTACTCCGGCGTCGCCTGGATCGGCCGTGACGTCACCGCGCTGGAACCGTCGCGCCTGGCGACGTTCCACGCCCAGTTCAACCCGGGCGCGCGCACGGCGTGGCACCGCTGCCCGTTCGGCCGCGTCCTGCACGTGCTGCACGGCATCGGCCGCGTACAGCGCCGCGGCGGCCCGGTGCACGAGGTACGAGCCGGCGACACGATCGTCGTGGCCGCGGGCGAGTGGCACTGGCACGGCGCCGCGCCCAGCACGTTCGTGGCGATGGTCTCGACCCAGGAACGGGACCCGGACGGCCCGGGCACCGAGTGGGGCGAGCAGGTGACGGACGGCGAGTACGCGCGCCCGCCGCAGGCCACGGCGATCCGCCTGCCGGACGAGGACCGCGTGGCGTCGCGCGAGCCCGGCTGGTGAGCTGAGCCGCTTCAACCGGAATGACTGCCGAAAAGGCCCGGATCCGCCGCGGATCCGGGCCTTTCTACGTCCTGTGCCCGGAGCGATGATTCTCGCCTCCGCCCTGGCCGTTCAGGCGCCAGGAATCCGGAATCGGGATCAGACCGCTGGTGGCAGCGGCGGCGGGAAGCCCTGACCAGGGCACTCGAACTCCTACCGTGCCGATGGACTTAATTCAGCTCCGCCGAATGTTGACAGGCCCATCGCCGGACGGCGACGATCGATGCATGACCGGACCCGGGCGACTCTTCTCGCCCCGACACATCGCCTTCACGAGGCGGCGCGTCATCGACAACATGTTGTCGGTGTCCATGCAGTGTCGCTGATCGACGCTGCCTCTTCCCCGCGGTGATCTCCGGTCTCACCGCGCCATTCCCGTAATCGTGCGGCCCCGGGTCGCAACGATGCCGTTCGCATGCCCGAAACGCATTTGCGAGGAGAAATCGCGATGACAACCAGCCTCACCGCACTCGACGTCCGCAAGGTCACCGCCCGCATCGGGGCCGAGGTCCGCGGCGTGAACATCGGCGCGGAGCTCGACGCCGAAACCGTGGACGCGATCCGTGCCGCACTCAACGAGCACAAGGCGCTCGTGTTCAAGGACGTCGATCTCGACGACGCCGGCCAGGAGCGCTTCGCGCGCTACTTCGGCGAGCTCACCACCGCCCACCCGACGGTGCCGGCCGAGCCGGGCGCGCCGAACGTGCTGCCGGTCGACAGCGAGCGGGGACGGGCCAACCACTGGCACACCGACGTGACCTTCGTGGTCAGCCCGCCGCAGGTCAGCACCCTGCGCAGCATCGTGCTGCCGCCCTACGGCGGCGAGACGCTGATCGCCAACGCGGCCGCGGCCTACCGGGACCTCCCGGCGCCGCTGCGCGCGTTCGCCGAGACGCTGTGGGCGGTGCACACCAACGACTACGACTACGCCGTACCGCCGGAGTCGCTCGACGAGGGCGCGCAGGAGCGCCGGGCGCAGTTCACCTCCATCGGCTACGAAACGGTGCACCCGGTCGTGCGCGTGCACCCGCTCACCGGCGAGCGGGGGCTGTTCATCGGTGGATTCGCGAGCCGGATCGCCGGGCTTTCCAGCACCGAGTCGCGCGACATTCTCCGGCTGCTGCAGGCGTACGTCACCCGGCCCGAGAACGTGCTGCGGTGGCGGTGGTCGCCGAACGAGCTCGTCATCTTCGACAATCGCATCACCCAGCACTACGCGATCGACAACTACGACGACCGGCCGCGCCGCCTGAACCGCGTCACGGTCGCCGGGGAGATCCCGGTCGGCGTCGACGGCAAGGCGAGCTACTCCATTTCCGGCGACGCTTCGCACTACACGCCGGCCGTTTCCGTCGCGGTCGCCGCGTGATGGCCCGGGTTCGATCCGGGGCCGGGGCGCTGGCGGTCCTCGCCGTCGCGGCGGTGGCGCTGTCGGCGTGCGGCTCGGCCGAGGCCAGTGACAGCGCGCCCGACGCCGCGGGCGTCACTACCCTGCGGTACCAGGGCTGGGCCAACCAGGTCACGCTGCCGGAGGTGGCCGAGCACCTGGGCTACTTCGATGGCAAGGTCAAGCTCAAGTGGGTCGGCAACACCATCAGCGGGCCCCAGGACATCCAGTCCGCGGCCACCGGCGAGGCCGACTTCGGGGGCGCCTTCGGCGGCGCCGTGGAGAAGCTCGTCAGCTCCGGCGCCGGGATCAAGGCGGTCATCAACTACTACGGCAGCGACAACAAGGAGTTCACCGGGTACTACGTGCTGGACGGCAGCCCGCTCCGGACCGCCCGGGACCTGATCGGCAAGAAGGTCGGGGTGAACACGCTCGGCGGGCAGAACGAGGCGGACATCTTCAACGTGCTGCACAAGGCCGGGCTGTCGGCGGCCGACGCCAAGAAGGTCGAGCTGGTGACGCTCCCGCCGCCCAACGCCGAGGACGCGCTGCGCAAGGGCCAGATCGACGCCGTCGCGCTCTCCGGGCAGTTCCGGCAGCGGGCGGAGGCGGCCGGCGGGCTGCGGACGCTGTTCACCCAGGTGGACCTCTACGGGCCGTTCAACGGCGGGCAGTACGTGTTCCGCAACGACTTCATCAAGAAGAACCCCGCGGCGGTACGCGCCTTCGTCGACGGCGTCGGCAAGGCGATCGAGTGGGAGCGGACCACGCCGCGCGACGAGGTCATCGCCACGTTCACGAAGATCGTCGAGGGACGGGCCCGGACCAACGAGACGACGACGACGCTGAAGTACTGGCAGAGCGTCGGCGTGCCGTCCAACCACGGCTACATCGTCGACGGCGACTTCACGCTGTGGCAGGACTGGCTGCTCACCACGGGGTCGGTGAAGCAGGTCCCGAAGTCCTCGGACCTGTACACCAACGAGTTCAACCCGAACGCGACCTCGCCCGCACTACCGGCGAAGGGGTGATCGCACGATGGCCGGCAACACCGAGATCAGGATCAGGAACATCACCAAGACGTTCCCCGCGCGCAACTCCGCCGCGCTGACGGCCCTGGACAACATCAGCCTCGACATCGCCGCCGGGGAGTTCCTCGCGCTGGTCGGCCCGAGCGGGTGCGGCAAGTCCACGCTGCTGGACCTGATCGCCGGGCTGACCAGCCCGACCTCCGGCGAGCTGACCATCGGCGGGCGGACCGTCACCGGCCCCGGCCTGGACCGCGGCGTGGTCTTCCAGCAGTACGCCCTGTTCCCGTGGCGGACCGCGCAGGCCAACGTCGAGTTCGGCCTCGAGGTCAAGGGGACGCCGCGCCGGCGCCGGGCCGAGCGGGCCCGGGAGATGCTGGCGCTCGTCGGGCTGACGGCCTTCGCGGACCGGTACCCGCACGAGCTCTCCGGCGGCATGCGCCAGCGGGTGGCCATCGCCCGCAGCCTGGCCTACGAGCCCGAGGTGCTGCTGCTGGACGAGCCCTACGCGGCGCTGGACGCCCAGACGCGGGAGGCGCTGCAGGAGGACCTGCTGTCGATCTGGCGGCGTACGGGTACCACCGTGCTGTTCATCACCCACAGCATCGAAGAGGCGGTGTATCTGGGTCAGCGGGTCGCGGTGATGACCGCGCGGCCGGGCCGGATCAAGCGCGTCGTGGACATCGAGCTGGGGGCGACCGGCGGGGACGTCCGTTCGGCGCCGGAGTTCGTCCGCTACCGGCACGAGATCTGGGAGCTGCTGCACGACGAGGTGCGGCGCGCCTTCGAACTGCAGGAGGTGGGGGCCGGTGTCTGAGACCACGATCGCGGTCATCGAGAAGCCCGCGGCTTCCGCGCCCGCCCTCCCGGCGCCGCGGCGGGGGACGGCGGGGCGGGCGGCACGCCTGCTCGGCACCGGCGTGCGGCGGGTCGTCGCCATCGCCGCCTTCCTCGCGCTGTGGCAGCTCGCGCCGACGGCCGGTTGGGTCGACCCGGCGTTCCTGTCGCCGCTGAGCGAGGTGCTGCACACCTGGTGGGGGCTCGCGGTCGACGGCGACCTGTGGATCAACATCTGGGCCAGCCTGCACCGCTCGCTGAGCGGCTTCGCGATCGCCATCTCGGTCGCGGTGCCGCTGGGGCTGCTCGTCGCCTGGTACCGCGCGGTGGCCGGGGTCCTCTCGCCGCTGCTGGCCGTCTTCCTCAACACGGCGGCGGTGGCCCTGCTGCCCGTCTTCACCCTGATCCTCGGCATCGGCGACACCTCGAAGATCGCGATCATCGCGTACGCCTGCTTCTGGCCGGTGCTGTACAACACGATCAGCGGGGCCCGCGACGTCGACCCGCTGCTGATCAAGTCGGCCCGCTCGCTCGGGCTGCCGCACCTCAAGCTCTTCGCCAAGGTGATCGTCCCGGCGGCGCTGCCGACGATCTTCACCGGCATCCGGCTCGCCGGCGCGGCCTCCATGCTCGTGCTGATCACCACCGAGTACGTGGGGGCCAAGGCCGGCCTCGGCTACATGATCATCTCCGCGCAGTTCAACTTCCAGATCCCCGAGATGTACGCCGGCATCCTCACCGTGTCGATCATCGGCGTCGCATTCAACTACCTGCTGCTGTTCATCGAGTCGAAGGTCCTGAGGTGGCGAGCATGACCGGTCCGGAGCGAAGCGGAGGGGCCGGTCATCATGGGCTCAGTTCGACGGTCGTGCGGCCGGAGCGAAGCGGAGGGCGCATGACCGGGCGGCAACTGCATCTGAACGCGTTCCTGATGAGCTCGGGCCATCACGAGGCGGCGTGGCGGCTGCCCGAGAGCGACCCGTACGCCGACGTCGACGTGCGGCACTGGATCCGCCTGGCCCAGATCGCCGAGCGGGGCAAGCTCGACTCGCTGTTCCTGGCCGACGGCCCCGCGCTGTGGCAGGGCATCGAGTTCCGCCCGGCCGGCCAGCTCGAGCCCACGATCCTGCTGACGATCCTCGCGGCCGCGACGAGCCGGATCGGGCTGATCGCGACCGCCTCGACGACGTACAACGAGCCCTACAACCTGGCCCGCCGCTTCGCCTCCCTCGACCACGTCAGCGGCGGCCGGGCGGGCTGGAACATCGTCACCACGGCCGGGCAGGCGGCCGCGCGCAACTTCGGCCTCGACGACCGGCCGGACCACCTCGACCGGTACCGCCGGGCGACCGAGTTCGTGGAGGTCTCCCGCAAGCTGTGGGACTCCTGGGACGACGACGCCCGGCTCGCCGACAAGGCCCGCGGCCGCTACATCGACCCGGCCAAGGTGCACCCTGTCGGCCACCGCGGCGAGTACTACAGCGTCGCGGGCGCGCTGAACGTGCCGCGCCCGCCGCAGGGCCACCCGCTGCTCGTACAGGCCGGCTCCTCGCACGACGGCAAGGACTTCGCCGCGCGCTACGCCGACGCCGTCTTCACCGCGCAGCAGACGATCGCCGACGCCCAGCACTTCTACGCGGACCTCAAGGCGCGGGCGGCCGCCCTGGGCCGCGACCCGGCCGCGGTCAAGATCCTGCCGGGCATCGTGCCGATCCTCGGCTCGACCGAGGCCGAGGCGCAGCGCAAGGCCCAGGAGCTCGAGGACCTGATCGTGCCCGAGTTCGGGCTCGGGCAGCTCTCCGAGACCCTCGAGGTGCCCGTCGACCGGCTGGTCCTGGACGAGCAGCTGCCGGACGACATCCCGGACAGCGCCTCGATCGAGGGCGCGCAGAGCCGGTCGAGCCTGATCGTGAACCTGGCGCGGCGCGAGCGGCTGACCGTCCGCCAGCTCATCGGGCGGCTGGGCGGCGGCCGGGGTCACTGGACCTTCATCGGTACCCCGGAACAGACCGCCGACGTACTGCAGGAGTGGTTCGGCAACGGCGCGGCCGACGGCTTCAACGTCATGGGCGCGGCCCTGCCGTCGGGGCTGGAGGACTTCGTAGAGCAGGTCGTGCCGATCCTGCGCGAGCGCGGCCTCTTCCGCACCGAGTACGAGGGCGCGACGCTGCGCGAGCACTACGGGCTGGCCCGGCCCGGTCAGGACGCTGCCGCGAACGCCAGCACGGTGAACGGATCGGTGTAGAGGGCGTCGAGCATGACCGCGCCGCCGGCCATGGCCAGCGGCGCGGTCATGAAGCTCGACATCAGCACGCTGCGCTCGGGGTCGGTGACCGTCGCGCTGTGCCGGGCGAGCTCCGCGCGCAGGGTCGCCAGGCAGTCGGGCAGCCGGGCGAGGCCGGGGTCGACCAGCAGTACCAAGTCCGGGTTGAGCAGGTCCGCGATCGGCGCGATGGCCCGCCCGACCACCTCGGCCCGCCGGCGGAAGAGCTCGCGGGCGTCCGGGTCGCCCGCGGCCGCGACGTCGACCAGCTCGAAGATCGACGGCTCGGCGATCAGCCCGGCCCGGTACGCCGTCTCCACCAGGCGGCGCTCCGACACCGTCGCCTGCAGGCAGCCGGAGCGGCCGCACGAGCACGGCTCGGCGCTGCCGGCGACAGGCAGGTGGGCGATGCTGCCGGCCTGGAAGCGGGGCCCGTGCTGGACCTGCCCGCCGAGCGCGAAGGCGGCGTCGACCACGTTGCCGACGAAGACGGCGAGGACGCTCTCCCGCGAGCGGGGGTGGCCGAACAGCTGCTCGGCGCGCACCAGCGCCCGCGAGTGCGAGTCGACAAGCGCGGGCACCCCGAACCGGCGGGCGAAGACGGCGCCGGCCGGGACCTGGCGCCAGCCGAGCATCGGGTGCTCGACGATTGTGCCGTGGTCGCGGTCGACCCAGCCGCCGGTCGCGATCCCGATGCCCAGGAGCCGGTCGCCGCACGGGTGCTCGTACAGCAGCCGCGCGAGCGTGTCGGCGCTGCGCTCGATGATGTGGTCCGCGCCGGCGTCGCCGTGCGGGATCCGGCGCTCGGCCAGCACGCGCCCGCGGATGTCGAGCAGCGCGACGGTGGCGTGCGGGATGGCGTAGTGGATGCCGGCGACGATGCCCACCGAGGTGTCCAGGTCGACCGGGAGGAACGGCCGCCCCATCCCGTTCGCGGCCGTGGCCTCGGGCAGCTCGGTGAGCAGGCCGAGCGAGAGCAGCTCGGCGGTGTGCCCGGTCACCGATGCCGGCGACAGGCCGGTGAGCCGCGCCATCGTGCTGCGCGGCAGCGGGCCGTGCTCCAGGACGACGCGCAGGAGCGATCCGACGCTCACCGCACGGCGCCGCTGCGGTCGTGACGAGGCTCGCGACAGTGCCAACATGGAGCATATCCTACTTGCCCGGTAGGGTGAGTAGGATAAATCCCGACCACCGGGATTGCGTAAGCTCGGCCTTACGCGTAAGCTCTGCCTTACCAATGAACCTGGACCAAGTCTTCGTCGCCCTGTCCGACCCGTCCCGCCGCGCACTGCTGCAGCGGCTCGCCTACGGCCCGGCGACCACCGGCCAGCTGGCCGAGCTGCTGCCGGTCAGCCGCCCGGCGGTCTCCCAGCACCTCAAGGTCCTGCAGGACGCGGGCCTGGTCGAGACCGAGCAGCGCGGCCGCCACCGCTGGCACCGGGTCGTCGCCGCCCCGCTGACCGCGGTCGCCACCTGGGCGACCGACCTGACCTCACGGAGTTCGTCATGACCCAGCCGGTGAGTTACGTGGAGATCAACAGCCCGGACCTGGACGCGACGCGCCGCTTCGTCGCGTCGGTCTTCGGCTGGGAGCTGGCCCCGTTCTCGGCTCCCGACTACCTCGTCGCCCCGCACGGCGACGCTCCCGGCGTGGACACCGGGCTGCTCCCGTCCCGCGACGGGCAGCCGCGCACCGTCCCGGTCATCCGCGTGGACGGCCTGGAGGCCGCGACCGCGCTGGTCCGCGAGCACGGCGGCCGGGTCGTGGTCGAGCCCTTCACCCTGCCGGGCGTGGGCAGCGGCTGCTACATCACCGACCCGGCGGGCGTGCTGATCGGCCTGCACGCCTACGACCCGGCCGCCTAGCTCGTCGACGGGGAGCTCAGCGCACCTTGGGAATGTGGCGGCGGTACTCGCTCACCGTCGGGTCCCCCGCGATCCAGAACCGCCACGGCACGTCGTGGGCGCCCGTCACGCCGACGCGCGGGCCGGTTGTGATCTCGCCCGCCGGGCCGTCCGGTGCGGTCAGGTGGCCGTCCAGCAGGTAGGTGCCGTAGAACTCGCGGCCGATCGCCAAAGCGCTGCACAGCCGGGCCGGGCCCCGCGCCAGATCGAGGTCGGTGCGGGCGGCCGGGCGGCGCTCGCGGGCCACCGCCAGCCCGCCCACGACCTCGCCCGCGCGCAGCAGGACGGCCGACGCGATGCCCTCGGTGCCGGTCACGACGTTCATGCAGTAGTGCATGCCGTAGGTGAAGTACACGTAGGCGTAGCCGGCCGGGCCGAACATCACCGCGTTGCGCTTCGTGCGGCCGCGGTGGGCGTGGGAGGCGGGGTCCTCGCCGGTGCCGGAGTACGCCTCCACCTCGGTCACCCGTACCGTGACCGCGCCGACGGTGAGGTGGCAGCCCAGCAGGGCCCGGGCGGCCTGGTCGACCGGGCCGGCCAGCGCGTCCGCGAGGCTCATGACTTGATGAGGGCGATGCGGTGGACCAGGTCGTCGACCGCGCGCTCCACGGGCGGCATCGGGAAGCCGGGCACGAACTGGCGCATGACGACCGCGCCGTGCAGGGAGGTCCACAGGGTCGTCGCGTCGGCGAACGGGTCCTCGCTCGTCGAGCGGCCCGCGGCGACGCACTCGCGCAGGGCGTCGACCAGGACCATGAACGCCTCCAGGCGGCGCTGCCACACCTCGGGCAGCTCGGAGATGTCGTCGGCGCTGCCCATGCTCGGGCGGCCGGAGCGCTGGCGGCCGAAGAGCACCTTGTACCGAGCCGGGTCCTGCATGCCGAAGCGGACGTACGCCTGGCAGCCCGCGACCAGCCGCCGCACCGGGTCGGTCACCTCCTCGGTGGCCGAGTCGAGGACCAGCAGGCGCAGGCGTTCGAAGGCGATGTCGAGCACCGCCTCCAGGATCGCGTCGCGGTCGGCGAAGTGGGTGTAGATGGAGGGTGCCGAGATCCCGGCCTCGCGGGCCACGGAGCGCAGGGTCAGCGCCTCCTCGTTGCCCTCGCGCTCCAGCAGCCGCTCGGCCGCGGCCACGATCTCGTCGCGCAGGAGGGCCCCCTCGCCACGCCGGTTGCGGGTCCGGCCAGACCTGGCCGCGTTCGGGTCGGACCCAGCAGACTCCGCCTTCATACGAACCATCATGCCGTCTGGAGCTCGAGCTCACGCACGGGAGCCGGGGCGGTGCGGGCGGGCCGTACCACGAGAACGGCGATCGCCATCAGCAGCGAGATGCCGGCGGCGATGAGCGCGCCGCGGGACATCGCGTCGGTGAAGGCCTGGTCCGCGACGGCGATCACGTGCTGCGCGGCCGGGGCCGGCAGGGTCGCGGCGAAGCCGTGGGCGGTGGGCAGGTCGGTGCCGGCCGGTCCGAGGTCCACTCCCACCGAGGAGTCGGCGCCGACGGAAGCACGGTAGGCGGAGGAGACCACGGTGCCGAGGACCGCGATGCCCAGCACGCCGCCCAGCTCCCGGATGACGCTGTTGAGGGCGCTCGCCATCGAGGCGAACGGGGGCGGGACCGAGCCGCTGATCTGCAGGCTGGCCGGGGCCATCATCATGCCCATGCCGAGGCCGATGACCGCGGTACCGACGGCGATCTTCCAGAACTCGGTGTGCACGCCGGTGGTGGCCAGGTCGAGCAGACCCGCGGTGGCCAGGAACAGCCCGAGGGCCAGGGTGCCGCGGGTGCCGAGCCGGCGGGTGATCAGCGGCGAGGTGGCCGAGGTCGCGGCCATCGCCACGGCGAACGGCATGGCCCCGAGGCCGGCCACGAGCGGGCTGTAGCCGTGGACCAGCTGGAGGTACTGCGAAAGCTCGAACAGCGTCCCGAAGAGCACGAAGAACACCACGGCGAGCGAGAGCGCGGCGATCGCGAAGGTGCGGTTGGTGAACAGGTCGAGCCGCACGAGCGGGGACTTGGCCTTGCGCTGCCACAGGACGAACGCGACGACGAGGACGGCCGCGGCCCCGAACTCGGCCAGCGTGGTGGCGTCGGCCCAGCCGCGCACGGGGGCCTGGATGACGGCGTCGACCGCGGCCGCGACCGCGGCGGTGGACAGCAGGGCGCCGAGCACGTCGAGGCGGCCGCCGCGCACCACGGGCACCGTGGGGACGAGCGCGAACACGGCGCCGATCGCGAACGCGACGAGCGGCACGTTGATCCAGAAGGCGCTGCTCCACGAGAAGTGCTCGAGCAGGGCGCCGCCGGTCACGGGGCCGATGAGCACGCCGATGCCGGCCGCGGCCGACCAGGCGCCGAAGGCCTTGGGCCGCTCGTGGGCCGGGAAGATCCGGGTGATGATCGCCAGCGTCGCCGGCATGACGAACGCGGCGCCGAGGCCCATCACCGCGCGCCAGGCGATCAGCTGCCCGGGCGAGTCCGACAGGGCCGCGACCGCCGAGCCGCCGCCGAAGACGACCAGGCCGCCGAGCAGAGCGTTGCGGGAGCCGAGCCGGGCCCCGAGGCTGCCGGCCAGGATCAGCGCGGAGGCGAAGACGAGGGTGTACGCGTCGGTGATCCACTGCAGGTCGGCGGTCCCGGCCCGCAGCGCGTGGGCCAGCGACGGCAGGGCGGTGTTGAGCACGGAGTTGTCGAGGGTGACGGCGACGAGTGTGAGGCTGAGCACCGCGAGAGCGGCCCAGCGACGCGGATACTCGGACTCGGACATGGCGCAGGCTCCTTACGGACGTTTGCTAACGCCCGTAAGGTTAGACCTGTCAGCTAACGCTTGTAAAGTTAATCCACTCTGTCTCGGTCGTCACAGCGTCGAGGACCTCGCGCAGCGGCTCGACGCCGATGCCGGGGCCGGTCGGCACGGCCACGTGGCCGTCCTCGAGCACGAAGGGCGCGGTGATGTCCTGGGCGAAGTACCGGTCCGACGCCGAGGTGTCCCCCGGCAGCGTGAACCCGGGCAGCGCGGCGAGCGCGACGTTCGCGGCCCGCCCGAGGCCGGTCTCCAGCATCCCGCCGGCCCACACCGCGACCCCGTTGGCCGCGCACACGTCGTGGACGCGGCGGGCCTCGAGGTACCCGCCGACCCGCCCCGGTTTGATGTTCACGATCCGGCAGGCGCCCAGCGCGATCGCGTCGGCCGCGGCCCGGGCGCTGACGATCGACTCGTCGAGGCAGATCGGGGTGCGGATCAGCGTGGCCAGCCGGGCGTGCCCGCGGATGTCGTCCTCCGGCAGCGGCTGCTCGATGAGCAGCAGGCCGAACGGGTCGAGCCGGGCCAGCCGGTCGGCGTCGGTCAGCGTGTACGCGGTGTTCGCGTCGACCTGCAGCAGCACGTCGTCGCCGAAGCGCTCCCGCACGGCGCGGACCGGCTCGACGTCCCAGCCGGGCTCGATCTTGAGCTTGATCCGCAGGTAGCCGGCGTCGAGGTACATCGCCACCGCGTCGAGCAGGGCCGGGATCGAGTCCATGATGCCGACGGACACGCCGGCCGGGACGGTCTCCTTCACGGCGCCGAGGAACGCGCCCAGCGGCAGGCCGGCCGCGCGCAGGTGCGCGTCGAGCACGGCGGTCTGCACCGCCGCCTTGGCCATCGGGTGGCCCTTGAGCGGCTCGAACAGCGGCTCGAGCTGATACACGTGGCCGTCGAAGCGGCGCAGGAGCGGGATGAGGTACCGCTTGATGAACGCCTGCGCGCCGTCGACGTACTCCGGCGAGTAGAGCGGCCCGGACAGCGCCACGCACTCGCCCCAGCCCTCGGCCTCGGCCGTGACCGCGCGCACGAGCAGCACGTCGCGCTCGTGCTCGGTGCCGAACGAGGTACGGAACGGCGCGACGAGCGGCATCGCCACCCGCCGGAGCTCGATCCCCTGCAGCTTCGTCTTCATGCGGCCCGCACCAGGAGGTAGCGGCCGTCGCGGGCCACGCCGGCGATGCGGTAGCCGGCCGCGAGCCGGCCCATGAGCGCGTCGCGCACCGCGACCCGCCAGGCCAGCGCCGCCTCCCGGTCCGCCGCGCGCAGACCCTCGGCGTCGGCGGGGACGGCTACGGAAAGTACACCCGGAGCATCCGGCGCATCGTGGACCTCCGGCCGCCCGTCGGGGGTGCGGGAGACGAGTGGCACCGCGCCCTCGGCGTCCGCGACCGCCGCGGCCCCCAGCGGGCGATCCAGCCGCCACACGACGAGCAGCCGGTCGGTCAGGTCGCCGGTGTTGATGCCGTCGGTCATCGGGCCGTAGAACTCGGGCAGGTACTCGACCGCCTCGGCGCCGAGCTTCTGCAGGTTGAAGTAGGCGTTGCGCAGGATCAAGGGGTCGTACGTCCAGTGCACCTGCCCGACCCCGCGGGCCCGCGTCCAGGCGCGCTGGTGCAGCTTGAGGGCGAAGCCGACGCCCTGCCCGTGCCCGTCGCGCTCCACGCCGGCCAGGTGCGAGTGCAGGTGCACGTGGTCGCCGGTGCGGCCGAAGAACCCGACCGCCGCGCCGACGAGGACGGCGCCGCGGTAGGCGCCCGCGACGTAGTTGCCGGAGTGGACGTACGTGCGCAGCATCGACGGCGATGCGATCTCGGCCGGGTGCTCGGCCCGCCAGACCCGCTGCAGCAGCGCGGAGCACTCCGCCAGCTCGGCCGTGGCGGACAGCTCGACCACCTTGACCCCGATGCGGTCGGCCGCGGCCGCCGCGTCGCTCCAGGCCTCGGCGGCGCTCACTCCGCCCGCCCGATCGTCGCGGCCAGCGTGCTGACGAGCGCGGCCCGCTCCGGCAGGCTGGACAACTTGATCCACTCCCCCTCCGCGTGCGCGTTGCCGCCGATCGCGCCGAGCCCGTCGAGGGTCCGCACGCCGATGCCGGCGGTGAGGTTGCCGTCGGAGCCGCCGCCGACCGCCTCGCCGACGGCCGCGTTTCCGGTCAGCCGGGCGGTGAGCCGCTGGGCGAGCGCGAACAGCTCGCTCGCGGCCGTCTCCGGCATCGCCGGGCGGGCCGGGCCCAGCTCGATGTCGAGCCGCGCGCCCGGCAGCACCGGCTGCAGCGCGCGCAGGGCGGCGTCGACCCGGCTCATCTCCTCGGGGTCGAAGGAGCGCACGTCGACGCTGAGCCGGGCCACGGCCGGCACGGTGTTGCTCGTGGTGCCGGCGACGGAGTCGGTCGGCGTGACCGTGGTGCCGCGCTCGGGCTCGTTGAGCTCGACGATGCGCAGGACCTGGTGGGCCAGCTCGACGCCCGCGTTGACGCCGAGGTGCGGGGCGTTGCCGGCGTGCGAGGCCCGGCCGGTGATCCGCACCGTGTAGTGCGCGATGCCCTTGCGGGCGACCTTGAGCCGGCCCTGGGAGCTGCCCTCCAGCACCAGCGCGCCGGCCGCGCCGCGGGCGGTGTCCTGGATCAGCTCGGTGGAGGTCGGCGAGCCGATCTCCTCGTCGGCGTTGACGACCACGGCCACGCCGTCGAGGTCCTGGCAGGCGGCGAGGGCGTGGAAAAGTACGACCAGGCCGCCCTTCATGTCGACCACACCGGGGCCGGTGGCCCGGTCGCCGTCGACGGAGAACGGCCAGCGGGCCAGCGTGCCGCGCGGCCACACGGTGTCGTGGTGGCCGATGAGCACGACCCGGGTCGGGCCGCCGCCGAAGCGCCAGCGCAGGTGCGGCCGGTCGGCGACCACGATGCGCTCCGGGGCCGCGCCGGTGAGGCGGGTGCCGAGCGCGGCGACCACGTCGGCGCTGCGGGCCAGGGCGTCGGGGTCCGACGACGGGGACTCCACTGCGATGAGCTCGGCCAGGTCGTCTCGCATCCGCGGGGCGGCGGCCGAAAGTTCCGCCCGTAAGGTGTCCAGCGCCGTCATCCCCTCACGGTAGCGGGCCCACCGACCGGAAGCTTGGCGCGCACCGCGGCCGCCTGCGCGGGATCCAGCTCATCGAGGATGTCGAGGCTGTGCCGCCAGGCCTCGGCGGCCGCGGCCTTGTCACCGAGATCGTGATGTGCGTCACCGAGGTGGGACAGCACGCAGGCCTGGCCCGAGCGGTCGCCGAGCTCGCGGTAGGCGCGCAGCGCGTGGCCGTAGCAGGCCACCGCCTGGCGCGGGTCGCCGAGGCGGTGGTGGGCGTAGCCGACCGCGTCCCAGGTGCCCGCCTCGCCGTGGCGGTCGCCGACCTCACGGTTCTCCACCAGCGCGTCGCGGCACCGGCGCAGGGCCCGCTCGTACTCGCCCAGCTGCCCCATGATCCAGCCGGTCGCGTTCAGGGCGCGGGCCCGCCACAGCTTGTCGCCGATGCGCTCGAAGAGGGCGAGGGCCTGCTCGCTGTGGCTCAGCGCGTCGCGGTACCGCCGCTGGGCGTGCTGCAGCCAGCCCAGGTGGAAGTGCGCGCGGGCCAGCCCGGGCGCGTCGTCGAGCTGCTCGTACAGGCACAGGGCGGTCCAGAGGTACTGGTGGGCCTCGTCGAAGCGGCCGATCCGCGCGTACACCTGGCCCAGCTCGCACGAGGCCGCGCCCTGGCCCGGGCGGTCGCCGAGACGGCGCAGGGCCCGCAGCGCCGCCTCCTGGATGGCGACCAGCTCCTGCCACTGCCCGTGCCAGTCCAGGAACGTCGTCATCGCCGCGGCGAGCCGCCAGGTGTGCTCGTCGAGGCCCAGCTCGTCGGCGAGGCGTACCGCGGCCAGGACCGACCGGTGCTCGTCGGCGAACCACGCCTGAGCCTGCTCCCGCGGCGGGGCCGGCACCGCGATCGCCGGGTGCCGGGCGGCCCGCGGCGCCGGGTCCCGGGCCGGGTCGAGCCGCAGCGCCGCGGCCTGGGCGGTGCCGAGGTAGTGCTCGAGCAGGCGGTGCACGGCGGCGGCCCGCTCCTCGTCCGGGTCGTGGGTCTCGACCAGCTCCGTGGCGTACGCGCGCAACAGATCGTGGAAGGTGTACCGCCCCGGCCGCTGCTCCACCACGAGCCCGGCCCGGTCCAGCTCGGCCAGGGCGGTGCGGGCGGCGGGGAGCGGGGCCCCGGCCAGGCTCGCCACGGCGTCGATGCCCAGGTCCGGGCCCGGCCCCAGGCTCATGCGGCGCAGCACCTCGGCGGCGGCGGGGCTCAGCGCGCGGTACGACCACGAGAGCACCGCCCGCACGTCGGAGGCCGGGTCCGCGCCGGCGATCGCGTCCAGCGTGGAGCGCCGCGCGCCCAGCTCGTCGGCGAGCGCGGACAGCGGCAGCTCCGGGCGGGTCGCGGCCCGGCCCGCGACGACGGCGAGCGCGAGCGGCAGCCGGGCACAGCGGGCCACGATCCGCTCGACCGCGTCCGGCTCGGCCGCGACCCGGCGCGCCCCGAGCCGGCTCACCAGCAGGTCGCGCGCCTCGCCGTCGGTGAGCAGGTCCACCGGCACGGGTACGGCGCCCTCGATCGCCACCAGCGAGGTCAGCGGGTCGCGGCTGGTGACCACGACCAGGCAGCCGGGCGCGGCCGGCAGCAGCGGCCGGACCTGCTCGGCGTCGCGCGCGTTGTCGAGCACGATCAGCACCCGCCGGCCGGCGAGCTGGCTGCGCAGCAGGGCCGAGAGCCCGGCGAGGTCGGCCGGGATCCGCTCGGCCGGCACGCCCAGGGCGTCGAGGAACCCGCGCACGGCGACGGCCGGCGGCATGGGGGTGTCGGCGGGGTCGAAGCCGCGGAGGTTGACGTACAGCTGCCCGTCGGGGAAACGGTCGGCGACCCGGTGCGCCCAGTGCACGGCAAGGGCGGATTTGCCGACGCCCGCGGTACCCGAGACAACGGCGACGAACACGGCGCTGCCGGGCGGGGTCCACTCGGCCGGCAGCAGCGCGTCGAGCCGGGCCAGCTGCCCGTCGCGCCCGGCGAAGGTCCGCACGGCCAGCGGGATCTGGGCCGGCCGGGTCCGCATCGGCTCGGGGGCGGCGACGGTCACCGGGGCCGGGGCCGGGGCCGGCGGCGGGTCGAGCCCCTCGTCCTGGCGCAGCATGGCCGACTCCAGCTCGCGCAGGGCCGGGCCGGGCTCGATGCCGAGGTCCTCGCGCAGGGTGCGGCGCAGGCGCTGGAAGGCGCTCAGGGCGTCGGCCTGGCGGCCCATGCGGTACAGCGCGAGCATGAGCTGCCCGTGCAGCTGCTCGTCGAACGGGTGCTCGCGGGTCAGCTGCTCGAGCTCGGGCAGCAGCTGGGCGTGCTGGCCGAGGCCGAGCCGCGCCTGCAGCAGCGCCCGCTTGCCCTGCAGCCACAGCTGCCCCAGCCGCTCGGCCTGCTCCTCCAGCCACGTCACGCCGGTCGCGTCGGCCATCGGCTGGCCGCGCCACAGGTCCAGGGCGCGCTGCAGATCCCGGACCCGGCCGGCGTCCTCGCCGGAGCGCAGGGCGGCGCCGATGAGCCGCTCGGCCACGGCGACGTCGGTGCCGTCCGGACCGAGGTCGAGCACGTACCCGGGCGGGCGGGAGCGCACGGCCCCCTTGTCCGAGAGGGTGCGGCGAAGGTACGACAGGTGACTCTGCAGCGCGTTGACGGCGTTCGGGGGCGCGGCACCGTCCCAGACCAGGTCGACCAGGCGCCCGGTGCTCACCACCTCACCGGCGTGCAGACCGAGGATCGCGAGCACCGCCTTGCGGCGCAGACCCATGACCGGCCGGGGTTCGCCGCCGACCAGCACGTCGATCGGTCCGAGCAGCCGCACCCGCACGCCGAAACTCTACACCGGGCACGTTGTGGTCGGCGTCTATCTTGAAGGCATGGCGCAGCAGGCGAAGTACGACCGACGGGAGCAGTACGAGCAGATCGTCTCCGGGCTGCTGCCGGGCGAGACCATCATCGCGGTCTATGACGCGGTGGGGGTCGGCACCGGCTTCATCGGCCTCACCGACAAGCGGGTCATCATGCAGGACCGCTCGTTCGTCGGTAAGCGCGTGGCGATCACGTCGATCCCGTACGGCAAGGTGACCGCCGTCTCCGTCGTGAGCAACAAGTCGTGGGCGGGCAGCTTCTTCAGCAGCGGTACCATCGCCGTGCACGTCGGCACGCACACGTACGAAGTGGACGTTCGCGGCGTGGAGAAGACCCAGCACATACACAACGTGATCCTGCATTATGCCAGCCATTAATATTGGGCCAGCTCGATAGACCCCCGGAGGATTCGTTGCCGATCCTGTTCCGCAAGGCGTTTCGCATCGGCCCGCTGATGCTGAACTTCACCCCGAAGGGCTTCTCCTCCTGGGGCTTGAAGGTCGGCCGCTGGTCGTGGAACTCGCGCACGCGCGCGCACCGTTACGACCTGCCGGGCCCGTTCTCCTGGCGCAGCAAGGGCAAGCGGTCTTAGCCGAGGGGTGGCCGCGTCCCGGCCACCCCTCGCGTTTCACAGCCGGTAGAAGTCGGTGTAGTGGTTCGGGGAGTACCAGGTGACCCCGGTGCTGCGGTTGATGATGATGCGCTTCGCGTCGCGCGCCGCGCCCTTGTTGCGGGGGATCACGTCGTACTCGTAGTAGGTCGCACCCGTGGGCAGTTCGCCCTCGCGGTTGTAGTACTGGCCGCCGGCGTAGTTGTACTTGCCGTAGGGCCAGGCGTACCAGGTGCGCGTGGTCGGGAAGCCCAGGCTGGACCAGCCGGCGCGGGCGGTGCGCGCGTCGGCGCACCCGGAGATGGTGCACGAGGAGTAGACCGACGCGTCGGCGGCGGTCGCCGGCGCGACGAGCAGCCCGGTCAGCAGGACGATGGCCACGGCGAGACGGCTCAGCATCTTCGTCATGGCGCCATCGTCGTATGTAAATATCGACGTGCGGAAGATTACTTATGAACAGGTACCGCCGCGATATGTAACGACACGACCGGCAGCGCGCGCGGGTCCACGCTCCACTCCGCGGCCGTGCGGAACACGTCGTTCTCGTCGATGAGCGCCTCCTCGTCGGACACCGTGACGTCCGCGCCGTAGGCCCGGGCCCAGCGGTGCATCACCAGGCTGCGGTCGGTCGAGAAGTACTGCACCTCGGCCCCGAGCCGCATCGACAGCGCCGCGATGCCGTTCCAGCGGAACAGCCACTTCCCCGCCACCAGGCACCACTTGTCCACGACCACGACCACCACCCGGTCGTCGGTGAAGTGCGCCAGGTCCAGCCCGGTGCGCGGCTCGACCACCCCGAGGTCGCGCAGTTCCAGCGCGTCCATCACGTGCTCCGCCTCGGCCGCCACGGCCAGCCACGCCATCTTCGGCCCGAAGCCCACTTTCGCCATGTCAGAAACATAGCGCTTGACACCCGGGTTCGTCGGTTGCATGGTTAGTTACATGAGTAATGAACCAAGCAACCTGGATCGCTGATGGACGACGGGCGGCCGATCTTCCTGCAGATCGCCGAGCAGATCGAGAACTCGGTCATCGACGGCAGCCTGCCCGAGGAGAGCCAGGTGCCCTCGACCAACGAGCTCGCCGCCTTCCACCGGATCAACCCCGCGACCGCCGCCAAGGGCGTCAACCAGCTCGTCGACGACGGAATCCTCTACAAGAAGCGAGGCATCGGCATGTTCGTCTCACCCGGCGCGCAGGCCAAGCTCCGGCAGCGCCGGCGCGACCAGTTCGCCGAGCAGTACCTGCGGCCGCTGCTCGCCGAGGCGGCGAAGCTCGGCATCGACGGCACGGAGCTCACGTCCATGATCGAGCGGCACCTGGAGAAGGGGATGCACCGATGAGCACGATCGTGCGCGCCGACGGGCTCACCAAGCAATTCCGCGGCGTGAAGGCCCTCGACGGGGTCAGCTTCGAGCTCCAGCGCAACGGCATCTACGGGCTCCTCGGGCGCAACGGCGCCGGCAAGACCACCCTCATGCAGGTCCTCACCGGCCAGCAGATCGCCACGTCGGGCACCCTCGAGGTGTTCGGCGGCCACCCCTTCGAGAACGAACGGGTCCTCGGGCAGATCGCCTTCGTGAAGGAGAGCCAGCGGTACCCGGACAACTTCCGCGTCCGCGACGCGCTCTTCGCCGCCCGGCTGCTGTTCCCGTACTGGGACGAGGCCTTCGCCCGCGCCCTCGTGCACGACTTCGGCCTGCCGGAGAAGCGCGTGGTCAAGAAGCTCTCCCGCGGCCAGCTCTCCGCGCTCGGCGTGACCCTGGGCCTGGCCGCGCGCGCTCCCCTCACCTTCTTCGACGAGCCGTACCTCGGCCTGGACGCCGTCGCCCGGCAGCTGTTCTACGACCGCCTGCTCGCCGACTACGCGGAGTTCCCGCGCACGGTCGTGCTGTCCACGCACCTGATCGACGAGGTAAGCGACCTGATCGAGCACGTACTGCTCATCGAGCGCGGCCGGGTGGTGCTCGACGAGACCGCCGACGCCCTGCGCGGGCAGGTCCTGACCCTGACCGGCCCGGCCGGCGCGGTCGACGCCCTGACCGCCAACGCCGACGAGCTGCACCGCGAGCGGCTGGGCCCGCTGACCCGCGCGACCGTGCGCGGCCGCGTGGAGCCCGGCGAGGCCCGCGCGGCGGGGGTCGAGCTCCAGCCGGTCTCCCTGCAACAGCTGGTCGTCCGCATCACCAACGCCGCCGAGAAGGAGTCCGTGTCGTGAACCGCATCCTGTCGATCGCGCGCCTGCTGACCCTGGGCCGCAACGACGCCCTGGTGTGGCCGGTCGCCATCCTCGGCTTCACCTTCGCCGTCAACCTGCTCGTCTTCGCCAACATCCCCAGCGACGCGCTCGACTCCGACCCCGTCAGCGGCGCCCTGGCGAGCATCTACATCACCTCGCTGGCCTTCGGCGCCGTCGCGGTGAACCAGCACTTCCCGTTCGCCCTGGGCATGGGCGTGACCCGCCGCGAGTTCACCGCGGGCCTGGCGCTCTTCGGCCTCGTGCAGGTCCTGGTGTACTCCACCCTGCTCGTGATCCTGCAGGCCATCGAGGACGCGACGAACGGCTGGGGCCTGCGCCTGCGCTTCTTCGGCCTCGGCTTCGTCGACGACCACTCGGTGCCGGTGCAGTTCGCCATCTACGCCGTGCCCCTGATGGCGATGACGCTGATCGGCATCGCGGCGGGCGCCCTGTACCTGCGCTGGCGCGCCAACGGCCTCATGACCGCCACGACGCTGCTCCTGCTGCTGGCGGGCGGCGCGACGGCCCTGATCGGGCGGGCCGGCAAGTGGCCGGCGGTCGGACACTGGCTGACGAACACGAGCCTGGTGTCGCTGACGGCGGTCTGGCCCCTGGTCCTGGTGGCCCTGCTGGCGACGGGTTCCTGGCTCTCACTGCGCCGGGCGACCCTCTGACTCAACCGGCGACGGCGCATTCACCGCGCCGCGGAGTTCCTCGACACTGTGCGCCTCTGACGAAAAGTCCGACACTTCGTGATCGAACTTTTCGGACTTATACCCCGTCAGGGTATTCAGGGGCGTAGGACCAGCTTGCCGGAGATATGTCCGGACTCGCCGGACTCATGGGCCGCCGCCGCCTCGGCCAGCGGGAACACCCGGTCGACGAGCACCCGGATCTCCCCCTCCAGCGCGTGCCCGGCCAGCACGTCCAGGCCGGCCCGGTCGGGCTCGACGAGCATGAGTACGCCCTCGACGTCGACGACGGCCCGGGCGTCCTTGTTGTTGAGCGCCACCACGACCCCCTCGGGCCGCAGCGTCGCGGCGAGCTCGGCGATCTGCCCGGGCACCGTGGCCACGGCGACGTCGATGTCCTTGAGCGCCGAGTAGTCCTCGGTGTGGTGGTCGAGCATCTCGTCGGCGCCGAGGGAGAGGACCAGGTCGTGCTTGGCGGCGGAGGCGGTACCGATCACGTAGGCCCCCCGCAGCTTGGCCAGCTGCACGGCGAGGTGCCCGACGCCACCGGCCGCGGCCGGGATGAGCACGCACTGACCGGGCAGCACGGCCGCGGTCTCCACCAGCGCCTGCAGGGCCGTGAGGCCCGCCAGCGCCAGGCCGCCGGCCTCCTCGAACGTGAGCCCGGGCGGCTTGCTGGCGAAATGGCGGGCGGGCCCGGTGACGTACTGCGCGTAGGCCGCCGCCTCCTGCGGGAACCACGGCATCCCGAAGACCTCGTCCCCGACCGCGAAGCGCGTGACGCCGGGGCCGGTCGCGGCGACCAAGCCGGCAACCTCCCACCCGAGCGTGAACGGCGGCGCCCCGAGCCAGCCGCCGCTCGCCCGGGTCTTCCAGTCGGCGGGGTTCACGCCGACCGCCCGCGTCTCGACGAGGATCTCGGTCGGGCCGGGCACCGTACTTCGGCCTCGACGACCCGGAGCACGTCCGGGCCGCCGAGCACGTCCTGCGTGATCTTCCGCATGCCCGAATTGTCCGAAAAGAAATGGACAAAGGCTGGCCGAACACTCCCGGCCCCTTCGCCCCCGGACGGTGACCGCCGTGTGGGAGGGGGCGAAGCGACCGCGAAGATCAGTCGCGCGGGATAACCTGCTGACCCGACCAGTCGCGCCAGCGGTCGAGCTTGTCCGCGGCCACCGCCAGCTGGTCCGACACCGGACCCGGGCCGGTCGAGCCCGGCGTGATGCGGGCCGCCAGCGCGCCCGGCACCGAGAAGACCTCCCGGACCGACGGCGTCAGGTGCGGGCTCACCGCCGCCAGGTCCTCGTCGCTCACCTCGTCGAGGCCGATGTCCCGGGCCGCGCAGATGACGACCAGCTTGCCGGTGATCTCGTGGGCCTCGCGGAACGACACGTCCTGGCGGACCAGCCACTCGGCGACCTCGGTGGCCAGGGTGTAGCCGATCGGCGCCTGCGCCGCGAGGTTGTCCACGCGCACCGTCATCGTCGAGATCATGCCGGCCAGGGCCGGCAGGACCAGCTCCAGCGTGTCGACGGAGTCGAAGACGGGCTCCTTGTCCTCCTGGAGGTCCCGGTCGTACGCGAGCGCCAGCCCCTTCAGCATCGTCAGCACGCCGGTGAGGTTGCCCACGAGGCGGCCGGACTTGCCGCGGGCGAGCTCGGCGATGTCCGGGTTCTTCTTCTGCGGCATGATCGACGAGCCGGTCGCGAACGCGTCGTCGAGCTGCACCCAGCCGAAGTTCGGCGTCGTCCAGAGCACCACCTCCTCGCCGAGGCGGGACAGGTGCACGCCTGTGAGGGCGGCCACGAAGAGGAACTCGGCGACGAAGTCGCGGTCGGCCACGGCGTCGATCGAGTTCGGGGCGGCGTGGTCGAAGCCGAGCTCCTTGGCGACCTGGGTCGGGTCGAGCGGCAGCGACGAGCCGGCCAGCGCGCCGGCGCCCAGGGGGCTCACCGAGGTGCGGGTGTCCCAGTCGCGCAGCCGGTCGAGGTCGCGCAGCAGGGCCTGGACGTGGGCGAGCAGCTGGTGGCCGAAGGAGATCGGCTGGGCGGGCTGCAGGTGGGTGAAGCCGGGCGCGGGCGTGTCGATGTGCCGGGCCGCCTGCTCCATGAGGGCGTCGGCGAGCTCGACGATGCGGGCGGCGACCCCCCGGGCGTGGTCGCGCATGTACAGCCGCAGGTCGGTGGCGACCTGGTCGTTGCGCGAGCGGCCGGCCCGCAGCTTCCCGCCGAGCGTGCCGAGGCGCTCCAGCAGGCCCCGCTCGAGCGCGGTGTGCACGTCTTCGTCGTCGACCGTCGGGCGGAAGTCGCCGGCCGCGCAGGCGGACTCGAGGTCGTCGAGGGCGGCGAGCATCCGGCCGAGCTCGTCGGCGTCCAGCAGCCCGGCGCGGGCCAGGACCCGGGCGTGGGCGCGGGAGCCGGCGATGTCGTACGGGGCGAGGCGCCAGTCGAACTGCACGCTCACGGACAGGCGCGCCAGGGCCTCGGCGGGGCCACCGGCGAAGCGCCCGCCCCAGAGGCGGGTAGGAGTTTCAGAAGACACGCAGACGATCCTTCCACAAACACAAGATCAGCCGAGCTGGGCCCATTCGCTCAGCTTCGCGGCCAGCAGGTCGCCGGCGCCGGGGCGGGCGGGGTCGGGCGCCTGGCGCGCGACGACCAGGATCGTGTCGTCGCCCGCGATGGTGCCCACGATGTCGGGCAGGCCGGTGCGGTCGATCGCGCTGGCCAGGAACTGCGCCGCCCCGGGCGGGGTCCGCAGCACCACGAGGTTGCCGGAGCAGTCGACGCCGGTCAGCAGCTCGCGCAGCAGCCGGATGAGCCGCGTCGGCGCCTCCTCGGCCGGGCGCAGCGCGCGCTCGCCGTCCTCGGGGATGAGGTACGCGCCGCGCACCTTCACCGCCCGCAGCTCCTCCAGGTCCCGCGACAGCGTCGCCTGGGTCACCTGGAACCCGTCCCCCGCCAGCAGCTCGGCGAGCTCGGTCTGGGAGTGCACGGCCGAGCCGCGGATGAGCGACGAGATGCGATCCAGACGAGCGGCCTTGGTCGTCGGAGCGCTCATCGTCGCTCGTTCAGGAATGTCAGCAGGGCCTTCTGCGCGTGCAGCCGGTTCTCCGCCTCGTCCCAGATCGCCGACTGCGGCCCGTCCATGACCGCCGAGGTGATCTCGTCGCCCCGATGGGCCGGCAGGCAGTGCAGCACGATCGCCTCCGGCTTGGCGTTGACGAGCAGGGCCTCGTTGATCTGGTACGGCCGGAAGGGCGTGCGCCGGTCCAGCCCGTCGCCCTCCTGGCCCATGGAGACCCACGTGTCGGTCACCACCACGTCGGCGTCCTTGGCCGCCTCGACCGCGTCGGGCACGACCTCGACCACGCCCTGGGCGCGCGCGGCGGCCAGCACGGCCGCGTCGGGCTCGAACCCGGCCGGCCCCGAGAGCCGCACCCGCATCCCGGCGAGGGTGCCGGCGAGCGCGTACGAGTGCGCCATGTTGTTGGCGGTGTCCCCGAGGTACGTCAGGATGCGCCCCTGGGTCGTCCCGAAGCGCTCGCGGACCGTCTGCAGGTCGGCCAGCAGCTGGCAGGGGTGGAACCCGTCGGTCAGGGCGTTGACGACCGGCACGGTGGCCCCGGCCGCGAGCTCGCCGACCCGCGCGTCGGAGTTCGAGCGGATGACGATCGCGTCGACGTAGCGGGACAGGACCCTCGCCGCGTCGCCGATCTCCTCGCCGCGCCCGAAGTGCGTCGTGGTCGCGTCGATGATGAGCGGCGTGCCGCCGAGCTGGGCGATGCCGACCTCGAACGAGACCCGGGTGCGCAGCGACGGCTTCTCGAAGATGACCGCGACCGACTTGCCGGCCAGCGGGGTGAAGCCGGTGCGGTCGGCCTTCATCGCCGCCGCCAGCTCGAGGACCTGCAGCTGCTCGGCCGCGCTGAGGTCATCATCGCGAAGGAAGTGCCGGACGGTCATGACGGCTGCACCGCGGTCAGCGCCGGGCCGAGCGCGGCCACGAACGCGTCGGCCTGCTCGTCGGTGAGGATCAGCGGCGGCGCGATGCGCAGCACGTCGGGCTGGGCGGCCTGGGCCAGGAAGCCCTCGTCGCGCAGGACGGCGGCGAGCGCGCCGGCCGCCGGGCCGCGCAGCACGATGCCGAGCAGCAGGCCGGAGCCGCGCACGCCGGTGACGAGCGGGTGGCCGAGCGCCTCGACGTCGCGGCGGATCCGCTCGCCGAGCCGCTTGGTCGCGTCGAGCAGGTGCTCGGACTCGATGGTGTCGAGCACGGCCAGGGCGGCGGCGCAGCAGACCGGGTTGCCGCCGAACGTGGAGGCGTGCATGCCCGGGCCGAGCAGCGTGGCGGCCTCGTCGAAGGCGATCATCGCGCCGAGCGGCAGGCCGCCGCCGAGGCCCTTGGCGAGGGTGACGACGTCGGGGCGTACGCCCTCGGCCTGGTGGGCGAACCAGTACCCGGTGCGCCCGATGCCCGTCTGCACCTCGTCGAGAGCGAGCAGGGCGCCGCGGGCGGCGGTGAGCTCACGGGCGGCGGTGAGATACCCGGCCGGCGGTACCACCACACCCGACTCGCCCTGGATCGGCTCCAGCAGCACCATCGCGGTGTCGTCGTCGACGGCGGCGGCGAGCGCGGCGACGTCGCCGTAGGGCACGTGGACCACATCGCCGGGCAGCGGCAGGAACGGCTGCTGCTTGGCCGGCTGCCCGGTCAGCGCCAGGGCGCCCATGGTGCGGCCGTGGAAGCCGGCCTCGGCCGCGACGATCTTCGTGCGCCCGGTGCGCCGGGAGAGCTTGAACGCGGCCTCGTTGGCCTCGGCGCCGGAGTTGCCGAAGAACACCGCGCCGGGGCGGCCGGCCAGGGCCAGCAGGCGCTCGGCGAGGGTGACGACGGGCGGCGAGGCGAACAGGTTCGACACGTGCCCGAGGGTCGCGATCTGCTCGGAGACCGCGGCGACGACGGCCGGGTGGCCGTGGCCGAGCAGGTTGACGGCGATGCCGCCGAGGAGGTCCACATAGGACCGACCGGCCTCGTCCACGACGACCGCGCCGCGCCCGCTGACGAGACCCAGCTGCGGCGGCCCGTACGTGTTCATGACCGACTGCTCGAACCGCGAAACCAACGCCCCGGTCATTGCGCCACCACCATCGTCCCGAAACCCTCCGACGTGAACACTTCCAGCAGGAGCGAGTGTGGTACCCGCCCGTCGACGACGTGCGCGGCCGGCACCCCGCCCTTGACCGCCCGCAGGCAGGCCTCCATCTTCGGCACCATCCCGGCCTCCAGGGTGGGCAGCAGCTCCGTGAGCTCGTCGGCGGTCAGCTGCGAGATGAGCGACGACGGGTCCGGATAGTTGCCGTACAGGCCCTCGACATCGGTGAGGACCACGAGCTTGCGCGCCTGCAGCGCGACGGCGAGCGCGCCGGCCGCGGTGTCGGCGTTGAGGTTGTGCAGCACTCCGTCGGCGTCGGGCGCGACCGTCGACACGACCGGGATGCGCCCGGCCGCGATGAGGTCGGCGACGGCCGAGATGTTGACCCGTTCGACGTCGCCGACCTGGCCGATGTCGACGGGCGCGCCGTCGACGATGGCCGGGCGGCGCACGGCGGTGAAGAGCCCGGCGTCCTCGCCCGACATGCCGACCGCGTGCGGGCCGTGCTCGTTGATGAGCCCGACGAGCTCGCGCCCGACCTGGCCGACGAGCACCATCCGCACCACGTCGGCGGTCTCCGGGGTGGTGACGCGCAGGCCGCCCTTGAACTCGCTGGCGATGCCCAGCCGCTTGAGCATGGCCGAGATCTGCGGGCCGCCGCCGTGCACGACGACGGGCTTGAGGCCGACGTGGCGCAGGAACACCATGTCGGCGGCGAAGGCGCGCTTGAGCTCGTTGTCGATCATGGCGTTGCCGCCGTACTTGACCACGACGGTCGAGCCCGAGAAACGCTCCAGCCACGGCAGCGCCTCGATGAGCGTGCTGGCCTTGCCGAGCGCGATGCCGAGGTCCCGACCGTTCATGCGTCTGCGCTTCGCTCCGGACGCATGAACGTCGAGCTGAGCTTCCTGGTGAGCGGCCCCTCCGCTGCGCTCCGGACCGCTCACGCGCCTCCGCTGCGCTCCGGACGCATGAACGTCGAGCTGAGCTTCCTGGTGAGCGGCCCCTCCGCTGCGCTCCGGACCGCTCACGCGCCTCCGCTGCGCTCCGGACGCATGAACGTCGAGCTGAGCTTCCTGGTGAGCGGCCCCTCCGCTGCGCTCCGGACCGCTCACGAGCTGTACGCCGAGTTCTCGTGCACGTACCCCATGGAGAGGTCGTTCGTCCAGATCGTCGCGGCCTCGGGGCCGGCGTGCAGGTTCACGGTGACGGTGACCGCGCGGGCGCCGAGGTCCACCTTGGACCGGTCCTCGCCGGCGGCGCCGCCCCTGCAGATCCACACCCCGTTGATGGCCACGTCGACCTCGTCGGGCTCGAAGGCCGCGGCCGTGGTGCCGATGGCGGCGAGGATGCGGCCCCAGTTCGGGTCGTTGCCGAAGAACGCGGTCTTCACGAGGTTGTTGCGGGCGATCGAGCGGCCCACCACGACCGCGTCGGCGGCGGAGGCGGCCCCGGTGACCTCGATGGCGATCTCCTTGGTGGCGCCCTCGGCGTCGGCGATGAGCTGCCGGGCCAGGTCGGCGCAGACCGCGGTGACCGCCTCGGCCAGCTCGTGCGGGGTCGGCTCGATGCCGGAGGCGCCGCTGGCCATGAGCAGGACGGTGTCGTTGGTGGACATGCAGCCGTCGGAGTCGATCCGGTCGAAGGTGACGTCGGTCGCCAGGCGCAGCGCGGTGTCCAGGGTGGTCGCGTCGGCGACGGCGTCGGTGGTGAGCACCACGAGCATGGTGGCCAGGCCCGGCGCGAGCATGCCGGCGCCCTTGGCCATCCCGCCGACGGTGAAGCCCTGTCCCCTCTGGACGGCCGTCTTCGGCACGGTGTCGGTGGTCATGATGGCCGTGGCCGCCTCCGCGCCGCCGTCGCGGGACAGCGCGCGGGCGGCCGCGTCGACGCCGGCGATCAGCTTCGGCATCGGCAGGCGCTCGCCGATGAGGCCGGTGGAGCAGACGGCGACGTCGCCGGCGCCGACCGGGAAGCGCGAGGCCCGCCCGGACAGCACGGCCGCGGTGTGCTCGGCGGTGGCGTGGGTGTCCTGGAAGCCGGCCGCGCCGGTGCAGGCGTTGGCGCCGCCGGAGTTGAGGATGACGGCCCGCACGATGCCGGCCTTGAGCACCTGCTGGCTCCACAGCACCGGGGCGGCCTTGATGCGGTTGCCGGTGAACACGGCGGCCGCGGTGGTGTCGGGCCCGTCGTTGACGACGAGCGCCACGTCGAGCGCCCCGGCGGCCTTGATCCCGGCGGCGACCCCGGAGGCCCGGAACCCCTTCGGCGCGGTCACGCTCATGCCGTCACCTCCGCTTCGCTCCGGCACGAAACAGCGGTCTTTCCCCGATGAGCGGACCGTCCGCTCCGCTCCGGACCGTTCATGGTGCGATCCCGTCGACGGCGAGACCCGCGGTCTCGGGCAGGCCCAGCATGATGTTCGCGTTCTGCACGGCCTGGCCGGCCGCGCCCCGGACGAGGTTGTCGGTGGCCGAGACGACGACGATCCGGCCGCTGTCCACGTCGACGGTCGCCTGCAGGTGCGCGGAGTTGGAGCCGAAGGTCGCGCCGGTCTGCGGCCACTGCCCCTCGGGCAGCACGTGGATGAACGGCTCGCCCTCGTAGGCGGCCGCGAGCACCCCGCGCGGGTCGGCCTTCTGCCGGAAACGGGCGGTCACCGTGGCCAGGATGCCCCGCGGCATCGGCGCGAGCACCGGGGTCAGCGACAGCGACCGAGCGCCGCTGGCCTGCTTGATCTCGGGGACGTGCTGGTGCGCGCCGACCTTGTACGGCGTCATCGACCCCATGATCTCGGAGGCGAGCAGGTGCTGCTTGGCCGCGCGCCCGGCGCCCGAGGTGCCCGAGGAGGCGACCACGACCACGTCCTCGGGGTCGGCGACCCCGGCGGCGATCAGCGGCGCGAGGGCGAGGACGGTGGTGACCGCGTAGCAGCCGGTGTTGGCGACCCGGGTCGAGGCGGCGATCAGCTCCCGCTGACCGGGCAGCTCGGGCAGGCCGTAGGTCCAGGTGCCGGCGTGCGCGCCGGGGTAGTACCGCTCCCAGGCCGCGGCGTCCCGGAGCCGGAAGTCGGCGCCCAGGTCGACGATCTTCACCGCCCCGGGCAGCTGTGCGGCCAGGGCGGCCGACTCGCCGTGCGGCAGGGCCAGGAAGACCAGGTCGGCGTCGGCGAGCACCTCCGCCTCGGTCTTGGCCAGCACGACGTCGCGGAAGGATCGCACGTGCGGGTGAACGCTCCCGATGGTCGATCCGGCCTGCGCGAACCCGGTGGCGGCGGCGAGCTCCAGGTGCGGGTGGCCGGCGATGAGCCGCAACAGCTCACCGCCGGCGTAGCCCGAGGCCCCCGCAACGGCGACACGTATTCCCATGCGCTCGACTGTATCGCTATGCAGGCATCTGTTTCAAGGAGGTAACTCAGGCGCCCTTGATGCTGAGGTCGTCGAGCAGGAAGGAGGTGGCCAGCCTGCTGCCCTCCACCCCGGTAAAGGTGATCTTCACGCTGCCGGTCGCGTTCACCGTGAGCGTCTTCTGCTGGTAGCCGCTCGACGCGTTGACGTTGGAGTAGGTGGCCAGGGTGGTCGAGCCGGCCGTCACGGTGAGCTTGTCGTAGGCGGTGGTTCCGGTCTCGTCGGTGTCGACCCACAGCCAGAAGGTCAGCACCGCCTGCGAGCACCCCGACGGGATCGTCACCGTCTGGGACAGCGTGTCGGTGTGCGCCGAGCCGTAGCCGTCGAGCCACGCCTTCCATGATCCACCGTGCGCGGCCATGGACGTGTCGTTCGACACAACACCGGAGGTCGCGGTCCACGGGGTCGCCGTGCCGGTCTCGAGGCCGGGATTTCCGAAGAGCTCAGGGGAAGCACAGGAGGACGTCCCACCCCCGGAAGGAGTACCGGCCAGCCAGGCGGTGGCGTTGAGGGCCAGAGCGGCGTTGGTACCGGCGGTGTCGTTCCACCCGTCGTAGAGCGTGTTGCCGGACTGTCCGGTGCCGTCGTCGATCGGCGAGCTGTCGCCCCACACCGCGACCCGGCCCGAGCCGAACGTCGCCGTGGTGAAGAACGCGCCGGTCGTGCCGCCGGGGGTGAAGCCGCTGCGGTACACCAGGCCCTTCACCGAGGCGTTGTCCGCCGGGTGCAGGGTCTGCGTGCTGCCGTTGCGGATGATGCTGCCCCGCACCTTGCCGAACGAGCCGTTGATGACCGGGTCGGTGGTGCTGCTGATCGCGACCGGGTTCTCGGTGCCGATGTTGTTCACGTCGATGCTGAAGCCGAACGGGTCGGTGTTGTCGACGCCGTTGTTGGTCAGCAGGTCGTTGCCGATGCGCACCGAGTCCCAGCCGTCGTTGTTGCGGTCGCTGGCGGTGTGGTCGACGATCAGGAAGAACCCGCCGCCGGCCTGGATGAACCGCATGATCGCGGTCTTCTCGGCCGCGCTCAGCGGGGCGTTGGGCTCCGGCATCACGAACTCGTCGAAGTTCTTGAGGTCCAGCGCGCCCGACCCGCCGTAGGTGATGGTGTTCCCGGCCGGCAGGGTCTTGAGGCTGTACTGCCCGGTGCGCTGCAGCGCCACGCCCCACGACGACAGCGCGCCCGTCCAGGACGTCTCGCTCGTCGGGTCGGCGTTCTGGCCCAGGGGGTCGGGCTGGGACGTGCTGATGATCCAGTCGGCATTCCCGGCGGTCTCGGCCTTGGTGTTGTCGAACAGAACGCGGTGCACGGCGGCGGCCTCGGATTCGGCCGCCCCGGCCAGGTAGGTGACGCCCGCCGTCATGAGCGCGACGGCGAGCAGGGCCCGCTTGATCACTGCGTACCTCCGGTGGAAGGAATCGGAGGCAGTCTATGTATGACATCGCCACACGCGGATGAACGCGCGGGTAAGGATAGGGTCGGCTACTCCGGGTCGAGGAACCGCGCCAGCTGGGAGCGGTTGCGCACGTTGAGCCGGCGGTACAGCCGCGTCAGGTTCGCCTCGACCGCCTTGATCGACAGGAAGAGCGCGCGGGCGATCTCCCGGTTGGTGGCGCCGGCCCGGACCAGCTCGACGATGCGCCGCTCGGTCTCGGACAGCCCGGCGCCGCGGCCGCCGTCGAGGCGGGCCAGGTCGGCCGCGGCGACCTCGCGCCACGGGTGGGCGTCGGCCGCGCCGTAGCGGCGGACGGCCTCGGACAGCGCGGCCCGGGCGGCCCCGCGGCGGTGGGCGCGCCGCTCGAGCCCGCCGAGGGTGTAGTAGGCGCGGGCCGTCTCCAGCGGGTACGGGTGGTCGGGCCACTCCTCGATCGCCCGGTGCAGGGCCTCGGCGCCCTCGCGGGCCTCCCCCGTCGCGGCGGTGAGCACGGCGCGGGCCCGGGCCAGGCCCAGGAAGACCACCTGGCGGTCCAGGTGCCGGGCGCGCTGCTCGACCTCGGCGAGCACCTCGGCCGCCTCGTTGCGCGCCCCGGCGCCGACGAGCGCCTCGACGAAGTCGGCGTGCCAGGGCAGGACGCCCGGGTCGAGCCGGCCGAGGCGCTGGTCGAGGGCGTACGCCTCGCGCATCATCTCGGCCGCGGCCACCGGGTCGCCGCGCAGCAGGTGCACGAGACCGCCGGTCGCGTACGCGAGCTTGATCCAGTCCTCGTCGCCGGCGGCCAGGCACGCGGCCAGACCCCGCTCGGCGTGGCTCGCGGCCGCCGTGGCGGTCCCGCCCGCGTACTCCACCAGCGCCGCGACCAGGTACCCGGGCCCGGGCGTGGCCTCGACGTCGACGTAGAGCCGCACGCAGTCCCGCCCGGCGGTCAGCGCGTCGGCGCAGCGGCCGGCCCGCCAGTAGATGCCGGCCACCGACACGAGCACCGCCGCGAGGTCACGCACGGTGCCGGCCCGCTCCACCGCGATCCGCAGCGCCTCGATCCGCCGCACGGCCTCGGCCGTCTCGCCCTTGAACAGCCGGCTCATCGCGGCCACCTGCCGGGCCGCGACCGTCGCCGGGGTCAGCGACAGGCCCCGGGCGAGCTTGCCGGCCCGCTCCAGGTACTCGTCGCCCTCGGTGCCGAGCAGGATGTTGCCCCGCCAGCTGAGCACCTCGACCAGCCGCTCCATGTCGCCGCACAGCTCGGCGGCCTCCTCGGCCCGCTTGAGCTCGGCCAGCGCGGCCTCGCCGTCGCCGTCCCAGTAGGCCTTGATCCCCTTGTACAGCCGCACGTGGGCGAGCAGGTCCGGGGTGTCGACCGCCTCGACGAACGCCGCGTCGAGCAGCGGGCCGGAGTTGGAGTGGTCCTCCCCCGACATCTCGACCAGCAGCAGCCGCGCCCCGACCCGGGTCCGGCGGTCGGCCGCGTCGCGCAGCGCGGCCGCGGCGTGGCGGCGGGCGTCGACCGGCGAGCCGGCCGAGTACGCGTACTGGGCCGCGCTCAACCGGCGCACCGCGGCCACGCCCGGCGTGTCCCGGGGCGTGCGGTCGGCGGCCAGGGCGGCCAGGTCCGCGGCCATCGCGGGCGCGCCCCGCAGCCGGGCCGCCGAGGCGGCGTCGGCCAGGCACTCGGCCAGGCCCTCGTCCGGCTCCGGGCGGGCGGCGGCCAGGTGCCGGGCCCGGTCGACCGGGTCCGTGACGGTGTCGGCGAGCCGCTCGTGGGTCTCCCGGCGGGCGGCGGCCGTCGCGTCGGCGTAGACCATCTCCCGCAGCAGCGGGTGCGAGAACCGGATGGCGCCGTCGGGCTCTACGTGCAGTACACCCGAAGCGATCCCGGCCTCGACGTGCGCCTCGCTGAGCCCGCAGGCGCCGAGCAGGGCCAGGCTCGGGCGGGCCGCGGCCGCGATGACCAGCAGCGCGGGCCAGTCCTCGGCGGGCAGCGAGGCCAGCCGGGCGGCCAGCAGCTCCCGGAGCCGGTCGGGCACCGGCAGCGGGTCGGTGACCGGGAACGAGCTGCTGCCGATGGCCCGGCCGAGCTCGACCGCGTAGAGCGGGTTGCCGGCGCTGGCCTCGTAGATGCGCTGGACGTGCGCGCGCCCGGCCTCGGCGCCGAAGCGGGCCCGCAGCAGATCGGCGACGTCGCTCTGGGGCAGCGGCGGGACGGGCAGGGTGACGCTCGGCGGCGGGCACAGGTCGAGCCGGGTCGGCGCGCCGCCGTCGGGCACCCGCTCGGCCGCGAGCACCTTCACCGGCACCTCACCCAGTCGGCGGGAGACGAACCGCAGCACCCCGGCGCTGGGCTCGTCGATCCACTGCACGTCGTCGAGGATGAGCAGCACCGGCCGGTCGGCCGCCAGGGCGCGGAAGAGCTCGAGCACCGCCAGGCGCACGGCCAGCTGGTCGTGCGGGGTCGCGGGCAGGGCGCTGCGCAGCAGGGCGCCGTCCAGCGCCGCGCGCAGATGGGCCGGGAGCAGCTCCGAGGCGTCCGGGGCGCCGTCGAAGAGGTCGACCAGGGCGAGGTAGGGCAGGTCGGCCTCGGCCTCGGCGGCGGCCGCGCGCAGCACCAGCGCCTCGAGCTCGGCCGCGGCCAGCGCGTCCAGGATGGTGGACTTGCCGATGCCGGCCGGCCCGCAGAGCACGACGCTGCCCCCCGCCACCAGCCGCTCCCGGGCATGGCTCAGGAGATCGGCCCGGCCGATGGGCGCCGACGAGGTGCTCACCACGACGCCGAGTCTCTAACGAACGCCCGTTCGTCGCAACGGCCGGGGAACAAGGCGAGACGCCGGGGTGACGCCCGATCGACCGGTGATCACCGCAGCCGGGCGCAGGGCAGCACCGCCTCCCAGCCGAGCACGGGCCACTGGGCGATGTGCACGCCGGTCCGCGCGAGACCCGGCCGGACAAGGCATTCCGCGCGCGCGGACCGCACGGCGGCCCCCCAGCGCGGGCCGCCGTCGCGCGGGCTCGCCGGGCGCAGGTTCGCGGCCAGCACCATGGCGACAAGTGTCGCGAACACGACAAGTGGCGTTGACCTATGTACGCAACCCAGAGCCCGTACCGATCGTTGGGCGCCGGCCGCGAGGCAGACCCCGGCGGCGACGTTGGGCAGGCCGATCAGCACCAGGTAGCGGTCCTCGCCGAACCCGTGCGCGGCCAGCTGCACGGCCCCGGCGAGCGCCGCGAACCCGGCGAGGACCGCGGCCAGGCGCAGCTCCCGGTACGCCCGCGCCCACAGCGCCACGCCGAGCAGGACGGCCGGAACGAGCAGCCCGGCGGCGACGAGCGCCCGGTGCCCCCAAACGTCGTCGTCGGGCGGCGCCAGCCAGGCCGGGCCGAGGAAGGCGCGCGGGACGCCCCAGCGTAGGTACATGGCCGCGACGGCGACGGGGTCGTGCTCGGGCCGCTCCCCCAGCCCCCGGCGGGTGGCCCCGGTGAGCAGCGGCACGAGCTGCAGCAGGGCGCCCGGCACCAGGGCGAGAAGCTTCAAGAGCCATTCCCGGCAGCGGTACCGCAGGAGCCCGCCCAAGGCCACCGGCACCAGCAGGACACCGAGCATCGAGTTGAGCGCGGCGAGCGCGGGCAGCCCGGCGGTCAGCAGGTTCGCCCGCCGCCACAGCAGCATCCAGAGGCCCGCGTACACGAGCGGGAACTGCAGCTGGGCGAGCGCGTTGGGCACGAACCCCATCGGCAGCGCCGCGGCGACCCCGATCACGGCGGCCGGGAGGCGGTCGAGCCTCGACCGGGCCGCGCCGTGGACGGCGAGCCCGAGCAGGCTGCTGATCGCGGCGTCGAGCACCGCGTTCAGGGCGGCCGCCCACTCGACGGGGAACAGCGCGATGCCGGCCCAGCAGATCCGGGCGACGACGTGGAAGTAGCCGTTGAACGGGGTCAGGATCGCCTCGTACCAGGGCCGGTTCAGCGCGTCGGTGAGGAAGTTCTGCCCGTCCTCGGCCCAGATCGAGTCCAGCGCCCCGGCTCCCGGGTGCGGGCGAGCCCGACCAGCGCTCCGGCGACCACCGCGACGGCGGGCCACGCCCACCGCCGCCGGGACCCTTCCCGCACGACCTCCGCGGCGGTCTCGCGTTCCTCGACGAGCGTCACACCCACACCAACGAAAAAGGCCCCGCCGAGCGGCGGGGCCCTCTCCGGGAAGCTTTACAGGCGGCCTTCCTTGACGGCCTCGGTCACCCACGGGATGACCTCGTCGAGCATCTCGTCGAGGGAGGTCGTCGCCTCGAAGCCGAGCACCTCGCGCGCCTTGGTGCAGTCCGGCACGCGCTTCTGCACGTCGTACTCGTACGGGTCGTCGGAGACCACGCTCAGCGGCTCGTCCGTGCCCTTGATCTTGCGCCAGATCACGTCGGCCAGCTGCAGGACCGTTGTCGACTCGGCGGTGGAGATGTTGAAGTCCTCGTTCAGCGCGTTGTCGGACTCCATCGCGGTGATGATGCCCTTGGCCAGGTCGCCGCCGTAGGTGTAGTGGCGCACCTGCTCGCCGGTGCCGAGGATGTGCAGCGGGTTCTGGCCCTTGACGATCTTCTGCACCAGGTCGGGCACGACGTGCGACATGGCCAGCTTCACGTTGCCGGACAGCACCTCGACCTCGCCCAGCGCGCGGCCCTCGCCGACGCCGACGCAGTTGAACGGCCGCACGATCGTGTAGGGCAGCTTGTACTGGTCCCAGGCCGCCTTCGCGTAGTACTCCACGGCGAGCTTCTGGAACCCGTACGACGAGAGCGGCGGCGGGATCTTGCGCTCGTCGCCCTCCTTCGACGGCCAGTGCGTCGTGGACTCGAAGACCATCGACGACGACAGGTACGTCATCTTCTTCAGCGTGCCGCTCTGGTGCGCCTTGATCGCCGCGTCGCAGGACGAGGCCATGATCCGCTCGTTGGCCGCGAGCAGGTCGTAGGCGTAGGCGTGGAAGTACGAGATGCCACCGATGAGCGCCGCGCCGGCGATGAAGTGATCGCAGCCGTCGAGCAGGTCCGTGACCAGGTCGACGTCGCGCGCGTCGCCCTCGACGAAGCGGTAGTCCGGGTGCGAGTCGTAGCTGCGGGTGACCGGACCGTACTTCGAGTAGTTGTCGAGGCCGACGACCTGGTAGCCGCGGGCGAGCAGCTCCTCGACGACATATCCACCGATGAAGCCGGCCGAGCCGGTGACCAGGACCTTTGCCACAAATACTCCTTCTAGCTCTGGGTTGCGGACGAGCTCTCGCGGGCGGCCTGCGCGTCGTCGCGCGCGGCCGTGGAAGCCGGGCGCTTGGCCAGCTTCTCGACGGTCAGTCTGGGGCCGAAGGCGAACCAGTACCACTTGAGGTAGCTCGGCATGAAACGCCCCACGTCGAAGCGGGACTCGCCGAGCTGCCGGTCGAGCCAGATCGTCGGGATCTCCGCGACGGGCAGGCCCAGCCGGGTCGCCTTCGCGGTCAGCTCGATGCCGATCTCGAAGCCGGTCTTGGACTCGATGCCGACCTGGCGGACGAACTGGGTCGAGTATGCCTTGAAGCTGTTGGTGGCGTCCCGGGTGCCGACGCGCGCGAACCAGTGCAGGCTGCGCCCGGCGTTGCGGGACAGGAACCGCTTGAACCGCGGCCCGCCGACCTGCTGCCCGCCCGGCATGTAGCGCGACGCGGCCGCGACCACGACCCCGCGGTCCACGAGCCGCGCGAGGTCCTCGATCTGGCGCGGGTCGTCGGAGCCGTCGGCCATGGTGACCACGGCCACAGGGGCGCGGGCGACGTCGATGCCGAAGCGGATCGCGTTGGCCGGGCCGCGGCCGTAGGTGTTGAGCACCGGCCGGACCCGCGGGTCGCGCTCCTGCACCTGCAGCGCGAACGGCACGGTGGTGTCCTCGGGCATGTCGTGCACGACGAGGACCTCCGCGGGCATCATCACCTCGCGAAGGATCCGGTCCAGGCAGCGGACGATGGCCTCGCCCTCGTTGTAGACCGGAATGACCACAGAAATCTGTGGCGGCAAGCTCATATACGCACGCCCTTGTTCGTCACGCCCCACATGTCCGCAACCGGGACATCGGTCTGCAGGTCACGGTACTCCGGGTGAGGAGCGGCGATGATGAGCAGGTCGGCGCGGCCGAGGACCTCGTCGAGCGGGACGAACCGGTCGTCCTTGACGTACGGGTCGCTGCAGAGCGTCTCCTTGGCGCGCAGCATGACGACCTTGCGCAGCTTGTAGGCGAGCGACTCGCGGATGTCGTCGCTGCCGCCCTTGAAGGCCATGCCGAGGATGCCAACCGTCATCTCCGACAGGTCGAAGCGCTCCTGGAGCTTGGACACGACGTACAGCGGCAGGCCCTCGTTGATGAGCATCGCGCTGTGGCCGAGCACGAAGTTGTTGTTGTTGAACGCCGCGAGCTGCATGGTGTCCTTGAGCAGGCACGGCCCGGCCGCGAAGCCGGCGCCGGGCATGTCGGCGGCGCGCGGGTACTGGAAGCGGATCGCGTGCCGGATGCGCTCGAAGTCCAGGCCGAAGTCGTTGGACATCATCCAGAACTGGTTCGCGGCGGCGAACTTGATGTACCGCCACGTGTTCGTGAAGAGCTTGGCGAGCTCCGCCTCCTCCGGCTCCAGGACCACGATCTGGCCGGCCAGGTTGCGGAACAGCTTCTCGGCGCGCTGGGTCGCCTCGGGGGTGCGCGCGGCGACGATCTGCGGCAGCTCGAACAGCTCGGTCATCGCCTTGCCCTCGGCGATGCGCTCGGGGCAGAACGCGACGTCGGCGTTGACCCCGAGCTTCTTGATCAGCTTCTCGGTGAGCGCGGTGACCCCGGGGTGCACGGTGCTGCGCAGCACGATGAGCTGGCCGTCGCGCAGGTACTCCGCGCAGCGCTCGATCGCCTTCGGCACCGCCGCGATGTTGGGGTTGAGGTGCTCGTCGACCGGCGTGCCCACGATCACGACGAGGTGCTCGGCCGTGGCCACGGTGCTCGGGTCGGTCGATGCCGTGAGCCGGCCCTCGGCGACCGCCTTGGCCAGCGGCTCGGCGGCGCCCTCCTCGTCGAAGGGGAGCGTGCCCGTGTTGACCACGGCGACCGCGGCCTCGTTGATGTCGTACAGGGTGACCTGCAGACCGCGGGACGCGAGCGCGATGCCGAGCGGGAGACCGACCCGGCCGCAACCGCCGATCACCACGACGTCGGTGGTGAAACCCCCCGATGCACTGACGTCTGACACGCGCTGCCCCTTCAGGATTGTCGGCTCGGCGCCGTGACCGTACCATCCTGCCGGTCACGGCTCCGAACCGTCGATGCGTTCCGTCACGCTCCGCGCAGGACGGCCCCGAACCGGTCGGCGGCCACGGCGACCGCGGCGTCGCGGGCGGCCAGGGCCTCCTCGCCGGTGAGCGTGCGGTCCGGCGCGCGGAAGGTCAGCTTGTAGGCCAGGGACTTGCGGCCCTCACCCAGCTGCGCCCCGGCGTACACGTCGAAGAGCCGCACCGACTCCAGCAGCGGCCCCGCGCCCTCGGCCAGCGCCGCCCCGACCGCGCCGGCCGGGGTGGCCGCGTCGACCACGACCGCCACGTCGATCAGCGCCGTGGGGAAGGTCGACAGCCGGGGGGCGATCCACACGCCCGGGATCGGCAGCGCGTCGAGGTCGATCTCCATGGCGACGGTACGACGGGGCAGGTCCAGGTCCGCGCAGACGGCCGGGTGCAGCTCACCCGCGTGCCCGACGACGGTGTCGCCGACGAGCAGCGCCGCGCAGCGGCCCGGGTGCCACGGCGCCTCGGCCGCGGCCCGCACGGTCAGCTCGACGCCGGCCGCGGCCGCCGCGACCTTCGCGGACTCGACCGCGTCGGCCCAGTCGGCCGGGCGGCCGCCGCCCCACCAGCCGGCCGGGTCGGCCTCGCCGGCGATGACGGTCGCCACGTGCCACGGCTGGCGCGGCAGGAGCGCCTCGACCGCCGCGAACTCGTCCGCGCTGGGCGGCCCGTCGACGCCGTGCGCGGGCGCGACGGCGAGCGGCCCGTCGGGCAGGAAGACCGGCCCGATCTCGAACAGCGCGGTGTCGCGCAGGCCGCGCCCGAGGTTGCGGCGCAGCGCGGCCAGCAGCGGCGGGAGCAGCGTGGTGCGCAGCCCCGGCTCCTCGTCGGAGATGGGGTTGCGCAGCAGCAGGGCGTTGCGGCGCTCGTCGCCGGCCGGGATGCGCATCGCGTCGAGGGCCGCCTCGCCGACGAACGGCCAGCACAGCGTCTCCACGTAGCCGGCATCGGCCAGGGCCCGCCCGACCGTGCGCCGGCGCCGCTGGGTCGCGGTGAGCCCGCGCCCGGGCGGCGCGATCGGCAGGACGCTCGGGATCCGGTCGTACCCGTCGAGGCGCAGCACCTCCTCGGCGAGGTCGGCCGGGTCGTTGAGGTCGTGCCGCCAGCTCGGCGGGGTGACGGCGAGCACGTCGCCGTCCACGACCACCTGGGTGCCGATCATCGCGAGGATCTCCAGCACCCGCTCCGGCGTGTAGTCGACGCCGGCCAGCTGCGAGGGGCGCTGGACGGTCATCGTGACCGGCGCGGGCGGCACGACCGCGTAGACGTCGGTGACGCTGGTGGAGACGGTGCCGCCGCCGTGCTCGGCCAGCAGCTCCGCCGCCCGGGCGCAGGCCGCTGCGGTGATCTGCGGGTCGACGCCGCGCTCGTAGCGCTTGCCGGCCTCGCTGGGCAGCTTGTGCCGGCGGATGGTGCGCGCGACCGAGCGCGGGTCCCAGTGCGCGGCCTCGAGCAGCACGTCGACGGTCGTGGGCGAGACCTCGGTGGTGCTGCCGCCCATGACGGCCGCGAGCGAGACGACGCCCGTGCCGTCGGCGATGACGATGTCCTCGGGGTCGAGCACGCGGCTGACGCCGTCGAGCGTGGTCAGCTTCTCCCCCGGCTGCGCGCGCCGCACGACCAGCGGGCCGGTCAGCTGCCCGAGGTCCCAGGAGTGCATCGGCTGGCCCATCTCGATCATCACGTAGTTGGCGATGTCGACCGGCAGCGAGATGGACCGGATGCCGGCCGTGGCCAGGCGCGTCCTGATCCACTGCGGGGTGGCCGCGGCCGGGTCGACGCCGCGGACGGCGACGGCGGTGAACCGGTCGCAGGCCACGCTGTCGAGGACCTCGATCGGGTACGCCTCGCCGCCGTCGCCCTCCAGCGGGACGACCGCCGCGACCGGGTCGCGGTAGGCGCCGCCGAGGGAGTGCGACAGCTCGCGGGCGATGCCGCGCACGGAGAAGCAGTACCCGCGGTCGGGGGTGATGTTGATCTCGACCACGACGTCGTCGAGCCCGACGAGCGGGCGGGCCTCGTCGCCCGGCTTCGCCGAGTCGGGCGCCAGCACGATGATCCCGTCGTGGTCGTCGCTGACCCCGAGCTCCTGGCCGGAGCAGATCATGCCGTTGGAGACGTGCCCGTAGGTCTTGCGCGCGGAGATGGTGAAGCCGCCGGGGAGCACGGCGCCGGGCAGCGCCACGACGACGAGGTCGCCCTCGGCGAAGTTGCGGGCGCCGCAGATGATCCCCTGGGGCTGCTCGTTGCCGACGTCGACCAGGCAGTACCGGATGGGCTTCTTCAGCCCCGTGAGCTCCTCGATCGACTCGACCCGCCCGACCACCAGCGGCCCGGTGACACTGGCGCCGGCGTCGGTCAGCTCCTCGACCTCCAGGCCGACCTTGACCAGGGCCTTCTCCAGCCCGTCGCCGTCGAGGCCGGCCGGCAGGTCGACGTGCTCGCGCAGCCAGGAAAGCGAAACGCGCACCTCAGGCCTCCCATCCGAACGCCCGCGCGTACCGCACGTCGCCCTCCACCATGTCGCGCATGTCGGCGGCCCCGTTGCGGAACATCAGCGCCCGCTCGATGCCCATGCCGAACGCGAAGCCGGAGTACTCCTCCGGGTCGATACCGCAGGCGCGCAGCACCCGCGGGTTCACCATGCCGCAGCCGCCCCACTCGACCCAGCGCGGGCCGTCGCGGTGCTGCGGGAACCACAGGTCGATCTCGGCGCCCGGCTCCACGAACGGGAAGTAGGACGGGCGCAGCCGCGTGCGGGCCTGGTCGCCGAAGAGGCCCTTGACGAAGTTGTCCAAGGTCCCCTTGAGGTGGCCCATCGTGATGCCCTTGTCCACGACCAGGCCCTCGACCTGGTGGAAGACCGGAGTATGGGTCGCGTCGAGCTCGTCCGTGCGGTAGGTGCGGCCCGGGCAGACGATGTAGATCGGCGGCTTGCGGCTGGTCATCGTCCGCGCCTGCACCGGCGAGGTGTGCGTGCGCAGCACCACCCGTGAGTCGTCACCCTGGTGGGGCGGGCCGGCCTGCACGAAGAAGGTGTCCATCATCGAGCGCGCCGGGTGGTCCGGGTGCATGTTGAGGGCGTCGAAGTTGTACCACTCCCACTCGACCTCGGGCCCCTCGGCGACCTCGTAGCCCATGCTCACGAACAGGTCCCCGACCCGCTCCATGATCTTGGTCAGCGGGTGCTGCGCGCCGGTCGGCCGGCGGGCGGTCGGCAGCGTGACGTCCACGGCCTCCTCGACGAGCACCCGGTCCTCGCGCTCGGCGGTGAGCGCCGCGAGCCGGGCGTCGAACGCGCCCTGGATGGCGACGCGGGCGAGGTTGACGCGCTTGCCGGCGTCGGCCTTGGCGGCCGGGGGCAGCGAGCCGATCTCGCGGCGGGCCAGGGAGATCGGGGCGCGGTCGCCGAGGTGCTGGTGCTTCAGCGCGGCGAGCGCATCGAGGTCGCCCGCTCCGGCGAACGCCTTGTCGGCCGCGGCGACCGCGTCGTCGAGCGCGCCCTGGTCGAGCAGAGCGGCCTGTTTCGGATCGTACGGATCATTGCGGTACGTCATCGGACTCTTCCCACGGGAGATTGGCCTCGGACAGTGTAGTGAGGTCCGCCCGCCGGTCGTGGGAAGGTGCCGCTCCTAGGAAGTGCAGCGCCCCGTTCGCCCACCATTACCGGCGGGCCGCATAAACAGGGACATCACTGCGCTCCTCGCATCGCTTTCGCGGAACTGTACAAGCATACCGCCGCGGCCGCAGCCAGATTCAGGCTCTCGGCGCCGCCGTAGAGGGGTACCCGGACCCGCCGGTCGGCCGCCAGCTCGCGGGGCAGGCCGTGCGCCTCGGAGCCGAACAGCCAGGCGGTCGGCTTCCCGAGCGTGTCGAGATCGAACAGGTCGGTCTCGCCGTAGCCGTCGGCGGCGAGCACCTGGATACCGGCATTTCGCAATGCATCCACGGTGGCGGCGGTGTCGCGGGCCCGGACGACGTCGACGTGGAACAGGCTGCCGGCCGAGGAGCGCACGGCCTTGCCGTTGTACGGGTCGACGGAGTCGCCGGCGAAGACCACGGCGGCGGCGCCGGCCGCGTCGGCGGTGCGCAGGACGGTGCCGGCGTTGCCGGGGTCGCGGATGTCGACGCACACGGCCACGAGCCGGGGCTTCGCGGCGAGGGCGGTCTCCAGCGGGATGTCACGCTGCCGGCAGACGGCCACCAGGCCCTGCGGCTGCACCGTGTCCGCGAGCGCCTGCATCGCGGCTTCATCGACCAGAGAGGCGGCCCACTCCGGGTAGCGGGCGGCGGCCTCGGCGGTGGCGAAGAGCTCCGTCACGACACCGGCCTTGAGCGCCTCGCGGACCGCCTGCGGGCCCTCGGCCAGGAAACGGCCGGACTCGTCGCGGTCCCGGCGGCGGTGCAGGCGCCGGGCGGCAACGACCCGGGGCGTTCGAACGGTGAACACCCCGGGTCGCGGTCGATCGTGCTCAGGCGGCGGCAACGGCCGTCTTCGCCACCTGGACCAGGCCGCTGAAGGCCTTCTCGTCGCTGACGGCGAGCTCAGCGAGGATCTTGCGGTCCACCTCGACGCCGGCCAGGCGCAGGCCCTGGATCAGGCGGTTGTACGTCAGGCCGTTCGCGCGGGCCGCGGCGTTGATCCGGGTGATCCACAGCTGGCGGAAGTCACCCTTGCGGTCGCGACGGTCGCGGTAGGCGTACTGCATCGAGTGCAGCACCTGCTCCTTGGCCTTGCGGTACAGCCGCGAGCGCTGCCCGCGGTAGCCGCTGGCGGTCTCCAGGACGGTGCGGCGCTTCTTCTGGGCGTTCACTGCCCGCTTTACGCGTGCCACGGTTCTAACTCCTCATGCGAGACCGGCCGCGGGGGCGTACCCGGCGCGGGCCGGTCGAAAGTCAAGAAAGGTCGGGGGAGAACGCCGCTGGGTTATCGGCCGAGGAGCTTTTTGACGCGGCGGGTCTCCGACGGAGCGAGCTCGACGTTGCCGCTCAGGCGACGGGTCCGCTTGCTCGGCTTGACCTCGAGGAGGTGGCGCTTACCGGCCGGCTCGCTGAGGAACTTGCCGCGACCGGTGATCTTCACGCGCTTCTTCATCCCGGAGTGCGGTTTGAACTTCGGCATGCTGATGTTGCCCTTCAGTAGCTCCGGCGCGCAGCCGGGCTCCGCGCAGTGCGGAACCGCCCGCACGACGCGGTGGTGGACATGGTGGTGCTCCGCCCTGGGCCGCTGGTCGCGGCCCGGGCGTTATGGCCGCCCCGGTCATGGTGACGATCGGGGCGCCGGTGCGGCCTGGTGCCAGGCCGTTCGGATCAAGCCTGGTCGGCGGTGACCGGCTCGGGCAGCTCGGCGACCAGGTCTGGTTCGCCCTCCGCGCCCGTGCCGCCGTCCGCCCTGCCCTCGCGACGCTCGGTCGCGGCGGCCTTCACATTGCGGTGCGGCGCCAAGACCATGATCATGTTGCGGCCGTCCTGCTTCGGCGCGGCCTCGACGAAGCCCAGCTCCGAGATCTCCTCCGAGAGCTTGCGCAGCAGCCGGAAACCAAGCTCCGGGCGGCTCTGCTCGCGGCCACGGAACATGATCGTTACCTTGACCTTGTCGCCCGCCTTGAGGAACCGCACCACGTGACCCTTTTTGGTCTCGTAGTCGTGCGGATCGATCTTCGGGCGGAGCTTCATCTCCTTGATGACGGTCTGCTGCTGGTTACGCCGGGCTTCCCGGGCCTTGAGCGCGCTCTCGTACTTGAACTTGCCGAAGTCCATGAGCTTGCAGACGGGCGGGCGTGCCATGGGCGCAACTTCGACCAGGTCCAGGTCCACGTCGGCGGCCAGCTGGAGTGCGCGCTCGAGCGGGACGATGCCCACCTGCTCACCCTCCGGGCCGACCAGCCGGACCTCACGTGCCCGGATCTGCTCGTTGACGCGTGGCTCGACGCTGATGTGGCCTCCTCGATAGGTACTTCACTCATGCGGCCGACGCATCCTGCAAAGCAACGCCAAAAACCCCCGCCGCGCATGCGCAGGCGAGGGCCGTTCGACCGCTACAGCCAGTGCAGGCCGCTGCGGTCGGACCGGACCCGGCTGCCGTGTGTCAGCTGCGCGGGTGGGGGCTCGAGGCCCCGCTTCGAACATCCCGGTTGGGACGGGATGCGGTCGACGAAATCTACTCTACCACGAATGGATCCGCCGGCGCCCGGCCGATCAGGTCTCGACCGACGAGGCCTGTGACGTATGAGTCAAGGAGGCGGTGTGGAGGGCGCGGAGGCGCCGGGCGGCCTTGACGGCGTAGTCCTTGTCGGCCATCTGCACCGCCATGACGGCCACCCGCTCGTCGTCGTGCAGGTCGAGGGTGAGCCAGGGCGCACCGCGGCCGAAGGTCACCCCGCGGACGACCTCCCACGGCAGGTCGTAGGAGCCGATGATGTTGCGCACCCGGACCCCGTGCTCGTCGGCCCGGACCCGGGGACGGGTCATGAGCAGGATGCCGGCGGCCGCGCACAGGCCCAGGCCGATCATGGCCGCCTGGTCGCCGCGCTGGAAGTAGCCGGGCCCGTCGCCGGTCTTGCCGTGCAGGCCGAAGGCGATGAGCGTGAAGACGATGACGACGACCAGCGCCAGGACGTAGGCGATGATCCGCGCCCGCTGCGGACGGGCGACGACGGGGGCCGTGACCGGGCTCTGCTCGCTGCTCACGGCCCCAGTCTGCCACTAGGGTCCGCTTCACACCTGGGGTGGGGCTGCGGCAGGTGTGAAGCCGACCCTTACAACCGGCAGGCGTGGATTCCGGTCACCAGGATGGCCCGGGCGCCGACCTCGTACAGCTCGTCCATGATCCGGTGCACCTCGGCCTGGGGCACCATGGCCTGCACGGCGACCCAGCCCTCGCGGTGCAGCGGGGAGATGGTGGGCGACTCGATGCCCGGGGTGAGCGCGACGGCCGCGTCCAGGGAGTCGGCCCGCACGTCGTAGGCGAGCATCACGTACTCGCGGGCGACGAGGACGCCCTGGAGGCGGCGCAGCAGCTGCGGTACACCCGCCGGAAGCTCCTCCCCCGCACGCCGGATGAGCAGCGCCGAGGATTTCAGGATCGGCTCCCCGAGCGTGTCGAGGCCGGCCTGGCGCAGCGTCTTGCCCGTCTCGACCACGTCGGCGATGACGTCGGCGACGCCGAGGCGGATGGCGTTCTCCACGGCGCCGTCGAGCCGGATGACCTCGGCCCGCACGCCGTGCTCGGCGAAGTAGCGCTCCATCACGCCGGGGTAGGCGGTGGCGACCCGCAGGCCCTCCAGGTCGGACGGGGCGGAGCCCTTCACCGAGCCGGGGACGGCGGCGAAGCGGAACGTGGCGCGGCCGAAGTTGAGGTCGAGCACCTCCACCGCCGGGCTGCCCGCGTCGATGAGCAGGTCACGGCCGGTGATGCCGAGGTCGAGGTCGCCGGAGCCGACGTAGGTGGCGATGTCGCGCGGGCGCAGGTAGAAGAACTCGACGCCGTTGGCCTCGTCGCGGCAGAGCAGGTCCTTGGGGTCGGAGCGCTGGCGGTAGCCGGCCTCCTGGAGCATCTGGGTGGCGGGGGCGGCGAGCGTGCCCTTGTTGGGCACGGCGATGCGGAGGAGCATTTGCTGGTCTCCAGACGGGTGGGTTGTCGGCGGGTACGGGAAGGACGGGACCGAACTACAGATGTCGGTAGACGTCTTCCAGCGACAGCCCGGTCGCCAGCATCAGGCACTGCACCTGGTACAGCAGCTGCGAAAGCTCCTCCGCGGTGCGCTCCCGGCCCTCGTGCTCGGCCGCCATCCAGCTCTCGGCGGCCTCCTCGACGACCTTCTTGCCGATGAAATGCACGCCCTTCTCCAGCGCCGCCACGGTGCCGGATCCCGGGGTGCCGGCCGCCGCCTTGGCGCTCAGCTCGGCGAACAGCTCGTCGAAGGTCTTCACGGGCAGGGATTCTCGCAGGCCTGAGCCCCCGAACGGAATCCGATTGATGACAGGCGTGTCGCCGGTCACCCCACCGAGAATTCATGATCGTCGACCCACTGCACGCTGCCGTCCTTCTCGGAGTGCAGGAAAGCCTCCACCGTGTACCGCCCCGAGGGCAGCGTCACCTGCACGCGCGCCTCGCCCAGGGCCGGTGCGCCCGCGCTCAGCGGCACGACCCGCTCGTCGACGATGGCCCCGCCGGCGTCGCGGACGCGCAGGTTGACGGTGCCCTCGGGGACCACCCCGGCGAGGTACACCGTGAAGGTCTTGCCCACCACCGCGCCCTGGTCGGGCTCGATCACCCAGACCGGCGCCTGGAGCTCGGCGAGGGTGCCCTGGTGCAGCGTCCCGCTCGTGTCGACGGCGCCCCACAGGCGGGCCACCGGCGCGCCGTCGACGAGCACCCGCACCCCGTCGGCGTGGCGCATCGAGGTGTACGTCGCGGCGGCCAGCACGGTGTAGACGAGCTGCTGGACGGCGAGCGGCGGGTCGGCCGGGGCGGCGCCGACGCCGCCGAGGTCGACGGTGACCCGGCTGCCGTCGATGGTGACGCCGTGCACCTCGACGGTGTCCGGCCACAGGCTGCGGTAGTCGGGGTCCTTGGCCCGGCCCTGCAGCGAGAGCAGGACGGCGGCCTGGATGCGGGCCTGGTCACCGTCGGCGGTGGCGGGGAGGAACTCGCGGTACAGGCGGCCGTTGCGGGTGAAGTAGGCCGGCAGGTTGACGCTCCCCGGCGGGGCCGGCGCGGGCGTGGACGGCGCCGTGCCGGGGGCCGGCGCCTCGGCGGTGCCGGAGATGCGCGCGGCCGGCGGGAGGGTGCGGTGCTCGCCGCGGGTGGTCTCGACCGCCACGACGCCGGCGGCGATGGCGGTCGCGACGGCCGCGACCGCGCCGACCATGGCCCACAGGCCGCGGCCCCGGGCGGCCGCCGTGCGCTGCCGGATGCGGGGCAGGGCGTCCGGGGCCAGCTCGACCTCGGCGGCGCGGGCCCGCAGCGCCTCGCGGAGGCGCTCCTCGGGGGACTGACCTGGCCTCACGCCGTCACCTCCGCAAGGTCCGGCGCCGGCGCGAGCCGCACCCTGCGCCTCTGGTGAGCGGCTCCTCCGCTTCGCTCCGGACCGCTCACGGCATCCGCTCCAGGGTCTGGCGCAGCGCGGCCATGCCGCGGGACGCGTGGCTCTTGACGGCGCCGCGGCTGACCCCCATGGCGTCGGCGATCTCGGCCTCGGACAGCTCGGCGTAGTACCGCAGCACGATCGCCTCCCGCTGCCGGGTGGGCAGCCGGCGTACCGCGTCCAGGACCTCCCGGTGCGCGAGCAGGCTCAGCGCGCCCGTCTCGGCGCTGGCCACGACCTGCGGGCCGTCGGGGCCCCGGGCGACGTGCCGCTCGGCCACGCCCCGCCGGCGCAGCGCCGACCGGGCCCCGTTGAGCACGCTCGTGCGCAGGTAGGCCAGCGCCTTGTCCGCATCCCGCAGGCGCCACCAGCGGCGGTGCAGCGCGACGTACGCGTCCTGGACCACGTCCTCCGCGACCCCCTCGTCGTGCAGGAGCAGGACCGCGAGGCGCACAAGGCCGCGGTAGTGCGCGGCGAAGAGGGCCCCGATCGCCTCGTCGGCGCTCCAGCCGCGCGCGCCCTCCTCCGGCGTGTCGCGCAGCAACTCGCGGCCCGGGTCGCGCGCCGGGCTGCCGGGGGTCGCTGCCTGCACCGGCCTACGGTCCCACGCCGCGGCCGCGGCTTCCGCCATCACACCCAGACGACGCGCGGGTCCGCCCATCGGTTTACCGGCCTGATCACCTGGTTACCCTGTGCCTCGTGGATACGGAGCCGAAGTACACCGACGAAGAGTGGGGCCTGCTCGTCGGCCTCCCGCAGTCCGTCCTGATCGCCGCGTCCCAGGCCGAGGCCGACGGCGCCCGGCGCACCCGCGAGGAGTGGACGGCGGGGATGACCGCCATCGCCGACGGCCGCGGCTCGTCCAGCGAGCTCGTGAAGACCGTCGCCGCCGAGGTGGTCAGCCGCCAGGGTGACATCACCGACGGCGACGAGCCTCCGGTCATCGAGTTCCCCGACCGCGAGGCCGGGCTGGCCGACGTGATCTCCCGCGCCCGGGCCGCGCACGAGCTGCTGGCGGCGAAGGCCGAGGCGGCCGACGCCGAGGCGTACCGCTACTGGGTCGTCACGCTGGCCGACGTGGTCGTGGGCGCGGCGAGCACCGGCGGGGTGCTGGGCATCGGCGGCGAGCAGGTCACCCCGGCCGAGCGCGGTTTCCGCGACGAGCTGGCCGCGGCCCTCGAGGTCTGAGCGCGGGTGGGGGGCCGGTGCGGCCTCCCACCCACGTGACGGCTCAGGACTTGGCGACCAGCCGCAGCGCCACGGCCGCGTCCAGGGCGGCCAGCGCGGCCGAGTAGCCCTTGTCCTCCGCGGAGTCGGGGAAGCCGGCCCGGGCCCGCGCCTGCTCGTAGTTGTCGACGGTGAGCACCCCGTGGGCGACCGGCGTCGAGTTGTCCAGGGCGACCCGGGTGAGGCCGTCCGTGACGGACTGGCAGACGTACTCGAAGTGCGCCGTGTCGCCCCGGATGACCACGCCGAGCGCGACTACCGCGTCGAAGCGGTGGGCCAGGCCCTGCGCCAGCACCGGCAGCTCGACCGCGCCCTCGACCCGGGCCACCGTGATGTGGTCGACGTTGGACGCCTCCGCGGCCTCGATCGCCCGGTTGAGCATGTGGTCCACGAGGTCGGCGTGCCACCGCGTGGCCACGATCCCGAACGTCAGCCCGGTGCCGTCCACCCGTTGCAGCACGGGTGCCCCACTACCAGCCATTACGCAAGTCCCTCCGCAACCTCGTCGAGCTCGTCCAGCAGGTGCCCCATGCGGTCCCGCTTGGTGCGCAGGTAGCGCACGTTCTCGGGGTGCGGCCGGGTCGGCAGGGGCACGCGACCCAGTACGGACAGACCGTACCCTTCCAGGCCCGCCCGTTTTGCCGGATTGTTCGTGAGCAGCCGCATCGTTTTGATGCCGAGGTCCACCAGGATCTGCGCGCCGGTGCCGTAGTCGCGCGCGTCCGCGGGCAGGCCCAGGTCCAGGTTCGCGTCGACGGTGTCGCGGCCGAGGTCCTGCAGCTGGTACGCCTGCAGCTTGTGCATGAGCCCGATGCCCCGGCCCTCGTGCCCGCGCATGTAGAGCACCACCCCGCGGCCCTCGGCGGCGACCATGTTCATCGACGCCTCCAGCTGGGGGCCGCAGTCGCAGCGCACCGAGCTGAACACGTCGCCGGTAAGGCACTCGGAGTGCACGCGCACGAGCACGTCCTGGCCGTCGCCGAGGTCGCCGTAGACCAGGGCGATGTGCTCGCCGTTGCCGTACCGCTGGGTGTACCCGACCGCCCGGAACACCCCGTGCTCGGTCGGCAGCCGCGTCTCGGCGACCCGCTCGATCTGCTGCTCGGTGTGGCGGCGGTACGCGATCAGGTCCGCGATGCTGATCAGCGCCAGGTCGTGCTCGGCGGCGAACGCGCGCAGGTCGGGCAGGCGCATCATGGTGCCGTCGTCGTTGACCATCTCGCAGAGCACGCCGGCCGGGCGCAGGCCGGCCATGGTGGCCAGGTCCACGGCCGCCTCGGTGTGCCCGGCCCGGCGCAGCACCCCGCCGTCCTTGGCCCGCAGCGGCACGATGTGCCCGGGCCGGGTCAGGTCGTACGGCTGGGTCTCGGGCGAGGAGAGCAGGTTGATGGTGCGGGCCCGGTCGGCGGCGGAGATGCCGGTGGTGCCGCCGAAGCGGGCGTCGACCGTGACGGTGTAGGCGGTGCCGCGGCGGTCCTGGTTGGTGCGGTACATCGGCGGCAGGTCGAGGCGGTCGGCCTCGGCCTCGGTGATCGGCACGCAGATGTAGCCCGACGTGTAGCGCACCATGAACGCGACCAGCTCCGGCGTGGCGAACTCGGCCGCGAAGATCAGGTCGCCCTCGTTCTCGCGGTCCTCGTCGTCCACCACGATCACCGCGTGCCCGGCCGCGATCTCCTTGACCGCCCGCTCGATCGGGTCCAGGCTCGACTCCGAGGCGCTCATGACTGGGCCGCCTTGCCGAGCAGCTTCTCCACGTACTTGGCCATGATGTCGACCTCCAGGTTGACCCGCTCGCCGGCGCCCTTGGCGCCGAGCGTCGTGAGCTTGAGCGTGGTCGGGATGAGCCCGACCGAGAATGTGTCGTCGGTGACGGCCATGACGGTCAGCGAGATCCCGTCGACGGTGATGGAGCCCTTCTCCACGACGTAGCGCCCCAGCCCCTCGGGCAGCGCGAACGTCACCGTCTCCCACTGGTCGCCGGCCTCCCGCGACAGGACCTGCCCGACCCCGTCGACGTGGCCCTGCACGATGTGCCCGCCGAGGCGGGTGGCGACCGTCGCGGCGCGCTCGAGGTTCACGGCCGAGCCCGGGCGCAGCGCGCCGAGCGTCGAGCGCCGCAGCGACTCCCCCATCACGTCGGCGGTGAACACCCCGTCGGCGTTGTCCACGACGGTGAGACAGACCCCGTTGACCGAGATCGAGTCGCCGTGGGCGGCGTCGGAGGTGACGGTCGTCCCGCGGATCGCCAGCCGGGCGGAGTCGCCCAGCTCGTCGATCGCGACGACGGTCCCGAGCTCTTCGATGATGCCGGTGAACACTGCTCACGCACCTTTCACTGTTGCCGTCAGGCGCACGTCGGGCCCGATCCTGGCGAGGTCGACAACGTCGAGCGTCAATGCCTCGGCGATGCTGGAGATTCCGGCGAAGCCCAGGGCGGCCGGGCCGGCCCCGAGCAGCTTGGGGGCGAGGTAGGCGACCACCCGGTCCACGAGCCCCGCGGCGAGGAAGGCGCCCGCGAGGGTCGGCCCGCCCTCGAGCAGCGCCACCCGTACGCCGCGGGCGTACAGCTCGCGCAGCAGGGCCGGGAGGTCCGAGCCCTCCGCGCGCCAGGTCGGGGCCGAGCGGTCCGTGATCCGGAAGCTGCCGTCGTCGAGCTCGGCGCCGCGCGCGCCGGTGACCACGACCCGCAGCGGCTGGCGCGGGGCGAGGACGCCCTGGGGCGAGCGGACCGTGAGCTGGGGGTCGTCGGCCAGCACGGTGCCGATGCCGGCGATGATCGCGTCGACCCCGGCCCGCAGCCGGTGCACGTCCGCCCGGGCGTCCGGGGACGTGATCCACTTGCTGGTCCCGTCGGCCGCGGCCGAGCGCCCGTCGAGCGTGGCCGCGAACTTCCAGATGACGTAAGGAGTGCCCCGGGAAACGGCGGTGAGCCAGCCCTCCATGGCCTCGTGGGCGGGCTCGTGCAGTACCGAACCCATTTCCACGACGACCCCGGCGGCGCGCAACGTCTCGGCGCCCCCCGCGGCGACCGGGTTGGGGTCGGCGACCCCGACCACGACCCGGGCCACCCCCGCCGCGACGAGCGCGCGCGAGCACGGCCCGGTGCGACCGGTGTGGTCGCAGGGCTCGAGGGTGACGTAGGCGGTGGCGCCGCGGGCCCGCTCGCCCGCCGCCAGCAGCGCCCGGACCTCGGCGTGCGGCCCGCCGGCCGGGGCCGTGCGCCCCTCGCCGACGATCTCGCCGCCGGGCGCGACAAGCACGCAGCCGACGTTGGGGTTGGGGCTGGTCTCGCCGAGGCTCAGGCGCGCCAGTTCGATGGCGCGTCGCATGAACGTCTCGTCGTCTGCCATGGCCCTCTCCCGCGTGGTCAAGTGATCACACGCGGGGGGACGCCTGTGGCACCCCCATGTTTCGCCCGGGGAGCGCGCGGCGACCCACCGGAATCGCCCCAAATGGGTCGACACCGGATCCCGCGCGCTGAACTCCCATCCGGACTTTGACCGTCGGCCCTGGACTCACACCAGGTCCACCGGCCGATGGCTTCGACCGGGTCGCGGGCTCCCGCTCCCCGTGGAGGAGCGATTACCGCCGGTTCGGAATTTCACCGAGCCCCGCCAGCGCGTGGTGGGTACGTAACCTGAGTCTGACACACAACCGCCGGTCCTTACCTTCCAGATTGCGGGATGTGCGTCACAGCAACCGGGTCAGCTCAGGTCCACCACGCTGCGGCGGTCGACGGCGACGTAGTTGCCGTTGTGCTTCTTGGCCACCTTCTTCATCTCGGTGGCGATGGAGATGACCTCGCGCGGGTCGGTGAACTTGCCGCTCTCGGGCGTCGCGACGGCCACCCCGATCGACAGGGTGACCAGGTTGGGCTGCTGGACCTCGCCGGTGCGGGAGACGACCTCGATGTAGCCGCGCTCGGCGTCGACCGGGTCGTACAGCGCGTCGGCGGCGCCCTGGAACGCCAGGATCGCGTTTGTCGTGAGGTCCTTGAGCTGGTCGGGGGTGCAGACGATCAGGAAGTCGTCGCCGCCGATGTGGCCGAGGAACGCGGGCGGCAGGCCGACGTCGACCACCGCCCGGTGCAGCGCGCGGGCGAGGGCGATGATGAACTCGTCGCCGCGCTGGAAGCCGTACACGTCGTTGACCGGCTTGAACCGGTCGATGTCCACGTGCGAGACCGCGAAGTCGGTGCCGGCCCGCGCCCGGTCGGTGATCTCGCGCAGGATGCGCGTGTTGCCGGGCAGGCCGGTCAGCGGCGACACCTCGCGGTTCTCCTGGTTGCGCCGCAGCGTGGAGCGCACCCGGGCGACGAGCTCCATGGTGTCGAACGGCTTGACCAGGTAGTCGTCGGCCCCGGCCTGCAGGCCGATGACCTTGTCGGCGGTCTGCCCGCGCGCGGTCAGCAGGATCACCGGCATCGAGGCGGTCATCGGGTCGGCCCGCAGCCGGCGGGTCAGCTCGAGCCCGTCGAGCTGCGGCATCATCCAGTCGACCACGGCCAGCGCGGGCTTGTACTCCTGGATGAGGTTGAGCGCGGTGGACCCGTCGTGGGCCATCAGCACCTCGAACCCCTCCAGGTCGAGGTTCACCTTGATGAACCGGGCGATGTCGACGTCGTCGTCGACCACGAGGATCAGGTCGCGTTCGCCCACTGTCGTCCCGTCTGTTCGTCTCCGGCCGGCGCCGGTCTCAGTTGTCCGCGGCGATGCCGCGCAGCTTGCGCACGGCCGCCGCCGGGTCCTGCGCGCCGTAGACGGCGGTCCCGGCCACGAAGGTGTCGGCCCCGGCCGCCGCACATGCCGCGATCGTATCTTCGGCCACGCCGCCGTCGACTTCAATGCGCAACTCGAGATGACCAGTGTCAATGTGGCGACGCGCCGTGCGGACCTTGTCCAGCAGCTCGGGGAGGAAGGCTTGGCCGCCGAAGCCGGCCTTGATGGTCATGATGAGCAGCAGGTCGAAGTGCGGCAGCAGGTCGAGGTACCCCTCGACGGGCGTGTCCCGGTCGATGGCGAGCCCGGCCCGGCTCCCCGCCGCGTGCAGGTCCTTCGCGATCGCCACCGGGTCGGTGGCCGCCTCGGCGTGGAAGGTCACGTTGTACGCCCCGGCCTCCGCGTAGTCCGTCGCCCAGCGCGCCGGGTCGGCGATCATGAGGTGGCAGTCGAACGGCAGGGTCGTCGCCCGGCGCAGGCTCTGCACCACCGGCAGCCCGATGGTGAGGTTGGGCACGAAGTGGTAGTCCATGACGTCCACGTGCAGCCAGTCCGCGGCCCCTTCGACGGCCCGCGCCGAGTCGGCGAGGCGGGAGAAGTCCGCGGCGAGAATCGAGGGCGCGATCACCAGGTTGTCCGACACAGCGTGATGCTATCCGCGATCCCGGGCGGCGCTCACCCCAACGCATGACCCGCCGCGACGCATCGCGAGAACGCGCGTTCGATGCGTGATTTGCCGTGGGCGGCTGCGAGAATGACACCCATGGATGTCGTCGAGGCGATCGTCAGCGATCACGTGCGGTTCGAGTACCTGCTGCGCGTCCTGCGGACCCGCGACACCGACCCCGACACCCTGCGGGCCCGGCGCACGAGCGCGCGGGCCGAGCTCGCCGACCTGCTCATCGCGCACGCCACGGCCGAGGAGACCGAGGTGTACCCGAAGCTGCGCCGGCTGGCCGACGGCGGCGCCCACGTCGAGCACGGCGCCGACGAGCACATCGACGGGCACCGCAAGCTCCTGGCGCTGCTCGAGGTGCGCGACGTGCTCGCGCCCGACTTCGACCGGGCCGTGGGCCGGCTCGCCAACTCCCTCGCGCACCACCTCGACGAGGAGGAGCGCACGCTGCTCAACGACGCCCGCCTCCAGCTCGACGCCGCGGCCCGCGAGGCGCTCGGCATCGCCTGGGCGGCCGAGCGCGACCGGCTCGTCAACGCCGGGTGCGGGGCCCGGGACGCGGTCGCGGCGCTCATTCCGGAGGTACCGCAGCAGCGCGACCCGATGGCCCACGACTCGATCAGTTAGCCCGTCGCAGCAGCGCCACGAACATCGCGTCGGTGCCGTGCCGGTGCGGCCACAGCTGCACCGTCGGGCCCGTGCCCACCTCGGGCAGGGCCGCGGGCAGGTACGGCCGCGCGTCCACCAGCTCCACCTCGATCGACGAGCGCCGCGCCGCCTCCGTCACCGAGACCTCGGTCTCGGCCTGGTGCGGCGAGCACGTGACGTACGCCACGATGCCGCCCGGCCGGACCGCCCGGAAGGCCGCCTGGAGCAGCTCCCGCTGCAGCCGGGTGAGCGGCGGCAGGTCCGACGGCTGACGGCGCCAGCGCGCCTCGGGCCGGCGACGCAGGGCGCCCAGGCCGGTGCAGGGCGCGTCGACCAGCACGCGGTCGAAGGCGCCCTCGGGCAGGTCCGGGTCCTTGCCGATGTCGCGGCCGTCGGCGTTGATGGTGTACACCGGCAGCCCCGGCGTCGCCTTGGCCACCAGCTCCGCGCGGTGGTGGGTGATCTCGACCGCCGTCACGTGCGCGTCGCGCTGCGCGGCGAGCGCGCCGAGCAGGCCCGCCTTGCCGCCCGGTCCGGCGCACAGATCCAGCCAGCGCTCGTCCGGGCCCTCCACCGGGGCATCGGCGAGCACGGCCGCGACCAGCTGGCTGCCCTCGTCCTGCACGTGGGCGCGCCCGTCGCGCACCGCCGCGATCGCGGCCGGGTCGCCGCCGCCGGCGAGCACGACCGCGTAGGGCGAGTACCGCCCGACGGTCGCCCCGCGCAGCCCGGCCGCCAGGTCCGCCGCCGTGACCAGGCCCGGGCGGGCGCACAGGTGCACGGCCGGCGGCAGGTTGTCGGCGTCCAGGGCGAGCTCGGCCTCGTCGAGGGAGCCCAGCGCGTCGGCGAACGCGTTGACGATCCACGCCGGGTGGGCGTGGGCCAGCGCGGCGCGGGCGATCGGGTCCTCGGGCGCGAGGCGCTCGACCCAGGCCGCGCGGTCGGCCTCGGCGACGCGGCGCAATACGGCGTTGGCGAAGCCGGCGGCCCCCGGCACCAGCGAGCGCACGAGGTCCACGGTGGTGGCCACGGCGGCGTGGGCGCCGACGCGCATGTGCAGCAGCTGGTACGCCCCGATCCGCAGCGCGTCGCGCACCGGCGGGTCGATGCGCTCCATCGCCCGGTCGGCCGCGGCGGCGACGATCGCGTCGAGGGTGCCGGTCTGGCGCAGCGTGCCGTACGTCACCTCGGTCGCGAAGGCCGCGTCGCGCCCCGACACGCCCATCTCGCGCAGGATGCCGGGCAGCACCAGGTTGGCGTAGGCGTCGTCGCGGTGCACGGCCGCCACGGCCTCGTAGGCCGCCTCGCGGGCCGGGTCGATCGCCGGCCGGCCGCCGCGCGGGGGCCGGGCCAGCCGGTCGTCGCGCCCACCGGCGGGCCGCTGGCCCGGGCCGCGACGAGGAACCGGGCGCGTCAAGATACGAGCTCCCCGGACTCGACCCGGGCGCCGCGGGCCCACGCGTCGGCGGGCATCGCCTTCTTGCCGGGCGCGGTCACGGTGCCCAGCACGACGGGCACGGTGCCGGTGCCGACGAGCACGCGGTTGCGCTCGACGGCGATCCGGCCGGGGCCGGGCGAGGCCGGGCCGCCCGCGATCACGGTCGCCGCCGTGAGCGGGGTGACCGGGCCGAGCTTGAGCCGCTCGCCGCGGAACGTGGTCCACGCGCCCGGGGCCGGGGTGCAGGCCCGGACCCGCCGGTCGACCGCGAAGGCGGGGTCGCCCCAGCGCACCTGAGCATCCTCCACGGTCAGCTTCGGAGCGGTCGTCACCCCTTCGTGCGGCTGCGGTACCGCCGAAAGGGCCCCCGCCCCGATGCCGTCCAAAACCTGCACGAGCAGCTCGGCGCCGGATTTGGCCAGCCGCTCGAGCAGGTCGCCCGAGGTGTCGCGCGGGCCGACGGGCTCCGTGAGCGTGCCGTAGACCGGCCCGGTGTCGAGGCCCTCCTCCAGCCGGAACACGCTCGCGCCGGTGACCTCGTCGCCGTGCAGCACCGCGTGCTGCACGGGCGCGGCGCCGCGCCAGGCGGGCAGCAGCGAGAAGTGGAGGTTGACCCAGCCGTGCCGCGGGACGTCCAGGGCGCTGCGCGGCACCAGGGCACCGTAGGCGACCACGGGCGCGCAGTCGGGCTCCAGGGCGCGCAGCTGTTCCTGGAACTCCGGGTCGCGCGGCTTGGCCGGCGTGAGCACCGGAATGCCGCGCTCGCTCGCCCACGCGCTGACCGGCGACGGGACGAGCTGCCGCCCACGCCCGGCGGGCGCGTCCGGCCGGGTGACGACCGCCACGAGCTCGTGCTGCGACGCGGCGATGGCGTCGAGGGCGGGCAGCGCCACGACCGGGGTGCCCGCGAAAACCAGCTTCACCGGAGCCTCACCGAATCCCGAAGAGCCCGTGCGGGCTCGCCTTGACGACCGGGGGCGCATCGGGGCTGTACCACTCGGCCGCCCGGATCTCCTTCATCGCCTGCTTGCGCCGCTCGGCGTCGAGCCGGTCGACGAACAGTACGCCGTCGAGGTGGTCGGTCTCGTGCTGCGCGCAGCGGGCCATCAGCCCGGTGCCGACGATCTGGATCGGGTCGCCGTGCTCGTTGAAGCCCTTGGCGATCACGTTCTGGCGCCGCTTGGTGTCGACGTACACCCCGGGGATCGACAGGCAGCCCTCGGGCCCATCCTGCTCCTCCTCGTCGGGGAACTCCAGCACCGGGTTGACCAGGTGCCCGACGACCTCGTCGACGTCGAAGGAGAACACCCGCAGCCCGACCCCGATCTGCGGGGCGGCCAGGCCGGTGCCGTTCTGCTGGTGCATCGTGTCCAGCAGGTCGCTCACCAGCTTGCGCAGCTCCTTGTCGAAGTCGACGACCGGGTCGGCTGCGGTGCGCAGCACCGGGTCGCCGAACAGGCGGACGGACTGGACGGTCAAGCGGCACCTCATCTGGCTTCGGCTGAATTCGGGCTCGTCAAGTCTAAGCTAGCTTTGATTCGTGTCCGACTCGCCTCGCGTCTCGCTGCGGTCGCTGCTGCCCTACCTCCGTGATCATCGGGCCACCCTCGTCGTCGTCGGGGTCCTCTCCCTCTTCGGTTCCGTCACCACGCTCGCCCAGCCCCTGCTCACCCGCCGGGTGCTCGACGGGCTCCAGGCCTCGCGTACGGTGTGGGGCACGGTCGCCCTGCTCGTCGTGGTGCTCGCGGCGGTCGCCGTCATCACCGCGGTCCGTGACTACCTGCTGCAGCGCACGGCCGAGGGGCTGGTGCTCACCTCGCGCCGCCGGCTCACGCGGCACCTGCTGCGGCTGCCCATCAGCGAGTACGACTCGCGGCGCACCGGTGACCTGCTCTCCCGCGTGGGCGCGGACTCGACGCTGCTGCGCGCCGTGGTCACGTCGGGGCTGTTCGAGACCGTCACCGGCGCGGTGATGGTGGTCGGGGCGGCGGTGGCGATGCTGCTGCTCGACCCGATCCTGTTCCTGACCGCGGGGTTCGGGCTCGCGCTGGGGCTGTCGATCGCGCTGGTCTTCTCGCGCCGGGTGCGGCCCGCGTCGGAGGCGGCCCAGGAGCGCATCGGCGAGATGACCAGCGCCGTGGAGCGGGCGCTGTCGGCCGCGCGCACGATCCGGGCCAGCAACGCCGAGGACCGGGAGATCGCGGCCGTCGAGGTCAGCGCCGAGGAGGCGTACCACGCGGGCGTGCGCATCGCCCGCCTGCAGGCGCTCGTCGGGCCGGCGAGCATCGCCGCGATCCAGGGCGCCTTCCTGCTCCTGCTCGGGGTCGGGGGCGCGCGGGTCGCCGCCGGCACGATCTCCGTCGGGGACCTGGTGGCGTTCGTGTTGTACCTGTTCTTCCTGGTCATGCCGCTGGGGCAGGCGCTGCACGCGTACACCCAGCTGCAGACCGGCCTCGGAGCGCTGCAGCGCATGGAGGACATCCTCGCCGTGCCGCTGGAGGCCGATACCGGCACCGCGCGCCCGGCGGTCGGGCCCTCGGCGGTCGTCTTCGAGCGCGTCACGTTCGGCTACGCGGCCGCGCCCGAGCCCGTCGTGCGCGACGTGTCGTTCACGGTGCCGTACGGCACCCGCACCGCCCTCGTCGGGCCGTCCGGCGCCGGCAAGTCGACGCTGCTGCAGCTCGTCGAGCGCTTCTACGACGTCACCGGCGGCACGGTCCGCGTGGCCGGGGCGGACGTGCGCGACCTGCCGCGCCGGGCCTTGCGCGCGCACCTCGGGTACGTCGAGCAGGAGGCCCCGGTGCTGGCCGGCACGCTGCGGGAGAACCTGCGCCTGACCGTGCCGGACGCGACCGAGGCGCAGATGCTGGAGGTACTCGCGGCGGTCAACCTCACCGAGATCGTCGGACGAACCGCGAACGGGCTTGACGCCCAGGTCGGCGAGGGCGGCGTGCTGCTGTCCGGAGGCGAGCGGCAGCGGCTGGCGATCGCCCGTACCCTGCTCGCCGCGCCCCCGATCCTGCTGCTGGACGAGCCGACGTCGAACCTGGACGCGCGCAACGAGGTCGCGCTGCGCGAGGCGATCGACACCGTCGCCCGCAACCGCACCATGATCGTGGTGGCGCACCGGCTGTCCACCGTGGTCGACGCCGACCAGATCGTGGTGCTGGAGGCCGGGCGGGTCGCGGCGGTCGGGCGCCACGAGGAGCTGCTGGAGATCAGCCCGCTGTACCGGGAGCTGGCCACGAACCAGCTGCTGGTGGCATGACGGCGCCGGCCTGGGTGGTGGCCGGGCCGCCGGGGGCGGGCAAGTCCACGGTCGCCGGCCTGCTGTTGCGGCTGCTCTCCCCCACGCCCGCACTGCTCGACAAGGACACCCTCTACGGCGGCTTCGTGGCCGCGACCCTGGAGGCGGCCGGGCGCCCCCCGGGCGAGCGCGAGGGCCCCTGGTACGACACGAACATCAAGATCCACGAGTACGCGGGCCTGGCCGCGACCGCGCGCGAGATCCGCACCCACGGCTGCCCGGTGCTGCTGTCGGGCCCGTTCACCGGCCAGATCTCGGACCCGGCCCGCTGGCACGCGTTCGTCGCCGCACTGGGCGGCGACCCGGTGTCGCTGGTCTGGGTCCGCTCCGACGAGCAGACCCTGCGGCAGCGGCTGCTCGCGCGCGGCTCACACCGCGACGGCCAGAAGCTGGCGCGCTGGCCGGAGTTCCTGGCCGCGATACCCCCGGACCGCCCACCGGCCGTGCCGCACCTGGAGATCGACAACCGCGCCGGCGCCCCGCCGCTGCTGCAGGCCCTCGAATCCGTGCTGCAGCGATAGCCCGGCCGGTCACCGGGATGTCATCGGGCCGGCCGCTCGTCGCCGCCGCAGGGCCAGGCTCGTGATGCCGAGGGCCAGCGCGATGAGCGCGCCGAGGAACATGAGCGCGACGTAGGGGTCCTGCAGTTCGGAGCGGCTCTGGGCCAGATCGTCGGCCGGCGTCAGCGCGGCCGGCGCGAGGTCGGGGATCATGCGGGCGGGTGCGTAGCTGGACAGCAGCACCACCTCGATCAGCACCAGCAGGGTCAGGCCCGCGCCGGCGGTGAGGGCGCCGAGGACCCGGCGGGAGGGCTGCCCGCGGGTGAGGAACGCGGCGATGCCCATGGCGCAGACGAGAAGCTCCGCCGCGAACCCGGCCGAAGCGGGAATCGGCGGGGCCAGCACCGCGCGGGCCAGCCACACCAGCGCCCCGCCGACCGCGGCGCCGCCGGCTGCCCACAGTGTCCTCGCGGTCGCGGGTGACCGGTCCGCGGTGACCGCGACGAAGCCGGCGAGGTAGCCGACCAGGATCCCGCTGAGTACCGGGACCACCTGCTCGGCCTCCTGATTCTGCCCGATCTGGTTCATGCCGGCGACGACGCCGAGTGCGGCCACCGCCACCGCCAGGGAACCGAATCCGCGCACGGTGCGGGCGGATCCGGCGGCGCCGACCGGACCGAGCGGGCCGGCGACCCGGCCGAGCCAGGAGACCGCGACCAGCCCGGCCACCAGCATGACGGCGTCCCACCGCAGCGCCGGGTCGACGATGGCGGCGCTCCACACCACGACACCGGCGAGGCCGCCCACCGTCACGAGCGAGTACACCAGGGACCGCAGCACGCCCGGCTGGCGCAGCACGGCGCCCGTGCAGCCGGCGGCGAACGTCCAGCGGTCGCGGCGGGCCGTCACCGCGACCAGCTCGGCCCGCATCGCGCGGCCCCAGTCGCGCCGCGCGGGCGGCAGCAGCCAGACCGCCGCCGACAGCAGCCGGGCCGCGCCGTCCCGGGCGCTCACCAGGCCCCCCGCAGTTCGGTGGCGGGGCCGGCGTTGCGCGGGGCGGCCCGCGTCTCGGCGGCGACCTCGGCCGCGAGCGTGGCCCCGGCGCCGGTCAGCCGGTACAGGTGCCGGGGCGGCCGGCCGGTCGGCGGATCGGCTTCCCAGGTCGCCTCGAGCAGCCCGCGATCGGCGAGACGAATGAGGATGGGGTAGAGGGAACCGGCCTTGAGGCCGACCTCCTGCCCGAGCTCGTAGCCGTGCCGCCAGGTGCCGGGCTGCTCGGCGAGGGCGGTCAGGACGGCCGCGGTCTGCGGCGACGGGCGTCGGGTGCGGGCCATGCGCTAATTCTATCTAGATAGATAATGCAAGGACCAGAGGGCACCCCGCCGGCTCTACAGCAGGTCGAGCGGGTCGACCTGGATCTTCACCGGATCGGCGGCCTTGCGCACCGACCGCGCGCCCGCCGCCGCCTTGAGCGACAGCGCCAGCGCCTTCCCCGCCGCCCGCGAGGTGCGTACCAGCATCCGCTCCTGCCCCTCCGCGGCCGGCACCGGCCCGAGGACCTCCGCGCCCGGCGGGAGCTCGGCCAGCGCCAGCAGCTCCGCGACCGCCGCGGGCGTCCCGGTCAGCGCCGCGATCCTCGCCGCCGGCGGGAAGCCGAGCTCGCGCCGGTCGGCCAGCTCGCGGGCCGCGAGCCAGGCCGGGTCGAAGCGCAGCAGCGCCTGCACGGCCGCGAGCCCGCCGTCGGCGACGACGACCACCGGCGCGCCGGGCCGGGCCAGGGCCGCCGCCGTGAACCAGCGCCGCAGCGCCTCCTCGGTGCCGCGCAGGTCGGCGCGGGTGAGGAAGGCCCAGGTGTCGAGCAGGAGCACCGCGCCGTAGCCGCCCTCGGCGAGCGGCTCGGCGCCGGGGGTGGACACGACGAGGGTGGCCTCGTGCGGCACGGTGGTCAGGATCCCGTCGCGGCCCGAGGTGCGCACCGGGGCGCCGGGAAAGGCCCGGGCCAGTTCTTCCGCGGTACGGCGGGCGCCGACCACGGCGGCGCGCAGGCGTCGGCCGCCGCACTCGGGGCAGGCGTGGCCGGCGGCGGGGCGGCCGCACCAGCGGCAGGCGGGCACGCCGTCGGCGGCCGGGAGGGCGAGCGGGCCGGAGCAGTGGCTGCAACGGGCCGGGGTGTAGCAGTCGGCGCAGGCGACGGCGGGCAGGTACCCGCGGCGCGGCACCTGGATGAGCACCGGCCGGCCGCCGGTGAGGGCCTCGCGGGCGGCGCGCCAGGCGACCGAGGGCAGGCGCGCGGCCGCGGCCTCCGGGTCGCGGGCGCGCTCGTGCTCGCCGACGGTGAGCACGCGCGGCATGGCGCGGCGCAGCTCCTCGCGGGTGGCGCCGACCTCGATCGCCCAGCCGGTCTCGACGAGCTGCTGGGCCTCGGCGGTGCGCCCGAAGCCGCCGACGATCGCGGCGCAGTGCTCCTGCTCGGCGCGGGCCAGCAGTACCTGGCGGGCGTGCGGGTAGGGGGCGCGCTGCTCGGAGTGCAGGTCGTCGCCGTCGTCCCAGATGGCGACCAGCCCGAGGCCGGCGACCGGGGCGAACGCGGCGGCGCGGGTGCCGATGACGATGCGGGCGGTGCCGCGGGCGGCGGCGAGGAAGCGGCGGTACCGCTCGGCGGGCCCGATCGCGGCGGAGAGCGCGACGTGGTGGCCCGGGCCGCCCAGGACCCGCAGCAGCGCGGCGTCGAGGCGTTCGAGGTCGCGGGCGTCGGCCACGACGACGAGCGCGCCCCGGCCGGCGGCGAGGCTTGTCGCGGCGGCCTCGGCCAGGCGGGCCGGCCAGTCCTCGCCGGGCAGGGCCGTCCAGACCGCGCGGGGCGCCCGGTCGTCGGCGAGGGCTCGCAGCAGCGCGGCGCCGGCGGTGTACCGCTCCCAGGCCGCCCCGGCCGTCGAGCCGGACGGCGGCGGCGGTTCGGCCGGGGGCGGTTCGGCCTCGGCCCGGGCGTGCCGGGGCGGGATGGCCAGGCGGAGCACGTCGGAGAGGGTGCCCGCGTACCGGTCCGCGATCTCCCGGGCCAGCCGCGCGACCTCGGGCGTGAGCACCCGCTCGGGCGAGACGACCTTGTCCAGGAACGAGAGCCGCCCGTCGTGGTCGCTCTGCGCGGCGCGTTCGAGCACGAAGCCGTCCACGACCTGGCCGCCGAAGCGGACCTTCACGCGCGTGCCGGGGCGGGCGGTCCCGGCGGCCTCGGCCGGCACCAGGTAGTCGAAGGGGCGGTCGAGGTGCGGCAGCGGGCTGTCGACGCAGACGCGCGCGATCGGCGAATCGTCGGTCGCGCGTTTCGGCGGGGCGGCCTTGCGGGCGGCGCGCGCCTTCCCGCCGGCGTTTCCGGCAATGCGCTCGGCGGCGGCCCGCGGCTTCAGTTCCGACTCGGGGAACAACGCCGACTCAATAGTCTCTGATCGATCAGTTGAGCGCGCCACAATGCGAGATGAAGCTGAATGAATAGACTCCGGCGGATTTTCGCCAGGTGGCGAAAATGACGATGGCCGATCAATCCGGGGTTCGGGCTGATCGGCCAACGTCGGAGCGGAGCGAATCGCGTCAGGCGCCGGCGGCGGACTTCAGCTCGGCCGTGCGGGAGGCCTGCTCCCACGTGAAGCCGGGAAGCTCGCGGCCGAAGTGCCCGTAGGCGGCGGTCTGCTGGTAGACCGGCTTGAGCAGGTCCAGGTCGCGGATGATGGCGGCCGGGCGCAGGTCGAAGACCTCGTTGATGGCCTTCTCGATCCGCTCGACCGGCACGACCTCGGTGCCGAAGGTCTCCACGAACAGCGAGACCGGGTGCGCCTTGCCGATGGCGTAGGCGATCTGCACCTCGCAGCGCTCGGCCAGGCCCGCGGCCACGACGTTCTTGGCCACCCAGCGCATCGCGTAGGCGGCGGAGCGGTCGACCTTGGACGGGTCCTTGCCGGAGAAGGCGCCGCCGCCGTGGCGGGCGTAGCCGCCGTAGGTGTCGACGATGATCTTGCGGCCGGTCAGGCCGGCGTCGCCCATCGGGCCGCCGATCTCGAAGCGGCCGGTCGGGTTGACCAGCAGGCGGTAGCCCTCGGTCTCCAGGCCCAGGCCCTCGAGCTCGGGGGCGATGACGTGCTCGCGCACGTCGGGCGTGAGCAGCGAGTCGAGCGAGATGTCCGGGGCGTGCTGGCTGGACACCACGACGGTGTGCAGGCGCACCGGGCGCAGGCCGTCGTACTCGATGGTGACCTGGGTCTTGCCGTCCGGGCGCAGGTAGGGGATCGTGCCGTCCTTGCGCACCGCGGAGAGGCGGCGGGCCAGGCGGTGCGCCAGCGCGATCGGCAGCGGCATGAGCTCCGGCGTCTCGCTGCACGCGAAGCCGAACATCATGCCCTGGTCGCCGGCGCCCTGCAGGTCGAGCGCGTCGCCGCCGCTGCCCTCACGGATCTCGATGGCCGAGTCGACGCCCTGGGCGATGTCGGGCGACTGGGAGCCGATCGACACGCTCACGCCGCAGGACGCGCCGTCGAAGCCCTTCTTCGAAGAGTCGTACCCGATGCCCAGGATCGTCTCGCGGACGATCTTCGCGATGTCGGCATAGGCGGTCGTGGTCACCTCACCGGCGACGTGGACCTGGCCGGTCGTGATGAGCGTCTCGACGGCCACGCGGCTGCGCGCGTCCTGGGTGAGGAGCGCATCGAGGACGCCGTCACTGATCTGATCGGCGATCTTGTCCGGGTGGCCTTCGGTGACCGACTCCGACGTGAAAAGGCGGCGTGCCAATGGTGCTCCTCAGGGGGAAACGACGGACGAGAGATGAGTTTCGCCAGAGTGTACGACCTCGGGCTGGTGCCGCGGTCGACGCACCGGCGGGAAGCGCGGCGCCTCGTTGCGCCCCGCACCTCGGCGATCAGGCAAAACAGGCGGCCATGCGGTCTAAAATCCTATCCGCTAGCTCGTCTTTGGGTAGCTCGGGCAGCGCATCGCGCGAACCGTCGGCACTCAGGATGACCGCCTGGTTGCGCTCGGCGCCGAAGGTCTTGTCCACCCCGACCTCGTTGACCACGATCAGGTCGGCCCGCTTGCGCAGCAGCTTCTCGTGGCCGGCGACGACGGCCCGCTCGAGGTCGGCGGTCTCGGCCGCGAACGCGACGAGCACCTGCCCCTCGGGCTTGGCCGCGCCCAGCTCGGCGGCGATGTCGGGGTTGGTCACCAGCTCCAGGGCCGGCGCCGCCCCGTCCACCTTCTTGATCTTCGTCGCGGACCGGCTCGCGGGCCGGAAGTCGGCCGGCGCGGCCGCCATGACCACGGCGTCGGCGGCCTTGGCGGCGGTCACGGCGGCCACCCGCAACTGCTCGGTGGTCTCCACCCGCACCACGTCGGCCCCCGCCGGGTCCGGCAGTGTGACGTTCGCCGCGATCAGCGTCACGCGGGCGCCGCGGGCGACGGCGGCGCGGGCGATCGCGTACCCCTGCTTGCCCGACGACCGGTTGCCGATGAACCGCACCGGGTCGATCGGCTCGCGGGTGCCGCCGGCGGTGACCACGATGTGCCGCCCGGCCAGGTCGGACCCGTCCGGGCCGCGGCGCCGCAGCCGGGTCGCGACGGCGAAGATCTCGGCCGGCTCGGGCAGGCGGCCCTTGCCGGTGTCGGCGCCGGTGAGCCGCCCGACGGCGGGCTCGAGCACCACGGCGCCGCGGGCGCGCAGGGTGGCCACGTTGGCCTGGGTGGCGGGGTGCTCCCACATCTCGGTGTGCATCGCCGGCGCGAAGAGCACCGGGCACCGGGCGGTGAGCAGCGTGTTGGTGAGCAGGTCGTCGGCCAGGCCGTGAGCGGCCTTGGCGAGCAGGTCGGCGGTGGCCGGGGCGACGACGAGCAGGTCGGCCTCGCGGCCGAGGCGGACGTGCGGCACCTCGTGGGCGCCGGCCCAGACGTCGGTGCTGACCGGCTCGCCGGACAGCGCGGCCCAGGTGGCCTCGCCGACGAAGGTGAGCGCGGCGGCGGTGGGGACGACCCGCACCCGGTGACCGGACTCGGTCAGCAGCCGCAGCAGCTCACAGGCCTTGTACGCGGCGATGCCGCCGGCCACGCCGAGGACGACCCGAGGCTCTGTCCGGTCGCTCATGCCGAGCCGAGACGGAGGCCAGACTTCGCCTGGTGGTGGCGCGTGGAAGCCTGGCTACCGGGGTTGTAACCCGGCTTGCACGCGACGCCGCCAGGCGGAATCTGGACCCGTCGCAGGCCGGCAGGAGCGGCCGGACAGAGCCTGGGGCGTCCCTCGGCGGGCTGGTCGGACATGGGTCAGCTCAGACGACTTCTTCGATGCGCTCGGCGGTCAGCAGCCCGCTGTTGATCTCGCGCAGCGCGATCGAGAGCGGCTTCTCCTGCGGCGTGGTCTCCACCAGGGGGCCGACGTACTCGAGGAGGCCCTCACCCAGCTGGCTGTAGTAGGCGTTGACCTGGCGGGCACGCTTCGCCGCGAAAATCACCAGGGCGTACTTCGACGTCGTCTTTTCCAGCAGCTCGTCGATCGGCGGGTTGGTGATCCCCTGCGGGTCTGCCACGGTTCCGGCCACGGATCTAACCTCAACACTCTCGTTAGCTAGCACAGTGTTAGCTAGCACGGTGAAATTGACGGCTCTTGCGAGCCAACCCTACGACCTTACCAGAGGTGCAGGAACGCCGACGCGCCCGGACCGAAGTCCGAGCGCGTCGGGGTGATTGCACCGGTCCGGGGGACCGCCGGGGGCATCACTTGCCGCCGGCGAACTCCCCGAGCAGGGCCTTGCGCTGCTGGTCACCCAGGCCGCGCAGGCGGCGGCTCTCGGCGATCTTCAGCTTCTCCATGATCTGCGTTGCCCGGATCTTGCCGATGCCGGGCATCGCCTGGAGCACGGCCGAGACCTTCAGCTTGCCGACGACATCGTCGGACTCCGCGCGATCGATCACCGCGGCAAGCGTCGTCTTGCCCTGCTTGAGTTGCTCCTTCAGCTCAGCGCGAGCCTTACGGATCTCAGCCGCCTTTTCCAAAGCGGCAGCGCGCTGTTCCGGGCTCAGTGACGGGAGCGGCACCAGGTCTCCTCAGGTCCCTTGAAAAAAGTGTTGATGGTCTAGCGCCGGGAAAACTAGCGGTCAGAAGCCATTTCGGCAACGTCAGAAGGCAAGATCGACGCCTTGTGAAGATTCGATGATCACGCAGTGACCGCAATTGCGGACGCACAGGAATCACGCGCGCGCTCCGCCGCGGCCCGCAACGCGGCCTGATCCGGGCCCGCCGAGAGGACCTCGCGCGACCACGACGGCAGAACGAGATCGAGCGCGTTCCCGAATACGGCGCGCAGATCCTCGGCCTTTCCGCCCTGCGCGCCGAGGCCCGGCGCGAGGATCGGTCCATTGAGATCGATCAGCCTGTGCCCCGTCGGCCCGACGGTCGCCCCGACCACGACGCCGATGTCGCCCATCGGGCTCACACCCGCGTTGACCTGGGAAATCTCGTCGATAATGGTCTGCGCGACGGTCCGCCCGTCGGCCGCGACGGCCCGCTGGACCGCCGCACCCTCGGGGTTGGAGGTGAGGGCCAGGACGAACGCGCCGAGCCCGTTGGCACGGGCCTTGTCGATGATCGGGCGCAGCGAGCCGAAGCCGAGGTAGGGACTGACGGTGACCGCGTCGGCGCACAGCGGGGAGGCCGGATCGAGGTACGCGTCGGCGTACGCGGCCGCGGTCGAGCCGATGTCGCCCCGCTTGACGTCGAGAATCACCAGGCTGCCCGAGCCGCGCAACTGTCGGATAACCGACTCAAGGACGGCTATGCCTCTGGAGCCGAAACGCTCAAAAAAGGCAGACTGGGGCTTGATGGCCGCGACCCGTCCGGCCAGGGCCTCCCCCACCGTCCGACCGAACGCTTCCAGGCCCTTGACATCGTCGGAGAGGCCCCAGGAGGCCAGGAGGGAGGGGTGAGGGTCGATCCCTACGCACAGGGGCCCCAGCGTGTCCATGGCGGCCCTCAAACGCGCCCCGAAAGCTTCAGTCACACGTTCCGCACGGTGCACGCTCACGTAGCGCTCCTCGTCGATGCGACGGCCCCGCGCACGAGAGCGGGGCCGTGGTAGATGAACCCGGTGTACAGCTGCACCAGCGCGGCGCCGGCGTCGAGCATCCGCTGGGCGTCGTCGGGGCGGGTGATGCCGCCCACGCCGATGACCGGCAGCCCGCTCTCCTTGGCCACGAACCGCACGACCTCCAGGGCCCGCGGGGCGAGCGGCCGCCCGGAGAGCCCACCGGCCTCGGCGGTCGTGACGCCGGGGCGCTCGATCGTCGTGTTGGTCGCGATGAGCCCGGCGACATCCAGCCCGAGGCAGACGTCGAGCAGGTCGCCCAGGGCCGCGTCGGTCAGGTCGGGGGCGACCTTGACCAGGACCGGCACCGGGCCGCCGAGCCCCTGGGCCTCCGTGCGCAGGGCGCCGAGCAGGGCCGAGAGGTGCGCCTTGTCCTGCAGCTCGCGCAGGCCCGGCGTGTTGGGCGAGCTGACGTTGACGGCGAAGTAGGAGCCCAGGCCGTACAGCTGCCGGAAACTGTGCACGTAGTCCTCGACGGCGCCCGTCAGCGGGGTGACCTTCGACTTGCCCAGGCTGATGCCCAGCGGCACGGGCAGGGGCCCCAGCGCCCGGAGCCGGGCCGCGAGCGCCTCGGCCCCGGCGTTGTTGAAGCCCATCCGGTTGACGATCGCCTCCTGCTCCGGGAGGCGGAACAGCCGCGGCCGCTCGTTGCCCGGCTGCGCGTGCCGGGTGACGGTGCCGACCTCGACGAAGCCGAAGCCCAGGCGCGGCCAGGCGCCCAGCGCGCGGCCGTCCTTGTCCATGCCCGCGGCGAGCCCGACCGGGTTGGGGAAGTCGACCCCGAACACCGTCCGGCGGGCCCCGGGCGGGCTGTAGGCCCGCCGCGCCCGGGGCAGCCGCGCGAGCATGCGCAGGGTCCGCTCGTGCACCGACTCGGCGTCACCGCCGTTGAGCCGGAAAAGCGCCGGGCGGACCGCCCGCTCGTAGAGCCTCACCGGGCTTCCCGCAGGGCCGCGTGCAGCTCCTGCAGCGGCCGGACCGTCATCTCACCGCGGATGAGCGCCTCCACGCCCATCACCGCGGCCGCCGCGCCCGGCAGGGTCGTGATGCACGGGATGTCGGAGACAACCGCGGCACTGCGGATCTCGTACCCGTCCTGCCGCCCGCTGGAGCCCTGCGGCGTGTTGATCACCAGGTCGACCTCGCCGGCCGCGATGAGCGAGACGGCGTTGCGGCCGCCGCCCTCCTCGTAGTGCTTCGGCACGATCTCGCACGCCACGCCGTAGCGGCGCAGCACCTCCCCGGTGCCGGAGGTCGCCACGATCGCGAAGCCGAGGTCGGCGAGGCGCTTGACCGGGAAGACGATCCCGCGCTTGTCCCGGTTGGCCACGGTGACGAGCACGGTGCCGGAGGTGGGCAGCGAGCCGTACGCGGCCGCCTGCGACTTGGCGAAGGCGTGCCCGAAGGACGGGTCGATGCCCATCACCTCGCCGGTGGACTTCATCTCGGGGCCGAGCAGGTTGTCCACGCCCTTGCCCTCGACGGTGCGGAACCGCTTGAACGGCAGCACCGCCTCCTTGACCGCGATCGGGGCGTGCTCGGGCAGCGCCCCGCCGTCGCCCGCGGCCGGCAGCAGCCCCTCCGCGCGCAGCTCGGCGACGGTGGCCCCGAGCGCGATGCGGGCGGCCGCCTTGGCCAGCGGTACCGCGGTCGCCTTGGACACGAACGGCACCGTGCGCGAGGCGCGCGGGTTGGCCTCCAGCACGTACAGGACGTCGTCCTTGAGCGCGTACTGCACGTTGAGCAGCCCCCGCACGCCGATCCCGCGCGCGATGGCGACGGTGTACCGGCGCACCTCGGCCAGGTGCACGGCGGCGAGCGTGATCGGCGGCAGCGCGCAGGACGAGTCGCCGGAGTGGATGCCGGCCTCCTCGATGTGCTCCATCACGCCGCCGAGGTACACCTCGCCGGTCGCGTCGCACAGCGCGTCGACGTCGATCTCGATGGCGTCGTCCAGGAAGCGGTCGACGAGCACCGGGTGCGCGGGCGAGATCTCGGTGGCCCGGCCGATGTAGTCGCGCAGGGTCGGCTCGTCGTAGACGATCTCCATGCCCCGGCCGCCGAGGACGTACGACGGGCGCACCAGCACCGGGTACCCGATCTCGTCGGCGATCCGCTTGGCCTCCGGGAACGTGGTCGCGGTGCCGTGCGCGGGCGAGCGCAGCCCGGACTCGGTCAGCAGCTTCCCGAACAGGCCGCGGTCCTCGGCGAGGTCGATCGCCGCCGGCGACGTGCCCACGATCGGCACCCCGGCCCGCTCCAGGCGCTCGGCCAGCCCGAGCGGGGTCTGGCCGCCCAGCTGCACGATGACGCCGACGACGCCGGGGCCGCCGGCCGCCCGGCCCGAGCTGTCCTCGGCGTGCACGACCTCGAGGACGTCCTCGAAGGTGAGCGGCTCGAAGTACAGCCGGTCGGCGGTGTCGTAGTCGGTGGACACGGTCTCCGGGTTGCAGTTGACCATGACGGTCTCGTAGCCCTTGGCCCGCAGCGCCATGACCGCGTGCACGCACGAGTAGTCGAACTCGATGCCCTGGCCGATGCGGTTCGGGCCGGAGCCGAGGATGAGCACCTTCGGCCGGTCCGACGGCGTGACCTCGGTCTCGTCCTCGTACGTGCTGTAGTGGTACGGCGTGCCCGCGGCGAACTCGGCGGCGCAGGTGTCGACCGTCTTGTACACCGGCCGCAGCCCGAGGCGGTGGCGCAGCGAGCGCACGCCGTCCTCGCCCGCGAACTCGGGCCGCAGCGCCGCGACCTGCCGGTCCGACAGCCCGGCCCGCTTGGCCCGGCGCAGCAGCGGCAGGTCGAGCACGGCCGCGTCGACGATCTCGGCGCGCAGCTCCACGAGGGCGGCCAGCTGGTCGACGAACCAGGGGTCGTAGCCGGACGCGGCGGCGACCTCGGCGACCGTCCGCCCCTGGCGCAGGGCCAGCTCGGCGGTGTACAGGCGCCCGTCGTGCGGCACCCGCAGATCCCCGAGCAGCGACTCGTCCGGCACCGTCCAGAAGCCCACGGCCTTGGTCTCCAGCGAGCGCATGGCCTTGCCCAGGGCCTCGGCGAACGTCCGCCCGAGGGACATCGCCTCGCCCACCGACTTCATCGTGGTGGTGAGCTCGGCGTCGGCGCCCGGGAACTTCTCGAACGCGAAGCGCGGGATCTTCACCACGACGTAGTCCAGCGACGGCTCGAACGCGGCCGGCGTCTTGAGGGTGATGTCGTTGGGGATCTCGTCGAGGGTGTACCCGATGGCGAGCTTGGCGGCGATCTTCGCGATCGGGAAGCCCGTCGCCTTGGAGGCCAGGGCGCTGGAGCGCGACACCCGCGGGTTCATCTCGATGACCACGAGACGCCCGTCCTCCGGGTTCACGGCGAACTGGATGTTGCAGCCGCCGGTGTCGACCCCGACCTCGCGCAGCACGGCGATGCCGAGATCGCGCAGCCGTTGGTACTCCACGTCGGTAAGCGTCATCGCCGGCGCCACGGTCACCGAGTCGCCGGTGTGCACGCCCATCGCGTCGACGTTCTCGATCGAGCACACGACCACGACGTTGTCGTGCTTGTCGCGCATGAGCTCGAGCTCGTACTCCTTCCAGCCCAGCACGCTCTCCTCGATGAGCACCTCGTGCACGGGCGAGGCGGCCAGGCCCCCGCCGGCGAGGCGCTCGAGGTCGGCGGTGTTGTGCGCCATGCCGGAGCCGAGCCCGCCCATGGTGAACGAGGGCCGGATGACGACGGGCAGGCCGAGCTCGGCGACGGTCGCGTGCACCTCGTCCATGGAGTGGCACACCCGCGAGCGGGGCGTCTCGCCACCGGCGCGGGCGACGATGTCCTTGAACAGCTGCCGGTCCTCGCCGCGGCGGATGGCGTCGATGTCGGCGCCGATGAGCTCGACGCCGTACTTCTCGAGCACCCCCGCCTCGTGCAGCGCCACGGCGGTGTTGAGCGCGGTCTGCCCGCCGAGCGTGGCCAGCAGCGCGTCGGGGCGCTCGCGGGCGATCACCTGCTCGACGAACTCGGGCGTGATCGGCTCGACGTATGTCGCGTCGGCGAACTCGGGATCGGTCATGATGGTCGCCGGGTTGCTGTTGACCAGGCTGACCCGCAGGCCCTCGGCCCGCAGCACGCGGCAGGCCTGGGTGCCGGAGTAGTCGAACTCGCACGCCTGCCCGATGACGATCGGACCCGAGCCGATGACGAGGACGTGCCGGAGATCGGTGCGCTTAGGCATTGGTCTGCATCAGCTCCGCGAATCGATCGAACAGGTAATCCGCGTCGTGCGGCCCCGCTGCCGCCTCCGGGTGGTACTGCACGGTGAAGGCCGGCGTGTCCAGGCAGCGCAGGCCCTCGACCACGTTGTCGTTGAGGCAGACGTGGCTGACCTCGACGGCGCCGAACTCGGTCTCGACCCGCTCGTCGAGGGGCGCGTCGACCGCGAAACCGTGGTTGTGGCTTGTCACCTCGACCTTGCCGGTGGTGCGGTCGAGCACCGGCTGGTTGATGCCGCGGTGGCCGTACCCGAGCTTGTAGGTGCCGAAACCGAGCGCACGGCCCAGAATCTGGCTGCCGAAGCAGATGCCGAAGAGCGGGATCTTCGCCCCCATGACCGCCCGGGCCAGGTTCACCGGGCCGTCGGCGGTGGCCGGGTCGCCCGGGCCGGGCGAGAAGAACACCGCGTCGGCGCCGAGCGCCCGGATGTCCTCCAGGGTCGCCGAGGCCGGCAGGACGTGCGTGGTGACCCCGCGGGCGGCGAGCCGGCGCGGCACGTTGCGCTTGATCCCGAGGTCGATCGCGGCGACCGTGAGCCGATGCTCGCCGTCGGCCTCCACGGTGTACCGCTGCGGCGTGCTGACCTCGGCGGAGAGGTCGGCGCCGAGCATCTGCGGCTGCCGCCGGACCCGATCGAGCAGCGCCTCCGGGTCGTCCTCGACGCTGGAGACGCCGACCCGCATGGCGCCGCGCTCGCGCAGGTGCCGGGTGAGCGCCCGGGTGTCGATGCCGCTGATGCCCACGACGTTCTCGGCGGCGAGCCGGTCCTCGAGGCTGCCGGTGGCGCGCCAGTTGGAGTAGGAGCGGGACGGGTCGCGCAGCACGTAGCCGGCCACCCAGATCCGGCCGGACTCGTCGTCCTCGCCGTTGACCCCGGTGTTGCCGATCTGCGGCGCGGTCTGCACGACCACCTGGCGGTGGTACGAGGGGTCGGTGAGCGTCTCCTGGTAGCCGGTCATGCCGGTGTTGAAGACGGCCTCGCCGAACGTCTCGCCGATGCCACCGAACGCCTCACCCCGGAAGGTGCGCCCGTCCTCCAGGACGAGCAGGGCCTCTCTGCGCCTCACCGTGTTGCCTTTCCGTTCAGCACCGTCGGCTCGCCGCGCAGGTAGGTCGCCTCGATGCGGCCGCGCAGCTCCATTCCGGCGTAAGGGGTGTTGCGGGAGCGGCTGGCCAGGGCCGTCGGGTCGACGGTCCAGCGCACGCCCGGGTCGAAGATCGCGATGTTGGCCGGCTGCCCCACCTCCAGCGGGGTGCCGTGCCCGGACAGCCCGGCGATGCGGGCGGGGGCGGCCGACATCCACTCGGCGATGCGGTCCCAGCGCGGGCCCATGGTCTGGACCACGATGGCGAGCGCCGTCTCCAGCCCCAGCATGCCGGGCCGGGCGTACGCCCACTCGCACTCCTTGTCCTCCACGCTGTGCGGGGCGTGGTCGGTGGCGACGCAGTCGATGGTGCCGTCCAGCAGCCCCTCGCGCAGGGCCAGCACGTCGGCCTCGGTGCGCAGCGGCGGGTTGACCTTGAAGACCGGGTCGTACTGGGTGGCGCGGTCCTCGGTGAGCAGCAGGTGGTGCGGGGTGACCTCGGCCGTGACCCGCCAGCCCTTGGACTTGGCCCAGCGGATCAGCTCGACGCTGCCGGCGGTGGAGACGTGGCAGATGTGCAGCCGCGCGCCGACGTGCCCGGCCAGCAGCACGTCGCGGGCGATGATCGCCTCCTCGGCGACGGCCGGCCAGCCGGTGAGCCCGAGCCGCGCGGCGACCGCGCCCTCGTTCATCTGCGCGCCGGTGGTCAGCCGCGGCTCCTCGGCGTGCTGGGCGATCACCCCGTCGAAGGCCTTCACGTACTCCAGCGCCCGGCGCATGAGCCGCGGGTCGTGCACGCAGTGCCCGTCGTCGGAGAAGACCCGGACGCGGGCGGCGGAGTCGGCCATCGCGCCGAGCTCGGCGAGCTGCTCGCCGGCCAGGCCGACGGTGACGGCGCCGATCGGCTGGACGTCGACCAGGCCGGCCTCGCGCCCGAGCCGCCACACCTGCTCGACCACGCCGGCGGTGTCGGCGACCGGCGAGGTGTTGGCCATGGCGCAGACGGCGGTGAAGCCGCCCAGGGCCGCGGCGCGGGAGCCGGACTCGACGGTCTCGGCGTCCTCGCGGCCCGGCTCGCGCAGGTGGGTGTGCAGGTCGACGAGGCCCGGAAGGGCGATGTTCGGTCCGGTCTTCGCCGGATCGACGGCGGTGATGACGCCGTTTTCGACGGTGATCTCGCCGAGCTGCGTGTTGGTGATGATCACGACTTGCCTCCGAGCAGCAGGTAGAGGACGGCCATCCGCACGGAGACGCCGTTGGCGACCTGTTCGACGATCGTGGAGCGGGCGGAGTCGGCCACCTCGGGCGCGATCTCCATGCCGCGGTTCATCGGGCCGGGGTGCATGACGATCGCGTGCTCCGGCAGGCGGCGCATGCGCGGAACGTCGAAGCCGTACCGGCGGGAGTACTCGCGCTCGGAGGGGAAGTACGCCTGGTTCATGCGCTCGCGCTGGACGCGCAGCATCATGACCACGTCGGAGCCGGGCACCACCGCGTCGAGGTCGTAGGAGGTGCTCGCCGGCCACGCCGCCACGCCCACCGGCAGCAGCGTCGGCGGCGCGACGAGCGTCACCTTGGCCCCCAGCGTGTGCAGCAGCTGCACGTTGGAGCGCGCGACCCGCGAGTGCAGCACGTCGCCGACGATCGTGACGTTGAGCCCGGCCAGGCGGCCGAGGCGGCTGCGCATGGTGTACGCGTCCAGCAGCGCCTGCGTCGGGTGTTCGTGGGTGCCGTCGCCGGCGTTGACCACGCTGCCCTCGACCCAGTTGGCGAGCCGGTGCGGCGCCCCGCTGGCCGGGTGGCGCACCACCACGGCGTCGGCGCCCATCGCCTGCAGCGTCAGCGCCGTGTCCTTGAGACTTTCACCCTTGGAGACGCTGGAGCCCTTGGCCGAGAAGTTGATGACGTCGGCGGACAGCCGCTTGGCCGCGGCCTCGAACGAGATGCGGGTGCGGGTGGAGTCCTCGTAGAAGAGGTTCACCACGGTCCGCCCGCGCAGCGTGGGCAGCTTCTTGACCTCGCGCGCGGCCAGGCTCGCCATCTCCTCGGCGGTGTCGAGGACCAGGGTGGCGGTGGGCGCGTCGAGGTCGGCCGCGCTCAGCAGGTGCTTGATCATGCCCGGTCCCCCTTGCTCTGGATCAGGAGGGCAGACTTGCTTTGGATTTTGACAAGATCAGTGCCGTCGATCTCGGCCGTCAGCACCCGCACGCTCTCGTCCATCGAGGTCGGGATGTTCTTGCCCACGTAGTCGGCCCGGATGGGCAGTTCGCGGTGGCCGCGGTCGACCAGGACGGCCAGCTGGACCGCCCGGGGGCGGCCGAGGTCCTTGAGCGCGTCGAGCGCGGCGCGGACGGTACGCCCGGAGAAGAGGACGTCGTCGACGAGGATCACGCGGCGCCCGTCGAGGCCGCCGGCAGGGATCTCGGTGTGACCCACAGCACGCGTCGCGTGCAGTCGCAGATCGTCCCGGTACAGCGTGATGTCCAACACACCCACGGGAACGTCAAAGCCCTCGAATGCGGCGATCCGGGCGGCCAGTCGGCGAGCCAGCGGAACGCCCCGGGTAGGTATGCCCAGCAGCACCGTTTCGGCCGCGCCGGACGTCTTTTCCAGAATCTGATGGGCAATCCGGTCCACCACACGGGCGACATCCGTCGCCGTTAGGATGGTTTTACCCAGCTCAGTGCCGGTTGTCGGGGACGACAAAACAGGACCTCCTTCCCCGCCTCTCCGGACGGGTCGTTAAAGGACGTCGAACGTCAACTACCCTAACAACCGCCCTGACCAGGGCAACGGAAGGGTCTCGACCACTTGACCGCGCGTCGCGAGCCAGTTACGGTCACGCTCCGTAGCGATCGCTGGGGAAACCCCTCAGGCCAGTGACTGGGAGTGTCCGTATGCCGTCTGAGTACGCCAAGTCTCTTGGTGCTCGCCTGCGCTCCATCCGACAGCAGCAGGGGCTGTCTCTGCAGGGTGTCGAGGAGAAGTCGGCCGGGCGCTGGAAGGCCGTCGTCGTCGGGTCGTATGAGCGTGGCGACCGTGCCGTCACCGTCTCTCGCCTGGCCGAGCTGGCCGAGTTCTACCGCGTGCCCGTGGCCGAGCTGCTGCCCGAGGGCAGCGGAGTGCGTCACGAGCCCACCAACAAGATCGTCCTCGACCTGGAGCGCCTTTACGACGCCGGTGCCGAGGACCTCGCCTACGTCGCCCGCTACGCCCGGGCCATCCAGCAGCAGCGGGGCGACTACAACGGCCGCGTGCTGTCGATCCGCGCGGACGACCTGCGCGCGCTGGCGATCGTGTACGACGCCTCGCCGTCGGGCCTGGTCGAGCGCCTCAACGAGCACGGCGTGCTGGTGACCGACCCGCGGAGCCTGTTCCAGAGCTGAGACGCAAGGAGGGGGCCGCGCCTACCGGCGCGGCCCCTTTCTGCATGTCCCGGCCGTCAGGTCGCGTAGTCGGCGATGCGGCCCAGGATGCCGTTGAGGAAGCGGGGCGAGTCGTCCGTGGAGAGCGTCTCGGCCAGCTCCACGGCCTCGGTGATCGCCACCGGGTTGTCGATCTCGTCGTTGTACAGCAGCTCGTACACGGCGATGCGGGCCAGGTTGCGGTCGATCACCGGCATCCGCTCCAGCGTCCAGCCCTCGGCGTAGCTGGCCAGCAGCTCGTCGATGCGCGCCGCGTGGTCCTCCACGCCCTCGACCAGGCGGACCGTGTACGGCAGGTACCCGGGCCGCGGCTCCTCGAGGTTGGCCACGTAGGCGGTCAGCACCGACCCGCGCGGCTCACCGCGAAGGTCGGCCTGGTAGAGCACGTCGAGGGCCCGCTTGCGCGCCTTGCGCCGCGCGGTCATCTGGGCGGTGACGTCACCACCCAGAAACGAGTCCTTGGAACTTGTCACGCCGCCTCCGCTTCGCTCCGGCGCCGCGACAGGGGACTGTGCTCATGGTGCCCGGCCCCTGCGCTGCGCTCCGGACCGGTCACGCCCGGCCCAGGTAACGGCTGTCGCGGGTGTCGACCTTGATCTTCTCGCCGGTCGAGATGAACAGCGGCACGTTGACGGTCGCGCCGGTCTCGACGGTGGCGGGCTTGGTACCGCCGGTGGAGCGGTCGCCCTGCAGGCCCGGCTCGGTGTAGGTGATCTCGAGGATCACCGAGGTCGGCAGCTCGACGTAGAGCGGCGCCTCCTCGTGCGTGGCCACGGTGACCTCGGCCTCGGGGAGCAGGAACTTGCTCGCCTCGCCGACGATGCCGCCGGGGACGGTGATCTGGTCGTACGTGTCCAGGTCCATGAACACGAAGTCGGGGCCGTCGGCGTACAGGTACTGCATCGTGCGCTTGTCGACGGTGGCGGTCTCGACCTTGGTGCCGGCGTTGAACGTGCGGTCGACCACCTTGCCGGAGAGCACGTTCTTGAGGGTGGTCCGCACGAACGCGCCGCCCTTGCCCGGCTTGACATGCTGGAACTCAACGACGGTCCACAGGTCGCCGTCGAGGTTGAGCACCAGGCCGTTCTTCAGGTCGTTCGTGGATGCCATGTGATTCGACGTCACTTTCGTCACTGCCGGCCCAGCGGACCGGGAAGAGTTGATCCCGAGCGGTACGCGGGAAAAAGGCCCGGTGAAGTGTACCGGGAAGGCAGGTGGGGCCCGACGCAGTGTACCGGCCTCAGAGGTCCGTGTTCATCTTTCCTTATCCATCGAGACACCTGACTCTGCCAGCGTGCCGGGGTGGGAAGACCGGACCTCCTCAACCGTACCCTGGGCTTCGCCGGATCCGTCGCCATCGCGCTGGGGGGTCTGGCGGCCGGGGCTCTTCCCGAGCGCGGCGATCCGCTGGCCCACTGGCCGGTGATCCGCGAGCTCCGCTCCTTCCCACTCGTGGCGATCGCCGGGGCGTACGTCGGGCTGGCCCTGCTGTGCGGCGCCTGGCTCCGGCTACGGCGCACCCTGGACGAGCAGAGCCCGTCCGACCTCGTGCGCACCCTGCTGTGCTGGGCGGGCCCGCTGGTGCTCGTGCCGCCGATGTTCTCCCAGGACGTGTACAGCTACCTGGCCCAGGGCGCGATGGTGCACGAGGGGCTCGACGCGTACAAACACGGGCCCGCTTATCTGGGTGGGCCGTTCGCCGCGGAGGTGCCGGCGATCTGGCAGAACACCCCGGCGCCCTACGGACCGCTGTTCCTGCGCGCGGCCGCGGCCGTGGTCAACGTCACCGGCGCGCACGTGACGCTGGGCGTCCTGGCCTTCCGGCTGATCTCGCTGGCGGGCGTGGTCATGATCGTGCTGTGCCTGCCCGGCATCGCAACGCGCTTCGGCGTCCCGCCCCAGCGCGCCATCTGGTTCGGCGCGCTCAACCCGCTGCTCCTGCTGCACCTGATCGCCGGCATGCACAACGACGCGATAATGGTCGGCCTGATGACGGCGGGCATCTACGCCGCGGTACGCCACCACCCCGCCCTGGGCGCCGTCCTCATCACGGCCGCCGCCCTGATCAAGGCCCCGGCCGCGCTGGCCCTGCTCACCATCCTCATGATCGCCCCGCGCGCCTGGCTGCGCATCGGAGCCGCCGCGACCGCGTCGGCGGCCGGCCTGCAACTGGCATCGGGCCTGGGCACCGGCTGGATCGGCGCGATGCACACCCCCACGACCGTGCGCAACGGCCTGTCCTTCAGCACCGACCTGGGGCTGCTGCTGGGCGCGCTGGGCTGGCCGGGGCCGATGGACATCATCCGCACCGCGGCGGGAGTGGTGGGCTGCCTGCTCGCGGGCTGGGCGCTGTTGCGGGCCCCGAACCCGGTGGCCGGGCTCGGACTGGCGCTGAGCTCGATCATCCTGCTCGGGCCGGTGGTGCATCCGTGGTACCTGCTGTGGGCGTTCGTTCCGCTCGCGGCGGGCCTGCGGCGGGTTCCGCAGGCGGCGGTCTGGGGGTCGGTGGGGCTCTCGCTCTTCCTGCTGCCGACGGGGGCGCCGGGGTATCCGGAGGCGGTGGTGGCGGCGACGGTCGGCACCGTGGCGGGGCTGCTGTACCTGCGCATGAGGCCGCCGGTCGCAGCGCCTCTGGCCGCGGCCGCGACCTCGTAGAAAGCGCATTTCACGCCATGCGAACGCGCCGCGACGCCCTGGCGATAGCCGCTCCGACCGGGCGGCCGGACGTCTTCCCTCCCGACATGTCGGGCGGGAGCCCGACATGTCGGGCGCTCCGCAACCCCGAGCCCGCCGCTCGACCTCGGCATAGTGCGCGCTTCCCGACGTGCGAGCGCTCCGCAACGCCGAATCCGCCGCTGCTGGCGCGCCGGAGCCGCTCCGAGCGCGCGGTAAGCCGCTTTCCCGACATGTCGGGCGCTCCGCACCCCGACATGTCGGATTTATACCCCGCCAGGCGATAAGGGCGATAAGTCGCGGCGCGGAGCGCCCGACTTATCGGACACTTACCGGGCCACTGCCCCGTATGCGGCTTTCAGCAGCTCGTCGGACGGACCCTCCAGAGTGCCGGGCACCGCCAGGCCGTCGAGAACCACGAACCGCAGCGTCGCGCCGCGGGCCTTCTTGTCGACCCGCATCGCCGCGTGGAGCTCCGCCCAGGCATCGGCCGGGTACGACACCGGGAGGCCGAGCCGCAAGAGGATCGCGCGGTGCCGGTCCGCCACCTCCGGGGCCAGGCGACCCGAGAGGCGGCCGAGCTCGGCGGCGTAGATGAGGCCGACGCTGATGGCGTGGCCGTGCTTCCAGCGGTACCGCTCCCGCCGCTCGATCGCGTGGCCCAGGGTGTGGCCGTAGTTGAGAATCTCGCGCAGGCCGCTTTCGCGGAGGTCCGCGGAGACCACGCGCGCCTTGACGGCCACCGAGCGCTCGATCAGCTCGGCGAGCACGGGGCCGCGCGGGCCGAGGGCCGCGTCCGGGCCGGCCTCGATGAGGTCCAGGATGGCCGGGTCGGCGATGAAGCCGCACTTCACGACCTCGGCCAGGCCCGCGAGCAGGTCGTCGGCCGGGAGCGTGTCGAGCGCGGCGAGGTCGCACAGGACGCCCGTGGGCGGGTAGAACGCGCCCACGAGATTCTTCCCGGCGGCGGTGTTGATCCCGGTCTTGCCCCCCACCGCGGCGTCCACCATGCCGAGCAGGCTCGTCGGTACCGTCACCACCCGCACCCCCCGCAACCAGCACGCGGCGACGAAGCCCGCCAGGTCGGTGACCGCGCCGCCGCCGACGCCGACGACCGCGTCGGTGCGCGTGAACGCGGCCGCGCCGAGCTCGTCCCAGCAGCGGGCGGCGACCGAGAGGTCCTTGCCGGCCTCGGCGTCGGGGACCTCGATGGGCAGCACCTTGGCGCCCGCGGCGGTCAGGGCGGCCTCGACCCGGGCCGCGTGCGCGCGCACCGGGCCGGCGAAGATCACGGCGACCTGGTTGGCCCCCTTGACCAGGTCGGCGACGGCGTCGGTCGCGCCGCGGCCGATCTGCACGGCGTACCCGGAGACGTCGACGATCGTCATACGACACCCGCCAGGTGCTCGGCGATCTCCTCGGGCGTGCGGCCGTCGGTCGGAACCGTCACGCTCGCCACCTCCTCGTAGAGCGGGCGGCGCTGGTCGAGCAGGTGCTTGAGCGTGGCCCGCGGGTTGAGGGCGAGCAGCGGGCGGCCGGCGCCGAGGCCGACGCGGGACATGGCGTCGGCGAACTCGACGGAGAGGTACACGACGGTGTGCCCGGCCAGCGCCTTGCGCGTCTCCTCGGCGAGGATCGCGCCGCCGCCGAGGGCCAGGACGCCGTCGAAGGACTCGAGGGCGGTACCGATGGTGGCCCGCTCCAAGGCGCGGAAGTGATCCTCGCCCTCGTCGAAGAAGATCTCGGGGATGGGCTTGCCGGCCGCGGCCTCGATGAGGGCGTCGGCGTCGCGGAAGTCGACGCCGAGGCGCTCGGCGAGCAGCTCCCCCACGGTGGTCTTCCCGGCCCCGGGCGCTCCCACGAGCACGGCGCGGGGGCTCACCTGATCACCAGGTTGTCGAGGTAGCCGGTCACGTTGCGGCGGATCTCCGGCACCGAGTCGCCGCCGAACTTCTCCAGGGCCGCCTCGGCCAGCACCAGCGCCACCATCGCCTCGGCCACGACCGCCGCCGCCGGCACCGCGCACACGTCGGAGCGCTGGTTGATCGCCGTCGCCGGCTCGCCCGTGGTCACGTCGACAGTCTGCAGGGCGCGGTTGAGCGACGAGATCGGCTTCATCGCGGCGCGTACGCGCAGGGGCTCGCCGGTGGTCATGCCGCCCTCGAGGCCGCCGGCGCGGTCGGTGACGCGCTTGACGCCGTCGGGGGTGTTGATGATCTCGTCGTGGGCCACCGAGCCGCGCGAACGGGCCTGCGTGAACGCGTCGCCGATCTCCACGCCCTTGATCGCCTGGATCGACATGAGCGCGGTGGCCAGGCGGGCGTCGAGCTTGCGGTCCCACTGGACGTGGCTGCCGAGACCCGGCGGCACCCCGTACGCCAGGACCTCCACGATCCCGCCCAGCGTGTCGGCGTCCTTCTTGGCCGCGTCGACCTCCTCCACCATGCGGGCGCTCGCGTCCGGGTCGAGGCAGCGCAGCGGGTCGGCGTCGATGCGCTCGAAGTCGTCCGGGGTGGGCAGCAGGCCGGGCTTGGCCGCGACCGAGCCGAGCTCGATGACGTGCGAGACGATCTCGATGCCGAGCGCCTGACGCAGGATGGCCTTGGCGACGGTACCGACGGCGACTCGAGCCGCGGTCTCCCGTGCGCTGGCGCGTTCGAGGATCGGGCGGGCGTCCGTGTGGCCGTACTTCTGCATGCCCGCCAGGTCGGCGTGGCCGGGCCGGGGCCGGGTCAGCGGGGCGTTGCGGGCCTGGGCGGCGAGCAGCTCGGGGTCGACCGGGTCGGCGGCCATGACCGTCTCCCACTTGGGCCACTCGCTGTTGCCGACCCGGATCGCGACCGGGCTGCCGATGGTCAGCCCGTGCCGGAGACCGCCGATGAACTCGACGACGTCCTGCTCGAAGCTCATCCGGGCGCCGCGGCCGTAGCCGAGGCGTCGACGGGCGAGCTCAGCCGCCACGGACGCGCTCGTCAGCTCAACTCCGGCGGGCACGCCCTCGAGGATCGCGACGAGCGCCGGGCCATGGGATTCCCCAGCAGTCAACCAGCGCAGCACGCTCGCCAGTTTGTCACGCGCGCATTACCCCACGGACCGCTGGGCCGCGCGCATCTCACCAGATGGCGACCGCGCGGCTTAACTGCGCATATACGAAATATCCGAAATGTCGCGGCGGGCCACCGCCTGGCATTTCGTCAAAGCGCGGCCCGCATCGCCGCGACCGGAGCCTTCGTCGAGGTGAAGAGCTCGAACTGGTCCACCGCCTGCCACAGCAGCAGGTCGAGGCCCGACACGATCGGGCACCCCGCGTCCTGGGCCGCCGCGGCCAGCGGCGTCGGCCACGGGTCGTAGATGGCGTCGAACACGACCGGGCGGCCCGAGAAGTCCGCCATGGCCAGGTGGTCGGCCGCGCCCTTCGGGACCGTCGAGATCACGACCGGGGCCGCCGTCGCCTCGGCCGCCGCGCTCCACGGGGCCGCCGTCAGCTCCACGTCGAGGGCCTCCGCCACCGGGCGCAGCTCGTCGGCCGCCTCGGGGCGCCGGGTGTACACGGTGACGTCGGCGGCGAGGCCGGCCGCGGCCGCGATCGCCGCTCTCGCCGTGCCGCCCGCGCCGAGCAGGGACAGCCGGGGTGTGCGGGACACGCCGGCCTCGAGCAGGGCGCGGACCATGCCCGGGGCGTCGGTGTTGTACGCGTGCCAGCCGTACGGCCGCCGCACGAGCGTGTTCGCGGCGCCGATCGCCGCCGCGAACGGGTCGACCAACGTCGCGACCGCGAGCGCGGCCTCCTTGAGCGGCATGGTCAGGGAGAGCCCGGCCCACTCCGGGCCGAGCCCCTCCACCAGCGCCGGGAGGCTCTCCTCGTCGCATTCGACGGCGGTGTACCGCCAATCTCCCAGCCCCGCCGCGAGGTAGCCGGCATTGTGGATCGCCGGTGAGCGCGAGTGGCCCACCGGCTTGCCGAGCACCGCGGCGCGCACCTACTTGACGCCGTTCTTCTGCGCCTGGGTCCAGAGGCTCTGGAACTCCGAGTACGTCTTGGCGTACGCGGTGTTGCCCTGGGTGTCGATGGCCAGGAAGTAGTAGTAGTCGGACTTCGGCGGGTTCATGGCCGCGCTCAGCGCGCTGGTGCCCGGGTTGCTGATCGGGCCGCGCGGCATGCCGGGGAAGTCGTGCGTGTTGTACGGGTTGTTCTTGTTGTGGATCTCGCTGTTGAGCAGCTCGGTCGAGGGCTTGGCGCCCTGGTGCGTGATGCGCAGGTAGTAGTTGACCGTGCTGTCGACCTGCAGGCAGTTGCAGGGGAACTTGCCGCTGTAGACGCGGTTGTACAGCACCCGCACGATGCCGGCCTGGTCCTTGTCGAGCCCCTCGACCTGCGCGATCGACGACGCGACGAGCGCCTCGAACGGCGAGATGTGCAGCGAGCTCTGCACCGTGTCGATGAAGCCGATCTTCTCGACCTCCTGGTTGAACCGCGCCACGATGAGCTTCAGGATGGCCGTCGCGTCGACGTTCGGCGGGAGGTCGTAGGTCGCCGGGAAGAGGAAGCCCTCGATGCCCGGGTCGCGCTCCTTCTTGTCCTGCCGCGTGTACCAGACGTCGCCGACGCCGAGCGCCTTCGGGTCCTTGGCGGCGTTCTCGAAGTCCGCGTAGGGGATCTTCGTGACCTCGGAGAGCTTCTTGAACGTGTCCTGCCAGGTCAGGCCCTCGGGCAGGGTCACCTTGTTGACCAGGCGGCTGCGCGGGTCGAGCAGCAGCGTGAGGGCGGCCGAGGCCTTCATCTCCTTGCGCAGGTTGTAGAAGCCCGGCTGCAGCTTGCGGCTGCGCTCGTCCTTCTTGGCCGCCTCGATGAACGCCTTGGCGCTCTTGACGACGCCCTTCTCCTGCAGGGTGGTGCCGATGTCCGCGGCGAGCTGACCGGAGATGATCTCGACCGTCACCTCGCCGGTGCCGCCGCCGTTGTAATCGGGGGCGCTGAACATGCCCTTGACCTTGTCGATCCCGACGTACGCGCCGAGGGCGAGGCCACCCACGACCAGCAGGCTGATGAAGAAGGCGAGGAAGGTCTTGCCGCCGCGGCCCTTCTTGCGTTTCTTGGCCGGGGCGGAGTTGGAGCGGTGCCGGTGACGCGGCCGCTCCTCGTCCTCCCACGCCAGATCCAGCTCGTTCATCTGCACTCTGCCTCCTGGGCGCTCAGCCACGAACGATTCCGGCACGTCTGGCATCGAGCCAACCCTGCAGGATCTCCACCGCAGCCGCTTGATCGACCACCGCGCGCTGGCGCCTGCCTCGGACGCCGCGCTCCGACAGCCTACGTGCTGCCGTCACGGTGGACATCCTCTCGTCCGTCAGCACGACGGGCACCGGAGCGGCCGCCGTGGCCAGCCGGTCCGCGTACTGCCTGATCAGAGTCGCCGCCGGCCCTTCGCGGCCGGCCAGGTTGATCGGCAGGCCGACGACGAGCTCGACCGCCTCGTACTCGGCGGCGTAACCGAGAATTTCCGAAATGTCGGACGGTACGGTGTCCGGCTCGGTCTTCTGGTCGCGCGCGACGGTGGCCACTGGGCTGGCGAGGATGCCGTCCGGGTCACACACGGCCACGCCGACGCGCACCGACCCCACGTCGATGCCGAGGCGTCGTCCCCGGGTCCACTGCTCCACACGCGCACGATAACCGTTTCGCGCACTTCCGCGCGCCACCCGCGGCCCGTCCGGGGTCCGCCAAGGCAAGACTTAAGGCGGCCTTGAACCGTTGTCCCGCCGGGGTTTTCCGGCCTGTGCGCACCGCGTCACCCTCCGACACGCCGGATGCGAACCCTGTACCCCACTCGGGTGACGAGTCCGTTATTTCCGACTTGGGGAAATCGGCACGTCGCGCGGAAACGAACCGGGCGGCCCCTTCCGGGACCGCCCAGTCGAACAATCAGCGCTGCTACAGGGCCTTTTCCACCGCGGTCAGCAGGTTCGGCGCCTCGGCGGCCGGCACGCCGCCGCCCTGGGCCAGGTCGGCGTTGCCGCCGCCGCGGCCGGACAGGGCGCCCTTGACCAGGTCGCCCGCCTTGAGGCCGCGGCCCTTGCCGGCCGCGTTGACGCCCACGACCAGCGACGCCTTGCCGCCCGCGCGGGACGTCACGGCGACCACCGCCGGGCGGTCGGCCGGGATGCGGCCGCGGATCTCCTGCACCAGCGTGCGCACCTCGTTGGCCGAGGTGCCCTCCGGCGCCTCGGTGCCGACGAAGGCGACGCCGCGCACGTCGCGGGCGGCCTCGGCCAGCGCGCCCGCGCCGGCCAGGACGACCTGGGTGCGCAGCTTCTCCAGCTCGCGCTCGGCGTCGCGCAGCTGGGCGACCGTCTGCTCGACGCGGTCGGCGACCTGGTCGCCCGGCACGCGGAAGAGCTCGGCCAGCCGGGACACGAGCACGTGCTCGCGGGCCAGGTGGCTGAACGCGTCCAGGCCGACGAGGGCCTCGACGCGGCGCACGCCCGAGCCGACCGACGCCTCCGACAGGATCTTGACCAGGCCGAGCTGCGAGGAGCGCTCGACGTGGGTACCGCCGCACAGCTCGCGGGCGTAGTCGCCGACCTCGACGACGCGGACCTCGTCGCCGTACTTCTCGCCGAACAGCGCCATGGCGCCGATCTTGCGCGCCTCCTCCTGCGAGGTGACGAACGCGTGCACGAGCAGGTCGCGCAGGAGTACCTCGTTGACCTGCTGCTCCACGTCGTGCAGCACGCTCGCCGGGACCGCCGAGGGCGTGTTGAAGTCGAAGCGCAGCCGGCCCGGGGCGTTGAGCGAGCCAGCCTGGGTCGCCGACTCGCCGAGGAAGTTGCGCATCGTCTGGTGGATCAGGTGCGTCGCGGTGTGGGCGCGCGAGACCGCCCGGCGCCGGTCGACGTCGATCTCGGCGAACGCGGTCTCGCCGGGGTGGACCTCGCCGGCCACCACGCGCGCGCGGTGCACGATGAGACCGGGCAGCGGCGACTGTACGTCGAGCACCTCGACCTTGCCGCCGCCGAGCGTGATGAAGCCGGAGTCGGCAAGCTGGCCGCCGCTCTCGGCGTAGAACGGGGTCGCGTCGAGGACCAGCGAGACCTCCTCGCCCTCCCCCGCGACCTTGGCCCCGAGCAGCGAGCGGACCCGGGACTCGCGGGTGATCTCGCGGTACCCGGTGAACTCGACCGGGCCGCCCTCCTCCAGCGCGGCGCGGTACACCGACAGGTCGGCGTGGCCGGTCTTGCGCGCCTGGGCGTCGGCCTTGGCGTTGGCCTTCTGCTCGGCCATGAGCCGGCGGAAGCCGTCCTCGTCGACGCTCAGGCCCTGCTCGGCCGCGATCTCCAGGGTCAGGTCGATCGGGAAGCCGTAGGTGTCGTGCAGCTGGAAGGCCTTGTCGCCGGCCAGCAGGCGGCCGCCCGTCGCCTTGGTTTCGGTCACGGCCAGGTCGAGGATCGTGGTGCCGGCGTTGAGGGTCTGCAGGAAGCGCTCCTCCTCGCCGTACGCGTACTGCGAGATCCGGTCGTACTCCGCGGCGACCTCGGGGTAGGACGGGGCCATGCAGTCGCGGGCGATCGGCAGCAGCAGCGGCAGCGCCGGGCCCTCCTGCCAGCCGAGCAGGCGCATCGAGCGGATCGCGCGGCGCAGGATGCGGCGCAGCACGTAGCCGCGGCCCTCGTTGCTCGGGATCACGCCGTCGGAGATGACCATCAGCGCGGTGCGCACGTGGTCGGCGATGACGCGCAGGCGTACGTCGTCGGGGTGGCTCTCGGCGGCGACGTGGGACACGGCCTGGCCGTAGCGCTTCCCGGTCAGCTCGGCGGCCTTGGCCAGGATCGGCCGGACCTCGTCGATCTCGTACAGGTTGTCGACGCCCTGCAGCATCGAGGCGATGCGCTCCAGGCCCATGCCGGTGTCGATGTTCTTCTTCGGCAGGTCACCGACGATGTCGAAGGTCTCCTTCGACTTCACGTTGGCGATCTCGTGCTGCATGAAGACGAGGTTCCAGTACTCCAGGTACCGGTCCTCGTCGACCTCCGGGCCGCCGGACTTGCCGTAGGCGTCGCCGCGGTCGTAGTACAGCTCCGAGCAGGGTCCGGCCGGGCCCGGGATGCCCATCGACCAGAAGTTGTCCTTCTTGCCGCGCCGCACGATGCGGTCGGCCGGCAGGCCGGTGCGCCTCCAGATGTCGATGGCCTCGTCGTCGTCGAGGTACACGGTCGCCCAGATGCGCTCGGGGTCCAGCCCGAACCCGCCGTCCGCGACGGAGTTCGTGGACAGCTCCCAGGCCAGCTTGATGGCGCCTTCCTTGAAGTAGTCGCCGAAACTGAAGTTGCCGTTCATCTGGAAGAACGTGCCGTGCCGGCTGGTCTTGCCGACCTCTTCGATGTCGGGCGTGCGGATGCACTTCTGCACGCTCGTGGCCCGCGAGTAGGGCGGGGTGCGCTGGCCGAGGAAGAACGGCACGAACTGGACCATGCCCGCGTTGATGAACAGCAGGTTGGGGTCCGCGATCGCCGGCAGCGGGGCGGAGGGCACCACCGTGTGCCCGTTGGCCTCGAAGTGGGCCAGGAAACGTCGCTTGATCTCGGCGGTTCTCATCGGTACTGCGGGCCTTCCGGGTAAAGATCCTCGTCCAGGGGCAGGCCTTCGGCGAAGGCGGCATGGATCTCGGCCTCGCGCTCGGCCATGCCGTCGCGCACGTCGTCGACGAAGTTGCGCACTCCGGCGGCGATCCCCGTCGCGGAGTCGCGCGCCGAGGCCGCGATCCCCTGCGGGCTGAAGGCGTTCACCTTCTTGGTGACCGCCCGGACCACCAGTGCCCCGACGGCGAGTCCGATACCGAGCCACAGCAGACGCCGCATGGCTCAACCCTTCCCTTGTTGTGTTGGTTGTACCTTCGGTGCTTGCTCAGCCGCGCCGGCGCCGCTGCTTGACCTGCTCGCGGACCTCGGCCTCGTCCGCGGCGTTGCGACGGTTGGCGGCGGCCTTGCGCACGCCGTAACCGAACGCGGCGACCTTCACCAGCGGGTTGGCCGCGGCGGCACTGACCACCGTTGACAGGTTCGCAACGTTCGCGCTCACGTGCGACACGTTTTCGGTGATCGTGTCGATCCGGGCGAGCTGCATGTTGACCCCGTCGAGCGTGGTGTGCACCTGCGTCAGCGCGGTGTTCACATTGTCGATGGTGGTGTTGACCCGCTCCAGCATGGGCGTGGTCTGATTGGCGGCGTCGCGCAGGGCGCCGGTGGCCGCGTCGATTGTGTGGCGAGCTCGCAGGATCGGCACCGCGAGCACAAGCACGAGCACGAAGAATCCACCCGACGCTACGAGCGCCGCGATTCCGCCCAGGGACACGGTCACGCCGTCCTCCTTCAGCCCTCATGACTCAACCCGCATGAATGGGTGATTCCAACGGAGGAACCCTACCCTCCGTGAGGCATTGCCGCGCTTCGACCGGCGCAGTTGTGTGCGCATTCGCGCAAGGCGTTCACGGTCCCGGTGGTCCGCCGCCGCCCGGGTCATAGCTGATGCGGTTGAACACCTTGATCGTTGTCACTGCCAGTGGGCAGATCGCCGTCGGGCCCGCGCCCGGGCTGTCGCCCTCCGCGGGCGGCTCGGACGCGGGCGGCTTCGACGCCGCCGGCTTGGCCGTCGGGGTCTTCGCGCCGCCGGTCGAGGCCGGGGCCGGGCTGATGGTCGGGCGGGCGCCCTTCACGTCGCACACGGCCGCGCGGACCCACAGGTCGAGCACGTACTCGTCGCGCTGCCAGCACGTCTCGATGCCGTCGACGCCGTCGGCCTGGCAGTCCGGGATGCTCCACTCGACCCAGCCGGCGTCGCGCAGCTTGCCGACGAAGGCCCGGTTGGTCTCCTCGGGCCCGCGCGCGGACTCCCAGGTGCGCTGGCGCGACCGGCACTCGTCGATGCACCACCGGCTGCCGACGGCGCCGTCGGTCGGGTTCCGCGCGGCCCACTCGGGCAGGTCGAGGTCGTCGAGCTCGGCGAACACGGGGTCGCGCGAGAGCTCCCGGATCACGAAGAACGCGGCCGGGGCGCTGACGATGGCGAGCACGAGAAAAATGATCGTGGCGTACCGCAGCTGCCGAACCCGCTTCACCTGAGCGTGCTGGAGCAGCCCGAACGGCGCGATCTGCGTCGTGGACTCCCAGTCGAAGGCCGAGGGCGAGCTGGCCGTGCCCCGGTACGTCACCGGGTTCGTGTCGAAGCGCGCGAGATCGACGAAGGGCTTGGGCGGGGGGCCCTCGCCCTGGAACCGGCCGCCGGGGGCGCGCCCGTTGCCGAACGGGCCCGGTCCGGCGGGGCCGCCGCCACCCTGGCCCGGTCCGCGGCCGCCGTGGTTCGGGCCGCGCTGGCCCGGGCCGCGTCCGCTGCCCTGGCCACCGGGGCCGCCCTGGCCACCGGGGCCGCCCTGGCCGGGTCCACGCCCGCCTTGACCATCGCGCCCGCCCTGACCATCACGGCCGCCCTGACCATCACGGCCGCCCTGACCGTCGCGGCCACCCTGACCGTCACGGCCACCCTGACCGTCACGGCCGCCGGGGCCGCCCGGTCCACGTCGGTTGGGGGCCTCGGCGGGCATGCCGGAACGCGCGTCGGCCGTACGCGGGTCACCGCCGCGGACATCGCCGCTACGGGGGTCGCCACCACGTACGTCACCGTTGCGCGGGTCGCCTCCAGCCCGCGGATCGCCGCCGCGCACATCACCCGTGCGTGGTCCGCCACCGCGAACGTCGCCGGTACGCGGATCGCCGCCGGTCCGCTGGCTGCCTCCGCGGACATCGCCGGTTCGCGGGTCGGGGGCGCGCGGGTCGGCCGGCGGCCCGGGGTGGAAGGCGGCCGGTTCGTCGGGCTCGGCCGCGTGACGGCGACCGCCGCCGCCCGGCCCGGACGGGCGCCGCGAGTCGGGGGGTTCGGTCTCGCCGCGGCGGGGCTCGGGCAGCGCGTGCGCGGCCTTCCGCCCGGCGTTCGGCGGCTCCTGCTCGGCCTCGGGCGCGCGCCGGCGACCACCCGCCGGCGGGGCGGCCGGAGGCGCGGACCCCGACGGCGCCAGCGTGGCGGCCGCGGTGGCCTCCCAGGCCGCGGCCATCTCGCGCGCGGTGCGCCGGCCCTGCGACTTCGACTCCCGCCGCGGATCGGCCTCGTGCCCACCCCGGCCCGCCGCGGCCCGCGACTCCTCGGCCGCGTGGCTGTCCATGGTGGACTCCCGCCACGGCTCGGACGGGTTCGCCGGCCGCGAGCCGGGCGGCGACTCACGGCGCGGATCCGACGGATTGGCTGGGCGTGCGCCCGATGTCGACTCGCGGCGCGGATCCGAGGGATTGGCGGGCCGCGCACCCGACGTGGACTCGCGGCGCGGATCCGAGGGCGGCTCTCGCCACGGCTCCGACGGATTCGCCGGCCGCGCACCCGAAGTGGACTCACGGCGCGGGTCGGGCGGGGTCGCCGGACGGTTGCCGGACGTCGACTCGCGAGCCGGCCCGCGCGGCACGCGCCAGGCCTGCGTCGCGTCCGGGCTCGCCTGCGGGTTGGTCGGGGCCGGCGGCGGGTTGTCGCCGGACTCGCGCAGGACGTCCCGCGGCGGGCGCCAGGTCGGCATCGCCTCCGCGGCGGGGCCCGGCGGCGTTTCCCGCGGGGCCCGCCAGGCCTGGGTCGGCTCCGGGACGGCGGGGGCCCGCCAGGACTGCGTCGGCTCGGCCATGGGCGGCGGGCCGTCAGCGCGGGACCGGCCCCCCGGGCGACCCGGAGGCTCCGCGACCGGCGGCGGCGCATCCGAGCGCGACCGCGACGAACGCGCACCCGAACGACCGGCCGGCCCCGCGACCGGCGCGGCGGGGGGCTGGGCGTCCGGACGCGACCGCGAAGGCGGCTCGGCGACCGGCGGGTTGACGTCGCCCCGGGACTGGGGCGGCACCCCGCGCCGCGGGCTCACCCCATCGAGCACGTCGGCCGGGCCGGCGGCGCCGAACTCGTCGGCGCGGTCGTTGCCGGCGCTGCGCAGCTCGGCGAGCCAGCCCAGTTCGTCGTCGCTCGAGCCTGGATCGGCCTTGCCGCGGCCACGCCGCTTCTTGGCCTCGTCTCGACCCGAACTCACCGGTGTCGCTCCTCCATGCTGCTGCTGTTCGACTCCGGAGCGTCACCCGCCCCGGAGCCCCCGGAAGCTCCGGCCCCCCGCACGATACGCCGCAGTTTCGGCAATCGTTCCGCCACCGCGCGCTCGGCGCCATGGCCCGTCGGGCGGTAGTACTCCCGGTCGCGAATCCCCTCCGGGGCGTACTCCTGCTGGACCACGCCGCGCGGGTCGTCGTGAGGGTATTTGTACCCCTGCCCGTGCCCGACCCGACTCGCACCCTTGTAGTGCGAATCGCGTAAATGCGCGGGAACTGTACCGCCGTGTCCGGAGCGCACGTCGGCCATGGCCGCCCCGATGGCGGCGACGACCGCGTTGGACTTCGGCGCCAGCGCGAGATGGATCACCGCCTGGGCCAGGACGATCTGGACCTCGGGCAATCCGACGTACTCCACGGCGTGCGCGGCCGCGGTCGCGATCGGCAGCGCGGTCGGGTCGGCCATGCCGATGTCCTCACTGGCCGAGATCACCATGCGCCGGGCGATGAACCGGGCGTCCTCGCCCGCGGTGATCATGCGGGCCAGGTAGTGCAGGGCCGCGTCGACGTCGGAGCCGCGGATGCTCTTGATGAAGGCACTCACCACGTCGTAGTGCTCGTCGCCGTCGCGGTCGTAGCGCAGCGCGGCCACGTCGACGGCCTTCTCGGCGGTCGGGAGGTCAACGGTGGCCAGGCCCTGCGCGAGCGCCGCCCCCGCGGCCGCCTCGAGGGCCGTGAGCGCCTTACGGACGTCACCGCGCGCCAGCCGTACCAGATGAGCCTCCGCGTCGTCGTCGAGCGTGACGGCGCCGTCCAGCCCGCGGGCGTCGGTGACCGCGCGCCGCAGGAGGGTGCGCACGTCGTCGTCGGTGAGCGGCTGGAGGGTCAGCAGCACGCAGCGGGACAGCAGCGGGGAGATGACGGAGAAGTACGGGTTCTCGGTGGTGGCCGCGAGCAGCGTCACGGTGCGGTCCTCGACCGCGGCCAGCAGCGAGTCCTGCTGGGTCTTGCTGAAGCGGTGCACCTCGTCGATGAACAGCACGGTGGGCGGGCCGCCGCGGCGACGCTCTTTGCGGGCGGTGTCGATGACCGCGCGCACGTCCTTGACGCCGGCCGAGAGCGCGGAGAGCGCGATGAAGCGCCGGTCGGTGGCGCCGGCGACGAGGTGGGCGATGGTGGTCTTGCCGGAGCCGGGCGGCCCCCAGAGGATCACCGACATCGGCGAGGCGCCGCCGACGAGCTGGCGCAGCGGCGCGCCGGGGGCCAGCAGGTGCTGCTGGCCGACGAGCTCGTCCAGGCCGGCCGGGCGCATCCGGACCGCGAGCGGCGCGTCGGCCGCCACGTCGGTGAAACCGCCGGTGACGGCCTGGTCCCCACCGGGGGAGACCGGACCGTCACCGGATGACGCAACCTCAAACAAGCCGTCCACGGCCCCAGACCCTACAGTCCGGGGCTCAATTCGAGCGCTCGACCGGGACCTTCACGTCGGCGGACGCCGGGGCCGGGACCTTGGGCTTGGCGTCGATGCCGGCCTCGGCCCGCTGCTCGGTCGTGATCGGGGTCGGCGCGCCGGTCAGCGGGTCGAAGCCGCCGCCGGTCTTCGGGAACGCGATGACCTCGCGGATCGAGTCGGCGCCGGCGAGCAGCATGCAGATGCGGTCCCAGCCGAAGGCGATGCCGGCGTGCGGCGGCGGGCCGTACTTGAACGCCTCGAGCAGGAAGCCGAACTTGTCCGCGGCGTCGTCGGCGGAGATGCCGAGGATGTCGAACACGCGCCGCTGCACGTCGCCGCGGTGGATACGGACCGAGCCGCCGCCGATCTCGTTGCCGTTGCAGACGATGTCGTACGCGTACGCCAGGGCCTCCCCCGGCGCCTCCTCGAACCGGTCGATCCACTCGCGGTTCGGCGAGGTGAACGGGTGGTGCACCGCGGTCCAGCCCTTGGCGCCGCCGCCGGTGCCGCCGGCCTCGGGGTCGGTGGGCTCGAACATCGGCGCGTCGACGATCCAGCAGAACGCCCAGGCGCTCTCGTCCACCAGCTTGGCCCGCTTGGCGATCTCGATGCGGGCGGCGCCGAGCAGCTCCTGCGCCTCGCGCCGCTCGGTGGAGGCGGCGAAGAACACCGCGTCGCCGGGCTTGGCCCCGACGAAGTCGGCCAGACCCGCCAGGTGCGACTCGGACAGGTTCTTGGCCACCGGGCCGCGGGCCTCGCCCGTCGAGGCGTCGAGGACCACGTAGGCCAGGCCCTTGGCGCCGCGCGCCTTGGCCCAGTCCTGCCAGCCGTCGAGCTCCTTGCGGGTCTGCGCGGCGCCGCCGGGCATCACGACCGCGCCGACGTAGCCGCCCGCGTCGATCGCGCCGGCGAAGACGCGGAACTCGGTGCCGCGCAGGTACTCCGTCAGCTCCGTCAGCTCCACCGAGTACCGCAGGTCGGGCTTGTCGGAGCCGTACCGCGCCATGGCGTCGTGCCAGGTCAGGCGCGGGATGTCGCCGGCGATCTCGTGCCCGGCCAGGTCGGACCACAGCGACCGGACGATCGACTCGCCGAGCCCGATGATGTCTTCCTGGGTCACGAAGGACATCTCGATGTCGAGCTGGGTGAACTCCGGCTGGCGGTCGGCCCGGAAGCCCTCGTCGCGGTAGCAGCGGGCGATCTGGTAGTACCGCTCGAGCCCGCCGACCATGAGCAGCTGCTTGAACAGCTGCGGCGACTGGGGCAGCGCATACCAGGTGCCGGGCTGGAGCCGGACCGGCACCAGGAAGTCGCGGGCGCCCTCCGGCGTCGAACGGGTCAGCGTCGGCGTCTCGACCTCGACGAAGTCGCGGTCGGCGAGCAGGTTGCGCGCGATCTGGTTGGCCCGGCTGCGCAGCTTCATGGCCTTGTGCGGGCCGGAGCGGCGCAGGTCGAGGTAGCGGTACCGGTAGCGGACGTCGTCGCTGGCCGCCTCCGTGTCGTCGATCGGCAGCGGCAGCGGCGCGGCCTCCGAGAGCACCTCGAGCGCGGTGGCGACGACCTCGACCGCGCCGGTGGGCAGGTCGGGGTTCTCGTTGCCCTCGGGCCGGGCGCGCACCTCGCCGGTGACGAGAACGCAGTACTCGTTGCGCAGCGCGTGCGCGGCCTGCATCTCCTCGCGGAAGACCACCTGGACGACGCCCGAGGCGTCGCGCAGGTCGACGAAGATGACCCCGCCGTGGTCGCGGCGGCGGGCCACCCAGCCGGCCAGCGTCACGGTCGTTCCGGCGTCGGCGCCACGCAGGGTGCCGGACTCATGGGATCGGATCACAGGGTCTCCTTCGGCGAACTACGCAAGACGGCCCATTCTTTCACTGCAGCCGCGGCGCCATGTCCTCGGCCGGGGGGTTCCACTCCCCGCTCACGGCCGGGACCTGCTCGCCGGAGCGGATGTCCTTGACCTGGTCGCCGCCCTCGGCCCACGCGCTGGCCGGGAACCACACGAACGGGATCCCCCGCCGCTCGGCGTGGCGGATCTGCTTGCCCAGCTTCGCGGGGACGGGCGCGACCTCGGTGGCGATGCCCCGGGCGCGCAGGTCGGCGGCGATGCGGTTGCTTGTCGCCCGCTCCTCCTCGCTCCACAGCGCGACGAGCACCGCGGTCGGGGTCGGCCGGCTGACGGCCAGCTCGCCGGCGTCGAAGAGCAGGCCGAGCAGCCGCGAAACGCCGATCGAGATGCCGACGCCGGGGAAGACGTCCTTGCCCGCACTGGCGAGGTTGTCGTACCGGCCGCCGGAGCAGATCGAGCCGTACTGCTCGTAGCCGACCAGCTCGGTCTCGTACACGGTGCCGGTGTAGTAGTCGAGCCCTCGGGCGATCTTCAGGGTGGCCTCGACCAGCCCCGGGCTGTGCTCCCGGGCGGTCTCCACGACCGCGGCGAGCTCGGCGATGCCCTCGTCGAGCAGCGGGTGCTCGACGCCGAGGGCGCGCACGGCGTCGGCGAAGGAGGCGTCCCCGGCGCGGATCCCGGCCAGCGCGAGGCAGGCCTGGGCCTGGACCGCGGTGCCGCCGGCCTTCTCGATCAGCTCGGCGACGGCGTTCGGCCCGATCTTGTCCAGTTTGTCGACTATCCTGAGGATTTCCTCGGGTTCGTCGAGGCCGAGGCCACGGTAGAAGCCCTCGCAGAGCTTGCGGTTGTTCACCATGATCTTCACCGGGGGAATCGGCAGCGAGCGCAGCGCGTCGCCGATCACCAGCGGGATCTCGGCCTCATAGTGGGGCGGGAGGGTGTCCCGGTCGACGATGTCGATGTCGGCCTGCAGGAACTCGCGGTAGCGGCCGGCCTGCGGCTTCTCGCCCCGCCACACCTTCTGGATCTGGTACCGCCGGAAGGGGAACTGCAGCTTTCCGGCATTTTCAAGCACATAACGGGCGAACGGAACGGTCAGATCGAAGTGCAACCCCAGGGCCAGCTCCTCGTCGCCCTCCGCGGCTTGCAGGCGCCGCAGGGTGTACACCTCCTTCGAGGTTTCGCCCTTGCGCAGCAGCTGGTCGAGCGGCTCGACCGCCCGGGTCTCCAGCGACGCGAATCCGTAGAGCTCGAAGGTCCGGCGCAGCCGGTCGAGCACCTGCTGCTCGGCGACGCGCTGGGCGGGGAGCCACTCCGGGAAGCCGGACAGCGGCATGGGTCGGGTCATGGTCTACCAGCCTTTACGGGGCGCCTCGAGCGCCTCACGGAGATACGGGTTGCGGGCCCGCTCGCGCCCGATCGTGGTCTCGGGGCCGTGCCCGGGCAGCACTACGGTCTCGTCGGGCAGCGTCAGCACCTTGTCGCGGAGGCTGGCCATCATCTGGTCCAGGCTGCCGCCGGGCAGGTCGGTGCGGCCGATCGAGTCGCGGAACAGCACGTCGCCCGAGAAGCAGAGCGCGGCGTCGCCGTCGGCCCCCCGGAACATCACCGAGCCGCGGGTGTGGCCGGGCGCGTGGTCGACCGTCAGCTCCAGCCCGGCGATCTTGAGCACCAGGCCGTCCTCCAGCGGGGCCACGTCCTCGGGCTCGGTCCACGTCAGCCGGCCGCCGAACAGCGCGGTCAGGTCGGTGCTGAGGCCCTTGGCCGGGTCGGCGAGCATCTCGGCGTCGTCGGGGTGGATGTACGCGGTGATCCCGCGCGCACCGCAGACCGGCGTCACGGAGAACGTATGGTCGAGGTGACCATGGGTGAGCAGGACCGCGGCGGGCTGGAGGCGATGCTGGGCCAGCACCTCGTCCAGCCGGTCCGTCACCCCGATGCCCGGGTCGATGACCACGCACTGCTCGCCCGGCCCGGGGGCCACCACGAAGCAGTTGGTCCCGAACGCCTCGGCGGGGAACCCGGCGACCAGCACGGCGGCGCTCCTCCCTGTCGATGTCCTGCCAACAACCAGGTAGACCCTATCCGGAGGTCAGGCACAGCGAACCGTGACCGGGCGGCGACCCGCATTCCGGGTTCTACCCGTACACTCTGGCGGGCGTGTGACGTGGCACCCAAATGTATTTTCCTGGAGGGGAGCGCAGGTGGCTTCCAGTAAGAGCCGGCAGCGTGCTTTGGCGCGGGCGAAGACCGAGCGGCAGATTGCCCGGAGGGCGGCCGCGGCGCGGCGCCGCCGCCAGTGGCAGGCGGGCATCGGCACGGCCGTGGTCCTCGCGTTGCTGGTCGTGGTCGTGATCTGGAAGACCGGGGGCTTCTCCCCCGCTCCGGCCGCGGCCGAGGAATGCGCCTACACCTCGGTCGACCAGGCCACCGGCATCACGGACGTCGGCAAGCCGCCCACGCGCGATGTGGTGAAGAACGGCGTCGAGACGATGTCGATCTCCCTCGGCCAGGGCACGGTGACGGTCAAGCTCGACCCGAGCAAGGCGCCGTGCACGGTGAACAGCTTCCGGTACCTGGCGGGCAAGAAGTTCTTCGACAACACCACCTGCCACCGGCTCGGGGACACCTTCCTGCAGTGCGGCGACCCGTCCGGCACCGGCAGCGGCGGCCCGGCGTACCGCTTCCCGGACGAGAACCTGCCGACCCCGGCCGCCCCGTCGGCCGACCCGAGCGCGTCCGCGGACCCCTCGGCCGCCCCGAGCAGCACCGCGCTGTACCCGGCAGGCACCATCGCGATGGCCAACTCCGGCGCGAACACCAACAGCAGCCAGTTCTTCCTGGTGTTCAAGGACCAGCAGTTCCCGCCGAACTACACCATCTTCGGCACCATCACGGGCGGCCTCGACGTACTGCAGAAGATCGGCGCGGCCGGCAACGACGGCTCCAGCCAGGCCGGCGGCGGCAAGCCCAACCAGGAGGTGAAGATCAGCTCGCTGACCGTCACCGACCAGGCGCCGGGCGAGCCCGAGCCCGCCCCCTCGACGAGCGGATCGGCCCCCGCCACCTCGGCCACCCCCTCGGCCGCCGCCTCCAGCAACTCCTGAGTCGTGAAGTCCACCCCATCCCTGTTGAGCAAGGAGTACCAACCGTGACCACCAACCGGGACCGTCAGCGCGCTGCCGCGCGTGCACGGCTGGAGCGGGAGATGGCCGTACGCGCCGAGCAGTCCCGGCTCCGGCGCCGTAGGAACACGACGATCGCCGCCGGGGCGGGCGCCCTGATCGTGGTGCTCGCCGCGGCGTGGGTGGTCATCGCGCTCACCAGCGACGGCGACAAGAAGGACCAGGCCTCGGCGAGCCCGTCGGGCTCGGCCACGCCGACCAACTGCGTGTGGCAGCCGCTGGTCGACCCCAGCGCGAGCGCCTCGCCCGACCCGGAGCTGGCGAAGAACACCAAGGACGTGGGCAAGCCCCCGACCTCGGGCGAGCCGCGCACGGGCACCCAGACGATGACCCTGGACACGAGCGTGGGCGCGATCAAGATCGAGGTCGACACCGCGCACGCGCCCTGCACCGCGGAAAGTTTCACGTACCTGGCCAGCAAGAAGTTCTTCGACAACACCATCTGCCACCGTCTGGTGCTGCAGAGCATCTACGTGCTGCAGTGCGGCGACCCGTTCGGCACCGGCTACGGCGGCCCCTCCTACCGCTACGCCGAGGAGAACCTGCCGACCGGCAAGCGCCCGGCGTACGGCGAGGGCGTCGTCGCGATGGCGAACAACGGCCAGCCCGCGTCGACCGGCAGCCAGTTCTTCATCGTGTACAAGGACATCACTCAGCTGGACGCGAACTACACGGTAATCGGCAAGGTGACCGAGGGCCTGGACCTCGTGAAGAAGGTCGCGGAGGCCGGCGTCGTGCCGGACCCGTCGGCCCCGGCCGCGGACCCGTCGGCGGGCCCGAGCGAGGGCAAGCCGAAGACCGAGGTGCGCATCAAGTCGCTGACCATGAGCGAGGCCAAGCAGTAACCGGTTCGTAGCACGTCACGAGGGCCGCCCACCGGCAACGGTGAGCGGCCCTCGGCCCGTTATCGGCGCAGACCGTCCACGAACGACGCGGCCTCCGGACCGCCGAGGTATTCACGCGCCAGCGCGGAGGCCTCATCGAGATGGCCTCCGGACGCCGGCGCGAACGCGGCGCGCCGTGGACCGATCAAGCCGCGGCGGATCAGGCTTCCCCCAGCCGATCGCGACCATTACGGCGACCACGCTCGCGGCGATCGCCCCGCGCACCGAGCCGGCAGCGTAGCCGAACAGGGCGCTGGGCCGGGTCGCGTACCGTCCGCCGCACCTCGGCGTCGTCGCCCCGCCGCCCAGGCCGCGCTGGGCCTCGATGAAGTACGCGGCGGCGACCAGGAGTAGTACCGCCGACCACAGCCGCCACGGCCACCACCAGGCCGCGACGGAGACCATGCGACCCACTGTGCCAAGCGGGTCAAGAGCACAGTGGGTCGGGTCAGGCGCCCGACGTCACCCGATAGGCGTCGTACACGCCGTCGATGCGGCGCACCGCGGCCAGCAAGTGGTTCAGGTGCTTCGGGTCGGCCATCTCGAAGCTGAAGCGGCTGATGGCCACGCGGTCGCGGGTCGTTGTCACGGTGGCCGAGAGGATGTTCACCTTCTCGTCCGACAGGACGCGCGTCACGTCGGCCAGGAGCTTGTGGCGGTCGAGGGCCTCCACCTGGATGGCGACCAGGAACGTCGAGGCGCTCGTGGGCTTCCAGCTGACCTCGAGCACGCGCTCCGGCTGCTCCTTCAGGTCGCCCGCGTTGGCGCAGTCGTCGCGGTGGACCGAGACGCCGCCGGAGCGGGTGACGAAGCCGAAGACGGCGTCGCCCGGCACCGGGGTGCAGCAGCGGGCCAGTTTGATCCAGACGTCGTCGACGCCCAGGACCTCGACGCCGGGGTCGGTCGCCGCCGTGCGCGCGCGGGCCGGCCGGGTCGGGATGGCGGTCTCGGCGATGTCCTCGACCGCGCCCTCCTCGCCGCCGTAGCCCTGCACGAGGCGCTGCACGACGGACTGGGCCGAGGACTGCCCGTCGCCGACGGCGGCGTAGAGGGCGGCCACGTCGGACAGGTGCAGCTCGCGGGCGATCGTCATCAGCGACTCGGACGTGAGCAGGCGCTGCAGCGGCAGGCCCTGCTTGCGCATGGCCTTGACGATCGCCTCCTTGCCGGCCTCGATCGCCTCCTCGCGGCGCTCCTTGTTGAAGTACTGCCGGATCTTGGTGCGGGCCCGCGGGCTCTTGACGAAGCCCAGCCAGTCCTGCGTCGGCCCGGCGGTCTCCGACTTCGAGGTGAAGATCTCGATGACGTCGCCGTTGGACAGCGTGCTCTCCAGCGGCACGAGCTTGCCGTTGACCCGGGCGCCGATGCACTTGTGCCCGACCTCGGTGTGCACGGCGTAGGCGAAGTCCACGGGCGTCGAGCCGGTGGGCAGCGCGATCACGTCGCCCTTCGGCGTGAAGACGTACACCTCCTGGCTCGAGAGATCGAAGCGGAGCGCGTCGAGGAACTCGCTCGGGTCGCTCGCCTCGCGCTGCCAGTCCAGCAGCTGCCGCAGCCACGTCATCTCGTCGATGTGCGCGGGCGGGCCGGCGATCGTGGCGTTCTTCGTCTCCTTGTAGCGCCAGTGCGCCGCGATGCCGTACTCCGCGGTGCGGTGCATCGCGTAGGTGCGGATCTGCAGCTCGACGGGCTTGCCGGTGGGTCCGATGACCGTCGTGTGCAGCGACTGGTACATGTTGAACTTCGGCATGGCGATGTAGTCCTTGAACCGGCCCGGGACGGGCTGCCAGTTCGCGTGGATCACGCCGAGGGCCGCGTAGCAGTCGCGCACGGTGTCGACCAGGATGCGCACGCCGACCAGGTCGTAGATGTCGCCGAAGTCGCGGCCGCGGACGATCATCTTCTGGTAGACGGAGTACAGGTGCTTCGGCCGCCCGGTCACCTCGGACTTGATCTTGGCGGCCTTGAGGTCGTTGGCGACCTTCTGGGTCACGGAGCGCAGCAGCGAGTCGCGCTGCGGGGTGTGCTCGGCGATGAGCCGGCTGATCTCGTCGAAGCGCTTGGGGAACAGCGTGCGGAACGCCAGGTCCTCGAGCTCCCACTTGATCGTATTCATGCCCAGGCGGTGCGCGAGCGGGGCCAGGATCTCCAGCGTCTCCTTGGCCTTCTGCTCCTGCTTGGGCCGGGGCAGGAAGGTCAGGGTGCGCATGTTGTGCAGCCGGTCGGCCAGCTTGATGACCAGCACCCGCGGGTCCTTGGCCATCGCGACGACCATCTTGCGGATCGTCTCGGCCTTCGCCGCGTCGCCGAGCTTGACCTTGTCGAGCTTGGTGACGCCGTCGACGAGCAGCGTGACCTCGCCGCCGAAGTCGACCTGCATGCGCTCGATGGTGTACTCGGTGTCCTCGATCGTGTCGTGCAGCAGGGCGGCGACCAGCGTGGTGGTGTCCATGCCCAGGTCGGCGAGGATGGTGGCCACGGCGAGCGGGTGCGTGATGTAGGGGTCGCCGGACTTGCGGTACTGCCCCTTGTGGAAGTGCTCCGCCATGTCGTAGGCGCGCTGGAGCAGCCGCACGTCGGCCTTCGGGTGACTGGCCTTGTGCTGGGCGATCAGCGGCTCGAGCACCTCGCTGACCGACGGGCTCTGCCAGGGCGCGTTGAAGCGGGCCAGGCGGGCGCGCACGCGGCGGCCCGTCGGCGCGGCCCCGACGAACCCGGCGACGGCGCCCGTGACCCCGCCGGCGGCGTCGGTCAGGTCTTCGGTGTCCTCGCCCAGGATCTCCTCGGGCGTGCGGCGGGGCGCCTGCTGATCCGAGGCGCGCCGCTGGGGCGCGCCGGGCGGCGTCGGGAACTGCAGCACCACGCCGCCCGCCTCCGCCGTCTCCGGCGAGGCCGACTCCCGGGCGTCCTGCGGTTCATCCTGCACGTGGTCGACCGTACCCTCAATGGGGGGTGCGATGTCGCCGCTCACCGGCCGCTCCTCATCGCCGACAACGATCCGAACGGCAAGCTTACCCGCCCCCACCGACATTTCTCGTCAGCGAAAAGGCCCGGTTACCCGCCCTCAGACGGTCAAGAGGGCATGAACCGGACGGCCGGCCAGATTCTGCCGCCCCGCCAGCCCCGACAGCTCCAGCAGGACGCTGAAGCCGCTGATCGTGCCGCCCGCCCGCTCGACGAGCGAGAGCGTGGCCGCCGCGGTGCCGCCGGTGGCGAGCACGTCGTCGACGACGAGCACCCGCTCCCCCGCCACGAACGCGTCGGCGTGCACCTCCAGGGTCGCCTCGCCGTACTCCAGGGCGTAGGTCGCCGAGACGGTGGCGCGGGGGAGCTTGCCGGCCTTGCGAACGGGTACGACACCCTTGCCCGTCGCGTAGGCGACCGCGGCGGCGATCACGAACCCGCGCGCCTCGATGCCGGCCACGACGTCGAAGCTCTCCGCGCCGTGCTCGGCGATGACCGCGTCGATGGCGGCCGCGAACGCCGGGCCGTCGGCGAACAGCGGCATGAGGTCCTTGAACAGGATCCCCGGCTTCGGGAAGTCCGGCACGTCGAGGACCTTGCTCGCGACCAGCTCGGCGATCTCCACGGGGCTCCTTCGGGGGAAACGGCAACGGGCGCCGCGAATGATCGCGACGCCCGTTGATTCTCCACCCAATCCGGATCGGCCGCGCTTCGCGGTGGGCCGATCCGGATCGGGGCCCGCATTGCATACCGATCGGCTACCGCCGGCCGCCGCCCCCACCGGGACGGCCGCCCGCACGCGGGCGCTTGCCCGGTCCGGGCCGCGCCGCCGGGCGGGCGCCGGGCCGCGGGGCCGCGCCCGCGAGCTCGGAGCGCTCGGCCGCCTTCGCCGGGCCGCCGATCGGCACCCCGTCGCTGTCGCGGGCCGGGTTCGCGGCGCGGGTCGCCGCCTCCTTGGCCTGCGAGGCGCGCTTGGCCTTGACGCGGTTGGCGTGCTGCTGCAGGCGCGGCTCGCGGCTCTTGAGCTCGGCCAGCACCGGGGTGGCGAAGAAGATCGACGAGTACACCGCGACACCCATGCCGATGAAGAGCACGAGGCCGAGGTCCTTCAGCGTGCCGGCGCCCAGCAGGCCGGCGCCGATGAAGAGCAGGCCGCCGACCGGCAGCAGCGCCACCAGGCCCGTGTTGATCGAGCGCATCAGGGTCTGGTTGACCGCGAGGTTGGCCGCCTCCTCGTACGTCGAGGTGCTGGAGCCGGTGATGCCGCGGGTGTTCTCCTGCACCTTGTCGAACACCACGACGACGTCGTAGAGCGCGAAACCGAGGATCGTCAGGAAGCCGATGACCGTGGACGGGGTGACCTCGAAGCCGACCAGCGAGTACACGCCGCCGGTGAGGATCAGGTCCAGCAGCAGCGAGGCGATCGCGGCGACGGCCATCCGCCACTCGAATCGCGCGACGAGGTAGACCAGCACCGCGGCAAGGAAGATCGCGAGGCTCAGCGCCGCCTTGTTGGTGACCTGGCCGCCCCACGACGTGCTCACCGCGCTGTCGGAGATCTGCGACGCGTCGATGCCGAACTGCTTGGCGACCGTGTCCTTGATCGCGGTCTGCTTCTCGGCGTCGGTGATGAGCTCGGTCTTGATGATGTACTGGCTGTTGCCGACGGTCTGGCCCGTCTTGACCGCGACGCCGGCATCCCCGAACGCCTTCTCGACGTCGGCGAGGGTGCCGACCTTCGCCGGCACGTTGTACTGGTTTCCGCCCTGGAACTCGATGCCGAGCGTGAAGCCGCGGATGAACATGCTCGCGATCGCGATGAGCATCGCGATGCCGGCGACGGTGAACCACAGCTTGCGGCGGCCGACGATGTTGACGCCGGCCTCACCGCGGTAGAGCCGGGCTGCGATGCCACTGGCGCTCATCGTCAGGCCTCCTTCGGGCGGTTACGACGGGTGGTGGGCGCCGCGTCGCTGGTGGTCGGGTGCTGGTTGAGCACACGCCCGAGGCCGCTGACCCGGGGCGACAAGAACGCCTTCTGGCGGGCGAAGAGCGTCATGATCGGATGGCGGAAGAGGAACACGACCACGAGGTCGAGGATCGTCGCCACGCCCAGGGCGAACGCGAAGCCCTTCACCGAGCCGATCGAGACGAAGTACAGGATCCCCGCGGCCAGCAGCGTGATCGTGTTGGCCGAGATGATCGTGCGGCGGGCCCGGACCCAGGCGCGCGGCACCGCGCTGCGTGGGCTCCGGCCGTCGCGGATCTCGTCCTTGAGCCGTTCGAAGTAGATGACGAACGAGTCGGCCGCCACACCGAGCGAGACGATGAACCCGGCGAAGCCGGCGAGGCTCAGGGTGAAGCCGATCCAGCGGCCCAGGATGATCAGCGACATGAAGACCAGCACGCCGGAGAGCACCAGGCTGAGCATGATGACGCCGCCGAGCAGCCGGTAGTAGAAGAACGAGTAGAGCACGACCAGCAGCAGGCCGATGCCGGCGGCGAGCAGGCCGGCCTCCAGGTGCGAGCTGCCCAGGGTGGCGGAGATGCTCTGCGCGTCCTGCGAGGTGAACGACAGCGGCAGGGCGCCGTACTGCAGCTGGCTGGCGAGCAGCTGGGCCTCGGTCTTCGTGAAGCTGCCGCTGATCTCGGCGTCGCCCGGGATGACGTTCTGGATCGTCGGCGCCGACACGACCTCGTTGTCGAGCACCACGGCGACCTGCTTGCTGTCCTGGCCGTTGTTGTAGGCCACGCGGGTCAGGTCGGTCCAGCGGTTCTGCCCGTCGCTGTGGAAGGACAGGTTGACCGTCCACTGGCCGTTCTGCGAGTTGATGCCCGAGTTGGCGCTGGAGACGTCGGTGCCGAGGACCTTGGCCACGTCGAGCTGGTACTTGGCGCCCGGCCCGCACGCGACGGCCTGCTCGTCGGCCTTGCTGATCGAGCCGACCGGCCGGTGGTTGAGCTTGTCGCAGTTGACGTAGGGGATGTTGTACTGCATCGACGCCGGCAGCACCGCGACCTCGGCGGGGCTCAGGTCCTTGAACTTCGCGTAGGCCTGGGCCTTGGCCGGGTCCTTGGAGAAGTCCAGCGGGGCCTGCTCGGCCAGGGCCGCGGCCCAGACGTCCGCACCCAGCTTCTTCTGCACCGCGGCGCGCTGCGTGGCGATGTCCGGCGCGAGGGACTCCGACGCGGAGGGAGCCGCGGCGGCGGGCGCCGAGCCCGAGGCCGTCGGCGCTGCGCTCGTGGCGGCCGGCGTCGCGGTCGCCGAGGCGTTGGCCGTCGGCGTCGCCGAAGCGCCCGTGGAGGCCGGCGCCGAGGCCGGCGCGGACGCCGAGGCCGACGCCGAGGAGGAGGTCGCGCCGGTGTCGGCGGTCGAGCCCAGCACCATGCGGAACCGCAGCTCCGCGGTCTGCCCGATCTGCTTGAGCCGGTCGTCACTCTTGCCCGGCAGGGAGACGACGATGTTGTTGCTGCCCTCGACCACGACCTCGGCCTCGGCGACGCCCAGGCCGTTGACCCGCTGGTCGATGATGCGGCGGGCGGTCTCCATCTGATCCTGCGTGGGCGGCTTGTTGCCCTCCAGGTTCTGGGCCTGCAGCGTGACCGTGGTCCCGCCGATCAGATCAAGGCCGAGTTTCGGCTCGAGCCGGTCCCGCCAGCCACCCTTGCCACCGAACCATACGATGGCGGCCAGGATGACGAAGATGGCGGCAAGCACGGCGAGCTGGCGGCTCGGGCGCATCGGTGCCTGAGGTTGTGCCACGGCTGTCGGGTCTCCCTACACGACGCCGGCGGAGGTCGCGCGGCGTGAATGTTTCACTTGGCGGGGCGGCGTGGTCGAGCTTTCAGTCGTCCGTGCTCGGCGCGGACTCCTCCTCGGCGGCGGGCTCTTCTTCGACCGCCGCCTTCCTGTTCACCTTGCCGATTGCGGCCCGGGCGTACTTGGCGGTGACTCCCGGCGCGATCTCGAGCATGACGGTGTCGCTGTCCACCTCGGTCACGATGCCGTAGAGGCCGCCGACCGTCACCACCTCGTCGCCGAGGCCCATCGCGGACTGCATGCTCTCGACCTCGCGCCGGCGCTTCTGCTGCGGGCGGATCATGAGGAAGTACACGAAGGCGGCGAAGGCGACAACGACAAGAAGCGGGAGTGCCGAGCTGCCGCCCGAGCTCTCCGCGGCGTAATACACGATTGGTGGCCTTCCCATTCGAGGTAACTGACGTCCGCGCAGCGGATCGCGGCGAGTCTAGTCGGTGTGGCGGAAAGCACGATGACCGGCGTCCGTCACGTTCTAATCACAAACTGAATAGATCGGGCGTTTGTGACAAGCCGTCCTTGGAATTTCCGCCACCGACGGTACCAGCGGGAGCTGGAATTCCGAGATGCTGCCATGCGCTCGCCGTGGCGATGCGACCACGGGGCGTGCGGGCCATGAGTCCCGTACGCAGCAGGAAGGGCTCGCAGACCTCTTCCACGGTGTCGGGTTGCTCACCGACGGCCACGGCCAGGGTGGACAGGCCCACCGGCCCGCCGCCGTGGCGCAGCAGGGCCGCGAGCACCGCCCGGTCGAGCCGGTCGAGGCCCAGCTCATCGACGTCGTACACCCGCAGCGCCGCCCGGGCCGCGGTGAGGTCCACGATGCCGTCCGCCCGCACCTCGGCATAGTCGCGGACCCGCCGGAGAAGGCGGTTGGCGATGCGGGGGGTACCGCGGGAACGCCGCCCGATCTCGACCGCCCCGTCCTCGGTGATCGGTACGTCGAGAATGCGGGCCGAGCGCGTGATGATCTGCTCGAGCTCGTCCGGGTCGTAGAAGTCCAGCTGGCCGACGAAGCCGAAGCGGTCCCGCATCGGGCCGGTGAGCAGTCCGCTGCGGGTTGTCGCGCCGACCAGCGTGAACGGCTCGACGTCGAGCGGGATCGCGGTCGCGCCCGGGCCCTTGCCGACCACGACGTCGACGCGGAAGTCCTCCATCGCGCTGTACAGCAGCTCCTCCGCCGGTCGCGCGATGCGGTGGATCTCGTCGATGAACAGCACGTCGCCGTGGGACAGGCTGGTCAGCACGGCGGCGAGGTCGCCGGCCCGCTCGATGGCCGGCCCGCTGGTCATCCGCAGCCCGGCGCCGAGCTCGGCGGCGACGATCATGGCCAGGGTGGTCTTGCCCAGCCCCGGCGGGCCGGAGAGCAGGATGTGGTCGGGCGGGCTGCCGCGGCGCAGGGCGCTCTGCAGCAGCAGGTCGAGCTGCTCGCGCACCCGGTGCTGGCCGATCAGCTCCACGAGGCGCTTGGGCCGGACGCTCTGGTCGGCCGCGATGTCCTCGTCCGAGGCGAACGAGCTGACGAGCGGATCGGTCATCGAATGGTGCCCAGCATCCGGATCGCCTGCTTGAGCAGCACCGGCACGGGCGGGGCGGTCTGCCCGTCAAGCTGCTCGGCGACCGCGGCCACGGCCTGGTCGGCCTGCTTCTCGTTCCAGCCGAGCCCGACGAGGGCCTGGCGGACCTGCTCGGGCCACACCGCGCCGCCGGCGAGGAGCGTGGCGTTCCCGGCGCCCGGCAGCGCGCCGATCTTGTCCCGCAGCTCCAGCACCAGCCGTTCGGCGCCCTTCTTGCCGATGCCCGGCACCTGCGTGAGGGTCGAGGTGTCGGCGGACGCGACCGCGCGGCGCACGACCTCCGGGGTGTGCACGGCCAGCACCGCCTGGGCCAGCCGCGGCCCGACCCCGGTGGCGGTCTGCAGCAGCTCGAACAGCTGCTTGGCCTCGTCGTCGGCGAAGCCGTACAGGGTCAGCGAGTCCTCGCGCACGACAAGCGAGGTCGCCAGCCGGGCCTCCTGGCCGACCCGCAGCTCGGCCAGGGTGTGCGGGGAGCACTGCACGGCCAGCCCGACCCCGCCGACCTCGATCACCGCGCCGTCGGGCGACACCGCCGCCACCTTGCCGCGAACGCTCGCGATCACCGCGTCCTCCTCAACGCCGCGCTGATGCGCTCGCGCGCACCACCTCGCCACACATGACAGATGGCCAAGGCTAAGGCGTCGGCGGCGTCGGCCGGGCGAGGCGCGACCTCGAGCCGCAGCAGCCGGGTCACCATCGCGGTCACCTGCGCCTTGTCGGCCTGGCCGTTGCCGCTGACGGCGGCCTTGACCTCGCTCGGGGTGTACAGCTGCACGGGCAGCCCGGCGCGCGCCGCGGCGAGGATCGCCACCGCGCCGGCCTGGGCCGTGCCCATGACCGTGCGCACGTTGTGCTGGGAGAACACCCGCTCCACGGCGATGCTCTCGGGCTTGTGCTCGGCGACGAGCTCGGTGAGGCGCCGGTCGAGGTTGAGCAGGCGCAGCGCGAGGTCCAGGTCCGGATCGCTGCGGACGACCTCGTAGTGCACCAGCCGGCACGGGCGGCCGGGCGAGCCCTCGACCACCCCGACGCCGCACCGGGTCAGGCCCGGGTCGACCCCCAGCACGCGCACGGTCACTTTTTCACACCCACCTCATACGTGTGTTCGACACCCTATCGGACGATCGCCGCGCGCCGATCGCGCGACACACACACCGAGTGCGGTGAAGGTATGTGGGCCTCCCCCATGGGACGGCGGCGCTCAGCCTCGTACGTTTCCCGCCATGACGACGGAGCATGTGGTCGCCCTGGACCTGCGGGGGCGCACCGCGATGGTCACGGGGGCCGGCAGCGGCATCGGCCGCGCGGTCGCCATGCGCCTGGCCGCGGCGGGAGCGAAGGTCGTGGCGGTGGACCGTGCCTTCCAGACCCAGGACGATGTCGTACCCGTACTGGCCGACCTCTCCGACGCCGACGCCATCGACCGGCTGCTGCGCGACCACGCCGACGTCGACGTGCTGGTCAACAACGCCGGGCTGCAGCACGTGGCCGCGCTCGAGGAGTTCCCGCCGGAGCGCTTCGCGTACATCCAGGCCGTCATGGTCGAGGCGCCCTTCCGCCTGGTGAGGGGGGTCCTGCCGCACATGTACGCCGGCAACTGGGGCCGGATCGTCAACATCTCCTCCGTGCACGGGCTGCGCGCGTCGCCGTTCAAGGCCGCGTACGTCACCGCCAAGCACGCCCTGGAAGGACTGTCGAAGACCGTCGCGCTGGAGGGCGCGCCCCACGGCGTGACCGCGAACTGCATCAACCCGGCGTACGTGCGCACCCCGCTCGTCGAGGGCCAGATCACCGACCAGGCCCGCACCCACGACATCCCCGAGTCCGAGGTCGTCGAGAAGATCATGCTGACCAGCGCGGCGATCAAGCGGCTCATCGAGCCGGCCGAGGTCGCGGAGCTGGTCGCCTACCTGTGCACGGACGTCGCCGGGTTCATCACCGGCACTTCGCTGTCGATCGACGGCGGCTGGACCGCACACTAGGCACGTGACGATGCTGGAGTACCTCGAGCTGCTGGCCCGCGAGGCCGCCGCCGTCGAATTCGAGGGCCCGCTCGTCGCCGCCCGGGGCGCCGGGCTGCCCCCGGAGCACCTCGCCGAGCTGGAGCAGGCCAAGGTCGTGGCGCTGCGGGTGCGGGCCCTGCTCGAGCGCCGCCGGCGCCGCGAGGAGGAGCTGTCCGGGCTCTTCGACACCGCCAGCGACCTCGCCGGCCTGCGCGACGTCGACGCGGTGCTGGCCGCGATCGTGCACCGGGCGCGGACGCTGCTCGGGGCCGACGTGGCCTACATGACCCTCAACGACGAGGCGCGCGGGGACACGTACATGCGCGTCACCGACGGCTCGATCTCGGCCCGCTTCCAGGCGCTGCGGCTGCCGATGGGGGCCGGGCTCGGCGGGCTGGTGGCCCAGACCGGCAGCCCGTACGTCACCGCCGACTACCCCCGCGACGCCCGCTTCCGCCACACCGGCGACATCGACGCCGGCGTGAGCGAGGAGGGCCTGGTCGCGATCCTGGGCGTGCCGCTGCGGCTCGGGGCGCGGATCATCGGCGTGCTGTACGCCGCGAACCGCTCCGCCCGCCCGTTCGCGCGCGAGGAGGTGTCGCTGCTCGTCTCGCTCGCGGCCAACGCGGCCGTCGCGATCGACACCGCCCGCCTGCTGGGCGAGACGCAGGAGGCGCTCGCCGAGCTCTCCGCCGCGAACGGGGTCATCCGCGCGCACAGCGACTCCGTCGAGCGCGCGGCCGCCGCCCACGACCGCATGACCGCCCTGGTCCTGCGCGGCGCCGGGGTCGAGGACGTGGCCGCGGTGGTGGTCGAGGTCCTGGGCGGCTCCCTGCTCGTGCTGGACGCCGAGGGCCGCAACCTGGCCCTGGTCGGCGTGCTGACCCGGCCCGAGCCGGCCGCGATCGCCGAGGCCCTGGCCGCCTCCCGCACCGAGGGCCGCAGCGTGCGCCGCGGCGAGCTGTGGGTCGCCGCGGTGGTGGCGGGCGCGGAGAACCTCGGCGCCCTCGTGCTGCGTCCGGACAGCCCCCTGGTCGACGCGGACCAGCGCATCCTGGAGCGGGCCGCCGTCGTCACCGCGTTGCTGCAGCTCTTCCGGCGTACCGTCGCGGAGGCCGAGGGCCGCGTGCGCGGCGAGTTGCTGGACGACGTCATCACCCGCCCCGTGCGCGACGCCGACGCGCTGCGCACCCGGGCCAAGCGCCTCGGCGTCGACCTCGACGCCCCGAACGTCGTGGTCGCCATCGGCGCGGACGCCCTCACGGGCGGCTCGATCCGCCAGCGCGCGGTGTCCTGGGCCCAGACGTACGCCCACAGCCGCGCCGGCCTGGCCGCCGCGCGCGACGGCCACGTGGTCCTGCTGCTGCCCGGCGACGCCCCGGGCGACGCGGCGCGAGCGGTCGCCCGCGACCTGGGCAAGCTGCTGGCCCGCCCGATCACGGCGGGCTCCGGCGGCCCGTCGACGCGTCCGGAGGCGATCGCCGCGGCGTACCGTGACGCCGACCGCTGCGTGACGGCGCTGACCGCCCTGGGCCGCACGGGCACCGGCGCGAGCACCGCCGAGCTCGGCTTCGTCGGGCTGCTGCTGGGCTCGGCCCCGGACGGCCGCGACCGGGACGTGCAGTCCTTCCTGGCCGCGACGATCGGCCCGGTGGTGGACTACGACGTCCGCCGGGGCACCGCGCTGGTCAAGACGCTGGAGGCGTACTTCGGCGTGGGCGGCAGCCTGGCCCGCGCGGCGGAGCTCCTGCACGTCCACGTGAACACGGTGACGCAGCGCCTGGAGCGGATCGCGCAGCTGCTCGGCCCGGACTGGCAGAAGCCGGAGCGGGCCCTGGAGGTCCAGCTGGCGCTGCGCCTGCACCGCCTGCAGACCTCATGAGCAACGGCCCGGCCCGCTGGTTCAGCGGGCCGGGCCGTCGTACATCGATCGGGCGTCAGGCGTGGGCGCCGCGCAGGACGAAGTCCACCAGGTTCTCGGCGAAGCCCTCGTCGGGCACGTTCGGGTTCCAGCGGAGCATGTTCTGCGCGAGCGTCGGGCCCGACAGGACGAGCAGGGCCAGCTCCACGTCGAGGTCCTCGCGCAGCTCGCCGGAGGCGATGCCGCGCCGCAGGACGCGGCGCATCAGCTCCCGGCGCGGCTCCACCACACCCTGGTACACCCGGCTCATCTCCGAGCTCTTGAACAGCTCCGGCATCAGGCAGGCCGTGACCTTGCCGTAGTGAGCCATCCGCTTGTTGCGCATCGACGCGATCAGCGTGATCAGATCGCCCCGGACCGACTCGCCGCTCAGCTCGGGCAGCGGGCCCTTCATCGCCAGCACCGCGTCGATGAGCAGCGCGTCCTTGTTGGGCCAGCGGCGATAGATCGTCGCCTTGCCGACGCCGGCCTTCGCGGCGACCGCCTCGATCGAGATGGCGTCCGCACTCTGGCCGGAGCTGAGCAGCTCGAACACCGCCTCGACGATCGCCTCGTCGACCCGGGCGCTCCGGGGCCGGCCCGGACCCTTGCGGTCCTGGTCAGCCACCGGTTCCACGCTGAGCGTCATGTTTTCCATTGTTACCGAGTTTTCACACCGAAGCTACTCACCGGTTTCCTCCAGTCCCGTCAGTCGCCGACGACTACCAGTTCCACACCCTGCTCCTCCGCCAGACCCTCGGCGTTGGTGGGTGCGGGAGCGCTGGCCGGGCGCTTGCCGGGCAGCCACACCACGGCGACGACGGCACCGAGGATCGCGAAGATCGCCGAGCCGACGGCCGCGCCGTGCATGGCCGTGAGGAACGCGTCGTTCGCGTGCTGGATCAGCGCCGGCGCCGCCTGGCCCGCGTGCTCGGCGACCCCGTACGCGCCCGAGATCGACTCGTTGGCGGCGTCGCGCGCCGCGGCCGGCAGTCCGCTCGTGGCCGACTCCATGTGGCTGCGGTAGACCGAGGAGATGACGGCGCCGAGGGCGGCCACGCCGAGGGCGCCGCCGACCTGCCGGATGGTGTTGCTGACGGCCGATCCGACGCCGGCCTTCTCACGGGGAAGCACGGACATGATCGATTCCGTCGCGGGCGGCATCACGTTGGCCATGCCGACACCCATCAGGAAGAACAGCCCGCCGACGATCCAGATCGGCGTGTCGGCCTGGATGAACATCCATGCCGCCAGGCCGATGGCGACCAGCAGCAGGCCGGTGGTGCTGACGGCCTTGGGGCCGAAGCGCTTGACCATGGCCGCGCTGCGCGGGGCGAAGACCATCTGGGCGACCGCGAAGGGCACGAACAGGGCGCCGGAGGCCAGCGGGCCGTAGCCGCGGACCAGCTGCAGGTAGAAGGCGCTGACGAACATGATGCCCATGGCCGCGAAGAAGACCAGGCCGATCATGCCGGTCGAGGCGCTGAACTGCCGGTTGCCGAAGAGGCGCACGTCCAGCGAGGGGAACTCGATGCGCCGCTCGTAGACGGCGAACGCGGCCAGCACGACCACCGCCGCGACCAGGGCACCCCAGGACTCGGTCTTGCCGAAGCCGTGGTCGCCGCCCTCGATCACGCCGTAGGTGAGCAGGGTGAGGCCGATGATCGACAGCAGCACGCCGACGAAGTCGATGCGGCCCGGCTTCGGGTCGCGCGACTCGGGGATGAGGGTGTTGACCAGGACCAGGCCCGCGATCACGATCGGGACGTTGATCAGGAAGACCGAGCCCCACCAGAAGTGCTCGAGCAGCAGGCCGCCGACGATCGGGCCGATGGCCACGCCGAGGCCGACCGCGCCGGCCCACACGCCGATGGCGCGGCCGCGCTCACGCGGGTCGAAGACGTTGGCGATGATCGACAGGGTCGAGGGCATGACCGCCGCGGCGCCGAGACCCATGAGGGCCCGGGCCCAGATGAGCTGGTCCGCGGAGTCGGAGTAGGCCGAGACGAGCGACGCGATGCCGAACAGCGCGAGGCCGACGGTCAGCGTGATGCGGCGGCCGAGACGGTCGGCCAGGATGCCGGCGGTGAAGAGCAGGCCGGCGAAGACGAGGGTGTACGAGTTGATCGCCCACTCGAGCTGGCTCTGGGACGCGCCCAGGCCCTTCTCCGGGTCGGCGATGGTGCGCATGGCGACGTTGAGGACGGTGTTGTCCAGCACGACCACGAGCAGGCTGATGACGAGCACGCCGAGGATCGCCCAGCGGCGAGGATGTCCTGTGTTGGCTGGGGCCGGCGTTTGGGTGGCTGCGTCCACGGTGTTGCTCCCCCTGGTCGGAACGCGATAACGATACGGAACTGTTCCGTATCAACGTAGCCCTCCCAACGCCGATACGGAACCGTCTCGTATTGAATAGTGCGTCCGATCACACCCGGCGCCACCTGCGGAATAAACGGGGGAGGTACCCGGCGACCGTGCCCCACAGCCCCCGCCGGAACAGCAGCACCACCAGCACGAAGATCCCTCCGGTGACGAGGCCGACCAGGTCGAAGCCGGCCTGCGAGAGCTGGTCCTCCAGGTTGACGACGAGCCCGGCGCCGAGCACGCCGCCCCACAGCGTGCCGATCCCGCCCAGCACGACAAGCACCACGCCCTTGCCCGACGTCGTCCAGTGCACGACGTCGAGGGAGACGAAGCCGTGCGCGACCGCGAACAGGCCGCCGCCGAGCCCGGCCAGGAAGGCCGACAGCACGAAGGCCAGCAGCTTGTACCGGGAGGCCGCGAACCCCAGCGCCCGCGCCCGGCCGGCGTTGTCCCGCACCGCGACGAGCACCCGGCCGAACGGCGAGTGCACGATCCGCCAGGCCAGGAGCAGGCCGAGCGCCACGATGGGCAGCGCCGCGTAGTAGAAGTAGTACGGGTCGGAGAGGTCCAGGCCGAACAGCTCCCGCGGCACGCTCTGCAGCCCGTTCTCGCCGCCGGTGACCGAGGACCAGGCGTTGGCCACGTAGTAGATCATCTGGGCGAACGCGAGGGTCACCATCGCGAAGTAGATCCCGGTCCGGCGTACGGCGAGCCAGCCGATCGGCACCGCGAGCGCGGCCGCCGTGAGCGCCCCGCCGAGCACCGCGACCGGGAACGGCGCCCCGAGCCGGGCCGCGATCAGCCCGGCCGTGTACGCCGACGTGCCCCAGAACGCGGCGTGCCCGAAGGACAGCAGGCCGCCGTACCCGAGCAGCAGGTCGATCGCGACCGCGAACAGCGCCCAGCAGAGCATGTCCACCGCCACCGCCGGGTAGATCCCGTTGGGCAGCCAGAGCGCGATCGCCGCCCCGGCGGCCAGCAGCACCCATTTCACGCCGAACTCTCCTCTCGCCCGAACAGCCCGGCCGGGCGCACGAGCAGCACGAGCGCCATCACCAGGAAGATGAGCGTCTGGGCCAGCAGCGGCGGCGCGTACGCCTCGCTCCAGGCCTGCAGCAGGCCGATGCCGAAGCCGGCGGCCACCGAGCCGAAGACCGAGCCGAGCCCGCCGATGACGACGACGGCGAAGACGCCGATGATCAGGTCGCCGCCCATGAGCGGGTTGACCGCCCGCACCGGCGCGGCCAGGACGCCCGCCAGCGCCGCAAGGGCCACGCCGAAGCCGAACACCGGCGCGATCCACCGCCCGACATCGATGCCGAGCGCCCGGGTCAGCTCGGGCCGCTCGATGCCGGCCCGCACCACCATCCCGACCCGGGTGCGGGCCAGCACCCACCAGACGACGGCGCAGAGCGCGACCGCGACGGCGAGGACGAACACGCGGTACGCCGGAAAGTCGAACACCCCGAAGTCGACCGTCCCGCCGAGCCCGGCCGGCGCCCCGTAGGGCTTCGACTGGGTGCCGTAGCGCGACTTCACCGCGTCCTGCAGGATCAGCGTCAGGCCGAACGTGAGCAGGAAGTTGTAGAGCGGGTCGAGCGCGGCCAGCCGCCGCACGACCGTGCGCTCCAGCACCACGCCGAGCAGGCCGAGCACGACCGGCACGACCGCCAGGGCGACCCAGAAGGAGAGCCCGAACGCGTCCAGCAGGAAGAAGGCGCCGACCGCGCCGAGCATGTAGAACGCCCCGTGCGCGAAGTTGACCACGCGGAGCATGCCGAAGATGACGGCCAGGCCGAGGGCGAGCAGCGCGTAGAAGCCGCCCCCGACCAGACCGTTCACCGTGTGGGTGAGCAGACCCATCGCGTGTCAGAGCTTGCAGTCCGGCGACGGGGCCCGGAAGGCCTCCTGGGCCGGGATGGTCTTGACGATCTGCTCGTAGTCCCACGCCTCCTTGACCTCGGACCCGGGCTTGACCTTGGCCAGGTAGGCGTCGTGCAGGACCCGGTGGTCGGCGGCCCGGAACTCGCCGTTGCGCAGGAAGAAGTCGTCCACCTTCTTGCCCTCCAGCTGCTTGACGACCGCGTCGGCGTCGTCGGTGCCGGCCGCCTGGACCGCCTCGAGGTACTGCATCGCCGCCGAGTAGTTCGCCGCGTGGGCGAACGTGGGGCGCTGGCCGCCGGTGCGGGCGGCGAACTTGTCGGCCCAGGCGCGGTTGCGCTCGTCGAAGTTCCAGTACCACGCGTCGGTGAAGGTGGTGCCGGCCAGCGCGTCGGGGGTCAGCGAGTGGATGTCGGTCAGGAACATGAGGCCCACGGCCAGCCCGATGCCCTTGTCCTTGAGCTTGAACTCGTTGTACTGCTTGACGAGGTTCACCAGGTCGGCGCCCGCCTGCATGGTGCCCAGCACGTCCGGCTTCGGGTTCAGGGTCGGCGCCTTGAGCAGGAACGTGGAGAAGTTGTCGTTCGGGAACGGCGTGGGGTCGCTGGCCACCACCGTGCCGCCGCCCTTGGTCACCGCCGCGCTGAAGGACTTCTGCATGTCCTGGCCGAAGGCGTAGTCGGGGTAGACGATGTACCAGTTCTTCGCCCCGGCCTGGGTGGCCGCGGTGCCGGTGCCGTTGGCGAGCATCGCCGTGTCGTAGGCGTAGTGGAACGTGTACTTGTTGCAGGACTTGCCGGTCAGGTCCGTGGTGGCGCCCGAGATGTTGAAGTACAGCTTCTTCGCCTGCTTGGCCACGTCGGCGACCTTCAGCGCGGCCGAGGACGTCGGCACGTCGAGGATGGCGTCGACCCCGAGCCGGTCGTACATCTCGCTCGCGCGGGTGTTGGCGATGTCGGGCTTGTTCTGGTGGTCCGCGGTCTCCACGGTGATGTTCCTGGTGACCGCCTTGTCCCCGTACTTGGCCTTGAAGTCGTCGATGGCCATCTGCACGGCCACGACGGAGTTCTTGCCCGACAGCTGGGCGTAGACGCCGGACTGGTCGTTGAGCACGCCGAGCACGATCTTGTCGCCGGTGAGCCCGCCGCCGCCCGTGGAGCGGGGGCCGCCGCCGCCGCACCCGGCGAGCAGCGCGCACAGCGCCGTGCCGATCACAATGGAACGCTTCATTGGGGTGTACCTCCGGTCAGATGCCGAGTAGCGCGAGGAGCTCGTCCTCGCGGGATTGCACGTCCGCGTTGTCGAAAGTGCCGGCGATCCGCCCCTCGGCGAGCAGGTAGTGGCGGTCGGCGACGGTGGTGGCGAAGCGCAGGTTCTGCTCGACGAGCAGGACGGTGACGCCGTGGTCGCGGGCGCGGCGCAGGATCTCGCCGACCCGCCGCACGAGCAGCGGCGAGAGCCCCTCCGTGGGCTCGTCGCACAGCAGCACCGTGGCGCCCATGCGCAGCACCCGGGCGAGCGCGAGCATCTGCTGCTCGCCCCCGGAGAGCGTGGTGGCCGGGCTGCGGCGGCGCTCGTACAGGTTCGGGAACGCCTCGTGGATCTCGTCGAGGCCCCACGGCCGGGGCCCGACCACGGGCGGCAGCGCCAGGTGCTCGGCGACGCTGAGCGTGGCGTAGGCCCCGCGGTCGTCCGGCACCCAGCCGAGCCCGGCGCGGGCGCGGACGTGCGCGGGGCGGCGGGAGACGTCCGTGCCGGCGAGGGTGACCGTCCCCGACTGGCCGGGGTGCAGGCCCATGACGCAGCGCAGGAGCGTGGTCTTGCCGGCGCCGTTGCGCCCGCAGAGCGTGACGACCTCGCCCTCGGCCACGTGCAGGCCGACGTCGCGCAGCACGCGGGCCTCGCCGTACCACGCGGAAAGTCCCTCAATGCGCAGCATCGGCGCTGCCCAGGTAGGCCTCGACCACGCGCTCGTCGGCGCGCACCTGCTCGTACGGGCCCTCGGCGAGGACCCGGCCGGCCTGCAGGACCGTGACCCGGTCGGCGAGCCGGCCCACGACGCTCATGTTGTGCTCGACCAGCACCACCGTGCGCCCGTCGCGGACCGCGGCGATGAGCTCGACGGTCCGCTCGACGTCCTCGACCCCCATGCCGGCGGTCGGCTCGTCCAGCAGCAGCACCCGCGGGTCCAGGGCGAGCGCGATGGCCAGCTCCAGGGCCCGCTTGCGCCCGTAGGGCAGGCTCCCGGCCGGCTCCTGCGCGGCCGCGGCGAGCCCGACCCGCTCCAGCAGCTCCTCGGCCGGGGCCCGGAAGCGCCGCAGCGGCCGCTCGGAGCGCCAGAAGGCCCAGCCGAGGGAGGTGCCGCCCTGCAGCGCGAGCTCCACGTGGGCGACCACCGTCTGCTGCGGGAAGAGGCTCGCGATCTGGAAGGAGCGGGCCAGGCCGAGGCGGGCGACCCGCTCGGGCGCGAGCCCGGTGATGTCCCGCCCGGCCAGCTCGATCCGCCCGGCGCTCGGCGCGAGGAACCCGGTCAGCAGGTTGAACAGCGTCGTCTTGCCGGCCCCGTTGGGCCCGACGAGCGCGTGCACGGCGCCGGTGGCGACATCGAGATCGACCCCGTCGACGGCGCGGAAGCCGCGGAAGTCGCGGGTGAGGCCACGCGCGACGAGCGCGGAACCAGCCATGTGGGATTCACCCTCCTGTGACGTCGGAAGTGACGGCCGTCACAAGGTATGGCCGTCACTCCCGGCGCCACTACGGAGCTGATCCACACATTCCCATGCTTAGGTATGTGGGCCCGGCCGGCGCTCGGGGATCCAGCGCGCCAGCGGGCCGAGCCGGGTGCGCAGGCCCGCGAGGCCGCCCGGGAAGAAGTACACCGCCAGGATGAAGACGGTGCCGAGGATGAACAGCGGCTGCGACAGCGGGCCGCGCAGGAAGCCGGGCAGCCCGGCCACCGCGTCCGAGTCGCCCAGGGCGACGAGGCGGTAGTCGAGGTACGTGAACAGGAACCCGCCGATCAGCGGCCCCCAGCGCGTCCCCGGGCCGCCCAGGACCACCATCACCAGCAGGGTCAGGGTCTGGTCGGAGGCGGCCACGTGGGGCGTCGCGCCGCCGATCAGCAGCGAGTACATGGCCCCCGCGAGCCCGGCCAGGCCGCCGGCGACCGTGAAGGCGAAGAGGCGGTAGCGGTACGGGTCGAGGCCGAGCACGCCCACCCGGCGCTCGTCGTCGCGGATGGCGGCCAGCACCCGCCCCGACGGGGAGTCGGCGATCGCGTGCACGACCAGGACGGTGATCACGAGCACGCCCAGGGCGAGCCAGTACAGGTTCACCGTGTTGGCCACGCCGACCAGGAAGCCGGGCACCTTCGCGCCGTCCATCGGCAGGCCCTCCTCGCCGCCGGTGGCCCCGCCCGGGTTGCGCCCGATGGTGATCGCGGCGACCTGCGCGAACGCCAGTGTCACCATGGCGAACGCAATGCCACCGGTGCGCAGCGCGACCGCGCCCAGCAGCGCGGCCAGGATCGCGGTGCCCATGACGGCGAGCAGGATCGCGGTCCACAGCCCGTAGCCGGCCTTGGTGACGAGCATGTCGGTGCCGTACACGCCGGCCGCGAAGTAGAGGGCGTGGCCGAACGAGAGCATCCCGGTGCGGCCGAAGAGCAGGTCGTAGCCCAGCGCGAGGGCGCCGAAGACCAGGCCCAGGGCCAGCAGCTGCAGGGTGCCGGGGGCGTTGAGCGCGGAGTCGAAGACGCCCGGGATCCTCAGGCCGCAGTAGGGCAGGAAGATGGCCGCCGCCAGCACCGCGACCGGCCCGAAACGACTCGCGCGCAGCCGGGCCGGCGCCGTTCGCACCTGCGGTGCCGTCTGTGTCGTCATGAGGTGGCGACCTTCCCGGTGATCCCTTGTGGACGGACGAGGAGCACGACCGCGAGCAGGGCGACGACGCAGATGTCGCCGAGGCCCGACGAGGTGTAGTTGACGAACTGCTGCAGCAGCCCGACCGCGACCGCGGCGTAGGCGGCGCCGGTGACCGAGCCCATGCCGCCGATGACGACGACGATGAAGCCGAAGATGAGCAGGGAGCTGCCGCCGGTCGGCGAGATCGCGCCGGTGAACACGCCGCCGAGCGCGCCGGCGAGGGCCGCGGCCGCGCCGCCGATGGCGAACACGAGGGTGAACGCGCGCCGCACGTCGATGCCGAGCGCGGTGACCATCGAGCGGTCCTCGACGCCGGCGCGAATGACCAGACCGATCCGGGTGTACTTCAGGAAGGCCAGCAGCCCGAGCAGCACCACGACCGCGGCCCCGATGAGCAGGAACCGGTCGTTCGGCACGCGCGCGCCGGCGATCGTGGTGAGCCGCTGGGTCCACTGTGGACGCGGGTAGGGCCGGGCGTCGCTGCCCCACGACGCCTGCAGCAGCGCCACGCCGGCCAGCGAGAGCCCGACGGTCACCAGGACCTGTTCGATCGTGCGGCGGTACAGCGGCCGGATGAGCACCAGCTCGACCAGCGCCGCGACGACCGTCCCGCACGCGACCCCGAAGAGCACCGCGAACGCGAAGCCCCAGCCGCTCGGCCCGGCCCCGGGCAGGTGCCCGGCCGCCCACCAGGTGCCGTAGGCCCCGACGGAGAGGAACAGCCCGTGCGCGAAGTTGAGCACGTCGGCGAGGCCGAAGACGAGGGCGAGGCCGGAGGCGACGAGGAAGTACAGCGCGGAGAGGCCCAGCCCCGTCAGGGTGAGCAGCACGAACGTGCTCATGCCGACACCTCCGCTTCGCTCCGGCGCCGGCCTGAGTCAGATCTGCGCCTATGATGAGTGGCCACTCCGCTTCGCTCCGTACCACTCATGATGCGTGGTCCGCCTTCCCGACGCCCAGCAGCGACTTGGTCTTCTCGGTGTAGTCCAGGAGGTCCGCCGCGGCCCCGGCGTAGGCGACCTTCCCGGCGGCGATGACGACCGCGTCCTGCGCCAGGCGCCGCACGACGGCCAGGTTCTGCTCGACCAGCAGCATCGGCACGACCTGGGCGACGGCGTGCAGGGCGGCCGCCACCTCGCCGACGACCTTCGGCGCGAGGCCCTTGGTCGGCTCGTCGATGAGCAGCAGCCGGTTGGGGTTGAGCAGCACCCGCCCGATCGCGAGCATCTGCTGCTGGCCGCCCGACAGGGTGCCGGCCCGCTGCCGGCCGCGCCGCTGCAGCTCGGGGAAGAGGCCGTAGACGCGCTCGTAGTCGGGGGCGGCGCCGGAGCGCTCGGCGAGGCGCAGGTTCTCGGCGACGGTGAGGCCGCCGAAGACGCCGCGGTCCTCGGGCACGTACCCGAGCCCGTCGCGCACCAGCCGGAAGGTCGGCAGCCGGGTGACCCGCTGCCCGGCGAAGCGCACCTCGCCGGCCAGTTCGGCGCCGCGCGGCAGCAGGCCGAGCACCGCCTTCAGGGTCGTGGTCTTGCCGACGCCGTTGCGCCCGAGCAGCGCGGTGACGCCCTGCGGCGCGACGCCGAACGTCACGCCCTGCAGGATGTGCGAGCCGGCGATGCGCACGTCCAGCCCGGCGATGTCGAGAACGGTCACGCCGTCACCTCCGCAAGCTCCGGCGCCGGCCGGACCCTGTGTTCATGGTTCCCGGCTCCTCCGCTTCGCTCCGGCCCGCTCACAACTTCTCCCCCAGGTACGCCTCCTGGACGGTGCGGTCGGCCATGACCACGTCCGGCGTGTCGCAGACCAGCAGCGCCCCGTGGTGCATGACCGCGACCCGGTCGGCCAGGTCGAGTACGACGTCCATGTGGTGCTCCACCATGAGCACGCTGCGCCGCTCCTCGCGGGTCAGCGTGCGGATCAGCGCGACCAGGCCGGGCACGTCCTCGGCGCTGACCCCGGCCATCGGCTCGTCGAGCAGCAGCACCCGCGGCTCGCCGGCCAGCAGCAGCGCGATCTCGAGCTTGCGCTTCTCGCCGTGGGCCAGGGTGCCGGCCAGCGCGCCGGCGCGGTGGTCCAGCCCGACCCGCCACAGCACCCGGTCGGCGCGCTCGGCGACGTCCCGGTCGCGGGCGGGCAGCGGGAAGGGGCGGATCGAGCCGCCGCGGCGGGCCTGCACGGCGAGGCGCACGTTGGCCGCGACGGTGAGCGAGGCGAAGACCGAGGACGACTGGAAGGTACGCCCGAGGCCGAGCCGGGCCCGCCGGTGCGGCGGCAGCCGGGTCACGTCCTGCCCGGCGAGCGACACCGAGCCGTCGGACGGCCGGCGCAGCCCGGAGACCAGGTTGAACAGCGAGGTCTTGCCGGCGCCGTTCGGGCCGATGACGGCCAGGAACTCGCCCTCGGCGAGGTCGAGGTTGACCCCGTCGACGATGGCGGCCCCGCCGATCCGCCAGGTCAGGCGCCGGATGCTGAGCAGGCCGGTGGCCGGGGCGTCCGCAAGGACACCGCCGGCCACCGGACCCGGGGCGTTCGCCACGGGCTCAGCCCTTCATCTGCGCGACCGGCGGCGCGGCGGCGGCCGGGTCGATCGCCTTCACCAGCTCGGGCTTGAGGTCGGCGCCGGAGCCGCTGAACTTGCCCTGGAACATCGGCTGGAGCAGGGCGTGGTCCTCCTTGCGGACGGTCAGCTTGCCCTTGACGCCGTCGAACGACCAGCCCTCGAGCGCGGTGACCATCTTGTCGACGTCGTCGCCGCCCTCCTGCGCGGCCCGCACCACCATCTGGGCGGCGGTGAAGCCGTCCGGGTGGAACAGGTCGACCTTGCCGCCGTCGACGCCCTTGCGCAGCGCCGCGGTGGCCTCGTTGTCGCTCGCGCCGTCGAAGTAGTGGGCGAGCAGCGAGATCTTCGACCCGGCGGCGCCGAACGTCGGCCACGACGCGCGCTGGTCGATGCCGGTGACCACGAGTGTCGAGCCGAGCACGCCCTGCTGGTCGAGCGCCTGCCACATGGCGGTGGCGGTGGTGCCGGCCCACGCGACGAAGATCATATCGGCCTTGGCGTTCTTGGCCTGCACCGCGAAGCCGGTGAACTCGGTGGCGTTGGCCGGAACCGAGATCGTCTCGACGGTGGCCCCGGCGCCGCCGATGACGGCCTTCACCGCGTCCGCGTTGGACTTGCCGAAGGCGCCGTCCTGCGTGAACACGAGGACCTTCTTGCCCGAGGGGGCGGGCAGGTAGGACTTGGCCGCGAGGACGTCCTGGTAGGACTGGCGACCCGAGCGGAAGGTGTACTTGTTGATGCCGGTCACCGCGTCGGTGGCCGCGGGTCCGGAGATGAACAGGACCTTGTTCTGCGCGGCGAGCGGGGCCATCTGGCTCGCGACGCCGGACGAGGTGCTGCCGGCGATGATCTTGTACCCCTGGCCGATGAGGTCCTTCGCGGCCGAGACGGCCTTGGCCGCGTCGCCGGCGTCGTCGGACTCCTTGACCTCGATCGGGCGGTTGCCGACCTTGCCGGTGCCCTTGGTGGCGAAGGCGAGCCCCGCCTTCCACCCCTCGATGTACTGCTTGCCGTAGCCGGCCAGCGGGCCGGTCTGCGAGTAGACGAGCCCGACCTTGATGGGTGCGCCGTCGCCGGCCGGCTCCTGCGCGGCCTCCTGGGGGCTGCTGCACGCGGACGCGAACGTCGCCGCCAGCGTGAGCCCCAACGCCGCGAACAACACTCGCCGCGGCGCGCCTGTCTGCCTGATCAACGCTTCCTCCGTGTGAACGCCTTGTTAAGGCCAGCGCCTGCTGGCGGTGTTCGACACGCTAGGAGTGGCGTCGGGCACGTCGCTATGTGGTCGGGCCACACAGAATCGGCGTTCCCCTATGGTGACTACCCAGCAGCCACTCGGTCGAGGAAGGCTTCGAGCAGCGGCAGGAAGGCCGGGGACAGCTGCTGGAAGAGCGGGACGTCGGCCTGTGGGGGCTCCGGATACAGCATGTGCCCGACCCCCGGCAGGACCGCCACGCCGTTGTTGCCCCGCTGCTCGGCCGGCAGCCGCTCGCCCAGCACCACCAGGCTGCGCTCGACCGGCACCAGCTCGTCGGCGGCGCCGAAGAACGCCATGACGGGGCAGCGCACGAAGGGCAGGATCTCGGCCGGGTCGAAGCGGGCCAGCCGGCCGCCGAGGACCAGCAGCTCCTCGGTGTCGTACGGGGGCCCGGCGGCCTCCGCGTACCAGTCGCGGCGGGCGTAGCGGGCCTGGTCGGCCAGGATCTGGGCCGGGTCCTGCCCGGCGACGAGGCGGTCGGCGCGCTCGTCGACCCAGCGCAGGGCGTCCGCGATGACCTCCTCGGAGCGGCCCCGGGCGCGCAGGGCCCGCTCGATGCGCACCCGCTCCTGCTCGATCGGGCCGACCATGGGGCCGGAGACGGTGACGACGAAGTCGACGAGGCCGGGCTCGTTGGCCGCGGCCGCGATGGCGACCCAGCCGCCCTGGCTGTAGCCGATCAGCCCGGCCCGGTCGACCGTGGCCTGCTTGCGCAGGGCGTCGAGGGCGGCGAGGCCCTCGATGGCGCGGTCGCCGAGGGACTGCGCGCGCCAGTCGCCGGGCGAGCCGCCGCAGCCGGGCTTGTCGTGGCGGAGGGTGGCGATCCCGCGCTCGGCGAGCCAGCCGGGCACGCCCTGCCAGGCGTCGCGGGTGGCCGGGCCGGAGCCGTCGGACAGCACCAGGCCGGCCCGGGCCGGACCGTCCGGCGTGCACAGGATCGCGTTGAGCGGCCCCATCGCGGTATCGACGACCGTATTTCGCTCAGGCATGGAATCGGCCCTCCCCCCGCGCAATGTAGCAGCGGAGGGAGGGCCGCGCCCGACCGGCGAGCCGCGGTGTTACTGGGCGGCGGCGGCCAATGGTGCCTGGTAGGTCTTCAGCAGGGCGGCCTTGTCGGCATCGACCGTCTTCCAGTCGTCCTTGAGGACCCCGCCGGTGTCACCGGAGTTCGGGTTCCAGGCCCAGTACGTGTAGCTGAGCCCGTTGTCCTTGAGGTAGCCGATGAGGTTGCGCTGCCAGATCCCTTCCAGGTCCTTGTTGCCCTGGGCGTCCTTCTCGGCCACCGAGCGGCCGCCGAACTCGCCCATCAGGACCGGGGCGGTGTTGTTCTTCACCAGGTACCCGAACTGCTTGTCCCACAGCGCCGGCATGTTCGCCGGGAACTTCGGGTCGGTGAACCACTGCTGCGACCAGACCTTCGGGCTGTAGTCGTGCGCGGAGTACACCAGCTTCGACTGGTCGGTCAGCTTCACCGGGTGCTCCTTGGCGCCCTGCAGGTTGCCGCCCCACCAGTAGCCGTCGCTCTTGCCGTCGGCGGTCTTGTAGCTCTCGATGCCCTCGACGACGATCAGCCAGTTGGGGTTGGCCTTGAGGACCGCGTCGCCGGCCCGCTGCGCGGCGGCCTGCCAGTCGGTCTTCTCGTTGCCGTCGCCCCAGGTGGCCTCGCCGTGCGGCTCGTTGTGCAGGTCGGCGCCGACCACGAGCTGGTTGTTCTTGTAGTGCTCGGCGAGCTTGACCCAGTCGGAGATCCAGCGCTCCTCGCTGACCTTGTCGGTGTACCAGAGGTTGCTCTGGCCCTGCGAGGTCGGGCGGTGCCGGTCGAGGATGACCATCATGCCGCGCTTGGTCGCGCCCTCGACCACCTTGTCCATCAGCTGCGGCCCGGTGAGGCCCTTGAGGTCCGGGTTGAGCGCGTAGTCGACGCCGTTGGGCTTGGACGCCGCGTCGAACAGCTCGTTGCTGAACGGCAGGCGCATCGAGTTGAAGCCCTGCCCGACCATCTGGTCGAGCATGTCGCCGAGGTTGCGCGACCACAGCCCGTGCGGCGCGAACGTGTTGGTCTCGAGCCCGAACCAGTTGACACCGGTAAACGTCACGGTCTCACCGCGGGCGTCGACGATCTTCGAGCCTTCGGCATGCAGCGGCATCTGCAGGCGCTGGCCGGACTCGGTCATTGCGGGGTGGACCTTCTTGTCGTGGTCCAGCAGCGGTACCAGTGCCACGCCGGCGACGGCGAGCGCGACGAGGGCGGAAATCCAGTAAAGGCGCGTACGACCCATAAAACTGACCTGTCCTCACACTTGACTGCGGGGCAGGTCAGAACGTTACGGATATCGGACATATGGTGTCAGCGTACTGATGTCGGATTTACCTGTGCGCCAATTGAGGGAGGACCGTCGCGCATTGCGGCACGAACAGGGAGTCGCGCCCGTACAACTCGTCAAGTGCCCACCGTGGGAGCATCCCATTCCGCGGCTCGCACGACCGCCTCGAGCTTCGACCGGGCGCCCATCTTGCTCAGCAGGTGCCGCACGTGGCTGCGCACGGTGGTGTAGCTGATGTTGAGCTCGCGCGCGATGTCGCGGTTGTCCATGCCCTCGGTCATCAGGGCGAGGATCTCGCGCTCCCGGGGCGTGAGGCTGTCCAGCCGGCGGGCGTGGTCCTCGGAGCGCTGGGCCTGCTCGCGGCGGCGGGCCAGGAGCTTGGCCAGCTGGCGGGCCGGGACGAGGATCTCGCCGTCGACGGCCCGCCGCACGGCCTCGGCGACGTCGGCGCCGCCGGCGCTCTTGACGAGGTACCCGGCCGCCCCCGCCTCCAGCGCGGTGAGGATGACCTGGTCGCTCTGGTCGGCGCTGAGGAAGACGACGGCGACCTCGGGCTGGTGGGACCGCAGCGCCGCGACGGCCTCGGCCCCGGTGCCGTCGGGCAGCCAGAAGTCGCACAGCACGACGTCGACCCGCTCCACGTCGGCCAGGTGCTCGACCTCGCCGACGCTGCCGGCCAGGGCCACCACGCGCAGCTCCGGGTGCTCGCTGAGCAGCGCCGCGAGCCCTTCGGCGACGACCTGGTGGTCCTCGACGATCAGCACCCGGTAGGGCGGACGAGTCACGATACGGCTCCCTTGGATTCGAGGTCGGCGCCGCGCGGCACCCAGAACGTGACGGTGGTACCGCGCCCGGGCAGGCTGCTGATCCGGAACCACCCGCCGGCCAGCGCCGCCCGCTCGCGCATGAGGAGCAGCCCGAGGTGGCCGGGGTCGGTGTGCAGGTTCTCGGCGCCGACGCCGTCGTCGACGACGCGCACGAGGTACCCGCCCTGCTCCTCCCCGAGGATGACCGTGCACCGGTCGGCCCCGGCGTGCTTGCCGACGTTTGCCACCGCCTCCTGCAGCATCCGGAACAGCAGCAGCCGGGTCGGCAGCGCGGGCTCGCCGGTGAGCCGGGAGTCGACGCGCACCCCGAGGCCATGCTGCTCGGCGAGGTCGTCGAGAAGGTCCTCGGTCGCCGCGGCCAGCCCGTCGTCGGCCAGCCGGGGCGGGCGGAAGTCGAAGATGAGCCGCCGCAGCCGCTCGGCCGCCTGCACCAGCGACGCCTCGAGCCGGTCGAGGATCGCCAGGTCGGCCGGGTCGGACAGGCGGCGGCGCAGCTGCTGCAGGCGCAGGGTGGCGGCGGTGATGACCTGCAGGCTGTCGTCGTGCACCCCGGCGGCGATGCGGGCCCGCTCCCGCTCCTGGGTGACGATCACGTCGGTGAGCAGCTCGCCCTGCTCCTGGCCGGTGAGCGTGAGCCGGGCGATGCGCTGCTCGAGGCTGGCCCGGCTGCGCCCGGCCGCGCCGCGCTCCTCGACGGCCAGGGCGAGCATCCCGCTCGGGTCGCCCTCCAGCGTGCGCACCCGCACGTCGACGGCCAGCTCGCGGCCGTCCGGCAGGCGGACGACGGCCGTGGTCGGCGCCTCGGCCCGGAACGCGGGCTCGCCGCCGAACAGGTCGCGGGCGTCGCACCCGATGAGCGCGGGCGCCCCGCGCTGGAACAGCGTCTCGGCGGCCGCGCTGGCCAGGCGGACCACCCCGGAGGCGTCGAGGACGACCAACGCCTCCGGGGCCGTGCGGAACGCCTGCCAGTACACGGGCGTCAGTTCTCCAGATCCTTGGGCACCACGTACGGCTTGGCGGACGGCAGCTCGACCGGCCCGCCGGACTTGTCGACCTTGAAGTTCACCGTCGCGGTCGCGTCGCTGCGCTGCCCATGCAGCTGGAACACCACGGTGTCCTCGGTGTCGCCCGGGATCGTGTACTGCCCGACCGCCCGCGCCGCGCCCTTGGCGTCGACCCGGAACGCGGCCACCAGCTGCGGCTTGGCGCCCTTGGCGGTCCTGACGGACACGTGCACGGCCTCGTTCGGCGCGAACTGGGTGGCGTAGAAGTTCACCACGGTGCCGGGCAGGCCGCCGTAGGCGTTGGTGCGCGCCTGCGGGGTGAACGGCAGGATGGTGAAGCCGGTGGAGACCGCGGCCCGGCTCTGCTCGCCGGTGAACACCAGCGACTGCGCGCCCTTGAGCTGGAACGGCATCACCAGCCCGGCGCCCTTGAACGTGCCGGCGTCGTCGGTCTGGACCGCCATGACCGGCTGGCCTCCGGCCGCGTTGAGCCGCACCAGCACCCGCTCGCCCGGCGCGAAGCCGGAGCCGGAGAAGGTGATCTTCTGGGTGGCCTTCACGGCGTACGGCGCCAGCTTGATGGACGGGTACAGCCGCAGCACCTGGAACGGCGCGCTCGCCGCCGCGCCACTGGTCTTGCCCACGACCACCAGACTGGTCGTCCCGACGGCCGTGACGCCCACTCTGATCGGCGTCTTACCCACCGAGCCACCCTCGTCGGCCTTGAGGGTGAGGTTCGGGTCGCCGTTGATCCGGCCCCAGTACACGTTGAGCTGCTCGCCGGGCGTGAAGCCCTTGACCGTCAGGTTGATCGTGTCGCCCGGCTTGCCGACCACCGCCGAGAGCGCGGCCTGGCCGGCGCCCTGGGCGACCGACGCGTCGGCCTTGGCCACCTTGTCGCTGCCGCGGGCCTGCGCGGTGACCTCCTGCACGGGCACCGTCATCTTGCCGGGCATCGTGAAGTTGGCCGTGAACACGCCCCACTTGCCGGCCTTCGCGGTGGCCACCTGCTTGGGCTTGGCGTCCGGAGCCCCGCTCGGCGGCTTCTTCTGCCCGGGCGTGGAGGACGGCCCGAGGTACACGTCGACCATTGAGCCCTGGTCGAAGCCCGACCCGGACACGGTCACGCCCCCGCCCAGCCGCACCAGGCCCGGGTTCAGGGTGATCATCGGCGTGCCGCCGCCCTGCACCATGACCCCGTTCAGGTCGATCGTCGGCGCCGGCGGGGCCTTGGTCTGCACCTCGGTCGGGGCGTCGTCGGCCGACCCGCCCAGGCCGGGCGCCGAGATGCCCAGGGCGGGCAGCAGCGAGCGGCCCAGCGTGATGAGCAGGACTGCGGCCACACCGGCCAGCAGCAGCCGCTTGCGTGAGATTTTCGGTCGCTTTCTCTTCCCGGCGCGGCCGGAGGCCGGGCGGTGCTTCAGCGTCTGCATGGTTGGACTCCAGCTAGGAGGTGTTCCCGATCTTGACGATTGACAGCGAGACGTCGCCCCGGGTGGCCTGCCAGACGGTCTCCCCGTGCTGGTCGATCGCCTCGATGATCCAGGTCTCGCCGCCGCGCTGGAGGGCGTCGCGCATCTTGTTCGACATCACGACGTAGTCGACGTTCTCCCAGCTGGAATGGAAGACCTTGTCCCGCACGTCCGGGTCGGACGTGGCCTTGTAGTGCGGATGGGCGTACTTGTACGCCGGCTTGCTGTCGTGCAGCGCCACCCAGATGTCGTCGTCGATGATGAGGCGGGCGCTGGTCGGGATGTTCTGCTTGATCCAGGCGACCTGCTGCTCCTGCAGCCGGGTCAGCGGCAGCCGGTAGGCGTCGCTGAACTCCAGCTCGCCCTTGGCGTTGTACTTGATCATGAACCCGCCCGGCATGACCAGCACCGGCACCAGCAGGCAGGCGACGAGCACCGCCGCCCCGCTCTGGTTGGTGCGCCGGGTCAGCCAGCCGAAGAACATGCCCAGGTTCAGCGCGAACAGCGGCACCATCGGCGCGATGTAGAAGTCCAGCAGCGCGCTGCGGCTGAGGTAGAACGCGTAGCCGAGCGTCATCAGGGCACAGCCCAGCATCGGGGTGCGCAGGCGCTTGTTGCGCCGGCCCGAGATGAGCGCGAGCACCGTCGCGGCGACGCCGGCGATGAGCAGGTACCGGTCCTTGAACAGCCAGCTCTGCTGCAGCAGGTACGTGAACGACAGGCCGGTCGAGCTGTTGGAGTTGCGGTGCAGCTGCCACCAGATGGTGTTCAGCAGCGACACGTGGCCGTGGAGCTGGTTGTTGTCCGGGCTGAACCGGAAGCCCTCCGGGAACAGCTCGTTCTTGATCTGGGCGAAGAGCAGGTACCCGACGACCGGGGCCAGCACGGTGAACCAGTAGAAGCTGACCCCGAACCGCCGGTTGGACTGCTCCTTGACCGTCTTGTGCAGCAGGTAGGCGCAGCCCGGCAGCAGGAAGACCGCGTTCTCCTTGGTCACCAGGGCCACGCCGAAGCTGGCCCCGGCGCCCATCGCGGTGACGATCCGCCCGTCGCGGCGGGCCAGCAGGTAGAGCCCGAGCAGGATCCAGAACATCATGAGGTTGTCGAGCAGGACCTGGCGCTGGTAGTACACCCCGAGCGGGGAGAGGTTGAACACGAACGTGGCCAGGAAGGCCGCGGACTTGGAGCCGGTGAAGCGCCGCACCACCTCGAACATCAGGAACACCGACGCCAGGTGGACGATGAGCATCAGCACCCGGCCGGTGTTGATGGCGTTGCCGAAGGCCCCGAAGCCACCCGGCAGGATGCCGACCCAGCCGGCCAGCGCCAGCCAGCCCATCGGGGCGTGGTCGTAGAAGTACGTGTACGGGGAGAGCTTGCCCTCCTTGAGCACCGACCAGGCCTGCTCCATGTAGATGCCCTCGTCGGTGAGGTACAGCGGATATCGGAACATGTTCCAGCCGTGGCTGGCCAGCCCGATGAGCAGGGCGACGGCGATGAGCAGCTTCGGCGCCTTCTGCGGCACCCGGGCCGCACCGGACGAGGGCCGCTTCTTCGGCTTGGTCAGGACTTCAGCCGACATTGGTCAGCTCCGGGGCCTCGGTGCGGTGGGCGCCGACGTGGGCGGTCTTCTCCCAGTTGGTCGTGCCCTTGAGCTGGCGGTAGAGCGCCCGGCCGGCCGCATAGGACAGCACCATCTGGTACGGGAACCAGGTCAGCGCCATCTTCACGACCGTGCCCGGACCGGCCTTCAGCCCGTGCGCACTGGTGAACTCGTACAGCCCGACGACGGACATCACGAAGTGCGCGCCGAGCAGCAGCACCGGCAGCCAGGACAGCATCGCGACCGGCACGGGCACGCTCAGCACGAACGCGCTGAGCAGCGCGACCGGCAGGTAGAAGCCGAGCATCGCCTGCACGTGCGGGAAGGCGAGGGTGTACCAGGCCAGGAACCGCTGCCGCCGGTTGGGCATCAGCTTCCAGGTGCCCTTGCCCAGCGTCTGCATGAACCCCTGGCACCAGCGGGTCCGCTGCTTGATGAAGCTCTGCAGGGTCGGCGGCGTCTCCTCCTTGGTGACGTAGCGGTCGTCGTAGACCACCCGCACCTTCTCCCCCATGCTGGAGACCCGCAGGCCGATGTCCGCGTCCTCGGTCAGGTTTGTCTCGTCCCAGCCGCCGAGGCGCTCGATCAGCTCCCGCTTGAAGAAGACCGTGTTCCCGCCGAGCGTGATGGCGCCGTTCTTGGCGTGGTAGTGCAGCCGGCTGCGGAACCAGAAGAAGTACTCCAGCACGTTGAACGTCGAGTACCAGTTGGAGTCGAAGTTCATCAGCTGCACGCCGGCCTGCACGACGCTGACGTCGTCGGTCAGCATGATGGTGTTGACGATGTCGAACAGCTCCCGCTGGACCTCGTCCTCGGCGTCGAAGATGGCCACGATGTCGCTGGTGGCGTAGCGCAGGGCGGTGTTGAGCCCGTGCGGCTTGTTGATCGGGCCGTCGTCGAAGACGACCACGTCGACGTTGGCGCGCCCGGCCGCGCGCAGCTGGCTCACCTGGGCCCGGGCCTGCTCGATGGTGCCCACGTCGTCGGCCGAGCACACGACGAGGATCTGCACCAGGTGCGGCGGGTAGTCAGCGGACGCGGCGCGGGCGATGGTGGCTTGGATGACCTCCTCCTCGTGCCGAGCCGGGAGGATGGCGGTGAAGGAGAGTTCCGGCGTAGCACGTTGATCGGGCACCCGGGCCTTGGCGTCCGCCTCGGGCTGGTCCCACGTGTAGATCATGAGATACAGGGCGTGGGCCGCCTGGACCGTCAGCACCAGCGAGATCAGCGTGAGGACCCCCAACACCAGCTGCTCCATCGGTGCGTTCACTCCAAATCCACTTCGAGCTGACGGCGAAGTTGACCCCGAAACCGGCCGTGATTCCGACCAGGTTGGCGGGGAGGTAGTGCAGGCCGAGACCGACCAGCAGCTGAACGACGATCACGTTGACGGGCAGGGCGGCGAGCCCGGCCAGGCTGAAGTAGGCGAAGCGCGTCAGCGACAGCCGCCGCCGGCGGAAGGTCCACAGTTCGTGGAGGACGTAGTTGGACACGAGGGCGAGCTCGACCGCGGCCACGGTCGCCGGCAGCAGGGCGAGCCCCAGCAGCCCGTGCAGCGTGAGCAGGGCGACGTTGTTCACGACGACACCGCTGACTCCCACCAGGGAGAACCGGCTCAGCCGGTGCAAGTAGTGCGTCACACCCACAACCGTGCCGACGAGCGGAGCCCGGGGCATCCCGCCGCGGACCGGCTCCGGCGCACACCTTTGGCCTCCCCCAGATGGCGTAGTGCGCTTGGCTCCGCCGCTTGGAGTATTTGCGGCATTTGCGGGGTATAGGCGCGGCAATGAGCATCAGGGTGTTGATCGCGGACGACCACGCGATGGTCCGTGAGGGGCTGCGCAGCTTCCTGGCGCTGAGCGGCGACCTGGAACCGGTCGGCGCGGCCGCCGACGGGCGGCAGGCCGTGGAGCTGACCCACCAGCTGCGTCCGGACATCGTGCTGATGGACCTGCTGATGCCGGTCCTCGACGGGATCAGCGCGACCGCGGTGATCCGCCGGGAGCTGCCCAGCGTGGAGGTGGTGGCGCTGAGCGGGTACCTCGAACCGCAGCTCATCGCCGACGCGCTGCACGCCGGCGCGGTGGGGTACCTGCTGAAGGATACCGACGCCGAAGAGCTCCACCGGGCCGTGCGCGCTGCGGCCGCCGGCCAGGTGCAACTCTCCCCCGCGGTGGCGGCCCGGCTCGTGCGCGACGTGCACGTGCCGAGCACCCCGCCGCAGCTGACCCGGCGCGAGGAGGAGGTGCTCGCGCTGCTGGCCCGCGGCCGAGCCAACGGCCAGATCGCCCGCGAGCTGCACATCGCCCCGCAGACGGTGAAGACGCACGTGAGCAACATCCTGCAGAAGCTCAACGCCGAGAGCCGGACGCAGGCCGCGCTCTACGCCATGCGGGTCGGGCTGGTCCCGGTGCACGCGGCGGCCCCTGCGTGACCGCCGTCGTCGTCCTCGACGCCCGCGGGTCGGTCGTGTCCGGCGTCGACGGCTTCGTGGACCGGGCGGTCGCGCTCCGGGCGATGGCGAAGGGGCGGGCCCTGCGTACCCGGCGGGTGACCTACCTGCCGGTGACGGGCGGGCTGCTGGCCGCCGGCGGGCGCCGCGCCCCGCGCCCGTCCGCCCTGGCCCCGTTCGCGCCCCTCGCCGAGCTGCTGCTGGCCGCGGCGGCCGAGCCCGCCCGGCTGGCGCGGGACCTGCACGACTCCGTGGTGCAGACGCTGTACGGCATCAGCCTCGGCGCGGGCACGGCCGCAGAACTGCTGTACGGCAACCCGGCGCACGCCGAGGCCTCGCTCGCCTGGATCAAGGAGACGGCCGCGGCCGGCCTGACCGACCTGCGCGGCATCATCCTCAAGCTGCGCCCCGAGACGCTGGCCGGCGCCGGCCTCGCCGCCGCCCTGCGCGGCGTCTTCGAGACCCTGCACGCGGCGCCGGGCCGGGCCGGCTGGGGCCTGCAGCTCGACGCCGACCCGGCGGTCAGCCCGCAGGTCGAGGAGGCGCTGTACCGCATCGCCCTGGAGGCCCTCGGCAACGCCGCCCGGCACGCCGAGGCCACCCAGGTGACCGTGCGGCTGGCCGGCGACGACAGCCACGTCGTGCTCGAGGTCTCCGACGACGGCGTGGGCTTCACGCCGTCGCTGTCGTTCCCGGGACGGCTCGGGCTGCGCTCGATGCGGGAGCGGGCGGCGCTGCTGGGCGGGACCCTCGACATCCGCAGCGCGCCGGGGGCCGGGACCGTGGTGCGCGCGGCCCTTCCCGCCGGGTGAGCTGTCCGCCCCGCGACCGGGCCCATGGTTGACGCATGCGTGTGGTTGTCGACCTCACCAAGTGCCAGGGGTACGCCCAGTGCGCCTTCCTGGCTCCGTCGGCCTTCCAGATGCAGGGCGAGGAGACCCTGCTCTACGACCCGTCCCCGGCCGAGGACGCGCAGGTCCGGCGGGCCGCGGCAGCCTGCCCGGTCCAGGCCATCCAGCTCGACCGCGTGGCCGCGCACGACATGCCGCCGCTCGGCGTGACCCCCGGCGTCGGGGCCGACCGGATCGTCATCGTGGGCGCGTCGCTGGCCGGGCTGCGGGCGGCCGAGGCGCTGCGCGAGGAGGGCTGGTCGGGCTCGCTGACGCTCATCGACGACGAGCCGTACGGCCCTTACGACCGCCCGCCGCTGTCCAAGCAGGCGCTCGGCGGCCGCATCCGCCCCGACGGGACCGGCCTGCCGCACCGCGCCGACCTCGACGCCCGCTGGCTGCTCGGCGTCCGCGCGCTCGGCCTCGACCTGCCCGCCCGCCGGGTGCAGCTCAGCGACGGTACGGCGGTGCCGTTCGACCGCCTGCTGATCGCCACCGGCGTGCGCGCCCGGCCGTGGCCCGTCCCGGCCGAGGGGGCCCTGGACGGCATGTTCGTCCTGCGTACCCGCGACGACGCGATCGCGCTGCAGCAGCGCCTGCTGCCCCGCGACGGCTCGCCCCCCGGCCGCGTGCTCGTCGTCGGCGCCGGGTTCACCGGCTCCGAGGTGGCCTCGACGTGCCGCTCCCTGGGCCTGGAGGTGACCGTGGCCGAGGCCGCGAGCACGCCCCTGGAGGGGGCGCTCGGCTGTGCCATCGGCTCGGTCGCCGCCGACATCCAGCGCGAGCACGGCGTCGACCTGCGCTGCGGGGTGACCGTGGAGCGCGTCGAGGGCGACCACCGGGTCCGCCGGGCGGTGCTCTCCAACGGCGAGGTGCTCGACGTCGACGTGGTGGTGGCCGCGCTCGGCGGCCTGCGCAACGTCGAGTGGCTGGAGCACTCCGGCCTGGCCGTCGGGCCGTGGGGGGTGGCCTGCGACGCGGGCTGCCGCGCCTTCGACGTCAACGGCGTGGTGACCGACGACGTGTTCGTCGCCGGCGACGTGGCCCGCGCGCCCAACGCGCTCTTCGGCTACCAGTTCCTGGCCCTGGAGCACTGGGCCAACGCCGTCGCGCAGGCCGAGGTGGCCGCGCACAACATGGTCAGCGACGAGTCGGACCGGTGGCCGCACCTGCACATGCCGCAGTTCTGGTCCGCCCAGTTCGGCAACAACATCAAGTCCGTGGGCGTGCCCACCTTCTCCGACGAGGTCGTGATCGCGCAGGGCTCGGTGGCCGACCGGCGGTTCGCGGCGGCGTACGGGTACAAGGGCCGCCTGACCGGCGCGGTGGCCTTCAACCACGCCAAGTGGCTGCCGTTCTACGAGCGGCTGATCGAGCAGGCGGCCCCGTTCCCGCCCGAGTTCGACCGGGTCGACCGGCCGGACGACGCGCTGCCGGTGCCGGCGGGCGTACCCGACCGGGCCCTGCTGGCGCGCGACGCGACAGTGGTGGTGACGGGCCACCGCCCGACCCTGGTGAGGAGCATCCGATGACGACCGCGGTCGCCTCCGTCTTCAACGCCGTGCTGGACCCCGTGAACCGCCACGACCCCTACCCGCTGCTCACCTCGCTGCGCCGCACCCCGGTGACGGTCACCGGCGACGGCACCTACGTGGTGAGCACCTTCGACGCCATCGCGGCCCTGCTGCACGACCCGAGGGTGAGCTCGGCGGACATCTCGGACCTGGCGGAGAAGTCGTCGTCCGGCGCGACCGCGGACCTCGTCGGCCTGCCGCCGAGCTTCCTGCGCCTGGACCCGCCGGCCCACGACCGCCTGCGCCGCCTGGCCACCCGCCCCTTCGGCCCGCCGCACACGCCGCACCGCGTCGCCGATCTGGAGCCCACCCTGGCGTCGCTGGCCGGGTCGCTGGTCGCCGCGTTCCCACCGTCCACCGTGGACCTCGTCGACCAGTTCGCGTACCCGCTGCCGGTCCAGGTGATCTGCTCCCTCCTCGGCGTGCCGATGGCGGACGAGCCGCGGTTCCGGGCCTGGATCGACGAGGCCCTGATCGCCGTGCAGCCGGACCGCACCGCGCTGGCCGACCTCGCCCAGTACCTCGGCGACCTCGTCGACCAGCGGCTCTCGGCCCTCTCCGAGCCGGCCACGGAGCCCGGCGACGACCTGCTCACGGCGCTGGCCACGGACAGCGGCCCCGACGGACGCATGTCGCGCTCGGAGCTGGTGAGCACCGCGATGCTGCTGCTCATCGCCGGCCACGAGACCACCGTCAACCTCATCGCCAACAGCGCCCTGGTCCTGCTGCGCCAGCCGGTGTGGCTGGACCGCCTGATCGAGGAGCCGGAGACGGTGGTGCCGTTCGTCGAGGAGGTGCTGCGCTACGACCCGCCGGTGCAGATGCTGCCGTGGCGGACCGCGCTCGACGACATCCCGGTGGCGGGCACCACGATCCCGCGGGGCGCGTCGATCACCCTGCTCCTGGCGGCCGGCAACCGCGACCCGGAACAGTTCCCCGAGCCGGACCGCTTCTCCCCGGACCGGCGCCCGGCCCAGCATCTCGGCTTCGGCGACGGCATCCACTACTGCTTCGGCGCGCCGCTGGCCCGGCTCGAGGCCCAGGTCGCCATCGCGGCCCTGGCCCCGGCGCTGGCCCGCGCCCGGCTGCTGGAGGACCCGCCGGAGTACCGCCTGAGCGCCGTCCTGCGCGGCCCGCGCCACCTGCGCGTCGCCCTGGACTGACGTTCCCCTTCGATCAGACGGCGCCGGCGCGGATCAGGCCGGACTCGTAGGCGTAGACCACGGCCTGGACGCGGTCGCGCAGGGCCAGCTTCTGCAGCACCCGCGCCACGTGTGTCTTCACCGTCGCCTCGCCCAGCACCAGGGCCGCGGCGATCTCCGCGTTGGACTGCCCGCGCGCCATGAGCCGCAGGACGTCGGTCTCGCGGGCGGTCAGCTCGGCCAGCTCCGGCGGGGGCTTCGGGCCCGGGCCGCCCGCGAACGCGGCGATCACGCGGGTCGTCACCGCCGGGTCGAGCAGGGCCTCCCCGGACGCGACGACCCGGATCGCGGTGATCAGGTGCTCCGGCGACGACACCTTCAGCAGGAAGCCGCTCGCCCCGGCGCGCAGCGCGTTGTACAGGTTCTCGTCGGTGTCGAACGTCGTGAGCACCACGATGCGCGGCGGCGCCGGGGTGGCCAGCAGCGCGCGGGTCGCGGCGAGCCCGTCCCGGCGCGGCATGGCGATGTCCATGAGCACCACGTCGGGGCGCACCCGCCGCGCCAGGGCGACCGCCTCGACGCCGTCGCCCGCCTCGCCGACCACGGCCATGTCGGGCTCGGTCTCGATGACCATCCGCAGCCCGGCCCGGACCATCTTCTGGTCGTCGGCCACGACCACCTTGATCGGCGTCCGGCCGGCACCCTCCGCCCCGCTCACGCCGGCACCTCCGCCCCGCTCACGCCGGCACCTTCGCCCCGCTACCGCCGGCACCCTTCGCCCCGCTCAAACCGGCACCTCCGCCCCGCTCCGGGCCGGCACCGGCACCGGCACCGGCAGCCGCGCGTGCACCCGGAACCCGCCCTCGGCCTGCGGACCGGTCTCGAGCTCGCCGCCGAAGAGGGTGACCCGCTCCCGCATCCCGATGAGGCCCTGCCCGGTGCCCGCCAGCGCCGCCGGGACCCTGGCCCCGCGGTCGGCGACGGTCAGGTGGAGGCCGTCGTCGGCGTAGCGCATGGTCACGGTGACGGTGGTCGGGCCGGCGTGCTTCAGCACGTTGGTCAGCGCCTCCTGCACGATGCGGTACGCCGAGAGGTCGGCCGCCGGCGGCAGCGCGACCGCCGCCCCCTCCCGCCGCAGCCGCACGTCGAGCCCGGCCTCGCGCATCTGGGCCAGCAGGTCCTCGAGGCGCTCCAGCCCGGCCGGCGGGTCGGCCGCGCCCTCCCCGCGCAGCAGGCCCAGCGTGCGGCGCAGCTCGCCGACGGCGTCGCGGCCGGAGGACTCGATGCTGCGCAGCAGATCCCCGTCGACGTCGAGCCCGGCGTCGAGGCGGCGGCGTACCACTCCGGCCTGGATGACCATCACGGTGACGCTGTGCGCGACCATGTCGTGCAGCTCGCGGGCGATCCGGACGCGCTCCTCCATCACGGCCTCCCGGGCGCGCTGCTCGCGGACGGCGGCCCGGGCGCCGGCGGCCTCGGCGCTCCGCCGCTGCTGGACCGCCATCGCCCGGCCCAGCCCCCAGGGCGCCAGCGGGAAGAAGAGGGCGGCCATCGGGTCCTCGTGGTCGACGCTCCAGTACGTGAGCCCGACGGCGACCACGAGCCCGAGCCCGGCCCACTTCGCGCGCCCCGGCCCCCACGCGCGCCCCGCCGTGTACGCGAAGATCATCATGGCGGCGAGCTGCCACAGCCGGTACCACTCCGACCAGCCGGAATAGTGCAGCTGGTTGAGGTGCAGCACCGTCGCGGCGAGCCCGAGCAGGGGCACCTTCCGGCGCAGCGCGACAAGCACCGCGAAAACCGCGAGCGCGAACGGCCACCAGGCGCCGGGCATGCCCACGACGGCCTCCTCGACGAGCGCGAACGCGACGAACCCCGCCGTCACCGCCAGGTCGAGCCGCCATCCGCGCATGGCAGGAACCGTACGGGCCGGCGGCCGCGCGCGGACCGGTCCGCCGGATGACCGACTCTCCGCCGGGAGGCGGACGCGGAATCCGTCCCGGTGGGGGTTACGGGCGCGGCGCGGGTTCCTAACGTTCGCGGTCCCCGACGAGAAGATTGAGGAGGACCGCATGCGGTTCCTGCTGATAGTGGCCCCGCTGTGCCTGCTGCTCGCGACCGCCGTGGACCCGGCGCTCGGCGAGGCGCAGGGCTACGGGGTGTACCGCGCGCACCCGGAGGCGCTGCAGTGGCACTCGCTGCTGCTGCACTCGGCGTGGGCCCTGTTCGTGCCGGGCCTGCTGGCACTGCTGGCCCCGATCCGGGCCCGCGGCGCGGTGCCGGCGCGCATCGCGTGGGTCGCGACGGTGGTGGGGCTGACGACGTTCTCCGCCCTGATGGCCGCCGACCTGTGGATCCTGGCCCTGGAGCAGACGTTGCCGGACGACGCGGTGCGCCGCGCGAACGAGGCGTTCGAGGACCTGGCGTGGGCCCGGTGGGGCTGGCAGGTGCCGGGCCTGGCGGGCTGGGCCCTGGCCCTGGTCCTCGCCCCGCTGGCCGCGGCCCGGGCGCGGGTGATCGACTGGTGGACGGCCGGCGCGGCCCTGCTCGGCACCGCCCTGTACTTCCTGTTCGCGATCTCCCCGCTGCCGCTCTCGCTGACCGGCCCGGCGGTACTGCTGGGCGCCTACACGGTGGCCGCGTTCCGGCTGCGCCCGGCGCCGGAGGGCGAGCCCGCCCGGTACGCAGCGTTCGTGGACCGGGCCGGACGCGCGGCCCTCATCGCGGCGCCGCTGCTCTTCGCGGGCGGCCTGGGCACGGTGCCGGGCTTCTCCCCGAGCCTCGACGGCTCCCTCGCGCACCCGGCGCAGGCCCAGGCGAGCGCCCTGCTGCTGCATCTGGCCTGGGTCGCCTTCATCCCGGCGGTACTGCACCTGGCCCGCGGTCCCGTGGCCGCCGTGACGGTGCTGGCCCTGGTGAACTTCTCGGGCCTGATGGTCGGCGACTACACGACGATCGCGGCGGCGACGGCCCTGGACCGCGCGACGGCCGAGAAGGTGGACGCGACGATCGGCGAGTACGCGCCGTTCACGTTGGGCTGGATGCTGCCCGGCATGTTGCTGACGCTGCTGGGGCTGGTCGCGGTGACGGTACTGGCCGCCGTGCGGCACCGCGTGCGGTGGTGGACGCCGGCGCTGACGGCGGCGGGCATCGCGGCGTTCCTGGTGCTGGGGGTGGGGCCGCTGAGCCTGCTGAGCCCGGCGCTGCTCCTGGCCGCCCTGGCTCCGGTGGCCCGCCGTGCCCACCCGGCGCCGGAGGCCGTCCCGGTGCCCGCGACAGCCTGAGCAGGACGGTGGCGCCACCGCACCCGAGCGCGGGGGCGCCGCCGGCCGGGTCGATCACTCCGGGTTCGCACTGATGCGTCGCTGGCGCAGTTCGGGCACGAATCGCGCGACCGTCTCGAAGTCCGCATCCTCGTGCAGCACCTCGAGTGTCAGCCGGATCGCCATCGCCGCCACCAGCACGTCGGTGAAGGACAGACCCTGGTGCGCGCTGTGCAGCGCCAACTCTCGACGGATGACAGCGGTCAGCTTCCCGATGCCGTCGGGGATTGCTGCCACGGGGTAGAGGTTGTAGAACTGCTCCTCGACCTCGGCGTATCTCTTCGCGTCGGCCGCCAGAAGAGTCTCGGTGAGAACCGGTTCGCTCAAGACAATCAACCCGCGGCTCGCAATCTCGCGCCAAGCCGGGTCGACCTGCTTGCGCCAGATGCGGACGAGCGCGCTCGTATCGGCCAGATACCTCACCGATCCGTCTCGTCGATGGCATCGAAGTTGAACCCGCCGTCGTCGGCCATCGCCTGGAGGCGATCGAATGCCCGGCCTCGTCGCTCGCGCCAGTGTTCAACGAACAGTTTCAATGCAGCGTTTATGGCTTCCGCCTCCGGAACGCCTCCCAGATGGTCCTGCGCTTCGGCGAGCAGTTCCTGGTCGACGCTTGCTGCGGCGCCCTTCTTCGGCACGATCTCCGTCATAGTCACCCCCTCACCTTATGCCCGTGTGGCCACATGGCCAACCCCGCAATGTCTTACAGACTACGGCGCCCCGGCCCGTTGCGGGTCGGGGCGCCGGTACGCGGGTGGGTCAGGCCTCGACCAGGGCCATGACCTCGTCGCTCACGTCGAAGTTCGCGTAGACGTTCTGTACGTCGTCGCAGTCCTCCAGGGCGTCGATCACCTTGAAGACCTTGCGCGCGCCCTCCTCGTCCAGCGGGACGGTCACGCTCGGCACGAACGAGGACTCGGCGCTCTCGTAGTCGATGCCCGCGTCCTGCAGGGCCGTGCGCACCGGGACCAGGTCCGAGGCCTCGCTGATGATCTCGAAGGCCTCGCCCAGGTCGTTTACCTCCTCGGCGCCCGCGTCGAGGACGGCCATGAGCAGGTCGTCCTCGGTCAGCTCGCCGGCCTTGGGGACGATCACGACGCCCTTGCGGGTGAACATGTACGACACGCTGCCCGCGTCGGCGAGGGAGCCGCCGTTGCGCGTCAGGGCCACGCGCACCTCGGTCGAGGCCCGGTTGCGGTTGTCCGTCAGGCACTCGATGAGGATGGCGACGCCGCTGGGGCCGTAGCCCTCGTACATGGCCGTCTGCCAGTCCGCGCCGCCGCCGATGAGGCCCGAGCCGCGCTTGACCGCGTTGTTGATGTTGTCGTTGGGGACCGAGTTCTTCTTGGCCTTCTGAATGGCGTCGAAGAGGGTCGGGTTGCCGGCGGGGTCACCGCCACCCGTGCGGGCGGCCACCTCGACGTTCTTGATCAGGCGGGCGAAGAGCTTCCCACGCTTGGCGTCGATGACCGCCTTCTTGTGCTTGGTGGTCGCCCATTTTGAGTGCCCCGACATGCCTAACCCTCCGTCGTCTGACCCGCCTCGCGCACCATCTCCACGAAGTACCGATGAACGCGTAGGTCGCCGGTTAGCTCGGGGTGGAAGGCCGTCGCGAGCAGGTGCTGCTGCCGAACCGCGACAATCCTACCGGCGCCCGGGCCATCATTCACGCGGCCCAGTACCTCTACGGAGTCCTCCACCGACTCTACCCACGGGGCGCGGATGAATACGGCGTGGAAAGGGCCACCGTCAATGCCCGAAATGTCCACGGACCCCTCGAACGAGTCGACCTGGCGGCCGAACGCGTTGCGGCGGACCGTCATGTCGATCCCGCCGAACGGCACCTGGTCGGCGCGGCCGTCCAGGATGGTCGAGGCGAGCATGATCATCCCGGCGCACGAGCCGTAGACGGGCATGCCGCCGGCGATCCGCTTGCGCAGCGGCTCCAGCAGGCCGAACTCGACGGCCAGCTTGCTCATCGTGGTGGACTCGCCACCGGGGATGATCAGCGCGTCGACGGAGTCGAGCTCGTCGGGGCGGCGCACGGGACGGCCGATCGCGTCGAGATCGGCCACCGCGTGCAGGTGTTCGCGGGTATCGCCCTGCAGGGCGAGCACACCGATGATCACGCGATCGCCTCCGCTTCGCTCCGGCGCGATAACCGGGTCCAATGGTGAACGGCCCCTCCGCTGCGCTCCGGACCGTTCACGGAGTGCGTCACCAGCCCCGCTCGGCGAGGCGGTGCGGCTGCGGGATCTCGTCCACGTTGATGCCGACCATGGCCTCGCCCAGGCCGCGGGAGACCTTGGCGAGCACGTCGGGGTCGTCGTGGAAGGTGGTGGCCTTGACGATCGCGGCGGCGCGCTGCTGCGGGTTGCCGGACTTGAAGATGCCGGAGCCGACGAAGACGCCCTCGGCGCCGAGCTGCATCATCATCGCCGCGTCGGCCGGGGTCGCGATGCCGCCGGCGGTGAACAGCACGACGGGCAGCTTGCCGGCCTCGGCGACCTCCTTGACCAGGTCGTACGGCGCCTGGAGCTCCTTCGCGGCGACGAACAGCTCGTCCTCGGGCAGCGAGGTCAGCCGGCGGATCTCGCCGCGGATCTTGCGCATGTGGGTGGTGGCGTTGGAGACGTCGCCGGTGCCGGCCTCGCCCTTGGAGCGGATCATGGCCGCGCCCTCGTTGATGCGCCGCAGCGCCTCGCCGAGGTTGGTGGCGCCGCACACGAACGGCACGGTGAACGCCCACTTGTCGATGTGGTTGGCGTAGTCGGCCGGGGTGAGCACCTCGGACTCGTCGACGTAGTCGACGCCGAGCGCCTGCAGCACCTGGGCCTCGACGAAGTGCCCGATGCGGGCCTTGGCCATGACCGGGATCGAGACGGCGTTGATGATGCTGTCGATCATGTCGGGGTCGCTCATCCGCGACACGCCACCCTGGGCGCGGATGTCGGCGGGGACCCGCTCGAGCGCCATCACCGCGACGGCGCCGGCGTCCTCCGCGATCTTGGCCTGCTCGGCGGTGACGACGTCCATGATGACGCCGCCCTTGAGCATCTCGGCCATGCCGCGCTTGACGCGGGCCGTGCCGGTGACCGGCGAGGTGGGTGAGGACACGACGAGACACTCCTAACGGGGAAAGCTGGATTCACCCGCAAGTTTACGCTGTCTCCGTAACCCGATCCGACAGCCACGGACAACCCCGTGGCCCACGGAATGCACCGGGCCCGGATTTGGCGAGCTTCGCTGAGGCCGAGTCCGGGCCGGGGCCCGCATCAGGCCAGCGAGGGGTCGTCGACGTCGAAGTAGGCCGGCACGGCGTGTTTTCTGGCCAGCCGGAACACCCGCACCAGCCCGCGGCGGCGCACGGCCAGGGCGTCGCGCACCACGTCGTTGTGCACCTGGCGGGCCAGGGCCACCCGGCGGCTGACCTGCACCAGCGTGTCGACCACCTCGGCCGGCGGGTTCGCCGCGCCGCCGAAGCCGTTGCGCAGGTGCCGGGTGAGGTCGTTCTCGGCCACCTCGCGGTCGTCCGGCTGGGCGTCCAGGGCGATCTTGGCCGCGTACATGAGTGTGGGCAGCTGGGCCGCCTCGGCCAGGGCCACCGCGGCCGCGGCCCGGCGGACCAGGTGCGCGTCGAGGGTCGCGTAGGCCGCGGCCGCCCGGGCGTGGAGCCGGTCGACCCGGGCCGCGAGCCAGGTCAGGTAGGTGGCCACCGCGACCACCACGGCCACCACGGCGATCACCCACCACATGCGGCGCAGCCTACGGGACGGACTCCTGCACGGTCGCTCCGGCAACCTCGATCGCCGTCGAGTACACCTCGAGGACCCGCTCGGCGACGACCGGCCAGTCGTACGCGGCCACCACCTCGGCGCCCCGGGCGGCCAGGGCGGCCCGGCGGGCGGGGTCGTCGAGCAGGGCGGCGGCGGAGCGGGCGAGGGCGCCGGCGTCGCCGACCGGGAACAGCGCCCCGGCGTCGCCGCCGTCGAGCACCCGGCGGAACGCGTCGAGCTCGCTGGCCAGCACGGGGGTGCCGGCCGCCATGGCCTCGGTGAGGATCATGCCGAAGGACTCGCCGCCGGTGTTGGGCGCGACGTAGAGGTCGACGCTGCGCAGCATCCGGGCCTTGTCCTCCTCGGAGACCTTGCCGAGGAAGACGATGCGATCGCGGACCCGCACGTCGAGGTCCTCGACCACCTCCGAAGGGTCACCGGGACCGGCCACCAGGAGCCGCAGCCCGGGCCGCGTCTCGACCAGAGCGCCGAAAGCCTCCAGGAGGTACCGGAAACCCTTCCGCGGCTCGGTGAAGCGCCCGATGAACCCGAGCGCGCCGCCCTCCCCCGGCCAGCCGTCCAGCGGCACGGCGCCGCGGTACTTCGAGGCCTGCACGCCGTTGGGGATCTCCCACGCACTGCCGCCGAGGTGCTCGACCTGCACCTTGCGCGCCAGCTCGCTGACCGCGATCCGCCCGGTGATCTTCTCCAGCACCAGCTGGAGCACCCCCTGGGCGGCGGCGAGGGCCCGCGAGCGGGTCATCGCGGTGTGGAAGGTCGCCACCACCGGGCCGCGCGCGGAGAGCACCGCGAGCATCGACAGGCTCGGGATGAGCGGCTCGTGCACGTGCAGCACGTCGAACCGCCCCGCGGCGAGCCAGCGCCGCACCCGGGTGGCGGAGATGAGCCCGAACGAGACGCGGGCGACCGAGCCGTTGTACGGCACCGGCACGGTCCGCCCCGCCGGCACGACGTAGGGCAGCGTCATGCCCTCCTCGTCGCCGGGGGCCAGGACGCTGACGTGATGGCCGAGCGCGATCAGCGTCTCGGCGAGGTCGCGGACGTGGTTCTGCACGCCGCCGGGCACGTCGAACGAGTACGGGCAGACGATCCCGATGCGCAACGCCCCTCCCCTAGGCCACGGTGCTGACGGCCGGCTCGTCGAGCCAGAACCGCTGGAGCATGTGCCAGTCCTCCGGGTGCCGCGCGATGCCCTCGGCAAACGTGTCGGCGACCCGCTGGGTGACGATCCGGACCCGGGTGTCGAGCGGGCCCTCGTCGGCGCCCGGCATCGGGATCGGGCCGGCGAGGTGCCCGGCCGCCGCATCCGCATCGAACCACATGTCGACCACGTACAGGGGGGCGCCCGTGCGCAGGGCGAGCAGCGCCGGGCCGGCCGGCATCCGGGTGCGGCCGCCGAAGAAGTCGACGTCGATCCCGCGCGGGGTGAGATCGCGGTCGGCCAGCAGGGGCACGACGGCCGCGTCCTTGCGGAGGCGCTCCTCGAGCACGTCGAAGGTGGGCCGTTCGCCGCCCGTCAGCGGGAGGATCTCCATGCCGAGGGAGCGGCGGAAGGCCAGGAACTTGAGGTACACACTCTCGGGCTTGAGTCTTTCCGCCACGGTGGTGATCGGCCATCCCTTGGCCGCCACCCAGGCCCCGGCCGCGTCCCAGTTGCCGGCGTGCGGCAGCGCGACCACGGAGCCGATGCCGGCGGCGTGGTTCTGCCCGAGCAGCTCGCCGCGCTCGAGCCGGAAGCCGGCCAGGATCTGCTCCTTGGAGCACCCGGGCAGCCGGAACGCCTCCAAGTAGTAGCGCGCGTAGGAGCGCAGGGCGCGGTGCATCAGCCGCTGGAACTCGTCCTCGGGCATCTCGGGTCCGACCACCCGTCGCAGGTTCTTGGCGAGCGTGGCGGTCCCCCTACCCGGTTTTCCGCGGCGGTACCCCCGGGAGCCGCTCGCCGCCGCCGCCGCGAACAGCGGCCACACGACGCCGCGGGGCAGCCTCGGGAGCAGGTTGAACGCGGTGCCGTAGCCGAGCTCGACCAGGCTCACCGGGCTGGGCCCGGTTGGACGTGGGCCCGCTCGGCCGCGTGCGCCTGCTGGTACACCGTGCCGATGCGTTGCCCGATGGTCACGATCGACAGCGCGCCGAGCAGCCACATGACGATCTCCAGGCCGTACGGCACGCCGACGGTCCACAGCACGCCACCGATGCCGATGCCGACCAGCCGCTCGGGCCGCTCGATGATGCCCACGTTGCAGGTGAAGCCCAGGCCCTCGGCCCGCGCCTTCACGTAGGACACGACCTGCCCGGTGAGCAGGCACAGCAGGGCGGCCGCGACCAGGCGCGGCTCGTGCTGGGTGGCGTAGTAGTAGGCGACGGACCCGAAGATCGCGCCGTCGGCGATGCGGTCCATCGCCGAGTCCAGCAGAGCGCCGAACTTGTTGGTGATCCCGCGCTGCCGGGCCATCGAGCCGTCGATGAGGTCCGTGAAGCAGCTCACGGTGATGATGACGAGCGCGATGAACAGGTGGCCGCGCGTCGCGAAGCCGAACGCGCCGACGAGCACGCCGACGGTACCGATCACCGTGACGGCGTTCGGGGTGACTCCGGCGCGCAATAATGCGGCGGCGACGGGGTCCAGGACGCGGGCCAGCCCGGCCCGGCTGACTACGCTGAAGATCTTCGCCATGGCGCTCTCACGATAACGGGGGCGGAGCTTGCCCGATACCGGCACGTGGGACTGCTCACGGTGCTTGAGTAAAGCTGAGGCGAGAGGGAGCCACGGTGGGCTTGTGTCGGTGATGTTTCGGGTGTGGGATCGGTGAACAGGTCGTGACTGTGAGACTCCTCACAGGTAACGCGAGACTTTCAGGAGGCGCGTGATGGCGCAGAAGGTCCAGGAGAAGGGTGTCACCGGCACCGCGCCGGTGGTTGATGAACCCGGCAGGGTACGCAACGTGGTGGTCGTCGGCCACTCCGGATCGGGGAAGACGACGCTGGTCGAGGCGCTGCTCGCGGCGACCGGCACGATTCCCCGGGCCGGCTCGGTGGGCGAGGGCACCACGGTTACCGATCACGATCCGGCGGCGGTGAAGCAGCAGCGTTCGGTCACGCTGTCCTGCGCGCCACTGCTGCACAACGGCGTGAAGGTCAACCTGCTCGACACGCCGGGCTACGCGGACTTCGTCGGCGAGCTGCGCGCCGGGCTGCGCGCCGCCGACGCCGCGCTGTTCGTCGTCTCCGCGGTCGACGGCATGGACGAGGCCACCGCCGCGCTGTGGGAGGAGTGCGCCCACGTCGGGATGCCCCGCGCGGTCGCGATCACGCGGCTGGATCACCAGCGCGCCGACTTCGACGAGACGCTGCAGATGTGCCAGGAGGTCTTCGGCGACAACGTGATGCCGTTGTACCTGCCGATGCTCGGCGACGACGGCACGAGCACCGAGGGGCTCATCGGCCTGATCACCCAGCGCGTGTTCGACTACTCGGCCGGGTTCCCGCCCGAGGTCCGCGACCCCGACGTCGAGCACCTGCCGGCGATCGAGGAGTCCCGCAACACGCTGCTCGAGGGGATCATCGCCGAGAGCGAGGACGAGACGCTCATGGAGCGCTACCTCGGCGGCGAGGCGATCGAGACCCAGGTGATCATCGACGACCTCGAGAAGGCGGTCGCCCGCGGCACCTTCTACCCGGTCGTGCCGGTGTGCGGCGAGACCCGCGTCGGCCTCGACGCGCTGCTCGAGGTGCTGGTCAGCGGCTTCCCGTCGCCCCTGGAGCACGAGGTGCCGCCGGTCACCGACGTCGAGGGCCACCCCCGCGAGCCGCTCGCCTGCGACCCCGAGGGGCCGCTGGTGGCCGAGGTGGTGAAGACGACGATCGACGCGTACGTCGGGCGCGTCTCCCTGGTCCGGGTCTTCTCCGGCACGCTGCGCCCGGAGACGCCGGTGCACATCTCCGGCCACGGCATGGCCGAGCGCGGCCATCCCGACCACGACGCCGACGAGCGCTTCGCCCACCTGTTCTCGCCGCTGGGCGCCCACCTGCGCGAGGTGCCGCACGCCGTCGCCGGCGACCTGGTCGCGGTGACGAAGTCGGGCACGGCCGAGACCGGCGACACGATCTCGTCCAAGGAGTCGCCGCTGCTGATGGCGCCCTGGGAGATGCCGGAGCCGCTGCTGCCGATCGCGATCGTGGCCCGCACGCGCTCCGACGAGGACGCCCTCGCCAAGAACCTCGGCCGGCTCGTGGCCGGGGACCCGACGCTGCGGCTGGAGCGCAACGCCGAGACGCACCAGCTCGTGCTGTGGTGCATGGGCGAGGCGCACGCCGACGTGGTGCTCGACCGGCTCCGCGCCGGCGGCGTGGAGCTCGACACCGAGCCGGTGAAGGTGGCGCTGCGCGAGACGTTCGCCGCGCCGAGCCAGGGCCACGGCCGGCACGTGAAGCAGTCCGGCGGCCACGGGCAGTACGCCGTCTGCGACATCAAGGTCGAGCCGCTGCCGCGCGGCTCCGGCTTCGAGTTCGTCGACAAGGTCGTCGGCGGGGTGGTGCCGCACAACTACATCCCGTCGGTCGAGAAGGGCGTGCGCACGCAGATGGAGCGCGGGATGGTCGCCGGCTACCCGGTGGTCGACGTGCGCGTGACGCTCTACGACGGCAAGGCGCACTCCGTCGACTCCTCCGACGCGGCGTTCCAGACCGCCGGGGCGCTCGCCCTGCGGGAGGCGGCCGAGCAGGGCCAGACGACGCTGCTGGAGCCGATCGACGAGGTGACGATCCGGGTGCCTGACGACTTCGTCGGCGCGGTGATGAGCGACCTGTCGGGCCGGCGCGGGCGGGTGCTGGGCAACGAGCCGGACCCCGAGGGCCACGAGCGCACCCTCGTCCGGGCCGAGGTGCCGGCGACCGAGCTGGTCCGCTACGCCGTCGAGCTGCGCGCGATGACCTCGGGCTCGGGCACGTTCACCCGCACGTTCGTCCGCCACGACCCGATGCCGGCGCACCTGGCCGAGGCGGTCAAGAAGGAGCACGCCGCAACGCGCTGACCTTTACCTGGACGGTGATCCCGCCGCGGCGGGATCACCGTTAGGGGGGGGTTGTGGTGTTCGGGCGCTCGAAGCGCAAGGCCGGCGACAGCGGCGCGATCGTTGACTTCTGGACGTGGTGGCCGACCGTGCGGGCCGATGTCGAGGCCGCGATCTCCTCCGGCGACTGGGCCACGCTCACCCCGCAGGTCTCCCGGCGCGTCGAGGCGATCCACCCCGACCTGGAGTGGGAGTTCTACCGCGGTACGACCGCCAAACACGCCCTCGTCGTCTCCGCCGCCGGCGTGGCCGAGCTGCGGCCCGTCGCCGCCCGCTGGGGCGCCCTGGCGCCCCCGGCCGACGCGACCTGGGAGTACCACACCGCCCGGCAGGCCGACCCGGCGGTGCTGGAGCACACCATCGGCATCGGCGAGGGCGTGCAGCTCGACCTGGCCCAGCTGCACTTCGCGTTCACCCGCGCCGAGGACTCCCCCGAGATCGCCGTCGTCGCCTACCACCCCGGCTTCCGGATGCTCGGCGAGGACGCCCGCCGCAGCGTCACCTTCCTGGCCCTGGACTGGCTGCTCGGCGAGGACGGCGTCGAGGAGTGGATCGGCGAGATCTCCTGGGAGACCGAGCCGCCCGACGGCGCCGCCCGCCCGAACGAGCTTGCCGCGGCCGTCGAGGCGCTGCGGGAGGAGTTCGGCACCCCGCAGTGGATCCTGCTGCGCGGCGACTCGCCCGAGGGCCCGGTCATCGTGGCGGTCCAGCGGCCGCTGCGCCCGGTCCGCTGGCCGCGGTTCGACACGCACGTGGCGATCACCCTGCCGTACCGGCACCGCACCGAGGCCGGCCTGCCCGAGGCCGAGTCACTCGCGGCGCTGCGCGACTTCGAGGACAACGCCCTGACGCCCGCGTCCGGCGCCGACGGCATCCTGCTCGCCCACGAGACCGGCGCGGGCGCCCGCATCCTGCACTACTACGTCGACGCCGACTCCCCCGCCGCCGACGACCTGGCCGAGGCGGCCGGCTGGTGGAAGGACGGCCGGGCCCGCGTCGAGCGGCACTTCGACCCGGCCCTGGAGCGCATCGGCCACTTTCGCTGAGCCGTTAAGGTGGACGCGTGGCGGACATCGTGCAGGACGACGAGGTACTCCGGATCCTGGACGAGCTCACCACGATGACCGGGCGGGCCGACCCGTACCCGCGCTACGCCCGCCTCCGCGAGATCTCCCCGATCGTGCGGGCCGAGGACGGCGCCCTGGTCGTGACCGGCTACGGCGACTGCCAGACCGTGGTCCGCGACGGCCGGCTCGCGCACCTGCCGCCGGACATGCTGGCCTTCATCGGCTTCCCCGACTGGCGCGAGCGCCCGGCGCTGATGCAGCTGTTCACGACCATGCTCACCCTCAACCCGCCGGACCACACCCGGCTGCGCCGCCTGGTCAGCTCCGCCTTCACGGCCCGGCGGGTGGCGGCGCTGCGGCCCGCGATCGAGCGCCTGGTCGCCGAGCGGCTCGACGCGATGGAGGACGCCGGCGACTCCGTCGACTTCGTCTCCACGTTCGCGTTCCCGCTGCCGGTGGCCGTCATCGGGGAGCTGCTCGGGGTGCCGGCCGCGGACCGGGCCGGCCTGCAGCAGCTGGTCGGCGACTGGACCCGGGTGCTCGAGGTGATCACGCCCGAGGTGCTGGCGAAGGCCGATCCGGCGGCCGCGCGGCTGCGGGAGTACCTCGCCGGCCTGCTCGACGAGCGGCGGAAGGAGCCGCGCGACGACCTGCTCAGCGCGCTCGCCCAGGCCCAGGCCGCCGACGACCGGCTCACCGACGACGAGGTGCTCAGCAACGCCGCGCTGCTGTTCGCGGCCGGCTTCGAGACCACGACCAACCTGCTGGCCAACGGGCTCGTGGCGCTGCTGGAGCGCCCCGGATCGCTGGCTCGCGTCACCGCGCGCGCCGCCGATCCGGCGGTCGAGGAGCTGTTGCGCTTCGACAGCCCGGTGCAGATCGTCAGCCGGATCGCCACCGCGCCCGTCGAGCTGGCCGGGCGCACGATCGACGAGGGCGAGCGCGTGGTGGCGTACCTCGGCGCCGGCAACCGCGACCCCGAGCGCTTCGAGGCCCCGGACGAGCTGCGGCTGGACCGGGACAACAACGCGCCGCTGTCCTTCGGCGGCGGGATCCACTATTGCCTCGGCGCGCCGCTGGCCCGGCTCGAGGCCCAGGTCGCCCTGCCGGCGCTGGCCGCGCGGTTCCCGGACCTCGCCCTGGCCGGCCCGCCGGAGCGGCGTGACAGCCTGAGCCTCAAGGGCTTCACCCGGATGCCGCTGCGGGGTACCACTCGTTGATTCGATCCGGCTCGACGAGTACAAAACCCCGGGTTTTTCGCTCTGCCATGGCGAACGGGCGCACGCCGGGGCGCGCCAAAGCCGCGGCCATGCCCTCGGCGCCCACCCGGACGAGCAGGTCGGACCCGTAGACCCCGGCGACGATCTTGCCGTCGCGCAGGTAGACCAGGCCGCCGAACATCCGCTTGGCCGTCACCCCGGCGCCGAGGCGCGACCGGAGCCGCGCGGCCAGGGTCTCGTCGTACGTCACCCCGGTAGTGTGCCCCCGTGATCAAGCAGCGCGTGGCCCGGTGGCTGACGGAGGCGTTCGCGCCCGCGGTGCTCGTGTCGGTGCTGCTCGTGCTCCTCGGCGTGCACGCGGAGCCGGGGCTCGCGCGGGGGCTGGCCCTCGGATCGGTGGCCGCGCTGTTCGAGAGCGTGCTGCCCTACCTCTACATCCTGCGCGGCGTCCGCTCCGGGCGCATCACCGACCACCACATCGGCGACCGGCGGCAGCGACTCGTGCCGCTGCTGGTCGGGATGGGGTCGGTGCTGACCGGGCTCGTGGTCCTGCTGCTCGCCCACGCGCACCGCGAACTGCTGGCCGCGGTCGGGGCCGGGGGCATCGGGCTGCTCGTGGCCGCCCTGGTCAACCACTGGTGGAAGATGTCGATCCACGCCGCGGTGGCGGCCGGGTCGGTGGTGATCCTCTGCCTGGTGTACGGCTGGGTCCTCATCGTCGCCGCCCCGCTCGTCGGCGCCGTGGGGTGGTCGCGGGTGGCGCTCAAGGACCACACCGCGGCGCAGGTGGCGGTCGGCACGGTGGTGGGCGCTCTGGTCGCGGGTCTCGTCTTCGCGGCCTTGCGCTGAGCTTGGTGGCTTGGGTCACGCTCGTCGCCGGTCTCGTCTTCGCGGTCCTGCGCTGAGCTTGGTGGCTTGGGTCACGCTCGTCGCCCGCCGCGTCTTCGCGGCCCTGCGCTGAGCCTGGTGGCTTGGGTCACGCTCGGCACCCGCCGCGTCTTCGCGGCCCTGCGCTGAGCCTGGTGGCTTGGGTCACGCTCGGCACCCGCCGCGTCTTCGCGGCCCTGCGCTGAGCCTGGTGGCTTGGGTCACGCTCGGCACCCGCCGCGTCTTCGCGGCCCTGCGCTGAGCCTGGTGGCTTGGGTCACGCTCGGCACCCGCCGCGTCTTCACGGCCCTGCGCTGAGCCTGGTGGCTTGGGTCACGCTCGGCACCCGCCGCGTCTTCACGGCCCTGCGCTGAGCCTGGTGGCTTGGGTCACGCTCGGCACCCGCCGCGTCTTCACGGCCCTGCGCTGAGCCTGGTGGCTTGGGTCACGCTCGTCACCCGCCGCGTCTTCGCGGCCCTGCGCTGAGCCTGGTGGCTTGGGTCACGCTCGTCGCCCGCCGCGTCTTCGCGGCCCTGCGCTGAGCGTCGCGGCGCGCTCGATAGCATCGGTGTGAAAACCGACCCTTTGATGCTGGGAGCAGCCCGTGTCCGCAGTGCGCTCGAATACCGAAGCCCCACCGCGCATCGTGGTCACGGCAGGCACGACGGCGGCGGCCGCGGTCGCCGCGGCCGGGCTGCCCACCAGCGGCCCGAAGGCGATCGTCGTGGTCCGCGACGGCGACCGGCTGCGCGACCTGGACTGGACGCCTTCCGTGGACACCGAGGTCGACGCGGTCGACATGTCCAGCCCCGACGGGCTCAACGTGCTGCGCCACTCGACCGCGCACGTGCTCGCCCAGGCCGTACAGGATGTGTTCCCCGACGCCAAGCTCGGCATCGGCCCGCCGATCGAGAACGGCTTCTACTACGACTTCATGGTCGACAAGCCGTTCCACCCCGACGACCTCGGCAAGCTCGAGAAGCGCATGCAGGAGATCATCAAGACCGGCCAGCGCTTCCGCCGCCGGCGCTTCGACTCGGTCGAGCAGGCCAAGGCGGAGCTCGCGAACGAGCCGTTCAAGCTGGAGCTCGTCGACGTCAAGTCCGACGTCGACACCTCCGAGGTGATGGAGGTCGGCGGCGGCGAGCTGACCATCTACGACAACCTCGACGCGCAGTCGGACAAGGTCTGCTGGTCCGACCTGTGCCGCGGCCCGCACCTGCCCTCGACGCGCTTCATCCCGGCTTTCAAGCTCATGCGCAGCGCCGCCGCCTACTGGCGCGGCTCCGAGAAGAACCCGCAGCTCCAGCGCATCTACGGCACGGCGTGGCCGACGCGCGACGCGCTCAAGGACTACCAGAAGCTGCTCGAGGAGGCCGCCCGGCGCGACCACCGCAAGCTCGGCTCCGACCTCGACCTGTTCAGCTTCCCGGACGAGCTCGGCTCCGGCCTCGCCGTGTTCCACCCCAAGGGCGGGATCATCCGGCGCGAGATGGAGCAGTACTCGCGGCAGCGCCACCAGGAGTCCGGCTACGAGTTCGTCAACACGCCCCACATCAGCAAGGCGAACCTGTTCCAGACCTCGGGGCACCTGCCGTACTACGCCGACACCATGTTCCCGCCCATGGAGATGGAGGGCGCGGAGTACTACCTCAAGGCCATGAACTGCCCGATGCACAACCTGATCTTCCGGGCCCGCGGCCGCTCCTACCGTGAGCTGCCGCTGCGGCTCTTCGAGTTCGGCACCGTGTACCGCTACGAGAAGTCGGGCGTGGTCCACGGCCTCACCCGCGTGCGCGGCATGACGCAGGACGACTCGCACATCTACTGCACCAAGGAGCAGATGGGCGGCGAGCTGCGCTCCCTGCTGCAGTTCGTGCTCGACCTGCTGCGCGACTACGGCCTCGACGACTTCTACCTGGAGCTGTCCACCCGCGACGAGTCCCCCAAGTTCATCGGCGACAACGCCGACTGGGAAGAGGCGACCGAGGCCCTGCGTACCGCGGCCGAGGCCTCCGGTCTCGACCTCGTGCCGGACCCGGGCGGCGCGGCGTTCTACGGCCCGAAGATCTCCGTGCAGGTGAAGGACGCCATCGGCCGTACCTGGCAGATGTCCACGATCCAGGTGGACTTCAACCAGCCGAAGCGCTTCGGCCTCGAGTACCAGGCCTCCGACGGTTCCCGCCAGCAGCCGGTCATGATCCACCGCGCGCTCTTCGGCTCGATCGAACGCTTCTTCGGCGTCCTCACCGAGCACTACGCGGGCGCCTTCCCGGCCTGGCTCGCCCCCGTCCAGGTCGTCGGCATCCCGATCCGCTCCGACCACGCCGACTACCTGTTCGACTTCGCCGACCTCCTGCGCAAGGAAGGCATCCGCGTCGAGGTCGACCACTCCGACGAGCGCATGCAGAAGAAGATCCGCAACGCCCAGCAGCAGAAGATCCCCTTCATGGCCATCGCCGGCGACGACGACGTCGCGAACGGGACGGTGAGCTTCCGCTACCGCGACGGCTCCCAGCGCAACGGCGTACCCGTGGCCGAGGCCGTGGCCCACGTCGTGGACGTGGTCCGCTCCCGCGTCAACCTCGGCCCGTCCGCCCCCGCACCCACGCCAGGGGCGCCCGAGTGACCAACCCCGGCGAACCGGACGAACTCGACCGCTTGTGGACGCCGCATCGCATGGCGTACATCAAGGGTGAGGACCGGGCCGACGACCACGACGAGCCGACCGGGTGCCCGTTCTGCCGGGCCCCGGGCCTGCCCCCGGACGAGAGCCTCGTCGTGGCCCGCGGCGAGGTCGTGTACGCGATCCTCAACCTCTACCCGTACAACCCGGGCCACCTCATGGTCGTCCCGTACCGGCACATCGCCGACTACACCGACCTCACCCTGCCCGAGACGTCCGAGGTGGCATCGTTCACCCAGACGGCGATGCGAGTGATCCGCCGGGTGAGCGGCGCACACGGCTTCAACCTGGGCATGAACCAGGGCGCCGTGGCGGGCGCCGGGATAGCGGCCCACCTGCACCAGCACATAGTCCCAAGATGGGGCGGCGACACGAACTTCATGCCGGTGGTGGGCCGCACAAAGGTCCTGCCGCAGCTCCTGACGGACACGCGCAAACTCCTGGCCGAGGTCTGGCCGACGGTCTGAAAGCCCCCGCCTTCATCTCCCACCCGCAGACCGCGCTCATGCCCGACAGCACATCAACGAGGTCCGACCGCCGGCCCGCCCGTCATCTCCAACTCGCAAGCCGCTCACATCGACGGCCTCGCCTTCTACTCCCGCAGCCGCTCACAGCGACGGCCTGACCTTCACTCCCGCAGCCGCTCACACCGATGGCCTGGCTCTCCTTTGCCCGCAAGCCGCTCACATCGACAGCCAGGCCGAGGTCTGACCGCCGGCCCGACCCCATCTCCCTGCTAACCACTCGTAGCGGCGGTCTGACCCTCATCTCTCTCCCCCGCCGGCCCGCTCATACCGACAGGAGAAAGGTCCGGACGCCCAACGACACCCGGACCCCTCCGCTATCTCGCACTACCTCGGCATCAGCGCTTCCAGAACGCCTTACGCTGCGGCCGGTCTCCGCCCCCGCCACCCGCAACCCGGTCGAGCTCCGCCAGCGCGAACTCCCACAGCTCGGCCAGCGGACGAGCGGCGATGGACTCCGCGGTCAGGGCCTCAGCCAGCGCCCGAAGCTCCGGCAGCGACAGCGCGGCCAGACGCGACCCGAGGTCCTCGAGGAGCTCCCGCCGCTCGTACTCCGGCCGCCCCTCCGCCTCCCGCAACCGCGCCGCCTCCTGCGTGGCCAGCGTGCGCGCGTCCAGGCCCCCGCCCGCGAAGCCGTCGTCGTCCTCGTCCACGTCCTGCCTAAAGATCTGCCGGGCGGACCCGCGGTGCAGCGCCGCCTTGCGCTGAACCGGCCCGCCACCCCCCGGCGGGGCCATCGGCGCCGGAGCCATCGGCGGCGCGGCCATCGGAGGCCGGGCCGAGAACTGCGGCGCCGCCGAGACCGCGAACGGTGCCCCGCCCGCGGCCGTCCCGTACCCCATCGGCATCGAGGCGAGCGTCGGCTGGAGCGGCGGAGGCGGCGCCGAGCGCGGCATCTCCCACCCCGCCGGGCTCTCCACCGGCTGGGTCACCTTGCGCGGGTCGCTGCCCTCGGTGACCACCCGGCTGTCGACGGCCACGAAGGCGGTGAACCGGCAAAGCACCCCGAACCGCAGCGAGATCTCGGTGATCCGCTGCTCCAGCGGGGCGCCGGTGACGTACTGGTCCTCCAGGTCCCGCAGTACGGAACGCGCCCAGACCGCCGTCAGCGCCGTGGAGTCGTGCCGCTCCGCGGTGACCGTCGCCGACCAGGGGCTGCCGTCGCGAGTCGTGCCGCGGACCGCCAGCGCACCCGCGACCGGGCCGCGATAGCGCCCGGTGACCACGTACGGCACGCCCGGGAACACATCCGCCAACCGCGCCGGCGTGCGGGTGTCGTCGAGCAGGGCCAGCCCTTCTGCGGCGATCGTCACGCCGCTGACGACCGGCGCGCCGATCCGCCGATGGATGCTGTCCATCGCGTCGTCCAGCCGGTCCTCGCTCTCGACCAGCTCGCAGCGTCCCCCGCCGGCGATGGCGAGGCGGCCGAGGAAGCCGGCGTTGACGGCCTGGTCGATGCCGACCGTGTGGACCCGAACCCCTTGCAGCGCCGACGACACCCTGCGCAGGATCTGGTCCTCGTTGCCGACCTGACCGTCGGTTACCAGCACCAGAACGCGGTCGCGAGTGCCGTCGGAGCCGAGCAGGCGCAGCCCCTCGAGCAGCGGCTCCAGCAGCTCGGTGCCGCCGCGGGCGTCGACGCGCGCGAGATGCTCCACGGCCCGATAGCGATTCCGGTCGGTACCGCCGGAAAGCCCCGCCCCCAGCGACTCCGGCGTCTCGATCCGGTCGTCGAAGGCCAGCACCGCAAAGCGGTCCTGGGACCCGAGGGTGTCGACGATCCGGGCCGCGGCCCGGCGGGCCGCCACCATCTTCCAGCCGCCCATGCTGCCCGAGCGGTCCAACAGCAGCACCACGTCCCGCGGTCGCGGCGGCGCGTCGGGCTCGGGCGGCAGCACCGTCAGCCGATACGTGCCTTCGTCGCCCTCGGCATCGGGGGCCAGCACGAGGCTCTGCGCCCCCGCGCCGTACGCCAGTCGAAGCACGAAGTCCCGGTTCGCGCGCTCACCGGGGTGTACCGACACACGGTTTTCCGCCTGTTCCACCACGTGCAGGCTGGACCGCACGTCGCCGAGCGGCAGGCCGGCCGGGTCGACGTCGACGTCGATCGACAGCCGCAGCGGGTTGGGGAAGCCGGGCAGCAGCACCGGCGGGCTGATCCGGGAGGCGTCGGGAACCGCATCGGTGTCCAGCGCGTGCCCGTCGCCGACACTGTCGCCGTCGAGCGGCGCCCCGGGGATGTACCGCGGCGCCACCACGAGCGGGAAGCGGAACGTCGCCTCGCCGTCCTCGAACGCGAGCGGCCCCACGAGGGAGAGCTTCACGCTGACCCGCTCGCCGGGCAGGATGTTGCCGACCCGCATGGTGAACACGTCGGGCCGCTCCTCCTCGGCGATCGAGGCGCGCTGCCCGGCGGCGATGGCGTTGTCGTACGCCTCCCGAGCCGCGCCCCGCTCCTGCAGCTCCGCCTCGACGGTCCGGCCGTCGGCGGTCATGGCCATGCTGATCACGGCCGCGCGGTCGGGCAACGGGAAGACGTAGGTCGCCTCGAGTGGCTCCCGGTGGACGTTCACGAATTCCTGGGTGAGATCGGTGCGGGCGACCAGGCCGGTGATCGAGGCCCGCACCTCGAGCCGGTCGAGCGGGAGGTTGCCACGCTCGGTGCGCAGCGCACCCAGCCCGGCCTCGTCCGCGGGCGCGGCGGCCGTGCGCGCCTCGTCCTCGGTCATCGTCGCGAGTCTCATTTGGCGTTCCCTCTCCTCGTCGTCGTCTCGTCCGGTGTGACAAGTCCCCGGGTTGCGAGCAGGTCCATGAGCTCGCGGGCCGCGACCCGGATGGCCTCGAGGTCGTCCTCGGTCGGTGTCGTGTTCAGCAGCAGTACCGCTCCTCCGCCCAGCGGCACCCCGCTGAGCAGCCCCGCAACGGCCGGCCCCGCTTGCTGGTCCGGCCTCGCCCGCTCCGGAGGCACGCGCTCCACCGGCCCAGAGCCCAACTCCAGCCCAACGTGACCCGGCTCAACGTGACCCGGCTCAATCCGCACGCGCCCAGCCTCGGGCCGCTCCAAGTCCGACTCCGGCCCGAGGTGACCCGGCTCAATCCGCACGCGCCCCACCTCGGGTCGCACATGCCCCAGTTCGGGCCGCTTACGACCCAGTGCGGGCCGCCTGCCGTCCAGTTCGGGCCGAACATCCCCGGGCTCCGGCCGTACACGCCCTGGCCGTGCCGGTTCGGACGGCTTCCGCCGAGCCAACTCGTCCCCGTCCCCGTCGTCCCCGTCCTCGTTGTCTTCCTGTTCCAGGCCCGGCTGGGTTCGTGCGTAGTCGGCGGGCCGCTGCACCCAGAAGCGGCGCGGGGTGGCCGTCGACTTGGCGTTGACGTCGGTCAGATCCGCGATGCGCTGGAGCACCTCATCCGGAGCCTCGGCCAGTTCCGCCTGGATCTCGGCGATCTTGAAGCCCTGCGACTGCCGCCGCTTGATCGCCACCAGTTGGGCCAGGTGCCGAGGCCCGTACCAAGCCGTCCGTCCGCGCATAGCGGGCCGGTCGACGAGGCCGATCGTGGTGTACCACCGGACGGCTCGGGCATCGGGAACCTCCCGCACCCTGCCGTTCGGCGCGCCCGCGTAGGCGGTGTCGTCGAGCCGCTCGGCAACCTTGCCGATCAGCTCGTCGAGCGTCCATTCCTGTGCGGTCATGCTGCAATCCTGACACTGTCAGCTTGACACTGTCAAGGTCTGAGTCTAGATTGATTGGCATGACGACATTGCCTGACCGGCCGCACACAGCGCTCCTCGTCATCGACGTTCAGAACGGCACCGTGCACGGTGCCCACAACCGTGACGGCGTCATCGCCAACATCAATGCATTGCTCGACAAGGCCCGCGCCGAAAGCGTGCCGGTGGTGTGGGTGCAGCACTCCGACGACGAGCACCTCCCCCGCGACACGGAGGACTGGCAGATCGTCGCCGACCTGGTGCGACAGGAGTCGGAGCCTCTGGTGCACAAGCGGTATTCGGACGCGTTCGAGGACACGGATCTGGAGCAGCGGCTGGCCGAGCTGGGTGCCGGGCGGCTCGTGGTCACCGGTGCGCAGACCGACACCTGCATCCGCGCGACGCTCCACGGGGCACTGGTGCGCGGCTATGACGCGACGCTGGTCGGGGACGCGCACACTACGGAGGACCTGACGCAGTGGGGCGCGCCGGCGCCGGAGCTGGTGATCGCGCACACCAATCTGTACTGGGCGGACGAACGGGCCCCGGGACGGCGCGGCGGGACCGCGGCGACGAAGGAGGTCAGTTTTGGCTGAGGCGGGGGAACGCGCCGAGCGGGTCAGGTAGCGCTGCCGGACCGCGGGACTTCGGGGCGAGAGAACGCGTGCTGTATGGAGTTATCAGGCAGACAACGGCAGGCAGGGCAGAGATACGCAGGCCGGCGGGGTGTGCGATGCATGGTGCTGTTCGGCAGGCTCGGCACGCGGAGCACTGACCTGCACACCGCAGGACGTGCGCTGCGTGGTGCCGTCGGGCAGGCGGGGTAAGTGGAGCACTGACCTGCACACCGCGGGACGGGCGCTACATCGTGCTGTCGGGTAGGCGGGGAAAGTGGAGCAGTGATCTGCGCACCGCAGGACGTGCGCTGCGTGGTGCTGTCGGGTAGGCGGGGAAAGTGGAGCAGTGATCTGCGCACCGCAGGACGTGCGCTGCGTGGTGCTGTCGGGTAGGCGGGGAAAGTGGAGCAGTGATCTGCGCACCGCAGGACGTGCGCTGCGTGGTGCTGTCGGGTTGGCGGGGCACGTGGAGCACTGACCTGCACACCGCAGGACGGGCGCTACATGGTGCTGTCGGGCACGCCAGGTAAGTGGGGCACTGACCTGCATTCCGCTGGGCGTGTGCTACATGGTGCTGTCGGGCAGGCGGGGTAGGCGGACCTCGGCACGTACGCCGGGGCGGGCGTCGTTCAGGCGGACCGTTCCGCCGTGGCGGCGGGTCAGTTCGCGGACGATCGCCAGGCCCAGGCCGCTGCCGCCCGCGTCGCGGGCTCGGCCGTCGTCCAAGCGGGCGAAGCGGTCGAAGACGCGTTCGCGCAAGGGGGCCGGGATGCCCTCGCCGTCGTCGGTGACCGTTACCAGGACCTCTGACGTCCCCTCCGGTACGGCGGCCAGGGTTACGCGGCTGCGGGCGTGGCGTACCGCGTTGTCGACGAGGTTCAGCACGATGCGGAGCATCGCGTCCGGGTCGCCTTCCGTCCACAGGGACTCGCCGGACTCGACGGTGACAGTGTCGTAGCGCTTGGCCAGCGAGTTCAGCAGCGTTCGGAGCTCGACCGGCTCCACGGCCGCCCGGCGTGGGTCCGAGGCGTCCGCGCGGGCCAGGAGGAGCAGGTCCTCGACCAGGCGGGCCAGGCGGTCCAGGTCGGCGATCACGTCGTCGGAGACCGCGGCCCAGTCGCCGAGCTTCTGGGCCACCTCGATCTGGATGCGGATCGAGGCCAGGGGGCTGCGCAGCTCGTGGGCGGCGTCGGCGATGAAGGAGCGCTGGCGGGCGCGGGAGACGGCCAGGCGGTCGAGCATGTGGTTCAGGGTGATCGCCAGGCGCTGGATCTCGTCGCTGGAGGGCGGGACCGGGAGGCGCTCGTCGGTCGCGGCGCCGGTGATGCGCTCGGCGCCTGAGCGCAGGCGGTCCACCGGGGACAGAGCGACGCCCACCACGCGCCAGGCCACGGCGACCAGGACGACGATCAGGGCCGGGTACGTGACCCAGAGCGCGTTGCGCAGCAGTTCGAGGCTGCGGTGGTAGTCGGCGAGCGGGACGGCGACGAGGATGATCCGGCCGTCGGCGGCCTGACGGGCGGTTACGCGCAGGCTGTCGGGCTGGACCGCGCGGTCGCCGGGGACCTCCACGCGCTCCCCGCGCAGGGCGCGCTCGACCTCCGGTCCGCGCAGGATGGGTACCAACAAATCGGCATTTCGATCACCGGCCACGACGCCGCGCCGCTGGGGGTCGAGGATCTGCACGACCTGGTTGGCGGGGGCCGGGAGGGCCTCGGGGAGCTTGCCGCCCTCGTCGAGCAGCGAGGCGATCTCGGCCACCGTCGCATCGGCGGAGCGGTCCAGGGAACCGCGGAAGCTGTACGTCATCGCGAACGCCATCGCCGCCCCCGCGATGCTCAGGCCGACGACGAGGCCGGTGGTGCCGAGCAGCACCAGGCGACCGCGCAGCGAAAGTGACGCCCACAACCTCATGCCGAAACCTCGCTTCGCTCGGCCGCGGCCTGAGGTCCACCCTGTGCTTCCTGGTGCCCGGCCCCGTCGCTCCGCTCCGGACCGGTCACGTGCGCAGCCTGTAGCCGGCGCCGCGGACGGTCTCGAGGAGGTCGCGGCCGAGCTTGCGCCGCAGGTACCCCACGTAGACCTCGACGGCGTTGGGCGCGGTGTCGACGCTGGCGTCCCACACGTGGTCGAGCAGCTCCGTCTTGGAGACCACCTGGCCGGGGCGGCGCATGAGGTACTCCAGCAGCGCGTACTCCCGGGCCGTGAGCACGATCTCCTCGCCCGCGCTGGCCACGCGGCGCCGGGCGGGGTCGAGGGTCAGCTCTCCGACCGTGAGCACGCTCGGCCGCTCCGGCGCACCGCGGCGCAGGAGCGCGCGCAGGCGGGCCACGAGCACGACGTAGGAGAACGGCTTGGTGAGGTAGTCGTCCGCGCCGCAGTCGAGCCCGTCGGCCTGGTCGTACTCGCCGTCCTTGGCCGAGAGCATGAGCACCGGCACCCAGTTCTTCTCGGCGCGCAGGGTCTGCACCACCCGATACCCGGACAAGCCGGGCAGCATGATGTCCAGGATCACTGCGTCGTACCCGCCGTGCCGGGCCATCTCGAGCCCGTTCGGGCCGTCGCCGGCCACGTCCACGGCGAAGCCCTCCGCCTGCAGGCCACGCTGGAGCGCGTTGGCCATGCGCATCTCGTCCTCTACTACCAGCAGCCGCACGCGGTACAGCGTGGCATGCTCGACTGAGTCACGGCACAGACGGTCTCAGCGATGTCACAGCCGTATCACCGCACCATGGTTGGCAGGAGGTGCAACCAATGTCGAACTTCACGTCACGACCCGTCCTTCGGTGGGCGGTGCCCGCGGCTGCTGCGGTCGCTGTGGTCGGTGCTGGCGTGGCAGCGAAGACGCTCGCCGTCGCCGCCGAGCCGAACCTGGCGCCGCGGACCGCGGCGCAGTTGCTGGTCGACCTGCAGACGGCCACGCTGGACGGACTGTCCGGCACCGTGGTCGAGCGGGCCGATCTGGGGCTGCCGGCGATTCCGCTGCTGACCGGCGACCAGAGCGCCAAGCTCACGTCGCTCGTTTCGGGCAAGCACACCCTGCGCGTGTGGTACTCGGGCCCCGACAAGGCCCGCGTGTCACTCCTGGGCACGCAGGGACAGAGCGACATCATCCACAACGGCAACGACACCTGGGTCTGGGACTCGCAGGCCAAGGAGGCGCAGCACTTCACCGGCAAGCCCGGGGAGAGCGAGGGGGGCGCCAAGCCGTCGCCGACCGACCTGCCGAAGTCGCCGCAGGAGGCCGCCGACCTGGCGCTCAAGGCGATCGACCCGACCACGCAGGTCTCCACGGGCACGTCGGCGAAGATCGCCGGCCGTGACGCCTACGAGCTCGTGCTCCGGCCCCGCGACACCTCGTCGCTGGTCGGGGAGGTCCGCCTGGCGATCGACGCCAAGGAGAAGCTGCCGCTGCGGGTGCAGGTCCTGCCCCGCGGTACCGCCAACCCGGCGTTCGAGGTGGCGTTCACCTCGGTGAACTTCGCTCGCCCGGACAGCGCCGAGTTCTCGTTCAACCCCCCGGCCGGCACCAAGGTCACCGAGGGGAACTCGGACGAGAAGGCGGATCAGGCGAAGCAGCAGATGCAGCAGAACGGCAAGGCCGCTGACAAGCCGAAGACCGCGGTCATCGGTACCGGCTGGGCCTCTGTCCTGGTGCTGCGGAACTCGAACGGGGCCTCGGGGGCGGCCTCCGACGACGAGAAGAAGGCCCAGGACGCCATCTCGCAGCTGCCCACCGGCAACGGGGGCCGCACGTTCAACAGCAAGCTGGTGAGCGTCCTGTTCACCGACGACGGCCGGGTGCTCATCGGCTCGGTCACACCGGAGCGGCTCGTCCAGGTGGCCGCCGACCCGGCCGCCGCGCTGAAGTAACGCTCAGCGCCGGGCTCAACGGTGTGAGGGGACCGCGGTCTGACCGCGGTCCCCTTCGCGTTGCCGGCGGCGGTGCGCGGCGGCGCGGCTGAGGGTCGCGATCGAGTACATGTCCCGGGCCCGGCGCAGCAGCGCCTCCTCGCGGGCGGTGTCCTGACGCACGGTGAATCCGACGGTACTGTAAGCAAGCCCCGCCAGCACCAGGCACGCGGCGACGCACACCGGCGCCAGCATCGTGAACAGCGTGACGCCCTCGACCCCGGCGCCGCTCGGCTCGGGCCGCACCCGCAGCGCGGCCATGACCAGGTAATGCGTGCTGCACACGGCCAGCGCCATGATCACCGAGGCGCAGAGCATGGCGGCGGTACCCCGCACGACGCACGCGCACCACAGCGTCACGGTCGCCCCGACGATCGCCGCGCCGGCCGCGACGAGCAGCGTGCGGGCGTCGTAGGCGACGGTCGCGGCGACGCGCATGGACAGCGGCCCGGTCGCGTACACCGCGGTCAACCCGATGCCCGTGAGCAGCCCGGCCGGCAGGATCTTCCACACGGTCGGACGGCCCCAGCCGACGATGTAGAGCCCGAGGCAGTAGACGACCACCGCGATGCCGAGCCCGAGGGCCGTGATCGGGATGTCGTACCACACGTCGGTGCCCGGCACGTCGACGCCGAGCATCGCCATGAAATGGGGCACCCAGGTCCCGGTACCGCCGATGGACAGCGCCGAAAGGGTCAGCCAGCGGGCCCGGCGGCCGCCGGTGGACGACCGGGAGCGGCCGGTCAGAAACGTGCCGAGCAGGCAGCCCAGGATCGACATCGCGAGGGCGAGCGTCGGCGTGATCCAGCCATATGCAAATTGCTCAACCGAAGTCACCCGGCGATTCAGCCAGGCCGGGCGTACCGCCGGTCGGACAGTCTGTGCGCGGTTTGCCCGTTCGTGGCACGGGTAGGCCTGCGGGTATGACCGAATCCGACCACTCGCTCATCGGCTCCGGCGCGGCCGGGCGGGCCACCCAGGGCGAGACCGACGAGGCGCTGGACGACGAGCGCGAATCCGAGTGGGCGCCGCCCGACTCGACCCCGCCGTCGGCCGCGACGACCCCGCCGGACACCGACATGACCGACGACCCCGAGATGCCTGACCCCGACGGCTCCCATCACCGCATCTGACGCGCCCTACGAACCGCCGGCGCCCGGCTGCAGGGCACGTTGCTGCTCGATGCTGTCGCCGATGTCGATCCACGCCCGCGGCGGGTCGGTCTCCTCGAGCTCGACCCGGTCCTCGGGCGGCACGCGCGCCGGCAGCTCACCGAAGCGGGCATGGCGCAGGAACGCCATCTCGGCGTCCGTGAAGGTCTCCTCCGCCATAAATCGATCGTGAACCCGCGCGGGGGTGGCGGGCAAGAGCCCGGCGCGGCGGGCGAGAATGGCGCCATGAGCAGTGGGCCGGCGATCGGGCGGGCGCAGGTCATGCGGTACCGCAGCGTCATGAACGGCCTCCACGAGCGCCTCGGCAGCGACCCGGCCGGCCTGGGGGTGCTCGACCTCGGCGTGCCCAACGTGCCCGCGGGCACCGCCCGGCAGGCGCTCGCGGCGCGCTGCACGGACCCGCTCGGCGGCGACCTGACCCTGGCCTGGACCACCCGCGGCGCCCCGCACCTGCACCGCCCGGCCGACCTGCCCGCGCTGGCCCAGGCCCTCTGGCCGCTGTCCGAGGCCGACGCGGCGGCCCGGTTCGCGACCGGCCAGCTGCCGAAGGCCGCGTTCGAGCTGGGCCTGGAGGCGTTCCGCGCGACGGCGGCCGCGCTCCGCGAGGTGGTCCGCGCCCCAACGGCGAAGGGCGACGTGAGCCGCGCGGTCAGCGACCGGGTGCCGAAGGAGCTCACCTACGACTGCAAGCCCTGCGGCGCCCGCCACATCTCGGGCGGCCTGTTCCAGCAGGCGGGACTGGGCGGCGGGGTACGCCTGGACGAGGACGCGGCGAAGACGGTGCTCGCCCCGCTCGACCCGCGCCCGCCACTGCCCGGGCCGGCGTCGGGGACGGCCGGGTTCGTGCGCGCGTACCTGCGCATCCTCGGCCCGGCGACGCCCGGGGACGTCGCGAAGTACCTCGGGACGACGGTCACCGCGCTGAAGCCGATCTGGCCGTCGGACCTGGTAGCGGTGTCCGTCGACGGCCGGACGGCCTGGCTGCCGCCCGAGAACCTGGACGCGCTGCTCGACCCCCCGCCGGTGCGCGGCGTGCGGCTGCTGCCGCCGTCGGACCCGTTCCTGCAGGCGCGCGACCGCACCGTGCTGGTGCCGGACAAGGCCCAGGCCAAGGAGGTCTGGCGGATACTGGGCAATCCGGGCGTACTGCTGCTGGACGGCGACATCGCGGGAACCTGGCGCGCCCGGGCGGCGGCTCGCAAGCGCCTCGACGTGACGGTGACGCCCTGGGTTCCACTTACGGCCGCGACGCGAACGGCCCTCGAGGAGGAGTCCAACGGACTCGCTGCCGTGCGCGGCCTGGAGTCCGCCGCGGTGCACCTGTAGCCGTGTGGCCCCGAAAAGTCGGGCGCTCCGCGCCACGACTTTTCGGATTTATACCCTGACAGGGCATAAGTCCGACATGTCGCGGCGCGGAGCGCCCGACATGTCGTTTTGTGTGGCAGGCGCACGGCGCCGTGCGTGGGGTCCGGGCTGCTGACGTACAGCCCAGTGGTGGTCACGTCGCGGGGGCGGTTGGGGCGGCCGCTACGCTCGGGACGCATGAGGCTGGATCCCGTTGGTCGTCTGCTCAAGCTGCCGCCCGCGGTGTCCGGGCGGGTCCGGGTGACGCGAGGCGTCCCGATCCGGATGCGCGACGGGGCCAACCTGCGCGCCGATCACTACGCACCCGCGATCGACGGCGAGGTGCCGACGGTGCTCGTGCGCACGCCGTACGGACGCGGGGCGCCGGTCAGCATCCTCTGCCGGGCCGTGGCGCAGCGCGGCTTCAATGTGCTCATCCAGTCCTGCCGGGGAACCGGCGACTCCAGCGGTACCTTCGAGCCGCTGCTCCAGGAGCGCGAGGACGGTCTCGACACGCTCGACTGGCTGCGCCGGCAGCCGTGGTACGACGGACGGCTGCTCACGTACGGGCCGAGCTACGTCGGGTTCGTGCAGTGGGCCCTCGCCGCCGAGGCCGGCGACGAGCTCAAGGCGATGGCGACCATCGTGACCGCCTCGGACTTCGGGCCGCCGACGTACGCCGGCGGGGCGTTCTCGCTCGACACGGTGCTGACCTGGTCGGCCCTGCTGGAGGCGCAGCGGGGCCCGCGGCTGGAGAACGCGGTCGAGCTCCTGCGCGGCCAGCCCCGGCTGCAGCGCGGCCTCGCGCGCGTGCCCATGGCCGAGGCCGACCGCGTGACCGTCGGCGCCGAGATCGAGTTCTTCCAGCGCTGGCTGGCCGAGGCCGACCCGGCGTCGTCGTACTGGACGCAGCGCGGCCACGCCCACCGCCTGCCACACGTCGCCGCCCCGGTGCTCATGATCGGCGGCTGGTACGACATCTTCCTGCCCTGGCAGCTCGCCGACTACACGGCGCTGCGGGCGGCCGGGCAGCAGCCGCACCTCACGATCGGCCCCTGGCACCACGGCAGCGCGGGCCTCTTCCAGCACTCCGCGGCCGAGGCCGTCGCCTGGTTCCGCGCGCACACCGGCGGTCCCGAGCAGATTCGCGACCGTCCGGTACGCGTCCACGTCGGCGGCGCCGAGGGCTGGCTCGAGCTCACGGACTGGCCGCCCCCGTCGAGCACCCCGCAGCGCTGGCACCTGGCCAAGTCGGCGACCCTGACCCCCGACGACCCGGACCTGCTCACGCCCGACGAGCTGGGCTGGCCGACCCCCTCCCCCGCGACGGCATCCCGCTCCGCCGACCCGGAGCAGGCCCTCTCCCCCGCTCCGGCCCAGGCGCTGTCACCCACCTCGGCGCCGACCCTCTCGCGCGCTTCGCTGCCCAACCCGGACGAATCGGACTGGCCGACCCCGACCCCGGCGCCCGCGAACGGGATGGACCCCGACGAGCTGGACTGGCCTACGCCAACCGCGTTCGTCGCGACCCCGGCCCTGCCGGACGAGGGCGACGTGCTCGACTCCTTCGTGTACGACCCGAAGGACCCGACGCCCGCCCTGGGCGGCCCGAGGCTCATCGGAAAGATCGCCGGGCGGCGGGACAACCGGCCGCTCGAGGCGCGGTCCGACGTGCTGACGTTCACGTCGGCGCCGCTGGTCGAGGCGCTCAACGTGGTCGGCCCGGTCTCGGCCCACATCACGGTGCGCGCGACGACGGCGGGACGGGGCGAAGATGCCCCTGCGGCGTACTTCGACGTGTTCGTCCGGCTCTGCGAGGTCGACGACCAGGGCCGCTCCTGGAACATCTGCGACGGCCTGGCCCGCGCCGCCACCGACCGCGACCCGGCCGCGCCGATCCATGTGGAGCTGTGGCCGACCGCGTACCGGTTCGCCGCGGGCCGCCGCATCCGCATCCAGGTGAGCGGCGGCGCCCACCCGCGCTTCAGCCGCAACCCGGGCACGGGCGCGCCGCTGGGGCACGAGCTCGAGCTGCGCAAGGTGCGGCAGGAGATCCTCGCGCCCTCGTACGTTCTGCTGCCCGTCGCACCCTGATCGGGCGCGCTGGCGGGCCGACTCCACGCCGGCGCGCCAGCAGCGTGCGCAGGCCGGGTGGATGGCGCCGCAGGGCCGCGACCATCCGCGCCGGCGCGCCAGCAGCGTGCGCAGGCCGGGTGGATGGCGCCGCAGCCGCGCCGGCGTGCCGGCAGCGTGCGCAGGCCGGGTGGATGGCGCCGCAGGGCCGCGACCGGAGTGCGCGACCTGGCCGGAGCGACTGCGCGCCGGCGCGGCTCGCGGCGGTGGCGGGGTGGCGACGTGGGCGAGGCCGGCTCCGCGTCGACCCGGCAACGGAGGTCGGGGCAGGGGCGTGGGACGCGGACGGCGGCGGGCGCCGGCCCACCGCGCGCCCGTCAATGCCGGCCCGCGCGCTCCCAGTCAGCCGGCGGCCGTGGGCTCCGCAGGTGAAGGTATGGGTCAGGTCTGGATCAAGGGGTGGTACTCGGCCTCCGTCAGGCCGAAGGTCCACGCCACGCCCTCGCGTGGGGTTCGGGTTGTCGGGGGGACTCGGAGCCAGTAGACGCGGCTCGTGCCGTCCGGCTCCGGGGTGCTGTTGATGACCTCGACCATGACCAGGGGCTCGTCGTCGTTGAAGTTCAGGCGCCACAGGACGCCGGCCTCGTCCTGGGCGACCCGCTGCGCGCCGGCCTCGCGGAGGTAGCGCTCGTAGCCGAAGTGTTCCAGCATCACGCGGCGGAGCTCGGCGTTGCGTTCGTCGGCGATCTGGCGGTAGGTCAGGCGGCCCAGGCGCTCGACCAGGTCCGACGGGATGGGCATGCCGCGCCAGGCGTGCAGGGCGTAGCCGTCGGTGTAGTGCAGGGCGGGGGTGTCGGCGGCGTGGAGGCGGCCGATGTTGTCGCGGTGCACGGCGTCGGGGCGGTCGGTGAGGATGGCGACGTTGGCGTAGGGCCACCACCAGCCGGCCGTGCGGGCCACCCCGGCCAGGCCGGACAGGCGCTGCACGGCGTGCAGGGCCGCCTCGCCGGGGACCGGGCCGGTCGTGGCCCATACGGCGCCGACCGGGCCGGCGCTGAAGACGGGCGCGGGGGCGGCGTCCGGAGAGGAAGGCGTCGAAGCGGCGGACCGAGTGGTGACCCAAGCGGCCGCGCCGACGGGACCCGCACTGAACTGCGGCTCCGGCGAGGCGGAAGACGAAGGCCCAGCGGAAGACGAAGGCCCAGCGGAAGACGAAGGCCCAGCGGAAGACGAAGGCCCAGCGGAAGACGAAGGCCCAGCGGAAGACGAGGGCCCACCGGACGAGACCGACCCGGCAGGAGAAGCCCAAGCCGAGGAAGAAGGCGACCCAGCAGAAGGCGACGCGACGGAAGAGCGACGCGAAGAAGAGGCCGCGGCAGTGGGAGTAGCGGGCGTGGGCGCCGGCACATACGGAGCCGCCGCCGCGTCGAACGCGGCCAGCCAGCCCGCGTCATGCTGCCCACCCACCGCGTCCAGCAGCACCGCCCGCGCGTGAACCGGCAGTTCCCCCCGCAGATGCGTGCGCAGCGGTGTAGCGAGACGGTCGTTCACCAGGCGCCACACGTCCGCCCCGCAAGCGGACCACAGGCCGGCCCACCCGTCGGGGCCCAGCAGCTCGTGCGCCTCGGCGCGGGCCGCGGCCCACGGGTTGGTGCGGACGGCGGCGCGCACCGACGGGCCCGCCGAACCGTGCACCGGCGGGCAGCCCTGGGCGCGCAGCTCGGCCTCGACGACGGCGTCGGCCGGGTCGGGGGTGGCGCCGGGCAGGCCGCGGCGGCCGGTCAGGAGGGCGGCCGCGCGGGCGCCGGCGAGGGGCGACGCGAACCAGACGATGTGGCGGGGCTCCGGGAGGCCGGCCGAGCGGTAGGCGAGGCGGACCGCTTCGGCGGCGGCCTGGCGGTCGGCGGGGGCCGTGGACAGGCCCGCGGCCAGCCACTTGGCCGAGACCGCGCCCAGGGCGGCGGCCCGGGACTCGGGGGTGGCGAGGGTCGAGGTCATTGGGCGGCCATCCAGCTGGGAAGGGGCGGGAGCATCAGTCGGCCACGTAGCGGAAGGCGCCGGGGACGTACTCGCGCTGGCGGACGATGCGGTAGGAGCCGGCCGGGATCGTGATCGTGCCGTGCTCCTCGTGGACGACCCGCGCCTTGGTGATGATCCTCACGAAGAGGCGGTCGATGTCGTCGCGGTCGGCCAGGAGGAGGGTGTCGGGGCCGACGATCACGTGGGCGTGGCCGGTCGCCTCGCCGCGGGCCAGGACCATGCGGCCCGCGCGGTCGCGAGGTGCGGGAACGGCGGTCGCGGGCACCTCCGCGGCCGGGACGGGCACCAGCAGGACGTCACCTTGTCGATACACGATCGCACTCCTCTCGACGGCGCGGACGTGAGTGAGCGTTGGAAAAACTCCCACCTGCCCGCACGATAGACGTGGGGTACGACATTTTTTTCGGCCCCGCGCGTCGGGACGTGGCGGCCGGGTGGACAATGGTTGACGAGCAACAGGAGGGGAGTATTCCCCAGCGGCGGTCGTCGTCAGCACGGTGCCCACGGTGACGTGGGGCTCACACCCGGCGCCGTCGGTCATCCCGGCTATCGCGGATGGCGGAAGAGACCTCCGGTGTCAACTACACAGCCCACGCGGCCCTCCGGGTCGGCGTGGCCTGTGGTGTGTCTACCGGAGGAATAACACGTGGACGTTGCCGGATGGATCTGGACAGCGACTCTCGTCGGGCTCGGCGCGATACTGCTCTTCGATCTCGCGATCGTGGCGCGCCGCCCCCATGAACCCTCGATCAAAGAGTCGACGATCTGGGTCACGGTGTACGTCGGGCTCGCCCTGCTCTTCGGGCTGTTCGTGCTGGCCCAGTGGGGCGGCAACTACGCCGGGGAGTTCTACGCGGGCTGGCTGACGGAGTACAGCCTCTCCGTCGACAACCTGTTCGTCTTCGTGATCATCCTGTCGCGGTTCAAGGTGCCGCGGCAGTACCAGCAGAAGATCCTGCTCATCGGGATCGTGCTCGCCCTGGTCATGCGCGGCGGGTTCATCGCGATCGGGTCGGCGGCGATCGCCCGGTTCTCGTGGGTGTTCTACATCTTCGCCGCGTTCCTCGTCTACACCGCGGTCAAGCTCGCCATGCAGGGCGAGACCGAGGAGGAGGACTTCAAGGAGAACGCGCTGATCCGCTGGTCGCGGCGGGTGCTGCCGATGACCCCGAAGTACGAGGAGTCGCGGCTCACGGCGCGTGACGAGCGCGGCCGCCTGCACATGACGCCGATGATCGTGGTGCTCATCGCCATCGGGACCACGGACCTGATCTTCGCCCTCGACTCCATTCCGGCGATCTTCGGCCTGACCGCCGAGCCCTACCTGGTCTTCACCGCCAACGTCTTCGCGCTGATGGGACTGCGGCAGTTGTACTTCCTGATCGGCGGCCTGCTCGACCGGTTGGTGTACCTCTCCGTCGGCCTCGCCGTCGTGCTCGGCTTCATCGGCGTGAAGCTGTTCCTGGAGGCCCTCGCCGACAACAACCTGCCCTTCATCAACGGCGGCAAGCACGTCGGGTGGGCCCCGCACATCGGCATCCAGGCGTCACTCGCGGTCATCATCGGCACCCTCGCCATCACGACCGTCGCCTCCCTGGTCAAGTCGAGGCGCGACGCGCGTGCAGAACATGCACAGGCGGACAAAGCTCACAAAATCCGATAAACGCCCACCGGGGGGTCGCGCTGCGCGTGTTTCGGCGCGACGATGAGGTACCACGGCGGGCGGGTGATGCATCTTGCACGAAATGACATACCGGGGCCAACTAGCGTCCCCTTCGGTGCTGTGCCCGTTCACGCCCGCGATCTCTCCGCACGCCGACGCCGTGCAGCGCTGGTCGCTGCACTGGGCGACCCGGCACGGACTGCTCGAGCGGCCCGGCGCCCGCGCGGCCTTCGCGCGGGCCAAGTTCGCCAACCTCATGTGCCGCGCCCACCCCGGGGCCGACGAGCCGGAGCTGCGGCTGGCCACGGCCTGGCTGATCAGCATCTTCGTCCTCGACGACCTGCTGGAGCGGGCGCTCGTGCGCGATCCGGAGCCGGCCCGGGCGGCCGTCGCCGAGGTCGTGCGGCTGCTGCGCGACCAGCGCCCGGCCCCGATCCTCGGCGCGGCGCTGGGCCGGCCGCTGGCCGCGGCGCTGGGCGAGGTGTGGCGGCGCACCGAACCGCGGGTCAGCGCGGCCTGGCGGGAGCGGTTCGTCGGGCACGTCGCGGACTACCTGGCCGGCACGCTGTGGGAGGCCGGCAACCGGACCGCGGACCGGCCGCCGCGGCTGGACGAGTACCGCAAGATGCGCCACCACAGCGCGGCCACCGACATGTTCTTCGACCTCATCGAGCCCATGCACGGCATCGAGCTGCCCGCCGGGCTGCTCGAGGACCCCGACTTCGCCACCGCGCGGCGCGCCGCCGGCACGGTGATCGGGATCTTCAATGACCTGATCTCGTGGCCGAAGGAGGCCGCGGTCGGCGACCACCACAACATCGTCTTCTCGTTCCAGCGCGAGCACCGGCTGTCGCTGGACGAGGCGGTACTCGCCGCCGTGGCCGAGCACGACGAGCGGGTGCTCGAGTTCCAGGTCGCCCGCGACCGGCTCGAGGCGCGCTGGTGGGACGACCCGACGTGCGTCGTCGGCATCGGCGACCTGGTCCACTGGATCCGCGGCAACGTGGACTGGTCGCTCGAGTCGGGCCGCTACACCCCCGCGGAGATTCCCGCTCAGCGGCGCCCTGTCAACTAGAGCGCCGCCGTTCTTGCCACCCCGGACGCCGGGATTTCTGGCGGGAGCAACGGCCCGCAGGTGACGCGGGCCCGAGTCATGGAATTTCGCCCTTCGGGCGTCCTTCCTTACGCGTGGGCCCGCTTGCGGGCCGACCGCTCGCGGTCCTTCTGGTCGAGCATGACCTTGCGGATACGGATCGCCGACGGCGTGATCTCCACGCACTCGTCCTCGCGGCAGAACTCCAGCGCCTGCTCCAGCGAGAGCTTGCGCGGCGGGATCAGCTTCTCCGTCTCGTCGGCGGCCGACGAGCGCATGTTCGTGAGCTTCTTCTCCTTGGTGATGTTGACGTCCATGTCGTCGGCGCGGGAGTTCTCGCCGACGATCATGCCCTCGTACACCTCGGTGGTCGGCTCGACGAACATCGAGCCGCGCTCCTGCAGGTTCATCATCGCGAACGGCGTCGCCACGCCCGCGCGGTCGGCGACCAGCGAGCCGGTGGCGCGGGTGCGCAGCTCGCCGTACCACGGCTCGTAGGACTCGAAGACGTGGTGCAGGATGCCGGTGCCGCGGGTGTCGGTGAGGAACTCGGTCCGGAAGCCGATCAGGCCGCGGGCCGGGACCAGCCACTCCATGCGGATCCAGCCGGTGCCGTGGTTGACCATCTGCTCCATGCGGCCCTTGCGCGTCGCCAGCAGCTGGGTGATCGCGCCGAGGTACTCCTCCGGCGCGTCGATCGTGAGCCGCTCGGTCGGCTCGTGGATCTTGCCGTTGATCTCCCGCGTCACCACCTGCGGCTTGCCCACGGTGAGCTCGTAGCCCTCGCGCCGCATCTGCTCCACCAGGATCGCCAGCGCCAGCTCGCCGCGGCCCTGGACCTCCCACGCGTCCGGGCGCTCGGTCGGCAGGATGCGCAGCGACACGTTGCCGACCATCTCGCGCTCGAGGCGGTCCTTGACCAGGCGGGCGGTGACCTTGGTGCCCTTGACCTTGCCGGCCAGCGGCGACTGGTTGGTGCCGATGGTCATCGAGATCGCCGGCTCGTCCACGGTGATGCGCGGCAGCGCGATCGGGTTCTCCGCGTCGGCGAGCGTGTCGCCGATCATGATCTCGGCGATGCCGGCGACGGCGATGATGTCGCCCGGGCCGGCCTCCTCGGCGGGCTTGCGCTCCAGGCCGTCGGTCATCAGCAGCTCGGAGATGCGCACGTTCTGCTGGGCCCCGCCGTCGCGGCACCAGGTGACCGTCTGGCCCTTGCGGATCGTGCCCTCGTGCACGCGGCACAGCGCGAGCCGGCCCAGGAACGGCGAGGCGTCGAGGTTCGTCACGTGCGCCTGCAGCGGGGCGCCCTCGTGGTAGGAGGGCGCCGGGATGGTGCCGAGCAGCGTGGCGAACAGCGGCTGGAGGTTGTCGCTGTCCTCGGGGACCGTGCCGTCCTTGGGCTGGGTCAGCGAGGCGATGCCGTCGCGGGCGCAGGCGTAGACGATCGGGAAGTCGATCTGCTCCTCGTCGGCGTCGAGGTCGAGGAAGAGCTCGTAGGTCTCGTCGACGACCTCCTTGATCCGCGCGTCGGGGCGGTCGACCTTGTTGATCACCAGGATGATCGGCAGGCGGGCCTTGAGGGCCTTGCGCAGCACGAACCGGGTCTGCGGCAGCGGGCCCTCGCTCGCGTCGACCAGCAGCACCACGCCGTCGACCATGGTCAGGCCGCGCTCGACCTCGCCGCCGAAGTCGGCGTGGCCCGGCGTGTCGATGATGTTGATCGTGACGGGGCCGCCGCCGTCCTGGGGGACATAGCGCACCGCGGTGTTCTTGGCGAGAATGGTGATGCCCTTCTCGCGCTCGAGGTCCATCGAGTCCATGACCCGGTCGGTGAGCTCGGCGCGGGCGTGGAACGCGCCGGACTGCCGCAACATCGCGTCGACGAGTGTGGTCTTGCCGTGGTCGACATGGGCGACGATGGCCACGTTGCGGAGGTCTGAACGGGTCTGCATGCCCTCCATTGTTCCAGGCGCCCTGTCATGGAAACCGGGGGTCCCGCGCGTCTATTAGTTGCGGCTAATCTGACGGGCACGGGGGAGGAGAACAGCTGTCAATGGATGATGACACTGCGGAGTTTGAGGCTTACGAAGAGCCACGGAAGCGGAACCGGAATCTCGGGGCGATCCTGCTCTCGGTCGCGGTGGCCGTGGTGCTGATCGGCTGCGGGGTGATCGGAGCGACCCTGGTCAAGGGCGTGGGCGGGGCCAAGCCGGCCGCGCAGGAGCGCCAGCACGACGGGTCCGTGCCGATCGCGCCGGCCTCGGTGCCGCCGCCGACCAGCGAGGTGCCCGTCGCCGTCGTCGAGACGACCACGGCCCCGCCGACGTCGAAGGCCGCGACGCCGACCAAGAAGCCGACCAGGAAGCCGTCGCCGAAGGTCACCGAGACGGCCACGCCGCCGGCCCCGCCGCACAACACGTGCGCGCCGGTGCGCGGGACCAACCAACTGCCGAAAGCCCAGGTCAAGGGGTACCTCGACACGGCTTCGACAAAGCATTTCTGGGGCACCGCGACGGACCCGGACTACGAGCCGATCCTGGTGCCGCTGCGGTTGCTGTACGCCGTGGCCGAACAGGAGAGCGGCTGGCAGACCGACATCACGGCCTGTGACGGGGGCCTCGGAGTGATGCAGGTCATGCCAGGCACGCAGACGTTCGTCAACACGCGGTTCGGCACGAGCTGGGATCGCACCAAACCCGACCAGAACGTGATGCTCGGGGCGAACTACCTCGCCTGGCTCATCGCGTACTACGGGCCCAAGCTCGGCACGTACGACATGACCGACACCAAGCTGCTCAACGCGGTCATCTCCGCCTACAACTGGGGCACCGGCGGCGTCGACTACGCGGGCGGGGTCTACCCCAACCCGCAGTACGTGCAGAACGTCCGCGCCCTGATGGTGGCCAGCCGCGCCGGGAACTACTGAGGGGTCAGTCCTCGGGGATCGAGGGGCCGACGTCGGTGTACTGGCCGGCGTCGGCGTCCCACTCGAACTGGCGGCCCTCCGAGCCCTCGGCGACGATCTTGCCGAACGCCGGGTAGCGCTCCAGCAGCCAGTCCAGCTCGGGCATGAGGAGTTCACCCGCGTCGGCCAGTTGCTCGTCGGTCTCGTCGCCGACGAGGAGGTTCCAGCCGCTGGCCCGGCGTCCTTCGGGGCCGGGTGGCAGCGTGGCGTCCTCCGGATCGTGGTACACGTATCCGGGGGTCAGCGACGCGTCCTCCACCAGCCGCCGCGACGCGAACGCGATCAAGTTACCCATGCCGACCAGTATGGCGGCTGCTCTCCAGGAGGCCTCGATGACCACCGCCGCGCAGGACCACCGCGAGACCGCCGCCCACTTCACCGCGCTCGTGCAGGGCACCACCGACTGGTCCGCGCCCGCGCCGGTCGACGGATGGACGGCCCGGGATGTCGTACGGCACCTGGTCGAGTGGCTCCCCTCGTTCCTCGAGTCCGGGGCCGGGGTGACGCTGCCCGCCGGCCCGTCCGTCGACGACGACCCCGCCGGCGCGTGGCGGGCGCACGCGGCCGGGGTGCAGGCGCTGCTCGACGATCCCGCCTCGGCGGACGTGCCGTTCACCAACCGGCACACCGGCCAGATGCCGGTGCCGGACGCCATCGCGACCTTCTACACCTCCGACGTGTTCCTGCACAGCTGGGACCTGGCCCGCGCGACCGGGCAGGACGAGCGCCTCGACCCGGACCGGTGCGCGGCGATGCTCGAGGGGATGCTGCCGCTGGACGAGCTGCTGCGCTCCAGCGGCCAGTACGGCCCGAAGGTCGAGGTGCCCGCGGACGCCGACCCGCAGACGAAGCTGCTCGCGTTCATCGGCCGCAACCCGCGCTAGGGATGCGCTCGAGTACGCCGCCCGCGAAGACGTCGTACAGCGGGAGCGTCCGCAGGTGCACGTACCCGATGTGGCAGTCGCACGTCGCGTTGGGGCAGGGCCGCTCGCCGCGCCGGGCCGTCCACGAGCCGTCGTAGAGGTTGCCCAGCGTCTCGGGCACGAAGTGGCAGCGGCGCACGGTGCCGTCGCCGAGCACCGAGACGACCTCGTCGCCGGTGCGGCACGACCGGCCGAGCGACAGGTGCGGCCGGACGCTGTAGCCGAACAGCGGGTCGATCGCCGTCCACGCCGCCTCCTCCTCCGGGCCGTAGCGGTGGCCGTCGGCGGCGTTCACCCACAGGTACACCTCCGGGTCGAGCCTTCGCCGCAGCTCGACGGCGGGCTCGAGGTGCTCGGGCAGGCCGACAATGCCGACGGAGTGCCGGATGCCGTGGCGCCCGAGGGTGGCGCTCGCGGCCAGGAACCGCTCCTGGGTCGTCTGGCCCGGATGGTACGTGCACCACAGCGCCAGCTTCGCGGGGTCCGCGTCCTGCACCCAGCCGAGCCGGCCGGACAGGTTCGTCTGGATCGCGGCGCGCCCGACGTGCGGCAGGTGGGACAGCTCGATCAGGGCGTGGCGGTACCAGCTGCGGGTCAGCCCTTCGCCCCAGGGCGTGAACAGCACCTCCACCGGCTCGTCGGCGCCGCGGACCCAGGCGGCGAACCGCTCCAGCGCGGCCCGGTCCTCGCGCAGCAGCTCGGGCGGGTCGTGGCGCTTCGCGAACGGGCAGTACGGGCAGTCGTAGTTGCAGCTGGCGAGCGGGCCGCGGTAGAGGATCTTCATCGCGTCACGTGCCCGGCCATGGCTTTTCGGACGCCTTCCGAGACCAGCCACGGCCCGATGGCGTCGGAGTGCGCCAAGCCGTCGGCGGTGAGGCGGTGGCCCTCGGCGTAGCCGGCGTCCCGGAGCCGGGCCAGGGCCGGGAAGTCCTCGTCGAGCCCGGTGCCGAACCGCGCCGCGTATGCCGCCGGGTCCGCGCCCTCGGCCCGCAGCAGCGACTTGAGCAGCCAGCGGCGCCGCTGCTCGGCCGCGTCGAGGGCGAAGCCGACCTCGGCGACGTCGAAGTCCGCCGCGGGGCGGGCGAGGTAGTCGGCGAGGATGCCGCGCACGTGCCGGACGCCGACCGCGTAGTCGAACGAGTAGTGCAGGTCGGTGGTGTACGAGCGGGCGCCGCAGCCGAGGCCGACCATGCCGTCGTCCTGGCAGGAGTACTCGTCCACGGCCTCGTGGTCGCCGGGCCGGCGGAACTGGCGCATCGAGAGCTGCTCGTAGCCCTCGGTGCGCAACCGCTCGGCGGCGTGGCGGTAGAGCTCCAGGCGCTGGGCGTCCCAGTCCGGGTCTGCGGGCGTGGCCCGGCGGCCGAGTCCGGTCATCGGGCGGACGTAGAGCGGGTACAGGTACAACTCCTCGGGTCTCCACCGCAGCGCCGCGCTCAGGGACTCGTCCCAGGTGGCCCGGGTCTGCCCCGGGATGCCGTAGATCAGGTCGATGTTGAGCGCGGCCGGGCCCGCCGCCCGGATCGCGTCCAGGGCGCGGTCGACCTCGGCCCGGTGCTGCGGCCGGCCGGCGGCGTGGGCCTCGGCGTCGAGGAAGCTCTGCACGCCGATGCTGATCCGGCTCGCGCCGCGCTCGTTGAGCACCGCGAGCCGGTCGGGGGTGGCGGTGGCCGGGGACGTCTCGACCGACAGCGGCCCGCGTTCGAGCCCGGTGGTCCGCTGGAGCAGGTCGAACAGCTCGGTGAGCTCGGGCGCGGTGAGGTAGGTCGGGGTGCCGCCGCCGATCGCCGCCCGCGCGAACCGGGCGCCGGGCATCGCCGCCGCGACCCTGGCCGCCTGCCTCCCGAGCTGGGCGAGGTAGGCGGTGACCTGCTCGTGCGGCGGGTTGGCGCGGGTGAAGAGGTTGCAGAAGCCGCAGCGCATCTCGCAGTAGGGCACGTGCACGTAGAGGAACAGCTTCGCCGTGTCCTCGCCGGCCCACACGTCGGCCAGGCGGGGCCGCGGGTCGAGCGGGCGGTAGGCGGTCTTGTGCGGGTACGCGTACAGGTAGCCCTGGTACGGCGAGCCGAGGTTCACCATGCGCCCGCCTCCAGCGTGAACTGCGCGTAGGGCACGGTCCAGACGACCTCGTGCGCGACGCGGTGCCCGGTGTGCCCGTCCTCGCCGTAGGCGGTGCCGTGGTCGCTGCACATGATCACGTGGCACGGGCGGCCCCGCGATGTGACCAGGCGCAGCAGCTCGGGCAGGTGCCGGTCGACGTACTCCAGCGCCGCCCCGTGCGAGGCGAGCGAGTCCTCCGCGGCGCCGGGCAGGTAGTGCCGGTTGGGCTGGTGCAGCGCGGCGACGTTGACGAAGGTGAACAACGGCCGCTCCGGCGGCAGTACCGTGGCCAGGGTCTCGAGCTGGGCCTCGAAGCAGGCCGGGTTGGTGACGCCGAACTCGCGCGTCCAGTGCGCCTCGTCGAACAGGCCCGGAAGGACGCTGCCCTGCGGCGAGGTCATCGCGAAGAACCCGACGCCGCCGAGGCAGACGGTGCGGTACCCCTCGGCGCGCAGCCCCGTGACGACGTCCGGCGCGTCGAACTCCCAGGTGTCGGCGCCGACGGTGGTGCTGCCGGGGAACCGGGCCGCGAACGGGCGCTCGTGCGGGCCGGGCGTCACCGGCGTGGGCAGGAAGCCGCCGAAGAACGCGTGGTGGGCCGCGTAGGTGAACGAGGCCGGGGTGTGCCGCCGCTCCCACGCCCCGCCCGGCAGGACCTTGGCCAGGTTGGGGGTGCGCCCCGCGGCGAGCAGGTCGGCGGCGACGTCGTGGCGCAGCGTGTCGAGCGTGACGAGGAGCAGGTCGTGGGTGCCCAGCAGCGATCTCATGCCGGCACCGCGTGTCTCGGGAGGGCCGCGACCTCGGCGGCTATCGGGATGGCCGCGACCTCGGCGGCTCTCGGTAGGGCCGCGACCTCGGCGGCGTACGTGTCGCGGCCGTCGACGAGCAGGCCGGGCAGCAGGTCGCCGAAGGCGTTGACCTCCGCCACCGCGTGCTCGGCGAACCCGGGCGCGAACATGAGGTCGACGCCGGCGTGCAGGCTGCCGGGGAAACAGGCGGCGGCCCGCTCGCAGGCGTCCATCGCGGCCGCCCAGCGCTCCTCCCCCGCCGTGGCCCGGATCGCGGCCAGGTCGCCGCGGGCGTTGCCCAGGTGCAGGTTGGTGAGCGGGGTCGCGCTGGTGCGGGCGACGACGTGGCTCGCCCGCCCGGCGATGACCACCACCCGCAGGTCGAACACCTTGCCGCCGTGGGCCGCCTTCGGGAACCAGCGCTCGACGTGCAGGCCGTCGGCGCCGAGCCGGTCGACGATCGCGGCGACCGTGCGCTCGTCGGTGTAGTGGTGCACGCGCAGCTCGTTGTAGAGCTTGTCGCCGTCGAGGGCGGCGGAGGTGTGCGCGCTGACCCGGTCGCCGTTGAAGGCCAGCGCGACGACGCCCGACGCGGAGCTGCCGTGGGCCGGCTTCACGAAGACCCGCGGCCAGCCGGCCGCGCGGACCTCCTCGTAACCGCGGGCCGCGAACCCCGGCGGGACGGGCACGCCGCGCTCGCGGAGCAGGGCGTGGCAGCGGCGCTTGTCGAACATGACGGCGAGCTCGTCGACGGGCGTGGTGAGCGGGCCGGTGGCGGCGCGCTCGACCTTGCGGGCGGCGGCCAGGAACCCCGCGTACCAGGCGGCGAGGCCGACGATCTCGCCGTGCTCGGCGGGCCGGTCGGCGCCGCGCAGCAGCCGGTCGACCTCGGCGTCCTCCCCCGGCGACTCCAGCCGCACCAGCGAGCCGGGCGCCAGGGCGAAGTCGCCGGCGCACACGTCGCGCCAGCCGACGACCGCGGGCTCCGGGTGCCCGGCGGCGACGGCGGCGGCGCGGAACAGCTCCACCCGCCGGTGCCCCGGAATGCCGACGACGGTGATCATTCCGCGACCGAGACGTATCGAAAGCCGCCCTCGTCGATGTCCTGCTCGTCGGAGACGTCGACGCGGACCCCGGGCAGCTCCTCGGCGAAGCGGGCGGCCAGCTCCGGCGACATGAAGTGGTGCGACAGGTCGAGCGAGCGCAGGTGGGTCAGCGGCTGGCCGAGCAGCAGCGCCTCGGCCCCGGCGTCGGACAGCGCGCCCATCGACAGGTCGAGGCTCTCCAGGCGGGCCACCACGGGCGCGGCGGCCAGGGCGGTCGCGACGTCGTCGGCGATCTCCGCGTTGCGCAGGGCCAGCCGCTTCAGCGCCGGCAGCTCGGTGCCGGTCATGATCGGCGCGAGGTCGTCGACGACCGCGTCGCCGCCGTATTCCCGGGTGCCCAGCCACAGCTCCAGGTCGGCGAGCGCCGGGAACGAGGAGTCGGTGAAGCCGCGGATGAACGAGGCCGGCAGCCCGCCGCTCTCCACGCACAGCTCCCGCAGCCGGCGGTGGCGCACCGGGGCGAGCCCCAGCCCGTCGGCGCCGCGGATGTGCAGCACCTCCAGGGCCGGGAAGGCGCCCAGCAGCGGCGCGTACTGGCCCTGGTTGATCCAGGAGATCTCGCACTCCTCGTAGGTCATCTCGCCGACGAAGAGGGCGCGCAGCTCGGTCAGCCGGTCGCGGGCCGCGGTCAGCAGGTTCAGCGGCGGGCCGGAGTCGTGCGGCTCGCCCCACGCCCCGATCACCAGCGCGGTGATGTTGTGCGCGCCGACGCTGTCCAGCAGCGCGTCGAGCGTGTCGGCGAAATCCTGCGGACCGTCGTCGTAGCCGACGCCGATGCGCCATGCGGCCTTCTCGCCGCGACGGGGACTGTCCCGCCGGCCTCGCGGCCCGACCTCGAACCGCCGGACCGGGAGGCCCGCGAAGGTGGTGACGTTGCTGCCGATCGTCATGGCCGGGAACTTAGCAGGACCCCCCGACAATTCTGTTCGCGTCGGCCGGGAGCAGCGGCGATGCCAGATTCCAGCCCGCCGCGAGCAGATCGTCGATCGCCTTGACGGCCCGGGTGAGGCGGTCGCGGTACGACCCCGTCAGCTCGATCCACGGGACGCCGCGGGCGGCGAGCTCGTCGCGGAACCGGCCCGTCATCCAGGCGCGCAGGTGCTCGCCGTCGCGCATGCCGTCGTCCTCGAACGGCACGCCCTCGTCGCTCGTCAGCAGGTAGAGCGCGGGTCGTCGCGCAGTGTCACGGACAGCTGACGATGCGTTGCCCAAATAGCGCTCCTCCCAGACCGAGGTGGCAAAACTGTCGGTGTCGCAGAGCAGAATGGGCCCACCGGATCGGGCGGCGGCGTCCTCCGCGGCGTTCTGTTCGCGGGCGACGGCGACGAAGTCCTCGCGCGTCCACACGAGGTCCTCCATGGTCTGACCCGGCGCCAGTCCGGCCATTTTCAAGGAGGTCAGCGTGCGTCCGTACTCCTCGACCCAGCAGGTACCGGCGAAAACCCCTCCGCGCAGGCGAAGATGCGCGGCCAGGGCCCGGGTCAGGGTGGTCGTGCCCGTCGACTCCGCGCCGACGACGACCACGCGCCTGACGAACCAGGCGCGCACCGGCGGCGCCAGCATGCCCCAGTGCGCGACGGGGTCGGCGCGCACGGCGGTGCCGGAGACGGGCACGGCGCCCCGGCCCGGGTCGACCGGCACGTGGACGGCGCCGAAGCGGCGGGCCAGCTCCTCGCCGTACGCCTCCGAGGAGAAGACCCGGTCGACCCGCCGGGCGCCGACCGCCGTGCGGAACGTAGCGGTGTGGGCGTCCCAGGCCGCCTCGGATCCGTAGTCGATCGGGGTGTCGTCGTAGATCCCGACGAACCGGACGTGGGGCGAGCGGGCGTGCACCTCGCGCAGCCACGCGACCCGGTCCTCGAGCGGGATCGACTCCACTGTGGACGGTGCGACCACCACGGTCACCTCGTCGCAGGCGCGCGCGGCGGCGTCGATGAGGTGATGGTGGCCGGCGTGGGGCGGGTAGAACTTGCCGATGACTAGTCCGTGGACCACGCCGGGCTCCCCAGCGGCGCGGTGCGCAGCTCGGCGCGCCAGGCCCGCAGGCCGAAGACGCACAGCGTGAGGAACACCAGGTACAGCAGCGCCGTGAGCCACAGGTCCTTGTAGCCGTAAAGGGGGATGTAGACGATGTCGACGGAGATCCACAGCCACCAGCTCTCCAGCAGGCGGCGGGTCTGGCCGTAGGTCGCCAACAGCGACACCGCGGTCGTGATCGCGTCGGGCCCGGGGACCGTGGATTCGGTGAAACGGTCGAGGTACCACCAGAGCGCCACGGTCAGGAACACGCCCGCGATCGCGAGCCACCACCACTCGACCCTGGTCGTGGTGCGCACCTTCTGCTGCAGCCGGCCGGTGCGCCAGCACCACCATCCGTAGGCGCCGAGCGCGACGTAGACGACCTGAAGCCAGGCGTCGCCGAAGAGCCCGACGTGCCAGAAGGCGACGATGAAGAGGAGGTTGTTGGCGATCCCGACCGGCCAGTTCGCGATGTGCTGGCGCACGACGAGATAGACGCACAGCAGTCCGCTGGCGAATCCGAGCAGCTCAGCCCACGTGGTCGGGGCGCCGAAGGCGTGGAACGCCGCGGAGGTCAGCCAGTCGAGCACGGTCTACCCTAGCTGGATGGTTCTGGAAGTCGCACTGATCGACGTGCTCGAAGGCCGCGAGGACGAGTTCGCCGCCGCGTACCGCAAGGCCCACGAGGTACTCGCCACGACCCCGGGGTGCCGCTCGGTGCGCATGACCCGCGGCATCGAGAGCGCGTCGCGGTTCGTCCTGCTCGTGGAGTGGGACTCGGTCGACGCGCACCTGGACAACTTCCGGGCGACGGACCGGTTCGCGCAGTGGCGGGGGCTCATCGGGCCGTACTTCGACGGAGCCCCCCGCGTGGAGCACTTCAACGACGTGGCGGTCTAGGGGCTGTGTCGAAGTGGGGGTCGGAGCGAGGCGAGGCTCAGGCGTCGGCTGGGGCCGCGCCGGGCGCGCCCCGATACCGGGGTTGTATCGGGGTGTGACCGGGGTGGTTCCAGGCGGCGTCTGAGTCCGCCGCAGCCCGGCCATCCACTTCGATACAGCCCCTAGTCCCCGCTCTTCTTGTACACGACGAAGTCCAGGTTCGAGGTGTAGAGCGCACCGGTGACGAGCTCGCCCGCCCGGGTCATGAACCAGGCGTAGCGGTTCTCGCTGGTGCGCATGCACACCCGCGCCCCCGGTACGAGGCTGCCGATCACGACCTGGCCGACCCAGCGGTCGGCGGGCACCGCGGAGCAGACGGCCAGCGACGGGGTGTCGTCGGTGAGCAGCACCGCGAACTTCGCGCCGTTGGCGGCCGTCATGCCGATCGCGCCCGCGGTGGCGTCGGCGCCGGCGGCCTGCTTGGTGGCGCTGTCGAAGTCGTACGCGTCGTCGGGCTGGCCGGCCAGCACCACGAACTGGGCCGTGCCGGTGCGAAGGATGCCGGTGCTGGGCGCCACGGCCGGCGCACTGGCCGGCGCGCTGTTCGCCGCGCCGGCCCCCGCGCTCGGGGCCGCACCCGCGCCGGCGCTCCGGGTGGCGCCGCTCGGGGTCGCGCTCGCGGTTTCGACGACGACCGGAAGGGCCGGGGCCGTGGTCTCCGTGGCCGTCGCGGTCGCGGCGTCCGTGCGCTCGTCGTTGCCCGAGCTCTTCTCGCGCGTCGCCAGCACCCCGCCGACGGCCGCGATGACCAGCACGATGATGCCGATGATGAGCACGCCGATCCGGCCCTTGCGCGCGGGCCTCTCCGGCTCGGGCGACGGCTCGGGCGACGGCTCCGGCGCCGGCATCGGTTCCGGAGCGGGCCTGGGCTCCTCCCGGGCCGGCGTCGGCTGGCGGGGCACGATCGAGTACGCCGACGTGGGCCAGCCCGAGCCGCCGTCCAGCGGCGAGTCCGACATCCAGCCGCGCCGGCTCTTCGGCTTCGGCGGTGGTGGCGACCCGTTGACCTGGTCCTGGCCGTTCTCCGGCTCCATGCAGCGTGTCCTTCTGGTCCTGGCAGATGTGCGGTTGCCCGGCAGAGTATCGCTGACCGCCCACGGCGCGCGCCACGGCGGAACGGGTCGTCTAGCGGGCCAGCATCTGCGCGACCGCGTTGGCCCCGCTGGCCGTATACCAGCCGCTCACGGCCAGCATTCCCAGCACCGCGGCGGCGACCAGGAACGCCCAGCCGTCGGAGGACCCACGCCGGCGCGCATTGATGCGGCGGTGGCGTGCGCGGCGCGCGGGCCGGCGACCGAAGGGAGCGGTACCGCTACCCTGCGGCATGATGCCTGCCCAATCGCGGCGCGCCAGGCCCGGCCGGCCCAGGCCGTGTCGCCCCACTGTCATGATTTACCCCCGTGATCTTCCCTTGAGTCGGAAGGTATCTTGACAAACCGCGCATTCCGTGCAAACCACGCCGTCCTGACCCCGGCGGCCCGTCGCGGTTCACCTTCAGGTGTGATTGCGGCATGAAGATGGTGGGGCTCACGGGCGGAATCGGGGCCGGCAAGAGCGCGGTGGCCTCCCGGCTCGCGGCGCTCGGCGCCGTGATCATCGACTCCGACCGGCTGGCGCGCGAGGTCGTGGCGCCGGGGACCGAGGGGCTCGCCCGGGTCGTGGAGGCGTTCGGGCCCGGGGTCCTGGACGGCTCGGGGGCGCTCGACCGGCCGGCGCTGGGCCGGATCGTCTTCGCGGACGCCGAGGCGCGGCGACGGCTGGAGGAGATCACGCATCCGCTGGTGCGGGCGCGGTCGGCCGAGCTGGTCGCGGCGGCGCCACCCGACTCGATCGTCGTCCACGACGTCCCACTGCTCGTGGAGAAGGGCCTTTCCGGGTTGTACTCGTTGATCCTGATCGTGTTCGCGACGCTGGACACCCGGCTCGACCGGTTGATGCGCCTACGGGGCATGTCGCGCGACGACGCCATGGCGCGGATCTCGGCTCAGGCGACCGACGAGGAGCGCCGTGCTGTCGCGGACATTGCCATCGCCAACGACGGCACGCCGGAGGAGCTCGATCGTCAGGTGGCCGCGGCGTGGGAGCGGATTCTGGCGGCTTAGGCCCTTTACCCTTCGCCGCTCGGGCGTTCGAGCCCTGGTTAGGGCGCTCGCGGCGGCCGGTCGCGCGATTCGCGCGATCTCGCTCGGTGCGCTCGCCGACCGTGACGGGCCGGGGCTGCAACCGTGCGCCGGGAGGACCTGCGTGATGGGCGGGCCGGCTCTCCGGTCGGCCGCCGCGAGCGGCCTACGGCATCTACCGTAGACCGGTGATGTTCCCCACACAATCGCCAGGTTGAATACGGTCGGCCACCGAGGGCGAGGACCCGGAAAGTGTCATACCCCCCGCGTACGGTAGGGGACATGGCGCTCGACATCCCACGCTTGGACCGCCGTTTCGAGGTGGTCAGCGAGTACGTACCCTCCGGCGACCAGCCGGCGGCGATTGAGGCCCTCGCCAAGCGTGTGCGGGCCGGTGACCGGCACTCGGTGCTGCTCGGCGCGACCGGCACCGGCAAGAGCGCGACCACGGCCTGGCTGGTGGAGCGGCTGCAGCGACCGACGCTGGTGCTCGCCCACAACAAGACCCTGGCCGCGCAGCTGGCCAAGGAGTTCCGCGATCTGATGCCCAACAACGCGGTCGAATACTTCGTCAGCTACTACGACTACTACCAGCCCGAGGCCTACATCCCGCAGACCGACACCTACATCGAGAAGGACTCCTCGGTCAACGAGGAGGTGGAGCGGCTGCGGCACTCGGCCACGATGAGCCTGCTGACCAGGCGCGACGTGATCGTGGTGGCGACGGTGTCGGCGATCTACGGGCTCGGCACGCCGGAGGAGTACCTGGACCGCGCGGCCAAGGTCAGCGTCGGCGAGGAGGTCGACCGGGACAAGCTGCTGCGACGGTTGGTCGACATTCAGTACACGCGCAACGACATGGCGTTCAACCGCGGCACGTTCCGGGTCCGGGGTGACACCCTGGAGATCATCCCGGCCTACGAGGAGCTCGCGATCCGCATCGAGTTCTTCGGCGACGAGATCGAGCGGCTGTCCTACCTGCACCCGCTGACCGGCGACGAGATCCGCCAGACCGACGCGCTGATGATCTTCCCGGCGACGCACTACGCGGCCGGGCCGGAGCGCATGGAGCGGGCGATCGCCGCGATCGAGATCGAGCTCGAGGAGCGCCTGGCCGAGCTCGACCGGGAGGGCAAGCTGCTGGAGGCGCAGCGGCTGCGGATGCGCACCACGTACGACGTCGAGATGATGCGCCAGGTCGGGTTCTGCAACGGCATCGAGAACTACTCCCGTCACATCGACGGGCGCGAGGCCGGCAGCCCGCCGCACTGCCTGCTCGACTACTTCCCCGACGACTTCCTCACCGTCATCGACGAGTCGCACGCGACGGTGCCGCAGATCGGCGGCATGTACGAGGGCGACGCCTCCCGCAAGCGAACCCTGGTGGAGCACGGGTTCCGGCTGCCCAGCGCCCAGGACAACCGGCCGCTGCGCTTCGACGAGTTCGAGGAGCGGGTCGGGCAGACCGTGTACCTGTCGGCGACCCCGGGTCCGTGGGAGCTCGGCAAGGTCCAGGGCGACGTCGTCGAGCAGGTGATCCGCCCGACCGGCCTGATCGACCCCGAGGTGGTGCTCAAGCCGACCAAGGGCCAGATCGACGACCTCATGCACGAGATCAAGCTGCGCACCGAGCGCGACGAGCGGGTGCTGGTCACGACGCTGACGAAGAAGATGGCCGAGGACCTGACCGACTACCTGCTCGAGCACGGCATTCGGGTGCGCTACCTGCACTCCGAGGTCGACACGCTGCGCCGGGTCGAGCTGCTGCGGGAGCTGCGCCGGGGCGAGTTCGACGTGCTGGTCGGCATCAACCTGCTCCGCGAGGGCCTCGACCTGCCGGAGGTGAGCCTGGTCGCGATCCTCGACGCCGACAAGGAGGGCTTCCTGCGCTCGGGCACGAGCCTCATCCAGACCATCGGCCGCGCGGCGCGCAACGTGTCCGGGCAGGTCCACATGTACGCCGACAAGATGACCCCGTCGATGGCCCAGGCGATCGACGAGACCAACCGGCGGCGGGACAAGCAGCAGGCGTACAACAAGGCCAACGGCATCGACCCGCAGCCGCTGCGCAAGAAGCTCGGCGACATCCTCGACGACATCTACCGCGAGTCCGAGGACACCGCCGGCGTCGTGTCCGGCCACGGCCCGGGCGGCGCGGTCGTCATCGGCGGCGGCCGCCAGATGAGCCGCGGCAAGTCCCCGGAGAACACCCGCGCCCGCCAGAAGGGCGGCGGCACCAAGGGCGCCGCGTCCGCGTCCGGCGGCCCCGCGATCCCGGCCCGCGCGGGCATGGCCCGCGCCGAGCTCGCCACCCTCATCCAGGACCTGAACGACCAGATGCTGGGCGCGGCGCGCGAGCTGCAGTTCGAGCTGGCCGCCCGCCTGCGCGACGAGGTCTCCGAACTGAAGAAGGAGCTCCGGGCCATGGACGTAGCCGGCGTGAAGTAACAACGACCGCCACCCGCCGGGGCCCGCGCACTGCCCACCCACCACGCGCGCCCCGGCGGGTGCAGGTCCTCCCCCGCGCGGTCGCCACACACGTTCCGACGGGTCCGGCGCCGCACGCGTTCCGGCGGGTGCAAGCCCTCCCTCGGCGTGTGCTCCCCAAACGCGTCCGGTCGTTGCACACGTTCCGGCGGGTGCAGGCCCGCCCGCGTCCGGTCGCCGCGCGCCCCGGTCGCCACGCACGTTCCGGTGGGCCCTTGTCCGGTCTCCGCGCGAGGCCCGGCGGTGCAGGCCCCGCGTTCACCCGTCCCGTCCTCCGAGTGTGGTGGAGCCGCGCGTCCGGCCGGCCGCCGAGCACAAATCGAATCCGGCAACTGCACTCATCCGCGAGCGCCGGCGTTCGTCCCCGGGTCGGGGGTGCGGGCACGGGAAAGCCCCGGTCCCTTGCGGGTACCGGGGCTTCTCGCGTTGCTAGGGCTTGCTGCGGGTCAGCTCTTGCCGCCGGCAAGCTTCTCGCGCAGGGCGGCCAGGGCCTCGTCCGTGGCCAGGGTGCCCGAGGGCTCCTCCGGCGCGCGGGTCGCGGTCGGGGTCGACGACGAGGCCGAGCCGCTCTGCGGGGCCGCCGCGGCGGGCTCGGCGGTCGCGTCGGCCTGACGCGCCGTCTGGACCTGCTTGGTGTGGGCCTCCCAGCGCTGACGCGCCTCGGCGTACTGCTGCTCCCACGCCTCGCGCTGCTTCTCGAAGCCGGACATCCACTCGGCGGTCTCCGGGTCGAAGCCCTCCGGGTAGATGTAGTTGCCCTGCTCATCGTAGGTCGCCGACATGCCGTAGAGGGTCGGGTCGAAGTGCTCCTCGCCCTCGACGAAGCCCTCGTTGGCCTGCTTGAGCGACAGCGAGATCCGGCGACGCTCAAGGTCGATGTCGATGACCTTGACCATGACGTCCGAGCCCACCTGGACGACCTGCTCCGGGATCTCCACGTGGCGCTCGGCCAGCTCGGAGATGTGCACCAGGCCCTCGATGCCGTCGTCGACGCGGACGAACGCACCGAACGGGACGAGCTTCGTGACCTTACCGGGCACGATCTGCTGGATCGCGTGGGTCCGGGCGAACTGACGCCACGGGTCCTCCTGGGTCGCCTTCAGCGACAGGGAGACGCGCTCACGGTCCAGGTCGACGTCGAGAACCTCGACCTCGACCTCCTGGCCGACCTCGACCACCTCGGACGGGTGATCGATGTGCTTCCAGGACAGCTCGGAGACGTGAACCAGGCCGTCGACACCACCGAGGTCGACGAACGCACCGAAGTTGACGATCGAGGACACAACGCCCTTGCGGACCTGGCCCTTCTGCAGCTTGTGCAGGAACTCGGTCCGGACCTCGGACTGGGTCTGCTCGAGGTAGGCCCGGCGGGACAGCACCACGTTGTTGCGGTTCTTGTCCAGCTCGATGATCTTGGCCTCGAGCTCCCGGCCGACATACGGCTGGAGGTCGCGCACCCGGCGCATCTCGACCAGGGAGGCCGGCAGGAAGCCACGCAGGCCGATGTCGAGGATGAGACCACCCTTGACGACCTCGATGACGGAGCCGCGGACGACGCCGTCGTCCTCCTTGATCTTCTCGATCGTGCCCCAAGCGCGCTCGTACTGCGCGCGCTTCTTCGACAGGATCAGACGGCCTTCCTTGTCCTCCTTCTGGAGAACCAGGGCCTCGATGTGGTCACCAACCGACACGACCTCAGCAGGGTCGACATCGTGCTTGATCGACAGCTCGCGCGAGGGAATGACACCCTCGGTCTTGTAGCCGATGTCGAGCAGGACCTCGTCCCGATCGACCTTGACGACGGTGCCTTCGACGATGTCGCCGTCATTGAAGTACTTGATGGTCTCATCGATCGCGGCGAGGAACGCCTCCTCGGAACCGAGGTCGTCGATGGTGACCCTGTTGCTGCTGGCGCTCGAGGTGGCCTCGATGCTGCTCGTCATGTGGGCTGTTGCTCCGGTCGGTGGATTGGCCTGGTGACTCTGCGCGCTCCCGCGGACCCGTCGTCGGGCACAACCCGCCTGTCGCAGTGCAGGATCAGTGCATTGGAAGCCCAGGTATGTGTTCGGCGACCGTGAGCCTGCTCCATGCCGAGGCGCCACAAACCCACGAGTGCACCGATCAGCCTACCCTGCGCAATACCACATGGTCCAACCCTCCCCCAGACCCGATCTGCCGACTTTCGCGGGCCTACCGTTGCTCCCCATGGAATCGTCACCTGACGCAGGCGTCACACGACGCGCCGTGAGCCCCGCCGAGAGCCGCCGGGCGAGCCGGCGCTGGTGGGACGGCGACGCCGACGCCTACCAGGAGGAACACGGTTCCTTCCTGGGCGATGCCGACTTCGTGTGGTGCCCCGAGGGCCTGCGCGAGGCCGACGCCCACCTGCTCGGCGAGGTCAGGGGCCGTCGGGTCCTCGAGATCGGCTGCGGCGCCGCGTCCTGCTCGCGCTGGCTGAAGACCCAGGGCGCCGAGGTCGTGGCGTCCGACCTGTCCGCCGGCATGCTCCGCCACGCCCAGAACGGAGCCACCCGATCGGGCGTACCGGTCCCGCTCCTGCAGGCCGACGCGAGCGCCCTGCCGTTCGCCGAGGGCGTATTCGACATCGTCTGCACGGCGTTCGGCGCCATCCCTTTCGTGGCGGATTCTTCCCGCGTGATGCGCGAGGTGTACCGCGTCCTGCGCCCCGGCGGCCGCTGGGCCTTCTCGATCACCCACCCCATGCGCTGGGTCTTCCTCGACGACCCGGGCGAGGGCGGCCTGGTGGCGGTGCACTCGTACTTCGACCGCCGCGCGTACGTCGAGGAGGACGAGCAGCACGTCCCCACGTACGTGGAGCAGCACCGCACCCTGGGCGACCGAATCCGCGAGCTGGTGGCCGCGGGCTTCGTGCTGAACGACCTGATCGAACCGGAATGGCCGCCGGGGCACGACAAGGAGTGGGGCCAGTGGAGCCCCATGCGCGGACGAGTCTTCCCGGGCACGGCCATCTTCATAGCCACGAAGCCCACGAAATCATGAAATGTCCGAAAAGTCGCGGCGCGAAGCGCCCGACTTTTCGCTGAACCGTGTTCCTCCTGGTAGGCGTCGGCGTCGCCGTCCCACCAGCGCCGGCTCGCCCGGCGGCTCTCGGCGGGGCTCACGGCGCGTCGTGTGACGCCTGCGTTAGGTCCCGCCCAGCCGACGCCAACCCCCGCCACGAACTCGCACAAACCCGCAGAACGCGATACGCCGGTCACGCGAGGCTCGGGCATGTCGGACTTAACGAGCGCCAGGCGAAAAATCCGATAAGTCGCGGCGCGGAGCGCCCGACTTATCGCCAGAGCACGCCCAGCCCGACCAGAGTTCTCGGCCTCGAGCACGATACGTCAGGCGCCCGAGACTCCGGCATGTCCGACTTAACGAGCGCCAGGCGAAAAATCCGATAAGTCGCGGCGCGGAGCGCCCGACTTATCGGTGAACCACTCGGCCCCGGAAGACGAGCCGGCCCGGGGCACCAGCGGCTCCAAGGCGAGCGCTGGCAGAAGGGGCGAGCCCATGAAGTCCGGGCGGGGTCGAAGACCGCAGCGCCGAGCGGGTGACGCTGCGGAAACTCGAAGGGGCGTGAGCTCAGTTCGGCACCGGGCACCAGCGGGGCCGAAGGCGGGTGCTGGCGAACGATTCGAGGCGGGAGTCACTGCAAGCACCAAAGGCCGTCGCACGGCCGCGGGTTCGGCGCCGGGCACCAGCGAGTGCTGGCGAACGATTCGAGCCGGCGTCAGGGCAAGCACCAAAGGCCGTCGCACGGTCGCGGGTTCGGCGCCGGGCACCAGCGAGTGCTGGCGAACGATTCGAGCCGGCGTCAGGGCAAGCACCAAAGGCCGTCGCACGGTCGCGGGTTCGGCGCCGGGCACCGGCGAGCGCTTACGAACGGTTCGGGCCGGGAACTGGGGCAGGCGCCAACGGCCTTGAAGGGGCGGGAGCTCAGTTCGCCGGGACGGGCGTTGGCAAAGGCTTGGGCTCCGGGCGGGGCCGAAGGCCGCAGCGTCGGGGCAGTGACGCTGCGGGCCTTGACGGGCGTTGGCTCAGTGGTCGGCGGCGTTCCAGTCGGAGCCGATGCCCACCGAGACGCCCAGGGGGACGTCCAGGGGGTAGGCGCCGCCCATGGCGTCGCGGACCAGGGTCTCCAGGGGCTCGCGCTCGCCCATTGCCACCTCGAACACCAGCTCGTCGTGGACCTGCAGGAGCATTCGTGAGCGCAGGCCCGAGTCGCGCAGGGCGGTGTCGACGCGCAGCATGGCGACCTTGATGATGTCCGCGGCGGAGCCCTGGATCGGGGCGTTGAGGGCCATGCGCTCGGCCATCTCGCGGCGCTGGCGGTTGTCGCTGTTGAGGTCGGGCAGGTAGCGGCGGCGGCCCAGGACGGTCTCGGTGTAGCCGTCGCGGCGGGCCTGGGCGACGATCGAGCGCAGGTAGTCGCGCACGCCGCCGAAGGTGGCGAAGTACTCCTCCATGAGCACCGTCGCCTCGGCCGGGGTGATGCCGAGCTGCGTGCCGAGGCCGTAGGAGGACAGGCCGTAGGCGAGGCCGTAGTTCATCGCCTTGATCTTGCGGCGCTGGTCGGGCACGACCTCGTTGACCGGCACCGAGAAGACCGAGGACGCGGTCGCGGCGTGGAAGTCGAAGCCGGAGTTGAAGGCCTTGATGAGCGCCTCGTCCTTGGACAGGTGCGCCATGATGCGCATCTCGATCTGGCTGTAGTCGGCGGTCAGCAGCGTCTCGAAGCCCTCGCCCACGATGAAGGCGCGGCGGATGCGCCGGCCCTCCTCGGTGCGGATCGGGATGTTCTGCAGGTTGGGGTCGGTGCTGGAGAGGCGGCCGGTGGCGGCGACGGTCTGGTAGTACGTCGTGTGGATGCGCCCGTCGTCGCTGATCGACTTGAGCAGGCCGTCGACGGTGGTCTTGAGCTTGGCGACGTCGCGGTGGCGCAACAGGTGCTCCAGGAGCGGGTGCTGCGTCTGGGCGAACAGGCCCTGGAGGGCGTCGGCGTCGGTGGTGTACCCCGTCTTGATCTTCTTGGTCTTGGGCAGCGCGAGCTCGTTGAAGAGGATCTCCTGCAGCTGCTTGGGCGAGCCGAGGTTGAACTCGCGCCCGATCACCCCGTAGGCGGCCTGGGCGGCGCCCTTCACCCCGCCGGCGAACTGCGACTCGAGCTCGCCGAGGTATTCGGTGTCGGCCGCGATCCCGGTCCGCTCCATCTCGGCGAGCACGTAGACGAGCGGCAGCTCCACCTCGGCCAGCAGGCGGGCCGACGAGTCGCCGTCGCGGTGCAGCTCCTCGCTGATCGCCTCGGCGAGGTCGAGGGTGGCCCGGGCCCGGAGCATGAGGTTTTCCTCGGCCTCGCCGGTGTCGTCGCCGAGCCCGTCGAGGGTCAGCTGCCCGTTGCCGTTCGGGGGGGCGTCGACGCGCAGCTCGCGCTTGAGGTAGCGCAGGGCGAGGTCGTTGAGGTCGTAGGAGCGCTGGTCGGGCCGGGCCAGGTAGGCCTCCAGGGCGGTGTCGCTGACCACGCCGGCCAGCTCCGTCCAGCCGCGGGCCAGCAGGGCCAGGCGGGCCGGCTTCACGTCGTGCAGGGCCTTGGGCCGGTCGGCGGCGGCGAGCCAGGCCCCGACCGCGGCGTCGTCGGCCGGGTCGAGGGCGGCCGGGTCGAACCAGGCCGCGGGGCCGCCGGCGACGGCGAGCGCGATGCCGGTGAGGGTGCCGGTGCCGCGGCCGAACTTCCCGGCGACGGCCACGCCGGTGCGGGTGCCGGCCGGGGCGTGCTGGTCGAGCCAGGCGCCGACGCCGCCGTGCAGCACCTCGCCGGAGAGGTCGAAGCCGGACTCGGCCTCGGGCTCGACCGCGTCGAGGTACTGGTAGAGCCGCTCCCGCAGCACCCGGAACTCCAGCGAGTCGAAGATCTGGTGCACGGCCTCGCGGTCCCAGCCCCGCCACTTCACGTCTTCCGGGCCGATCGGCAGCTCGAGGTCGCTGCGGAGCTCGTTGAGCCCGTAGTTGCGGATGATCTCGGGGATGTGGGCGCGCACGTTCTCGCCGGCCTTGCCCTTGATCTCGTCGACGCGGGCGATGATCTGGTCGAGCCCGCCGAACTGCACGATCCACTTGGCCGCGGTCTTGTCGCCGACCCCGGGGACGCCGGAGAGGTTGTCGCTGTCCTCGCCGACGAGCGCGGCCTTGTCGCGGTACCGCGACGGCGGGATCCCGTACTTCTCCTCGACCTTGGCCGGGGTCATGCGGTCCATCTCGGTGACGCCGCGCTTGAGATACAGCACCGTGACGACGTCGGTGACCAGCTGGAACGCGTCGCGGTCGCCGGTGATGATCGAGGTCGGCAGGCCGAGCTCGGTGGCCTGCCGGGCGAGCGTGGCGATGACGTCGTCGGCCTCGAAGCCGTCCTTCTCCACGAACGGGATCCGCAGCGCGTTGAGGATCTCCTTGATGAGGGGCACCTGGCCGGCGAACTCGGGCTGCGTCGCGGCGCGGTTGGCCTTGTACTCCGCGTACTGCTCCATGCGGAACGTCTTGCGCGAGACGTCGAACGCCACCGCGATGTGCGTGGGCTGCTCGTCGCGCAGCATGTTGATCAGCATCGACGTGAAGCCGAAGACGGCGTTTGTCGTCTGGCCCGTCACCGTGGAGAAGTTCTCCTTCGGCAGGGCGTGGTACGCCCGGTAGGCGAGCGAGTGCCCGTCGAGCAGCAACAGCTTGGAGTCAGTCGAACCCGTCACGCCAGCGAGCCTAGTCCGGGGGTACGACAAAAACCGCGGAGCCCCTCACGCCGTTTCACCCGTATTGTCCGATTCGCCCCCACCGGCGGCACTTGCCGGGAAGCCCGCCGCGAAAACTTCAGACAAAGCGATTCGCGTTGCGGTTGCGAACAGGAAGATTACGACTGCGCAACTTCCTTGGGCGTGTTGGGCCGAAGGCCTAGTGCCGCGCAGGCAGTGTCATTAGGTTGTGCGTTCATCAGCGTCTTGGCATCTAGGGCGCAACCACGCCTACCGCGCTGTTAAAAAGGAGACAGGTGATGATCCGCCCCAATCTCGGATGGCGCTCGGTCGCCGTGCTGAGCGCCGCCTGCCTGGCGCTCAGTGCCTGCGGCGATAACAAGGCCGACAGCCCATCGACGACTGCCACCAGCGGCGGCGCCGCGGCGGCCGGCGACGGTGTACTCAAGATCGGCACCATCCTGCCGCAGACCGGCTCGCTGGCCTTCCTCGGCCCGCCGGAGTTCGCCGGCGTCGACGTGGCGATCAAGGAGATCAACGACAACGGCGGCGTCCTCGGCAAGCCGGTGCAGATCCAGCACATGGACTCGGGCGACACCTCCACGGACATCGCCACCCAGTCGGTGAACAAGCTGCTCACGGACAAGACCGACGTCATCATCGGCGCGGCCTCGTCCTCCGTCTCGCTGTCCGTCATCGACAAGATCACGGGCGCCGGGGTAGTGGAGATCTCGCCGGCGAACACCTCGACGGCGTTCACCGCGTACAACGACCACGGCCTCTACTTCCGCACCGCGCCCCCGGACACCCTCCAGGGCCGCGTGCTCGGCGACCTGATCGTCCAGGACGGCAACGCCACCACCGGCATGCTGGTCCTCAACGACTCCTACGGCACCGGCCTCGCCGAGAACGCCAAGAAGGAGATCGAGAGCGGCGGCGGCAAGGTCGTCGCGTCGGTGACCTACGACCCGAAGGCCGCGGACTTCAGCGGTGAGGTCGGCCAGATCAAGCAGGCCAACCCGGACGCGATCGCGATCATCGGCTTCGACGAGACCAAGAAGATCGTCCCGAAGCTGCTCGAGCAGGGCCTGAAGAGCAAGAAGTGGTACTTCGTCGACGGCAACATCGCCGACTACTCGAAGGACTTCCAGCCCGGCACCCTGACCGGCTTCAAGGGCACCCAGCCCGGCGCCGAGACCAAGGCCGACTTCAAGCAGCGCCTGCTGGGCGTCAACAAGGACCTGAAGGACTTCAACTACGCGGTTGAGTCCTACGACGCCACCATCCTCTCGGCCCTGGCGGCCGAGGAGGCCGGCAGCGACAACCCGGGCGAGATCGCCAAGCACCTGACCACCGTCTCCAAGGGCGGCGAGAAGTGCACGGGCTACAAGCAGTGCCTGGACCTGATCAAGGCCAAGAAGGACATCGACTACGAGGGGCTCTCGGGCCCGATCTCCTTCAACGACGCCGGTGACCCGGCCGAGGCCACCATCGGTGTCTACACCTACGGTGCGGACAACAAGCTCCTCCCCGAGGTCAAGTACCAGGCCGGCAAGATCTGAGCCTGACGGCCCCGAAGGCCCCCGTCGCGCAAGCGGCGGGGGCCTTTTCGTGCGCGGAAAAGAACGGACGAAAGACCCAAAAGTCCGGGCTCGGGCCCGCGTCACCTGCGGACCGTCGCTCCCGCCAGACAAAGGCCGGCCCTGCAGGCCTGCGGCCGGAGAGGGCCGGCCAGCCGGGTCCGCGGTGCCACGGACGGAACGGGCTGGCGCCCGTAGCGGATACGACCTCGGAAATTATCGTTCCGCGAGCGGAACAATAACCGCATTATCAAGATCGACGTTGATATTCCGGAACGCAAGACCACCATTGTAAAAACGACGTGAAATCAGCCAGGAGGCGTAACGAAGAAATCCCGCGCCCCCGTGGGAGGCGCGGGATTTTCCGCGGTGCAAAAACGATGGTTCAGGCGCGCGCGAGCGTCCCGAGGTACAACTCGATGACCCGCGGGTCGTTGATGAGGCCCTCGCCCGAGGCCGTGTAGGCGTTGCGCCCCTGGTCGAGCACGTACCCGCGGTCGCAGATCTGCAGGCACCGCCGCGCGTTCTGCTCGACCATCACGACCGTCACGCCGGTCGAGTTGATCTGCTTGGTCCGGAAGAACACCTCGTCCTGCAGCGCCGGCGAGAGGCCGGCCGACGGCTCGTCCAGCAGCAGGACCGTGGGCTCCATCATGAGCGCCCGGGCCATGGCCACCATCTGCCGCTCGCCGCCCGACAGGAGCCCGGCCCGCTGCTTGCGCCGCTCGGCCAGGGTCGGGAAGAGCTGCGTGACGAAGTCGAAGCGCTCCTTGAACCGCTTGGGCCGCAGGAACGTGCCCATCTGCAGGTTCTCCTCGATGGTCAGCGCGGCGAAGACGTTGTTCGTCTGCGGCACGAAGCCGATGCCCCGCTCGACCATTGCGTGCGCCTTGAAGTTGGTGATGCTCTCCCCGCGCAGCGTGACCGTGCCCGAGCGGATGTTCACCAGCCCGAACATGGCCTTGAGCAGCGTCGACTTGCCGGCGCCGTTCGGCCCGATGATGCCGACGAGCTCGCCGTCGTGCACGTAGAGGTCGGCGCCGTTGAGGATGTTGACGCCCGGCAGGTACCCGGCGACGACGTCGTCGGCCCGCAGGACCGCCCCGTCGGCCTTCGAGACGTGCTCGGTGCGGTCGACGATCTCGTTGCTGACGGGAGCCGCTTCCTCGTCCTCGGGAAGCTCAGGAAGTTCGCTGGAAACGGTCACGACCGGTCCTTTCCGTCGGCGCCGGCGGAACTGCCGTCCGCCGCCGCCTGCTCCTGCTCGAGCTCGTCGACGGCGCCGATGAGCGCCACCTCGCCGCCGTCGGCGAGGTCGCCGGCGTCGTACTCCTCGCCGCCGACCGTCTTGACCGCGCCGTCGTGGTGGGCGCCCAGGTAGGCGTCGATCACGCGCGGGTCGGCCATGACCTTGTCCGGGGTGCCCTCGGCGATCACGCCGCCCTGCCCCATGACGATGATCCAGTCGCTGATGTCGTGGACCATGTCCATGTCGTGCTCGACGAACAGCACGGTCATGCCGTCCTCGCGCAGCTGCTTGACGTGGCCGAGCAGCGACTGCGTCAGGGCCGGGTTCACGCCGGCCATCGGCTCGTCGAGCATGACCATGTCGGGCTGCACCATGAGGGCCCGGGCCATCTCCAGGAGCTTGCGCTGGCCGCCGGAGAGGCTGCCGGCGAAGTCGTCCTTCTTGGCGATGAGCTTGAAGCGGGTGAGCAGGTCCTCCGCGCGCGCGGTGACCTCGTCCTCCTGCTGCCGGTAGATGGCCGGGATCAGGGCGCGCCAGAAGGTCTCGCCCTTCTGCCCGGTCGCGCCCAGCCGCATGTTGTCCATGACGGTGAGCTTGGACAGCGCCTTGGTCAGCTGGAAGGTGCGGACCATGCCGGAGCGGGCGACCTTGTGTGCGGGTACACCCGAAAGGCTCTTGCCGTTGAACGTCCAGGAACCCTCGTCCGGCGCGTCGAAGCCGGTGAGCAGGTTGAAGAACGTCGTCTTGCCGGCGCCGTTGGGCCCGATGAGCGCGGTGATGGAGCCGCGCTGCACCTCGGCGTGCTTGACGTCGACGGCGGTGAGGCCGCCGAAGCGGCGCACGACGCCGTCGGCGACGAGGATCGGGTCGGGCTTGGACACGCCCGGCTCGCACGGGATGTCGGCCAGGGCCGCCGTGGCGCGCTGCTTGGCGGTGCCGGTGGCCGGCGTGGGCTCAGCGGACATCGAGCATGACCTCCCTCTTGTCGCCGAAGATGCCCTGCGGGCGGTAGATCAGCAGCAGGATCAGGCCGATGCCGACCAGGATGTACCGCACCGAACCGGCCTGGTTGGTGCTGATCAGCCACGACGGGATGTCCTTGTGGTTGATCGCCTCGGAGAGCGTCGCGTCGATGAAGACGAGCAGCACCCAGAAGATCGCCGCGCCGACGACGGGGCCGAAGACCCGTGCCGCGCCGCCGAGGATGACGATCGTGTACGCGAAGAACGTGAACTCGGTGCCCCACGTGTCCGGCTGCACCGCGGCGCGGTCGAGGGCGAAGATGAAGCCGCCGAGGCAGCCGATGACGCCGCCGATGACCAGCGACTGCATCTTGTACGAGAAGACGTTCTTGCCGAGGCTGCGCACCGCGTCCTCGTCCTCGCGGATGGCCTTGAGCACGCGGCCCCACGGGCTCTTCATGAGCAGCCACACGACCAGGCAGGACAGCGCCACCAGGGTCCAGCCGACCAGCAGCACCCACAGCTCACGGTCGGTGAACGTGATGAGGTCGGCGATGTTGACGCCCTTGCTGCCCTGGAACGGGCTCAGGTTGTAGAAGTCCTGCGAGAAGCCCTGCAGGCCGTCCGAGGCGCCGGTCCACTTGTGCAGGCCCGTCGCCCGGTAGATGAGCCGGATGATCTCGGCCGCCGCGATGGTGACGATGGCCAGATAGTCCGCGCGCAGGCGCAGCGTCGGGATGCCGAGCAACAGCGCCAGGATGATCGCGGCGGCCAGGCCGATCGCCACGCCGAGGAAGAACGGCAGGTCGAAGGTCGAGACGGTGATCGCGATGCCGTACGCGCCCACGCCCAGGAACGCCGACTGCCCGAAGTTCAGCAGGCCAGTGTAGCCGAAGTGGACGTTGAGGCCGATGGCCGCCAGCGCGTAAGCAATAGTGGTGGACCCGATGATCGCTTCCAGCGAGACGCTGAAGATGGAGTGCCAGTTCATCGTGTCCCCCTCAGCCGATCCGCGTCCGGCGGCCCAGGATGCCCTGTGGCCGGAAGAGCAGGATCACGATCAGTACGGCCAGCGCGCCAACGGTCTTGAGCTCCGACGGAATCCACAGCGTGGACAGCTGCACGAACAGGCCGATCACGAGGCTGCCCACCAGGGCGCCCCAGGCGGTACCGAAGCCGCCCAGCGTGACGGCCGCGAACACCAGCAGCAGGATCTGGAAGCCCATCTGGTAGCCGACGTTCTGGTAGGTCCCCAGGAGCACGCCGGCCAGCGCGGCCAGGGCGCCGCCGATGGTCCAGACCAGCCGGATGATGCGGTCCACGTTGATGCCGGAGGCCGCCGCGAGGGCCGGGTTGTCGGCGACCGCGCGGGTCGCCTTGCCCAGGCGGGTGCCGAGCAGCGCCCAGGACACGGCCACGATGGCCACGATGGCGATCACGTCGCAGACGAGGTTCTTCGGCGCGATCAGGAACGGCCCGTACTGATGGCCGGGCTGGCCGTTGTACTGGGCGAAAGCGCGGGTCTCGCCGCCGAAGAAGTACAGGAAGATGTACCGCACGGCGAGGGACAGGCCGATCGAGATGATCATCGTCGTGACCATGTTGGTGCGGCGCCGGCGCAGCCAGCCCCAGAACGCCCGGTCCTGCGTGTAGCCGAGCAGGCCGCCGATCACGACGGCGATCAGGCCGGACAGGACCAGCGGCAGCCCGATTGTCACGTTGAACAGGAAGGTGATCAGCGCACCGAACGTGACCAGCTCGCCGTGGGCGAAGTTGGTCAGGCCGGTGGTGCCGAAGATCAGCGAGACGCCGAGCGCGGCCAGCGCGATGATGAGCGCGAAGTGCAGTCCGCTGTAGAGCAGGTCGGCGTACCGGTCCAGTTCCGACGGCGCCTTGGGCGCGTTCGGCTGGTTCTGACCGGTCGCCCCGCCCGCCCCGCCGAGCGGGAACAGCACGTTACGGGCCTGGCCGTCGGCCACCTGCGGCGTCAGGCTGGGCCGGTTGTTGGTCAGGGTGACGCCCGCCGGCAGGGAGGTCTGATCGAGGTCGACCCGGTAGGTGCCGGGGCCCGGGACCGGAATACTCCACTTGCCCTGAGCGTCTGAGGCTGCTTCGCCGACGGGCGCGCCGTCCTGAGTGAACGCTTTGATCTTGACTCCGGCGACGGGGGCGTCGCCGTTCTTCAGCGTTCCCTGCAGTGCTTCGCCCTCGGCCCAGGCGCTTGTGGCGCCTATGCCGAAGGAGAGCATCACGCAGGCCAGGAAGGCCGTGAGCATGATCACGGCTCTACGCAATGGTGCTCCTCGAATCAACGGTGACTGGCTGTGATCCCGAGCCTCGGGACTGGCGGATCATAGCCCGGCCCTCAAGGCAATAGCGGGCCGTTACCAAGCCGTTATTCGATGTCCAGCAAGCTGCCGCGAAACACGCCGTGCGCAGGTAAAAGGTCAGGACTCGGCGATTACGGTGGTGTTTCCCCCGGCGGTTTCGGCGATGATCCGGTCGGCCACTTCCCGCATCGTCATGCGGTGGTCCATCGCGGTGCGCTGGATCCATTTGAAGGCCTGCGGCTCGTTCATGCCGTAGGTGGCCATGAGCTGGCCCTTGGCGCGCTCCACGACCTTGCGCGTCTCGAGCCGCTCGGTGAGCGTGGCGACCTCGGACTCGAGCACCGACAGCTCCGCGTACCGCGACACGGCGATCTCCACCGCCGGCACCAGGTCGCTCTTCTGGAACGGCTTGACCAGGTAGGCCATCGCGCCCGCGGCGCGCGCCCGCTCCACCAGGTCCCGCTGGCTGAACGCGGTCAGGATGACGACCGGCGCGATCCGCCCGCCGGCGATCTTCTCCGCCGCGGCGAGCCCATCCATGATCGGCATCTTGATGTCCAGGATCACGAGATCGGGCTTGAGCTCCTCGGCGAGCCGGACAGCCGTTTCGCCGTCGCCGGCCTCGCCGACGACGTCGTAGCCCTCCTCGACGAGCATCTCCCGCAGGTCGAGGCGGATGAGCGCCTCATCTTCCGCGATGAGCACCCGACGGCTCTGTGCCTCGGCCACAAGCCTCTCCCGATCCGATCCGACGTGTCCGACGGCGGTTACCGTCGCGATCAGAGTAGTGGGTACCCTAGTGCGGCGTACTCGTCCCGGTATCCCAATCGGCAGAGGAACGGAGCTCAAACCTCCGACAGTGTGGGTTCGAATCCCACCCGGGGCACCAAAACGGCACACAAGCCCCACGAGAACGTGATGCCGGACACGGTCACGTGTGCGTAACTCCCACCAGGACTAGGCCCTGTCCTGCCGATCATGCCGGCCTGCGCCGGGCCCAGATTCCCCCTGCGCGCACCCCGCGAAGGCCGGGTTACAACACCGGTAGCCAGGCCTCCGCGGGGCACACGCAGGCGAAATCTGGACCTCGTCTCGGCTCGACATGATCGGCAGGACAGGACCTAGTCGAGGCGGACCGGATCGGCGCCCTCGGTCAGCAGGTCCAGGCCCGCTCCGGTCACCACCTGAGCCGGCTGGCGGTCCCGCCCGGCCAGCGCGGCCAGCCGGGCGATCGGCAGGCGGTCCGGCTCCACCGCGCAGGCGAAGACCACGTTGCCGAAGCGCCGGCCGCGCAGCAGGTCCGGCCGCACGATCAGGCACACGTCGGCGAACGCCGTGCGCAGCGTCGCCCCCTGCGACCGGGAGAACGCGAGCGGGGCCAGGTCGGCCACGTTGAGCGCGTAGACGCCGCCGGGGGCCAGCAGCCGGGCCACGGCGGAGGCGAAGACGACGTCGGACACGCTCTCGGGCATCTGCGCCGCGTCGTACACGTCGCCGATGATCAGGTCGTAGGCGCCGGCGTCGAGCTCGGCGACGGTCGCGCGGGCGTCGCCGAAGCGCAGGTCGATGCGCTCGTCCGGGGGCAGCGGCAGGACGCGCTGGACGAACGCGGCCAGCCGGCGGTCGCGCTCGACCACGAGCTGCTCGGAGCCCGGGCGGGTCGCGGCCACGTACCGCGGCAGCGTGAACGCCCCGCCGCCCAGGTGCAGCGCGCGGATCGGCCTGCCTTCCGGGAACGCGGTGTCGACGACCGAGCCGACGCGGCGCGTGTACTCGAAGTACAGGTGGGTCGGGTCGAGCACATCGACGTACGACTGCTGCACCTCCTCGACGAGGAGCGTCCAACCGCCCTTGCGCCGGGGGTCCCGCACCAGGCGGGCCGCCCCGTACTCCCCCTGCTCGGCGATCCCGTCGATGATCTCCCGCCAGCTTCCCATTGGGGCACAACCTACCGCGAAGCGGCGAAAGGCTCAGCTGAGGGCAGGACCCGCCGAACCTGCGGACATGGAGGGCCGCACCACCATCATCCGCACGGTCGACGGCGTCATCGACGCCCGTGCGGTCACCACCGTCTTCCAGCCGATCGTCCGGCTCGACTCCTGGAACCGCACCGAGCCCGAGGTCGTCGGCTACGAGGCGCTGACCCGCGGCCCGGCCGGCACGCCGTGGGAGGAGCCGCTGCCGCTGTTCGAGGCGACCGCCGGGCGCGGGCGCCTCGCCGAGCTCGACTGGGTGTGCCGGGCGACGGCGTACCGCACCGCCCTCGACGCCGGCCTGCCGTTCGGCCCTGACCCTGTTCGTCAACGCGGAGCCCGCCGCGCTCGGCGTGCCGTGCCCGCCCGACCTGGCCCCGACGATCCTCGATGCCCAGCTGCGGCTGCGGGTGGTGGTCGAGATGACCGAGCGGGCCATCGGTGCCGACCCGGCGGCCCTGCTCAGCGCGGCCGAGGCGTGCCGCGGCGCGGGCTGGGGCGTGGCCCTGGACGTGGGCGCCGAGCCGGCCTCGCTGTCGGTGATGCCGTTCGTACACCCCGACGTCGTCAAGCTCGACCGGCACCTGACCCAGCGGCCCGGCGGCGGCTACGCGGCCCGGGTCGTCAACGCCGTCGTCGCCTACGCCGAGCGCGCCGGCGCCGCGCTGCTGGCCGAGGGGGTGGAGACCCGCGAGCACCTCGACGCCGCGCTGGGCATGGGCGCCACGCTCGGGCAGGGCTGGCTCTTCGACCGGCCGGGCCCGCTGCCGGCCGAGGTGCACACCCGCCACGGCTCGTCCACCGTCCCGTTCGTCACCGCGCCCGCCCCGCCCGGCGGGCGCACCCCGTACGAGATCGTCGCCGCGCGCCGGCCCACCGCCCTGGCCACCAAGCGGATGCTGCTGCCGCTGAGCCACTACCTGGAGGCGCGCGGCCGACGCCGCGGAGCCGCCGATGCTGCTGGCCTCGTTCCAGGAGGCGCGGCACTTCACGCCGGCGACGGCCCGGCGGTACTCGACCTACTCCCGCGACGCCGCCCTGGTCACGGTGCTGGCCACCGAGCTGCCGGGCGCGCCGGTCGACGGGGTGCGCGGGATCGCGCTGCCCAGCGACGACCCGCTGCGCGGCGAGTGGAACGTCATCGTGGTCGGCCCGCACTTCGCGGGCGCGCTCGTGGCCCGGGACCTGGCCGACACCGGCCCCGAGGAGCAGCGGCGGTTCACGTACGCGCTGACGTACGACCGCGACCTGGTCCTCGACGCGGCCCGTGCGCTCCTGCAGTGGATTGTGCCAACATAGGCGCCCATGAGGCGCATGCTGCTCGTCGCGCTGCTGGTGCTCGTCTCCCTGGGCGGCGCGGCACTGTCCGGGCACGCCCCCGAGGCCCACGCCCCCGGGACCGCGGCGTCCGGCGCCGACCCGATCAAGGTCCGGGTGGAGCTGACCCAGGGCCGGGTCGACGAGGTCCGGCACACCGTGCAGATCTCGATGCACAACGACGGGCCGGCCAAGCTCGTCGTGCAGCAGATCGAGCTGCGGGCGCCGTCGTTCAAGGGCGTCGGGCCGGTCAAGGCCGACGCGTGGCTGCCGCCGGGCGGCCTGCAGGTCGACGTGCCGGTGGCGTACGGAACCGGCATCTGCACCGGCGACGACCTGCATCCCCGCGCGGCCGCCGCCACCGTGGCGCTGCGCGTGCAGACCGAGAACGGCCAGGTCAGCGACGTCCAGGTGCCGCTGGCCACCCCGAACCCGATGCTCGACAAGTTCCTCGCGATCGACTGCCAGCAGGCGTACCTCGACCGCCAGGCCACGTTCACGTTCGGCCCGTGGACGCACCTGCCCAGCGGCTGGGTCCAGGGCACCGTGGTGGTTCACCGCACCGGCTTCAAGGGCACGATCGCGCTGCAGGAGTTCGTCGGCAGCATCCTGCTCGAGGTGCTGCCGACCCCGCTGCGGGAGGCGACCCCGAAGCCGTACGGCGTGCTCCCGCCCGGCACCGGCGAGCTGAAGATCCCGATCATCGTCGACGGCGAGCGCTGTACCCCGCACGCCCTCGCCGAGATCAAGAAGCCGTACGTGTTCCCGGCGTGGGTCAGCCTCGACGGCGGCCCGCTGCTGTACACCGAGCTCAAGATCACCGATGCCGAGGTCGCCGCGTTCAAGCCGGTCATCGATGCCTGCGCGGCCGGGCACACGCAGATGTGAGCCCGGAGTTTTAAGCCAGCTTTAGGCCGGTTGCGACGAGTGACGCCTGGTGCCATGCTCCCAGCCATGTCCGAGGCCGGTCGGCGGGCCCGCGCCGCTCTCCCCGCGGTCGCCCTGCTGGTCCTCGCGACCGCGGCGACGCTGGGCCTGTCCACGCTGCTCGGCTTCGCGCCGCGGCCGCCCGCCTGGCGGATCGCGCTCACGTTCGCCGTCGCGCTCGCGCTCGCCCTGGTCGCCGCCGACCAGGTCCGGGCCGCGCTCACCGACTGGCAGGGCGCGGCCGCCGCCGAGTGGGGCGCGCACCGCCGCCCGCGGCGCAACCTGGTCACCGGCGACGTCACGCAGCCCCGGCGCGACGTGGACGAGTACACCGGCGAAATGAAGAAGCCGGAGCGCCTGAAGGTGCGCCGCCCGTCCTGGGTGCGCCTCGCGGTCACCGTGCCCCTCGCGCTCGTCCTCGCCGCCCTGCTGTGGGTGCCGCAGCTGCCCGGGCACGCGGCAGCGCTCAAGGTGACGTCGTTCTTCTTCGGGTACGCCGCCTACGCCCTGCCCGTCCTGCCCCTGCTGCTCGCCTGGCCGCTCCCCCGCCTGCCGCGCGAGCCGTGGCCCGGCCGGCTCCTGCTGGTCCCGGTGGTCGACCGGCGGCTGTGGCGCGGCGCCGAGCTCGCCACGCTCGGCTCGGCCACCCTGCTCTTCCTGCGCGAGCGGGTGCTGACCCGGTCCACCGGCATCGTCGTGGCCACGCTCGGCCTGCTGCACCTGGTGCGCGGCAACCCCGCCGTGCTCGACGGCGGCGCGGCCCGGGCCGGCGGCCTGTTCGGCTTCCTGATCGCCGAGCCGCTGGCCTTCGTACTCGCCGCGGGCGGGGCGATCGCGCTGCTCGGCGGCGTGCTCGGCGTCGCCGCGGGGATCATCGCGGCGTCGGTCGGGCGGGCCTGGGGCACCGTGACCGGGTACGCCGTGCTGGCCGTCGTGGTCGCGGTCCCGCTCGGCGCGGTGGGCGCCGGGCACTGGTACGGCTTCGAGTACTACCTGCGCACCGAGAACGGGCACGTGGTCGTCGTGGCCGGGCTCTCACCCACGCACCGGCAGGCGGTGCACGACACGAACCTCGCCGTCGACGGGCTCTCCCCCTCGCTGCGGCAGCTGTTCGCCGACGGGCTGCCGGTCGCCGACTACGCCGACGGCGACCGGATCGCCAAGGTCCTCGCCGCGCCGTCGACCGCCGCCGCCGACGCCTACGCCGGGGAGCAGTTCGACCTCAAGACCGGCGAGTGCTTCGACTGGATCGGCGGGTCGTCGCAGCTGCGGTACGTCGCACAGTGCAACGCCGCGCACGTCGGCGAGGTCACCTTCGTCGGGCACCTGCCGTTCACCGTCGACCCCGGCGCCAAGGCGGTGGACACCGCGACGCGGGCGATGTGCGAGCAGTCCTACGGGGACTACCTCGGCGTACCGTTCGGGCAGTCCTTCCTGCCGCTGGAGAAGCCGCTCCTGCCGCCCGGCCTGGACAAGACCTGGCACGCCCGGCCGGTCATCGCCTGCTGGCTCAACTCGGTCGGCCCGTGGCCGCTGAAGGGCACCAAGACGGTGGCGGCGCTGCAGCAGAAGGCGTCCTGGGGCCCGTCCGGCGGCTGCAAGATCGAGGTGCCGGACGCGCTGCGCATCACCGCCGAGCAGCCGAACGTACGCTGCCTCGCGCCCGGCCCCGAGCAGCGCCTCAGCGTGCCGGGGGGCGGCTTCAACATCGACCTCGAGTTCGCCGCGATCGGCAAGTCGGCCGGCGGGGCGCGCATCGGCGCCGGGTGCTTCGACGGGGCGAACCTCGCGAACGGGTACAGCTTCGAAATCAACGCCGACGGGGTCATCGAGATCTACAAGCACGCCGGGGACCAGCACCCCAAGGTGGCGGCGTCGGCCAAGCCGAAGAACGCCGGCCCACCGACGACCGCCTCGACGCCCTTGCAGGTCACGTGCAAACCGACGGGCGACGGCGGGGTGGAGCTGACCGCGTTCTCGACGGGCAACCGCAAGGCGACCTGGGTCGACAAGGAGAACCCCTTCACGTCCTTGAGCCCGAGACTGGTCCTGACGAACGCCGCCACGGGCGGCGTGGTGATGACCACGATGATCTTCAGCGCCACGAGGCTGTAGCTGTATTTCCAGCTCGCTGCGCTTGCGGTGGGGGAGCTACGCTCCACCCACACCCCCTCAAGATCTGCGCCGCCCGCCCGGCACCGCGCCGGAACTCTTCGTTCGAGCGCGCCGCTTGGACTGCGAGCCACCAGATACGTCTGCCCGAGTCCGGCCCGGCTCCATCGCCGTGGGCCCGGGCCACCCTGATCGTGGGCGGCCCGGCGCGGATCGACCATGACCCGGCCACCGAGCCGGTCGTCGCCCCGCCGGTAACGGCCCGGGAGAACGAGCGGTGACCGCCGTACCCGTCGGCGCGCTGCCTACGCTGTCGGCATGATCGAGCGGCTGACCCAGCGGTGGCGACGAGAGACGGCGGAGCAAGCGGCGGCGGTGGCCGCGGGAACGTTGCCGGCGGACGAGGCGTACGCACTGACGGCATTCCCGCCGGAGTTCGTCGCCGCGGTCGACACGGCCCTGGAGGCGTACGAGCGGGAGATCACCGGCCTCGAGCCGCGCACGGACGAGGCAGTGTGGGCCGCGGTCGAACGGGTCGTGGTCGCCCTCAACGAAGCCGACCTGGAGTGCGGCCACCCCATCGAGACGATCACGCGGGAGGAGCTGAGCGAGTACATCGAGGAGGTCCTCGATGAGGCAGGCATCGACGTCGAGGCGTTGCTGGAGCGCCGCGGCGCCGACGAAGCCGCCGGCGAGTGGCGCGACTGGTGACGGCGAAAACGCGGGCGCTACCGCAGGCGCAGGTGTGCACCCCAACCAGTTGCTGGCCCTGGACGCCATTGGTCCGCAGCGCCGCCTCGAGCGACCGATGCTCGCCGCCGGGTCCGCGTGACAAGTCTGCCCAGCGCTACTTGCCGGTGTCCGGGTAACCGGCGCCCGGACCGAGGTCAGGCGGCGGTCATCGCCAGCAGGAGCTGGCCGCCCGGGCGGGTCGACATGCGCACCGGCAGGGCCATCATGCGGCCCGCGCGGACCAGTACCGTCGCGGTGTCCAGGTCGGCCACGCGCAGGCCCGGGGAGCCGCTGCGCGCCGGGCCCGAGACCATCAGCACGCTGCGCCAGGCGGCCTCGGCCAGGCGGCGGGAGTGGCGCACCTGGCGGGTCGAGCGCGGCTCGGCGGGTACGGCGCACAGGTCGGCGTACCCCTGCGCCCACGCGCGGTCGAGGAACGTGCCGGCCCCCGGGTCGGCGAAGACGCGGAAGATCTCGTAGCGGTGCCGGTTACCGGCCGTGTAGCGGTGGACACTCGCCGTGCGGCCCGCGGCGGTCAGCAGCTCCGCGAGGCGCTCGGCGGCGGCCCCGCGGTTGAACTCGGCCAGCACGCCGTCGAGAGATCGTGCCCGGGTGCCCCCCAGCGCCCGGGCACGGCCTCCTCCTCCACACACCCCCGTACATCGCACCAGCACGGCCGCCTCGAACGCGGCGACGGTCGAGGCTCGGTAACGCTCGCCGCTCGACACGATGTCCACGGGAACACCGTGGCAACCGGCGACCCGCTGCGGGAGAGGCCGCCGCTGTTCCTTGACGAACTCTTGAAGGTGAGGCTCCCGTACCATGGGCGCACGATGCGGGTGATGCTGGTGGAAGACGACGCGCGGGTGGCGGCCGCCCTGGCCACCGCCCTGCGCCGGCGCGGGCACGAGGTGGTGCACTGCCCGACCGCGCAGTCCGCCCTGGACACGTTCGCGGGCGAGCCCTTCGACCTGATCCTGCTCGACCTCAACCTGCCCGACGGCGACGGCATCGAGGTGTGTCGCACGCTGCGCCGCAAGGACGAGAGCGTCGCGATCATCGCGGTCACCGCGCGGGCCGAGGAGCGCGACCGGGTCATCGGGCTGCAGACCGGCGCCGACGACTACGTCGTGAAGCCGTACTCCATGGCCGAGCTCAACGCGCGCATCGAGGCGGTGCTGCGCCGGGCCGCCCGGGCCGCGCCGCCGCCGAGCGAGGTGCTCACCGCCGGGCCGGTCTCCGTCGACGTGGCCGCGCGCCGGGTGCTCGCCGACGGGCGGGACGTGGCGCTGACCCGCAAGGAGTTCGAGATCCTCGCCGTGCTGGCCCGCACGCCGGGGGTCGTGGTGTCGTACGACCGCCTGATCCTCGCCGTCTGGCAGACCAGCTTCGTCGGGCGGCACACGCTCGACGTCCACGTCGGCTCGCTGCGCGCGAAGCTCGACGTGCCCGGGCTCGTGCAGACCGTCCGCGGCGTCGGGTACCGCCTCGCGCCATGAGGGTCCGGCTCGGCACGGTGTACCTCGTCCTGCTGCTGCTCGTGCTGGCGGCGCTGGAGGTACCACTGGCGATTTCCCTCGCCGGTCGCGACACCCAGCGGCTGGTCGCCGACCGGCTCGCCGACGCAACGCGCTTCGCCACCCTGGCCGAACCCGCGCTGCGCGACACCGACACGGCGGAGCTGGCGGCCGAGCTGACCCGCTACGACGACGTGTACGGCGTCGCCGCGGTCGTGGTCGACCAGGACGCCCACCAGGTCGTCGGCTCGCGCCCCGACCTGCGCCTCGCCGACGACGACGTGCTGCGCCAGGCCCGCCGCGCGCTGGAGGGGCGCGAGGCGAGCGAGGACGGCACGATCTGGCCGTGGCGCACCGACCCGCTCGTGGTCGCGGTGCCGGTCGGCCGGGGCGGCGAGGTGATCGGCGCGGTCGTGACCATCTCGCCGACCCGCAGCAACGCCAACGGCGTCGGCAGCGCCTGGGGCATCCTGGCCGGCGGCGGGCTCGTGGTGCTCTTCGCCGGCATCGTCGCGGCCTGGTCGCTGGCGCGCTGGACGCTGCGCCCGGTCGCCGAGCTCGACGCGGCCGCGCACGAGCTCGCGGCCGGCGACTACACGGTGCGCGTCCCGGCCGCCGACGGCCCGCCGGAGCTGCGCCGCCTCGGCAACGCCTTCAACGAGATGGCGGCGACCGTCGCCGACGCCCTGGAGCGGCAGCGCGCGTTCGTCTCACACGCCAGCCATCAGCTGCGCAACCCGCTGACCGCGCTGCGCCTGCGCGTCGAGGACCTCGGCGTCGACCTCACCGACCCGCAGGCGGTCGAGGGCCACCGCCTCGCGCTGGAGGAGACCGAGCGCTTCGGCGACGTGCTCGACAGCCTGCTCGCGCTGGCCCGGGCCGAGCGGGGCAAGTACGACCTCACCGACTTCGACGCGGGCGAGACCGCCTGGGCGCGCGTGCTGGCCTGGCAGCCGGTGGCCGCGAAGAAGGACATCACGCTGCGGTACGTGCGCCCGGCCCGTCCGCTGCGCGCCCGCGCCGTGCGCAACGCGATCGACCAGGCGCTGGACGCGCTCATCGACAACGCGGTGAAGTTCTCCGGACCCGGAACCACGGTGACGGTACGCCCCAGCGCCGACGACAACGGCGTGGACCTCCACGTGATCGACAACGGCCCGGGACTGACCGAGCAGCAGCGCGAGATGGCGATGGAGCGCTTCTGGCGCGCCCCCGACGCCCAGAACGTCGACGGCAGCGGCCTGGGCCTGCCCATCGTCGCCGTGCTGGTCGACGCCTCGGGCGGCCGCTTCGACCTGCTGCCCAACGAGCCGTCGGGCCTGCACGCCCGGGTCTGGTTCCCCGCCGCCGTGTAACGCGACGTCCGATCCCCGCCAGCGTTCTTCCGGGTGTACCGGCACGCTGGGGTCATGGACGAGGCCGACCGCTACGAACGAGCGAGCGCGGGGTTCGCGGCCGCCCTGCGCGAGGTACACCCGCAGCAGTGGACGGCCCCGACCCCCTGCGCCGAGTGGGACGTGCGCGCCCTGGTCAACCACATGACCCGCGGCAACCTGAACTACGTCGCCCTGCTCGCGGGCGCGACGGCCGCCGACTTCATCCGGCTCCGCGACGCCGACGCGCTCGGAGCCGACCCGGTCGCCGCGTACGACGCCTCGGTCCGCGACTGCGCGCACGCCTTCCGCGCGCCGGGAGCCCTGGACCGGATGCTGGACTACCCGCTGGGCCGGGCGCGCGGGGGGCAGTTGCTCGCGGTACGGACGACGGACAGTCTTGTCCACACCTGGGACCTGGCCCGCGCGGTCGGCGCCCCCGAGGCGCTCGATCCCGGGCTTGTCGCGTGGGCGGCGGCGAGCCTGGAGCAGACGTACGCGGGCCTGGCCGGCCTGGAGCGCTTCTTCGCGCCGGCACAGCCGTCGGAGCAGCCGCCGGCCGGGGACGAACAGGACCGGCTGCTGCGCCGGCTCGGGCGGTGCCCCTAGACAGGTAACGTGCGCGCATGCTTCGTGCTGGCGCTGGCCGGGCGGGCGGGGCTGGGGCACCCGGCCACATCGCGGCACGTCCGGCCGCCGGCGCCCGTCGCCTGGTCCTCGTGGGCCCCGCCGGCCGCCGCGGGCCCGCCGCAGCCGGCCGCGCCCGGCAACGACTGGGTGGCCCCGTGGAGCCGGTCTACGCGGTGAGGACCCGCAACGTCTCGGTGAAGGTCCGCCGCGCGATCGGCTCGACGATCCGCGCGTAGTGCGCGCTGGCGGCCGGGCCGAAGAAGCGGTTGTGGATGCGGCGGCGACGGGTGGGACAGAGCCCGGCCGGTCAGGCGGACCTGGCCTCGTGGATGATCGCCACCGCGGCGTGGGGGTCGGGCACGGTGATCGCCACGCTGCGGCCGGTGTTCAGGGCCAGCCGCAGGACGGGCCCGGGGCGGACCGTGAAGTAGGTCTGGCGCGGGGTCCACCAGAAGCCGAGGGACATGCGCCACAGCGACGGCGGCAGGTCGACCACCTCGGCGTGCGCGATCGCTTCCAGACGGTACGTGCGGCGCGGCCATCCCAGCATCCCGCAGTGGACCGTGACGCCGTTCGGTCCCGCCGCGGTCCGGACGTTCAACCCGGTCAGCACGCTGAGGAGCAGCGCGACCGCGGCCACCAGCAGCGGGATCGCGGGGCCGGCGGGGTCGCTCCAGCTGCCGCGCGACATGCCGCCCATGAGCAGCAGCGGCGCCATCAGCGCGACGCCGAGGGCCACCACCAGCGGCCAGTTGGTCACCCGGCCGGTGTAGATCGAGTACCGTCCCCGGCCGGGCAGTGCGGATGCCGTCATCGGGCACCATCCTCTCGACGTGTCAGGTCAGCTTCTCGATGAGGCGGAGCAGGTCGTGGCGCCCCAGCCCGTGCCGGCGGGCCACCGCCACGAGCGCCTGGGCCGCCTCGGTGACCGGGGCCGGCTCCGTGACCGCGGACGCGACCCGCGCCCCGCGACCGCGGCGGAACTCCAGCACGCCTTCGTCGCGCAGCTGCCGGTAGGCGGCCAGCACGGTGTTGCGGTCGACCGACAGCGCCGGCGCCAGCTCGGCCGCCGGCGGGAGCTGCTCGCCGACGGCGAGCTCCCCCGAGGCCACCCCCTGGCGTACACACGCCATGATCTGGACCGCCAACGACTCCCGCGACGAATGATCAACTGCCCACTTCATAGTGCTAGTATTATTAGCACCATCCAGTGCCACGGTCAACCGCCGCGGCCCGTCAGTCGACGACGGCGATCATCGCGATCGACACGAGGAGGCCGGGCCGGTCGACGCCGAGCCGGCTCACGAACCGCGGCGGGCGGACCTCGGGAAAGAACTCGTCGAACACCTCGACGAGGATGTCGGCGTCCTCGGGGCGCAGCAGCAGCGTGTGCACCATGACGGCGTCGCTCAGCTCGGCGCCGGCGGCGCGCAGGATCGCCGCGCAGTTGAGCAAGGACTGGCGGGCCTGCTCACGGGCCGTGGGGCCGGCGAACTCCCCGGTGGCCACGTCGACCCCGGGCGTCCCGGCAACGTAGATCGTGTTGCCGGCCCGTACCGCCTGGCTGTAGGTCGGGTACTCCGGCGCCTCGGGGGTGGAGATCACTCTTCGGGCCACTGGACGGCCTCCTGCCTGACGGAGCCCACCGCCTGCCGCGGAGGGCCGCTGACGGCGGCCGGAACGCGCCCGCCGCCAGGGTGCACGCGGAGGGCCGCCCCGCGGTTCAGCGGACGATGCGCGGGGCGTCGAAGTTACGGTTGTCGATGACGATGTCCGCTCGTCCGGCGGGGCGGACCTCGGCCAGGTACAGCTCCTCGCCCGGGATGTAGTAGGTGCGGTACCGCTCGGCGGCCGCCTCCGCCGAGGCCATCCACGCCTGGTCGCGCGCCGTGCCGCGGTGCAGTACGTCCGCCACCTCGATGTGGACGTACACGCGCAGGTCCCAGTGCCGGAACAGGGCCGGCTTCTGCAGGAAGCCGCCGTCCGCCACGAGGATCGCGTCGTCCGGAGCCACGTGCACGCCCGAGTCGACGGGCGTGCGGCCGCTGAGATCCATGATCTGGGTGCGGTACCGGCGACTGCCGCCCGGGCCCAGTGGCACCAGCAGCTCATCGCGGATGGCGTCGACGTCGAACATTTCGAAGTAGTAGCTCTCCGGCGAGCCGGGCGGATATTGCGTACGCCGGTCCACGTGCCGTTTGAAGTGGTCGACCGCGACCCGGAGCACGGGCCGGGTCGTGCTCCCGCGCAGGACGGCGGCCAGCTCGTCGGCCAGGGTCGTCTTACCCGCGGCGGAGTGGCCGTCGATGCCCACGCGTGCCGGGTGATCCAGCCGCGGCGCGAGGACCCGGCGGGCCAGCTCGTCCAGCACCTGCTGCCGGGGCGTGGTCATCGCGGCGCGGGACGGCCGGTGATGCCGTCCAGGACGGTGGTCAGGTTGCGATCGAAGTCCTCCTCGGGCTCGAGGTCGGCGCCGTCGATGACGAGCCGGGCGATGGTGGGGTACCGGCCGGTCTCCAGTTGCCGCGTCAGGTAGGGGCCGAGGCTGGCCTGCCAGGCGCGCTCGTCGGTGCCGGTGGAGCGGGCGGTGCGCCGCTCGGTGACCTCCCGGCGGAGCGCGCCGATGAGGAAGGCGCTCAGGGTTCCCGCGGCCCGCTGCAGGTCGGCGATGTCGCGCACGCCCGGGGCCCGGCTGAGCGCCGCCGCCGTCGACTCGCCCACGGCGAGCGCGTTCGGGCCCAGGTGCGGCCTCCCGCCGAGCAGGTCGGCGAACCACTCGTGCTCCAGGGCGGCGACCCGGGTCAGGCGGGCGATGGCCACGATCGCGGCCCGCCAGTCGGACGGCCGGTCGGCCGCGGCGATCCGGGCGTAGACGGCGTCGACCATCAGGTCGAGCAGCTCGGACCGGTTCACCACGTAGTCGTAGAGCCGCATCGGACCGACGCCGAGCTCCTTGGCGATCTTGCGAACCGACAGCCCGTCGAGGCCGTGCTCATCGGCCAGCCGGATCGCCGTGGCGGCGATCTTCGCGCGGCTCAACGGAACCGGCGCCGACCGGGTCCGGGGCTCGGGCCGCTCCCAGACGGGCTCCGCCGCGCTAAGGTACGGTGTAGTCATACGATACAGCGTACGCTAAGGAGGTTGACGATGCGCGTAGCGATCGCCGGTGGCGGCCTCGGCGGGCTGACCCTGGCTCGAATCCTGCACCGGCAGAACATCGATGCGGTGGTGTACGAGCGCGAGCCCGGCCGCTCCGCCCGATCACAGGGCGGATCGCTCGACCTGCACCCGGAGTCCGGGCAGCACGCCCTGGCGGAGGCGGGCCTCACCGCCCGGTTCCGATCCGCCGCTCGGCCCGAGGGCGAGGAGCTGCGCATCCTCGACCCGGCCGGCCGGACCCTCCTGCACCACAGGCCGGAGCCCGGCTCGTTCTCCGGACGACCGGAGATCGACCGGAACGCCCTGCGCGACCTTCTGCTCGATTCGCTCCCCGGCGACACGGTCGCGTGGGGGCACCGCCTCACCGCGGCGACACCGGGACCCGGCGGCGGCTTCCGGCTGGAGTTCGACGGCGGCCACCGATCGGACTGCGAGATCCTCGTCGGCGCGGACGGCGCACGGTCGAGCGTCCGGTCGCTGCTGACCGACGCGAAACCGACCTACGTGGCTACCTTGGCCGAGCTGAGCATCGCCGACGTCGACCGGCGCCACCCGCACCTGGCCGAGCTGGTCGGCCCCGGAAACCTGTGGTGCCTCGGCGTGAACCAGCTCCTGGCCGCACAGCGCAGCGGCGACGGCAGCCTGCGCGTCGTCGCGTCCCTGCGCGCGGACGACCACCACGTCGGCACCAAGCGCGCCCTGCTGGACCTGTTCGACGACTGGGACCCGAGGCTCACCGCACTCATCGAGGCCGGCGACGGCGAGGCGACCCCGCGCCGGATCGAGACCCTGCCGATCGGCACACGCTGGGCCGGCCGCCCGGGCGTCACCCTGATCGGCGACGCCGCGCACCTCATGCCGCCGGTGGGCGAGGGCGCCAACCAGGCCATGCTGGACGCCGCGGTACTCGCCCGCGAACTGGCCGCCCACCCCACCGACCCGCACGCCGCGATCCGCGCGTACGAGGAGGAGATGTTCACCAGGATCGGCCCGATCGCCGAGATGTCCGCCCGGGTCCAGGCGATGATGCTGTCCCCGACCGCCGCGGAAGACCTCATCCGCTTCTTCACGGCCCACCCCGCCGAGCCGGCATCGGCTTGACCCGCGCGTCGCAACGGGGGTCCAGCACCCCATGCCGGGTGCCGCGCCCCACTGCGTGACCGCCGCTCGACGAGAACGGTGGGCCGCGCCGTGACGGCGCGTCCTCGCTGTGCAGCCGGGTCCGACCGCGATGGCGTGCGGATCGAGCGTCAGGCGAACCGGTCGGAACAACGCTCCGGCGGTCGCGCCCGGCCCGGGAACCGTGCACTGCTCGCCCTCGAACGCGCCGGCGCAGATCTTGAGGGGGTTTGGGTGGAGCGAAGCTCCCCCGACGCGAGCGCAGCGCGCTGACGCTACAGCTAGGCCTTCTGGGCGCGGTAGTAACGGATCGCGCCCGGGTGCAAGGGCAGCGGCGGGGTCGAGATCGCTGAGCGGATGTTCAGGCGCGCGGCCGCCTGGTGGGCCTTCGCGAGCTCGTCGCGCCCCTCGAACAGCAGGCGCGTCACGCCGTACGCCAGGGGCTCGTCCATCGACATGCGCACCACGAGGTAGTTGGCGATGCCTATGGCCACCGTCGCCGTGATGCCCGTGTACGTCGACGCCGGTACGACCCGCTCCGCGTAGTAGTCGCCGTACTGCGCCCGCAGCGCCTTCACCGGCTCCGACAGGTCCAGCAGGCGGATCGGGAAGTCGCGGGCCAGGTCGGCGATCGCGGCCACCGGCAGGCCCCCGGAGAAGAAGAACGCGTCGATGCCGCCCGCGCGCAGCGCCGCCACCGAGTCGTCCAGGCCGAGACGCTTCTCCTCGACGGCGATGTCGGAGATCGACAGCACCCGGAGGGCGGTGATGGCGGTGCCGGAGCCCTCGCCGCCGATCGAGACGCGGCGCTGGCGCAGGTCGTGCAGGCCCTTCACCGGGCCGCTGGCCGCGACGACCACGTGGATGTGGTCGTCGTACAGGCGGCCCAGGGCGGCCAGCTGGTCCGGGTGGCTCTGGTCGTTCTCGGCGGCGATGTCGGCCTGGGTGAACGCCACGTCGGCGGTGCCGTCGAGAATGCTCTGCACGTTGAACTGGGACGCGGCCGTGGTCAGGACGCTGGCGTGGACGTTTGGCAGGTAGCGCTTGCACAGCTCGGCGATCGCGGAGCCGTAGCGGTAGTACACGGCGCCGGGGCTGCCCGTGGCGATGCGCAGGTTGCCGGTGGCCTCCGCGCCGTCCGACTCGCACGCGGCCAAAGGCAAGGCCGCGGCGAACGCGAGCAGCGTGCGGCGTCTCACAGGGTCAGGCCCAGCAGGGGGCGCAGCGCGTCGATGGTCTGCGTCGCGCCCCGGTGGTGCAGCGTGGTCATGCCCAGCGCGCGGGCGGGCTTCAGGTTGCCCGGCAGGTCGTCGACGTACACGCACTCGTCCGGCCGCAGCCCGACCGCCTCCGCGCCCAGGGCGTAGATCTCCGGCGCCGGCTTGCGCAGCCCGACCTCGCCGGAGATCACCACGCCGTCGAAGAGCTCGGCGAGCAGATTGCGGTCGTACCGGTCGACCCCCCACGAGTTCGAGATGAGCCCGGTGCGGATGCCGCCCGCGCGGGCGGCCCGGACGAAGTCGAGCATCGCCCGGTCGTCGCCGGCGTCGCCCATGAGCCGCGGGATGAGCCCCTCGGCGGCGATACCCGGGCCGAGCAGCGCGGCGAAGCCGGCCTCGAACTCGGCGTCGGGCAGGGTGCCGTCCTCGAGGCCGGCGAGCAGCTCACGCGCCCGGGGATCGGAGCGGAAGAGCTCGCGAACGGTTCCGGGCGCGAGCCCCTCCCGCGCGCAGAACGCGTCGAACGACGCGAACACGTCGGTGGTGAGCACGCCGCCCCAGTCGACCAGCAGACCCCTGTGCGTCATGCCCCGAGGGTAGTCACCCCTTCGCGGTTTCGGCGGCGAGGGCGAGCACCACCTCGCGGTGCGACTCCGCCCGGCGCTGCCGGTAGGCCGAGGTGCCGCGCGAGCGCAGGGCGGCCAGGAGCTCCAGGGCGGTGTCCCACTCGTCGCGGGCCTCCAGCGCGGGGCGCACGTGCTGCAGCAGGGCGTCGATGCGTACCCCGGCCGGCACCGCGCTGCGGGTCGACGGGTCGACGAGGTGGCCGGCGAGGCCGGAGCGGGCGGCCCGCCAGGTGGCCGCGCGCAGCAGCACCTGCGGCGCCTCGGGGAGGGCCCGGCCGGCCTCGTCCTCCTCGGCGGCGACGGTGAGCAGGCCCCGGGCGAGCGCGGCCAGCAGCACCACGTCGTCGATGTCGGGGCAGGAGTCGGCGACGCGCACCTCGACCGTCGGGTACCGCGCGGACGGCCGGGCGTCGAAGTACACCATCCCGGCGTCGCTTATCACCCCGCTCTCCACCAGCGTGGCGACGACCTTGTCGTACTGCGCGGCCGAGTTCAGGTCCGGCGGCGGCCCGACGGTCGGCCAGCGGGAGGTGACGATCGTGCGGTAGGAGGCGTACCCGGTGTCCTGGCCGGCGAAGTACGGCGAGGACACGCTCAGGGCGAGCAGCGTCGGCAGCCACTCCCGGATCCGGCGGGTGAGGCGCACCGCCTGGTCCCGGTCCGGCACCCCGACCTGCACCTGACACGCGGCGACCTGCTGCTCGTCGACGAGCTGGCGGTACTCCTGGGCCATGCGCTCGTACCGCTCGTTGGGGTACACCCGGCTGGGCGTGCTCCCGGAGCCCGGCACGGAGCCGGCGGCCACGATCGCCAGCCCGTGGCGGCCCGAGGCCTCCACGAGCGACCGGCGCTTCTCCACCAGGTCGGCCCGCAGCGCGGTCAGGTCGGTGTGCACGGCGCTGGCGGTCTCGACCATCGAGCGGTGCAGCTCCGGCTCGGCGTCGGCGCCGCGCAGCACCCGGCGCGCGGCCGGTTCCAGCGCGCCGGTCTCGCCGTTGACGACGTGGAACTCCTCCTCGACGCCGATCGTGTCGCCGACGGCTACCACCGGTCGTGCACCGACTCGCGCACGAGCTCGTCGTAGACCGCGGTGACCGCGTCGTGCGTCTCCGGCGGCAGCGGCGGCCGGGACGCGGCCTCGGCGTTGCCGCGGGCCTGCTGGGCGTTGCGCGCGCCGGGGATGACGACGGATACGGCGGAGTGGTCGATGATCCAGCGCAGCGCGACCTGGGCCAGGGTGGCGTCCTCGGGCCGCAGCGCGGCGAGGCGGCGCACGGCCGCGAGCCCCGTGGCGTAGTCGACGCCGGAGAAGGTCTCGCCCTGGTCGAAGGCCTCGCCGTGGCGGTTGTACGTGCGGTGGTCGTCGGCCCCGAAGGTGGTGTGCTCGTCGTACCGGCCGGAGAGCAGCCCGCTGGCCAGCGGCACCCGGGCGATGATGCCGACGCCGGCCTTCTCGGCCGCCGGCAGGACCTCGTCGAGCGGCTTGAGCCGCAGCATGTTGAAGATGATCTGCACGCTGGCCACGTTGGGCCGGGCGATCGCGGCGAGGGCCTCGGCGGTGGTCTCGACGCTCACGCCGTACGCCTTCATCCGCCCCTCGGCGACCATCCCGTCGAGCTCGTCGAACACCTCGTCGGTGTGGTAGACCTCGGTCGGCGGGCAGTGCAGCTGCACCAGGTCGAGGGTGTCGACGCCGAGGTTCTCCCGGGAGCGGTCGTTCCAGGCCCGGAAGTTGGCGAGGTTGTAGTGCTGGGGCTCCTGCGGCACCCGCCGGCCCATCTTCGTCGCCACGGTGACCCGCCGGCCGTCCGGCAACGATCGCACGAACTGACCGACGATCCGCTCGCTGCGCCCGTCGCCGTACACGTCGGCGGTGTCGATGAACGTCACGCCCGCCTCGTGCGCGGCGGACAGGGTCGCGAGCGCTTCTTCCTCGTCGACACGGCCCCAGTCGGCGCCGAGCTGCCATGCGCCGAGCCCGATGACGCTGACGGGAACGCCGGTGCGCCCCAGAATCCTCTCCTGCATGGAGAACACCCTAAGGCGCACCAGATCTCCGCGCCCGTTTTAGAAGACCGGCTCGCCCTCGCGGACGAGCCGCCAGTTCGGGGTGAAGAAGTCCGCGGGGTCGATGACGCCCTTGGCCTGCGCCCAGTCGATGAGCAGCTGGCGGATCTCCTGCTGCGCGTTGTACACCTGCGTCTTGACGATCCCGGGGAAGTTTCCGCCACCGGAGCGCCGGTAGTTGTTCACCGCGACGACGAACTGCTCGGCGTTCCCGACCGGCGTGTCGGTGCCGGGGTGGACGAGCCGCGTGATGCGCTGCCCCACCGGCTTGGAGATGTCGATGTCGTACTCCACACCCGACAGCGTGTCGTAGTTGTAGTCCGGCACCGTGGGGTCGCTGATCGTCGCCGGGTCGACCGGAGCGCCCGGGGCCAGCGTCACGAAGTACTTCGCCGAGTACTCGAGGTAGGCCCGGACCTCGGCCCCGGTGAGCACGACGGCCTCCAGGGTGTTGTCGTAGATGTACAGGCCGGCGACGTCCTTGATCTTCACCTGCCCGGCCGGGAACAGCGCGGTGCGGGAGAACGGCGCCGCGATCGACAGCACCGGCAGCGCCGCGTACTGCCCGTCAACAGCTCCTGAGCTCAAGGCTGTGGCCACGGTGTCGGTCTGCACCTTGTTGATGTAGTCGAGGATCGCCGTGTCCTTGTACCGGGACTCGGCCGCCGAGAGCTCCTGCGTCGAGTTGGCCACGGCCTGGTTGACGTACGCGACGGTCTTGTTGTGCTGGGCCCGCACCGCGGCGAGCACCACCGGGTCGGCCTCGTAGGCGTTGGTGTTGATGGTCGTCGCGGCCTTGGTGGTGATCTGCCAGCGGCCCCGGTCGCGGCTGAGCGTGAAGTCCATCCGGGTCACCCGCTGGCCCCACTTCGACGGCTCCGACAGCAGCACCTGGGCGCCGGTGGCGGTGTTGGTGACGAAGCGCTGCGGGATGTCGTTGTGCGCGTGGCCGAACAGGATCGCGTCGACGCCGGCCACCTGCGCGGCGAGCAGCGCCGCGGGGTTCTCGTTGGGCAGCTCCGGGCCGTAGCTGGAGGTGCCGCTGTCGCCACCGTGCGCGCTGATGAGCACGATGTCGGCGCCGCGGCGGCGCATCTCCGGCACGTACCGGGCGGCGGTCGCGATCATGTCGTCGAAGCGCAGCCGGCCCTCGACGTTGGCGCGGTCCCAGATGGCGACGCCGGGGTTGGTCAGGCCGAGGATGCCGACGCGCAGGTTGGGCGCGCCGGGGCCGAGGTCGACCTTCTTGATGACGTAGGGCAGGTACGCCGGGCGCCCGGTCTTCACGTTCACCGCGTTGGCGGCCAGCGCCGGGAAGCCGAGCTGGCGGATCCACAGGTCCAGCAGCGGCAGCCCGTAGTTGAACTCGTGGTTGCCCAGCGTCACCGCGTCGTAGCGGATGACGTTCATCGCCCGGGCCATCGGGTGCCGCTCGTGGGTGGTGGTGATCGGCTCCTGCTTGGCGTAGTACGTCGCCAGCGGCGTGCCCTGGATGGTGTCGCCGGCGTCGAGCACGAGGGTCGCCTTGCCGCGGCGCTGGGCCCGGATCGTGTTCACGACCGTCGCGACCTTGGCCAGGCCGACGTCGTTGTGGGCGCCGTCGTCGTACTCCGCGTCGCGGTAGTAGTCCCAGTTGTAGACGTTGCCGTGGGTGTCGGAGGTGCCCAGCAGGGTGAGGTCCCAGGTCTTCGGGTCGCTCGGGTGCGCCTCGGCCGCGGAGCCCGCGACGAACGGCGCGGCCGCGGCGGCCGCGGCGGCGGCGAGGACGCCGCGGCGGGAGAGGTTTGTCATGTCAGGCCCTCCATGTACGGGGTGGTCAGTCCGCCTCGTGGGCGTCCCCCGCACCATAGCGGCCGATCAATGCCGAGATTCCGGCCAGGTACGTCTCCCGCCCGACCCGCCCGGCCAGGACGTGCTGGATGATGTATCCCTGCACGAGCCCCATGATCACCGTGGCCACGGCCTCCGGGTCGGCGTCGGGGCGCAGCTCCCCCGCGTCGCGCATCCGCTCGGCCAGCGCCGTGGCGCGGGTGCGGATGCGGACGTAGATGTTCCCGACGAGCTCGGCGAACGCGGGGTCGTAGGCGGCCTCGCCCCAGACCTGCACCGCGATGCGCACCGGCCCCTCGGCGCCGAGGTTGTGGTCGACCTGGGCCAGCAGCTCGGCGAAGGCGACGGGCAGGGGCGGCGGCGGTTCCTCGGCGAGCAGCTGCTCCAGGGTCGTGAGGATGCTGCCGACCTTCTCCTCGGCGATGGCCCGGATGAGCTCGGCCTTACTGTTGAAGTACCGGTAGAAGGCCCCGACCGACAGCCCCGCCTCCTTGATCACGTCCTGCATCGAGGTGTGGTGGAAGCCGTTTCGCAGGAAGCAGCGCGTGGCGGCGTCGAGGATCTGCTCGCGGCGGGCGGCGAGGTGGGCTTCCGAGACGCGGGGCATACCCAAATATAGAGCGAACGCTCATTTTTCGGAGAACTTGCGTTCCAGGCCGTCGATGAGCGCGTCCAGGCCGAGCTCGAAGGCGGACTCGTCGACCTGGGCGTGGCGGCCCGCGAGGCGGTGGGCGTCGCGCAGGTGCGGGTAGTCGGCGGCGTACAGCGACGGGTCGTCGACGAAGCCGAGCGCGAAGGAGCCCAGCGCCGAGCCGGCCACGAAGTACCGCATGGCCGCGCCGATCCGGGTCGCCTGGGCCGGCGTCCAGCCGGCGTCGACGAGGGCGCCGTAGACGGCGTCGGCGAGGCGGAGCGAGGCCGGGCGGCGGGCCGGGCCGCGGGCCAGGAACGGGACCACGTTCGGGTGCGCGCGGAAGGCGGCGCGGTAGGCGCGGGCCCACGAGCGCAGCGCGGCCGGCCACGGGTCGCGGCCGAGCATCGACAGGTCGACGCCGGCCACGATGGCGTCGCCGATCGCGTCGACGATCTCCTCCTTCGTCGCGAAGTGGTTGTACAGCGACGGCGCCTGCACGCCGAGCTCGCGGGCCAGGCGGCGGGTCGAGAGGGCGTCGAGGCCCTCCGCGTCCACGATCGCGGTGGCGACCTCGACGATGCGGTCGCGGCTCAGCAGTGGCGTTCGGGGACGGACCATGAGTACGATCCTAGAAACTAACAGCGTTAGTTAAGGAATCAGGTTATGGATCTGACCCTCAGCGACGAACAACAGGCCGTCCGGCGCATGGCCGCCGAGTTCACGGACCGCGAGATCGCGCCCCACGCGGCGGCCTGGGACCGGGCCGAGCAGGTCGACCTCCAGATCGTCAAGAAGCTGGCCGGCCTCGGGATCTTCGGCATCACGATCCCCGAGCAGTACGGCGGCAGCGGCGGCGACCACCTGACGTACTGCCTGGTCCTGGAGGAGCTCGGGCGGGGCGACTCGTCGGTGCGCGGCATCGTCTCCGTCTCGCTGGGCCTGGTCGCGAAGTCCATCTACACGTACGGCACCGAGGCGCAGAAGACGCAGTGGCTGCCCCGCCTGTGCGGCGGCGAGGACCTGGCCTGCTTCGCGCTGACCGAGCCCGACACCGGCTCCGACGCGGGCTCCCTCGCTACCCGCGCCACGGCGGTCGAGGGCGGCTGGCGCCTCGACGGGGCCAAGATGTTCATCACCAACGGCACCTGGGCCTCGGTCGCGCTCGTCTTCGCGCGCACCGGCGGGCCCGGGCCGAAGGGCGTCTCGGCGTTCCTGGTGCCGATGCCGTCCGAGGGCCTGCAGGTCACCGAGGTCCACGGCAAGCTCGGCCTGCGCGGCCAGGCCACCGCGATGCTCAGCTTCGACGACGTCTTCGTGTCCGCCGCGAACCTGCTCGGGGCCGAGGGCGAGGGCTTCAAGATCGCCATGGCCGCGCTGGCGAAGGGGCGCATGTCGCTCGCCGCCGGCTGCGTCGGCATCATCCAGGGCTGCCTGGACGCGGCGACCGGCTACGCGACCCAGCGCGAGCAGTTCGGCAAGAAGATCGCGGCGTTCCAGCTGGTACAGCAGCTGCTCGCCGACATCTCCGTCGAGGCCGACGCGGCGCGGCTGCTCACCTGGCGGGTCGCCGACCTCATCGACCGCGGCCGGCCGTTCGCCACCGAATCCTCGACCGCCAAGCTCTACGCCAGCGAGGCCGCGGTCCGCGCGGCCAACGCGGCGCTGCAGGTCTTCGGCGGCTACGGCTACATCGACGAGTACCCCGTGGGCAAGTACCTGCGTGATGCCCGGGTCACTACCGTGTACGAAGGCACCAGCCAGATCCAGAAGCTCATCATCGGCCGCGCTCTCACCGGCGTGAGCGCGTTTTCGTAAGGGGCGAAGCACCGTGATCGACGTCGTCAATCCCGCCACCGAACAGGTCATCGGCTCCGTCCCGACCGGCTCGCCCGACACCGTGTCGGGCGCCGTCGCGGCCGCCCGCGCCGCCCAGCCCGCCTGGGCCGCCCTCCCCCGCGCCGAGCGGGCCGCGCGCCTGCAGGCGCTGCTCGACGCGATGAGCGCGGCCGCACCGGAGCTCGCCGAGCTGATCAGCGCCGAGATGGGCGCGCCGCTGCCGATCGCCCGCAAGGTGCAGGTCGGGCTGCCGCTGGCCACCCTCGGCTCGATGATCGAGCTGCTCAAGGCGCCGGAGGAGCCCCAGCGGATCGGCAACTCCGAGGTGTACCGCGAGCCGGTCGGCGTCGTCGGCGCGATCACGCCGTGGAACTACCCGCTGCACCAGACGGTCGCCAAGGTCGCGCCCGCGCTCGCGGCCGGCAACACCGTTGTGCACAAGCCCAGCGAGGTCGCCCCGCTCTCGGCCAACCACCTCGCCGAGCTCGTGCGGGCCGCGGGCATCCCCGACGGGGTGTACAACGTGGTCCACGGCTACGGCGACCCGACGGGCGCGGCGCTGGCCGGGCACCCGGGCATCGACCTGGTCTCGTTCACCGGCTCCACGGCCGCGGGCCGCCGGGTCGCCGCGCTCGCCGCCGCGAACGTGACCCGGGTGGCGCTGGAGCTGGGCGGGAAGTCGGCAAACGTGATCCTGCCCGACGCCGACCTCGCGGCCGCGGTGAAGGTCGGCATCGGCAACTGCTTCCTCAACTCCGGCCAGACGTGCACGGCGTGGACGCGGATGCTCGTGCCCGAGTCCCGCCACGACGAGGCCGTGGAGCTGGCGGTGGCGGCCGCGGCGAAGTACACCGTGGGCGACCCCGCCGACCCGGCGACCCGCCTGGGCCCGCTCGCCTCGGCGGCGCAGCGCGACCGGGTGCTCGGCTACATCGAGCGCGGCCGGCGCGACGGCGCGACGGTGGCGTTCGGCGGCGGCGAGGTGCCGTCCGTCGGCTACTACGTGGCCCCGGTGGTCTTCGCGGGCGTCGACCCGGATGCCGCGATCGCCCAGGAGGAGATCTTCGGGCCGGTGCTGTCGATCATCCGGTACCGCGACGAGGACGACGCCGTGCGCATCGCCAACGCCACCAGGTACGGGCTGGCCGGCGCCGTCTGGTCGGCCGACCGCGACCGGGCCGTGGCCTTCGCCCGGCGCATGCGCACCGGCCAGGTCGACATCAACGGCGGCTCGTTCAACCCCCTCGCGCCCTTCGGCGGCATCGGCCACTCCGGCTACGGCCGTGAGCTGGGCGTGCACGGGTACGAGGAGTTCACGGCCGTGAAGTCGGTGCAGCTGTGACCAGGGCCGCGGTCATGCGCGCGCTCGACGGGCCGCTCGCCGTCGAGGACATCGAGCTCAACCCGACCGGGCCCGGCCAGGTGCGGGTACGGCTGGCCGCGGCCGGGGTCTGCCACTCCGACCTGTCGCTGGCCAACGGCACCCTGCGCCAGCCCTTCCCGGCCGTCCTCGGCCACGAGGGCGCCGGGGTCGTGGTCGAGACCGGCGCCGGCGTCACCGGCCTGGCGCCCGGCGACCACGTGGTGCTGAACTGGTCGCCGCCGTGCCGGGCCTGCTGGTTCTGCGAGCACGGCGAGCCCTACCTGTGCGTGCACGCCGACGACGCCCGCGGCGTGCCGTTCGCGACCGTGGCCGGCGAGCCGGTCTACGCGGGCCTGGGCACGGGCGCGTTCGCGGCCGAGACGGTCGTCGGCGCGCACGCGTGCATCCCGGTGCCCGACGACATCCCGCTCGCGGAGGCCGCGCTGCTCGGCTGCGCGGTGCTCACCGGCGTCGGCGCGGTCACGAACGCGGCGCGGGTCCGGCCGGGCCAGACCGTGGTCGTCGTCGGGCTCGGCGGCGTCGGCCTGGCCGCGATCCAGGGCGCCCGGCTCGCCGGCGCCGAGGCGATCATCGCGGTGGACCCGGCCCCGGCCAAGGAGGCGCTGGCCCTGTCTCTGGGCGCCACCCACTACCTCGCCCCGCACGCCGGGCTGGCCAAGGAGATCCGGGCGCTGACCGGCGGCCTTGGGGCCGACCACGCGATCGAGTGCGTCGGGCGCGGCGAGACCATCCGGGCCGCCTGGTCGGCCACCCGCCGCGGCGGGACCGCGACAGTGGTCGGGCTCGGCTCGGCCCAGGACCCGGTGACGTTCAACGCCCTCGAGGTCGCGTTCTTCGCCCGGACCATCGTCGGCTGCATGTACGGCAGCACCGACCCGGCGGTCGACGTGCCGATCCTGCTCGAGCACTACCGGGCGGGGCGGCTCGACCTGGCCGCGCTCGTCTCCGACGAGGTGGAGCTGGCGGACGTCGGCGAGGCGTTCAGCCGGATGCGGGCCGGTCAGGGAGCACGGACGCTGGTCCGGTTCTAGGGGCTGTATCGAAGTGGGGGTCGGAGCGAGGCCCCGCCGTACAGCGCCCGCACCCGCTGCGGGAAGAGGGTGGCGGTGTCGCGCGTGTTGCGCGACATCACAGCAGCGCCAGGACGATGCGGCCGGCGTACAGGCGAGGCTCAGGCGTCGGCTGGGGCCGCGCCGGGCGCGCCCCGATACCGGGGTTGTATCGGGGTGTGACCGGCGTGGTTCCAGACGGCGTCTGAGTCCGCCGCAGCCCGGCCATCCACTTCGATACAGCCCCTCGCTACGGTTGCGAGCACGACCCGGGCCACCGCGTCCGGGTCGTCGCTCATCGGCACGTGGCCGCAGCCTTTCAGTTCGTGAAAAAGCGCATTCGGCAGTACCTCCTGGGCCCGCCGGGCCTGGACGGGCAGCAGGATGCGGTCCCGCTCGCCCCAGGCCACGGTGACCGGGACCGCGCCCAGGTCGCCGGCGAACGCGTAGCTCGACCCGTGCCGCGCCACCGCCGCGAACCCCCGCCCGCCGCGCAGCGCCAGGGTGTCGGCGAGCGCGCGCTCGGGCGTGAGCACCGTCGGGTCGACGACGAGCGCGCCGAAGGAGAACCGGCGCCCGAACGCGGTGCGGTAGAACACGCGCAGCACCGGCGCCGGGGTGAAGGCGCCGAAGCGGAGGCTGCGCAGCACGCGCAGGGCCCGCCGCACCTGTTCGGGGGTGGCGAAGCCGGCCGGGGACAGCGCCGTCGCCGAGCGGGCCAGGCCGGCCGCGGCCAGCTCCAGCGCGATCGCGCCGCCGAGGCTGTTGCCGGCCACGTGCGGGCGGTCGAGGCCGAGCTCGGCGAAGAACTCCGCCAGCGCCGCGACGGCGGTCGGCATGCCGAGGTTGACCGCGGGCGCGGGCGAGCGGCCGAAGCCGGGCAGGTCGAGCGCGATCACGTCGTGGTGCTCGGCGAGCGGGGCGATGACCGGCTCCCAGGCCCGCCAGTGGTGCCCGATGCCGTGGATGAGCACGAGCGGCTCGCCGGCGCCCTCGCGCACGTAGTGGATGGTCATGTCGTGATCTCCCGGTACGCGGCGGGGTCGAAGCGGCGCATGCGGCGGCGGTACGCCCACGTCGAGCCGGGCCAGAGCGTCGAGTTGCGGCCGGTGGCGTCGATGTACCAGCTGCGGCAGCCGGTCGACCACACCGTGCCCGCCATCCGGCGATCGAGCCCGGCCACGAAACGCGCCTGGGCCTCGGGCCGGGGCTCCAGCGCCCGGATGCCCTTGCGGTCCAGGGTCCTGAGGGCGTCGAGGACGTACGCGATCTGGGCCTCGATCATCAGCACGACCGAGTTGTGGCCGAGACCGGTGTTGGGCCCCAGCAGCAGGAAGAGGTTCGGGAAGCCGGCCACGGTGGTGCCGCGGAACGCCTGCGGGCTGCCCTGCCAGTGCTCGGCCAGGCTGCGCCCGTCGCGGCCCCGGATGCGCTCGGCGATCGGCAGGTCGGTGACCCGGAACCCGGTGCCGAAGACGATGACGTCCACCGGGTGCTCGGTGCCGTCGCGGGTGACGACGGCGTGCGGGCGCACCTCGGCGATCGGGTCGGTGACGACCTCGACGTTGTCCCGCGTCAGGGCCGGGTAGTAGTCGTCGGACTTGAGCACCCGTTTGCAGCCCATGCGGTACCGCGGCGTGAGCTTTTCCCGGAGCCCCGGGTCGGGCACCCCGCGACGCAGGTTCGCCCGCGCCGCCCGCTCCGCGACGCGCATGAGCGCCGGGCGCAGGAAGGCCAGCACGGTCGCCTCGGTCTGCCAGTACACGAGTGCGCGCATGAGTCGCTGGGCGCCCGGGATCCGGCGGTACACCCGGTGCTCCCACGCCCGCAGGGGGCGCTCCCGGCGGGGCATCACCCACGCCGGGGTCCGCTGGAACACGGTGAGCCTCCCGGCCTCGGGCTGGATCGCGGGCACGATCTGGACCGCCGACGCGCCGGTGCCGATCACCGCGACCCGGCGCCCGGCGAGGACGGCGTCGTGGTTCCAGCGGGCGGAGTGGAAGGCCTCGCCGCGGAACGTCTCGAGGCCCGGCAGCTTCGGGATGACCGGCTCGTTCAACGGGCCGCCGGCGGCGATGAGCACGTCGGCGGTCCAGCTGCCCTGCGTGGTCTCGATGCGCCAGCGGGCCGCGGCGGCGTCCCAGTCCGCGCGGTGCACCTCGGTGCCGAAGCGGATCGCGGGGCGGACGCCGAAGCGGTCGGCGCACGCGCGCAGGTAGTCCCAGATCTCGGCCTGCGGGGAGTACGTGCTCGTCCAGCGCGGGTTCAGGGCGAAGGAGAAGGAGTACACCTGGCTGGGCACGTCGCAGGCGCAGCCCGGGTAGCTGTTGTCGCGCCAGGTGCCGCCGAGCTCGCCGGCGCGCTCGAACACGACGAAGTCGGTCTGGCCGCGCTGCCTGAGCCGGATGGCGGCGCCGAGCCCGCCGAAGCCGGCGCCGATGATCGCGATCCGCGTGTGCACTGGCCGCTCCCTTGGTACTAGCCGGTACCAGGCACGTTACCATCGGGTAACGCACGACAAAAGGCCCGCCGCACCGGCGGGCCTTTCGCGTTCGGGGCGTCACATGCCGAGCAGGCGGTCCAGGTAGTCGCGGTAGCCGCGGACGGCCGCGCGCAGGCGCTCGGTGTCGTCGCCCGGCTCGTTCTGCCAGTTGGCCAGTTCGCGCCGCTGGGCCTGCAGGGAGTTGGTGATGGTGTCGAGGGCCTCGCCGACCAGCGCGTCGGCCTCGTCGGCGACCGAGCGGGGCTCGTCGATGAAGCGCAGCTGCAGCTCGCGCCACCGCTCGCGCAGGCCGTCGGCGGCGCCGTCGGCCCAGATCGCCCCGACGGCGGTCACGTCCACGGAGCCCGGCGTGGAGCCGACCGGGGTCTCGTCCCGGTCCCGGTCCTCGTCGCCGGCCGCCTCACCGGTCGTCTCCTCGACCGCCACGGGCGCGGCGACGGCGGCCGGCTCGTCGTCGAGGTTGTTCTCGTCGTCGGTCTCGTCGTCGTCGAGGTTGGTCGAGCCGGCACGCAGCTCGGTGGCGTGCTCCGCCGCCCACTGCCGGTCCTCCTGCGCCTCGGCGCTGGCGATTGCGTCCTCGTCGCGCTCGTCCTCGACGGCCGCGGGGGCCTCGTCGGCCTCGGCGTCCGCCTCCGTGTCGCGGACCTCGTTCTCCCGCACCGCGTTGTCGTAGGCGGCGTCGACGTCGTCGACGTCCTCGTCGTCGGTCTCGCGGACCTCGTTCTCCCGCACGGCGTTGCCGTAGACCGCGTCGACCTCGTCCCGGTCGACGGCGTCCTGGTCGACGGCGCGCGTGTCGTCCTCGCGATCCGCGTTGTCGTCGTCCCCGCGCGCGGCGTTGTCGTAGTCGGCGTCGCCCTCGCGCTCCTCCTCGGCCAGGGCCTCGTCGCGGTCGACGACCTCCACGTCGTCACGGTCGGCGACGTCGGTGTCGGCCGAGCCGGAGGCGTACGTCGAGGCCGGGTAGGCCTCCTCGCCGCCGCGCTCGTCGGTCTCCTCGTAGGGCGCGTGCGCGGTACCGACGGCGTGCTCTTCCGGCTCGCCGTCGCGCTGCCCCGGCACGTAGGTGTGGTGCTGCTCCTGCTGCGTCATCGCCTTCCCCTTCACGACCGGCTGCGGGTGTCATGCGGCACGTCGCCGCCGTTGCGCTGGGCGGGCACGTCGTTCGCCACGTCGGCGGCGGGCTCGTCGTCGACCTCGTCGTCCGCGCGGTGCAGCGCGGCGTCGTGGCGGGCCTCCGGGTCGTCGAAGCCGGTGACGTGCTCGGCGTCGTGCTCGGCCGCACGGGCGGCGGGCTCCGCGTCGTCGGCCCGGTCGCTCGCGGTGGGGGTCACGTCGGTGCCGAGCAGCTCCGAGAAGAGCGTGCGGTAGTGCACGACGGCCTGGCGCAGCTGCTCCGTGGTGGCCTCACCACGGTCCGAGAGCTGCGAGATCTCGTGGGCGTCGCGGTAGTGCCCGATGGTGCGGGCGTGCTCGACCGACAGGTGGGCGAGGTGCTGCTCGTAGTCGCCGGTGGGGTACCCGCGCTCGGCGACCAGCTCGGTCACGAGCGCGTCGGCGTCGCGCACGGCGCCGGCCGGGTCGTCCAGGAAGCGGGCCTGGATCTCCTCCCACTTGCTGGTGTATCGGGCCCGGGACTCCGGGGAGAGCTCCTTGAGCTCGAGCTCGGCGTGGCGCCGTTCGCGCTCACGCAGCTCACGCTCGGCGGCGAGGCGGCTGTCCCCCTCGGCTACGGCCCGGTCGTACTCGGGGCCGAACCGGTTCTGCAGGGCCCGCCGCCGGGTGACGAACCAGATGCCGTAGCCGAGCGCGGCGATCACGACCAGGACAATGATCGTGACCAATACTTGGGTGGCTGTCATGGCGGTCCTCCTTCAATGGAGGTATTCCCGCCTCGCACCCCCGCTCAAACGAAGCCGATCGTTCACGCTCCCACGAGGTGGTTGAGGAAGTCGCGGTAGCCGTGGACCGCGGCCCTGAGCTGCTCGGTGTCGTCGCGGCCGGACACCCGCCAGTTGCTGAGCTGGTCCTTGCGCGCGTTGAGCGAGGCGGTCACCCCGGCGAGGGCGTCGTCCACGAGCCGCTCGGCCTCCCCGGCCGCGGTCTGCGGGTCGTCGACGAAGCGCAGCTGCAGCTCCTGCCAGCGGTTGCGCACCTCGTACGCGTGCGCCTCGCTCGTCAGCGACGAGTTGACCGTGAACCCGCCGCCGTACGGCACCGACGACATCGGCGCGGCCGCCTGGGGCATCGCCGCCGCCGGGGCCATCCCGCCGGCCGCCATGCCCCCGGCCGGCGCCATCCCCGCCGCCGGAGGCATCCCCGCGGCCGGCGGCATCCCGGACGGCATGGTGCCGGCCGGCGCGGCCGTCCCGGGCGACGGCGGCCGGGGCTGGGCCACGGGCGCGGCCGGCGCGGCCGCCGACTCCTCCAGCTCCTCCTCTTCCTCCTTGCCGCCGCGCAGCAGGATCCAGCCGCCGACCGCCAGGGCCAGCACCACCAGGCCGATCGTGATCGTCGTGGAGTTCATGGGTACCCCTCACAATCCGAGGATGCGGTCGAGGAACTCGCGATACTCGCGCAGCGAGGCGCGCAGATTCTCGGTGTCCAGCCCGCGGGCGGCCCGCTGCTGGTGCAGCTGGCCCCGGCGCGTGTCCAGGGACGCGGTAAGCGAGGCCACCGCCTCCTGCACGAGCCGCTCCGCCTCCCCCGCCACCAGGTGCGGGTCGTCGATGAACCGCAGCTGGAGCTCCTGCCACTTGGTCTTGATCCGCTGCCGGTCGGCGTCGTTCCACAGCGCCGCCAGGCTCCCCGGCGAGCCCCCGACCGGCCGGTACACCGAACCGTTGACCGGCGCCGGACCGCTGACCGGCGCGGTGCCACCGACCGGCGCGGACCCGACCGCGGGCGCGGGCGCCGCCGAAACGCTCTCCGGCGCGGGCGGGGCGTCCTCATCAGGTCGGGGCGCCAGCTCGTCGCCTTCAGGTTGCATGCGCGCGTTCCTCTCCATCGGGAGGTGGCGCGATACCCCGGTACACCCGGACAAAAGCCACTCCCGGGGGTGACCCAGAGCACGCTTGCGGCCCTTCGCAAGCCGGCCGCAAGTGCCCGCCAAGTCCGTCACGGCAGAGTGCGGAGCATGACGAACTCCTGCAAGTCCTGGGCCGGCCCGACCTTCTCCTCCCCGATCTCAGCCTCGCACTTGGACAAGGGCAAAAGCGCCGCTGGTGCGCCATGAGGCGGGCAGCCCCCGCTCCGCGCCCGCGTCCAGCCCGGCCACCACGTCGGACTTCACCGTCCGCAACGCGGCGACCGGCCCCGGAAAGTACCCGCTGACCTCCCCGAACGACGTGGTCACGGGCCACATCCGGTCCCCGACCAGGCGGCGGTAGTTGAGATCCCCCTTGAGGATCGTCAGCTCCGCCGCCGCGAACCGCGCCGCGAGCCCGTCCGGCGCGTCGTGGAAGGTCAGCGGCGCGCAGTAGAAGTCCTCGGTGTACAGCTGCAAGGCCCCGCTCCGCAGCGCACCGTCCAGCCGTCCGCCGACCGCACTGCCCGCGGGGAAGCGCCCCAGCTCGGCCAGCACGTCGGCGGTCAGGGCGTCGGAGACGAAGTACGGCGCCGGCTTGACGTGCAGCTCGACCCGTGACGCCCGCCCGGTGCGGAGCAGGAAGTCGATGAGCACCAGGTCGGGCAGCAGCTCCCGCCCGGCGTTGTCGGCGACCACGATCACCGGCCCGCCGCGGGTCAGCGCCCACAGCCGCGCACTGTCGTCGACGAGCGGCATCTCGACCCGCTCCTTCTTCTCCTTGACGAGCCCGAACCCGAGATCCGCCCGGTTGCCCCAGAGCGCCGCCCGCACCACCCCCGCGGCCTGCTCCTCCTCCGGCAGCCGCTGCAGCGCGTCGAGCTCGGCCAGCTCCCGCTCCCCCGGCAGGTCGGCGGCCTTCTGCGGCCCGAACGGGTCGATCCCGCGCCAGGCCCCCGGCGCGTAGTAGCCCACCGCCTCCAGCAGCCGGCGATAGAAGAAGTTCTCGGCGAAGAGGAACGGCACGTCGTACCACGACCGCCCGAACATCCCCGCCCCCCAGACGGCCCAGGCCCCGAAATCGTGCGCCTCTTCGCCCAGCGACCGGACCACGTCCTCTTGCAAGAGCATTCCAAGCCGCTCTTGTACCTCGGGCGCGTACGGATATGCCTCGAGCACCCGCTTGACGATCGCGGGGTGCCGGTCGCGCAGCACCGAGTGGGGGAACGAGCGCGGGTCGCTGCTCACGATGACGGGTGGCTCGACGGGCATGGGGGCAGTATCACCCGTAAACTCGAACCATGTCGGACGGTTGGTTCTACGCCCTCTTCGTGATCGGCGCCCTGGTGCTGATCGCAACCCTGGTGGTGGCCATCGTTCTGGCCGTGCGGGTGTGGAAGACCGGCAAGTACCTCCAGGCGATGGGCCTGGGCGGAAAATGGGTCATCTGGGGCGCGATCCTCTACACGATCTTCCCCATCGACCTGCTCCCCGACCCGATCTACCTCGACGACGTCGGCGTGCTGGGCGGCGCGCTGATCTACCTGAGCCGCCTGGCCGTCAAGGCGCGCCAGAACCAGAACCGCCAGCCCGTGCCGCCACCACAGGTTCAGCGCCGCTGAGTTCAACGCCGCTGAGTGCAACGCCGCTCAGTTCAACGCCGCTGAGCTCGGCCCGCTCCGGCGGCACCGGCCCCCACCGCCCGATCACCCACCCCCCGAGCGCGGTGGCGACGACGAGCCCGCTCCACAGTGGAGCCTCACCGGCCTGCAGCAGCCCGAGCAGCAACGCGGGCGCGAGCGCGTTGGCGACACCGGTGGAGAGCTGGAACCCGGCGAGCGCCCGCCCGACCTCACCGGCCGGCGCCGCGGCGGCCACGAGGGCCGCGCCGAATCCGGCGTAGAGCAGCTCCCCGAGGGTGTACACCACCGCCACCCCGGCGACCGCACCGGCGCTGCCGCTGACCCAGAACCCGGCATAGGACACGGCCAGCACTCCCCCGGCCACGGCCAGCAGCCCCCGCCGCGACCGCCCGGCGAGCCGGACCACGAGCGGAACCTGCAGGACCACGACGAGCACCGTGTTCCCGGCAAAGATGAGCCCGGCCCAGACCGCGGGCGCGTGGAGCCGCTGGGTGAGCACGACGGGCAGGACGACCTCGAGCACGGAGTAACACAGCGCGAGCGGAAGATTCCCCCAGACGAGCACCCGATGGCTACGGCCCCTCACCTTCGTGCGCACGCTCGTCGCGGCCGTGACGCGCATGGTGCCGACAAGCCCGGCCGCCACCGCATAGCCGACCATGGTCCCGACGGCGAGCAGCCGCAGCACCCCGGTGCCCGCCCCGACCGCCACGGTCGCGACGAGCGCCCCGACCCCGAGCCCCCCGTTGCGCAACGCCCGCCCGAACGCGAGCGCCCCGTCGGCCCGCGCGCCGGCCATGGCACTGACGAGCGCCGCATGCGCGGGCGGCCACGCCTGGTTGCCGACCCCGAGCAGCACCGCGGCCACGGCGAACGCCCCGAGCCCGCGGGCCCCGAGCAGCACCGCGACCCCGGCCACGCGCACGACGAGCGCCGCCACGACCGGCCCGACCCGCGCCCCGCGATCGATCCACCGCCCGACGGGAGGCACCACGACCAACCCGGCGAGCAGCCCGGCGGTGAGCGCGATGCCGGTGGCCGCGGCGGGAAGCGCCAGGACACCGACGCCGTAGACCACGAGGAACGGGCGGAGGAGCCCGGCTCCGATCGCGTCGACCGCGAGAGCCGCGGCGTACCGCGCGCCAAACCCACCCCATCGCATGCGGCCAAACCTGCGCCCCACCACCCACGGCGGTCACGCCGATTGACGATCCCCGTCAACCCGTCCGGCCAACCGGTTCGGCGAGTGGACTGAGCTGATCGGCCGCCGGAGTCGGAACCTTCCGCGCTGCGTTTCCGTGGTCACGGATGGTCACAATGCCGGGCATGGGTATGCCGAAGATCGCGCGGGCAAGCCGGACGAGCCACGAACCGGTGCCGTCCGCCGATGTGCCGCTGCAGGTGCTGCCCTGGTGGTGGGCGGTCGTCATCGTGGCGGCCGTCTTCGCGGGCGGCGCGCTGGCGAGCAGCGGTCGACGGCGTTGTACGTCGCGGCCGCCGACCAGTTGGCGAGCGACCGGGCGGCGGTCCGGCTGGCCGGTTTGTACACGCTGGAGCGGCTGGGCCAGGACAACGTGAAGCTGCGCCAGACGGACCTGCGCGACGTCGAGTTCCACCGCAACGCCGACCTGTCCAACGCACAGTTCGACCAGCGGCTGGAGATGACGGGCGCGGTCGGCACCTCGGACGTGGTCCTGCCCCGCGACTGGGAGTTGTCGGGCGAACCCGGGCCGGCCGACGGGCTCCGGGTCGTGACACCGGCGAGCGGCTGGTCAGCCGGCCAGGAGGCTCATCGGGCCGGGAGCACCGAGGGGGCGTAGCCGTGGCGGCGGACGATTGACGATCCGCGTCAAGTGGCGGGCCGTGAGCGGATGGGCGCTGGCACGATGGGTGGGTGCTCACCATCGACGTGACCGGGATGCCGGCCGAGTGCGTGACGTTCGCCGCCTCGCCGCTGGCTGAGCTCACGTCGATGCTGCACGTCCTCGCGGAGCCGGCGCACCATCCGGCTACGCAGGCGTGGGCGGCCGCGACGCTCGCCGGGCTCAAGCCGGCGCTCGCCGATCGGCTCCTGGAGGCCGAGTTCCTGTGGCGCTCCTCCCGCGCGGACTTCCTCGTCCCGGCCCGGCCCGGTGCGGCGCTGGAAGATGAGCTGGACGACGTGGACCGGCTTCCCGACGACGTGTACGTCGCCGCTGCGCTCGTTACCACCTGTGGCTCCTCCCGGCTGTCCTTCCGCCGTACCGTGTCGGCCGAGCGGGCTCTGGAGCTTGCGCTCGCTCGGGGGCCTCGGCAGGCCGCGTTCGCCGAGCGGTTGCTCTCCGATCCCGGCTCCGTGCGGGCCGTTGTACGGCGGCTGCTCGAGGACTGTGCGGATGCGTTCTTTTCCGACGCCTGGCGGCGCGTCGAGCATCGGCTCGCGGCCGATGCGCGGCACAAGTCGGAAATCCACGCGCGGCTCGGGCTCGGGGCGGCGCTCGAGGCCGTCTCGCCCGCGGCCGGGCTGGTCGAGCGGGGCGGCGGGGCTCGGGAGATACAGCTCGACAAGCTCCAGGACAACTGGGCGAGCGGGGTCGGCGGGGTGACGTTCATTCCCTCGGTGTACAACCGGCCGCACCTGCTCACCGTGCACGCCCCGGGCTGGCGGCCGGTCGTGCAGTACCCGGCCGCCGACCGGCACGACGCGGCGCCGCTCGCGCTCGATGTCGTGCGGCGGCGGCTCGACGCGCTCGCGCACCCCGTCCGGCTGCGGCTGTGCCGGACGCTCGCGCGCGGGCCGCACACGACCGGGGAGCTGGCCGAGGCGTGGGAGCTCAGCGCGCCCGAGGTGTCGCGCCACCTGGCGGTCCTCAAGAAGGCGGGCCTGCTCACCACGACCCGGCGCGGGCGGTACGTCAGCCACGCCCTCGACGTCCAGGCGACCGCCGCGCTCGGGGCCGACCTGGTCGCCGCTTTCCTGCGATGATCTGGACATGAACGACATCACGGTCGTACCCGTCCCGGCCCGCGTCGAGCCCGCCCCCGGGGTCACCTTTGTGCTGCCGGCCGATGGGGTGATCCGCTCGGACTCGGCGTCCGCCGGGGCGTTCCTCGCCGGCGCGCTGCGGCCGGCGACCGGGTTCGCGCTGCCCGTCGTCGCGGATCATCCGGCGCCGGCGATCGAGTTGCGGCTGGTCGCGTCGGGGGCGGACGAGGGCTACGAGCTCGACGTCGACGCGGGCTCGGTTGTCGTTCGGGCCCGTACGACGGCGGGGCTGTTCTACGGGGTGCAGACGCTCCTGCAGCTGCTGCCGTCCTCGGTGGACGCCGCGACCGTCCAGGATGGACCGTGGACCGTCCCGGGTGGACGGATCCGTGACGAGCCGCGGTTCGCGTACCGGGGGGCGATGCTCGACGTGTCGCGGCATTTCTTCGGGCCCGAAGTGGTTCTGCGGTTCGTCGATGAGCTCTCGCGGTACAAGATAAATTTCCTGCATTTGCACCTCAGCGACGACCAGGGCTGGCGCATTGCGATCGAGTCGTGGCCGGAACTTGCGCGTTCGGGCGGTGCGACGCAGGTCGGGGGCGGGGCCGGCGGGTGTTTCAGCCAGGCCGAGTATGCGCGGATCGTCGCCCATGCGGCCGAGCGGCACGTCACGATCGTGCCCGAGATCGACCTGCCGGGGCACACGAACGCCGCGCTGCACGCGTATCCGCAGCTCAATGCCGATGGGACCGCGCCGCCGGCGTACACCGGCGTCGATGTCGGGTTCAGCACGCTCACGGTCGGCCGGGAGGCGACGTACACATTCGTGCAGGATGTACTGCGCGAGGTTGCGGCGCTGACGCCCGGGCCGTACCTGCACATCGGCGGCGACGAGGCGCAGAGCACGTCCACAGAGGACTATCTGGCGTTCATGGACCGCGTGCAGCCGATGGTGACCGCGCTCGGCAAGACGGTCGTCGGGTGGCACCAGATCGGGCCGGCGCGGCGGGAGCCGGGGCGGATCGCGCAGTACTGGGGCCACAAGCCCGAGCCCGACGAGGACCTGCTGGCCGCCATCGCGCAGGGCGACCGGATCCTGTTGTCACCGGCGGATCGCGTGTACCTCGACATGAAGTACACAGTGGACACCCCGATCGGGCTGGACTGGGCGGGGCACATCACCACGCGCACCGCCTACGACTGGGACCCCGCGGCGCTGCTGCCGGGCGACGCCGACGTCGCCGGCGTCGAGGCTCCACTGTGGACCGAGACGGTCGCGACCGCCGCCGACATCCACCTGCTCACGTTCCCGCGCCTGCCGGCGATCGCCGAGGTGGCGTGGTCGCCGCAGGCCGCGCGGGACTGGGCCGCGTTCCGGGTGCGGCTGGCCGCGCACGGTCCACGGTGGACACTGCGGGGCGTCGGCTTCCACCCCGACCCCGAGGTGTTCTAGGCGGGCTTCCGCGCGACCAGGACGTCGCGCAGGATGGCCTGGTCGACGCGGTGGCGGAAGGACTGGTACGGCTCGTCGTCCACGACCTCGAGCCCGGCCTCCGCCAGCAGGCCGGCCGCGACCTCCCGTTTGGCCACGAACGTGTTCCACGCGATGCCCATCGCCCCGCCCGGCCGCAGCAGTCGCGCCCACACCGGCGCACCCTCCGCGAGCAGGTCCTCCGGGCTGCGCACGAGCCCTTTACCGGCCGTTCGACTTCCGTGTTGTACCCCATAAGGCAGATCGGTGACGACGAGGTCGAACGTGCCGTCCTTGAAGAACTCCCGCGACCGCATCGTGTCGGCGTTCACGACGTCGAACGACTGCGTAGCGCCCGCCTTGTAGTCGTCCCGGTCGGCGGCGAGGTCGATGCGCAGCCGCTTCGCGACCACCTGGCGCTCGCGCCGCACCGGCCCGAACTCGGCCTTGTGCTTGATCCGCTTCCGCTTCAGCCACGTCTGGATGAACGCCGCGTACGCCTCGAAGTCCTTCTGGTCCCGATCGATGCCGGCGGCGTCGAAGCCGTACATCAGCGCCTGGTTGAGCGTCGTCCCGCGCCCGCAGAGCGGGTCGAGCACGCGGAACCGCCGGGTGAGGAAGTCCCTGGCGTGCTCGGATGCCAGCAGCGTGACGTTGAGCAGCAGCTTCGTGAACTGCTCGTTCGTCTTGCCCTGGTACTTCTGGATGGTGATGAGATCGTCGTCGAACCGATCGAGCCGCGTGACGTCGACGGGCCGGAACAGGTCCCCGACGACCTCGAACAGCGCATAGACCGACGAGAGGTTCCCGAGCACGGCCGCGTCCTGTTCGGTGATCGCGTCCGCCTCGAACGTCACGTACGGCACGCCGCCGACGGTGCGCGTCCCCACCTCGGCGAGCCGGTTGCCGAGCACGCCACGGTCGAACGCTGTGAGCTCGGCCTGAGTGAGCTCGACGGACGCGTCGGCGTAGACGCGGTTGGCGGAGGGCAGGATGAGCAGCGCATACAGGGCCATAGACCCTCCACCCTACCGACACGCGGGGTACCGGGATGCATCGCCCGCCCCCGGTGCTGTACAGTTCGACACGAAGGGGCGATTGGCGCAGCGGGAGCGCGCTTCGTTCACACCGAAGAGGTCACTGGTTCGATCCCAGTATCGCCCACCGCCGAGGGTGCAGCCTGCTCATAGGGCTGCGCCCTCTTTCGCATGTCGGCGGTGGATTCCTCGCGCTCGGCTTCGCCTTTGCTCCCCGGCGGGGGGCTTCGCCACCCCGCACCCCCCGATTGGCGGGCGCCCCCGTCATCCCGATATTGCTTGGGTAATTCGCTCAGCGTATTGCTTGGGTAATTCGCTCAGCGTATTGCTTGGGTAATTCGCTCAACGCTTTGCTGGGCTTGGGGCTCAGGTTGGTGCGTGCGTCGCGGTCAGGTGGCCGCGGGCTCTTCACGTACGGGAGAGCAGCCGACGGGTGCGGGCGGGGACGTCAGCGGGCAGCGTGCCGATGATGTCGGCCAGGCTGACCGCCGCCAGACTGGCTCGCCAGGCCTCGTGGGCCGCGCGCATCGTCGTGGCCAGGACGCACGGCTCGGTGCAGTCCTCGGCGGGCAGCGCGCCGCGGCCCTGCTGCCTGATCTCCCGGCACTGGTACGGGTCGGCGCCACCGTCGACCGCCTCGATCACGTCCAGCACGGTGATCTGCGACGCGGGCCGGGCCAGCCGGAACCCGCCCCGCGGACCTGTCGTGGCGGTCAGCACCCCGGCTCGGACCAGGTGTGCCAGCTGCTTGGCCAGGTAGGGCGCGGGAATGCCGAAATGCTCCGCGAACTGGCTCCCGCTCGCCGTGGCCGCTCCGTCCAGCTGCGCCAGGGAGGCGGCGCAGTGCAGGGCCCACTCGGCACTCTCAGGCAGCTTCACGTGCCCAGTCTAGCCTTCGTGGTTATTATGGACCCCTAATATCTGCAATAGGCAAGGAGCTGCCAAGATGCGAGTAGCCGTCGTCGGGGCCACCGGACGGATCGGATCCCTGACCGCCGCCGGCCTGCAACGCGACGGGCACGATGTCGTGCCCATCAGCCGGACCCATGGCGTGGACGTCGTCGCCGGCACCGGCCTCGACGAAGCCCTGACCGGGGTGGACGCGGTCGTCGACGCCACCAGCACCAACGCCGAGGCCGTCGGCTTCTTCACCACCGCCACCGCCAACCTGCTCAGCGCCGAACAGCGAACCGGAGTCGGCCACCACGTCCTGCTGTCCATCGCCCGGGTACGCACCGTGCCCGGCAACGCCCATATGGCGGGCAAGCGCGCCCAGGAGGCGGCCGTCGAGGCCGGGCCGATCCCGTACACCATCGTTCCCGCGACGCAGTTCCACGACTTCCCCGCGATGATCGCCGGCTGGGTCGAACAAGACGGGGTCGCGCAGCTGCCGCCGCTGCTGATGCAGCCGATCGCCCCCGCCGACGTCGCCGACATCCTTGCCCGAGTCGCCGTCGGCGCCCCCCAGGGCCGCCACCGCGACATCGCCGGACCCGAGCCGCAGGACCTGATCGACATGGCCCGTCGCACGCTCGCCGCTCAGGGCAGGAGCATCCGGCTCGTGCCGACCTGGCACGGCGGCATCTTCGACGAGACCGCGGCCGGCGATGTCCTGCTGCCCGCGGCCGACGCCCAGATCGCCCCCACCACCTTCGACGAATGGCTGACCACCCAGCAACGATGAGCGAGCCGGGGGCGACGTATTCGGCCTGCCGGTCTTCGACGTCCGGTGGCTCGGCACTGTGGCGCCCTGGGCATTGCAGTCCTCCCACATGTCCCGCGGTGTCCGTAGCGGCCGGCTACGGACACCGTGGTTGCCGGGCGGTGCCCGATCGCCCCCATCCGGGCGAGATGACCGGGTATACCTGGGCCGGGCCGACCAGCCCGCAGCGCGGCGATCGTCCGGCCTTGCTAGCTGCGCGGTTGAGGGTTTGTCCATCCGGTCGCGAATGCCGACGGTACGTTGAACCTGGGCGCTGACGGCGCCGCGGTCCTCGGCCGCCTCGCGCCACTCGGATTGATCGACCAGCAGGCCGAGATGAGGCAACTCATCCAGAGACTGCTGGATCGACTCGGCCAGCAGGGTCGTTTTGTCCTGTCGGGCTCGCGAGCACGGGCCGGCCAAAGCGACGACCGTCCCGTTCAATCTGACGGGACTGCCGGCCTTGTCGATGCGGTTCGGCACGAGCAGCGACGGCATGCCGATCGGTGTGCAGCTGGCCGCCAACTGGCACTCGGAGTCGACGATCCTGCACGTCGCCTCGCTGCTGGAGACACTGAGCCCGGTCCGCGACCAGCACCCTGCCCTCTGACGGCCGGCCTCGCCGCACTTGGGCGCGAACCGCCGGGTCGATCACCGGTCCAGCGGTCCAGCGGCGCGGCGAGGAACGGCGCGGCCAACGCGTGCGCCGCGCCAGGACCGCGGCGCCCAGGCCGGGCCCGCTCCAGAACCGGAAGCAGGAGCCGGCGCCGGTGCGCGCCTGCCACGCCGGGATACTGGCGGGATGTTCGTCATCGAGGCCGAGTCGGCGGTGCCGCCGTACGAGCAGCTGCGTCTCCAGGTCGCGGCGCGGATCCGGGACCGGTCGCTCGCGGTGGGGACCCGGCTGCCGACGATCCGCGCCCTCGCCGCCGAGCTCGGGCTGGCCGTCAACACCGTGGCCCGCACCTACCGCGAGCTGGAAGACGCCGGGCTGATCGAGACGCGCGGCCGGGCCGGGTCCTACGTGACCGCGGCCGGGCAGGCGGCGCTGGAACGGGTGCGGCGCGCGGCCGAGGAGTACGCGGCCGTCGTGGCCGCCTCCGGGATCGAGGCCCCGGAAGGGCTCCGGATCGCGGAGGCGGCGCTCACGAGAAAGAGCTAGGCGGCGCTCACGAGAAAAAGCTGAGCGGAAAAGCTAGGCGGCGATCGCCATCGAGGGGAGCATCAGCTTCGCCTGGATGGCGGCCGCCGACGGCTCCATCCCGTTGAACATGAACGCGAGCAGCGCGTCGTTGCCGACCCAGGCGCAGATCGAGATCGTCACGCCCGTCGCGGTGGTCTTCTGGCACTCGGCCTTGCCGCCGAGCTTGCCCGCCTCGAACGGGGTCGAGCCGCTGCCGGTGCCGCCCAGGGACTTGAAGGCGCCGTCGAAGAAGTCCTTCAGCTGCTTGTCCGGGCCGCCGACGCCGAACGCCGAGCCGGTGCCGCCCCAGACCACGACGACGTGCGCGGTCTGCTTGGAGTCCTGGTACTGCGCGGCGAACGGGTTCTGCACGCCGGCGTCGGACATCTGCTGGCTCATCTGCTTGGCCTGGTCCTGGTTGGACTGCTTCTTCCAGCTGCTGATGGTGGCCGGGGCGGTGAACGTGACCTTCGGGCTCTTCGGGGCGGCCGCGGAGGTCTTCGCGGCGCCGGTCGACGCCCCGGGCTGCGGCGCCGTGGTGGTCGAGCTCGCCGTGGGGGTGTCCTTGTCGTCGGAGTTCATGACGTACGCCACGGCGCCGATGCCGCCGATCAGCACGATCCCGATCGCGACGACGATGCCGATCAGGAGGCCGTTGCCCTTCTTCGGCGGCGGGGGCGGCGGGTAGCCGGGCTGCTGGTTGTAGCCGTAACCCTGGTCGTAGGCCGGCTGGGGCGGCTGCTGGTACGCCGGCGGCGGCTGCTGGTAGGACGGCGGCTGCTGGCCGTACCCCTGGTCGTACGACGGCTGCTCGTACGCCGGCTGGCCGTACGCCGGCTGGCCGTAGGCCGGCTGGCCGTAGGCCGGGGGCTGGTTGTAGGTAGGCTGCTGGCCGTACGAGGGCTGCTGCTGACCATAGGACGGCTGCTGGCCATAGGGGTCGTAGTTCGGCTGTGGCGCGTACGGGTCAGACATGAGAGCTCCTCGGCACACGGAAGACCCCGCGCAGCATAGTCGGCCCTCGCTACAACCGGTGTCCGATACCAGCCGGAAGGGCTCAGCTTCGCCGGCGGCCCGCCGATCGTGATTCGGTGTGGCGCGCGGCGGTCCGTCCCCTGATCCACGCGCGCGACCTCGTGGCGGCGACGCGCGCGGTGGCGTACTTCTTCATGGTCGGCGGCTCGGTCGTCGGCACCTGCGCTCTGCTCGTGCCCGGGTTCGCGGGCGGCTCGACGACCGGCCTGCTGACCACTTCCCGGGGCCGCCGGTCCCGACCGACAACATGAACAACCCGGGCGGCCCGATCGTCATGCCGCCGGCCGTACCCGCGCCGGGCGGCTCGGTGATCATTCCGCCGGGCATGTTCGACACGCCGAGCGCGACGACGGAGGAGACCCCGTCGACGCTGCCGACGCAGGACCCGAGCTCGAACCCGTCGGCGACGCCGACCGAGGCGCCCACACCGGCCCCGGCGCCGAGCTGCACCAGCGCGGCGCCCACACCGCAGCCGACGGACACGTTCGGCAACCCGATGCCGGCGCCGATGCCCACGGACATCAACGGCAACCCGATCCCGCAGCCGACCGACGTCAACGGCAACCCGGTGCCGCAGCCGACGGACATCAACGGCAACCCCGTGCCCGGGCCGACCGACACGTTCGGCGCGTCCCCGGCGCCCTCCCGACGTTCACCGAACGCGGACGGTAACCACACAGCGCAAAGTCGAGGGGCGGGTCCGGTCCACGGGTCCGCCCCGCGGTCGCATATGAAGGTGAAGCCGGCTCGCTGATATTGTCACGCGATGCTGACGGGTACGGCCGGCCAGGACGACACGACCGCACCGGCCACCACCGGCAGGATCGTGCGACAACGCGACGGCGCGCCGGCGCGGCCGACGAGCGAGGAATCGGACAGCATCGCCGATAACACCACCAGGCGGACCAGCCGCCGGGCGGACCTGCTGGCGCTCGGCAGCTTCCTGCTGGGCGCGCTGTTCATCGTCGCGCCGATCCTGGCCCACTACGGCCGGCGGATGCCGATCAGCCCGGGCGACCGGGCCCAGGCCGAGTACTTCCTCGCCTGGTCCGCCCACGCCATCACGCACGGCGAGAACCCGCTGCACATCGTGCAGTACAACTTCCCGCTCGGCGTCAACGGCATGGCCAACACGACGGTGCTGGGCTTCGGGATCCCCCTCGCCCCGATCACCCTGCTGTTCGGCCCCCAGGTCACGTTCGACCTGCTGATCGTGCTGGGCATCGCCGGCACCGCGGCCGCCTGGTACTGGCTGCTCTCCCGCCACCTCGTCACCAGCCGCACCGCCGCGTGGGTGGGCGCCCTGGTCGGCGGGTTCGCGCCGACGGTCGCCTCGCACGCGTCCTACCACCCGAACCTCGTCGCGCAGTTCCTGGTACCGCTGCTGGCTTGGCGCACTTTCAAGCTGCTCGAGGGCCGCCCGGTGCGCAACGGGCTCATCCTCGCCGCGCTGGTCGTCTATCAGGTCTTCATCAACGAGGAGACGCTGTTCCTGGCCGCGCTCGCGATCGCGGTGGTGCTGGCGCTCTACGCGGTGCAGCGCCGCGACCGGGTGCGGGCCGCGATCCGGCCGCTCGCCGCCGGGCTCGGGGTGACCGCGGGCGCGTCGCTGGTGGTGCTCGCCTACCCGCTGTACTTCCAGTTCCTCGGCCCGGGCGCGTACCACGGCGGCGACAAGTACATGACCACGTTCCGCATGGACGTGCTCGGCCTGACCTCGTACGGCAGCAACAGCGTGGCCGAGCGGCTGCGCCGCTTCGGAGAGCCTCCGGCGCCGCTGGGTGCGGAGGAGCACGGCTTCCTCGGCTGGACGCTCGTGCTGCTGCTTGTCGCGCTGGTCGTCTGGCAGTGGCACGACGTGCTCATCCGCTCCCTGGCGATCACCGGCCTCGGCTTCCAGGTGCTCGCCTGGGGCTCGCCGCTGCAGTTCCAGGGCCGCAACACCCACGTGCCCGGGCCGTTCTGGCTGCTGCAGCACCTGCCCCTGTTCGACACGCTGCTGCCGACCCGCCTCGGCGAGGTGACGAACTGGGCGGTGGTACCCATTCTGGCCCTCGGCGTGCAGCGGCTGCTGGAGCTGGGCGGGCTGCCCGTGCGCACGCGGCGGCTGTTCCTGGGCACGGTGCTCGTGGCGGCGCTGCTGCCGGCCGCGCCGATGCCGATCAAGGTCGTGAACCGGACCCCGATTCCGGCCTTCGTGTCGGCGGGGACCTGGAAGCAGTACGTCGGGGCGGACCGGACGGTGCTCATCGTGCCGCTGCCGCAGTGGGACTTCACCACCGCGATCTACTGGACCGGATCGACCGGCGCGGACATGAAGGTCTCGCACGGGTACTTCCTCGGCCCCGCCGACGGCGTCGACGGCCACCACGCCGTCGCCGGGCCGGCCCCGCGCCCGACCGACCGGCTCTTCGCCGAGGCCATGTACTACAACCGGGTGCCGACGGTCACCGACGCCGACCGGGCGCAGGCGCGAACGGACCTGGCGTACTGGCACACCTCGCTGATCCTGGCCCCCGAGGGCGCGCAGTGGTCCGCCGTGCGCACCACGCTCACCGAGCTCTACGGTCCCGGTACGCACACCGGCGGCCTGTGGATGTGGGACGTCCGTAACTCCTAGCGGTTGACAGATCGCGCTGCGTGCGCGTCCATCGAGTAATGCCGATCGTGATCGCACGCGCGTGAAGCGCGTGCTCGCAGTGCCGGCGGCCCGGACGTACCTGCTCGGGCAGACGGTGTCACTGCTCGGCGACTCGACCCTGTGGCTGGCGACCAGCGTGTGGGTCAAGACGCTGACCGGCAGCAACTCGGCGGCCGGGCTGGTGTTCTTCTGCTTCACCGCCCCGGCGCTGCTGGGCCCGGTCGCGGGGGCGCTTGTCGACCGGTTCCGGCGGCGCCCGCTGCTCGTGTGGGCCAACGCCGGGGCCGCGGCCGCCGTCCTGCCGCTGCTGGCCGTGGACGGGCCGGGGCGGGTCGGGCTGGTGTACCTGTCGATGGCGCTGTGCGGCGCGGCGTACACCCTGCTCGCCCCGGCCCAGTCGGCGCTGCTGGTCTCGATCGTCCCCGGCGAGCTGCTCGCCGACGCCAACGGCCTCCTGCGCACCGCCCAGGAGACGCTGCGCCTGGTCGGGCCGCTGCTCGGGGCCGGGCTGTTCGTGCTGGCCGGCCCGAAGGCGGCGGTACTGCTCGACGCGGTCAGCTTCGCCGTGCCGATCGCCTGCCTGCTACGGCTGAAGGTCGACGAGCGGCGGCCGGTGCGGATCCAGGGCGGGGGCGGCGGGCTGCGGTTCATCGCCCGCTCGCCCCGGCTGCGGCCGGTGGTGCTGGCGGCGGCGTGCGCGCTGTGCGTGTTCGGGTTCAGCGAGACGACCGTGTTCGCGGTCGCCGGGCAGGGGCTGCACCGCTCCCCCGCGTTCGTCGGGGTGCTCGCCGCCGTGCAGGGGGCGGGGGCGCTGCTCGGCGGGCCGAGCGCGGCGCCGCTGGCCCGCCGCCTGGGCGAGGCGCGCCTGATGGCCGCGGGCATGCTGGCCGGGGCCGCGGGGGCGCTGCTGCAGGCGGTGCCGGCCCATGCGGTGGTACTCACGGGAGCCGCACTCTTCGGCATCAGTCTGCCCTGGCTGGCGGTCGGGTTCACCACGCGCCTCCAGCGCGCGACGCCCGACGGGATGCAGGGCCGGGTCTTCGCGGCCGCGATGATGGCGGTGACCGTGCCGCAGACCGGGTCGATCGCGCTCGGGGCCGCGCTGATCGCCGCGGTCGGCTACCAGGCCCTGCTCGCGACGATCGCGGTCGTGCTCGTGGCCTGCGCGTTCTACCTGCTCGCTCAGCGGGCGGAGCGGGCCACGGCGGCGCGGATGCCGTCGAGCACGATCTGCAGGCCGCGCTCGAAGCTGGCGTCGCTCTGCGGATCGCGGATCTCGCGGAGGCTGGCGTTCATCAAGGGGTACGCCTCCAGGAAGCGGAACACCTCGTCGACGCCCAGCTCCTCGTCGACCGGTTCGGCCGCGCGCAGCCGGTCGGCCTGCTCGTCGAGGGTGAAGCCCGACACGTAGTTGGCGACCGCCATCATCGCCGCCATCGCGTCGCGCGGGCTCAGGCCGATCCCGCACAGCACCTGCAGCTGCAGCTCGATCGCGTTGAGCTGGACGGCCTGCGGCCGCGTCGCCGTGGCCAGCCGGACGCCGTCGCGGTGGCGGGTGAGCGCCGCGCGGATCCCGCGGGCCCGCTCGGCCAGCCACTCGTCCCACGCCTGGCCGGGCGCGGGCGGCTCGGCGGCCCGGGCCTCCGCCGCGATCGTCTCGACGAGCTGGTCGAGCAGCTCCTGCTTGTTCTTGAAGTGCCAGTAGAGGGCCGGGGCCTGGACGCCGAGCTCGCGGGCGAGGCGGCGCAGCGACAGCCCGTCGAGCCCGACCTCCTCCAGGAGGTCGATCGCGGCCTTGATGACCTGCTCCCGATCCAGCGGCACGTTGACACCTTAACAGTGTTCAGGCATCCTTAACACCGTTAAGTCCTTAACGGTGTTAAGGGGACGCGTCATGATTGAAGCGAGTGGATTGACCAAGCATTTCGGCGGTCGGCCCGCGCTGGACGGGGTCGATCTGCACGTGCCGGCCGGGACGGTCTGCGGGCTGCTCGGGCCGAACGGGGCCGGCAAGACGACGGTGGTGCGCATCCTGGCCACGCTGCTGCACCCGGACGGCGGGTGGGCGCGGGTCGCCGGGCACGACGTGGTGCGCGACGCGGCCCGGGCGCGGCTGGAGCTGGGCCTGGCCGGGCAGTACGCGGCGGTGGACGAGGTGCTGACCGGGCGCACCAACCTGGTGCTGTTCGGGCGGCTGTACCACCTCTCCAAGCGCGAAGCCCGGCGGCGGGCCGACGAGCTGCTCGAGCGGTTCCGGCTCACCGCGGCCGCGAACCGGCCCGTGCGCACCTACTCCGGCGGCATGCGGCGCCGGCTCGACCTGGCCGCGAGCCTGATCGTGGCGCCGGCCGCCCTGTTCCTCGACGAGCCCACGACCGGCATCGACCCGGGGACGCGGCTGGAGATCTGGGACATGGTGGCGAAGCTCGCCCGGGAGGGGACCACCGTGCTGCTCACGACGCAGTACCTCGACGAGGCCGACCGCCTCGCCGACCAGATCGTGGTGCTGGACCGGGGCCGGGTCGCGGCCGCGGGAACGCCGCTGGCGCTCAAGCGCTCCCTGGGCGGGGCGCGCGTCGACGTGGTGGTGCACGATCCCGCCCGCGCGGGCGCGGCCGCCGCGATCATGGGCGGCGACGTGACCGTCTCCGGCGCGCGGCTGTCGGTCACGTCGGACGAGCTGGTCCGCATCGCCACGGAACTGGCCGCCGCGGCGATCGAGGTCGACGACATCGCGCTGCGCCGCCCGACGCTGGACGAGGTCTTCCTGCACCTGACCGGCGGTGCGGCATGATCTCGGACACCTACGTCATCGCCGGGCGCAGCTTCTCCCGCCTGCGCCGCGAGCCGGGCGAGCTGATCGGCTTCCTGCTGTTCCCGGTCATCATGATCGTGCTGTTCGCGTACGTCTTCGGCAGCGCGATCGCCCTGCCCGGCGGCGGCGACTACAGCTCGTTCCTCATGCCGGGCATCTTCATGCAGACGATGGCGCTGACCGCGGTGCAGGCCGCGATCCGTACCAGCACCGACATGACCCGGGGCATCATCGACCGGTTCCGCTCGATGCCGATCGCCCGCGCGGCCGTGCTGACCGGCGCGAACCTGGCCGAGCTGCTGCTGCGCCTGCTCGGCCTGGCCGGCATGGCGGGGTGCGCGCTGCTGCTGACGAACTGGTCGCCGCACCGGGGCGTGGCCGCCACCGCGGCGGGCTTCGGCCTGCTGGCCCTGTTCGGACTGGCCATGATCTGGGTGGGTACCTTCATCGGCCTGGCCGTGGCCAGCCCGGCGATCGCCGACCAGGCCACGTTCTCGTGGCTGTTCCCGATGACCTTCCTCGCCAACACGTTCGTCCCGACCCAGGGCCTGCCGTTCTGGCTGCGCCCGGTGGCCGACTGGAACCCGATGAGCGCGACGGTTGCCGGGGTGCGCGCCCTGTTCGGCAACCCGTCCCCCTCGGCCACCCACGCCGCCTGGCCCCTGCAGCACCCGATCGGCATGTCGCTGGCCTGGTCGGTCGCGCTCCTGGCGGTCTTCGTGCCGCTTTCCGTGTGGCGGTACCGCAAGGCGTCGCCGCGCTGAGCCGTCAGCCCATGACCCGCGCGCCGTGCGCGGTCGCGACCGACAGGAGGGCCCGCGCGGTCCGGGCTCTCCTCAGGTCGGCGACGCTCAACGCGCGCCAGTCCGGGGGCAGGGTGTGCAGCTGGGCGACCGTCATCGGCAGCGCGGCCAGGCTGAGCCGGGTCAGGTCGGCGGCGAGCGGGGCGGCGGCCCGGGCGGTCAGGCTGCGGACGAACCACATCCAGCGCCAGACCCACTCCTCGCGGGGCCAGACGCCCGCGTCCCCGGCCCGGTCCAGCAGCCACAGCTCGAGGCCGGCCCAGTCGGCGGCGTGCCGGGGGTCGCCGAAGCGGAGGGTGGCCAGCGGGTGCAGCAGGGAGGTCCACCAGTCGGCGGCCTCGGAGGTGTCGGGCACGCGGTCGGCGAGCCACTCGGCGCGCTCGGTGCGCGTCAGCGGGAGCAGCAGGCGCAGGCTCTCGCAGACCGCCCGCCAGCGGGCCTCGGGCAGCGCCGGGGACTCCGGGACGGGCCAGACCGGGGCGGCGATCGCGATCACGGTGCCGTCGTCGGCGGCGGTGACGGTCGAGCCGCTCAGCGGGGCGCGGAAGGTGACCTCGGTGGCGCCGGCCCGGCTCGGCGGGAGCGGGACCAGGGACTGGCCCACCCGGCGCAGCTCCTCCTGCAGGTCGTCGAGGCGGACCGGGGCCGGGAGGCGGTCCGCGCGCACCACCAGGAAGCGGCCCTGCCACGGCTCGTCCGGGCCCAGGCGTTCGTAGTGGCACTCGACCTCGCCGAAGTCGCGGTACATGCCGTCGGGGCCGGCGTGCTCGGTGAAGTCGGCGCCCAGCGTCGAGGCCAGCGCGTGGATGGGGGCGTCGGCGCTGAGGCCCTGGACACGGGCGGTGGCGAGCGCCTCCGCGCACAGCTCCAGCGGACCGGTCATCGGGCGTCCCCGTGCCCGGGCGCGGTCGCTACGGCCGCGCGCGGGGATTCATCCTGATCGAAGATCGCCAGCGCCACGCCAGCGATCGTACGCACCCGTGCAAAGGGTCGCCCGGCGTTCGGTTGCGCTCAGGAGATTTTGAAGGTCTCGCCGTAGACCTTCCACGTCAGGGGCGTGTGCAGGTCCAGGTTGCCGTCCTTCAGGAACTGGCGCTGGGCGGTGTCGACGCGGCTGGTGTCGCTGTGCGCGGCCTCGGTGCGCATGGCCGCGGCGCGCGCGTCGAGGAAGGCGGTCAGGTACGCGGTCTCGGTGCCGCCCTGGGCCGGGGGCTTCGCCTTGGCCAGGGCGGCCTTGCGGATGCCGCCGAAGCTGTCCGCGTCCGGGCCGGGGCCGTGCATGACCATGGCGTCGTAGTACGCGAACTGGCCGAGCGCGCCCAGCCCGTCGGCCTTGGCCTGGTTGACGGCCGGGTCGAAGTAGACGCGGTCGCGCTCGTCGTCCTGGGCCCGCGTGAACGCGGGGTCGGCGGCGGCGCTGCGCCAGGCCTCGGGGAAGCCCTCGAGGCCGGCGTGCGAGGCGGTGCCGTTGACCTTGCGCAGGGCCGGGAGGAACCGGGCGAGCGGGTTGCCGGGGACGGCCTGCGTGTACGCCTCGACGAGCTCCAGCATGTCGCCGGTGCCGGAGCAGAAGCCGATGATGCCGCCGGTGTAGCCGCGGCCGTCGCCGATGTCCTCGAGGTACTGGTACTGGGCCTTCCAGTCGAGACTGGAGTTCTCCGCCGAGGAGACCAGCTGCATGGCGATGTCCTTCTTGCGCGGGTCGGCCAGGCCCGTGCCCGCGGCCGGCGCGGCCGGGGTCGTCGCGGTGGGCGTGGGCTTCGACGGGCGCGGGGCGCCGGAGGTGACCACCGGGGCCGCCTGCGAGGCGCGGCCGGGGCGTCGCCGGGCCGGGGCGTCGCCGGAGGCCGGGGCGGTGCCGTAGACCTCGAAGTCGTACAGCGAGTAGCCCCACTTCGTTCCGCGGGCCGTGCCGTACAGGCGCACGTAGCGGCCCTGCCCCGTCAGGCCGGTCAGGTCGTCGGTGCCGCCGTCGCCGGCGCGGGTGCCGGCGATCGTGGTCCAGGCGGTGCCGTCGTCCGAGGTCTGGATGTCGTACGCCCGCCCGTACGCGGTCTCCCAGCGCAGCCGTACCCGGTTCACCGTGGCCCGTGCGCCGAGGTCGACGGCGATCCACTGCGGGTCGACGCCCTCCTCGCTGCCCCACCGGGTCCGGCCGTCGCCGTCGACGGCGTTGCCCGCCGCGTACTCCGCCGACTCGACCGACGACGCCTCGGCGGGCCGGTTGCGGGACAGCAGCGGGTCGGTGGCCGCCTCGGCCCCCACGTTGGCCCAGATGACGAGCGGAACCGCGATGAGCGCCCCGGTGGCGGCGATCCACCCGGCGAGCCTGCGAGTCAAGTGCATGGGTGGATCGGACCATGCGTGAGGGTGAGCTGACTGCGGGCTAAAGCGGGATTTCAGGAAGGCCTCAGGCCGCCCCATCCCGAACGGGTGACGGCGCTAAGAAAGGCCCTTGAGCAACAGGTCCGTGAACGCGTCGACGACCTGCTCGTCGCCGTAGGCGTGGCCGGGCGGCAGCGCGTAGCTCACCAGGGCCAGCATCGCGCCCATGGCCGCGGCGAGCAGCTCGGGCTCGCCCGGCAGGGCGTGGCCGCGCTCGCGCAGCCACTCCAGGTGCTCCCGCAGCACCGCCGTCTGCCCGGTCAGGTCGCGCCAGGAGCGGCCCGAGGCGGGGTCGGCGGCCACCATCGACTGGAACAGCGCCACCTGGATCGCCCGGTGCTGGCGCATCACCCCCCAGGCGATGCCGATGTGGGCGCGCAGCTGGTCGCGGTCGGTCAGGTCGTGGTCGCGGGGGTGCCCGGTGGCCGCCATCCGCTCGTCGGCGGCGTCCTCGATGTCCTCCAGCAGCGCCCGCAGCAGCTCGTCCTTGTCCGCGAAGTGCTCGTAGAACGAGCCCGTGGAGCGGCCGGCGGCGGCGGTGATGTCGGTGATCTTCGTGTTGAGGTAGCCGCGCTCGCCGAACAGCGTGCGGGCCGCGTCGAGCAGCGCGGCCCGGGTCTGCGCGGCCCGCGCCTTGCGTACCCCCTGGCTCATGGCGAGTGATCCTTCCAGATTTCCCGGGTTGACGAGCACCACTCTACCGAACATACTTTCACCGAAGTTCGATTCAGTGAAGCTTGATTCGGCCAAAGGGGAGGGCGCGACATGCGAGCGATCGTGATCGGGGGCGGGGTCGGCGGGGCCACGGCGGCGCTGGCGCTGCGGCGCATCGGGGCCGACGTGACGGTCTACGAGGCGTACGAGGACCCGGTCGGCTACGTCGGGGCGTGGATCAGCCTGGCCGCCAACGGGCTGCGGGCCGTGGACGCGCTGGGCGTCCTGGACGCGGTGCGGCGGGCCGGGTTCGAGATCGAGCGGCAGCGGATGTGGTCGGCCGGCGGCATGCTCATCGCCGACGTGGCCCGCGGCCGCCGGAACAGCGACACGCTGCGCAGCGTGTCGCTGATGCGGGGCCGGCTCGTCGCCGCGCTGCGCGAGGCCGCGGCCGGAGCGGGCGCCCGGATCGTCACCGGCGCCCGGCTCAACGGGGTCACCGAGGCCGAGACGGGCGTGCGGGCCACGTTCGAGGGCGGCGCCACCGACACCGCCGACGTGCTCGTCGCCGCCGACGGCATCTGGTCGACCGTACGGGGCGTGCTCGACCCGGCCGCGCCGGTGCCGCAGTACGCCGGGCTGTACTCCGTCTCCGGCATCGCGAAGCTCGACGGGGTCGACCCCGGGGTGTTCAACATGACCTTCGCCCGCAACGGCGCCTTCCTGCACCTGCGCGCCGGCGCCGAGGTGTGGTGGTCGGCCCAGGTCAACTCGCCGGTGCCCCCGGCCCGCGACGGCGCCGGCCGGCTGGACGAGCTCGCCGCGCTCTACCGCGAGGAGGCGGGGCCGGCCGCGATCATCGCCGCCACCGTGTCGCTGCAGCCGGCGACCCCCATGCACGTCGTCGACCGGGTCAAGACGTGGCACAGCGACCGGATCGTGATCATCGGGGACGCCGCGCACCCGGTCGGGGCCGGGCAGGGCGCCTCGATGGCGATCGAGGACGCGCTGGCGCTGGCCGCGGCGCTGCAGGCCGAGGCCTCGATCGCCGGGGCGCTGCGCCGCTACGACGCCGAGCGGCGGCCCCGGATCGCCAAGGTGCTGGGCACCGCCGAGGACAACCGCCGCGCCAAGAAGGCCGGCCCGGTCAAACGCCGCATGCAGGCGGCCATGATGCGGATCTTCGTGCCGATGTTCTACGAGAAGGCGACGGCGTGGTTGTACGCGTACGAGCCCGCCCGGCTCGCCCAGTAGATTTGGCGCGGTGAAGCAGATCGACGACCTCGTCCGCGGGGCGGTGGCGTACGAGGACGGGCTCGACCTCCTCGCCGTCGCCCCCGCCGCCGAGGTCGACCCGGCCCTGTCCGCCGCCATCGCCGACGCCGTCGCACAGCTCGCGCGCGGCGGGTGGCAGCCGGCCGAGCTGCATCGGGCCGTGGTGCGCCGCGGCGGGACCGACCGTCCGCTCCTCGGCCAGGCCGTCGTGGACGCGGTCGCCGGGCTGCTGCGGCGGTACGACCGCCGGACGGTCGACGAGCGCTGGCTCTCCCAGGCCGACGAGCTCGGGGCGAAGGTGTGGTGGAGCGCCGACGCGCACTATGTGTCGGAGCTCACCGCCCGGCGCCGGCTGGACCGGATCTCGGTCGTCGACGACCTGGTGGGCCTGCTCGTCGTGCTCGCCGAGCTGCCGGCGATCGAGGTGCTGGTACCGCCGCCGGGGTCGGCAAAACAGCTGCCGAAGAGCACCCGGGTCGACGAGCGCCTGCTCGACCGGGTGCGCGCGCTGCTGGCCAAGGCCGAGTCGACCGGCTACCCGGCCGAGGCCGAGACGTACACGGCGAAGGCGCAGGAGCTCATCGCCCGCCACGCGATCGACGAGGCGCTGCTGGCCGGGCGGGAGGGCACCGCCGCGGTGGTGCCGTTCGCGCGGCGGATCGGGGTCGACCACCCGTACGAGGGCGAGAAGGCGTCGCTGCTCAGCGCGGTGGCCCGGGCGAACCGCTGCCACACCGTGTGGTCGCCCGACCTTGGCTTCACCACCGTGTTCGGCTTCGACTCCGACATCGACGTCGTCGACCTGCTGTACACCTCGCTGCTCGTGCAGGCCGGGCGCGCGATGTCGAGGACCGAGCCGCCGGGCGGCAAGGCGGGGCGGGCCCGGCTCAAGGCGTTCCGCCAGTCGTTCCTCGTCGCCTACGCGGTGCGCATCGGCGAGCGCCTGGCCCGCGCGACGGAGCTGGCCCTGGAGGAGGCGGCCGCGGCGAGCGACCTGCTGCCGGTGCTGCGCTCCCGCGACGAGCAGGTGCGCGAGACGATGGCCAAGGTCTTCCCGCGCACCGTGCGCGGGCGCGGCAGCCGGGTCGACAGCCGGGAGGGCTGGGAGTCGGGCCGGGACGCGGCCGACCGGGCGATCTTGAACTGAGCGTTCGTCCGACGCCGGACGGCCCGTTCGTGTGCGATCCTCCCGCGCATGATTGAGCTTCCCGCCGGGCAGGTCGCGGCCGGTCACCTGCCGCACGTCTGCCCCCGCCACGGCGAACCCGCGATCGAGATGAAGCGGATGCGCCTGGTCTCGAAGCCCCCGCCGTGGGCCGCCGTCCTGATCGTCCTCGGTGGCATCGTCTACGCCATCGTGGTGATGGTCCTGCGCAAGACCGTCCAGGCGGCGGCGTTTCCGTGGTGCGCCCAGTGCAAGGCGGCCCGCTCGCGCAACCTCGGCATCGGGTTCGGGGTGCTCGCGCTCGGCCTGCTCCTGATCGTCGGCGGCATCGCCACGATCGACGGGGACGCCGGGCCGATGCTGTTCCTGCTGGGGCTCGTCGTGCTCATCGTCGGCATCGTCGTGGCCTCGCGCAGCAACTTCCAGGTGATCAGCGGCGCCTACGTGTCGCAGGACGGGCAGCGCGTGGAGCTGACCAAGGTCGACCCGCGGTTCACGCACGCCCTGCAGTACGGCCGGGTCTGATAAAACGGGCCGCGCACTCCGCCAACTGGTGTGCGCGGCCCGCCTCCCCCGCCCTCAGGGGGTCTATTTCACGGGGTGGTCGTCCACACGAAGGTGGCGCTCGCCCCGGTGCTCGCGGTGACGGTCACGGTGCTCGTGCCGGCCGCGGTGGCCGAGCCCGAGATGACGCCGGCCGAGTTGATCGACAGCCCGGCGGGCAGGCCGCTCGCCGTGTACGTGGCCTGAGACCCACCCGCTGTGGCGCCGAAGGCCCAGCTCACCGCCTTGCCGACCGGGCTGCTCATGCCGTAGGGGTTGGGCAGCAGGTTCGCCGGGACGGTCGCGGCGGTGACCGCGAGGCTCCCGGTCAGCGGCAGGTTGCGCGAGGAGTTGCCGACCGAGATCTGGTACGTCCCGGCCGCGGTCGTCCACGCGTTGCCCGTCGTGTTCCAGTACGCCAGATCCTGCTGCGTCACCGTGAACGTCACGGTGCTCGACGCGCCCGCGGCCAGGCTCACGCGCTGGAAGCCCTTGAGCGCGCGCGGGGGCTCCCCGGCGGACGCCGGCGCGGTGACGTACAGCTGCACGACCTCGGTGCCGGCCCGGCCGCCGGTGTTCGTGACGGTCGCGGTGACCGTCGCCTTGCCATTGGCCAGCGCACCGACCTGCAGGTTCGAGAAGCCGAAGGAGGTGTACGACAGGCCGTAGCCGAACGGGAAGAGCGGCGCGATGTTCTGGCTGTCGTACCAGCGGTAGCCGACCTTGAGGCCCTCGGAGTACTGCACCTGGTTGTTCGCCCCCGGCCACTGCGCCGCGGTGTGCGCGGGCACGTCGGCCAGGCTCTTCGGGAAGCTCACGGGCAGCTTGGCGGACGGGTTGGCGTCGCCGAAGAGCAGCGCCGCGGTCGCCGTGCCGACCTGCTGGCCGGCGTAGAAGCCCTCGAAGACCCCGGCCACCTGGTCGAGCCACGGCATCGTGGTGGCCGAGTTGGTGTGCAGCACCACGATGGTGCGCGGGTTCGCCGCGGCGACCTGGCTGATGAGCTGGTTCTGGGTGCCCGGCAGGTCGATCGTGGTCTGGTCGGAGCCCTCGTTGCCGTAGTTGTTGCTCGCGAACACGATCGCCACGTCGGAGCTCCTGGCCAGGTTGACGGCGTTTGTCAGGTTGCTGCTGTCGTTGTACGTCACGGTCGTGCTCGTCCCGGCGACGCGGTTCTGGATGCCGGTCAGCGGCCAGACCGTGCCCGAGCTCGTGGCGGTGGCGCTGCCCCCGCCGACGCCCTGCACGCCCGCCCCGCCGTCGACGCCGAGCACGGCGATCGAGTGCGTGGTGCCGGTCGACAGCGGCAGGATGCCGTTGTTCTTGAGCAGGACCGTGCCCTCCTCGGCGCCGCGGCGGGCCACGTCCTGGTGCGCCGCGGTGCTCACGTTCGCCGCCGGCGCGCCGGTCTTCGGCCGGTCGAAGAGCCCGAACGCGAACATCGGGGTCAGCACCCGGGTCACCATCAGGTCGAGCTGGGCCGTGCTCACCTGGCCGTTGGCGACGGCCTGCCTGAGGAAGTCGGCGAAGAAGTACCCGCCGGGCATCTCCATCGTCATGCCGTTGTTCGCGGCCGGGACGGTCGAGTGCGCCGCGCCCCAGTCCGAGGTGACGAACCCGCCGAAGCCGGCCTGCTGGTACAGCGCGGTGTTGAGCAGGTACGGGTGGTCGCAGTCGTACGTGCCGTTGACGGTCGAGTACCCGCACATGATCGACGCGGTCGCGCCCTGGGTCACCGCCGCCTGGAAGCCGGGCAGGTAGATCTCCTGCAGCGTGCGCGTGTCGACGATGGCGTTGTCGGCCGGCCCGTTGCGGTTGGTCTCCTGGTTGTACACGGCGGCGTGCTTGGCCTGGGCCATCACGCCCTGGCTCTGGATGCCGCGGATGTCGGACGCGGTCATCCTCCCGGTGAGGTACGGGTCCTCGCTGAACGTCTCGAACGCCCGCCCCCAGCGCGGGTCGCGCACGATGTTCAGGGTCGGCCCCAGCGCCACGTTCGCGCCCTTGCCGGCGAACTCGGCCCCGATCGCCGCGCCGTACTCCTGCTCCAGCGCCGGGTCGAACGTCGCCGCCGAGGTCACCGCGGACGGCATCTGCGTCACGCCGCCCATGCCGTCGCCGACCCCGCCGGGCCCGTCCTGCAGGCCCAGGCCCGGGATGCACAGGCTCGGGATGCCGTCGAGGTTGCCGATGTACGGCGACGAGGCGCCGTTGCCGTGCAGCAGGGCGATCTTCTGGTCGGTCGTCATGCGGCCGAGCAGCTGGCTCACGCGGGTGGCCACGGGCGCGGTCGAACCGACCCACGGACAGCCGGCCGGCGGACTCGTTGTCGTTGTCGTCGTCGTGCCGATCTGGCGGACCTCGAACTCCCACAGGGAATAGCCGTACTGCGTCGCGCGGGCCGTCCCGTACATCCGGACGTACCGCCCGCTGCCGCTCACGGCCAGCGTCTGGGTTCCGCCGGCCCCCGTAGTGGTCGAGTAGGCCGTCGTCCACGTGCTGCCGTTGTCCGACAGCTGGATCTGGAACGCGGTCGCGTAGGCGGCCTCCCAGTTGAGGACCACCTGGCACACCTGCGCGCTCGCGCCCAGGTCGACCTGGATCCACTGCGGGTCGGCGAACGCGCTCGACCAGCGGGTGCCGGCGTTGCCGTCGACCGCGCTCGCGGCCGGGCCGGCCGCGTTCTCGCTGGACGACGCCGTGGCCGGGCGGTTGAGCGCCGCGTTCGTGGTGCCGCACGTGCCGGGGGTGCCGGTCTCGCCGTACACCTGGAACTCCCACAGCGAGTAGCCGTACTGCGTCGCGCGGGCCGTGCCGTACATCCGGACGTATCGGCCGGTGCCGTTCACGGTGAGCGTCTGGGCGCCGCCGGTTCCCGTGGTGGTGCTGTACACGCCGGTCCAGGCGGCGCCGTCGGCCGAGACCTGGATCTGGAAGGCGGTCGCGTACGCGGCCTCCCACTGGAGCTTGACCTGGCTGATGGTCGCGCTCGCGCCCAGGTCGACCTGGATCCACTGCGGGTCGCCGAAGGCGCTGGACCAGCGGGTCCCGGCGTCGCCGTCGAAGGCGCTCGCGGCGGGGGTGCCCGCGTTCTCGGTGGAGGAGGCGGTGGCGGGCCTGCCCTGCGACAGCAGCTGGGTCGCGGCCGACGCGGTGAGGGTGGTGACGACGAGGTATCCGGCCGCGAGCACGGCCACGACCAGGGGAATGACGCGTTTCATTCGGTGACCTCTTGGCGGAGAGGCTTTACACGCCCTTCGGGTGAGAGAGCGCTCTCTGAAGAGTTCCCCTTGTGGGCCTGGCTGTCAAGGGCCCCCATCGATTCCTTGGGGAGAGCGCTCTCCGGTGGTTTTCCCGATTTTGGTCGCGGGTATGCGTGTTCGTATGAGGCATCAGGGCGTTGGGCAGGTCGTTGTCATCACCGGGGCCAGCGGCGGGATCGGGCGCGCCACCGCGCGGCTGTTCGCCTCGCGCGGGGCCGCCGTGGCGCTGCTCGCGCGCGGCGAGGCCGGCCTGCAGGCGGCCGCCGAGGACGTCGAGGCCCGCGGGGGCACGGCCCTGCCGATCGCCGTCGACGTGGCCGACCAGCACGCCGTGGACGCCGCGGCGAGCCGGGTCGAGAAGGAGCTCGGCGAGATCGACGTGTGGGTCAACGACGCGTTCACCTCGGTGTTCGCGCCGTTCATGCAGATCGAGCCGGAGGAGTTCAAGCGCGTGACCGAGGTGTCGTACCTCGGCTACGTCTACGGCACGCGCGCGGCCCTGGACCGCATGCTCCCCCGCGACCGCGGCGCGATCGTGCAGGTCGGCTCGGCCCTGGCCTACCGCGGCATTCCCTTGCAGAGCGCGTACTGCGGGGCGAAGCACGCGATCCAGGGCTTCCACGAGTCGCTGCGCACCGAGCTCCTGCACGACAAGAGCAACGTCCACGTGACGATGGTGCAGATGCCGGCCGTGAACACGCCCCAGTTCGACTGGGTCCTGTCGCGCCTGGGCCGCCACGCCCAGCCGGTGCCGCCGATCTACCAGCCCGAGGTCGCCGCGCGCGCCGTCGTGTACGCGGCCGACCACCCGCGGCGCCGCGAGTACTGGGTGGGCGCCTCGACGGTGGGCACACTGATCGCGGACAAGTTCATTCCCGGCCTGCTGGACCGGTACCTGGCCCGCACGGGCTTCGACTCCCAGCAGACGTCCCAGCCGCGCGGCGCGCACGAGCCGCGCAACCTCTGGCGGCCGGCCGACCGCACCGAGGACTTCGGCGCGCACGGCGACTTCGACGACCGCTCCAAGGGGCGCGCCCCCCAGCTGTGGGCGTCGCAGCACCACGGCCTGCTGGCGGCCGCGGGCGCCGGCCTGATCCTTCTGGCGGGCGCGGCCGCGGCCCGCCGCCGCTGACGCTTTTCCGACAGTGTTGAACCGTCCCGCGGCGGGCGGCGTGAGCTCGGTATGCGCATTCTGTTCAGTGCGTGCCCCTTGTCCGGACATGTCGCGACAATCCTGCCGCTCGCGCTGGCCGCGCGGGCGGCGGGGCATGAGGTGGTCGTCGCCACGGGCGCGGGTGTCCTCGCGCCCCTCCTCCGGCACCGCCTGGAGACCTGGCCCGTCGGCACGCCGGAGGCCGGGCTGCCCGGCGGCGGTACGACGGCCCAGCGCTCCGCCTTCTTCGCGAACTCGGCCGTGCGCCGGGCCGAGGACCTGATCCCCCGCGCCCGGGACTGGCCCCCCGACCTCGTCATCTCCGACACCGCCGAGGTCGCGGGCGTGGTGGCCGCGGCCGTGACGGGCGCCCGGCACGTCGTGCACGGCCTGGGCATCATGCCCCCGATGGTCCTGTGGAACGCGTACGCGGTGCACCTGGACGGCCTCCTCACCCGCTGGGGCATCCCGGCGACGGCGGACGCGGTGCGCGAGGCCACCTACCTGGACGTCTGCCCACCCGCCCTGCGCCGACCGGGCGAGCCGATCTGGACCCGGACCCTGGACCTGCGACCGACGACGGCCGGCTGGGGCGCGCCGCACCCGGCTGCTTCGCCCCCGCAACTGACGGCTTCGCCCCCGCAACTGACGGCTTCGCCCCCGCAACTGACGGCTTCGCCCCCGCAACTGACGGCTTCGCCCCCGCAACTGACGGCCGATCTTGACGGCAGTTCGCGCCGCCAGCTGACGGCCCGCATCGACGCCCTGCCGCACCGCGACACGGTGCTGGCCCGCCCCGGCTCGCCCGCCGAGGCCGCCGCGATCCTGAGCGCCCTCGACGGCCAGCCGATCAACCTGGTGATGTGCGCGGACCCGGCCGGCCTCGGCCCGCAGCCGCCGAACGTGCTCGTCACGCCCGGCCGGCCCGACCCCGCGGTGCTGTCCCGCTGCCACGTTCTGGTCTCCCGGGGCGGCCCCGGCGTCGCCCTGCCGGCGCTGGCCCACGGCCTGCCCCAGCTGATCCTCTCGCTGGAGAACACCGCGCCGGACGGGGACATGACGCACGCGGGCGCGGCGCTCACGGTCAACGCGCCGGACCCCGCGGCGGTGGAACGCGCGGTGCGAACCCACGTCCCGCGCCTGCTGAAGGACCCGATCTTCGCCGCCGCGGCCGCGTGGGCGCAGGTGGAGATCGCGGCGATGTCGTCGCCGGAGGCGGTGGTGCGGGCATTGACCACGGAGGGAGTTCCCGCCCTGCGCTGAACCGGTCCGCCTCCTCCCTTCATCCGATCGGCTCGCGGGGCCGCGTTTGCCGGACCGGCGGGGCGGGTAGCGTCGCGATCATGTGGCTGATTGCACGCTCCGCCCTGCTCGGTATCGCCTCCGGTGGGCGCAGTCTCGCGGCGCCCGCGGCCGTGGCGTTCGGGGGCGGCTCACGGGGCCTGCGCGTGGCCACCGCCGCCGCGGCCGCCGGGGAGTTCGTGGTCGACAAGCTCCCGGGCGCGCCGAGCCGCCTAGCCGCTGCGCCGCTGGCCGGGCGGCTCGTCTTCGCGGGCCTGGCCGCCGGGTTCCTGGCCCGGCGCGAGGGGCGCAATCCGGTGCCTCCGGCCCTGGTCGCCGCGGCCGGCGCCGTGGGCGGGAGCGTCGCGGGCGCCCGCTGGCGCGCGTACGCGCAGGACCGCCACTGGGCCGCTCTTCCCGCCGCCCTGGCCGAGGACGCCGTGACGTGGACCCTGGCCACGACCGCCGCCCGCCGCTGACTCAGCCCCGCGCGAACCGTCCACCCGCCGCTGACTCAGCCGCCCGCGAACCGTCCCGCCCTCCGCTGTTTCAGCCCTACACGAACCGCCCGCCGCCGCTGTTTCAGCCCCACGCGAACCGTCCCCACCCGCCGCTGTTTCAGCCCTACACGAACCGCCCGCCGCCGCTGTTTCAGCCCCACGCGAACCGTCCCCACCCGCCGCTGTTTCAGCCCTACACGAACAGTCCACCCACCGCTGACTCAGCCCCACACGAACCGTCCCCGCCCGCCGCCGGCTCGGCCCCACGCGAACCGTCCCCACCCGCCGCTGTTTCAGCCCTACACGAACAGCCCACCCACCGCTGACTCAGCCCCACACGGACCGTCCCCGCCCGCCGCCGGCTCGGCCCCACGCGAAGCGAACGGCCGCCGTTGACCGAGCTGCGCGCAAACCCGAACGCCCGCGGCCCGGCCAAGCCACGCGCGCGTTCGTGAACCGCTGCCGGCCTCGCGAGACGCGGACACGACCCCTCGGCCGCCGCCCAGCCCCGAGCACAGGCACCCGATGACCGCGCCGGGCGGGGTCAGAGGGCGTGGCGGGGGTTGTGATCCTCGCCCGGGTCGTCCTCGTTGGCTCGCGGTATTCGGGACGGTAACGGGATCGCGGGGCGGCGGGACGGCAGGGCCGGGAGCGCCCCCCGGAGCGGTGCGTCGTCGGGCCGGTCGGGGCCGAGGCGCGAGTGTCTGCCGGACAGGCCCGCCGGCAGAGCCGGGCGCGGGCCGTCGGTGCCGGGGCGGGCGCGGCGGCGCAGGGACAGCAGGGACGCGGCGCCGAGCAGGGCGGCGCCCAGCGCCACGGCGACCGAGGGCAGGTACGTCGGGATTCCCAGGTACACCGTGATGCCCAGAATCCGCGACAGGCCCCACGGCAGCAGCGCCATCTGGTCGTTCCAGATCGTCAGCGCGCGCTCCAGGCCCAGCACCGCCACCAGCCCGCCCAGCACCACCAGCGGCACGCCCAGGCCCGCCAGCACGACCGCCGTCGCCCGGCGGCGGGGCAGCGAGTACCGGTCGCGCAGCACGAGGGCCACGGCGACGAAGAGCCAGGCGAACGCGGCGAAGGCGATGCACACGTAGATCGAGCGGCGCACGGGGTCGGTCCAGAACGCGAACCAGTAGCCGCCGGGGCCGTGCAGGATCATGGCGGCCAGCAGGATCACCGTGCGCAGCATCGCCACGCCGCCGATCGCGGCCCACAGGTGGAACGGGTCGCGGCGCCCGGCCACCACCCGGGCGGTCAGGGCGAACAGCAGCCAGCCGCCGAGGGAGACCACGAGGTGCGCGGGCGCGGCGAACCAGGTGAACACCAGCCGCGACAGCATGAGCGCCGCGGCCGGGACGGCGATCACGAGCAGCCGGTCGAGCCGGTTCGGCAGCGGCGAGAGGTCGGCCAGGCGCCACGGGCGGGTCGCACCGAGCCAGAGCGCGCGCATCCCGGTGGAGCGGCCGACGGCGCCGACGAGCAGGAGCAGCACGACGAGGCCGAGGAGGATGCGGGCCAGCACGGCCATGAGCGGGTCGCGGTCGGCCCGGGTCGCGCCGATGTCGGCGGCGGTGAAGTTGTACGCCGGCAGGTCCACGTCCCCGCCGTAGCGCGCCACGTGCGCGTCGCGGGCCGTGCGGTACTGCCGCTCCGCCACCAGCCACGCCGAGCGCGCCGACGCCGAGCCGGTGTCGAGCCACTGGGCGTGCCGCAGGAACATGGCGCGGTAGGCGCCGAGCGTGCGGAACAGGTCGGTCTCGTAGGCGAGGGTGTCGATGAGCTTCGCCCGCAGCGTGGCGTCGCGCCAGGTCGCCGGGTCGGTGGCGGCGATCGTCTCCTGCATCGAGGCGGCCAGGGCCACGGCACGGTCGCCCTCGGCGATGGTCTGCTCGAGGCGGTCGCGGCTGACGGCGTAGATGCTGTCGAGCGCGGCGGAGTCGCCGGTGACGATGTCCCACTCGAAGATCCACATCATCGGCGGCGGCTCGAGGCCGAGCGCCTCGACCTTGTCGTCGGCGTAGGGGCCCAGGTAGAGGCCCTTGGTGACCGCCTCGCGGGACATGGACATCATGCGGCAGATCGCGGTGACGGTCGCCGGGTCGTCGGAGAAGGTCTGCCGGGCCCAGTCGGCGGTGATCTGGGCCGCCGGGGTGGCCGGGTCCCAGGCGAGCCGGCCGAGGGCGTAGGAGTTCAGGTCGTACAGCTGCCAGAACCCCGAGCGGAGCAGCAGCGTCATCGGCCCGGCGCGCAGTGGCCCGCCGTCCTGGGTCCAGGTCCACACCCCCTCGACGTGCGGGTTGGCGGCGAGGAAGCGCTGCAGCGCCTGCTGGTGCAGCCCGGTGAGGTCGTTGGGCAGCGAGCCGAACGCCTCGAACTCGCGCCGGGACTGGAACTCCACGATCCGCCGCTGCGCGCCGACCTCCAGCGTCGAGTTGAACGGCAGGTGGCTGTAGAAGTCGCCGAGGGAGTACTTCGTCGACACGATCAGGTGCGAGTTGTCGAAGCCGCCGAGGACCTGCTCGTAGGCGGCCGGGTCGGTGTGCAGGTCGCCGACCGCGCCGACGCCGACGGTCCAGGTGCGGAAGATGATGTCGCGCCCGGCCTCGCCCGCGGCGCCGAGCAGCGTGTCGAGCATGGTGCGCACGGCCTGCGGGGTGGTGACCGCGATCTTGGAGCTGTAGTCCCAGCCGGGCTGCTTGTAGACGTCGCCGCCCTCGCCGACGCGGATCATGAGGCCGCTGACGAACGGCATGCGCTCGAAGAGTTCGGCCAGGCCCAGCGCGTACACCCGCCAGAAATGCGGATCCTCGACGTTGAGGCCGCCGTAGGTCTTTTCGAGGTACTGCTGCAGCGGGGGCGACACGGCGAGCATGTCGGTCAGCAGGTACACCTTCATGCCCATGTCGGCGGCGTAGCGGAACACGGGCGCGAAGGCGGCGGTGAGCGCGTCGGCGCGGGCGATGTGCGAGTCGGCGCCGGGGTAGACCGCGTGCCCGTCGCCGACCCGGCTGAACGCGATGTACTCCAGGAAGCCGGGCAGCACCACGGCGTTGTACCCCTGCGCGAGCGAGTGCTCGACGAACTGGTGGAACTGCCGGGAGATCCGCTCGACGGCGACCTGGTCGACCCACGGCGCGCCCGGCAGCAGCGCGCCGCCGACGACGTCGGTGTTGAGCGAGTAGTCGGTGCCGGCGGCGAAGGCGGCGACGTCGGGCTCGCGGCCGACCGAGCCGGCGTCGGTGAGCCGCAGCCCGAGGCGGGGCGTGACGATCTGGGCCTTCTGCCCGTCGGGCAGCGGCGGCTCGCCCGAGCGGATGCGGTCGACGAGCGCGTAGAGGCCGGAGGCGGCGCCCGTGTCGTCGCCGCCCGTGATCGCCAACGGGTCGTCGATGCGGTAGGAGCCTGCGGGGATTGACTGATCTACGTGTACCGCTAAATCGGCCGGACCGTCGTTGACGATCACCGGCCGGACGGCACCGCGGGTCGCCAGGGCGTCGGCGACCGCGGCGGCGGCCAGGGTGAGCCGCGGCGAGGCGGGCAGCGAGATCGACGCGATCGCCACGGGCGCGGGGGCGGCCACGTCGGCGACGGCGGGGCGCTCAACGGGGATCGCGGCCCGGTCGAAGCGCAGGCCGAGGGCGCCGCCGACCCCCCAGGCGACGAGCGCGCCCAGCACCAGCAGCGCCACCAGGGTGGCGAGCGGGATGCGAGCACGTCGTCGGGTCACGGGCGACATCGTAGGCCGGGGGTCCGACATTTCCGAGGCTGATCATCGGGCCGTGACAATATGTGCCGGCTCGGCTACGCGGGCCTCGTCAGCCCGCCCCGAAGCAGACGAAGCTTTCGGCGCTGGCCCGGTCGCGCGGCCCCGCGGACGCCTGGGCGGCGGCGAGGGCGGCGGCCGGGCCAAGGCCCTTGGCGAGGTGGCCGTAGAAGGCACACATGAGCTGGCGGGTGGCGCCGTCGTCGACCGGTCCGGTGGAGGCGATCACGGTGGCGGTACCCATGTTGAGCAGCGCCGCGACGAGTCCCATGAGCTCGTCGCCGGGGTGGACGTCGGCCAGGCCGGTGTCGCATCCGGACAGCACCAGCAGCGCGGGCGGGCGGCGCAGGGCGGTGAGGTCGTACACCGTGAGGGGCCCGTCGGCGAGCATGAGGAACGAGAAGAGCGGGTTGTCCACGCGGAACTCGCCGTGCGCGGCGATGTGCCCGACCGCGGCCCCGTCCAGCGCGGCGAGGGCGGGCTCGACCCGCGCCCGGTCGCCGGCGAGCACCGTCGCGCCCGGCCGGTCGGCGGCGATCTCGCGCACCTCGTCGGCCGCCTGCTCCGCCGAGTGGGCCCCGACCAGCACGAGCTTACCATCCACAGTGGACATAGTTACGCGCCGCAGCCAGATCGTCGCGGAGGGTGCGACGGTCAGCGAGCGGCCGCGGAGGCGGGGTAGCATTCCCCACGGCAGCGCGTGGAGGGCACCGGTCGGCACCAGGACCAGCGGCCCGTCGCCGAGCAGATCGGCGAGCGGGCCCAGCAGGAGCCGGTCGAGAACCTCGGCGCGCCGCTCGAGTCGCTCGCCGCCCGCGGCGTGTCCCAGCACCTGGTTGTGCAGGGCGAACCTCAGCGACTCCAGCTCGGCTCGCACCGCATCGATCTCGCCAACAATGCGATGCGTGACCCTGCGCCCGCGCACGACGAGGGCATGCAGGCGCCCGTCGATGTCCAGCAGTTCGACGAGCACCCGCTCCCCCAGCGCCGCCGCGAGTGCGGGGATCGACAACTCCACAGCGTTTGGTGAAGAACCGGGCGCCCGCCACGAGCGGCGGCGGATCTCGGCCTCCAGCACGCGCTGCCGGCGCAGCAGGCGGCTGGTGCGCTGCGGTCCCGTCGGCGCCGCGGCCAGCTCGCCGTTGATCCGCCGCAGCTCGATCAGGTGCCGGGCGACGACCGGGTCGGTGGACGGGTGCGTCGGGGGCAGGGAGAGTGCGGCGGCGCGGCACCGCTGGGCCCAGGCCAGGGCGGCGGCCGGTCCGCCGTGGACCAGGGCGAGCCGCAGCCGCAGGCCGGCCAGGGCCGCGGTCTCCGCGCTGCCGCGCACGCGCAGCTCGGTGGCGCCGAGACTGGCCCGGTACGCGTCGGCCTGCCGCAGCCCCGAGGTGGCCGCCCGGACCGACTCCGCGACGGCTCCGGAGGCGAGCTCGACCCGGGCGCGGATGTGCCACCAGCGCACGCGCAGCGGGGCCGGGCCGAGCTTGGCCGCGCCGCCCGCCTCGGTGAGCAGCTCACGGGCGGTGTAGAGCTCGCCGAGGTCGACCGCGAGCTGGGCGGCGTCGAGCAGCGCGTCCCAGCCGGGCTGCACCCAGCCGGCCTCGAGCAGGTGCGCCGCGACCGAGCGCAGGTCGCGCAGGGTGCCGCGGTTGGCCTTGCCGAGGGCGACGACGGCGGCGAGCTCGGCGACCCGGGCCCGGGCGCTCCACACCGTGCGCCCCTGGCGCTGGAACACCCGGCGCGCGGCCGCGGCGGCCTCCTTCGACTCGGCCGGGGTGCCGGCGGCGAGGCCGTGCCGGGCGAGCGTGAGGTGGGCCTGGCCGAGCACCGAGTCGAGGTGGCCGTCGGTGCAGGCGTCGATGGCGGCGCGGATGGAGGTCTCGGCCTCGGGCAGGAGCCGGACCGACAGCAGCAGGTCGGCCCGGTCGAGCAGGCCGACGGCGGCGACGCCGGTGCTCCACAGCCGGTCGTGGGCACGGTCGTAGCGGGCCAGGGCGGTGGGCACGTCGCCGGCCTGGGCCGCGACGAAGCCCAGGTTGTGCTCGACCTGGGCGGCGGCGGTGGCCATGCCGAGCCGGTTGTAGAGCGCCTGGGCGGCCCGCAGGTCGTTCTCGGCCTGTTTGAGGTTGCCGCGGTACCCGTGCAGCACGCCCCGGTTGGTCAGGGTGCGCGCCTCCCACACCTGGTCGCCGGACTCGCGGAAGGCACGCAGGGCGCTGCGGTACAGCTCCATGGCCTGCCGGTCGAAGCCGAGGCGGCGCAGGATCAGCGCGCGCTGCATGATCGCGCGGGCCCGCCGGTGGCCGTTGAGCTCGGCCACGGCGCGGTCGATCTCCTTGAGCGCCGCGCTCGGCCGGCCGAGGTCGTCGAGGATCAGCGCGTGGCTCATCCGCGCCTCGGCCTCGTGCACCCGCAGGCCGTGGCGGCGGGCCACGCTCATCGAGGCCTTGAGGTGGGTCGCCGCGGCGGCGGCGTCGTGCTGGGCCTGGGCGACCAGGCCGAGGGCGCGCAGGGCCACCGCCTGGCGGCCGGGGTCGGCGTCGCGCTTGGCGTCGTCCAGCGCCGCCTCGGCGAGGTGCTTGGCCTTGCCGGGATCGGCCATGACAATCGGGAGCAGCCGCTGCGCCAGAGCTTCGTCGGCGGAGGGGAGCACGGACGCTGCCGTCATGGTTGCATCCTGCCAAAGGCTCCGATGTGTATCACGGAGCCCGGAGCGCGACTCATGTCACCGGCCTCATTGTTGATCCGTTTTGGGGAGCATTCATGTCCGTACCAAACGATCGTCTTCGGCGGTGGGAGCAGGTCCGCACCGCACGCCTGTCCACCTTGCCGTGGTTGCGTACCGAAGTACAGTCCGGCCGGCCCGTGCGCTTCGTCGCCGACGAGATCCTGGTCTCCGAGCGCGGCGCCGGGATCGCGCACCGCACGCTCAACGGCCTGGGCCACCGGGCCGGTGACATCACGGAGGACGAGCCGCACGCCGGCCTGCGGCGGTTCAAGGCCCGCGGCCTCGACGTCACCGCCGCGGTCCGGCAGCTGCGCGGCCAGCTCCCGGACGCCGTCGTCGGCCCGAACCACGTGTTCATGTCGACGCCGTACGAGCACGGCGGCCCGTTCGGCCCGCCCATGGCGGCCGACGCTCCCCCGTCCAAGCTCGCCCCTTCGGCCGGAGGTGCATCCTCCGTACGGGTCGTTGTCATGGACACCGGGGTGTACGTCGACAGCCCGCTCCTCGCCGGCTGCTACTCGGCCACGCCGGAGAACATCGAGTCCGTCCTCGACGGCGACGACAACGGCGAGCTCGACTCCGACGTGGGGCACGCGAACTTCATCGCCGGGGTCGTGGTGCAGGCGACCGACGCGGCCCAGATCCGCATCGTGAAGGTCCTCGACACCTTCGGTGTGTGCACCGAGGCCGACCTGGCCGCCGCGATCGGCGGGCTCACCGACGTCGACGTGCTCAACCTGTCGCTGGGCGGGTTCTCGTTCGGCGACCAGCCGCCGGCGATCCTCTCCGCGGCGCTCTCGACGTTCCTGTCGGGCACCGGGCGCGTCGTCGTCGCGGCGGCGGGCAACGACGGCATCCAGGACCGGCCGTTCTGGCCGGCGGCGTTCGCGGCGAGCAACTCGCCGTGGGCCTCGCAGGTCCTGGCGGTGGCGGCGCACGACGGCAACGGCGTGTGCGAGTGGAGCAACCGCGGGTCGTGGGTCAGCCTCGTGGCGCCGGGCGCGGAGATCGTCAGCACCTTCATCCACCACCCGAGCTTCACCTCGGGCTGGGCGGCGTGGAGCGGCACCTCGTTCGCGGCGCCGAAGGTGGTGGCGGCGGTGGTCGAGCGAGCGGCGGCGGCCGGGTCGGTGACGGCGGCCGCGGCGCAGGTCAAGGCCGAGGCCGGGCAGCAGCAGCTGGGCGGGTTCCCGGCGCTGCGCTGAACTGGGGGCCCGTGGGGGGAGGGCGCTGCGGGCGGCGAACCGCAGCGCCCCGAAGGAGAGCCGCACCGCCGGCGCGGGTCCGGGGTGCGGGAGGCGGGTTCGGACGGGGCGTTGAAGAATGGGACGGCGATAACCCCCGCATGGAGGAGGCCCGTCCTGGGCGCGCTCGAAGTCGTCGTGGCACTCGGTGTCGCGCTGCTGCTGGCCGGCATGATCGCCCAGCGTGTGCGCGTGGCGCCGCCGGTGTTGTTGCTCGTCATGGGGGCATTGCTCGGGCTGGTGCCGGTGCTGTCCATGGTCCGGCTGCCGCCGGAGGCGGTGCTGCTGCTGTTCCTGCCGGCGCTGCTGTACTGGGAGAGCCTCACCACCTCGCTCCGCGAGATCTACAGCAACCTTCGCGTGATCGTGCTGCTCTCGACGGTGCTGGTGATCGCGACGGCGGGCGGGGTCGCGTACGTCGCGCATCTGCTCGGGGTGGCCTGGGGGCCGGCCTGGGTGCTGGGCGGGGCCATCGCGCCCACCGACGCGACCGCCGTGGCGGTGCTCGCGCGCGGGCTGCCCCGGCGCACGACAACGGTCCTGCGGGCCGAGAGCCTCGTCAACGACGGCACCGCGCTGGTGATCTTCGGGCTCGCGCTGACCGTGACGGTCGACGGGGGTGAGCTGGCCGCGGGGCAGGTGGGGCTGCTGTTCCTGCTCGCGTACGCCGGTGGTGTGCTCGCCGGGTTCGTCACCGCCTGGCTGGCGATCCTCGCGCGGCGCGCGATCGGCGATGATCCGCTGCTGGCCAACACCGTCTCCGTCGTGACGCCGTTCGTGGCGTTCCTGCTGGCCGAGATCGTGCATGCGTCGGGGGTACTCGCCGTGGTCGCCTGCGGCCTCGTGCTCAGCCAGACCGGGCCGCGTACCGTGACCGCCCGCACGCGGACCCAGGCGGTGGCCTTCTGGACGCTCACCACGTTCGTGCTCAACGGGGCGCTGTTCGTGCTCATCGGCATGCAGCTGCCGGACTCGGTGCGCGGGCTCACCGACGGCACCCTCGGGCACGCGGCGGTCGTGCTGGCGGCCGTCGGCGGCACCGTGGTCGGGCTGCGGTTCGCGTGGGGGTTCACGACGCCGTACCTCATCCGCGCCCTCGACCGCCGCCCCCAGCAGCGGCTGCGGCGGGTCGGCGCGCGGGCGCGGCTCGTGAACGCGTTCGCCGGATTCCGCGGCGCGGTGTCACTGGCCGCGGCCCTCGCGGTGCCTTCCGCGGTGGCCGAGCGGGACCTGATCGTCTTCGTCACCTCGGGCGTCATCGTGCTGACCCTGCTGCTCGGGCTGTGTATGCCGGCCGTCGTACGCTGGGCGCGGCTGCCCGAGGACGACGGTCCGCGGCAGGAACTGCTGCTGGCCCAGACGACGGCGACCCGGGAGGCGCTGGACGCGCTGCCGGAGATCGGCACGCGGCTCGGGGCCGAGGAGCTGGTGGTGTCGCGGCTGCGGAAGGAGTACGAGCAGCATCTCGCCGGCTTGGACGCGGGCGACGAAGAGAGCGACCGTGTGGAGCGGATCGAGCACGAACAGTACACAACGATGAAGCTGGAACTGCTGGCGCACAAACGGGCGACGATCGTGCGGCTCCGGGATGAACGCCGGATCGACGACGTGGTGCTCAGGCAGTTGCAGGGCAGACTTGACATCGAAGAGGTTCGACTCACAGGCACCTATACGACAGAGTGAACCAACCGATTGTCCGACCTCCACACCGGGCACGGGCATGCTGAGATGTCCCTTTAGCGAGCTTGGGCGGGATCAGATCTTGAAGACGCTGGCGGACCGGTACCGGCTGGACTACGCGATCGGCGCGGGCGGCATGGGCATCGTGTGGCGCGCCCGTGACCTGCGGCGGCGGCAGATGGTGGCGATCAAGGAGGTGCGGCTGCCGGAGCTCATGACGACCGCCGAGCGCGACCGCGTCAACCGCGAGGCGCGCGCCGCCGGGCGGGTCGAGCACCCGGCCATCGTTCGGGTCCACGAGGTCGTGGTGACCGACGACGGGCCGTGGATCGTCATGGATCTCGTCGAGGGCCGCTCCCTCGGCGAGCGCGTCAGCACCGAGGGTCCGCTCCCGGCCGCCGAGGGAGCGGAGCTCGGCCTGGTCCTGCTCGACGCCCTGGCCGTCGCCCACGCCGCGGGCATCACGCACGGTGACGTGAAGCCGGCCAACGTACTGCTCCTGTCCGACGGCACCGCCCAGCTCACCGACTTCGCCGTCGCCGCCATGCTCGACCCGCACCTTCCGCTGAGCGACCCCGCCTTCGTGGCGCCCGAGCGGCGCCGCGCCGGCGAGGGTGGGCCCGAGGCCGATCTCTACTCGCTCGGGGCGACGCTCGCGCTCGCCTCCCCCGACGCCGCGCCGGAGACGGTGGCCGCACTGATGAGCGAGGATCCGCGGGATCGGCCGTCGCTGGCGGCCGTGCGGGCGGCGCTGGCCGCCGCGGCCGGGCATCCGGCGGCGCCGGGGACGAGTCCTGAAATTTCCGGACAATCGGGCGCGGCCGATCCCGCGGACGAAGCGGGAGCGGTTGCGCAGGGGTCGGCGGCTGCGGCTGCGGCTGCGCAGGGGTCGGCGACCACGGCCGCGGCGGTTGCGCAAGAGCCGGCGGCTGCGGCTGCGCAAGGGCCGGCGACCACGGCCGGGGCGGATCAGAAGGCCGCGAGTCCCGAGGGCGCGACAACGATCGCCATGGCTTTGACCGGCACGGCCGAAGGACCTGGCAAGGCTGAGGGACCCGGCAACGCTGAAGGTGCCGCCGAGGCCGTGGGAGCCGGTGAGGCCACAGGACCCAGCGAGGCTGCGGGACGCCGTGAGGCTGCGGGACCTGGCACGGCCGGCGGACCTGGCACGGCCGCCGGACCTGACGCTGCCGCGGAACCTGGCACGGCCGCCGGACCCGGCGCTGCCGCGGAACCTGGCACGGCCGCCGGACCCGGCGCGAGCGTCGAACCTGGCACGGCCGTGGAACCGGACGCTGCCGCGGAAGCTGGCACGGCCATGGAACCTGGCACGGCCGCGGAACCTGGCACGGCCGCCGGAGCCGGCGCGGCCGCCGGAGCCGGCGCGGCCGCCGGAGCCGGCGCGGCCGCCTCGCAGCGCGATGGTGGCGTGGACGTCACGCAAGAGCATGCCGTCGCCCAAGGGGCCGATGTCACGCAGGAACAGCCGCTCGTGGCCGGCCTCGCGGCGGAGCCGGAGCCGGAGTTCGACCGTCCCGCTCCGCCCGGCATTCGCTCCGAGCTCAAGGTTGCCGCCCTCATCGGCGCCGGTGTTCTCGTGTTCCTCGTTGCCGTCGGGTTCTTTGTCGACGGTGGGGGGCCCGCCGGCACGCACCAGGCCGCGCAGGGGGCGCCCGCCAGCTCCGCCACCGACGCGGCGCTGGTGAACACGGAGCCGTCACCGTCCGACGAGGTGCCGTCACCCAGCGCCGCGCCCTCGTGGTCGTCGCCGGCGCCGACCACTCGGGCGCCGAAGACCAGTAAGCCGACCACCCAGTCGCCGAAGCCGCCGGTGGTGACGTCGGCGAAGATCGGGCTCAACCCGCTGACGTACAACGGGCCGTGCTCCAGCAACGGGCTCGACGTCCAGGTGACCGTGACGATCGCCACGAACCCGGCCGGGACGAAGGTGACGTACGCGACCACGGGCAAGCCCGCCAAGACCGTCACCGCGACCGACGGCACGTACACCGAGACCTACCGCGTACGGGTCGACAGCAGCCGAAAGTACTCGTTTCCGATGACCTTGACCGTGACCAGCCCCGGCACCGTCACGGACTCGCTGACGTTCACCAACGCCTGCACCGCACCTAGATAACCTCTCACGTTCCATTAAGATGTTGCGCCGGACGACAACGCAACGACGTACGAGGTGCGTCTAGGGTAACGACCGCAGCACCGTGACCGTCACCTGCCGGAAGGTGGTCGAATGACCGACGACGACGCGACGCGCGACGGGCTGCCACGGTTCATTTACGGTGAGTACACAGGCGAGTTTAAGCTGCCACCGCCGCCCGAGGAGGACGACGCCGCCGGGCCCATGGATCGCAAGACCAAGATCCTGGTCGCCTGCGGGGCCCTGGCGCTGGTGCTGATCGTCGGGCTGGTCGCCGCGGCGCTGAGTACCGGTGGGAGCGAGCCCACGCCCGCGGCCGCGAACCCCGAGTCGTCGACGGTGAGCGTGGCGCCTTCCGGGGTACCGTCGCCGGCCGACGCTCCCCAGGCGACCCAGTCGTGGCCGCAGCTGACGTCCACCGACATCCCGGGCGGCAACCCGCCGACCTCGGGCAAGCCGGGGGCGACGAAGACGACCGCCAAGCCGCCGGCGACGCAGACCACGAAGCCCGACACCAAGCCGACGACGCGCAAGCCGCCACGGCCCACGATCACGGGACACCAATGACCGAACCACCCGGCTCAGCGGAGGACGGGTTATCGGGGGTACCTGACGGCTTTCCGGCGCCACCGGCGGAGGGCCTCTCGCGGCGCGGCGTCGCGCTGCTGGCCGGCGGCGGGATCGCGGTCGTGCTCGCCGTCGGCATCGCGCTGGTGGCGCTGGCCACCGGTGACGGGCCCCGGCCCCGGCCGCCCGCGGCGGTGCACGACACGCCCCAGCCGGTGGTACCCGAGGACTCGGTGACGCTCGGGCCGCCCGCGACCGCGCAGCGGACCACGATCTCGGAGCGGCCGTCGGCGACCCGCTCCTCCGCCCGGCCGACCTCGGCGGCGCCGACCACGCCGAGCGGGCCGCGGGTGGTGACGGTGTCGGTGAGCGCCGACCCGGACTCGTTCACCACCTGCCGGGGCACGCTCGTCACGAAGATCACCGTGCGCATGACGCTGAGCCAGCCGGGGCTGCCCGTGCGATACACCATCAACGAGTCGACGACCGTGCGCCGCACGGCCTCGGGGACCTCGTTCAGCGAGACGACGCAGGCCACCGTCGGGCAGTCGCGGGGTGTGCACCAGGTGCGCATCGCCGTGACGCAGCCGAGCACCGCGAGTGCCACGACGACGATCGAGGTCGACTGCGGTAGGTGACCCGCTCTACGATTGGTTACGATCGATGTACCCAACGTGAGGTGGGTCATGTTCGACGCGCGGAGCCTGCTCGTGTACTGCACGGCGAACCAGGCCCTGCGCTGCGCCCCGATCGCCGACCGGCCGCACGGCGGGCTGGTCGTCGCGCCCCACCAGGGCGATGAGCACGGCCTGCTCGAGACCGCCGCCTACCTGCTCGGCCGGGCCCGCTTCGGCGCGCCGCTGCTGCTGGACGCGGCCCGGTACGCCGGGCCCGACCGCATGCCGGCCCGCGCCCCGTTCAACCCGCGCTGGCTGCGCCGCCAGCGTGAGCTGGGCCTGCCCGTGCTCACCGACTCCGGGTACGTCGACGCCGGCGACGAGGCCGGCCTGGCCAGCATCCTGCACCGGGCGATGGCGATCCCCGACGCGATCGCCGTGCTGCCCCTGCACCCGGCGTGGCTGCGCGACCGCCTGCACCTGACCCGGCTCACCGGCCACCTCCGCGACGCCGCCGTGCCGGTCGCGCTGGTGCTGGAGGCCCGGGCCGACCCGTTCGCGCTGCCCGGGTGCGTGCCCGGGCTGCTGGCCCTGCTCGGCGGCGCGACCCCGGTCATGCTGCTGCGCTGCGACCTGTCGTCGCTGGGCGCGCTGTGCCACGGCGCGGTCGCGGCGGCCGTCGGCACCGTCGCCGCGCTGCGCCACCTCGCGCCCCGGGAAACCGACAAGATCCATCCGCCGGCGACGATCTTCAAGCCCACGATGTCGTACCGCCGGATCAGCGCGGTCCAGCGCGCCAAACGCACCCGTCCGGACCCGCGGCTGTGGTCCTGCGACTGCCCGGCCTGCGGCGGCCGGGAGCTCGACTGGATGGCCGCCCTCGACGAGCGCGCCCGCGAGGTCCCCGCGTTCGAGCACGCCGCGGCCGTGCTCTACGAGCTGCGCGACGAGCTGCTCGGCGCGGGCCTGCCCCTGCCCCGGGCCGCGCGCAGCTGGGCCGCCCGGTGCGCCGACGCCGCCTCCCGCGAACGGGAGCTCGGCTGGGCGGTGACCCCGATGCTGCGCCAGTGGCAGGACGCCGGCCCGAATCCGGTCGATATGCCGATGGCGAGCTGACACAATCCTGCCCGTGTACGCGACCCTCTTCGTGCTGGGCTTCCGCCGATGGTCCGCGTACGGCCTGGCCACCCTCGGGGCCGCGTTCACCAACTGCGTGTTCGGCCTGATCCGCTCGGCCGTGATGATCGCCGTGGTCGGCACCGCGGGCGGCACCCTCGCCGGCTACGACCGGGCCACCACCGCCACGTACGTGTGGCTGGGCCAGGCCCTCATCGGCCCGGTCATGCTGTTCACCTGGACCGAGCTGGCGCAGCGCATCGGCTCCGGGGACATCGCGGTCGACCTGGCCCGCCCGGTCGATCCGATGCTCTCCTACTTCGCCGCCGACCTCGGCCGGGCCGCGTTCTCGGTGCTGCCGCGGGGGATCCCGCCGCTGCTGGCCGGGCTCCTGATCACCGGGCTCACGCTGCCGCACGCGGCGGCGCCCTACGCGCTCGGCGCGGTGAGCGTCACGATCGCCTGCGCGCTGTCGTTCGCATGCCGGTGGCTGGTGAACCTCAGCGCGTTCTGGCTGCTGGACCTGCGCGGGCCGATGACGCTGTACCTGGTGCTGTCCGGCGTGCTCTGCGGGCTCGTGGTGCCGGTGCGCTGGTTCCCGCACTGGCTGGCCGTGGTGGCCGCGGCGACACCGTTCCCCTCGCTGCTGCAGGCGCCGATCGATGTGCTCACCGGAAAGGCCGGGCTCTCGACGGTACTGACGCAGGCTCTTTGGCTTTTGGGTCTGCTCGGGCTCGGGCGTGCCGTCTTCGCCCTCGGCACGCGGAAGCTGGTGGTGCAGGGTGGTTAGCGGGCCCTACGTGACCCTGGCGCGGATGCACGTGCGGGCGCAGACGGTGTACCGCGGATCGTTCGCGATCGAACTGTTCGCGAGCGTCGGCGCGACCGTCAGCGGTCTGTGCGAGATGTATGTCGTCTTCGCCAACGTGCCCGCGCTCGGCGGCCTGACGTTCCGCGCGGCCCTGCTCGTCTTCGCGCTCGGGCACATCGCGATGAGCCTTGCCGACCTGTTCTTCGGCCACCTCGACGCGCTGCCCGGGTTTCTGCGCACCGGCACGCTCGACGCGTTCCTGCTGCGCCCGCTGCCGGTCCTCATGCAGCTCGTCACCGCCGAGCTGTCGCTGCGCCGGCTCGGGCGCACCGCGGCCGGCGCGGTCGTCGCGGCGCTGGTCCTGGCCCGGCTCGACATCCGGTGGACGGCCGCGAACGTGCTGCTCGTCGCGCTCACCGTGCTCTGCGGGGCGGCCGTCTTCGCCGCCCTGTTCACCGCCGCGGCCGCGGTGCAGTTCTGGCTCGTCGAGGGCTCCGACGTCACCTCGTCGTTCGTCTACGGCGGGCAGTACGCGTCGCAGTTCCCGACCACGATCTACCCGGACCCGGTGCGGGTGCTGTTCACGTTCGTGGTGCCGACGGCGTTCGTGGCGTACCTGCCGGCGCTGACTCTGCTGCGCCTGCCGCCGCCGCCCGGGTTCCCGGCCTGGGTCGGCTGGTGCGCGCCGGTGGCCGCGGCCGCGCTCTGGGGCGTGGCGCTGCTGGGCTGGCGATCCGGGCTGCGGCACTACACGGGGGCGGGATCATGATCATTGAGGTCACGGACCTGCGGCGGCACTTCGGCAAGGTGGTCGCCGTCGACGGGCTCACGTTCGGCATCGAACGGGGCGCCGCGGTCGGCTACATCGGGGCCAACGGCGCCGGCAAGTCCACCACCATCAAGATGCTCACCGGCATCCTGCGGCCCACGGCCGGCGCGGTGCGCACCTGCGGCCTGGAGCCGATGCGGCAGCGACGCCGCCTGGCCCGGCGCATCGGCGTCGTCTTCGGCCAGCGCAGCCAGCTGTGGTGGGACCTGCCACTGCGCGACTCATACCGCGCGCTGGGCGCCATCCACCGCCTCGACCACCGCCCGCGCCTGGCCGAGCTCGCCGAGCGGCTCGACCTCACGTCCTTTCTGGACACTCCCGTGCGCAAGCTCTCGCTCGGCCAGCGCATCCGCGGCGAGGTGGCGGCCGCCCTGCTGCACTCCCCCGAGCTGCTCGTCCTCGACGAGCCGACGATCGGCCTCGACGTGCTGAGCAAGGAGCGGCTGCGCACGTTCCTCATCGAGCAGCGCGCCCTCGGTACCACCCTGCTGCTGGCCACGCACGACATGGGCGACGTGCGCCGGCTGACCGACCGCCTGCTCGTCGTGGACCGCGGGCGGCTCGCCTTCGACGGCACCCTCGACACGCTGGCCCGGCAGGTCGGCGCCGAGCGCATCCTGGTGCTGGACCTGGCCGAGCCGGCGCCGCCGCTGTCCGCGGTGCCGGGAACGCGGCTGGTGGGCGTGGAGGCGGGCGGGCTGCGGCAGCGGCTGTCGTTCGCGCCGGGCACGACGACGGTGGCCGCGATCCTCGCCTCGGTGGCCGGGACGGCCCAGCTGCACGACCTCACGATCGAGGAGCCCGACATCGAGGGCGTTGTGCGGCACCTGTATTTGCTAGCGTCGGAAGGGTGACGATGAACGGCGCCGACGTACTCCGCTCCGTGTCCCTGGTGCGTGCGGCCTTCGCCGACGTGCCTGACGACGGCTGGGGGCGCCCCGCCGGCACGCTGTCCTGGACGTGCTGGGAGACCGTCGAGCACACGGCGGACGACCTGTTCGCCTACGCCGGGCAGATCGCCGCCGCCGACAGCCCCCGGGAGTCCTACCTGCCGATCGTGTGGCGCTCGCTGCGCGACAGCGGCCCGGCGAGCACCATCTTCGTCGAGGCCACGGGCGGCACCCTCGGCCTGCTGCGCGTCCTGGAGGCGTGCGGCGGCATGCTCGCCGGGGTGGTGGACGCCGCTCCGGCCTCGCGCCGGGGCTGGCACCCGTACGGCATCAGCGATCCCGAGGGCTTCGCCGCCATGGGCGTGGTGGAGGTGCTCGTGCACGCGTGGGACATCGCCGACACCGTGGAGCGCCCGTGGGCGCCGCCGGCCGACCTGTGCCGCAAGGTGCTCGACCGGCTCTTCGTCGACGTGCCGGCGCACGACGACCCGTGGCTGGTGCTGCTGTGGGCGACGGGCCGCGCCGAGCTGCCCGGGCACGAGCCGCGGACGTCGTGGCAGTGGGACGGCCGGCCGTTGGCCGAGCGCAGCTAGGGGCTGTATCGAAGTGGATGGCCGGGCTGCGGCGGACTCAGGCGTCGCCTCGCTCCGACCCCCACTTCGGTACAGCCCCTAGTCGCGGGCCCGGAAGGCCTGGCGGTACGCGGACGGCGAGGTCCGCATCGCGTTCGTGAAGTGGTGGCGGTACGTCACCGTGGCGTCGAAGCCAACGGCCGCCGCCACCTGCTCGATCGGGGCGTCGGTCGTCTCCAGCAGGGGCAGGCTCGCCTGGACACGCTGGCGCAGCAGCCAGCGGATCGGGCTCGTGCCGGTCGCGCGCGTGAAGTGCCGCAGGTACGTCCGCGGTGACATGTGCGCCTGGCGCGCCAGGTCCGCCAACGTCAGCGGCTCGCGCAGGCGGGCCAGGGCCCACGCGAGGCTCGCCGCGATCCGGTCGTCGTCGGCGTCGGCGGGCATCGGGGCCTCGATGAACTGGGCCTGGCCGCCGTCGCGGTGGGGCTGGACGACAAGCCGCCGGGCCACCGCGTTCGCGACCGCGGCGCCGTGGTCGGTGCGCACCACGTGCAGGCACAGGTCGAGCCCGGCCGCGCTGCCGGCGCTGGTCCACACGTCGCCCTCGGCGATGTACAGCACGTCGGGGTCCAGGTCGAGGTGCGGGTACCGGGCGCGGAACACGTCGGCGTAGCGCCAGTGGGTCGTGGCGCGGCGGCCGTCGAGCAGGCCCGCGGCGGCCAGGGCGAACGCGCCCGAGCAGATCGACAGGATGCGCGCGCCGCGGGCGTGGGCTGCGCGCAGGGCCGCCAGGACCTCCGGGGCCGGGTCGGCGCGGACGCTCTCGACGCCGGGCACGATCACCGTGTCGGCCGCGGCGAGGAAGTCCAGCCCGGCGGCCGGGTGCAGGGTGGCACCGCCCAGGACCGGCACGGGGGCCGGGGCCGGGGCGCAGATCGTCAGGCGGTACCACGGGACGTCGAGCTCGGGCCGCAGAAGACCGAAGATCTCCGTCACGATGCCCGTCTCGAACAGGGACATCCCGGAGTAGGCGAGGACGGCGACGCTCGGGCGCATGACGAGATCTTAGCGATGGTGGGCGTTTTCGCCACTGTCGGCGGCGGCGCGCAGGCCTCAGGCTTCTCCCATGAGCGAAGCGATCGAGCACTTCAGCCGCCGTTTGCGGTTCGAGACCGATGTCAGCGACGTGCACTCGGCGCTGTCGGCCGGGGCCGCGAACCTTGTCGTCGTCGACTCCCGCGGGCACCAGGCCTGGGCGCAGGGGCACCTCCCCGGGGCCGTGCACCTGCCCACCGCGGACATCGCCGTCCGCGCGGGCGAGGTCGTGCCGCGCGACGCCGAGGTCGTCACGTACTGCTGGGGCCCCGGGTGCAACGGGGCCACCCGGGCGGCGCTGGAGTTCGCGCGGCTGGGGTACCGGGTGCGCGAGATGATCGGCGGGTTCGAGTACTGGGTGCGCGAGGGGCTCGAGTTCGAGACCTCGCAGGGCACGGAGCGGCGGCCCGCCGACGAGCTCACCGCCCCGCGCTGGGCCGTGTCCTGCGACTGCTGAGAGCTACGGCACGAGCAGGGTCTTGCCGATCGCCGTGCGCTCCTCGATCGCGCGGTGGGCGGACGGGGCGTCCGCCAGCGGGTACACCTGACCGATCAAAGGCTCGAAGCGCTTCGCGGCCACCGCCTGCACCGCCTCCGACAGCAGCGCCCGGCGGCGGGCCGGGGACAGTTGCACGGCCTCGATGCCCGTCGTCGTGACGTCGTGGGCCCCGGCGGGCCCGGTGGCGAAGCCGCCCGCGGGCATGCCGTGGCCCGAGAAGCGACCGCCGGGGCGCACCAGGCCGAACGCGGCGCGGCCGTACGAGCCGCCCGCGCCGTCCAGGACCGTGTCGACCGGGGCCACGGAACGGGTCCAGTCCGGCTCCGAGTAGTCCACGACCTGCCCGGCGCCCAGCGCGCGCAGCCGGGAGAGCTTGGCCTCGCCGCGCGCGGCGGCGATCACCGTCGCGCCCGCGGCCGCGATCAGCTGGACCAGGATGGCGCCCATGCCGCCGGCGGCCGCGGTGATCAGGACGCGGTCGCCGGGGCCGACCGGCGCGATGCCCAGCACGGCCAGGGCGGTCACGCCGTCGTGGAGGACGGCCGCGGCGTCGCGGTCCGCGACCGCGTCCGGCACGGGGACCAGGGCGTCCGCGGCGGCCAGGGCCTCGGTCGCGTAGCCGCCGCCCGCGTGACCGACGGAGGCGACCACCCGGCGGCCGATCCACTGTGGATCGACGCCGCCGCCGACGGTGGTCACGGTGCCGGCCACGCCCACCCCCGGGCGGTACGGGAGGTCCACCGGGAAGAACGGGTCGCCGCGGCCGGCCCGGACCATCGTCTCCAGCCACAGGGTGTCGGCGGCCGCGACCGCGATCCGCACCTGGCCGGGGCCGGGCACCGGGGCCGGGGCGTCGACCAGGACGAGCTCTTCGGGACCGCCGAAGCGGGCCACCTCGATCACACGCATGAAACCACCCTCGGACCTGAAGCATGGTTCATGTCAAGGCGGGTAGCGACAGCGCCGTGAGCAGGACGGATACCGAGAGCGACATCACGCTGCAGGTCAATGGGCTCGAGCACCAGCTGCGGCTGGACAACCGGACGACGCTGCTGGACACGCTGCGCGAGCACCTCGAACTCACGGGGGCGAAGAAGGGCTGCGACCAAGGGCAGTGCGGGGCCTGCACGGTCCTGCTGGACGGGCGTCGGGTGGTCAGCTGCCTGATCCTCGCCTGCTCGGCCGACGGCAAGGCGGTCACGACGGTGGAGGGCCTCAGCGCCGGGCACGGGCTGCACCCGATCCAGGAGGCGTTCATCGCGCACGATGCGCTCCAGTGCGGGTTCTGCACGCCGGGGCAGATCTGCTCCGCGGTCGGGCTCACCCCGGAGGAGACCGAGTCGCCGGCGGCGATCCGCGAGGCGATGAGCGGCAACATCTGCCGGTGCGGCGCGTACACGCACATCACGGACGCCGTCTACGAAGTGGCGGGGGCGCTGTGAAACCGTTCCGGTACGAACTGGCCGAGGACGCCGAGGGCGCGGTCGCCACGATGGTCCGCCCGGGCGCGGCGTACCTGGCCGGCGGCACGAACCTCGTCGACCTCATGAAGCTCGGGGTCACCGCGCCCGACCTCATCGTGGACGTCAGCGACCTGCCGTACCGCGAGGTGGAGACCTTCGAGGGCGGCGGGCTGCGCATCGGCGCGCTGGTGACGAACAGCGAGCTGGCCACGCACCCGGTGGTCCGGACCAGGTACCCGGCCGTGTCCGAGGCGCTGCTCGCGGGCGCGTCGGGGCAGCTGCGCAACCGCGCGACCGTCGGCGGCAACCTGCTGCAGCGCACCCGGTGCCGGTACTTCCAGGACCTCACGAAGGCGTGCAACAAACGCATCCCGGGCTCCGGCTGCGACGCCCGTGACGGCGAGCACCACGACCTGGCGATCCTGGGCGCGTCGCCGCAGTGCATCGCGACGAACCCGTCCGACCTGGCGGTGGCGCTGGCCATGGTGGACGCCTCCGTGCACTACATCGGGCCCCACGGCCCCGCCGCGATCAGCGTGCACGACCTGTTCCGCCGGCCCGGTGACCGGCCGGACCGGGACACGAACCTGCCGCCCGGATCGCTCATCACCGCCGTCGTGCTCCCGGACTGCGCCATCGCCGCCGGCTCGCGGTACCGCAAGGTCCGCGACCGCGCCTCGTTCGCCTTCGCCGCGGGCTCGGTCGCGGCCGCCCTGGATGTGCGCGAGGGGGTCGTGCACGACGTCCGGCTGGCCTGGGGCGCGGTCGCCCACCTGCCGTGGCGCGCCTGGGCCGCGGAGCGGGCGCTGCGCGGGGCACCGGCGACGCCGGAGAGCTTCGAGCGGGCCGCCGAGGAGGAGCTGACCACGGCGAAACCGCTGCGCGACAACGGGTACAAGGTGCCGCTCCTGCGCAACCTGACCGTCGGACTACTGCGGGAGATGACGCCGTGAGCGGTTCGGAGCGAAGCGGAGAGGCCGCTCACCATGAAGCACAGCCGTTGTCGCGGCGTCGCCGGAGCGAAGCGGAGGTAACGCCGTGAGCGGTTCGGAGCGAAGCGGAGAGGCCGCTCACCATGAAGCACAGCCGTTGTCGCGGCGTCGCCGGAGCGAAGCGGAGGTAACGCCGTGAGCGGTTCGGAGCGAAGCGGAGAGGCCGCTCACCATGAAGCACAGCCGTTGTCGCGGCGTCGCCGGAGCGAAGCGGAGGTAACGCCGTGAGCGGTTCGGAGCGAAGCGGAGAGGCCGCTCACCATGAAGCACAGCCGTTGTCGCGGCGTCGCCGGAGCGAAGCGGAGGTAACGCCGTGATCACGAGGTTTGCGCCGGTGCACATCGGACGCGCCGAGCCCCGCCTCGAGGCCCGCGACAAGGTGAGCGGCCAGGCTCGGTACGCCGTCGACCACCACCTGCCCGGCGAGTGCTACGCATGGCCGGTGCAGGCCACGTTCGCCCGCGGCCGGGTGTCCAACGTGGACATCGCGGACGCGCTCGCCGTTGACGGGGTGCTCGCGGTGCTGTGGCACGGGAACGCGCCGCGGCTCGAGCCCGGCGACGACCCCAACCTCATGCTGCTGCAGTCGGCGGAGGTGCGGTACTACGGCGAGGTCGTCGCCCTCGTGGTGGCCACGACGCCGGAGCGGGCCCGCGAGGGGGCCGACGCGGTGCACGTCCAGGCCGAGGTGTCCGCCGCGGACACCGTGCTGCGCGCCGACCACCCCGGCCTCTACGAGCCCGAGATCGTCAACGCGGGCTACCAGGGACGGCTGGACCACGGGGACTTCGAAACCGGGTTCACGGCCGCGGACGTGCGCGTCGACGCCACCTACCGCACGCCGACCGAGCACCACAACGCGATGGAGCCGCACGCGACGACCGCGTTCTGGGAGCGCGGGAAGCTCAACGTGTTCGACGCGACGCAGGCGTCGTCGACGGTACGCGAGACCCTCGCCGCGCTCTTCGAGCTCCCGCCGCAGATGGTGCGCGTGCACAACGAGCACGTCGGCGGGGGCTTCGGGGCCAAGGGCATGCCGCGGCCGAACGTGGTCCTCGCCGCGATGGCCGCCCGGTCCGTCGGCCGGCCGGTCAAGCTGGCCCTGGGGCGCTCGATGCTGTTCGCGCTGGCCGGGTACCGCACCCCGACCATCCAGCGCATCCGGCTCGGCGCCGACCACAACGGCCGGCTGCTGGCGATCGGGCATGAGTCCATCAGCCAGACGTCGCGGCTGGTGGAGTACGCCGAGCAGTGCGCCGTCGTCAGCCGGGTCCACTACGCCACGCCGAACCTGACCACCAGCCACCGCGTCGTCGCGCTGGACGTGCCGCCGCCGACCTGGATGCGGGCCCCCGGCGAGTGCCCGGGCTCGTTCGCGCTCGAGTCGGCGATCGACGAGCTGGCGGCGGCCGGCAGCTGGGACCCGGTGCAGCTGCGCATCGGCAACGACACCGATCGCGACGCCGAGGGCCTGCCGTTCTCCAGCCGCCACCTGGTCGAGTGCCTGCGCGAGGGCGCGGAGCGGTTCGGCTGGGCCGGCCGCGACCCCCGCCCGACGTGCCGGCGCGAGGGCCGCTGGTTGCTCGGCACCGGGGTGGCCGCGGCGTCGTTCCCGGCGATCACGTGGCCGTCGACGGCGACCGCGCGCGCCACCGCCGACGACCACTTCGAGGTCGCGGTCAACGCGGCCGACATCGGCACCGGCGCGCGCACGGTCATGCGCCAGATCGCCGCGGACGCGCTGGGCTGCGCCGAGTCCTGTGTGGAGATCCGGGTCGGGGACAGCGCGATCGGCTTCGCCACCGTCGCCGGCGGCTCGATGGGCACGTCCTCGTGGGGCTGGGCGGTGACGAAGGCGTGCCGGCTGCTGCGCGAGCGCATCGACCGCGTGCACGGCGGCCAGGTCCCGCCCGAGGGCGTCGCCGTGTCCGCCGACACCACCGCCGACATCGCCGAGCGCGGGGAGTACGCCCGCCACGCCTTCGGCGCCCAGTTCTGCGCGGTGCGCGTCGACCCCGGCACCGGCGAGGTGCGCCTGGACCGCATGCTGGGCGTCTTCGCGGGCGGCCGCGTCGTCAACCCGACCACGGCCCGGTCCCAGCTCGTCGGCGGCATGACGATGGGCGTGTCCATGGCGCTGCTGGAGCAGACGGTGCTCGACGCGCGCACGGGCGACTTCGTTACGTCGGACCTGGCGTCGTACCACGTCGCCGTCAACGCCGACATCCCGCGCATCGACGTGTCGTTCGTGCCCGAGGACGACCCGCACCTGAACCCGATGGGGTCCAAGGGGCTCGGCGAGCTCGGGATCGTGGGCGCGGCGGCGGCGGTCGCCAACGCGGTGTACCACGCCATCGGGGTGCGGGTGCGCTCGCTGCCGATCACGCCGGCCGCGCTGCTGCGCGCCGTGCCAGGATGAGGTCCATGGCCATTCCGGACTTCCGTACCACGGACGCGACGGCCGTGCGAGCAAGTGTCGCCCTGCTCGACGGCCCGTTCGACCTGACCCGGCCCACCCCCTGCACCGGCTGGACCCTGGCCGACCTGCTGGCCCACATGACCGTGCAGCACCTCGGCTTCGCCGCCGCCGCGCGGGGCGAGGCCTGGCCGCTGGAGCGTTGGGCGCCGCGGCCGCTCGGCGCCGACCCGGCCGCCGACTACGCGGCCGCGGCCGACGAGGTCATCGCCGCGTTCGCCGCCGTCGACCTCGAGACCCCGATCGCGCTGGCGGAGCTCGCGCCGGCCCCGCTGCCGGCCTGGCGCGGCATCGGCGCGCACGCCATCGACTACGTGGTGCACGGCTGGGACGTGGCCACGACGCTCGGCCTGGCGTGGGAACTGCCCGAGGAGGTACTCCGGCAGGCCCTGCCCATCGCCGAGTCGGTGCCCGGCACCACGACGGCGTTCGCGCCCGCCCTCCCGGCGCCGGCGGACGCATCCACAATGGACCGGATCCTGCTGCGGCTCGGACGCGTCCCCCGCTGACCTCCAGGACATTTGTCACCGCCGGACCGAGATCGACGAATCTGCCGGTGGGGTCGCGGCGCACCTAGCGTGAGCGGCATGAACGCCGTCGAGCTCCAAAAAGTGTCATACGCCTATGGCAGTGTCCGGGCCGTGGAGGACGTCACGCTCACGGTCACGGCCGGCGAGGTCGTCGCGGTGCTGGGGCCCAACGGGGCCGGCAAGTCGACGACCCTGCTGATGCTGCTCGGGCTGCTCCCGCCCCGCACCGGCGGCGTCCGGCTCTTCGGCCGGGCCCCGTCGGCCGCGGCCGCCGCCGGTCTCGTCGGCGCGATGCCCCAGGCCGGCGGGCTGCTGCCCCGGTCCACCGTCGGGGATCTGCTGCGGTTCCTCCATGACGTGTACCCGCAACCGATGCCGGTCGCCGAGGCGCTCGAGCTCGCCGACCTGACCGGGCTGGCCGGGCGGACCGTCGAGCGGCTCTCCGGCGGTCAGGCCCAGCGGCTGCGCTTCGCGATGGCGCTCATCGGCCGCCCCGGCCTGCTCGTGCTCGACGAGCCGACGGCCGCGCTGGACGTCGAGGCCCGCCGCGCCTTCTGGGCCGCGATGCGCACCTACGCCGGACAGGGCCGCACGGTCCTCTTCTCGACGCACTACCTCGAGGAGGCCGACGACAACGCCGACCGCATCGTGGTCCTCGACCGCGGGCGGGTCATCGCCGACGGCACCGCCGCCGACGTGAAGCGGCGCGTGGCGGTGCGCACGGTCAGTGTCACGGACCGAAAAGCGGATTATGCGGTACTCCCCGGAGTCGTCGCGGTCGCCGAACAGGCCGGCCGGGCCGTGCTGACCAGCACCGACTCCGACGCCACCGTCCTCGCCCTCGCCGCCGCGGGCCTGCTGCACGACCTCGAGGTCGCCGGCGCCGGGCTCGAAGAGGCGTACCTCGCCCTGACCCGCCTGGAGGCCTGACATGCTGCCCTACATCCGCCTCGAGCTGCGCCGGCTGGTCCGCACCCCCGGGCTGCTCATCTTCACCGTCCTCATGCCGCTGCTGAGCTACGTGCTGTTCACGAACATCAGCACCGTCACCGGGCAGGACAAGAGCGTCGCGGCCGTCTACACGATGGTCTCCATGGCCGGCTACGGCGCGATCGGCGGCCTGCTCAACTACGCCTCCGGGCTCGTGATCGACCGCTCCATCGGTTGGCTGCGGCAGCTGCGCCTGACCCCGCTGTCGCCGGTCAAGGTGGTGCTGGGCAAGGGGCTGGCCGCGATGGCCGCCGGGCTGCTGCCCGTGCTCGCGCTGTGCCTGGCCGCCGTGCTCATCAACGGGGTGCGCCTGGACGCCGGGCAGTGGCTCGCGATCCTGCCGCTGCTGTGGGTCGGGGCGCTGCCGTTCGCGCTGCTCGGGCTCGGGCTGGGCTACCTGGCCACGAGTCAGACCGCGCAGCCGCTCAACCTGCTGGTGTACCTGGGGCTGTCCATCGTGGGCGGGCTGTGGCTGCCGCTGGACATCATGCCGGGCTGGGTCGCCTCGATCGGCCGGCTCCTGCCCACCCACGCCTACGCGGACATGTCCTGGCGGGTCGCGTTCGGCGGGGCCCCGAGCGTCGGCGACGTGGCGATCCTGGCCGTGTGGCTTGTCGCGTTCGCCGGGCTCGCGGTGTACGGCTTCCGCCGCTCCGTTCGCCGCATCTCGGTGCTGTGAAAGGGTGGACGGCATGAAGCGCGGGCCGCGCCCCACGATCGGGGGGATGATCTGGGTCGCGGTGTGGACGTTCGCCCTCGTTGACCCGCTGAGCACGGTCACCACGGCCGCGGCGCTGGTCGGACTGGTGGCGTTCGAGCTGGTGTACGTGTACACCGCCGCCCTGGGCTTCGGCTCGACCTCGGTCACCCGCCGGCACCACGTGCTCATCGGCGTCACGGGGGCGCTCGCGATCGGGCTCGCGCTGGCGTACGGCCCGCATTGGCTGATCCTCATGCTGTACGCCTCGGTCGGGGGCGTCGCGGTGTACGCCGGCACCGAGCGCCCGGTCATGGCCGTCTACTGGTTCGCCGGCTGCCTCGCCACGGTGCTCGGCCTCGGGTTCGCGGTCGGCGCGAGCTGGTGGCAGACCGGCAGCGTGGCCATCGGCACGATCCTGTCGTCGCTGCTGGTCGGCTCGGTCCGGCAGATGCAGCGGCTGGTCGCCGAGCTGCGCGAGACCCGCGAGGCGCTGGCCGAGGCCGCGGTCGCCGAGGAGCGCCTGCGCTTCTCCCGCGACCTGCACGACCTGCTCGGCCACACGCTGTCCGTCATCGTCGTGAAGGCCGAGGTCGTGCGGCGCATCGCCGAGCGCGACCCGGCCGCGGCGGCGGCCCAGGCCGCCGACATCGAGCAGGTGGGCCGGCGCGCGCTGGTCGAGATCCGCGAGGCCGTCACCGGCTACCGCGAGACCGGCCTGACCGCCGAGCTCGCCCGCGCGAAGGGCGCCCTGACCGCGGCCGGCATCGCCGCCGACGTGGTGCGCACCGCCGACCCGCTGCCCGACGCCGCCGACCGTCTCCTCGCCTGGGTGGTGCGCGAGGCCGCGACGAACGTCATCCGCCACAGCGGGGCCTCGCGCTGCGATATCGCCGTGACCCTGACCGACGAGGCCGCGGTCCTGACCGTGACCGACGACGGCGACTTCGCCCCGTCGTCCCCGGCCCCGGCGGCGGGGAACGGCCTGCGCGGCCTGGGCGAGCGACTGGGCAACGCGGGCGGGACGCTGGAGACCGGCGCCCGCCCTGACGGCGGCTTCGCCCTGACGGCACGGCTTCCCCTGTGAACGGACATCTGGAGGTTGGGTCGTGACGATCCGCGTGTTGCTCGCCGAGGACCAGGGCATGATGCGTGGCGCTCTGGCGCTGCTGCTCGACCTGGAGCCCGACCTGGAGGTGGTGGCCCAGGTCTCCAGCGGCGACGCGGTGGTGGCGGCGGCCCTGGAGGCGCGGCCCGACGTGGCGCTGCTCGACATCGAGATGCCCGGCGGCGACGGCATCAGCGCGACGGCCGAGCTGCGCCGGCGCCTGCCCGGGTGCCGGGTGCTGATCCTGACCACGTTCGGGCGCCCCGGATACCTGCGGCGCGCCATGGAGGCGGGCGCCAGCGGCTTCCTCGTGAAGGACGGCCCGGTGGAGTCCCTGGCCGCCGCCGTACGCCGCGTTCTCGCCGGCGAGCGAGTGGTCGACCCGGACCTGGCCGCGGCCGCATTGGCCGCGGGCCCGGATCCGCTGACCGACCGCGAGCGCGACGTACTGCGCGAGGCGGGCGACGGCTCCACGGTCGCCGACATCGCCAAGCGGCTGCACCTCTCGGAGAGCACGGTGCGCAACTACCTGTCGGCCGCGATCACGAAGACCGGCACGCGCAACCGCATCGAGGCGGTCGGGGTGGCGCAGTCCCGCGGCTGGCTCTGACCCGCCCTCACCTCGACCCCCGCGACGGGCCACGGCGCCGCCACGGCTCTGACCGCCGTCGCGCCACCTGACCCCGCGACGGACTCCGGGCCGCCGCCGTGGGCCCATCCCGCTGAGGACTCCGATCCGCCGCGGTGGGCCAAACCGCTACGGACTCCGACCGACCACGGCTCCGCCCCGCTCAGCCACGGCGCGCCGCCCATCCGACCACGGCGCCCCCCGACCCAGCCACAGCGCGCCGCCCATCCGACCACGGCGCCCCCCCGACCCAGCCACAGCGCGCCGCCCATCCGGTCCGCCGCGGTGGGCCCAACCCCGCTACGGACTCCGACCGACCACGGCCCTGCCCGACCTAGCCACAGCGCGCCGCCCGACCCAGCCGCGGCTCGGCCCGATCCGACCACGGCTCGGACCGCCACCGCGTCGCCCAATCCCCCACCCGCTCTGACCCGCCACATCCCAGGCGCTCGGCGCCACCAATCCCGCGGCGGCTCCCACGCGCCCACCGCGCCTCCACCGCACCGCACCTCCACCTCGCCGGCTCTTCGAGCCGCTGGTGCGCATCCGATCCGACTTATCGCCCGGCAGGCGATAAATCCGATAAGTCGCGGCGCGGAGCGCCCGACTTATCGAAAGTTGAGTCCCGGTGACTCAGGTCACGTGTAAGCGCGGAAGACGGTGGGCATGTCCGAGGTTGTAAGACTTGAGCGACACGGGCTCAACCTTGGAGGGACTTCATCATGTTGCTGCGCACCGCTCCGTTCCGGTCCTTTGACTCGTTCGACCAGTTCTTCGGCTCGCCGGTTCGCGGGGGCGTTGCGGCTCCGCTCGACGCGTACCGCGACGGGGACACGTTCTTCGTCGAGATCGATCTGCCCGGCGTGGACCCGGCCACCATCGACGCCACCGTCGACCGCAATGTTCTCACCGTCCGCGCCGAGCGGACCCGCACCGAGCGCGAGGGTGTCCGCCGCGTCATCGCCGAGCGGCCGACCGGCACCGTCACGCGGCGGCTGGTGCTCGGGGACAGCCTCGACACCGAGCGCCTCGAGGCCGCCTACGACGCCGGCGTGCTCACGCTGAGCATCCCGGTGGCCGAGCAGGCCAAGCCGCGCAAGATCGAGATCAGCACCACCCAGCGCGAGCTCGCCGCCGCGCAGTAAAAGCCCGACAGCCGCGGCCACCGCGAACCAGTCGCCGCCGCAAACGGAGCGCACCCGCAAGCGCCGAGCCGGCCATGGCCCGGCGAGCGGCGGCCGCCCAGGAAGCGCCCCCCGCGAGGGTGAACGAGCCGCGGTCCCGGAAGGGGCCGCGGCCGTCGCGTTTCCGGGGTGCATACGGAGTGCACCCGCAAGCGCCGAGCCGGCCATGGCCCGGCGAGCGGCGGCCGCTCAGGAAGCGCCCCCCGCGAGGGTGAACGAGCCGCGGTCCCGGAAGGGGCCGCGGCCGTCGCGTTTCCGGGGTGCATTCCGAATCGATCGACATCGCCACAGCCGGTTATTCCCGATGCGCTCGCGGTGATGATCCGGCTTATTTGCCCGGTGGCGAAATGCCCGAGCCGGGGCGCGAGCGGGCGTCCCGCCCGCCGGACCTCGCGCGGCAACAAGGTCGGCTCGGCGGCCAAGAGCAAAAGCGCGGGGCCAAAGCGACCGGCAACCCGGCGGCCAAACCATGTGGCCAAACGGCGGGCAAACGGTGAGGCCGGCGGTGAGTGCAAACGCGGGGCAAACGCCGAGGGCTATCGCGAGGGCAAACACGCCGGGGCAAAGGCGGGGCGAAAGCGGCGGCCGGGTCGGGCAAAGAGGTGCGGCAAAGCGGGCGTACCGGGATAGGCCGCCACCGCGATCGGCAATGCGCGGTGCGGGCGGCAAAGCGGTGAGAGCAAAGCGAATCGGGGCGGAAAGCGGCTGACGATCGGGCTTATGGCCTCACCAATGCAACAGCGGGCCGGGTGCACGTAATTCGTGCTCCCGGCCCGCCCGTGTCGCGTGCGGTCAGCGGCCCGCTTCGGCGTGGTAGCGGTCGACGATGTCCTGCTTGATGCGGCCCCGGTCGGACACGTCGATGCCCTTGGCCTGCGCCCACTCGCGGATCGCCCGGTTCTGGTCGCGATCGCCGCGGGTCACGCTGCGGCCGCGGGCCTCGCGGCCGCGCGTGGTCGCGACGACGCCGCCGCGGCCGATCTTCGTAGCGGCGGCGACGAAGGGGGCCACCGCGTCGCGCAGCTTCGAGGCGTTGCCGGCGGACAGGTCGATCTCGTACTGCACGCCGTCGAGCGCGAACACGATGCTCTCGGCGGCGGGCTTGCCGTCGATGTCATCGATCAGCTCGTGGATGACGCGTTTTGCCATGAGTGGCCTTTCCTCGGTGGTACCCAGGTGTACAGAACCGTTGTGCACAGCCTATGCGGACCGAACCGATCTGACTCGGCGCCGCGCGCACCGGGCGTATCATTCGGACACAAACACATTACTTCGCGACATGCTACGCCTTGACTCGGGCGAGATTACCTCCACGGTAGCCCTTTCGCTCCCCCGGCCCCGAAATCGGCATGTCACGAAACGCATACAACACGAAACGCACACGATCGGTAAAGTGCACGCGCCGAATTGGGCGGGATCAGTGGGGTCCGATCAGCAGCAAGAGCCACCCCGCCAGGATGGCGAGAACTCACCCACGCGATCCAGAAGATCGCAGATGTGGAGTCAGGCGAGCATCCGCAGCGACAGCAGCATCGCACCCGCGACCACCAGGAACAGGCCGCCGACGGAGATAATCCGCACCAGCCACGAGCCCTCGCGCACCAGGCCGGTCCAGCGCAGCAGTTGGGCCCGGGTGAAGTGCAGCAGCCGGCGAGCCCAGGCGAACTCCATCGCCAGCAGGGCCAGCCCGGCCAGGATGATGACCCACCCGGGGCCGGGCAACGGCAGGAGTACCACGCCGACGGCGACGACCAGGGTGCCCAGCACGGCGACGGCGAGCTTCACGCCGATGCGGCCGAGCGGGCTGGCGTACGCACGCGCCCGCAGCCGCAGATAACCATCACGGAGTCGGTCGGCCCGCACCCGCCAGGAAGACATCACCGCTCCATGATCCACGGCCGACCAACAATCGGACTAATCACGCACGGTAGCGACATACGGTACGAAAACCGACGAAGTTCGCATCCAGTCATGGGGTACAACCCCGGCTGCGACACGCCGGAAGTCACCCTCGCGGGCCGGGGGCGGTCCGGAATCAGGCGTAACGCCCGACCCGTCCACCTCACTGGCGCGCAATTCTCGTTCCCATCACGCAAACACCCGTCACTCCCGTGGACCACGGGACGTTACCGGAATGAATTGACGTACGGCCCACACGTCACGTCAAGGACCCCGACCGCGCCCAGAAAACTGGACATCACACGCACGATGTTCGGTTGACGGCAAATCGGGCCCAGAAACACTACAGAGTGAGATCGTAGAATCACTACGCGTAACACTGGGAATCGCCTCAACATAGAGAGGCGGGGCACGGCATGCTCCGCAAGCGGTGCCGGGGGGAGTACGACATGAGCGCTATCCGACCATCGACCGTCGAGGTCGAGACATCCCTACGACTCGTCGCGCCCGACGCGACCGCGCTGCCGGTGCGAGCCAGCTTGCGCTACGACCCGAACGACCCGTACGCGGTTCACGTCCTTTTCCACGCCGAGTCGGCGGGCGGCGAGCCGGTCAGCTGGTCGTTCGCCCGCGAGCTGCTGTTCACCGGGCTCGACGAGCCGGCCGGGATCGGCGACGTGCGAGTCTGGCCTTGGAACGGGCCGCGGGGCGACTTCGTCGCCTTGGCCCTGTCCTCGCCGGACGGCAACGCATTGTTCGAGGTTCCGCGCAGCGTGCTGGTGCGGTTCCTGCGGCGCACCTACAGCGTCGTGCCACGCGGCCACGAGACTGACCACCTCGACGTCGACAACGCGGTGAGCCGGCTCCTCGCCGGCCGCTGAAACCGGCCCCGGCCGCGGCACCACCCGCCCGCCGGAAAAGCCCGCTCCACCCGTACCCGCCGGCCATCGACTGCCACCTGCGGTACACCCGAATAACAAGCGAGAATCCGGGCGCCACGCGAGCCCGCCACCTCCGGCAAGCCGCCATCGCCGGGAGCGGGGCACGCGTGGCGCCCGATGCTGTCATCCGGGCGGCCGGCCGGTGCCGGCGACCCGGATCTCGCCCCACGGGTTGAGCTCGACCAGCCGGGCGGGCACCGGGTCGGCGCCGTTGCGGCCCGCGAGCAGCACGTCACGCCGCCCGGAGCGCAACAGCGCCACGACCTCCGGGCCCGCCGACATCCGCGCGCTCCAATGGAACCGGCCGTCGATGGGCTGGAAGTGACCGGAAAGGCGCAGCTCAACCTGGTAGGTCCGCTCCCCCGCGACGAGCGAGGCCTTGACCACCGGCGATTCCTCGGGCATGGTACTGACTAGTACCAACCCCGGCCGGTACCGTCAAGGAGGGCCGCCATGCCGGATGTCGCCGCCGCTCGCGAGGTCACCGCCGCCCGCCTGCTCAAGATCTCGGCGGGCAACTCGTACGACCCCGACGTCGACATCGACTGGAGCGCCCCGCAGCCGGCCGGGGTCATGTACGCCCCCGAGCGCCGCCTGTCGCTGCACGGCACCCCGCTATGGGACTCGCTCACGTCCGAGCAGCGCGTCGAGCTGTCCAAGCACGAGGTGGCAAGCATCGCGAGCATCGGCATCTGGTTCGAGGTGCTGCTCATGCGCATGCTGCTGCGCCACGTGAGCGGGATGGACCCGCGCAGCGAGCACGTGCAGTACGCGCTCACCGAGATCGGCGACGAGTGCCGGCACAGCATCATGTTCGGCCGGATGATCGAGGCATTGGGCGCGCCCGCGTACCGGCCGGCGGCGGTGCACCGCGCGCTCGGGCGCTACCTGGGCGCGACCGCCGGCGGCATCCAGACATTCGCGGCCGCGCTGGTCGCCGAGGAGATCCTCGACGCCCTCCAGCGCGAGGCGATGGCCGATGAGAGCCTGCAGCCGCTGGTGCGGATGGTCTCGCGGATCCACGTGGTCGAGGAGGCGAGACACATCAAGTTCGCCCGGGACGAGCTCGCCCGGCAGGTCGCGTCCGCGGGCAGAACGCGGCGGTTGTACTGCCAGATCATCGTCGCCCGCGCCGCGTACACGGTCACCCACACCCTCATCAACCCGTACGCGTACGCCGCGGTCGGGCTGGACCCGGCCCGGACCCGCGCGGTCGCCTGGGCGAACCCGCACTTCCGGGAGACGCTGCGCTGGGCCGGCACCCGGGTCACGACCTACCTGCAGGAGCTGGGCCTGGTCGAGGGCCCCGCGCAGCGCATCTGGCGAGCCGCCGCCCTGATCTAGCGATGTGTTCCCGATCACGAGACGATGCGTGGCCGGCGCGCTACGGTTCAGGGAGTCGGTGTGCTGTGTGTCCCCGGGCCTCACCACACTGCCTTCACGGAATACCGTTCGGCTGGAGCCGTGTTGCGCCTATCGCCGCGAGGCGACCTGGCACACCGACCCTAAACTTCCGCTCAGATCAGGCTCGGATCAGCCTCAGGTCAGCACCGCGTAGACGACCAGGTTGTCGCGGTACGAATGGCGGGCCTGGTCGAAGGTCCCGCCGCAGGTGATCAGCCGCAGCTCCGGCACCGGCGTCGGCCCGTAGACGCGCGTGCTCGGGAACTGCGCCTTCGCGTAGTGCTCGCTCGCCGTCACGCGGAACGTCAGCCAGCCGTCGCCCCGCTGGACGTCGACCGTGTCGCCCGGCTGCAGCTCGTGCAGGCGGTAGAAGACGGCCGGGCCGGTCTTGGAGTCCACGTGGCCGGCCAGCACCGCGGGGCCCGCGTCGCCCGGGTACGTGCCGCCGGTGAACCAGCCCGCCTCGCCGTACACCTTCGGGCTCTCCAGCATCCCGGCGGCGTCCATCTGCAGGCTCTCCAGCGGGGTGTCCACGCCGAGCTTCGCGATGCGCAGCCGGGACGGGGGCGCGTCCGGCGCGGCGGTCACGGCCGACAGGTCAATGCTGTGCGGCACGATCCAGGTCGCGTCGCCCGCGTCGATGTCGACCCGCCGGCCGACGAGCGTCGCCGCCCCCACGATCATCGGTGCGGCCAGGGCCAGGACGCAGCCGATGAGCATCAGCGTCCGGCGCCGGGTGGCGGTCAGGTTCAGGCGCTGTCGCAGCGCCCGATGCCTGACCACCTTGCCCGTCTTGCCCATGATGTCGAGCGGCGGCTACGCGGCCGCCGCCGTGCGCGAACGGCCACGGCGCCAGAGCAGACCACCGGCCACGGCCAGCACGACCAGGGCCGTCCCGGCCCCGATCGGCAGCAGCGGGTCGATCCCCGTCGACCCGCCGGCGGTGCCGCCGCCGCCCGTGTCGACGCCGCCCTCGGGTACTCCGCTGCTCGACGCGTCGGTGCGCAGCTGCGCGGTCAGGCCGCCGCTGCCGTCGAGGATGATCAACGAGTACACCGCGCCGGCCTTCAGCGGTGCGGTGACCGTCGTCGCGGCGCTGGTCGCGCTCGGGGCCGCCAGCCGCAGCGTCCAGCGGCCGGGGTCGACCGTCTGGTACGAGGTCGTCGTGGCGAACTGCACGCCGTCGGCGATCTTCGTGCCGCCCGACACCGAGACGTCCAGGATCGGCTGCTTCACCGAGGCCTGGATGACCCGCACCTTCGCCTTGCCCGACGCGGGCAGGCCCAGGTCGTCGGCGATCACGCGCAGGCCGAGGTCGGCGAACTTGCCGGTGCCCGCGACCGTGTAGGCCTTGCCCTCCTCCACCGTCGCCTGGGTGCTCAGCACCGGCGCGGCCGAGGCCGGGTCGCCCTTCTTGCGCATCGCCACCGCGTAGGTGCCGGGCGGAAGGGGCAGGTACTTCGAGACGGTGCCGTACGCGACGGCATCGAACTTCTGCTGCGGAATGGCCCCGCTGACGGAGCTCAGATAGACGTCGACCGCCGGAGTGTCGGGCGACAGGTGGGCGAGGCGGACATACCCGACGCCGGCCGCGGCCGCGGGCGAGGCCTCCACCATCGTCAGGCCCAGGCCGAGCAGCGCCGCGGCGGCTAACGCCGCGAGCCGCCGCCGCTGGGGAGCAGCCAACACGTTGAACCCCCTGCTGTGAACACAGCTCGCTGTTTCAGGAACCAGGAATGGGTCGAACGCACCCGCGGGGGTCGAGTGAGTAATCCGCACGGGCACCGTGAGCACCGATCGCGGTGAGTCTGGCACGTCGCTGAGCAACGCGCCACCCATGCTGGGCAGCGATCATCGCGCAAGGTGTACGGTGCCCAACGCTGTGCTGCGGCACTACGTCCGTCCGGACGAGGAAAGTTACCTATCGGTACCCTTCGCTACATCTGGGTGCCGAAGTCCTGGGTCCAGATCGCGGTCTTGCCCTGGTAGGCCAGGCCGACGCCCAGGTCCTTGAGCTTGCAGTTGAGGATGTTGGCCTTGTGCCCGGCGCTGTTCATCCAGGCGTTCATGACCTCCTCGGGCGTGCGCTGGCCCTTGGCGATGTTCTCCGCCGCGTTCGACCACCTGTATCCCTCGTTCGAGATACGCGTGGCGAAGGAGGTTCCGTCCTGCGAGTCGTGCGAGAAGTAGTTGTGGGCCGCCATGTCGGCCGAGTGCTTGTACGCGGCCGCGCGCAGCTTCGCGTTGTAGTTCAGCGGCTGGCAGCCGGCCTTGCCCCGCTCGGTGTTCACGAGGGCCAGGACCTGGTTCTCGTACGCCACGTTGCTGCCCCCGCCCGGCGCGGCCGTGGTCTTCTTGGCCGTCGGCGCCGTGGTCTTCGGGGCGGGCGTCGCCGCCTTGGTCGTCGGGGCGGCGGAGGTGGCGTTCCCGGCCGGGTCGCTGCCGGCCGCCGACGGGTCGCCGGAGGCGCCGCCGAACAGGTCACCGGCCTCGATGCTGGCCGCGGCCCCGGCGGCCACGTTGGACTGCGGGGCGGCGTTGGAGCTCTTGGACAGCAGCAGCGAGCCGCCGAAGGCGACCGCGCCGACGACGACGAGCGCGACCGCGCCGATGCCGGCGACGAGCAGCATGCGCTTGCCGCGGCGGGCCTCGTCCTGGTCGGCGCCGCCCGGGAGCTCGTCGTAGTCGCCGGCGGGGTAGCCGCGGGGCTGGTCGTAGAAGCCGGGCTCCTGGCGCTCTCCGCGCTCGCCCCAGCTGTCGCCCCGGTCGCCGTTGCCGCCCTGGCCGCCCCGGTCGTCGCCGTAGCCGCCCTGGCCGCCCTGGCCGCCGTAGCCGCCCCGGTCGTTGAAGCCACCCCGGTCGTCGCCGTAGCCGCCGCGGTCGTCGTGGCGGCCGGCCTGGGCGCCGTACGGGTCGTAGCGGTCCGCGTAACCGTCTCCGTACGCTGACACCGGGGCCTCCATGCATGCTTGCGGTCAGAGCCGCAGTCGACACTAGAAGCCCCTAGGCGCCGGATTCGCGCGCGGGAGCCGAATTAACGACGGTCTAAGCCAAACTTATGCCGCGGCTGCGGCCGGTAGCAGGGCGCTCACCACGCGCCGGAGCACCGCCGTGGCGCCGTCCACGTCCAGGTGCAGCTCGTCGCGCCACATCGACCAGCCGGCGAACGTCACGGCGACGGTCAGGGCGTCGACGATCTCGGTCCGGGCCGGGCCGGCGGCGTCGAGCTCGGGGCCGAACAGCGTCTGCAGCTCCTCGCGGGCGATCTCGAGGTACCAGGCCCGGTTCTTGCGCAGTTGCGCCGAGAACGGTTCGCGGATGCGGGCGGCGCGGGCGGCCGGGGCGATGAGCTCCAGGAGGCGGGCCCGCTGGGCGCAGTACCGCTCGATGCGCTCGACCAGTGGCAGGTCCGGCTCGACCGGGCGGTACTCCGCGCGCTGCCGCTCCATGAGCCGCTCGCCGGCCGCCGCGAACAGGCCCTCCATGTCCTTGAAGTTGGTCCACAGCGCGCGCAGGGACACCCCGGCCCGCTCGGCGATCCGCTCGGCGGTCGGCCGCAGCTCGCCCTCTTCCAGCAGCGCGAAGTGCGCGTCCGTGATCGCCTGCCGGGTGCGCTCGGCCCGTAATGTGCGCCCGTCCACCCGCGGCCGCACTCCCGCATCGTTCATGACCTGACAGCCTACGTGCCACATGCTCGGCCGACCCTCTACGGTGAGGTACGTGGCAGTGCGCGTGCACGACATCGAGATCGAACTCCCCGCGTTCGACCCCGGCGAGCTCGAGCCGGTCAGCGCGCCGTGGGGCGGCAACCTCAACGAGGCCTACGTGCAGACGGGCCGCGCCATCCGCACCACGCTCATCGACGCCCGGCTGCGCCGCTCCCACCTGGAGAACCTCGACCTCAACGGGGTCGTGTGGGAGGACGTCACGATCAGCGGCTGCCGCCTGGAGAAGGTCGACTTCACCGCGGCCCGGCTGACCGGGCTGACGCTGGAGCGGGTGCACTTCGTCAACTGCAAGCTCACCTGGGCCAACCTGGCCGAGTCCAGGCTGTCGGACGTGCTGTTCGAGGGCTGCCGCCTCGACGGGGCCTCGCTCGACGACGTCAACACCACCGGCCCGACCGGGTTCGTCGGCTGCGTGCTGGTCAACACCAACCTGCGCGACTGCGCGCTGCCCTACGCGGCGATGCAGGGCTGCCGGCTGCGGCAGATGTCGTTCGAGAGCTGCGACCTGCGCGGCGCCGACCTGCGGGGCAACCAGCTGTCGGAGGTCAGCGGGATGAGCAGCCTGCGCGGGGTGACGATCGAGCCGGCGCAGCTGCCGGGGCTCACCGACGCGGTGATGCGGGACCTCGGCGTGATCGTGCGCGGCCCGAAGGGTTGACCCGCCAGCGGGGCCGGCCGCGGGATGGCGTGCGGGCGGGTCCGGCGCTGAGCGGCGGCGGTGGCGGGTCGTCGACGCAGATGGCCGGCGGCGCCAGGGCCGGGCCGAGCAGGTCGCGCGGGTCGGCGTCCAGGGCCCCCTCGACGGTGGCGAAGGCGGCGATCCCGCTCATCCCGGCCGCGATGCCGAGCCAGGAGCGGATCGCGGGCGACGGCGCGGCCAGGCGCAGCTCGCCGCCGCGGTCGCGGGCCAGGCCGGCCACCCCGACGAGCAGCTCGGCGCCGGTGGTGTCGCACACCGTCACCTGGGACACGTCGAGCACCAGCCGGGGCTCGTCGGCGACCAGGAGCCCGGCGAGCACCGGCTCGATGGTCGCGACCGTCCCCTCCACCAGCAGCCCGTGCAGGGCCAGCACGACCGCACTCATCGCTGTGACGGTACCGATACCGCTCCCCCGGTGTCAGCGGCCGGGTGGCCGACCCCTCCTGCGCCGTTCAGCCCGCCGGGGGTCGACGGACGCCGATGATCACGCCGGAGCCGTGGGCCAGCTCCACCGCGACCAGCCCGGGGTCGGTGAGCAGCGCCCGGCGCACCCCGGCCTGCTTGGCCCGGAAGTCCTCCGGCCATCCCTCGACCGGGGTCATGTCGTCGACGACAAGGGTCCCCCGAGCGTTCAATTTTTCGACGGTACGGTCGAGCCCCTCGATCTTTCCCCCGAACGCGTCGGCGAAGACGAGGTCGTACCGGTGGGGCGTGGCCGCGAGGAACTCCAGTGCATCGGCAACGTGCAGGTGCACGAAGGCCGGCCACTCCGCCGTCGCGGCGAGGGCCGCGGTGGCCGGGTCGGCCTCGACCGAGTCCACGCTGACATCGCTGCGGGGCCGCAGGCCGTCGGCGATCCACGCGGTGCCGACCCCGGCGCCGGTGCCGATCTCCAGCACGCGCGCTCCCGGCGGCAGGGCGGCGGCCAGGGTGGCCAGGAGGCGCCCGACCTCGGGCTCGCAGGACTGCCCGAAGCCGTTCGCGGTGGCCCGGGCGTAGGCGGTATCGACGAGGCTCACGGCGGCGACCCTACCGAAGATCGTCGCGCTCCGCGTGCAAAGCTGGGCCCCGTGAAGTCACTGCCTCTGCGCGTCCTCACCCCCGCCGCCGCCGTCCTGCTGGCCCTCGGCGCCTGCGGTTCCCCGTCGCAGTCGCCGGACAAGCCCGCGAAGGACGGCCCCGAGCAGACCGCCACGAACGCGTTCGAGGTGAAGGACGACGTCAGCGTGGTCGAGGTGGACAGCGAGGGCGGCTCGATCTCGATCAAGGTCGGCGGCGGGCCCACCATCAAGGTGACGGAGACGCTGAAGTACAAGAGCGACAAGCCCGGCCGCAAGCAGAGCGTGGACGGCGGCGAGCTCATCCTCGGCTCGGCCGGCTGCCCGAAGAACGACTGCTCCATCTCCTACGTGGTGGAGATGCCCTCGACCCTGAGCATCCGGCTGGACAGCTCGGGCGGGCGGGTCGACCTGACCGGGCTGACCGGCCTGATCGACGTGCAGACCGACGGCGGCGCGGTGTCCGCGGAGGGGCTGGCCCCGCCGGAGTTCAACGCGCGCACCGGCGGCGGCCCGGTCGACCTCAAGATCACCCAGGCGCCGGACCGCATCGACATCGACAGCGGCGGCGGCAACGTGAACCTGCGGCTGACCTCGGACGGGTACGCGCTGGACGCCCAGCTCGACGGCGGCAAGCAGAGCGGCACGGTCAAGACCGACGCGGGCTCGGTGCACAAGGTCAAGGTGGCCACCGCCGGTGGCAACCTGAGCTTCGTCTGACCGGTTTCAGTCGGTCAGCGCACTGTAGACGAGCTGGCGCAGCTGGGGGCGCAGCGGGTAGGTGCTCGACGGCACGAGCTGGGCGTAGAAGCCCACCGTGAGCCGCTCGACCGGGTCGACCCAGAAGGCCGTGCTCGCCGCGCCGCCCCAGTAGAAGGTGCCGGGGCTGCTGTACACGCGGGCCGGGACGGGGTCGCGGACGACGGCGAAGCCCAGGCCGAAGCCGATGCCCTCGAACGTCGTCTCGGCGAAGCCGCCGGTCTGCAGCTTGTCCAGGTCGACGCCGCCGGGCAGGTGGTTGCGGGTCATGAAGGCGACGGTGCGCGGGGCGAGCAGGCCGTCGCCGCGGCGCAGCAGCATCATCATGAACTTCTGGTAGTCGGCGGCGGTCGAGATCAGGCCGCCGCCGCCCGCCGGCGCCTTGGGCTCCTCGAACGCCAGGTCGCCGAAGGAGTCGAAGCGCACGCGGCGGCCGTCGGGGCCCGGGACGTACAGCGCCGCCATCCGCGGCTCACCCGGCGCCACCGACCAGGTCGTGTCGTGCATGCCCAGCGGCTCGAGGATGCGCGTGCGCACGAACTCCGGCAGCGGCATGCCGGCGACCACCTCGACCAGGCGGCCGAGCACGTCGGTGCTGACCCCGTAGCCCCAGGCGGTGCCCGGCTGGAACAGCAGCGGCAGGCCGGCGAAGGCGCGGGAGGCCTCGGCGAGATCGGCGCCGGGCTTCATGCTCAGGTCGTAGCCGGCCTTGCGGTACAGGGCGTCGACGACTGAGGTGTACAGGAAGCCGTACGTCAGTCCCGACGTGTGCGTGAGCAGGTGCCAGACCCGGATCGGCTCGGTCGCCGGCACCGTGTAGGGCTGGTTCGCCGAGCCCTTCTCGTACACCCGCATGTCGCGGAACTCGGGCAGCCACTCGCTGATCGGGTCGGTGAGCTCGAAGCGGCCCTCCTCCCACAGCAGCATCGCGGCGACGGAGGTGACCGGCTTGGTCATCGAGTACAGCCGCCACAGCGTGTCGGGCTCGACCGGCAGGCCGGCCTCGGCGTCGCGCTGCCCGTACACGCTGTGGTGCGCGACCTTCCCGTCGCGCGCGACCGCCAGCTGCCAGCCGGCGAGGCGGCCATCGTCGACGTATCGCGCGAAGTGGGCGTCGAGGCGGGCCAGCCGCCGTGCGTCGAACCCGGCCTGCTCCGGCGCCACTTCACGATCGATACTCACAACCCGGGACTGTAGATCCCGTTTCAGGAAACCGCGAGCTGCTCCGCCCCCTCCACGACCCGGTCGACGAAGCCGTACTCCTTCGCCTCCGGCGCGGTGAACCAGCGGTCACGGTCCGAGTCGGCCTCGATCTGCTCGTAGGTCTGCCCGGTGTGCTCGGCGATCAGGCGCTGCATGGTCTTCTTGGTGAACAGCATCTGCTCGGCCTGGATGGCGATGTCGGCCGCGGTGCCGCCGATGCCGCCCGAGGGCTGGTGCATCATGACCCGCGAGTGCGGCAGGGCGTAGCGCTTGCCCGGGGTGCCGGCGCTGAGCAGGAACTGCCCCATCGACGCCGCCATGCCCATGACCACGGTCGACACGTCGTTCTTGATGAACTTCATGGTGTCGTAGATCGCCATGCCGGCGGACACCGACCCGCCCGGGGAGTTGATCCAGAAGGCGATGTCCGTCTCGGAGTCCTCGGCGGCGAGCAGGATCAGCTGGCCGCAGATGCGGTTGGCGCTCTCGTCGTTCACCTCGGTTCCGAGCACGATGATGCGCTTGCTGAGCAGACGCTCGAAGACGGCGCTGTCGAACGGGATCTCAATGTCGGCCATACCCCGACGGTATGGCCTGCGGGTTGCTCCTGGATCCCCCGTTCGCCGTGAGCGTGTTCGCTCTCAGCGTTTTCCCTGCTCCCGGAGCACCGGTCGCAGGGCGTCAAGCACCGCCGGGTCCTCGATGGTGGAGGGCACGGGCTCCTCGCGGCCGTCGGCGATGCCCCGCATGGTCCGGCGCAGGATCTTGCCCGAGCGGGTCTTGGGCAGCCCGGCCACCACCTGCACGCTGCGCAGGCTCGCCACCGCCCCGATCCGGTCGCGCACCAGCCGCACCAGCTCGGCCCCGACCGTCTCGGCCGGGGTGTCCACACCCGCCTTGAGCACCACGAACCCGCGCGGCACCTGGCCCTTGAGCTCGTCGTCGACGCCGATCACGGCGCACTCGGCGACCGCGGGGTGGCTCGCGAGCACCTCCTCCATCGAGCCGGTCGACAGGCGGTGGCCGGCGACGTTTATGACGTCGTCGGTGCGGCCCATCACGTACAGGTAGCCGTCCTCGTCGAACCGCCCGCCGTCGCCGGTGAGGTAGTGGCCGGGGTAGGCGGACAGGTACGAGCGGACGAACCGCTCGTCGTCGCCCCACAGCGTGGGCAGGCACCCCGGAGGCAGCGGCAGCCGGATCGCGATCGCGCCGTCGGTGCCGGTCGCGGCGTCCTGCCCGTCCGGGGTGAGCACGCGCACGTCGTAGCCGGGGACCGGTACCGACGGCGAACCGGGCTTCGTGGGCAGCTCCTCGAGGCCGCGCGGGCTCGCGGCGATCGGCCAGCCCGTCTCCGTCTGCCACCAGTTGTCCACGACGGGAACGCCGAGGCGCTCGCCGGCCCACGCGTAGGTCTGCGGGTCGAGGCGCTCCCCCGCCATGAACACGGTGCGCAGGCTCTTGATGCGCTCGCGGTCGATCCGGGCCCCGTCGGGGTCCTCCTTGCGGATCGCGCGGATGGCGGTCGGGGCGGCGAAGAGCACGTTGACGCCGTGGTCCTCGACCACCCGCCAGAACGCGCCGGCGTCGGGGGTGCCGACGGGCTTGCCTTCGTACAGCACCGTCGTCGCGCCGGCCAGCAGCGGGGCGTAGACGATGTACGAATGGCCGACGACCCAGCCGACGTCGGACGCCGCCCAGAACACGTCGCCGGCCCCGCAGTCGAAGATGTTCGCCATCGACCAGGTCAGCGCGACGGCGTGCCCGCCGTTGTCGCGCACGATCCCCTTCGGCCGGCCGGTCGTGCCCGACGTGTAGAGGATGTACAGCGGGTCCGTCGCCGCGGTCGGCACGCACTCCGCGGCCGGCGCCTGGTCGACGGCCTGCGCCCAGGTCAGCTCGCCGTCGCGCAGCTGCGCCGGGCCCTGCTCGCGCTGCAGCACCACGACGTGCTCGGGCTTGTGCCCGGCCTCCTCCAGCGCCGCGTCCAGCAGCGGCTTGTACTCCACCAGGCGGCTCGGCTCGACGCCGCACGAGGTCGCGACGATGACCTTGGGCCGGGCGTCGTCGATGCGGGCCGCGAGCTCCTTCGGGCCGAAGCCGCCGAACACCACCGAGTGGACCGCGCCGAGCCGCGCGCAGGCCAGCATGGCGACGACGGCCTCGGGCACCATCGCCATGTAGACCACGACCCGGTCGCCCGGCCCGACGCCGAGCCGGCGCAGGGCGCCCGCGAAGACGGCGACCTCGTCGCGCAGTTCCCGGAAGGTGTACCGCCGGACGGTGCCCGTGACCGGGCTGTCGTACACGAGCGCGAGGTCGTCGCCGCGCCCGCCGTCGACGTGCCGGTCCAGCGCGTTGTGGCAGGTGTTGAGCTCGGCGTCGGGGTACCAGCGGTAGAAGGGCGGGCGGTCCGCGTCGAGGATGCGCATGGGCATGCGCTCCCAGTCCACACCGGCGGCGGCGTCGCGCCAGAACCACTCGGGGTCGGCGAGGCTGCGCTGGTACATGTCGTGGTAGGCGCCCATGTCCTTGATCCTGCTCCGCGGGGCACGGGTTGGGTAGGGCCGATGCGTTGCTCGCCCGTTTTGTCGGCTGCCTTTGTTACACCGGCGGCCTTTGTTACACCGGCTGCCTTTGTTACACCGGCTGCCTTTGTTGCACCGGCGGCCTTTGTTACACCGGCGGCCTTTGTTACACCGGCTGCCTTTGTTACACCGGCGCGGCGGCGCTCGCTAGGCCCGCGGGGGCGTTGGCCAGGGCCTGCTGGATGGCCGCGACCAGGGCGAGCGCGGCCTCCTCGGTGAGCTCGACCGCGACCCGGGCCGACGGTCCGAGCGCCGGGTTGGCGAAGTCGATGTTCAGCGTGTGACCGAACTGCGCGTGCTGCGGATGATCGACGTACACCGCGGCGCGGGTGAGGTCGAACCAGCCGGTCGCGCCCTTGCCGGCGCCTTCGATGTCGACCGTCTCGGTCTCGTACGTGCACACGGTCAGGCCCCCAGGTGTGTGCCGAAGAACGCGAAAACGCGCTTCCACCCGTCGACCGCGGCCTCGGGCCGGTACGACGGGCGGTCCACCGCGAAGAACCCGTGCCCGGCCCCCGCGTAGCTGTGGTGCTCGAACGACTTGCCGTGCTCGCCCATGAGCGCGGCGAGGCGCGCAACCTCGTCGGGCGCCGGATACTTGTCGTCGTCGCCGAACAGCCCCAGCACCGGGCAGCGCACGTCAGGCAGGCGATCCCGGATCGAGCCGACCTTGAGCGGCGACCCGGTAGGGGGCGCCTCGAGCGCAAATGCCCCGTAACAGTCGACGGCCGCATCGAGCGCAACGGCGGTCGAGACGAGCAGCGCCTGCCGGCCACCGGAGCAGTGCCCGATAACCCCGACCTTCCCGTTGGCATTGTCCAGCCCCCGCAGCGCCGCCGCGGCCGTGGCAACATCACCGATGATCTGCTCGTCGGGGATGCCACCCTGCCCGCGCACGAACGCGGAGGCGTCGTCGGGCGCGGCGTTCGGAGCCTCGCGCCAGAAGAGGTTGGGGCAGATTGCCGCATAGCCGTTGACGGCGAACTTGCGAACCATCTCCTTGGCCGCCTCGTCGTACCCGGGCAGGTGGTGAATGACCACGACGCCGGGGAACGGACCGGGGTCGAGCGGACGGGCCTGGTACGCCTGGATCTGCTCCTCACCGATGTACACCGTCTCGGCACGGATCGCGTCTGACATGTGCTGCACTCCAGTCGTTTTTCGCTGGTGCTGTTCCTTAGCCGGGCAAACAATATCCCCGCCCAGCTACCGGCGTGCCGGCACCCATGCCTCTGTGCCCCCACGACTTCGAGCGTCCGCGAGGTGTGGGGGTCGCCCGCCGACGGCTGTGTTCTTACTTGGGCAGCCGGTCCGCCTGCCCCTGGGGCCCTTCTGTGTCTGACAGCGGCGTGCATTGCACAGCCCGTCAGCTGGGGGCCGTCCCGCTGGACCGGACGCCTGCCATGCTCTCTCGCGGCGACGCGCGCTTCCGGGGGACCACTCCACTCCCCGACGACCAACTCGCGACATCGCGCGCCTTGGCGACCGAGCGTGGGCGCGCTGACCGTCAGCCGGCGGCCGAGGCGGACGGCGCGGACGCGGCGGGCACAGGCGGGCACGGGCAGCGCGGCCGAGGGCGGGCGGCGCTGGCGCGGGCGGCGCGGCCAAGCGTGGACGGCCAAGCGCGGGCGGCGCGGCCGAGCGCGGGCGGCGCGGCCGAGCGCGGGCGGCGCGGCCAAGCGCGGGCGGCGCGGCCAAGCGCGGGCGGCGCGGCCAAGCGCGGGCGGCGCGGCCGAGCGCGGGCGGCGCGGCCGAGCGCGGGCGGCGCGGCCGAGCGCGGGCGGCGCGGCCGAGCGCGGGCGGCGCGGCCGAGCGCGGGCGGCGCGGCCGAGCGCGGGCGGCGCGGGCGGCGCGGCCGAGCGTGGGCGGCGCGGCCGAGCGTGGGCGGCGGCAGGGCGAACGCGGACGAGCGGTGGCGGCGGGCGGGCGCTGGCGGCCACACGAACTCGCCACCAGCATGCTGCCTGCCGCACGCGAGCGACCACACATATGTGGCCGTCGTTCGGGCACAGACGGCGCGACCGAGCCCGGCGGCGCCGACACGGGCCGCGCGGACGCGGGCCCGCGACCGAGCGCGGGGGCGCGGACGCGGGCGGCCGAGGCGGACGGCACGGACGCGGGCGGCGCCGCCGAGCGCGGGGGCGCGGACGCGGGCGGCCGAGGCGGACGGCACGGACGCGGGCGGCGCCGCCGAGCGCGGGGGCGCGGACGCGGGCGGCCGAGGCGGACGGCACGGACGCGGGCGGCGCCGCCGAGCGCGGGGGCGCGGACGCGGGCGGCCGAGGCGGACGGCACGGACGGGCCGCGCGGGCGGCGCCGGCACGGCCAGCGGGCGGCCGGGCGCGGACCGCAGGCGGCCGAGGCGGACGGCGCGGACGCGGCGGGCCCGGGCACGGGCACGGGCACGGGCAGCACGGGCTCGGAGGACACGGGCGCGGGGCAGCACGGGCTCGGAGGGAGGGCACGGGCGCGGGCCGCGCGGACGCGAGCCGGGCGGACGGCGCGGGCCGCGCCGGCACGGCCAGCGCGGGCGGCCGGGCGCGGACCGCGGGCGGCCGAGGCGGACGGCACGGACACGGGCACAGGCGGCGCGACCGAGCGCGGCGGCGCCGGCGCGGGCGGCGCCTGGCACGGCCAGCGCGGACGCGGCGGGCACGGACCGCAGGCAGCAGAGGCGGACGGCGCGGACGCGCCGGGCACGGGCGGCGCGGCCGAGCGCGGCGGCGCCAGCACGGGCGGCGCGGGCATGGGAAGGCGCCGGCACGGACGGCGCGGACGGGCGCGGGCGGTGCCGGCACGGACGCGGCGGACGCGGATCGCAGGTGGCCGAGGCGGACGGCGCGGGCGGCGCGGCCGAGCGCGGCGGCGCCAGCACGGACGGCGCGGACGCGGCGGGCGTGGGCGACCGAAGCGGACGGCGCGCGGACGGGCAGCACGGCCAAGCGCGGGCAGCGCGGCCGACGGCGGCGCGGCCGGCACGGGCATGGGCGACGCCGGCACGAACGGCCGCGGACGCGGAGCTGGCCGAGCGCCACCCGTGGGACGAGCGGGTGGCGGCCCGGCTCATGACCGCGCAGCGCCTGGCCGGCCGCCCGGGCGAGGCGCTGCTCGCCTTCGACCGGTTGCGCCGTGCGCTCGCCGACGAGCTCGGCGTCGACCCCGGCGCGGAGGTCACCACCGTGCGCGACGACATCCTGCAGGGAGGCCCGGAGCCCGCGCGGACCGCCGGCCTCGTGCCCGGCATCCAGCAGGGCGGCCCGGAGCCCGCGCGAACCGGCCGCCTCCTGCCCGGCGGTCTGAAGAGCGCCCCGGACCCCGCGCGGACCGGCCGCCTCGTGCCGCGGGAGCTGCCCCGGGACATCGCCGCGTTCGTCGGGCGCGCCGACGCCCTGCGCCGGCTCGACGCGGCGCTGGCGGCCGGCGGCGCGACCCCGCGGATCGCGGTCCTGGAGGGCACGGCCGGGGTCGGCAAGACCACCCTCGCCGTGCACTGGGCCCACCGGGTCGCCGAGCGCTTCGACGACGGCCAGCTCTACCTCGACCTGGGCGGCTTCGCCCCGGCCGCGGCCGCCGTCGGGGCGGACAAGGCGGTGCGCCGCCTGCTCGAGGCGCTGCGGGTCCCGGCGGCCCGGCTGCCCTCGGCGCTGGAGGGCCAGATCGGGCTGTACCGCAGGCACGGGCGGCAGGGACGACGCGGGCAGCGCGGACACGGACGGCGCCGGCCCGGACGGCGCGGACGCGGCGGACGCGGGCGACCGAAGCGGACGGGCAGCGCGGACGCGGGCCGGACGGACGCGGGCCGGGCGGACGGGCGCGCGGCCGAGCGCGGACAGCGCGGCCGGCACCGGCGCGGCCCGGCACGGGCGTGGGGGCGGCGCCGGCACGAACGGCGCGGACGACGCGGACACAGGCGGTGCCGGCACGGACGGCGCGGGCGCGGGTCGCCGAGACGGACGACGCGGGACGCGGGCACGGGCGGCGCGGCGCGGACGCCGCGGGCGCGGGCGGCCGAGCGCGGACGGCGGCAGGGCGAACGCGGACGAGCGGGCGAGCAGTGGCGGCGGGCGGGCGCGGGCGGCCACAGGAGCCCGCCACCAGCATGCGGGCTGCCGCACGCGAGCGACCATGCCCGCATGGCGGTCGTCAGCGGGCGGCCGTCCCCGAGGGGTTGGTCGCCCGCCGTGGTCGTCGCCCCCCAGGGGGTCGGCCGCTGTGGACGGCGCCCCCGAGGGGTTGGTCGCCCGCCGCGGTCGTCGCCGCCGGGGGTCGGCCGCTGTGGCCGATGCCCCCGTGGGGTGGTCGGCTGCTGTGGCCGGCGCCCCCGTGGGGGTGGTCACCTGCTCTGGACGGCGTCCCCGGAGGGACTGGTCGGCCGCTGGGGACGGTGGCCCCGGAGGGAGTGGTCGCCCGTTGAAGGGCGGGGTCGTTGCCTGCGTCTGGGGTTACTGGCGGCCGGGCTCCGAGCGGCGCAAGGCCAGCCGCGCCAGGCCGGTCAGCAGGATGATCTGTGCGAGCAGGATCAGTACCGAGCGCCACCATGCGCCCGTTGTGTGGGCCCACAGGGCGTCCTTGAACGGGATCATCGACTGCAGGTCCACCGTTGACGCGCCCGCGGCCAGGCCCCAGCGCGTCGGGAACAGCCAGGAGATCTGTTCCAGGACGTTCTGGCCGTCCAGTTCGAAGAGGCCGCCCGAGAGGACCAGCTGGGCCATCACCACGACCACCAGCACCGGGGTCGTCTGCTCGGTAGTCTTGACCAGCGCGCTGACCAGCAGGCCGAAGGCCATCGAGGCCAGCGCCACCATGGCCACCGGGATCGTGATCTCGACCAGCCAGTGCTCCTTGAAGAGCAGCGGGTCCTTCGGCGGGTTCTTGCCCAGCAGCGCCAGCCAGGTGAACAGCGTGGTCTGCATGATGATGATCAGGGAGAAGACGAAGACCTTGGAGGCCAGGTAGGCCCCGGCGGACAGGCCGACCGCGCGTTCGCGCTTGTAGATCGTGCTCTCGTTGACCAGCTCGCGGATGGCCGCGGCGGTGCCCAGGAACGCGGCGCCGACGGCCAGCACGACCAGGAGCCGCTGGGCCTCCAGGCTGTACTTCAACAGGCCCGGCGCCAGGCCGTTGTCCCCCGGCACCGTCCGCGTGAGCAGGGCCAGGGCGAGCGGCAGGCCGACCATGAACACGCTCAGGCCGCGGTCGGCGCCGATCACCCAGAACATCCGCAGGCACAGGGTGAGGAACTGCCGGATGGGCGCCGCGGGATGCACGACCCGGCTGCGCAGCGAAGCCCCGCCGAGCTTGACCCGCGCCCGCCCGACGACCTTGCCCGACGAACCCGACGCGCCCGAAGAACCCGGCGCGCCCGGAGAACTAGGCGGCGGCGACGCGGTCGGCGACCCGGCCGGCCGCGGTGGCATCTCCTGCTCGGCCGTCGCCTCCCCCACCGCCGTCGTGGCCCCGGCCGGCGACGGCACGTGGGCGCTCCCCGAGGCCACGCGCTGGGCCGGGATCGTGACCTGCTCGACCGCCTCCGGCTTCGGCGGCGGGGCCTCGGCGATCTGCTCGGTGACGTATCGCGTGTAGAGCTCCGACGAGCGGTACTTCCGCGTCCAGTGCTCGGCGTTGGTCGTGACCTCGCGGAAGACCTCGGCGTAGTCCTCGGCGCCGAAGAACTCCAGCACCTCGCCGGGCGGGCCGAAGTAGCCCATCCGGCCGCCCACGGTCAGCACCAGCACCCGGTCGGCCAGGTCGAGGTGCATGACGTTGTGCGTGACGACGGCGACGGTGCGGCCCTTGTCCGCGAGCTCCCGCAGCTCCTCCATGACCTCCTTGTCCAGGGCCGGGTCGAGGCCGGACGTGGGCTCGTCGAGGAAGAGCAGGGACGGCTCGGTCAGCAGCTCCAGCGCGACCGAGACGCGCTTGCGCTGGCCGCCGGAGAGGCTGTCGATGCGCTGCTTGGCCCGCTCGGTCAGGTTGAGCGTCTTGAGCACCTCGGCGACCCGGGCCCGGCGCTCCTTGCGCGGCACGTCGTCGGCGAAGCGCAGGGCGGCGGCGAAGCGCAGGGCGCGGCGCACGGTGAGCTGGCGGTGCAGCACGTCGTCCTGCGGCACCATGCCGATGCGGTAGCGCAGCTCGGCGTAGTCGGCGTAGAGGTCGCGGCCGTCGTAGCGCACCGCGCCCTGCGTCGCCGGCCGCAGCCCGGCGACCGCCTTGACGAGCGTGGACTTGCCGCAGCCGGACGGGCCGATGATGGCGAGCAGGCTGCCCTCGGCCAGGGCGAAGCTGACGTCGTCGAGCAGGATCGCGTCCTTGATGCGCACCGTGAGGTCGTCGGCGATGAGCGAGGACGGCCCCGCGTCCTCGAACTCGTGCAGCCGGGCGCCGTCGAAGATGAACTCGTGGCGGCCGATCGAGATCAGGTCGCCGGGGGTCATGTCCTGGCGGGTGACCTGCTTGCCGTTGTGGAACGTGCCGTTGCGGCTGCCGAGGTCGACGACCTCGAAGCCGCCGGTCGGGGTGCGGCGCAGCTCGGCGTGGTTGCGGGAGCTGCGCAGGTCGGTCAGGACGATGTCGTTGTCGGGGCCGCGGCCCAGGCGGATGCGCCCGGCGCCGAACTCGTGCTGGGTCGCCTCCCGCTGCGGCGGCGCCGGCTGCACGGGCAGCCGCTCGGTGATGGTGATCACCTTGAACTTGAGGGCCGGGCCGTCGGCCGCGCCGAGGTGGACCTCGCCGCCGTCGGTGGCGGCGACGAAGGCCGCCTTCTCCCCGGCGACGAAGGTGCCGTTGCGGCTGTCGAGGTCGCGCAGGAACCAGCCGTCGTCGTTCCAGATGACCTCGGCGTGCCGCCGGGAGATCAGGTTGCCCTCGATGACCAGGTCGTTGGCGGCATCGCGGCCGATGGTCACGGTGTCGTCCGGACGGACCGTCGCCTTCTGGTCGCCGCTGGTCACCTCGAGGACTTGCAGCTCCCGGGTCACCGTCTGCTGATCGATGCTCGCCACGGGGCTCATCATGCCGTGGGGGTACGACAGAAAACACCCGGGGCCATGTATCAGACCGGCGGGGCGCGTCCTCATGTCTGTCGGGACCAGAGGAGGAGGAGCCCATGCCCCCGGACGAGTGGCGTTCACGGCGAGCCCGGCGACTGGCCGGTCTGTCGTGGATCCGTCGCGAGGACCGGGCGGACGGCACGCCGGTGCGCTTCGTCGCCGACGAGCTGGTGGTGCTCGGGGAGTACTTCGCCACCGCGCGCCAGGCGTTCGCCGAGCAGGGGCTCACCGCACGGGACATCGTCGAGGAGGGGGATGTCCCGGACGGCTTCCGGCGGGTGCGGCTGCCGGGCCTGGACGTGGCGCGGGCCGCACGGCGCGTGCGCGTGCAGGCGGAGGCGGCCGGGGACACCCGGGTGGCCGCCGCGCCGAACCACGTGTTCGTCTCGACACCGTTCGCGCACGCCGGAGCGTACGGGCCGCCACGCCCGGCGCCGCCCGGCGCGCTGACTCTGCCGGAGAAGGGCGCCGGTGGGGTACGCGTCCTGGTGCTGGACACCGGGGTGTGGCTGAACAGCCCGTTGCCGAAGGAGCGGTACGTCACCGAGGACTTCGAGCCCGGCGACGACGACGGCGCGGAGGTGCGCCAGGGCGACGCGGGGCACGCGAACTTCGTCGCCGGGGTCATGCTGGGCCGGTCGCGGCGGGTACGGCCGAGAGTGGTGCGGATCGTCGACACGTTCGGGGTATGCCGGGAGAGCGACCTGGTCGCGGCGCTCCGGCAGGCGGGCGACGATCCGATCATCAACCTCTCGCTGGGGGGATACTCGCTCGACGACCGGCCTCCGGTCCTGCTCACGGCGGCGCTGGCGGAGCTGCTGACCAACGGTGACCGGGTGGTCGTGGCGGCGGCCGGCAACGACGGCCAGCACGACCGGCCGTTCTGGCCGGCCGCGTACGCCGGGACCGGCGCGCCGTGGCGGCGTCGCGTGGTCGCGGTCGCCGCCCACGACGGCCGGCGCATCTGCAACTGGAGCAACACCGGGCCCTGGATCACGCTGGCCGCCCCGGGCGCGGACGTGCTGAGCACGTACGTGCACCACGACGGCTTCCCGGACGGCTGGGCCCGATGGAGCGGCACCTCGTTCGCGGCGCCGTACGTGGCCGCGGCGATCGCCGACGCGCTGCCCGAGGCCGGCTCGGCCGGGCTCGCGGCGCAGTCGGTCGTGGCGGGGGCGGGCCTGCGCTACGGCCGCTACGCGGGGGTGGCGTGAAGCCATGCATCACACCAGGGGGAGGGGGGTGACGGGGTGCGGCGCGCTGGTTGCCGCACCCCGTCGCCCGGTGGCCGCGATGCTACCCTTCGGAGCCATGGCCGACCCCGAAAGTCCCGGTGAGCACGACAATGCCGCACTTCTGCGGGCGGCCGCGGCCGGCGACCAGCAGGCGTGGGAGTCCATTGTGGACAGGTACGCCAACCTCGTCTGGTCGGTGGCGCGCAGCTTCCAGCTCGGCCAGTCCGACGCCGCGGACGTGAGCCAGGCGACCTGGCTGCGGCTGGTGGAGCACGTCGATGCCGTGCGCGAGGCCGACAAGCTCGGCTCGTGGCTGGCCACCACCGCCCGCCGCGAGGCCATCGCGCTGCTGCGCAAGAGCGGCCGCGACGTGCCCGCGGGCTCGGCCGGTGACTTCGTGGAGACCCTGGGCGGCGCCCCGGCCGGCGTCGAGCCGGTCGAGGACGAGCCCGACGCCGGGGTCCTGCGCGACGAGCGCGACGCCCAGCTGTGGCATGAGTTCCGCACGCTTTCCCGCCAGTGCCAGCAGCTGCTGCGGGTGCTCATCGCCGATCCCCCGCCGAGCTACGCCGAGGTCTCGGCCGCGCTCGACGTGCCGATCGGCAGTATCGGACCGACCCGCAAGCGCTGCCTGGGCACGCTGCGCCGACGATTGGCGACTTCGACATGACCCACCGCGGCTGGGCAGGGCCGACCCGATGATCGGGGAGGAAGAGGTGCTGAGCTCTTTGCGTGACATCGCCGGCCGGCGCGACCCGGTGCCGCCGAACGTTCTTGCGGCCGCGCGGGCGAGCCTCGCCTGGCGCGACCCGGACGCGGCGCTGGCCGCCCTGACGCGCGACTCGCTCGATCGGCTCATCGCCGTCCGGGGCGGGGTCCGCGGCGGTACCCCCCGGGTGCTGACGTTCTTCAGCGGTGCGCTGACCATCGATGTCCAGGTGACCGCGCGCGCCGGCGCCGTCGACGTGGTCGGCGAGCTGGCGCCCGTCGTCGCCGCGCGCGTCGTGGTGGAGTCGCCCGCCGGCTCCCACGAGACCGCCGCCGACGACGAGGGGCGCTTCCGCATCGAGGGGGTCGCGACGGGGCCCGTGCGCCTGCGCTGCGAGCCCGCGGTCGAGGGCGCTTTCGTGCCGGTCCGCACAGAATGGGTGCAATTGTAGAATTCTCGGCAAAATAGCAGGTCACAGGGGGTACCGTCGCGGAAAAGGTGCCGCGGAGCTGCGAGGAGCCGGCCATGCCCATCGACCACGTGCAGATCGTTTCCATTCCTGTGACCGACCAGGACAGGGCCCGCGACTTCTACATCAACGCGCTGGACTGGGAACTGATCAGCGACAACGACGAAGGCGACCGCCGCTGGGTCGAGGTCGCGCCGAAGCACGGCCAGACGTCGTTCACGCTCGTCACCTGGTTCGAGACGATGCCGCCCGGCTCGCTGCGCGGGATCGTGCTCGACACCGACGACATCGAGCGGACCTACGAGGAGCCCTGCGAGCGGGGGATCGTCTTCGACACCCCGATCGAGGAGGGCCTGTTCTCGCGGGTCACCAGCTTCTCCGACCCGGACGGCAACAGCTTCGTGCTGCACCAGCTCTACCAGCCGCGGGCGCGGACCGTAAGCTTCGCCTCGGCGAGGTCGTAGCGCAGAGGTCGTCGCGCGCCGACTCATAATCGACGAGGACACCGGTTCGAATCCGGTCGGCCCCGCCGCCTGCCGGCGCGCGGTTATCATGCTGCGGTGTCGCTCGACCCCGCCGACGTCGAGGCCTGCCTCCGGGTGCTGGCCGCCATCGACGGCGCCGACGAGCGCGTGGTGGCGGCGGTCGACAAGGCCTACCGGGCCCGCAAGAAGCAGCGCCGGGCCGAGCGGCGCACGGCGGCCGGTGAGCACGACCGCCGGATTCTGACGGACCCGCGCCCCGGCGACGCGCCGTTGCGGCGCGAGCGCCGGTGCTATGTGTGCAAGTCGCCTTACCGCGAAGTTCCGCAGTCGTACCCGCAGCTGTGCGCCGAGTGCGCCGCGGGCAACACCGCGCGGCGGCATGCGCGCTGCGACCTCACCGGCCGGCGCGCGCTGCTCACCGGCGGCCGCATCAAGATCGGGTTCGAGACGGCGCTGAAGCTGCTGCGCGACGGGGCCGAGGTCGTCGTCACCACGCGGTTCCCGCGGGACGCGGGGCGGCGCTTCGCGGCGGTACCGGATGCCGGGCAGTGGCACCACCGGCTGCACGTCCACGGCGTGGACTTCCTCGACCTGCCCGGCGTCGTCGGGCTCACCGACGCCGTCGCCGCGCGCTGGGGCCACCTCGACATCCTGGTCAACAACGCGGCCCAGACCATCCAGCGCCCGGCCTCGTACCATCGCGAGCTCGCCGCCGCCGAGGGCCGCCCCGCGCTGCCCGCCTCCCCCGCCGACCTGTTCTTCCCGGCCGGCGCGCTCGACGAGACCGGCGAGCCGCTCGACCTGCGGCCGGTGAACAGCTGGACGCTCAAGGCGCACCAGGTGACCCCGCGGGAGTGGATCGAGGTGCAGGTCATCAACGCCTTCGTACCCTTCCTGCTGACCGCCCGCCTGCGGCCCCTGCTGGCCGCGTCGCCCTTCCCCGACCGGTACGTCGTCAACGTCTCGGCGATGGAGGGCAGCTTCAGCCGGGCGAACAAGACCGCCGGCCACCCGCACACGAACATGGCCAAAGCGGGCCTGAACATGCTGACGCGCACGATCGCGGACGAGTACGCGGCCGCCGGCATCCACGTCACCAGCGTCGACACCGGCTGGGTCACCGACGAGCGGCCCCACGCGACCCGCGAGGCGCTGCACCGCAGGGGCTTCCGGGTGCCGCTGGACGTGGTGGACGGGGCCGCGCGCGTCTACGACCCGATCGTGCGCGGCGTGCACGGCGACCGGGTGCACGGCGTCTTCCTCAAGGACTACCGGGAGGTGCAGTGGTAGAGCCCGGGATCGAGATCTCCTGTCCCGTGATGGCGGCACCGGCGGTACCGACGGCGGATCTTGCACTTCTCGAGCCGTTGCTGGCCCGGCTGTCCGATCCGGCCGGGGTCGCCGCGACCGAGCGTTTCCCGCTCGGCACGCTGCAGCCCGACGGGCGGCTCGACCTGTGCAAGCAGGGCCTCGGGGCGGACGGGGTCAGCCGGGTGCTGGACCGCGTGGTCGGGTCGGCCCATGCGGTACACCTCCTGCTCGGCACGAACGGCCTCGGCGCGCCCGGGACCGCCGCGCTCGCCGCGTCGCTGGCCCCCGGGCACGGCGTGGAGACGCTGTACCTCGGCTGCAACGCCATCGACGCGAGCGGCGCGGAGCCCCTGTTCGAGCGGCTTGCCGGCGACGACACCGTGACCGCGCTGTGGCTCAAGCGCAACCCGCTCGGCGACGACGGGATCGCCGCGCTCGCCGCCGCGCTGCGCACGAACACCGCCCTCACCACGCTGGACCTGGTAAACACCGGGCTCACGACGGCCGGGCTGGCGCTGCTCGTCGACGCCCTCGCCGCGCGGGAGCGGCCCGTCGCGCGGGTCTTCCTCGGCGGCAACGGGCTCGGGCCGTCCGCCGCGCCGCTGCTGCGCCGCCTGCTGGCCGAGTGCGGCGTCACGGGGCTGTTCCTCGCGGCGAACCGCCTCGGCGACGAGGGCGCCGGGCTGGTCGTGGAGGGGATTTCCCGCGACGGTACGACGCTGGGCCTGGGCGGCAACGGCCTGACCGACGTGGCGCCGGTCGCGGCCCGCCTCGGCCGGCTGGAGGGTCTGGACCTGAGCCGGCCGCTGTCGCTGCGGGTGCTCGGCGCCGTGGACAACACCATCGGCGACGCGGGCGCTCGGGTCCTCGCCGAGGCGCTGCCCGGCAGCCCGCTGCGCCGCCTCGACCTGCGCCACACGGGGGTGCGCGGCCGCGGGGCCAAGGCGCTGCTCGCCGCGGTGGAGACGGGCCGGACCGGGCTGCGGCGCCTGACGCTGGGGCCCGATGTGCCGCGGCGCGTCAAGCGGCGGCTCGCCGAGCTGCTGGCCGGGGACGAGCCGCCCTTCGCGAGCGAGATCCTGAGTGTGTACCGGTGAGCGCCCTCGTCTCCGGTAGCGCGCTGGGCTGAGAGCGCCTGCTCGCGGGCGGGCTCGACGTGGACGACCGCGACCACGCCGGGCTGACCGCGTTGTACGCGGCCGTGCACGACGGCGGGTCGCCGGTCCTCGTGCGGGCGCTGATCGCCGCCGGGGCGACGGTCGACGACCTGGTCGTGGAGGCCTGGGACCGCCATCGGCGGGACGATGGCCCGGAGCTCCCGGCCTGATATCCCGGCGATTTTTGTCGTACCCCCCGGCTAATCTCGCGGGCATGACGGAGGCTTTGAACCTGCTCGCCGCGGCGGACGACCTGCTCGCCGCGACCCGTGCGACCCGTGTCGAGCGCCGCGACAACGTGCAGCTCGAGGCGCTCGCGCTGGCCGTGTCGGCGAATCTGCCGGTGCTGCTGTGGGGCGAGCCCGGCATCGGCAAGTCCTCCGCGCTGCAGCAGCTCGCCGACCGGCTCGAGGTGCCGATGGAGACGGTCATCGCGAGCATCCACGAGCCCTCCGACTTCGCCGGACTGCCGGTCGTCGGCGACGATCCGGCGACCCAGGGGGTGCCGATGGCCCCGCCCGACTGGGCGGTCCGCCTGACCCGCGGCGGCGTCGGGCTGGTCTTCTTCGACGAGCTGTCCTCGGCCCCGCCGGCCGTGCAGGCGGCCCTGCTGCGGGTCGTGCTCGAGCGGCGGGTCGGCAGCCTGGCCCTGCCGCCCGGCGTGCGCGTGGTGGCCGCGGCCAACCCGCCGGCCAGCGCGGCCGACGGCTGGCACCTCAGCCCGCCGCTGGCCAACCGGTTCGTGCACCTGCACTGGACCCACGACCCGGCGGTCGTCGCCCGCGGCCTGGCCGGCACCTGGCCGACCGCCGACATCCCGCGCATCGACCCGCGCCGGGCCGCGTCCGCGCTGGCCCGCGCCCGCGGCACGCTGTCGGGCTTCCTGACCGCCCGCCCCGGCCTGACCCACCACCTGCCCGCCGACGCCGAGGCCCGCGGCGGCGCCTGGCCCTCCCCGCGCACCTGGGAGATGGCGCTGCGCCTGCTCACGTTCGCCCTGGCCAGCGACGCCTCGCGCGAGGCACTGTCGACGGCCCTCATCGGCGCGATCGGCGACGGCGCGGGCCTCGAGTTCATCACCTACCTCGACGAGCTCGACCTGCCCGACCCGAACCGCGTCCTGGCCAACCCGGACGCGTTCGCCCTGCCGGAGCGCGGCGACCGCCAGCTGGCCTTCCTCACCGCGATCGTGTCGGCCGTGCAGTCGGACACGTCGCGGCCGCGCTGGGAGGCGGCGTGGACGGTGCTGGCCAAGGCGGTCGACGCGGGGGTGCCGGACGTGGCGGCCCGGGCGGCCGCGGACCTGGCGGCCATGCGGGAGAAGTCGTGGCCGGTCCCGCCGACGATTGACGCCTTCGTCGACATCCTGCGCCTCTCGGGGGCGATGCGGTGAGCTCGCCGGCGCCTTTGGACTCCGCGTCGCCGGCCCGGGTGGCGCTGGACCGGACGAAGCTGCTCGCGGCGCGGTACCGGGCGGCGAAACTGCGGCCGTATCTCGCCTCGGCGCTGTATGCGCTGTCCGTCGTGCCCGCCTGGCACCTGTCCACGATGGGCGTCGACCGGCACTGGCGGCTGTATGTCAACCCCGGCTTCGTGACCGCCCACCCGGTGGAGGAGCTGGCCGGGGTCTGGGTGCACGAGGTCGCGCACCTGCTGCGGGATCACCACGGGCGGGCCGAGCGGCTGCGGCACGCCGACCGCGACGACCACCTGCGGGTCAACCTCGCGCAGGACTGCGAGATCAACGACGACCTCATCGCCGACGGGCTGCCGCTGCCGCACAGCCGCGTGGAGCCCGGGACGTTCGGGCTGCCGCCGGGGCGGCTCTTCGAGGAGTACCTGGCCGGCATCCCCCACACCCACGTCATCCACGTGCAATGCGGGTCGGGGGCGCACGGCATGGAGATCGCGGGCGAGCTCGGGGCCGGCGGGGCGCCCGCGGTGACCGAGGTGGAGGCGGGGGCGATCCGGCGGTCGACGGCCGACGGCATCCGGGCCCACGTGCGCGGGCGCGGCACCGTGCCGCAGGGCTGGCGGCGCTGGGCCGACGAGATCGCCGAGCCGACCGTCGACTGGCGGCGGCTGCTCACCGGGGCGCTGCGGCAGGCCGTGGTGTGGGCGAGCGGGGCGGTCGACTACACGTACGCGCGGCCGGGCCGGCGCAGTGCCGCGCTGCCCGGGGTCGTGCTGCCGAGCCTGCGCCAGCCCCTGCCGCGGGTCGCGATCGTCATCGACACCTCGGGCTCGATGGGCGACGGCCAGCTCGCGTCGTGCCTGGCCGAGGTGACGGGCGTGCTGCGCGCGGTCGGCATCCGCGGCAACCGTGTCACGGTGCTCGCCTGCGACGCCGACGTCACGGCCGTGACCCGGGTGACGAAGACCGAGCAGGTCCAGCTGAGCGGGGGCGGCGGCACCGACATGCGCGTGGGCATCGAGCGCGCGCGGCGGCAGCCGGAGCCGCCGAACATCATCGTGGTGCTGACCGACGGCCTGACCCCGTGGCCGGACGAGCCGGGCGGCTGCCGGATCATCGCGGGGCTGATCGGCCCGAACCCGCCCGCGACCCCGGCCTGGATGGAGGCGATCCACATCACCGACGACTGAGACGTCCGGCTACTTTCGGCGACTGTCCCGCCCGCGGGGTGGCTGCCTAGCGTGTAGGCATGGCTGATGACGAGCTCGGGCTGACCCGCGGAGACCGGGCCTTGCTGCTCGTCGGGCTGCCCGTCGCCGGGGGGCTCGCCGGGTGGGGGCTGCCGAGCGCGGCGCGGTGGCTGCTTTCGCTGCCGTGGGTACCGTTCGCCGGGCCTCTGCGGCTCGTGCGGCACCTCGACGCCGGGTGGGGGCTGCTGGCCGTCGTCGCCGCGGGGGTGCTGCTCGGCGCCGGGCTCGCCTTCGTGGCGGTGCACGAGGCGCTGCGCGTGACCGTCGGCGACGGCGGGCTCACGCTCGTCCGCGGGGAGACGCGGCGGACCGTCGAGCGGCGCGACGTCGACGCGGTGTTCGTGGACGGGAGGCTGCTCGTGGTGCTCGACCGGCAGTCGCGCCAGGTGGTGCGGGACCGGTTCGACAATGCCGGGAGCCCGCGGGTGGAGCGGGCGTTCCGCGAGCACGGGTATCCGTGGGTCGCCCAGGACCCGTACGCGCAGCTGTACCGGCGCTGGGTGCCGGACCTCCCCGACCTGCCCGCGGCCGTCAACGCCGTGCTGGCCGCGCGCGGCAAGGCGCTGGAGAACAAGAGCGGCACCGACGCCGACGAGCTGCGCGACGAGGTGCAGAAGCTCGGGTACACCGTGCGGGACATCGGTACCGTCCAGCACTGGCGGCCCTTGGTGAAGTCGTGACGCGGGCCCGCAACGTCGCGGTCGACATCACCGCGACAGTCATCGCCGTGCTCGTGGCGCTCATGGCGGCGGCCGGCGGGCTGGACAACGGCACGCTCGGGGACGGGCGGCTGCTCGTCTCGCTCGCCATCACCGTGCCCGCGATCGTGGTGCTGTGGTGGCGGCGGCGGTACCCGGTCGGGGTGGCGATCGCGCTCCTCGTGCCGGCCGCCCTCACCGACATGGCGGGCGGGGCCGCGCTCATCGCCGTCTTCGGGGTCGCGGTGCACCGGCCGTTGCGGACCGCGCTGTGGGTCGCGCTGCTGCACCTGCTGGCGCCGGTGCCGCTCAGCATCCGGTACCCGGACCCCGACCTGCAGGTCCTCGGGGCGAACACGCTCGCGCTCACGATCATCGCCGGCGCGGTCGCCTGGGGCACCGCGGTGCGGGCGCGGCGCGAGCTCATCGCCTCGCTGCGGGAGCGCGCGGCCCGCGCCGAGGCCGAGGCGCGGCAGCGGGCCGAGCTGGTGCGCGGGCTCGAGCGGGAGCGGATCGCGCGCGAGATGCACGACGTGCTCGCGCACCGGATCTCGCTCATCAGCCTGCACGCGGGGGCGCTGGAGATCCGCGACGACCTCTCGCGGGAGCAGGTCGCCGACGCGGGGGCGACGATCCGGACCAGCGCGCACCAGGCGATGGAGGAGCTGCGCGAGATCCTCGGGGTGCTGCGCGCGAGCGACCGGGAGGAGCTGCGGCCCCGGCAGGGGCTGGCCGACCTCGGCGAGCTCGTGGCGGAGGCGGAGAAGGCCGGCACGACGGTACAACTGGAGCATCGTCTCGACGGAGGACTGCCCGCGGCGGTGGACCGCACGGCGTTCCGGCTGGTGCAGGAGGGCCTCACGAACGCGCGCAAGCACGCGCCCGGGGTCGCGGTGCGGGTGCTGCTCGAACGCGGCGACGAGGTGCACGTCCGGGTCAGCAACCCGCTGCCCGACCGGCCCGCCGCGCCGGCCCTGCCGGGGACGCGCTCGGGGCTGGAGGGGCTGGCCGAGCGGGTCGCGCTGGCCGGTGGGCGGTTCGAGCACGGCGTGCGGCGCAGCGATCAGGGCGCCGCGACGTTCACGCTGGAGGCGTGGCTGCCGTGCAAGGGCTGATCCGCGTCGTCGTCGCCGATGACGACGCGCTGGTGCGGGCCGGGCTCGCCATGGTGCTCGGCGGCAACACCGGGGTCGAGATCGTCGGCGAGGCGGCCGACGGGGCCCAGGCGGTGCGCACCGTGCGCGCCACGCGGCCCGACGTCGTCCTCATGGACATCCGCATGCCGCGCATGGACGGGCTCGCCGCGCTCGAGGCCCTGCGGCCCGACGGCGTGCGGGTCATCGTCCTCACCACGTTCGACACCGACGAGCACGTCCTGCGGGCGTTGCGGCTCGGCGCGCACGGGTTCCTGCTGAAGGACACCCCGCCGCTGGCGATCCTCGATGCGGTACGCCGGGTCGCCACCGGCGAGCAGACGCTGTCCTCGTCCGCGGTGCGGCGGCTCATCGCGCACGTGAAGGCCGATGATCGCGGGGCGGCGGCGCGGCGTACCCTCGCGGCGCTCACGCCCCGGGAACGCGACGTGGCCGAGGGCGTCGCGGAGGGCCGCTCGAACGCGGAGATCAGCGCCGCGGTGCACATGAGCGTCGCGACGGTGAAGACGTACGTCTCCCGGATCCTGGCGAAGCTGGGCTGCACGAACCGCGTCCAGGTGGCGATCCTCGTGCACGAGTCGCGGCTGGACAGGGCCTAGGCTAGCCCGTCACCGGTGGTAGCGGTCGGCGATGAACCCTGGCTCGGGCGGCTCCGGGCGGCGCGGCGCGGGCAGGGCCGTGTTCGCGCCGAAGCCGCGGCCGAGCGTGCGCACCTGCTCCTCCATGAGCGGGACGCTGCGCCGGGCCTGGGACTCGACCACCTTCTCGGCCAGGCGGCTGTTGAGGAAGGTGCGCAGCCAGTACACGAGCATGACGCTGCGGGGCACGAAGACCTTGCGGCGGCGGCGCTCCAGCGCGTCGACGAAGGCGGTGGCGCAGCGCTCGACGGATGTGGTGGAGCCCAGCGGCGGGGGCAGGCGGCGCAGGGTTTCGCCGAACGCGGGAAGGTCGTCCTTGGCGTCGCGGACGAGGTCGGTGTCGATCCAGCTCGGGTGGGCCGTGCCGACGGCGACGCCGTGGTGGGCGACCTCCAGCCGCACCGCGTTGCCGAAGTGCTCGGCGCCGGCCTTCGAGGCGCAGTACGGCGCCATGCCCGGCAGCGCCGCGAACGACGCGGCGGAGGCGACGATCAGCAGGTACCCGTGGGAGGCGATGAGCGCCGGCAGGCACGCGGCGGCCGTGCGCATCACGCCGACCAGGTTCACCTCGACGGTGCGCACCAGCGCCTCGACGTCGCCGGTGGCCATCGTGCCGCGGCTGGCGACGCCGGCGTTGGCGACGACGGCGTCGATGCGGCCGTACGCGGAGAGCGCCCTCTCGACCGCGGCGGCCATACTGGCCTGGTCGGTCACGTCGGCGGCGAACCAGACGGCGTCCAGCTCCCCCGCGAGCCGCTCCAGGCGGGCGGGCTCGAGCCCGACGAGCGCCAGCCGGGCGCCCCGGGCGGCGGCCAGGCGCGCGGTGTGTTCGCCGATGCCGCGGGCGGCACCGGTGACGAGTACCACCTGACCAGTCAGTGCACGCTTCACCGAGGCCCCTCCTGTCGGCGGTACCGTTCAGTACCAGGCAAACTAGCACCCGGGTACATTGTCGCGAAAGGTCGAGGCCACCGCATGACGAGCACCAGGACCGCCGAGGAGCTGCGCGCCGACCTCACGGGCGGGCTGGCCGAGTCGATCGCCGCGAAGGGCTACGCGGCCACCACGATCGCGGACGTCGTCATGCACGCGCGGGTGTCCAAACGCACGTTCTACGAGCACTTCGCGGACAAGGAAGCCTGCCTGATGGCCCTCTACGAGCAGGGCTGCGCGCACCTGCTCGAGGTGGTGCGCAGCGCGGCCGGCCCGGGTGGCCGGCCGTGGAAGGAGATGATCAACAGCGGGGTGACGGCGTACCTCACCGCGCTGGAGAGCCTGCCCGCGGTCACCCGCACCCTGCTCGTGGAGATCCAGGCGGCCGGCCCCAAGGCGTTCCGCCTGCGCCAGCAGATGCTGCGCCGCTTCGCGGACGCGCTGGTCGAGGTGATCGAGCGGGCCCGCGAGTCCGACCCGCGGATCCCGGCGCTGTCGCCGCTGCTCGCGATCGCGCTGGTCGGCGGCGTGCACGAGATGATGCTGCAGGTCTGCGACCCGTACACCGGCGCCGGGCCGTCCTTCACCGAGCTGACGCCGGCCGTGGACGAACTGGTCTACGCGATCCTCACGAACCCCTGGATGACCGCGGATGGAATGATCGGGCGTACTGCCGGGTTGCAGAGCTAAAACAGGAAGGACGCGTCGCGGTGCTGAACCCCAGCGAACTTTACGAGCTCACCGAGGAACCGCCGGAGGCCGACCGGCCGGTGCTCGTGCACGCGCTGACGGGCTTCGTGGACGCCGGCAACGCCGCCCGTCTCGCGCGCGAGCACCTGCTCAGCGTCGGATCGCCGCGCACGGTCGCCACGTTCGACCTCGACCAGCTCTACGACTACCGTGGCCGGCGCCCGGCGATGCTCTTCGTCGAGGACCACTGGGAGCACTACGAGCAGCCCCAGCTGCTGCTGCGGGCGGTGCGCGACGCCGGCGGCACCGAGTTCCTGCTCCTGGACGGGCCCGAGCCCGACCTGCAGTGGGAGCGGTTCACCGCGGCGGTGCTCGAGCTGATCGAGCGCTTCGACGTGCGGGCCACGGTCGGGCTCACCGCGATCCCGATGGCCGTGCCGCACACTCGCCCGACCGGGGTGACCGCGCACGGGACCAGCCGGGACCTCATCGCCGGCTTCGAGCCGTGGCTGCAGCGGGTGCAGGTGCCGGGCAGTGTCGGCAACCTGCTGGAGTACCGCATCGGCCAGCAGGACCGCGACGCCTTCGGCTTCGCCGTGCACGTGCCGCACTACGTGGCCCAGGCCGAGTTCCCGGCCGCCGCGGAGAAGCTGCTGGCGTGCCTGGCCGACGCGACCGGCCTGCGGGTGCCGATGGACGAGCTGCACGCCGCGGCCGACTCGGTGCGCGCGGAGATCGACGTGCAGATCGCCCAGGCCGACGAGGCCGCCTCGCTGGTGCGGGCGCTGGAGGAGCAGTACGACGCCTTCACCCGCGGCCGCAGCGGCAACAGCAACCTGCTGGCCGACTCCCCCGCGCCGCTGCCGACCGCGGATGAGATCGGGGCGGAGCTGGAGCGCTTCCTGGCCGAGCACACCCGCGGCGACGAGCCCCCGCTGGGGGGCTGAACAGGCATTACCAGGCGGTGCCGGTCAGCCGCTCGTAGACCTCGACGTAGCGCGCCCGGGTCAGGGCCACGACGTCGGCCGGCATCTCCGGGCCGGGCGCGGTCTTGTTCCAGCCGCTGGACAGCGACCAGTCGCGCGCGACCTGCTTGTCGAAGGAGAACTGGGTGCGGCCCGGCTCCCACCGGTCCAGCGGCCAGAAGCGGGACGAGTCGGGCGTGAGCACCTCGTCGGCGAGCACCACGGCGCCGGCGCGGTCGCGGCCGAACTCGAGCTTGGTGTCGGCGACCACGATCCCGCGCTCGGCGGCGAGGGCGGCGCCGCGGGAGTACACCCGCAGCGTGAGCTCCCGGAGCTCGTCCGCGAGGTCCTTGCCGATCTCCTCGCGGACCTCGTCGAGCGTGACGAACTCGTCGTGCTCGCCGACCGCGGCCTTGGTCGTGGGGGTGAAGACGGGCTCGGGCAGGCGGGACCCCTCGACGAGCCCCGGCGGCAGCTGGATGCCGGAGACTTCACCCCGGGAGTTGTACTCCGAGAGCCCCAGACCGGCGAGGTAGCCGCGCGCGATGCACTCGACGGGCAGCATCTCCAGCCGCCGGCAGCGGATCGCCCGGCCGGCGAACTCCGCGGGCACGTCGGTCGCCGAGATCACGTGGTTGGGCACGATGTCGGCGAGCTGCTCGAACCACCACAGCGAGAGCCGGGTGAGCACGGCGCCCTTGTCCGGGATCGGCGTCGGCAGCACCACGTCGTAGACGGAGATGCGGTCCGAGGCGACCAGGATCAGGTCGTCGCCGTCGGCGTACACGTCACGGACCTTGCCCGAGTGCAGGAGTTCCACGCGGCTCAGCCTATCGGCCGAGGCCGTCGGAACGATCCGGGCCGCCGCCGTCGCGGCGTAGGGTGAGCTGCGTCACGACGTCGTGAGTGGAGGGTCCGCATGACCATCGATCCCGCCAAGACCGCCATCGTCCTCATCGAGTACCAGAACGATTTCGTCTCCGAGGGCGGCGCGTTCCACGCCGCCGTGCAGGGCGTGATGGACAAGACCGACATGATGGCCAACACCCGGCAGCTCGTCGCCGCCGCGCGGGCCGCCGGGGTGACGATCGTGCACGCGCCGATCACCTTCGCGCCCGGATACAACGAGATCACCTCCCATCCCTACGGAATCCTCAAGGGGGTCGTGGACGGCAACGCCTTCGTCAAGGGCGAGTGGGGCGCGCAGATCGTCGACGAGCTCGCGCCGCAGGCCGGGGACATCGTCGTGGAGGGCAAGCGCGGGCTGGACACCTTCGCCAGCACCAACCTCGACTTCATCCTGCGCAGCAAGGGCATCACCACGATCGCCCTGGGCGGCTTCCTGACCAACTGCTGCGTCGAGTCCACCATGCGGACCGGCTACGAGCACGGCTACCAGGTCGTCACCCTGCAGGACTGCCTCGCGGCCACCTCGCAGGAGGAGCACGACAACGCGCTGAAGTACGACTTCCCGATGTTCTCGACCCCGATGTCGGCGGCCGACTTCGCCGGGCAGTTCTAGGGGTCGTATCGAAGTGGATGGCCGGGCTGCGGCGGACTCAGACGCCGCCTGGGGCCGCCCAGCCGACGCCTGAGCCTCGCCTCGCTCCAACCCCCACTTCGATGCAACCCCTAGGCCCTCCGGAAGAGGCGCACCGCCAGGCCGCCGGCCAGCAGGAAGCTCGCGCCCAGCACCGCCAGGTGCAGCGGGCGCGGGGTGTCGCCGGTCCACGCGGCCTGGATGGCCTGGCGGAAGGCGCCCAGCGGGGTGAAGTCCCCGATCCGCCGCAGCGTGGCCGGCATGTACTCCACCGGCACGTACAGGCCCGCGAAGAACGCCGACGGGAACCACATCGCCAGGGCGTAGGCGGTCGCTGCCTTGGCGGTGCCCGCCACCGACGCGACGAGCAGCCCGACCGGGAAGAGCCCGAGCACCCCGAGCAGGAAGGTCGGCACCACGAGGGCCAGGTCGGGCAGGTGCATGCCCAGCGCGGCGACGCCGATGACGAGGGTGAGCACGGTCGAGGCCAGCACCACGCCGGCGTTCATGACCAGCTGGGCGCCGAGCAGGGCGGCCGGCTTCACCGGCGTGGTCGCGAACCGGCGCAGCACCCCGCGCTCGCGGTAGTTGGCGAGCACCACGGGCAGCATGAAGAACGCGACCATGGCCATCGACACCATGACGGACATCGACGGGATCACGGTGTCGATGCCGCGGTGCCCGCCGAGGGCCGGGTCGGCCTTGTGCGCGCTGCCGGGCAGGCCGAACACGACCAGCAGGGCGACCGGCAGCAGAACGGTGAACATCGGGCCGGCGATCTCGCGCAGCATGAGCTTGGTCTCGATGACGGTGAGCCGGGTCAGGGCACGCATGTCAGGACTCCTTGCCGGTGAGGGCGACGAACGCGGATTCGAGGTCGGCCTGGACGATGTTGAGCTCCAGGGGTACAACTTCCTGGGCCGCCAGCGCTTTCGACACCTCATGGGCGAGGTTGCCGCGGCCCGTGACGGTCCAGATGCCGTCGTCGGCCGTCACCGAGTCGACGCCGGGAACGCCGGCCAGGTGGGCCGGGGCGGACGTGCGGAACGTGACAGTCACCCCCGGGGCGGCCCGGCGGATCAGCCCGGCCGGGGTGTCGACCGCGACCGTGCGGCCCTGGTCGATGACCGCGATCCGGTCGCACAGGCGCTCGGCCTCGTCCATGAAGTGCGTGACGAGCAGGACGGTGACGCCCCCGTCGCGGATGTCCGAGATCAGCCGCCAGGTGTCGCGCCGGGCCTGCGGGTCCAGGCCGGTGGTCAGCTCGTCCAGGACCGCCACCTCGGGCGAGCCGACAAGCGACAACGCGATCGACAGGCGCTGCTTCTGCCCGCCGGAGAGCCGCTTGTACTGCTGGTCGCGGTGCTCGGCCAGGCCCAGCCGCTCCAGCAGCGGCCCGGTCGCGGCGGGGCGCTCGTAGAACGTCGCGAAGAGCTCCATCGCCTCCCGGACCCGGATGCGGTCGGGCAGCTGCGACTCCTGCAGCTGCACGCCGAGGCGCTGGCGCACGACCGGGTCGCCGGGGCCGCGGCCGAGCACCCGCACCGAGCCGCCGTCGGCGGTGCGCAGGCCCTCGACGCACTCGACCGTCGTGGTCTTGCCGGCGCCGTTGCGCCCGATGACGCCGAAGATCTCCCCGCGCTCGACGGAGAAGGTCACGTCCCGCACGGCCTCCCGCTCGCCGTAGCGCTTCTGCAGCTGCTGCACTTCGATGACTGTCATGGCCGACACTCTGCCGACACCGGCGACCCGGCAGAATGACGCTGGATGCCGACCCGGGGGTGCAGTTATCTGCACCGGGCGCGGCAGTCAGGGCCGATGTGCGCGACGAGGAGAAGGGCGAGGCTCGGTGACATGACGTACTCCAAGGCGCTCGCCCGCAGCGGGCAGCTGCTCGCGCTGACGCCGGTCGCGCTCGCGCAGTTCGTGCTGACGGTGCTGCCGACCGGGCTGGCCCTGATCGCCCCCGGGATCGCCGTCCGGCACCTGACCAACCGGTGGCGCGCGCTGTTCGGCTCGTGGCTGGGCCGCGAGATCCCGGTGCCCTACCGGCCCGAGCCCGCCCCGCCGCAGCCGGACGAGGAGGGGCTCTACCGCCACGAATCCCAGCTGTACCGATCCCCGCGCATGCCCGCCTATCTGGCCCGGGTGGACTGGTTCGCCAAGGACCCGGCGCTCGAGCGCGACCTCCGGTGGATGCTGTTCTTCCCGTTCGTGGTGCTGCTGGTGATCCCGCTCGGGCTGCCGGTCGCGCCCCGGGCCGTGCGCGCGGTCGCGGCGTGGAGCGAGCGCCGGCTGCGGCCGGTCGCCGAAACGTCCCCGGCGGGGCGGAAATGCTCGGACCGCGCCCTGCTCGCCTGGGCCCGCTGCGGCCTGCTCGCGATCAGCGCCGTCGTGCAGGTGGCGCTGTTCGCGGTCACGCTGGTGTGTTTCGCGCTCGGCTTCGGGCTCGGCCTGATCTTCCTGATCCCGATCGGGCTGACGCACTTCCGGTGGCTGGCGAACCTGCGCCGCAGCTACGCGGCCTGGGCCGGGGTCACCATCGAGCGCCCGTACACGGCGCGGCGGTTCCCGGAGCTGCGCGCGGACGGGATGTACCGGGTGGACCGGACCCTGTACAAGACCGAGGGCATGGCGGATTTCAACGCCCGCTGGCAGTGGGTCTGGCACGACGTGGCCTCGTGGCGCGACCTGCTGTGGCTCGTCGCCGACGCGGTCGTGGTCGGGGTCGTGGCCGGGGTCCCGGTCGTGGCCGGCATCTACGGCGTCTGGGGGCTGGCCCTGCCGTGGATGTGGACGCAGTTCTTCGGGGCGGACTGGAGCCGCTGGTACGGAGCCGTGGCCGGCAACCGCACCGCCGGGCTCGCCGTCGGCGTCGCGCTCGCGGTCGCGGCCGTCGCGGTGGCCGACCGCGCGCTGCGGATCGCGTCGCGCTGGACCGCGGTACTGCTGCGGCCGACCGCCAAGGAGCAGCTCCGGCGGCGGGTCGAGCGCCTCACCCAGACCCGGGCCGATGCCGTCGACGCCCAGGCGGCCGAGGTGCGGCGCATCGAGCGCGACCTGCACGACGGCGCCCAGGCCCGGCTCATCTCGGTCGGGCTCACGCTCAGCACGATCGAGCGGCTCATGGACACCGACCCCGACGCGGCCCGCCGGCTCGTCGCACAGGCCCGCGAGACCTCGCAGACCGCCCTCACCGAGCTGCGCGACCTCGTCCGCGGCATCCACCCGCCGGTGCTGTCGGAGCGCGGGCTGCCCGACGCGGTGCGGGCCCTGGCCCTGGACACCGCGGCCGAGGTCACCGTGACCGGCCGGCTCGCGGGGCGGCTGGCGGCGCCGGTGGAGTCCGCGGCGTACTTCGCGGTCAGCGAGCTGCTGGCCAATGCGGTCCGGCACGGCCGGGCCGAGCACGTCTCGATCGACATCCGCCACCGCGAGGGCGCGCTGCGCGTCACGGTGACCGACGACGGCGAGGGCGGCGCCGACCCGTCGCGCGGCACCGGGCTGCGCGGGATTCAGCGGCGGTTGGGTACCTTCGACGGAACGCTCGCCTTGAACAGCCCCCCGGGCGGGCCGACCGTCGCCTCGCTGGAGCTGCCGTGCGCGTTGTCCTCGCCGAAGACCTCTACCTCCTGAGGGACGGCCTGGTCCTGCTCCTGCAGAGCCACGGCTTCGAGATCGTGGCGGCCGTCGACACCGGCCCCGACCTGCTCGCCGCGCTGCTGGAGCACCGGCCCGACGTCGCCGTCGTCGACGTGCGGCTGCCGCCGAGCTTCACCGACGAGGGCCTGCAGGCCGCCCTCGCCGCGCGCCGCGAGGTGCCCGGGCTGCCGGTGCTGGTGCTCTCCCAGCACGTCGAGCAGCTCTACGCCCGGGAACTGCTGGCCGACGGCACCGGGGCGGTGGGCTACCTGCTCAAGGATCGCGTGTTCAACGCCGACCAGTTCATCGATGCGGTACGCCGGGTGGCGTCGGGCGGCACCGTCATGGACCCCTCGGTGATCGCGAAGCTCGTGGCCCGGCCGACGGAGCAGACCGGCACCCTGACGCCGCGGGAGCGCGAGGTGCTGACGCTGATGGCGGAGGGGCGCTCGAACGCGGCGATCGCCAAGCAGCTCTTCCTCAGCGAGAGCGCCGTGAACAAGCACATCGCGAGCATCTTCGGGAAGCTGAACCTGCCGATCTCGGACGACGACAATCGCCGGGTATTGGCGGTTTTGGCGCATTTGCAGGGTTCGTAGCGGTACCTTGGCGCTCGTGGGGCTTCTCGTCGCCGCGATCCTCGCCGTGCTCGTCGCCGGGGGCGCCGTCTACCTCGGCTGGGCCGCGCTGCAGGCGGCCCGGCAGGCCACGGTCGCCGTCGGCGAGCTCATCGCGCGGCACCGGCTGGCCGACGACCGGCTCGACGCCGAGCGGGTGTGCGCGTGGGCGGTAAGCGAGCGCGAGACGTTCGAGAAGATCATCACGCGGGGCGTGGTCGGCGCGGCGGTGCGCAATGCCGGGCAGGCGCCGGTGTACGACGTCGAGATCGTCTTTCGCGACCCGCCCGCCGCGTGGACGGCGACCCGGCGGGTGCGGATCGTGCCGCCCGGGGAGCAGCCCGAGGTGTACGCCGGCTTCGACGACGAGGCGACCGAGGGGCCCGTCGAGCGGGACCGCATCAAACGAGGACGGGACCATCCGGCTCGCGCCCTCGGCCGACATGCACGTCGAGGTGCGCTTCACCGACGCGAGCGGGCGGCGGTGGCAGCGCGACGACAAAGGGCGGCTCAACCTGGCGGGCGAGAACGTGGCCCGCGCCCCGGCCCCGGTCGAGAGCGCCTGGGGTCGAGCTCGCTCAGGCCACGACCGTCCCGGCCGCGGCGATCGCCGCTCCGCGGGCGCCGGCCATGTCGCGCTCCGGGACGAGCGAGAACTCGGAGACCTTGGCCTGCTCCTCGCGCAGCAGCGTGTACTCGCGGACCCGGGCCAGGAACCAGTCGCGGAAGTGCGGCGCGGCCTCGACCACGCCGCCGCCGACGAAGTAGCAGTCGGGGTCGGTGAAGTTGGCCGCGATCGTGAACAGGCGGCCGAGCCCCATCGCCTGCTGCTCGAAGATCCGCAGGGCGAGCTCGTCGCCCTGCTCGGCGTAGGAGCGGACCTGCTTCGCGGCGGACTTGAGGGAGTCGGCGCCGTGCAGCGGGTGGTCGGGGAAGCGGCTGAGCCAGTACGGCAGCAGGTTGCGCACGATCCCGGTCAGCGACGAGACGCTCTCCACGTCGCCGAGGAAGCCGCACCCGCAGGAGGGCAGCGGCTGGCCCTCCTCGAGCAGCCCGTGCATCGGGATCTGGACGTGGCCGAGCTCGCCCGCCATGCCGGCCGCGCCCTTGATGACCTTGCCCTGCTCGATGACGCCGCCGCCGAGGCCGGTGCCGACGATCGCCGAGACGGACGACTTGGTGTCGGCGGCGGGCCCGAAGTACACGTGATGCGCGTAAAGGGCGGCCGCGTTGCCGTCATTGTTGTAGACGACCGGCAGGCCGAGCCGGCGCTCGAGCGCGCCCCGGAAGTCGTAGCCCCACCACGCCGCCTGCGAGAAGTTCGTCGCGCCCTTGGAGGAGATGACCCCGTCCGCGCTGGCCGGGCCCGGGGTGTCGAGGCCGACGGCGACGACGCGGGAGCGGTCGACCTTGGTCACGGCCAGGATGTTCTCGAACGCCCCGGCCAGCGACTCGACGGCCGCTTCCGGGCCGTCCAGCACCCGGCTCGGCACCTCGACGAGCCCGTCCACCAGGAACGAGCCCCCGTGGTCGAGCACCGTGGCGTTGTTCGCGGTGCCGCCGTTGTCCAGTCCGACAACGACCCAGTCCTTCGCGTTCACCATGGTCGACTCCCTGATTACTCCAACGCGGATGCACGGTACCCCATTGACCTCAACCGCGCTTGAGGTCGGACAGTGGTTGACCATGAGAGCCGCTGCGTTCGCCGAACCCGGTCCGCCCGACGTCCTCCGCCTCCACGACCGCCCCGAACCGCAGGCCGGGCCCGGTCAGGTCCGGGTCCGCGTGCGCGTCGCCGGCGTCCAGCCCTTCGACGCCGCGCTGCGCCGGGGCTGGGTCCCGCCGTACGCCACCGTGACCCTCCCGCAGACCCCGGGCAACGAGTTCGCCGGCGTCGTCGACCAGGGCACCGACCGGATCCCCGCGGGCACGGAGGTGCTCGGGTTCAGCGTCTTCGGGTCGTACGCCGAGCTCATCGTGGTGCCCGAGGACCAGGTCACCGCCAAGCCGCCGAGCGTGCCCTGGGAGGTGGCGGGCGGCTTCACGGCCGGCTGGCAGACGGCCCGGCTGGCCCTGTCGGCGATCGGCGCCGGGCCCGGCGACACCGTGCTCGTCAACGCCGCGGCGGGCGGGACCGGCACGGCCGGCGTCCAGCTGGCCGTGCTCCTGGGGGCCACGGTCATCGGCACGGCGAGCGCGGCCAACCAGGACTACGTGCGCTCTCTGGGCGCGATTCCCGTGGTGTACGGCGAGGGCCTGGCCGACCGCGTCCGCGCCCTGGCCCCGCAGGGCGTGACGGCGGCGATCGACGGCGCCGGCGGCGAGGCGCTCGAGACCTCGCTCGCGCTCGTGGCCGACCGCAAGCGGATCATCACCCTGGTCGCGCACGACCGCGTCGAGGAGCTCGGCCTGGCGAGCATTCAGGGCCGGCGCAGCGCCGAGGCCCTGGCCGAGCTGGTCGGGCTGTACGCGGCCGGCCGCACCCGGTGGCACGTGCGCCGGGTGTACCCCCTCGCCGAGGCGGCCGACGCCCACCGCGAGATCGAGACCGGTCACGGCCGCGGCAAAATCGTGATCGCCGTGGACAATTGAGGGCGTGACCATCCTGGAAGAGGGCCGGGACGTCCCCCTCGGGCGTTACACCGTCGTCCGCCGCACCTTGCCCAACAAGGCCCGGCGGACGGTCGGCGCCTGGTGCTTCCTCGACCATTTCGGCCCCGAGGACGTCACCGGCAAGCCGGGCATGCGCGTGCCGCCGCATCCGCACATCGGCCTGCAGACGGTGAGCTGGCTGCTCGGCGGCGAGGTGCGCCACCGCGACAGCCTCGGCTCCGACCAGGTGATCGTCCCGGGCCAGCTCAACATCATGACGTCGGGCCGCGGCATCGCGCACTCGGAGAACTCGCCGAGGGCCAAGCCGCCGGTCCTGCACGGCCTGCAGCTCTGGGTCGCGCTGCCGGACGCCGAGCGGCACCGGGCGCCCGCGTTCCAGCACATCGCCGAGCTGCCGCAGCTCGCCGACCGGGACGTGAAAGTTACCGTCGCGGTCGGCGCGCTGGCGGGGGCCGTCTCCCCCGCCGAGGTGTACACCGAGCTGCTCGGCGCCGACGTGGAGCTGGCCGGGCGCACCGAGCTCGCGCTGCGCCCGGACTTCGAGCACGCCGTGGTCGTCACCGAGGGCACGGCCCGGGTCGACGGGGTCGCGGTCGAGCCCGGCTCCCTGCTGTACCTCGGCCGGGACCGCGACCGCCTCGCCCTCGAGGCCACCGGCGGCCCGGCCCGGCTGTTCCTGCTCGGCGGCGTGCCGTTCGAGGAGGAGCTCGTCATGTGGTGGAACTTCGTCGGCCGCTCGCACGAGGACATCGTCGAGGCCCGCGACGACTGGATGCGGGCCTCGGACCGTTTCGGCGTCGTGCCCGGGGACGAGCGGCCGCTGCCCGCCCCCGGCCTGCCGACGACCCGGCTGAAGCCGAGGCCCGGGCACCGCTAGAGCAGTTTCCAGAGGTGGTCGGCGGTTCCGCTGTCCGCGAACTGCACCACCTGGGCGCTGTTCGCGGTCGACATCCCGGAGACGCCGAGCACCTTCAGGCTGTGCTGGACCTGGATCCGGGCCCAGCCGTCGCCGTTGTCGACGAGCCGCCACAGGTGGTCGGCGCTGCCGTTGTCCTCGAACTGCTGGACGAGCGCGCCGTCGGCCGTCGACATGTTCTGCACGGCGAGGAGCTTGCCGCTGTTCTGGTTCTGGATTTTGTACCACCCACCGCCCGCATCGATCAGGCGCCAGTTGTGGTCGGCGGTGCCGTTGTCGTCGTACTGCACGACATTGGCGCTGTTCGCCGTCGACATGCCCGCGACGCCCAGCACCTTGAGGCTGTTCTTGTTCTGGATCCGCTTCCAGGAGATCGGCGCCGTCGTGCCCTCGACGCGCATCTCCAGCATCCCGCCCGAGAAGCCGGACCTGAGCTGGACGGCCACGCGCAGGGCCGAGGTCGTGACCGCGTTGAAGGTGACGCGGTTGAAGGTGTTCAGCGCCGTACCGTAGGCCGACGCCCCGCTCACCGCCGTCCACTGGCCCGAGGCGTTGAGGTACTGCACCTGCCATGACTGCGGCACCCGGCACTGCCCGGCGCCGGTGTCGTCGAACCAGTACACGGAAACCGCACCGGCGTTGACCGGCGTCGCGTAGGACAGCTGCGCCCACTCGCTCGTGCCGAGGTGGTCCCACCAGGTCAGCCGCGGGATGGACTGGTCGCCGGAGCTGCTGGGGACCTTGCCGTCGTTTATCGCCCCGACGCTGTCGCCGCCCCAGCACCAGGACGCCGAGGCCGTCGCCGGGATCGACCAGTCGATCGCGTCCGCGCCGTCGCTGATGCGCGGGAACGTGGTGATCCGGACCCGCTGCGCGCCCATCGGCAGCAGGGTGACGGTCTCGTTGGGCTGGGTGGAGCGGGCCGGGCTCTGCTGCAGCGTGCGCACGATGCCCTCGGCGTCGGCCTGCCAGTTGGGGATCTTCCGGCCGGTGAGGCTGAGCGAGATCGGGGCGCCGTCGCGGGTGAACGGGTTCGCGGCGAGCGCGCCGGGCTTGCGGGTGACGGTCACCGCGGGGTTGTCCGGGTCCAGCAGGAGCCCGTAGTTCCAGGCGGCGTTGGTGTCCGCGTACACCTCGTTGGTGGGCCACGCGTCGGTGCCCCCGATGCGCGACCACCGCTCGGCGATCGACAGCGAGAACGTCAGCGGGCCGTTGTCGACGCTAATCGCATTGCCGTTCTTGGCCCAGGTACGCACGGTGGTGCGCATCGGCAGCGCGACCGTGACCTTGTCGCCGTTGTTGAAGGTCTGGTCGACGATGACGAACGAGCCGGACTGCAGCGTGCCGGTGACCAGGGTGCCGTTGACCCGGACCTGGGCGCCCTGGGACCAGCCGGGCACCCGCAGGTACAACGGGAAACTCACCGGCCCGGGCGTGCTGAGCGTGAACGTGACCGTGTCGCTGAAGGGGTAGTCGGTGTCCTCGGCGATCGTGACGGTGGTGCCGCTCGCGCCGACCTTGGCGGTCACCTGCGAGGCGCCGTACATCGCGGCGCACAGCCCGTTGTCCCACGTGCCGAACCACAGCTCCTGGGCGTAGTACGGCCAGCCCATCCCGTAGTTGTGCGGGCAGCAGCGGTAGTTGTGGATGCCGAGCATGTAGGCCAGCATCGGGAAGCCGTTCTGGAACTGCCCCTGGGTCAGGGTGCGGTTCGTCAGCCCGATGCTGTTGGCGCACGTGATGTAGTGGACGCCCTTCTGAGCGGGGTCGAGCGCGGCGGGCAGCGAGTTGAACGCGAGGTCCTCGCAGCGGTCCAGCCACACGGAGTCGCCGGTCATCCGGGCGAGCATCTGGTGGCTGTGCATGAACTCGACGATGCCGCAGGTCTCGAAGCCCTGGCGGGGGTCGGTGTACCCGGTGCGGCAGTTCTCGTCGCCGGCGAAGCCGCCGCCGGGGAAGTTGCCGTACAGCCCCATCACGGTGTTGTAGTCGTTGTACGTGGCCTGCTGGTACTTCGGGTCGGTGTCGAGCAGCCCGAACTGCGCGGGCTCGCGGAAGCCCTGGGCCAGGTTGACGTTGTGCCAGTTCGGGATGCCGTTGGTGTAGTCGGCCGAGCCCGCGTGGATCTTGCGCACCAGGTCGAGCAGCCAGCTCTCGCCGGTCCGGTTGTACAGCCAGTAGACGCTGTCGATGTTGTCGCCCCAGCGCAGGGCCGCCCAGCTGCGGTTGAACACGGCCGCCGGCTGGGCGTTCTGGAACTGGAAGTACTTGCGCATGAACGGCACGACCCGCGCGTCGCCGCTGTACTCCGCGAAGGCGCGCAGGGCATCGAGCAGCGGCATGTGCGGCCAGAAGTCCGGGCCGCCCTCCAGGCTCGTGCGGAGGCTGTCCGGCCCGAAGAACCCGTCGGCGGCCTGGTTGGCGATGATGCCGTCGATCCACTGGCGCGCCAGGGTGAGGATGCGCGTGTTGCCGGTGACGTACCCCAGGTCGCCGAAGCCGCGCAGCCAGTACGGCAGCTCCTCCCAGGCGCCCTTGGTCCGGTCGACCCAGCCGCAGTTGCTGTACACCAGGTAGTCGGAGACCTCGGTCATGCGCCCGCAGAGGCCGTCGGCCTCGATGTTGAGCTGGTTGCGGATCCAGCCGCGCGGCTGCACGGCGCCGGGTGGCAGCTTCAGGAACGGGGTCGCCTTGAGGGGGGCGAGGTTCGGCGAGTACTGCCCGGTGCGCGCCCCGGCCGTGACGGTCTTGCTGGTGCGCACGGCGGCGTCGGCGACTCCGGCAACGGCGGTGCTGAGCGCGATCGCGCCGCCGGTGACGACGGCCCCTCGCGCGACGAACGTCCTACGGTCCACGTCGGACTCCTTTGCTCCTGGCGGGGAACATCGATGCCCGATTATGCAGAGAAACGGTCGTTCATGAAAGAACTCGTTGGCTTTTGTTTACTTCTCCGAGTTCTGATGTGGCCTTTCGCGCCGTTCTTCGGGTTCCGCGGGTGCTGCCTGCTGGTACCACCGAACCCCGCCGGCAACGGCCAGCCCCGCTCCCGCCGCGAACGCCACGACGACGGCCCATCTCCCCCAGGACGGCCCGGCGAGCGTCCCGTACCGGAACACCGCCGAGTCCCCGAGCCCGACCATGACCGCGAGACAGGCCCCGGCGATCGCCACGACGATGTCCACACGTTTGAACAGCGACAGCCCGCCGGCCGCCACAACGCCGACGGCCGTGACGAGCGGCCACAACCGAACCAGGAGCTGCACCCCGACCCCATCGGCGGGCGACGTGGCCAGACTTGCCGACTGCACGATCCACCCCGCCGCGACCAGCCCGGCAACGACCGCGACCCCGGCGAGCACGGTCCGCGACCGCCACAACAGCCCGACGACCACGGCCCCGAGCACGCCTCCGGCCCACCACCACCCGGTCTGGGGCGCCGGCGCGCTCGCGACGGTACCGCGCACAATCCCGGCCTCCCGCCCGTCGACAAGCAGCGGAACGCTCCAGGCGCGCGCGGGCAGTTCCCTGGCCCGCTCGTCGTGCCACCGGACCCGCGGCACCGAGGCCACGAGGTGCCACTCGGGAGCGGCGGAGGCATTCCCCCCGCGGGCCGCCCCGGTGATCGACCGACTGGCGACCCAGGTGGGCGACTGCCGATTCTCTTCAACGCCGCGCACGCCGACGCGGAGAAACTCTTCCCCTTGCAGCCCGAGCACGACGACTTCACGGCCGGAGCGGTTCACAAGCTCGAGCCGAGCCCCACCCTCGACAGCACGTACCTGAACCCCGGAAACAGACACGGAGTCAACGCGAACGACATAACCGACGGCAACGGGGGCGTCGGCCCCATGAGCAGAGACGGGCCCGGCGTAGAGCACAACGGCCACCAGCCCCAGCGAGACCGCCAAAACAAGGCGAGCAACGGTCACCACTGCACTACGAGCGAAGCCCACGTCCGCCTTTCGCCTCCTCCCGGCCAACGACGGTCACTTCGGCACGCCGAGCGAGGCCACATCCGCCCGACGAAAGCCAGCCACTTCCTCCCGGCGAAACGACGCTCCCCGCTGCACGACGAGCAACAGCCCCGGTCCGCCCGACGAGAGCCGGCCACTTCCTCCCGGCCAACGACGCCCACCTCTTCCCGGCCAGCAACGATCACCGCCTCCCGGCCAGCAACGATCACCGCCTCCCGACCAGCAACGGTCGTCACCGCCTCGCCGCCAGAAACGGATACCCCTTCCCGGTCGACAACGCCGGCTGCTTCTCCGCCGGCCATCGTCACCGCCTCCCGGCCAGCAACGATCGTCACGACCACCTCCCGGCCGGCCGTGGTCACCGCCTCCCGGCGGCCGGCCACGGTCACCGCCTCCCGACCAGCAACGATCGTCACCACCTCCCGGCGGGCCACGGATACTTCTTCCCGGCCAGCAACGGTCACTGCTTCCCCGCCGACCACGGTCACCGCCTCCCGGCCAGCACCCGTTCCCTCGTGTGGGCGAGCGTCAGTCATCCAGCGCGAGCGGCAGCGATGGCAGCGACCAGGTCAGCGCGCGCCCGAGCAACCCGCGAGCGGATCGTCCCAACGGGAACGTCCTCAATCTCGGCAGCCTCCGCGTACGACACACCCAGAACCTGAGTCAGCACAAACGCAACCCGCCGCTCCGCAGGCAGAGCGGCAACCAGCGCGTTAGTGGCGTGCAGGCCCGCGTGGTCCCCCTCGGCCAGCGCCGCCGGCTCGGCCACAACCCGGGCCTCGAGGCGCCGCGCCCGAACGGCCGCCCGCACCTGATCGGCACACGCCCGCCGCGCGATGGCCAGCACCCAGGTGCGCGCCGAGGACCGACCGGCGAACTCGGGCAGCGCCCGGAAGGCCCGCAGATAGGTGTCCTGGGTCACGTCATCGGCGTGCGCCACGCCAACCAGCGCCGCAACGAACCGCCAGACCTCCGTCTGCGTGGCCCGCACGAACACGGCCGCGGCCCGCTCGTCGCCCGACCGCGCGGCCAGCAACGCCTCGGTCGCCGGGTCCGTCTCGGCGTTGGCCTCACCAGTCACGCAGCGAGCCTAGCGCCCCACCCCGACAATCCTCCTTCCGGCTCACCAGGGTGTAGCTCGAGCAACCCACCGCACTCGGCGACCCACATGTCGCATTTTGCGGGGCCAGCCGTCGAACGGTCCGAGGCGGCCTGCCCCGAGGTCCGGCTGTGGGCTCGCCGACGAGGACCCCTGCTCAGCCAGTAGCAAAGGACGGCGACGACCCGGCGACAACACCACGGTCACCCGGGCGGCGCCCGCTCCCCCGCGCCGGCCAGTCGCGATCGACCACCCGGCCGACCGTCCAACCCCGCACCGTCCAACGCCCGCGAACGGCCGGGCTCCGTCTCAGCAGGTGCTCCCAAAGCTCCCGACCGTGCAACAACGACGGCTCGCGAACTGCCGGAACGAACAGCAGCCGACATCTGGGAACGGCCCGGCTCGACGACAACCAACGCCCGCGAACCGCCCGAATCAACAGCAGGCGGCACCCGAGAACCATCCGGCTCGACACCCGGACCGCCAAGCCGGGCAACGGTCTCCACCCGCCGACGGTCCGCCTCCACGACGGCCGGCACCGGCGAAGCGTCCGAATCCGCCACCCCCGGCGCCTGGAGAGAGCCAGGCTCCGCAACCGCCGACCGAGTGGCAGCCACGGTCGGCCGGTCCGGACCGCGAGCACTCGGCGAGCTCCCGCCAGCCGCCGACCCCCGATCCGGCGACGAGCAGCCGCGCACACCAGATGCCAGAGACGAGGAAGACGTAGAAGAAGGCGGTGGAGACGGGGCCCGCGGGCGACGACCGGCCGCCCGAGCGTCACGCTCGGCCCGGTACGCCGTGATCTCCGCGGTGCGAGCCTCCCGGTCAATCAGGGCCAGCCGCTGGGCATGTCGCTCCTCGAGCCCCCGTCGCCTCGCCTCGGCGAAGGCGGCCCGCGTCGCGGCGCGCCGTTCACGGCGGAGTCGGTGCTCGGCCATCATCGTCTCCAGCCGGTTACGCCACTCCGACTGGTCTTCCGCGGTCAGCACCTCATCCATGCCAACAACTTAGAACAGGGGTACGACAAAAACCCGAGAGCCTGGTCAGCCCCGCCGACGGTGCCGGAGGGCCACCACGACCGCGGCCGCCACGGCCAGCCCGCCCAAGGTGAACCAGAGCGGCGTCAGGCCGCCGCCGGGCGGCGGCGAGGGCTCGGTGGACGAGGCCGTGGCCGGGATCAGGCAGGCAACCTCGGTCGGCGAGGCCGTGGCCGAGGGCGCGGCGGACTGGACAACCGCCTGGCAGTGGCCGTTCACGGGCGCGGCGAGGTCGATCGCCACGCGCCAGGTGCCCGGGTCCAGGGTGCCGCTGTACGTCTGGGTGCCCCGCTCGTCGCCCGTCTGACGCAGTACCGATGGAGCCACCGAGGCCGAAGCGTCGCCCGTGGCGGTCATGGTCACGGTGGTCGGCTCGCTGATCGCGTGGCCGTCCTGCCACTGGGCGGTGATCCACACGGAGCCGTGGCCGTCGGAGTGGATCGTCACGGACGCGCCGCCGTGGGCCTCGGCCGGCGTCGCCACCAGCAGCAGGAGCACGACGGCGGCCAGGAACGTCCCGATCCGCGCCGCCACCCGGGGAACCCTACGGCATCGCGGGGATCACCTCGGGACGGTCGTCGCGGACATACACGATCATGTCTCCGGTCTGGATCGCCGTGCCCTCGGGATCGGCCAGCGAGAGCACCTTGCCCCGCCGGAACAGCGCGATCACCAGCTCCTTCAGCTCGCGCGGCGACGAGCCGACCTCGTCGCGCCGGGCCGAGCGCATGGCCAGCGCCATCCCCTGCCCGGGTGTGAGCAGGTCCTCGACGACCTCGATGAGCGGCGGCGCGGTCGTGGACAGGCCGAGCAGGCGGCCGGCGGTCGCGGACGAGACGATGACGTGGTGGGCGCCGGACTGGCGCAGCAGCGGCGCGTTCTCGGCCTCGCGCGCCGCCGCGATGATCGACACCTTGCCCGCGGTGAGCTGGCGGACGGTGAGCGTGACGAGGACCGACGCGTCGTCGCTGTCGGTGGCGATGATGACCGCCTTGGCCTCCTGCACGCGCGCCTCGACGAGGACGGTCGAGCGGGTCGCGGAGCCCTCGACGGCGACGAGCCCGTCGGCGGTGGCCTGGCGCAGCGCGGCGCGGTCGCTCTCCACGACCACCACGTTGGTCTTGTCGAAGCCGTTCTCCAGCAGGGTGCTGACGGCCGCACGGCCCTTGGTGCCGTAGCCGCACACGATGACGTGGTTCTTCACGCGCTTCCTCCACCGCTGCAACCTGAGGTTCGTGCGGTACTGATCGGTCAGGACTTCGAGGGTGGTGCCGACCAGGATGATCAGGAACAGCACGCGGGCCGGGGTGATGACCAAGATGTTGATGAGCCGGGCGGACTCCGAGACCGGGGTGATGTCGCCGTACCCGGTCGTCGACAGCGTCACGACGGCGTAGTAGAAGCAGTCCAGCAGCGACAGGCCGTCCTCGTTGATGTCCCGATAGCCACCGCGGTCGATGTAGATGACGATCACGATCACGACCACCAGCGCTACGGCGAAGCCGAGACGGGCACTGATCGCTCGCAACGGACCTTGCCGTACTGCTGGAAGGTGGATCACGAAATCCACCATAAGGGTCGGGTGTGACAGTTTCGCTCGTGGGTAGACGGGGTCGCTCCGGCGACGGGAGGCGCGTCATGGCCGAACACGGTCCACGGGTGGGTGTCCTGGGCTCCTACGGGGGGTACAACCTGGGCGACGAGGCGATCCTGGCCAGTCTGCTGTCCGACCTGCGGGCCCGGCGCCCGGACGCGCAGGTCCTCGTCTTCTCGCGCGATCCGGATCACACCGCGGCCGCGCACCCCGGCGTTGCGGTGGCACCGTGGGAGGGCGTCGGCCGCGACCGTACCGCCGACGCGCTGGCCCGCCTCGACCTGCTGGTCCTGGGCGGCGGCGGCATCCTGTACGACACCGAGGCCCGCCGCTACCTGCGCGTGGTGCGCACAGCCCAGGAGCGCCGCGTTCCCGTGTTCACGTACGCCATCGGAGCCGGCCCGCTGACCGAGGAGCTCGACTGCACGATGGCGCGCGAGGTGCTCGGCGCGGCCACCGAGCTGACCGTGCGCGACGAGGAGTCGAAGGTCGCGCTGGAGGAGGCGGGCGTGACGGCCCCCGTCACCGTGACCGCGGACCCGGCCCTGCTGCTGCAGCCGGAGGAGTTCGACATGGCCATGCTGCGCGACTCGCTGCCGCCCGGGCGCCGCGTGGTCGGCATGAGCGTGCGCGAGCCGGGCCGCGCGGCGCAGCACCTCGCCGCCGACGAGTACCACCAGCTGCTCGCCCACGTCGGGGACTTCATCGTGCACCGGCTCGACGCGTCGCTGCTCTTCGTGCCCATGGAGCGGTCGGACATCAGGCACTCGCACGCGGTGCTGTCGCGAATGACCGCCGCCGAGCACTGCCGCGTGCTCAACGGGCAATATCGGCCCGGCCAGGTCCTCGATCTGATGCGTCACCTGGACCTATCGGTCGGGATGCGCCTGCACTTCCTTATTTTCTCGGCTTTGGCGGGTGTACCTCTACTAGCGCTGCCATACGCCGGAAAGGTCTTCGACTTCGCGCAACGCATCGGCGCGCCCGTTCCCCGCGGGGTCGTGCGGGAGGCCGCCGGGCCGCTCATCGCGCAGGTCGACCGGCTCTGGGACGAGCGGCCGCAGCGCCAGGAGGAGATGGCGGCGCGGGTCGCCGCCCTGCGCCAGCGCGCGACGGAGACGGGGCGGCGGCTGAATGCGCAGCTCGACCGCCTGTCGCCCGTCGCCGAGCGGGAAGTGGTGGGAGCATGACCGCGCTCGAACGGCCGCACGGGCTGCCCCCGGTACAGCTCCCGCCGCGCTCGGCCACGCACGGCGGCCGCACGGAGGTGCTGGTCGTGGGCGGCGGGCCGGCCGGGATCGGGGCGGCGACGGGCGCGGCCGCGGCCGGGGCCGACGTGGTGCTCGTCGAGCGCTACGGGTTCCTCGGCGGCAACGCGACGGCCGCCCTGGTCATGCCCCTGATGAGCTTCCACAACGAGATGAAGCAGGCCGTGGGCGGCGACGACAACCGACTGCTGCCGACCGATCACGGGGAGGGCGAGCCGGTTGTGGCGGGTGTACTATGGACCCTGCTCGATCGCCTGGTCCGAGCCGGAGGCGCCACTCCCCCGGATCCGAGCACCGGTTATACCGTGCCCTTCGATCCTGAGCTGTTCAAACTCGTCACCTACGACATGCTGACCGGCAGCGGTGTTCGACTCTTGCTGCATGCCTTCGCCTCGGATCTGATGCGGCTGCCTGACGGCGGTTCCCGCGTCGTGTTCGAGACGAAATCCGGTCCGGTCGTGCTCGATGCCGACGTGGTCGTCGACTGTACCGGCGACGGCGACCTCGCCGCGGCTTCCGGCGCGCCCTACGAGGTCGGCCGCCCCGATGACGGCCTGACCCAGCCGATGACCCTGATGTTCCGCGCGGGCAACGTCGACCGCGCGGCGTTCCTCGACTACGTCCACGAGCATCCCGACCAGTGGAAAGGAGTGCACGGGCTGTGGGACCTGATCCGCCAGGCCCGCGAGGCGGGCGAGCTCGACCTGCCGCGCGAGGACATCCTGTTCTTCGCCACCCCGCACCCGGACGAGGTGTCCGTCAACTCGACGCGCGTCGGCGGCCTCGGCATCAGCGTGTGGGACCTGACCCGCGCGGAGCTGGCCACGCACCGGCAGCTGGCGCAGATCGCCCGGTTCCTGCAGGGCCGGGTGCCGGGCTTCCAGGACTCGTACGTCATTCAGAGCGGCGTGCAGATCGGCGTGCGCGAGACGCGCCGGGTCCTCGGCGACTACCAGCTCACCGGCGAAGACGTGCTGGGCGCGCGCTCGTTCGACGACGTGATCGCGCGCGGCGCCTATCCGGTCGATATTCACAACCCCAACGGCCCGGGCACGATCCTGCGCCGCTTGCCGCAGGGCTGCTCGTACCACATTCCGCTGCGCACCCTGCTCCCCCGCAACACCGACGGTCTCCTGGTGGCGGGCCGCTGCATCTCCGGCGACCATGTCGCGCACAGCTCGTACCGCATCATGCCGATCGCGATGGCCACCGGCCAGGCGGCGGGGGTGTGCGCGGCCATGGCGGCGCACGCGGGCAAACCCCCGCGCGAGATACCGGCGTCGCATGTCCAGCGCGTCCTACGCGCCCAAGGCGCGAGCCTCCCGACCTGAGCCCACTCCGGACTGCATCGGCCGCCAACTCCGCTCACTCTAGGCCCGCGCCGACGTCGCGGCCGCACCCCCGGGCCGGCGCCGGACCACCTCGGCCCCGGCACGCTGCGCCCGAACGACCTGCACGCCGCTCCCACCCGACCGGGCGCCTGCGGCTGCGATCGGGGCCTCTCAACCTCGAAGGCGGCGGCGATTGCCAACGTCCCGTCCTCGTGCTCGTGGCGGCGGTCGCGACGATTGCCGTTGTGTGGGCCTCGGGGTTGCGATTGGTTCTTCCGGCCGTGTGGCTTGTGTCGCACGCTGGTAGGCGTGCTGGTACACCCGTGGGACGCACCCATCGACGAGTCCGAGTGGCGGCGGTGGCTGGGCGGCCACGACTTCGGGCAGTTGATCGCGCCCGGGCGTGGGCGGGACCTGCCCGTGGTGGTGCCGACCCACTTCTCGTTCGACGGCGACGAGCGCGTGCGGCTGCACCTGGCGCGGCCCAATCCGGTGTGGGCGGCGCTCGAGGAGCACCCGCGGGCGTTGCTGACGGTGATCGGCGACTACGTGTACGTGCCCTCGGACTGGAACGCGAAGCCGGGCACCGAACCGCGCGACGGGGTGCCCACGTCGTACTACGCGACCGTCCAGCTCTCGTGCGACGTGCGCATCGTCGACGATCCGGCCGAGAAGGCGTCGATCCTGCAACTGCAGCTCGCCCAGTTCCAGCCCGGCGTCGAGCGCGCCCCGGTGCTGCCGTCGGACCGCAACCTGCCCGGCATTCGCGGCATCGAGCTGACGATCACCGCGGTCGCGGGCAAGTTCAAGTACGGCGGGAACCGTACGACCGAACACCGCCACGAACTCGCCGCGCACCTGGAAACGCGCAACGGCCCAATGGACGCCGAGGCCCGCGCCCACCTCTTGCGCCGCATCGATCCCTGACCGGCCGCACCGTTTCGACCCGGCTCGGCGCTCCTACAGCTCGACCCGACTCGGCGCTCCTGCACTTCGACTCGACTCGGCGCTCCTACAGTTCGACTCGACTCGGCGCTCCTACAGTTCGACTCGACTCGGCGCTCCTGCACTTCGACTCGACTCGGCGCTCCTGCACTTCGACTCGACGCTTCTGCAGTTCGACTCGGCTCGGAGTTCTGCACGGGTGCGCGGCGCGATCTGCCTCGGTGACGTTCGCGGCGACGATTGGCGAGATGGGCACGGTCGACGCGGAGCCGACGGGTGGATGTGGTCGTCGGGCCTTGCGGCTCGCCGCAGGGGCGGATTCCCAAAACGAGGCTGTGTTCACGAGCGCGATGCGTCAGGATCGATGGATGGCGACCATCGTTTCCGAACGTACCGCTGTGCGCCGGCCGGTTTCCTCCGCTCGGCGGGATCTGCTCGTTGCGCTCGCCTCGGTCTGGTTGGCCGGCGGGCTGTTCATGGACGGGTGGGCGCACTCGCACGTACCGTCGCTCGAGACCTTCTTCACGCCGTGGCACGGGGTGCTGTACAGCGGCTATGCCGCGCTCGCGATCAGTCTCGTGCCCGCTCGGCTCTGGCGCGGGCGGCCCGAGGGGGCGGTGCCGACATGGGTGCCGGCCGGATACGGGCTCGGGTTGCTCGGGGCGATCCTCTTCGCCGCCGGCGGGGTGATCGACATGACGTGGCACATCACGTTCGGGATCGAGACGGACCTTGCCGCGCTACTGAGCCCGCCGCACCTGCTGCTGCTCACGGCCGGTTCACTGATGATCGCGACGCCGATCCGGGCCGCGGCCGCCAAGCTGGGCCTGCGCACCGTCGCGGGGAACGCGGGCGTAGGGGCCGAGGGGCCGAGCGCACGCAAGGCGGGAGTGGTGACCGAAGGGCCGAGCGCGCGCAACGCAAACGTGGCGGCTGAGGGGCCGAGCGCGCGCAACGCAAGCGTGGCGGCCGAGGTGCTGAGCGAGCGCAGCGCGGACACGGTGACCGAGGTGCGGAACCCGCGCAACGTCGCGCCGCGGGGCAACACGTTGGCCGAGGTGCGGAACCTGCGCGCGGTCGCGGGGAGTGCGGGCGCCGTTGGCGGTGGTGCCGCGATCGGTTGGCGCGTGGCGGCCGACGTGCCGGTGCTCATCAGTGCCACGAGCGGGACCGCGGTCGCGGCGTTCTTCCTCGACTATCTCTCGCCGTTCACGGATGCGCCCGCTGCCAACAGTGGGTACGGCAATGGGCAGCCGTTCGGGCTGGCGCAGTACCTGGCGTACTCGGTGCTGGTGATCGCCGCGTTGTTGTTCGTCTGGAGCCGGCTCGGGCGGGTGCCGTTCGGGCTCGTCACGCTCGTGGTTGCGGCCGCCTCGATTCCCAATGGGGTGTTCGACGACTTCGAGAATCTTGCCTCGCAGCTGTGGCCGTTGCTCGGGGCGGTCATGGCCGACCTCGCGTTGCAGGCGGTGGCGGTGCGGTGGGCGGGAATGGTTTCGTTGGCGATCGGGGTGGTCGTGCCGCTGCTGGTCTGGCCCGCGCATCTCGTCGGGGTGCAGCTCTCGCTCGGGGTGGCTTGGTCGCTGGAGCTCTGGAGCGGGGTGGTCGTGCTGACGATGCTCGCGGGGGCGGTGCTCGGAGGACTGTTCCTGCCCCTGGTCAATGCCGATCGGGCGAGGAGCGACTGATCAAGCACTGAGGCACGTGCGAGAAGGGCCCGTGCGAAAGAGAGGCCGCGGAAGAAGAAAGACCGCGCGAGAAGAGGCCGTGGAAGAAGAGCGGCCGCGCGGGAAGAGGCCGTGGAAGAGAAGAGGCCGTGGAAGAAGACGAAGCCGCGCGAGAAGAGGCCGTGGAAGAGAAGAGGCCGTGGGAGAAGACGAGGCCGCGCGTGAAGAGGCCGTACAAAGTAGAGAGGCCGCGCGACGAACGAGAGAGCAAGAAAGCAAGAGTCGGCAAGTACGGTGTTGCGCGGTTAGAGTCGCCGCGTGCACGATCTGTTGCCCGACTGGGTCGCCGTTGAGGTGGCCCGGGACGCGGACTACCTCGCCGACCTGCTCCCCGAAGAGGCCGCCGCGCTGAGTGCCCGCGCCGTGGCCAGCCGGCGCCGGGAGTTCACGGCCGGGCGCAGCTGTGCGCGGCGCGCGCTCGCGCGGCTCGATGTCCATGGGCAGCCGCTCGTGCCGTCCGAGAACCGGGCGCCCGTCTGGCCCCAGGGGACGACCGGCAGCATCACGCACACCGCCGGGTACTGTGCCGCCGCCGTTGCCCGCCGCAGCGACGTGCGCGCCGTCGGGATCGATGCCGAGCGGCGCACCATCCTGCCCGCGAACGTCCGCGCCTCCATCTGCCGGCCCGAGGAGCTGGCCTGGTGCGCGCGGCGGCCGGACGAGGACTGGTGGCCCGCCGTGCACTTCTCGGCCAAGGAGGTCGTGTTCAAGCTGTGGTCGCCGATCGTCGGGACCTGGCTGGACTTCCTCGACGCGCGGCTCACGATCGACGTGGAGACGAGCGAGTTCGAGGCGCAGATCCTGCCCGAGCGGCTGGCGAAGTCCCCGGGCGCGCCGACGACGTTCAGGGGACGGTTCCACGCCACGCCCGACCTCGTGCGCAGCGCCGGCGTGGTAACCACATGAGCGGAAACACCGAACCGGACCTGCGACCACTGCCCGCCGAGGCCGCCGACCTGCTACGCCGGGCCGGGGCGCCGCCGCGGCTCTGTGCCCATCTGCGGGCCGTGCACGACGTCGCCGTAGAGATCGTCGAATGGGTCGGGCGTGAGGTGGACGTGGACCGGGCGGCGGTGCTGTTCGGGGCGGCCACCCACGACATCGGGAAGGTCCGCTTCCCCGCCGAGCTGTCCGGGGCCGGCACACAGCACGAGCCGGCCGGGCAGGAGCTGCTCGTCGCGCTCGGGGTCGAGCCGCGGCTCGCCCGGTTTGCCGCGCTGCACGGGAATTGGCAGCGCGACGGGGCCACGCTCGACGAGCTGCTCGTCACGCTCGCCGACAAGGTCTGGAAGGGGCGGCGCGAGCCCGGCCTCGAGGAGCAGGTCGCGCAGGTCATCGCCGACGCCCGCGGCGAGCCGGTCTGGGCCGTCTTCATGCGCCTGGACGACGAGCTCACCCGCATCGCCGACGGGGCCGAGGCCCGCCTGGCCTTCCAGTCGCGCTTCCCGACGACGTAGCTCATGATCTAGAACGTCTGTTCTAACCATGCCGCCACCGTACCCCAGCGGTACGACAAAAACGCGCCTAGACGCGCGGGTCGTACGGGACAATCGGCTGCGTCGAGCGCACCAGGGCGCGGATGTCCGAGTCCACCAGCCCCAGGGCCCGCGCCTGCACCAGGATGTTGCCCAGCGCGCCCGCCTCCACCGGGCCGGCCAGGACCGGGAGCCCGCAGGCGTCCGCGGTCAGCTGGCACAGCAGCGTGTTGAGGGCCCCGCCGCCGACCATGTGCACCACGTCGACGGTGACACCGGCCAGGCGGCGGGCGTCGTCGACGGCCCGCCGGTACGCCAGGGCCAGGGAGTCGAGAATGCAGCGCGTCATCTCCACGGGCGTGGCCGGCACGGGCTGGTCCGCCGCCTTGCACGCCGTGGCGATGCGGGCCGGCATGTCGCCGGGGGCCAGGAAGACCGGGTCGGTGGCGTCGACGATGCTGCGCCCCGCCGGGGCCTCGGCGGCCCCGGAGAGCAGCGTCGACAGGGGAAGGTCCCACTCCCGCATGCACTCCTGCAGGAGCCACAGGCCCATGACGTTGCGCAGGTACCGCACCGTCCCGTCGACGCCGATCTCGTTCGTGAAGCCGGCCTCGTAGGAGTCGCGGGTCAGCACCGGCGCGGTCAGCTCCACGCCGACCAGCGACCAGGTGCCGCAGGAGATGTACGCGAAGTTTCCCGCACCCGGCACCCCGGCCACCGCCGACGCCGTGTCGTGCGACGCGACGACGGTGACCGGGGTGCCCGGCGACACCCCGAGTGAAGTCTGGATCGTGCCCGCCGGCGAGCCGGGCGCACGCAGCGGCGGGAGCAGGTCCGCGTCGATGCCGGCGAGCGCGAGCAGGGCCGGCGACCAGCCGCTGCCCCCGCCGGCCGCGAGCAGGCCGGTCGTCGAGGCGTTCGTGAGCTCCGTGCCGGCGACGCCGGTCAGCCAGTACGACAGCAGATCGGGGATCAGCAGGAGCGTGCGCGCCGCCTCGAGCTGCGCGCTGCCCCGGGCCGCGGCCAGCTGGAAGATCGTGTTGAACGGTAGCGGGGCGATGCCGGAGGCCTCGTAGAGCGCGTAGCCGTCGAACCCGGCGGCGACCCCGTCCGTCCGCGCATCGCGGTAGTGGACGGGGTTGCCGAGCAGGGCCCCGTCGGCGTCGAGCAGGCCGTAGTCCACGGCCCAGGAGTCGATGCCGACCGAGTCGACCGGACCGGCGGCCGAAAGACCGGACAAGATCCCGCGGTACAGCGCCAGAATGTCCCAATGCAGGGTGCCGCCCACACGGACCGGCTCGTTCACGAACCGCGCCACCTCGGAGAAGGTGACCGCCGAGGACGACACGTCCGCGACGATCACCCGCCCGCTGGAGGCCCCCAGATCGACCGCCGCGATCCTCATCGCAGGAAGGCCGCCGCCACGCCGGCGTCGACGGGGATGTGCAGGCCCGTCGTCAGCGACAGCGAACCCCCGGTCAGCGCGAAGACGGCGTCGGCCACGTGCTCCGGCAGCACCTCGCGCTTGAGCAGCGTGCGCTTCGCGTAGAAGGCGCCGAGCTCCGACTCGGGCACCCCGTAGACGGCGGCCCGCTGCGCGCCCCAGCCGGAGGCGAAGATGCCCGACCCGCGCACCACCCCATCGGGATTGATGCCGTTGACCCGGATGTCGTACTCCCCCAGCTCCGCCGCCAGCAGCCGCACCTGGTGCGCCTGGTCGGCCTTCGTCGCCCCGTACGCGACGTTGTTCGGCCCCGCGAAGACCGCGTTCTTGCTGGCGATGTAGACGATGTCCCCGCCGAGCCCCTGCTTGATCATGGCCCGGGCCGCCTCCCGCGCGACGAGGAACGAGCCCCTCGCCATGACGTCGTGCTGCAGGTCCCAGTCGGCGACGGTGGTCTCCAGCAGCGGCTTGGACACCGACAGCCCGGCGTTGTTGACGACGAGGTCGACCCCGCCGAACGCGAGTACCGCCGCGTCGACCGCGGCCCGCACCGCCGCCTCGTCGGTGACGTCGACGGCCACCGGTACGGCGACGTCGGCGCCCCCGATCTCGGCCGCCACCGCGCTCGCGGAGTCGGCGTCCCGGTCCGCCACGACGACGCAGGCGCCCTCGGCGGCCAGGCGCAGCGCGATCGCCCGGCCGATGCCGGACCCGCCGCCGGTCACCAGCGCGATCCGCGTCGCGAGCGGCTTGGGCTTGGGCATCCGCTGGAGCTTCGCCTCTTCCAGGGCCCAGTACTCGATGCGGAACTTCTCGGCCTCGTCGATGGGCTCGTACCGCGACACCGACTCGGCCCCGCGCATCACGTTTATCGCGTTGACGTAGAACTCGCCGGCGACCCGGGCGGTCTGCTTGTTGGCCCCGAAAGAGAACAGGCCCACGCCGGGCACGAGCACGATCGCCGGGTCCGCGCCGCGCATCGCCGGGGAGTCGGGCGCCGCGTTCCGCTGGTAGTACTCCGCGTACTCTTCCCGGTACTGAGCGTGGATCTGCCGGATGCTCTCCTCGGTGCCGCCGCCCGGCTCCAGTACCATCGGACGCACCTTGGTCCGGAGAAAGTGATCGGGGCACGAGGTCCCGAGCCCGGCCAGCCGGGGCATCTCCGCCGATCCGACGAAGTCCAGAACCACGTCGTCGTCCCGGAAATGGCCGACCTGGCGCCGGTCGGTCGACACGAGCCCACGCAGCAGCGGCATGAGCTCCGCCGCCCGCGCCCGCCGGTCTTCGAGAGGCGCTTGCACCTGCGGCCCGAACGGCTCCGAGCGCCCCTTCGCGGCCAGGAACGCGGTCGCGGCGTTGATGATCTCCAGCGAGTTCCGTTCGCACTCGTCCGAGGTCGCGCCCCAGGCCGTGATGCCGTGGCCGCCCAGGATCACGCCGATCGCCTGCGGGTTCGCGCGCTGGACGGCGGCGATGTCGAGGCCGAGCTGGAAGCCGGGCCGCCGCCACGGGACCCACAGCACGCGGTCGCCGAAGCACTCCTTGGTCAGGGCGGGCCCGTCGGCCGCGGTGGCCAGGGCGATGCCGGCGTCGGGGTGCAGGTGGTCGACGTGCGGGGCCTCGACCAGGCCGTGCATCGCGGTGTCGATGGACGGGGCCGCGCCGCCCCGGCCGTGCAGGCAGTAGTCGAACGCGGCGACCATCTCGTCCTCGCGGTCGATCCCCGGATACACCTGGGTCAGCGCACGCAGCCGATCCAGGCGCAGCACGGCGAGGCCGGAGGTCGTGAGCGTGCCCAGGTCGCCGCCCGAGCCCTTGACCCACACCAGCTCGACCGGGCCGCCGGTCACCGGGTCCTCGGCGGTGCCCTTCGCCGAGGTGTTGCCGCCGGCGTAGTTGGTGTTGCGCGGGTCGCCCCCGAGCCGGTTGGACCGCGCGATCAGCTCTTCAGGCGTCACGACGCCACCTCCGCTTCGCTCCGGTGCCGCCGCGCCCAGGACTGTGCATCCTGGTGAGCGGCCTCTCCGCTTCGCTCCGAACCGCTCACGCGCCCCACCCCGCCTGCGAACCGCCGACGCGCTCGGCCACGATCTTCTCCAGGTAGCCGGAGCGCTTGTACGCCCCGATCGGGTCGGGGTCCAGGCCCATGTCCTCGCGGACCGAGCGCAGCAGCGGCCGCACATCGGTGTTGTACGCGTCCATCAGCACCTCGTTCGCGCCGAGCACGTCGCCGGAGTCCTGCGCGGTCTTGAGTGCGGCGTGGTCGACGAGCAGCGCCTTGGCCGTCGCCTCCTGCACGTTGAGCACGGAGCGGATCACCGCCTGGATCTTGGGTTCGATGTTGTGGCACTGGTCGAGCATGAAGGCGATGCCCTGGGCGGTCAGCGCGTCGGCGAGCACGATCTCGTGCATGATGCGGAACAGCTGGAACGGGTCCGCGGCGCCGACCATGAGATCGTCGTCGGCGTAGAAACGCGAGTTGAAGTCGAAGCCGCCGAGCTTCCCGGCCCGCAGCAGCATCGCCACGATGAACTCGATGTTCGTGCCGGGCGCGTGGTGCCCGGTGTCGATGACGACCTGGGCCCGCTCGCCGAGGGCCATGCAGTGCACGTAGGCCGTACCCCAGTCCGGCACGTCGGTCATGTAGAAGGCCGGCTCGAACAGCTTGTACTCCAGCAGCATCCGCTGGTCCTCGCCGAGCCGCGCGTACGTCTCGGACAGGGCCGCGGCGAGGCGGTCCTGGCGGGTGCGCACGTCGTCCTGTCCCGGGTAGTTGGTGCCGTCGGAGAACCACAGCTTCAGGTCGCGCGACCCGGTGCGGTCCATGATGTCGACGCACTCGAGCAGGTGCCCGGTCGCCTTGCGCCGGATGCCGGCGTCGGGGTTGGTGACGCTGCCGAGCTTGTAGTCGTTGTCCTGGAACACGTTGGTGTTGATGGTGCCGACCTGCACGCCCAGCTCGGACGCGTGCCGGGCCAGGTCGGCGTAGTCGTCGACGAGGTCCCACGGGATGTGCAGCGCCACGCTCGGCGCGACGCCGGTGAAGCGCTGGACCTGGGCGGCGTCGGCGAGCTTCTCGTACGGGTCCCGGGGCACGCCCTCCTGCGGGAACACCTTGAACCGGGTGCCCGAGTTGCCGTACGCCCAGGACGCCGTCTCGATCCGCTGGTCGCGCAGCCGCGCCGCGACACGCGCCCGCGTCTCCGGGGCGAGCTCACTCATTGCAATGCTCCAAGCTGGTGCTCCAGGTTGAACACCTCGTCGAGGACGACCAGATGCCGCCCGTGGATGAAGAACTCCGCCATCTGCGCCTCCCAGCGCGCGGACACCTCGGTGGCGTCCATGGCGGCCTGCGCGGCGGCCAGATCGTCGGTCAGCAACGTGCCGACGAGCAGGCCGTCGTCGCGCAGGAAGAGCTGGTACTCGTGCCAGCCGGCGCCGCGCAGGGCGACGAGCATGTCCGGCCAGACCTGGGCATGGCGGCGCCGGTACTCCTCCAGCCGCTCCGGCTTGACCTGCAGCGTGAAGCAGACTCGGCGCACGCCCTACCTCCTCGTGGTAAATCGTGAAATGTCCGATAAGTCGTGGCGCCGAGCGCCCGACTTATCGAGCAGACCCCGGCTAGAAGTTGAACTGGTCGATATTGTCGGCCTTGAAGGTGTACGGGTCGCCGAGCAGCACGACGCCGTCCTTGCCCACGGTGAAGTCGCCGAGCTTGCCGGCCTTGAACTTGTCGCCCTCCTTGCCCTTGATCAGGCCGGAGGCGAGCGCCGCCCCCGCGTAGGCGGCGAGGTAGCCCAGGTCGGCCGGGTTCCACAGCGCGAACGCCTTGACGGTGCCGTCCTTGACGTACGCCTTCATCTGGTTCGGCGTGCCGAGCCCGGTCAGCTGGACCTTGCCCTTGTACGTCGAGCCGCTCAGGTAGCGCCCGGCCGCGGCGATGCCCACCGTGGTCGGGGAGATGATGCCCTTGAGGTTGGGGTGCTTGGCCATGAGGCCCTGCGCCTCCTGGAACGACTTCTGGTCGTCGTCGTCGCCGTAGACGGTGTCGACCAGCTTGAGCTTGCTGTACTCCGGCTTCGCCAGCTCGGTCTTCATCTGCTCGATCCAGGCGTTCTGATTGGTCGCGTTCGCCGTGGCCGAGAGGATCGCGATCTCGCCGCCGTCGGCGCCGATCGCGTCGGAGATGAGCTTGACCTGAATCTTGGCGATGCCCTCGCTGGTGGCCTGGTTGATGAACAGGTCGCGGCACTCGGGCTTGGTGTCGGAGTCGTAGGTGACGACCTTCGCGCCGTTCTGCCGCGCCTCGTTGAGCGCGCCGCAGATGGCGTCCTTGTCGTTGGCGGACACGGCGATGACGTTCGCGCCCTGCTGCGACAGCGTGTTGATGTAGCTGACCTGCGCCGAGGGGCTCGCCTCGGACGGGCCGGTCTCGCTGTACGTGCCCTTGAACTCGTCGACGGCGAGCTTGCCGCCCTTGTTGTCGGAGGTGTCGAAGTACGGGTTGTTCACCTGCTTGGGCAGGAACGCGACCTTGAGACCGCTCTTGATGGTGCCGGAGCCGGCGGCGGCGCCGCTGCTGTCGGTGGAGGTCGACGTGTCCGAGTCGTCGGCGCAGGCCGACATGCTGAATGCGAGGGCGGTCGCGACCACGGCCGCGATGAGCTTGCCTCTCATCGGGTTGAATCCTTTCAGTGGGGTGTCGGCGGAGCAGAAAAACGCGAGGTGCGATCAGGCGGGTCGGCGACGGCGCAGGCGTTCCCGCGCCATCGCCACCACGTTCGGTCCGACGACCGACGCGATGAGCAGCGAACCGGTGACGATGGTGAGCGTGTTCTCGGGCACGGAGGCCAGCTGGAGCTCGTTGCGCAGCACGCAGATGAGCACGACGGCGCCGAGGACGCCGAGGAGGCCGCCGCGGCCGCCGAAGATGGACACGCCGCCGAGGAGTACCGCCGCGACGACGGCGAGCTCCAGGCCGTTGGCGTTGTCGGCGCGGGCACTGGCGAAACGGAAGGTCCAGAAGACGCCGGCCAGGGCCGACATGGTGCTCGTGGTGACGAAGAGCCAGAACTTGGTGCGGCCGACCGCGACCCCGGCGAAGCGGGCCGCCTCGGCGTTGTTGCCCATCGCGTAGAGCCCGCGGCCGACCGGCGTGGCGTGCAGCACCACGGCGAAGAGCACGGCGAGGACCGCCACGACGATGATGAACCAGGGGATGGTCAGGCCGGGGATCGGCTTGGTCGAGCCGCTGGTCCACGAGACGGGGTAGTTCGAGATCGCCTTGTCCCCCAGCACGACGTAGGCGAGGCCCCGGTACAGCGCCAGGGTGCCGATCGTGACGGCGAGCGAGGGCAGGCCGAAGACCGTGATGAACAGGCCGTTGATCGCGCCCAGCACGGCGCCGAGCACCAGGCTCAGCACCACCAGCAGGGGCAGCGAGGTGACCCCGTGCGCCCACAGGTCGCCCATCGCGGCGCAGGTCAGGCCCATCACGCTGGCCACGGACAGGTCGATCTCGCCGGTGATGATGACGAGCGTGAGCGGCAGGGCCACGATCGCGATCGGGATGACCTCCAGCGTCACGAACCGCCAGAAGCGCGGGCTGGCCACCCCCTCCACGGAGGCCGCGCCGACCGCGACGACCAGCACGAGGGCCAGCAGGACGATCAGGTCCCAGGACCCGATGCGGCGGACGATGTTCACTGGTGCACCCCTCGCTCGAGGCTCTTCGTGACTCGCAGCGACAGCGCCCGGTCCAGGCCGATCGCCGCCAGGATCAGCGCGCCGACGGCGGCCCGCTGCCAGAACGGGGTGACGCCGAGCACCGGCAGCGCGCTGCCGATGGTGGTGAGCAGCATCGCGCCGAGGGCCGCGCCGTAGACCGAGCCGCTGCCGCCGAAGATCGCGACGCCGCCGACGACGACCGCGGCGACGACGTTGAGCTCCTGGCCGAGGCCGGCGTTGGCGTCGAGCGTGCCGAATCGGGCCACGTACAGCACCCCGGCCAGCCCGGCGAGCGCGCCGCAGGTGACGAACGCGAAGAACACGCGCCGCCCGACCGCGATGCCGGACAGGCGGGCCGCGGCGGGATCGGAGCCGATGGCGTAGAGCTCCCGGCCGCTGCGGTAGGAGCGCAGGAAGAACCCGGCGGCGAGCACGACGACGAGGGCGAAGAGCGTCAGCAGCGGTACCCCCACGATCGTCCTCGTCCCCATGTGCAGGAACGAGGCCGGGATGTCCGCGGCGTTGATCTGCTTGCCGGTGGCCCATCGGTAGTCGATGCCGCGGAAGACGTACAGCGTGCCGAGGGTCACCACGAGCGCTGGCACCCGGGCGGCGGCGATGAGGGCGCCGTTGACCGCGCCGCACACCGCGCCGAGCGCCGCGCCCGCCACCAGCACCACCGGGATCGGGATGCCGGGGTGGTTCAGGAAGAGCGTGCCGGTCAGGAACGCCGACAGGCCCAGGACCGAGCCGACCGAGAGGTCGACGTTGCGCGTGATGACGACGATCGCCTGCCCGGTGGCCAGGATCGCCAGGATCGTCGCGCCCAGCAGCAGGTCCTTGACGCTCTGCTGGGACAGGAACCGCGGGTTGGTGACCGCGGTGATGCCGATGAGCAGCACCAGCGCGACCAGGATGCCCAGCTCGCGGACCAGGAAGACGCGGTGGGTGAGCCGGGTGGCCCGCGCTGTGCGTGGCGGGGCCGGAGTCTCGACGGTCGTCATCGCTCCCCCTGCCCGGTGGCGGCCAGCATCACGGACTCCTCGTCGGCTCGGGTGCGGGGGATGTCGGCGGCCAGCCGCCCTTCGTGCATGACCAGGACCCGGTCGGCCATGCCGAGCACCTCCGGCAGCTCGCTGGAGACCATGAGGACCGCGACGCCCTCGCCGGCCAGCCGGGTCAGCAGGCGGTGGACCTCGGCCTTGGTGCCGACGTCGATGCCGCGGGTCGGCTCGTCGACGATGAGCACGCGGGGCTGGGTGGCCAGCCACTTGGCCAGCACGACCTTCTGCTGGTTGCCGCCGGACAGGGTGGAGACCGGATCGCCGAGCCGGCCCGCCTTGACCTGCAGGCGCTGGGCCCAGTCCTGGGCCGAGCGCCGCTCGGCCCCGCCGAACAGCAGCCCGAGACTGGACAGCGACCAGCGCCGCGGCAGGGTGGCGTTGCGCTCGACGGACAGCTCCATCACCAGGCCCTGCTGGCGGCGGTCCTCGGGCACGAGCGCGAGGCCGGCCCCGATCGCCGCCGACGCACTGCCGGCGCGCAGGGGCTTGCCGTCGACCAGCACCTCGCCCGAGTCGTACCGGTCGACGCCGAACACGGCCCGGATGACCTCGGAGCGCCCGGCCCCGACGAGCCCGGCCAGGGCCACGATCTCGCCGCTGTGGACGGTGAAGCTGATGTCGTGGAAGGCGCCGGCCCGGTTGAGGCCGCGGACCTCCAGGCGGGCCTCGCCGATTGCCGCCTCCGGATTCGGGGCCTTCGTTTTTCCCGGGTAGAGGTCGCCGACCTCCCGGCCGACCATGCGGCGCACGACGTCGGCGACGGTGAGCTCGTCGGCCGGGTCGGTGGAGACCCAGCGCCCGTCGCGCATGACGGTGATGCGCTGGCACAGCGCGAACACCTCGTCGAAGCGGTGCGAGATGAACAGGACCGCGGCCCCGGCGTCGCGCAGGGAGCGGGCCACGGAGAAGAGCCGCTCGACCTCGACGCCGGACAGCGCCGCGGTCGGCTCGTCCATGACGAGCACCTTGGCGTCGAACGACAGCGCCTTGGCGATCTCGACCAGCTGCTGGTCGGCGATCGACAGGCCGCGGGCCGGGCGGTCGAGGTCCATCTGCACGCCGAGGCGCGCGAAGAGCTCGGTGGCGCGCCGGCGCATCTCGGCGGTATCGATGCGGCGCCCGGACTTCAGCGGCTGGCGGCCCATGAAGAGGTTCTCGGCGATCGACAGGTCGGGGAAGAGCGTCGGCTCCTGGTAGATCACGGCGATGCCGGCCGCACGGGCGTCGGCGGGGTTGTTGAGCACCAGCGGCCGGCCGTCCAGGGTCAGCGTCCCGGCGTCGGGCGCGTGCGCCCCGGCCAGGACCTTGACCAGCGTGGACTTGCCGGCGCCGTTCTCGCCGACCAGCGCGTGGGCCTCGCCGGCGCGCAGGTCCAGGCGCACGTCGCGGAGCGCCGCGACGGCACCGAAGGACTTGCTGACGCCCTCGAGAACGAGCACCCGGGCCTCCGTTCCTGCACCTTGTGAAACGTTTCATCGACTGGTTAGAGTGACGTTAGAAGCCGAGCCCGGACCGCGTCAAGGGTTTCGGTCGCGTTACCGTTCCGATACACCGGACGTTCAGGAGATCGATGACGACGACAGCTGGCATCAAAGAGGTCGCACGACGGGCCGGCGTCTCCATCGGTACCGTCAGCAACGTCCTCAACCGCCCCGAGCTCGTCGCCACCACCACCCGGCAGCGCGTGCTCGACGCGATCGCCGAGCTCGGCTACGTGCGCAACGACTCGGCGCGGCAGCTGAGGGCCGGGCACAGCCGGCAGATCGCGCTGGTGGTCCTCGACGTGACGAACCCCTTCTTCACCGACGTGGTCCGGGGCGCGGAGGCCGCCGCCGAGGACCACGGCGTGATGGTCGTGGTGTGCAACAGCGGCGAGGACGCCCACCGCGAGCACCGCCACCTCGACCTGCTCGAGGAGCAGCGGGTGCGCGGCGTGCTCATCACCCCGGTCGACGAGTCGCCGAACTCCCGCCTGGAGCAGCTCATCCAGCGCGGCACCCCGGTGGTGCTGGTGGACCGCGGCTCGGGCCGGCACAGCCGCTGCTCGGTCGCGGTCGACGACGTGCTCGGCGGCCGGCTCGCCGGGGAGCACCTCGTCGAGCAGGGGCACCGGCACATCGCGTTCGTCGGCGGGCCCATGTCGATCGCCCAGGTGCACGACCGCCACGCCGGCATCGCCGAGGCCGTCGAGGGGCGGGCCGAGCTGTCGGTGGTACCGACGCCGAACCTCACCGTCGCGTCCGGCCGGGCCGCCGCCACCCAGATCGCCGCCCAGGTCGCCGCGGCCGGCGACGACCGGCCGACCGCCGTGTTCTGCGCCAACGACCTGCTCGCCCTGGGGGTGCTGCAGGAGATGACCCAGCGCGGCGTGCGGGTGCCGCAGGACGTGGCGATCGTCGGCTACGACGACATCGAGTTCGCCGCGGCCGCCGCGGTGCCGTTAAGCTCGGTGCGGCAACCCCGCGAGCAGCTCGGCCGCACGGCGGCAGCCCTGCTGCTCGAGGAGATCGAGGACGACGGCCGGCACGAGCACCGGCACGTGGTCTTCCAACCCGAGCTGATCGTCCGCGACTCGAGCGGCCGCCCGCGCAGCCGCCGACAGAGCGCACTGAAGGGCAGGCGGTGACCCATGCGCGTCGCCTTGTTCGTCACCTGCCTCGCCGACGCGATGTTCCCCCAGGTCGGTAAGGCCACGGTGGCCCTGCTGGAGCGCCTCGGGCACGAGGTGGTGTTCCCCGAGGCCCAGACCTGCTGCGGGCAGATGCACATCAACACCGGGTACCAGCGCCAGGCGGTCAAGCTCGTCGAGCACCACATGCGCACCTTCGAGCCCTACGACGCGATCGTGGCGCCCTCGGGCTCCTGCGTGGGTTCGGTACGCCACCAGCACGCCATGGTCGCCGAGCGCGCGGGCAAGCGCCAGCTCGCGGCCCGGGCCGGCGAGGTCGCCGGGCGCACCTACGAGCTCTCGGAGTTCCTCGTCGACGTGCTCGGCGTGACCGACGTCGGCGCGCGCTACCCGCACCGGGTCACCTACCACCCGACCTGCCACTCGCTGCGCCTGCTGCGCGTCGGCGACCGTCCGCTGCGGCTGCTGCGCGCGGTCGAGGGCATCGACCTGGTCGAGCTGCCCGACGCCGAGCAGTGCTGCGGCTTCGGGGGCACCTTCGCCCTCAAGAACGCCGACACCTCGGCCGCGATGCTCGCCGACAAGCTGCGCAACGTGCTGTCCACCTCCCCCGACGTCGTCGCCGCCGGGGACTCGTCGTGCCTGATGCACATGGGCGGCGGGCTCTCGCGGCTGTCGGTGGAGACTCGTCCGGTACACCTGGCGGAAATTCTGGCGTCCACATGAGCGGTCCGCAGCGAAGCGGTGCCTGGTCTGGGTCGGTCCGCGCGAAGCCGCATCGAGCCAGACTGGGCATTGGGGCCGCTCACAGAGGCGTAGGTGGCTGCTCGTCCGGCCGGAGCGAAGCGGAGGTCGCATGAGCACGTTCCTGGGAATGCCCGTGGTGGCTCCCCGCGGAGTCGGGCAGCTGCGCGGCGACGAGCCCTTCCCCGCCGCGGCCCGCACGGCGCTGGGCAACGAGCAGCTGCGGCGCAACCTCGGCCACGCGACCCGCACCATCCGCGCCAAGCGGGCCGCGGTCGTCGCCGAGGTGCCGGACTGGGAGCAGCTGCGCCGGGCCGGCGAGGCGCTCAAGGCCGCGACCATGGCCCGCCTGCCCGAGCTGCTGGAGCAGCTGGAGGAGCGGGTCACGGCCAACGGCGGGCACGTGCACTGGGCCCGCGACGCCAACGAGGCCAACGCGATCGTCGCCGGCCTGGTCCGCGCGGCCGGGGCCGACGAGGTCGTCAAGGTCAAGTCCATGGCGACCCAGGAGATCGGGCTCAACGAGGCCCTGCAGGAGCAGGGCATCGCGGCGTGGGAGACCGACCTCGCCGAGCTCATCGTGCAGCTCGGCAACGACAAGCCCTCGCACATCCTGGTGCCGGCGATCCACCGCAACCGCACCGAGATCCGCGACATCTTCCTGCGCGCGATGCCGGACGTGCCGGCGGACCTCACCGACGAGCCGCGCCGGCTGGCCATGGCCGCCCGCGAGCACCTGCGCCGCAAGTTCCTCTCCGCGAAGGTCGCGGTGTCGGGGGCCAACTTCGCCGTCGCCGAGACCGGCACGCTCGCGGTCGTCGAGTCGGAGGGCAACGGCCGGATGTGCCTGACCCTCCCGCCGACGCTGATCACGGTCATGGGCATCGAGAAACTCGTGCCCACGTGGTCCGACCTCGAGGTGTTCCTGCAGCTGCTGCCGCGCTCCTCGACCGGGGAGCGGATGAACCCGTACACGTCGCTGTGGACCGGCGTGACGCCCGGTGACGGGCCGCAGGAGTTCCACCTGGTGCTGCTGGACAACGGGCGCACCGCGGTGCTCGCCGACGAGGTGGGCCGCTCGGCGCTGCACTGCATCCGCTGCAGCGCGTGCCTGAACGTGTGCCCGGTCTACGAGCGCACCGGCGGGCACGCGTACGGCTCGGTGTACCCGGGCCCGATCGGCGCGGTGCTGAGCCCCCAGCTGACCGGGGTCGAGGACAACGCCTCGCTGCCCTACGCCTCCAGCCTGTGCGGCGCCTGCTTCGACGCCTGCCCGGTGCGCATCGACATCCCCTCGCTGCTGGTACACCTGCGGGCCCGGCACGTCGAGGAGCACCGCGGCCCGTCGGCCGAGGCGGTGTCGATGGCCGCGATGGCGTGGGTGATGGCGAGCCCGGGCCGGTTCCGCGGCGGCGAGCGGCTCATGCGCCTCGGCCGCCTGCTCGGCCGGCGCCGCGACCGCATCGGCGCGCTGCCGCCGCCGCTGTCGGCGTGGACGGACAGCCGCGACCTGCCCCGCCCGCCGGCCCAGACCTTCCGCGAATGGTGGCGCACGCGCAATGGCTGACGACTCCCGATCCGTGGTCCTGGCCCGCATCCGCGCCGCGCTGGGCTCCGCGCCCGCCGTGCCCGAGGTACCGCGCGACTACCGGCCCGCCGACCCGGCCCGCCGCGGCGACCTCGACCTGCTCGTCGACCGGCTCGAGGACTACAAGGCGACCGTCGTGCCCACCACCGAGGCCACGCTGGAGGCCGACCTGGCCCGGGCGCTGGACGGCCTCGCCCCGCTGATCGTGCCGCCGGGCCTGCCGTTCGCGGTGCCCGGGTCCACCGTGGACGACGGGACCCGGACGGCGGCGGAGCTGGACGCGTTCGCGGCCGTGGTGACGTGCTGCGCGGCGGCGGTGGCGGAGACCGGGACGATCGCCCTGGACGGCTCGGCCGGCCAGGGGCGCCGCGCGGTCACCCTCGTGCCGGACCGGCACTTCTGCGTGGTGCGCGCCGACCAGGTCGTCCAGACCGTGCCGGACCTCCTCGCGCGGCTCACGCCGACCCGCCCCCTGACGCTGATCAGCGGGCCGTCGGCGACGAGCGATATCGAGCTGAACCGGGTCGAGGGCGTGCACGGGCCCCGGACCCTGGTCGTGCTGCTGATTCGCTGAGCAGGGCGTCGAGGGTCTCGTCGTCGGCCCAGCCGTTCACGGCCAGGGTGCCGTCGGCGCCGACCGTGATCTCCAGGCGGTCCGGGGTCGCGGCGAGCGCCGACGGCGGGATGCGGTCGCCGCGGTGGACGTACTCCTGGTTGGCGGAGCCGGCCCAGGGCCGCGCGTGGTCGACCAGCCCGGCGACGAACGGGCCGGCCACGAGCAGGTCGGTGGCGGCCAGCAGCGCGGCGACGTCCGCGCGTCCGCCGTGGACGGCCGAGTCCAGCTGGGCGGTGGTGTAGCCCGAGAACGTCATGACCGAGCGGCCGGCGGCCCGTACCCCCGCGGCGACGACGGCGAGCGGGGCGGCGTGGTCGAACGGCTCGCCGCCGAGCAGGGTCAGGCCCTCGGTCCCGGCGGCGAGGACCCGGGCCAGGACGTCGGCGGTCGGGGTCGGGGTGCCGCCGCGGAACGTCCACAGGTGCGGGTTGAAGCAGCCGGCGCAGCGGATGGTGCAGCCCTGCACCCACAGGGCGGTACGCTCCCCCGGGCCCTCGGCGACCGTGCGCTCCACGAACCGCCCGACCGCGAGGGTGCCGGGCTCAGAAGTCGAGAACACGGCCCGGGCCCGGCGGCTGCGACTGCGGCGCCCGGGGCCGCGGGGTGCAGGTGAGGACCGCGCGGAGACGGGCGAACTCGTGCGGGGCCAGGGCGGCCGCGGCGGCGAACTCCTCGACGGTCCGGAAGCCGCCGCGGGCCTCGCGGTCGGCGACGATCCGCTCCGCCCGCGGGAGGTCGAGGCGGGCGCCCTCCGCCAGCTGCACCGAAGTCGCCCGGTTCACGTCGAGGCGGGCGCCCTCCGCCAGCTGCACCGAAGTCGCCCGGTTCACGTCGAGGGGGGCGGCCGGCGCGGGCGCGAAGACCGGCGGGGGCGCCAGCGGGGCCGCCGGCGGCGAGGACGCCTCGAACCACGGGCGGTTCGCGGCCCGCCACCGCAGCCAGGAGCCGTTCAGGACCAGGGCGTGCACGATGCTCGCGAACCACAGGGCGAAGTAGGTGACCGCGATCGCGGTGCTCACCTGCGAGTCCTCGCCGAGCCGGTTGATGGCGACGAGGCCGGCCCACGGCAGCACGAGGTACGCGACCCCGAGGCCCCACCACGCCGGGCGCCGCGCGGTGATGCCGATGTAGAGGAAGCCGGTGCCGCCGAGGCAGCCCACGCCGAGGACGACGAGCAGCACCCACCAGCTGTTGCGCAGACGCCAGCCGAGGCTCGCCGGGCTAGGCTCTGTCCTGCCGATCATGTCGAGCCGAGACGAGGTCCAGATTTCGCCTGCGTGTGGCCCGCGGAGGCCTGGCTACCGGTGTTGTAACCCGGCCTTCGCGGGGTGCGCGCAGGCGGAATCTGGGCCCGGCGCAGGCCGGCATGATCGGCAGGACAGAGCCTAGAGGCCATCGTGCTGAACCTGCCTGTTCTGAACGGTCGTGAATTCCCTGGTGTACTCGCTGTGCACCGTCTGCGCCCCCAGTAGGTCCTCGAGCACCTCGACGTAGTCGAGGCACTTCGAACCGGTGATGCCCAGCGTCTCGGCGGAGACCGTGCCGTCCTCGGCCACGGTGACGACGATGCGTTTCACGTCGCCCGCTCCACCGCGAAGACAAGGCGCACGGCCCGGTCGGGGGTCACCGAGCGCGACTCCAGGCGCAGGCCCGCGGCCGGGGCGCGCTGGGTGAGCCGGGCCAGGACGGCCGCCTGGACCTGCCGGCCGTAGGCGGCGTCGACCGCCCGCACGATGTCGACCGCCCGCGGCTCGTCGACGTCGCCGGTGAAGTACGCGGCCCACACCTGCCGCTCGTCGCGGACGAAGCGGGCCCGCACGCCCGCCCAGTCCGCGACGAGCGCGTCTCCGTCGGGCTCCACCGCCGCCCGGGTGTCCCGCAGCGCGGCCGCGAGCAGGTTCACGTCGCGCATCCGGGTCTGCACCGCGCAGACCGTGCCCTGCTTGCCCTTGGTGAGCCCGGCGTGCGCCGCGGCGGCGGCAATTGCCAGCGGTACCAGAATCAGGGAAACGCTCATCGTCAGACCTCGATCGTGCGTCCGTGGGTGCCCAGCACGGGCATGGGCGCGGTCGGCGGCTCCTCGTCGGGGTCCCAGTCCTCGGCGGCCGTCGCCGCCACGGCCCGGGTGCGGGCCCAGTCCCGGATCGCGTCGAGCTTCTCGGACTGGGTGACGCTCAGCGGTACCGTCGCCGCAATGGCCCGCAGCAGGTCCTCCCGGTGCAGGGGGCGCCGCTCGGAGAACGCGTCGAAGAGCGCCGCGACGACCGCCTGCTCGATCTCGGCGCCGGAGTAGCCGTTGGTCAGCCCGCACAGCTCGCGCAGGAGCGCGTCGTCGGGCCGCAGCGCGCCCTGCACCGCGGGCCGGGTCAGGCGCCGGCGCAGGTGCACGCCCCAGATCGAGGCGCGCTCGGCCCGGCTCGGCAGGTCGACGAAGAAGATCTCGTCGAAGCGGCCCTTGCGCAGCAGCTCGGGCGGCAGGCGCTCGATGTCGTTGGCGGTCGCGATGACGAACACCGAGCCGGTCTTCTCCTGCATCCAGGTGAGGAAGGTGCCGAAGACCCGGTTGGTGGTACCGCCGTCATTGCCCGCGCTCGTCGAGAAGCCCTTCTCGATCTCGTCGACCCACAGCACGCACGGGGCGCTGGCCTCGGCGGTGCGCAGCGCGGCCCGCATGTTCTGCTCGCTGGAGCCGATGAGCCCGGAGAAGACGCGGCCGATGTCGAGCCGCAGCAGCGGCAGCCCCCACGCGGCGGCGACGGCCTTGGCGGTCAGCGACTTGCCGCAGCCGGGCACGCCGGTGATGAGCACGCCCCTGGGGGCCGGCAGCCCGTACTCCGCGGCGGCCGCGAGCCACGTGTTGTCCCGCTTGGCCAGCCAGCGCTTGAGGTTCTCCAGCCCGCCGACCTCGTCGAGGCGCACGCCGGCGTCGACGTACTCGAGCACGCCGGCCTTGCGCACCGCCTGCCGCTTCTCCTCGTGTACCACGCCGAGGTCGTGCAGGTCGAGCACGCCGTCGTTGACCATGGCCCGGGCGAACGCGTTCTCGGCCTCGTGCAGCGTGAGCCCGGTCGCGGCCTTGGCGAACCGCTCCCGGCCGACGGGGTCGAGCTCGATGCGGATCCGCCCGCCCGAGGCGTTGCCCGCGATCATCGCCTCCAGCACGCCGCGGATCTCGGCCTCGCTCGGCAGCGGGAAGTCGACGATCGTGACGTCCTTCTCCAGGTCGGGCGGGATGCGCAGGACGGGGGCGACGATGATGAGCGTCCGCGGTACCGCACCCGCCTTGAACGCCGCGGCGATGTCCCGCAGCCGCCGCACGACGCTCGGCAGCACCGGCACGTCGCCGCCCAGCGAGCTGTGCAGGTCGCGGAACACGAACAGGCCGGGCTGCTGGATGCGCAGCACCGTCTCGAGGGCGTTGTCGGGCTCGGTCGTGTACTGGGTCGCGACCCCGTCGGGCTGCAGCAGCCCGCTCGTAGCCGACCAGGTCCACACCGGCCGCGGCGTCCGCACGAGCGCGGCGTCCCCGGCGACCGCGGCGAGCTCGCCGAGCACGCGGTGCTCCTCGTAGGACTCGACGTACAGGACCGGGAACCTGGCCTTCAACAGCTGCGCCAGATTGTGGCGGAAACCGGTCACTGCGCTGTCCTCTCCTTACCGCGAGTCGTTCGTCGCACGACCCTAACCGCGGTGTGGAGATCAGATGAGTCCGCTGGTTGCCGCCAGACCTGTCAGAAACGCGCCACCGACGAGCACCGTCATGGCCCACGCCTGAACCTTCAGCCTTTTCCGGAACCCGGCCCGCTCGGCGGGCAGCGCGAACACCCGGGCGGGCCAGTGCCGCCAGCTCACGTTGGCGAAAATGACGGCGGCGACGAGGTACACCGGAAGCAGGTAGTAAATCCCCGCCAGCGCGGCGGTGACGAGCAGCGCGGCGATGAGCGGCACCACCTTCCACCGGTTCCCGTGGGCCATGACCAGCAGGAAGTCCTCGAGGTCGTCATCCTTGGCGAAGTAGCGCTCGGCCTTGGGCTGCACGACGAGCAGGCTGTACCCCATGGCCCCGGCCCAAGCGGCGGCGAGCGCGAGGTGGACGGTCGTGAAGAGGGCGGTCACGCCTCTCATCTTGCTCGATACGCCCAGTGCCACGGCTCCCGCGGCGTGGTCTCGGCAAACCCGAACCGCCCGGCGTTCTGCCGCATCCACGCCTGCGCCTTGCCGTCCAGGTCGAGGTCGACGGCCAGCCCCCACCCGTGATCGCTGGTACCGGGCTTGGCGGCGAGCCCGCCGTTGGCGTACAAGCCCTTACGCTTGGCGAGGTCGACCTGCTCGGCGAGGGGCCGGTACGAGTCGGTGATCCCGATGCCGACCCCCTGCGCCCGCGCGGCCCGCATCAGCGCGTCGAGCGACGTGGCGGCGGGCGCCCACAGCCTGTGCCCGGTCGTTCCGACGCGCTGGAGCGCACTTTCCGGGACGCGCCCGTTGCCGTACTTCGTCAGCTCGACCGGCACTCCCCCGGGTGTGCGCGCGGTGCGCAGCGTGGCGTCGAGCGTCTGCTGAAACGACTCGCCGCCGCCCGGGCCTTCGACGGCGGGCGGTCGGAACGTGGCAATCTGGGACCGGATCTGCGCCATGCGGGTCGCGATCCCGGTGATGCCTGTGGCCTCCACATTGCCACCATCGGCCACCCGAACGGCAACCTTTGCCCCTTGGCCCCCCGAAGTCGGCCGCGCCCCCACCGCCGAGCGACTCGTTGGGACAATTGTCGATGGAATCGGCTTCGGCGGGCGCGGGCGGAATGCTCACCGCACAGGTCGCCGCGGCATCAACGTCGTTGTCGGCGCTGTCCACGCTGGGCGCTGGCGCGGATTCAAGGTCCCCGCTGTCCACGCCTTCCGCGCTGTCCACGCCTTCCGCGCTGTCCACACCTTCCGCGCTGTCCACACCTTCCGCGCTGTCCACACCTTCCGCGCTGTCCACACCTTCCGCGCTGTCCACACCTTCCGCGCTGTCCACACCTTCCGCGCTGTCCACACCTTCCGCGCTGTCCACACCTTCCGCGCTGTCCACACCTTCCGCGCTGTCCACGCCTTCCGCTGGCGCGGATTCAAGGTCCCCGCATTCCGCACAGTCCCCGCTGTCCGCGCTCTGCGCTGGCGCGGACTCAAGGTCCCCGCATTCCGCACAGTCCCCGCTGTCCGCGCTCTGCGCTGGCGCGGACTCAAGGTCCCCGCATTCCGCACAGTCCCCGCTTTCCGCACAGTGCCGTGGCGCCGCTTCACCATCGTGGTCGGCGACCGCCAGTTCCACAGGCGGCCCAGCCGGACATTCAACCGGTCCAGTCGGCGGTTCCGGCGACTTGGGCGTGAGGGCCTCCCGGCCCCGCTGCGCAAAGTAAGCCTCGGCCGCCTCAACACTGCCGTACTGGTCACAGAGCTTTTTCCGGTGCCGCTGCTCAAGCCCCCAGTCCCGATGCCGCTGGTGTTCCTTCCGAAACTTCTCACCAGCAGGCGAATAGTTACGCCGCCGAGTAGCGTCATACATAGCAGTAATTTCAGCCCGACCGAACAACCCCCGCTGCCCCAACACACATTGATTATCCCAAATCGCGCCCAAAAACAGGATCCCGTTTCAAATAGCGCGAGACAGGGCAGGGACCACCGAATGACGACCCGCACGAGCCCGGCAGCAAACCACGGCCAAGAGGCATAACCGCAAGCAACAACGAAAAGGGACCACGCTTACACATTGCGGGAGCCGAAGGCTCCCGCGCACCATCGGCCGAGCGTCGTTTGTCAGCCCCCAGTCCAGCTAAGAATACCAACAAACCCCGACATATCCCCCGGCAGGCGAAAAATCCGATATGTCGCGGCGCGCCAGCGCCCGACATATCGACTTCAGCCCAACCGAGCAGACCCGAGCAAATGCCCATCGTGGTCAGCGACCTGAACCGAGTCGACGTTAGCGAGCTGAATCGAGCTGGCCCCCGTAACCCGCGCCTGAGCGGTCTGAGTACGCCCCCAGCAAGCCGCCTGCTCCGACTGCCCACCCCGCCCAAGGACCTGCATGGTGAACGGCCCCTCCCCCGGCAGACCAGCGAGCTCGATCGAGACCGAAACCCCCCACTGGCGGGGACTGAGCGTGGCCCGCCCCGACAGCCCACTGCCGCCAGCCGCCTCGAACTCGACGACGGTCCCCGGGGAGGCCGAAGCCGACGGCGACGCAGCGGCCCGCGGCGCCGGGGCGGAGGCGGGCCGGCGCACGGCCAGCACCCCCGCCAGGACGGCGAGCGCGACGCACACCGCGGCAAGGGCGACGACCGGCAGGCGCCGCGGGCGGGCCCGGCGCAGGAAGGCGTCGAGGCCGGCGCGGGAGGGCGGCTCCAGCGGCGCGCCCGGGCCGCCCGGGAGGCGTTGCAGCAGCTCCGGTACCGCGGCCAGGCGCCCCACCTCGGTGCGGCACTCGGCGCACGTGCTCAGGTGGGCGTCGACCGTGTGCTGGTCGGTGTCGTCGAGGCCGCCCAGGACGTAGGCCCCGAGCAGCCGGCGCACCGCGTCGTGGCCGGCGGTCACCGTAACACCCCCATCTCCTCGAACACCGCCCGAAGCGCGCGTACCGCGTAGTAGGCGCGCGACTTGACGGTACCTTCCGGTACCGCAAGGCGTCTGGCCGTGTCGGCGACCGTGCGGCCGTCGTAGTACACGGAGCGGATCACCTCGCGGTGCTCCACGGAGAGGCGGTCGAGCGCGGCGGTGATGAGCCAGCCCTCGACGAGCTCGTCGACGTTGTCGGGGTCGGCGACGGCCGCGACCGCGTCGGGGTCGGAAACGAGCTGGGGGCGGCGCTGCTCGGCCCGCCAGGCGTTGCTGACGACGTTGCGGGCGATCGTCAGCAGGTACGCCCGCGTGGTGTCCCGGCTGACGTCGATGCGCTCGATGTGCCGCCAGGCCCGCAGGAGCGTGTCCTGCACGAGGTCCTCGGCGCGGTGGCGGTCCCGTTCGTACCGCAGGACGAAGGCGAGCAGCACACCGTAGTGCTCGGTGTACAGCGCGGTCATGAGCTCCTCGTCGCGCGTCACGCACAGCCCCTCTCGACGGCCTCCTGCCGACCTCTACCCCACCAGACTGTTCAGGGTTCAACCAACTCGGGGCAATTCTTTCGGCATAGGGTGCGGTGGTGAATCCGTACTTCGTCTGGGAGCCCTACTCCGGCGAGCCCGGATGGCGGCCGTTCGCGGCGCTCTCGACGGCCTCCTGCCGACCTCTACCCCACCAGACTGTTCAGGGTTCAACCAACTCGGGGCAATTCTTTCGGCATAGGGTGCGGTGGTGAATCCGTACTTCGTCTGGGAGCCCTACTCCGGCGAGCCCGGATGGCGGCCGTTCGCGGCGCTGCTGTCCCCCGACGTGGTGGCGGAGCGGGTCGCCGCGTCGCGGGAGGCGCTTGCGGGGATGTTCGGCCTCGGGCTGGAGGCGCTGCCGGCGCGGGTCGTGGCGTCCGTGCTGTTTCTCGGGTACGCGTCCCGGCTCGTCTCGCCGCCGCTCGCCCAGGCGCTGTCCGGCTCGGTGCCCGGCGTGGGGCCGGAGGACCTCTGGTGGCGGGAGGTGCCGGGCGGGCCGCTGCCCGTGGCGGTACACGCGAAGGAAAACCGCCCCGCGTCCGACCTTTTCGATGTCGCGATCCGCGGGCTGGTCATGCCGCTCGCGGAGGTGTTCGCCGCGCGGTTCCGGCTGTCGCGGCACGTGCTGTGGGGCAACGTGGCGTCGGCGCTGGGCGGGGCGGCGGGGCAGCTCGGGACGCGCGACGCCTGGTCGGCGGTGCAGGAGCTGGTGGCCCGGCCGCCGCTCGAGGGCATGGCGGATGTCGCCGTCGGCCGGCTCCGGAGACGCAACTGCTGCCTGTACTACCGAATCCCCGGCGGCGGCACCTGCGGGGACTGTGTTCTGAAAAGGCTCTAGGAGCTATATCGAAGTGGATGGCCGGGCTGCGGCGGACTCAGGCGTCGGCTGGAACCACCCCGGTCACACCCCGATACAACCCCGGTATCGACACAGCCCCTAGTGGCAGGGGAAACCGAGGAAGTGCCGGCCGTCGTGGACGAACTCGTGCACGTGGGAGTCGCTGCCGAAGATGGACACGGCGCCCTGGTCGATGCCGACGAAGTAGTAGACCAGCAGGGCGAGCAGCGCGGTGCCGCCGAGCCAGAACAGCGAGCGGGAGATCGGCAGGACGAGCGGTGTGGTGACCGCCTGCGGTGCCTCGGCGCCGGACATCGTGCTCATAACTGGACACTAAGCGTCCGCTGATCGTTACGTCAATCGGGCCGGTGCCGCGCGGGCACCGGCCCGGACGCGGTTCAGGCGTGGACGCCGGGCGGAATCACCCCGAAGATGAGGGCCGTCGAGCCGGAGCCCTTCTTGTTGATGAACCCGCCGCAGAGCACCGACGCGCCGGTGGTCGGGAACTGGGCGAGGTTCGCGATGATCTCGAGGCTGACGCGGTGGCGTTGGTACACCAGCAGCGAGGCGAGGAAGTTCGGGTCGGTACCGAGGTCCGGTCCGAAGGTGTCGATGCCGGTGCCGCCGTTGCGCCCGATGCGGCCCGTGTCGATGAACCACTGGACGGTCTCCGGGGCAAAGCCGGGCTGGTGCAGCACGCCGTCGCCGTCCAGGTTCGGAAAGGCGGGAGTGCCCCATTTGTACTCCCAGCCGGTCCACATGATGATCATCGATTCGTCGGGAATGCGGCCGTGGCGGCGCTCCCACTGCTTCACGTCGTCCACGGTCAATGCGTAGTCGGCGTTGCGGGCGCATTTGTCGCGCACGTCGATCTTCACCGCGGGCAGGAACAGGTCGTTCGGGTCGAGGTCGTCGGCGAGCGGCTCACCGGCGTTGAAGTGGCCCGGCGCGCCCCAGTGGGTGCCGGTCGCCTCGCCCTCGCGGACGTACTGCAGGTAGTAGCCCTCGTTCTCGATCGTCGCGATGGTCTCGAGCGTGAACGCGGGGTCGCCGGGGTAGATGTTGGTCTTGGCCGGGTCGTTGACGTGGGACAGGCTGATGAGGCGGGTCTTGCCCGGGCGTAAGGACTCGGCGTCGGCGGCGTTCGCGGTGCCGGCGATTCCGGCGGCACCCGCGACGGCCCCTCCGGCCGCGGCGGCGAGCAGGTGTCGTCTCTGCATGGTCGTCAATCTACGGTGTGGCGGCCGCGTTTTCCGGTGCGGTCTTGCCACGGCGGACGCCGGGATTCCTGACGGGAGCAACGGTCCGCACCACAACGGACCGGAGTCATGGTTTTTCGGGTCTTTCGTCCCCAGACTTCCGCCAGGTTGGTCACCTACCATCGAGCCCGCGGCGGGTGATCTTTCGCCGGAAATCGGGAACCGGTCGCCCGCCCTGTGCGACTAAGGAACGGACGCACCCGCACAGACCAGGAGGTTGGCGCGTGTCGAAACGGCAGCGCGACTCGCGCGAGTACGCGCGGCAGATGCGCATGATCCAGGAGCGGGCGGCTGCGCGGCGCGGCCGGATGCGCGTCGCGTACTCCGCGATCGGCGCCGTGCTGCTGGTCTTCGTGGTGATGGGGCTGGTCAAGCTCGGCACCGCGGGCGGCGGGGGCGGGGAGTCGCCGAGCGCCGTACCGACCGGCGCCGCGGCCGAGGCGATCATCAGCGGGATCACCTCCGTGCCGGCCGCGACGCTCGACGCGGTGGGCGCGGGGGCCAAGCCGAGCCTGCCCACCGCGCTGACCGGACAGCCCGCGCTCACCGACGGCGGCAAGCCGCTGGTGCTGTACGTCGGCGCCGAGTACTGCCCCTTCTGCGCGGCCCAGCGCTGGCCCGTGGTCATCGCGCTGTCGCGGTTCGGCACGTTCAGCGGGCTGACGCTGACCGCGTCGGCCGCCGACGACACGTACCCGAACACGCCGACGGTGTCGTTCCACGGCGCGACGTACACCAGCCAGTATCTGTCCTTCCAGGGCGTCGAGACCACGACGAACAAGCGGGTCAACGGGCAGTACCAGCAGCTGGACCAGCTCACCCCGGCCCAGCAGCAGGTGCTGCAGAAGTACAACGCCGCGCCCTATGTCCCGAGCGACTCGGCCGGGGCGATCCCGTTCGTCGACTTCGCGAACAAGGCCATCCAGGCGGGCGCCTCCTACAGCCCCGAACTGCTCGCCGACCACACCCACCAGCAGGTCCTCGACGCGGTCAAGGACTCGAACAGCCAGGTGGGCCGGGCGATCAACGGCAGCGCCAACGCCCTGACCGCCCTGCTGTGCAAGATCACGGGCAACCAGCCCGGGGACGTGTGTTCCAGCGCCGCCGTCCAGGCCTACCAGGGGGAGTTCGCCAATGTCGGCAAGTGAGCCGGAACTGGACCGCAGCCTGGTCCAGCCGTGGGTGCCCCTGACGTCGCTGGTGCTCGCCGTGGTCGGGCTCGGGATTTCGGTGTACCTCACGATCGAGCACTTCAGCGCGTCGACCACGCTCGCGTGCCCCGATACCGGGGCGCTGAACTGCCTGAAGGTCACCACCTCGGAGCAGTCGGCGGTGCTCGGCATCCCGGTGGCGGTGCTCGGCCTCGTGTACTTCGTGGCGATGCTCGCGATCTCGCCGGGCCCGCTGTGGCGCTCCAAACTGCCGGCGCTGCGGTACGGCCGCCTCGCCCTCGCCGCGATCGGCGTGCTCTTCGTGTTCTACCTGGTCTTCGCCGAGCTGTTCCAGCTGAAGGCGATCTGCCTGTGGTGCACCGGGGTGCACGTGCTCGCCGTGGCGCTCTTCGCGGTCACCGCCATCGGTACCGCCTGGGCCGACCCGTCCGACCTCTAGGGAACTTTGTGGGGGTGTGTACCGACTATCCGCCCGGTACGCATCCCCCGCCAAGCTTTCGAGAGGAACTCCCCGTCATGCGCCTGACCTCCGTGGTCCGCGCCGGCATCGCCACCGCCGCGGCCGTCACCGCGGCGCTCGCCTTCCCGGCCGTCGCCTCCGCGCACGTCACGGTCAACCCGAACACCGCCGTGCAGGGCGGGTACACGAAGGTGACCTTCCGCGTGCCGACCGAGCGCGACAACGCGAGCACGACGAAGCTCGAGATCGCGATCCCGACCGACCAGCCGATCGCGTCGGTGTCGACCAGGCCGGTGCAGGGCTGGACCGCGGTGACGGAGACCTCGAAACTGGCCACCCCGGTGAAGCGCGAGGGCGGCGACGAGATCACCGAGGCCGTCTCGAAAATCACGTGGACCGCCGACGCCGGCGCCGAGATCAAGCCGCACCAGTTCCAGGAGTTCGACGTCTCCCTGGGCCCGCTGCCGCAGGTGGACCAGATCGTGTTCAAGGCGCTGCAGACGTACTCGAACGGCGAGGTCGTCCGCTGGATCGACGAGCCCGCGGCGGGCGCTTCGGCCGAACACCCGGCGCCGGTGCTGAAGCTGTCGAAGAAGACGGACACGGCGGCGGCCTCGACCACGACGTCGGCGGGCCCGACGGCGAACGCGTCCGACTCGTCGTCTTCGTCGTCCTCTGCCGGGACGGCGATCGCGCTGGGGATCGCGGGGATGGTGCTCGGCCTGGCGGGTCTGGTGATGGGTGTCCTGGCGTACCGGCGCGGGCCGGTCGCATAGCTTCTCGTTCGGGGTTCACGTTCGGTTGCGATCCGAAATATCCGCCGCTCCGCGACGGATATTTCGGATTTTTCGGTTATGCCCCGGATTGGCGCGGCTGCAGGAGGCGCAGCGGAACTCGATCGAGTGATTCCGGCCGGGGGTGGACCAGGGACGCACGAGACCGCGGCTCGCCGCATGCATTCGCACCGCGCTCATGGGCCCATGGCCGTCCACCGCACCCCATACAGGCGCGCACCACCCGCCTGCGGCCGTGCGCCGCACCCCGCCCGCCGCCGTCCACCGCACCTCTTTAGCCGCACCCCCGCTCATGACCGTCCACCGCACCCGGGTAGCCGCGCGCCCCTCCCGTGGCCGCGCTCATTGCAGCCTCGACGTGCACGATTCGGGGAAATTGGCGTGTCCGGATTTATGACCTGTCAGGCGAAAAATGGGATAAGTCGCGGCGCGGAGCGCCCGACTTATCGAAAAGCCCACTTTCGATTCGTGTGGCCACTTGGCTACATTGGACTCGTGGCGCGTTACGACCAGATCGCCGACGTACTTCGGCAGCGGGTGGGGTGTGGGGAGTTGGCCGTCGGGGATGTCGTGCCCGGGGCCGGGGAGCTGGCCCGGGAGTTCGGGGTTGGGCGGGATACCGCGCTCAAGGCCGTCAAGCTGCTTCGCAACGAAGGGTTGCTCGCGCTCGGGCGGGACTGTCTCGTTCGGGTCGAGCGGCGCGCCGGGCACGTGGTCGAGGTGCCGGGCACGCTCGTCGAGGTGCCCGCCGTCAGCGTCGTCAAGGCCCGTATGCCCACGCCCAAGGAGCGTGAGGAGCTCGGGCTCACCGACGGCGTACCCGTGCTCGTCGTCTGCCTCGGGGACCTCGAGGAGGTGCACCCCGCCACCGGTACGGCGATCCGCTGGACCCGCGAAGCCTAGAGGTTGTCGACCACGACCACGGTGACGTTGTCGCGGCCGCCGGCCAGTACGGCGCGGCGTACCAGCTCCTCCGCCGCCGCCTGCGGGTCCTCGCAGGCGGTCAGGACCGTGGCGATCTCCTCGTCGGTCAGCTCCAGCGACAGGCCGTCGGAGCAGACCAGGAAGCGCTCGCCCGCCTCGGCCGTGCGCACCCACAGGTCCGGGCGCGGGCCCGGGTCGGTACCCAGGGCACGGGTGATCACGCCTCGGCGCATCGTCACGGCCTCGGGGGCCACGTGGTCGATCGTGAGCTGGTCCAGGGCGCCGGCCGCGAAACGGTACACGCGCGAGTCGCCGACGTTGAACACGATCCAGCACTCGTCGCCCTCGACCTTGCCCAGGCAGAGGCCGGCCGCCGTGGTGCCCATGCCGCCCTGGGTCGGGTCGGCGACCGCCGCGGCCAGGATGTCGGCGTTGGCCTGGACGATCTCGTCGCGGATGTCCAGCGGGCCCGGGCCCGCCACGCCGTCGAGGCGCTGCAGGGCCGCTACCGCCAGGCGGCTCGCCACGTCGCCGGCCGCGTGGCCGCCCATGCCGTCGGCCACGGCGAAGATGCACTCGCCGACGAGCGCGCTGTCCTCGTTGCGGCGGCGGACCTTCCCGACGTCGGTCGCCGCACCGGCCCGGATAGTCGCCATCAGCCCTCCACCGCCTTCGAATCCCAAAACGCCATCAAGATCCCACTGCTGCCAAGATCGCACCATCGGCGGAACGACCGGACACCGGGGCCTGCCCGGAGGTCATCACACTCCCACCGGCTGCGCGAGCAGTGCAAGCAGCCGGGCGACCACGGCCGCACGGGCCAGGGGACGGCCCGGGTCCGGTCGTTCCAACGAGTCGGACATGAACCAGGCACCGGCCGCGCTGCGGGCGACCGCGACGCCGGAGTCGTCGGCCGCGCCGGCCTGGGTGCGGATGAGCACCGTGGCCGCGCGGTCGCCGGAGGTGCACAGGTCGAGGAACCGCAGCACGGGCCCCGACAGCGGCTCGGTGGCATCGATGAGCTCCACGGAGAACAGCCCGTAGGAGCCCGGATAGATCGCCAACCGGCCGGTGACGCCGGAGAACAGGTGCACGACGACGGGGCGCTCGTCGAGCCAGCCGGCCGCCTCGGTGCTCGTGTGCCGGGTTGCAAGAGCCGCAATCGCACCTTGTACGAACTCGCCGGGCACGACCCGGCTGTCCTCGAGCCGGCACAGGTCCCGCGCGACGAGGGAGGCGACGCCGGAGGCGACCACGATGCCGGTCGACACCCCGGGCTGGAAGTTGAGCCAGCGGCGGACGTCGTCGACGTCGACGTCGCGCTCGGCCGCGGAGCGCAGCACGAACTCCAGCTCCGCGAACGTCAGCGTCACCGGCCCGCCGGCGGATGCGCCGGTGGGCTGGTCCGCGCGGTGGTCGGCCATTCCCGTTGCTTGCTCCCTCAAACCGCTGAGATTACCGGGGGCGACGAACCGGCTGCGACCCGGTTGCGCCGGAACGGCGGACGGCCGGCGATCTCGTTCCGATGCGTGAATCCGGGCCGCTCCCCGGCGGAGGTGGTGGCAAGATCGAACTCGGCCAGGAGTGGCGCGGCGAGCCGGCCGGGCCCCGCCACGGGCATGAGCGTCTCCGCCCCCGTGCGCGGGGGCGCGCCCAGCCGTCCGGCCGCCTCATGGTGCACACGGTCCCCATCGACCGGGACGGCCCCGACTTGAGCAGAAAGTCCGATTTGTCGGCTAACGAGGTTGGCTAGCGAGGCCGGCTAACGAGGTCGGCTAGCGGGAGAGATCCCGGGTCAGCTCCTCGAGCTCGGCGAGCCGCCGCGCCGGCCCGAGCCGGTTGGCCACCGTCACCAGGATGAGCTCGGTGACCGCGACCTCGAGCGTCATCGGGTCGATCGGGCCGGACGCCTCCCGCGGCAGCCGCACGAGCACGTCGGCCAGCGGCGCCAGCGGCGACTCCCAGGCGTCGGTGACGAGGACGAGGCGGGCCCCGCGGTCGGCGGCCGCGCGCACGAAGCGGGCGTTGTCCGGGGAGTACCGCCGGAAGTCGTACGCCACCAGCAGATCCGCCGGGCCGAGGTCGAGCAGCACCCGGGCGCGCTCGGGCGCCGGGCCGGGCACGTGGCGCACGCCGGGGCGGAGGCTGGCGAGCTGCCGGACGAGGTACTCCGCGGCCAGCTCGCTGAGCCGCCCGCCGAGCGCCCACACGGCGCCGGCCCCGGCCAGCCGTTCGGCGACGGTCTCCAGCAGCGGCTCCGGCACCGCGGCGAGGCAGCCGTCGAGGCCGGCGCGCAGGGTGCGGGCGGCCGCGTCGAGGTCGGCGGGCTCGGTGACGAACGTGCGCAGCCGGGAGCGGTCGGCGCCGCGCACGGCCTCCTGGAAGTCCGCGTACGTCGGGAAGCCGATCCGCCCGACGAGCCGGGAGACGGTCGGCGGGCTGACCCCGGCCCGCTGGGCGAGCGCGCGCAGGGAGCCGAGCGCGGCGTACGGATAGTCGTCGAGGATTGCGCGCGCGATGGCCCGCTCGCCCGGGGGCAGGTCGGCGTAGACGGCTCCGAGCCGCGCCTCGAGATCCACGGTACAAATGTAACGCCCATAATCTGATTCCGGCAACGGCGTGACGAATGTTAGGGTCGCGGCCATGGCTCCCTGGCGCGGACTGATCGACAGCGACTACCGGCCCCGGCTGCCGGTGCACCCCGGCACCCCGGCCGTCTCCCTGCACGAGGGCAACACCCCGCTGCTGTACTCCCGGCACCTCTCCGGCCGCACCGGCTGCGAGGTGTGGCTCAAGGTCGAGGGCGCGAACCCCACCGGATCGTTCAAGGACCGCGGCATGACGGTGGCGGTCAGCCGCGCCGTGGAGGCGGGCGCCGAGCTCGTGCTGTGCGCGTCGACGGGCAACACGAGCGCGTCCGCGGCCGCCTACGCGGCACGGGGCGGGATCGCCTCGGCCGTGCTGGTGCCGGCCTCCGGGGTCGCGCGCGGGAAGCTCGCGCAGGCGGCGCGGTACGGCGCCCGGATCGTCGAGATCGGCGGCACCTTCGACGACTGCCTGCGCATCGCCCGCGCCCTGGCCACGTCGCCCGGCGTGGCGCTGGTCAACTCGGTCGGCAACGAGCTGCGCCTGGCCGGGCAGCGCACCGTCGCCTACGAGATCGTGGACGCGCTCGGCGCCGCCCCCGACATCCACTGCCTGCCGGTCGGCAACGGCGGCAACATCACCGCGACGTGGCAGGGGTACGTCGCCTACGACCGCGGCCGCCCCCGCATCTGGGGCTTCCAGGCCGCGGGCGCCGCGCCGCTCGTGCACGGCGCCCCGGTGCCCGCCCCGCGCACCGACGCCACGGCGATCCGCGTCGGCTCCCCCGCCACCTGGGCGCCCGCGATCGCGGCCCGCGACGAGTCGGGCGGCCTGATCGCGGCGGTCCCCGATGCCGAGATCTTCGCGGCGTACCGCGAGCTGGGCTCCCACGACGGCGTCTTCGCGGAGCCGTCGTCCGCGGCCGCGGTGGCGGGCCTGCTGGCCCGGCACCGCGCGGGCCGCCTGTCCCCCGGCTCCCGCGTCGTGGTCACCCTGACGGGCAACGGCCTCAAGGACCCCGACGCGGCCCTGCGCGCCGACTACTCGACGACGTCCGCGGACCCGACCGCGCCCGACGTGGCGCGCTCACTGGGCCTGGCCGCCTGACGCAGCGCCCCGGCGAGCAGCCGGAAGCCGCCTGACGCAGCGCCCCGGCGAGCCGCACGGACGCGGTCCCGCGCACCGGCTACCCGACGGCGTCCGCGGACCCGACCGTGCCCGACGTGGCGCGCTCACTGGGCCTGGCCGCCTGACGCAGCGCCTCGGCCAGCCGCTCGGTCGCGTCCGAGGGCCGGCCGGGGCGGCGCGCCAGGAGCAGCCGGCGCAGCTCGAGCGGGCCGCCGCGCACCTCCAGGAGCCGCACCCCGGCCGGCATCGCGTCGGCCATCGACGGCGGCACGGTCGTGACGCCCAGCCCGGCCGCGACGAGCCGGAGCTTCGCGAGCCAGTCCCGGGCGGTGTGCGCGATCACCGGCCGCCCGCCGAGCCCCGGCCACACCCCCATGAGCCGCTCCCCGGCCGCCGACTGCCCCGCGATCCACCGCAGCCCGCGCAGCTCCTCCACGTCGACGTGGCCGGCCGCGGCGAGCGGATGCCCCGCCGGCACCGCCACGCGCAGCGGCCGCTCCGAGAGGACCTCGAGCACGAGCGGCGGGTCCTCGGCGTCGGGCGCCCGGAACGGCGGCCCGGCCGCGAGCAGCGCGAGGTCGATCGTCCCGGCACGCAGCCCCCGCACGAGTATCGGCGTGCTCCCCTCCCGGCTGACCACGGTGACGCCGGGATCGCTTGCCCGCAGGATTCGCAGCGCCTCCGGCACCAGTACCGCCCCGGCGCTGGCGAACCACCCGAGCCGCACGGTCCCCCCGGTCGCGGCGAGCCCGGCGAGCTCCCGCCCGACGGCGTCGGCCTCGTCGAGCATGACCACGGCCCGGCGCAGGACCACCCGCCCGGCCGCGGTGAGCCGGACGCCGTCGGGCCGCCGCTCGAGCAGCCTGGCCCCGACCGCGCGCTCGAGCGCCGCGATCTGCCGGGAAACGCCGGACTGGGTGTACCCGAGCGCGCCGGCCGCCGCCGAGAGCGACCCGCGCGCGGCGACCTCCCGGAACACGCGGATCCCGGTGAGCGATGCATCCCCGATGCCCATGACGGATACGCATACCAGACGCGCGCATCTCGCGTTGGCCGCATACCCCGGCGCCTTCTAGCGTCGAGGCATGACCACCGCTCTCGTGACCGGCGCGACCCAGGGCCTCGGCCTGGCCCTCGCCGCCGGCCTGGCCCGCCGCCTGACCCCCGCCGACGTCGTCTACCTGACCGGCCGCGACGAGGCCCGGGTCGAGGCCGCGGCCGCCGCCTGCGCCGGCGAGGGCGGCGCCCGGGTGGTCGGCCGCCGGCTCGACGTCGCCGACCCGTCCGCCGCCGAGGAGGTGGCCGCGGACATCGGCGGCATCGACATCGTCTTCGGCAACGCGGTGATGCGGGTGGGCCCGGACGACGACCCGAGGGCGATCGTCGGCACCTACACGCAGGTCAACAACTTCGGCACGACGCGCCTGCTGCGCGCCTTCGCCCCGCGGCTGCGCGACGGCGGCCGCCTGCTGATCGTGGCGAGCTCCCTGGGGACCCTGCACCACCTGGCCCCGTCCCTGCACCGCCGCTTCGACGGGCTGACCACCCTGGACGCGGTGGACGAGGCGACGGCGGCCTGGCGCGACGAGGTGGCGGACGGCCGGGCCCGGGCGATGGCGTGGCCGGGGTTCGTGAACATCCCGTCCAAGATCGCCCAGGTGTCCGCGGTACGCGCCCTGGCCTCCGAGCGCCGCCGGGCCGACGCGGCGCGGGACATCCTTGTCGCCGCGGTCTGCCCCGGCATGATCAACACCCCGACGTCGGGCCTGTGGTGGGACGTGAGCGCCGCCCCGGCCCCGGCCGAGGCCGCCGTCGCCCTGCTGGACCTGGCGCTGGGCCAGGTCCAGCCGGGCCACTACGGCGAGCTGGTCCGCTTCGGCCGGCCGCTGCCCTGGAAGCCGTGAGCTACACCGGCCGGTACGAGCACTGCCGCCCCGTGTGCACCGTCTCCCGCAGGTGGCGGCCCAGGGCCGCGTCCGACTCCTCCACGCGCGCGATCGCCCGCCGGATGGCCTTGCCGACCGCGACCCGCGCCCGCTCCGCGTTGTCGACGAAGCGCCGGCTGCGGCCGCCGATCCCCACGCTGCCCGCGAGCTCGGCCATCAGCGCCTCGCTCTCGCGGCGGGCCGCCTCCGCGCGACGGGCGTCCGATGTGGACTCCATCTCCGCGCGGAGGTCGGCGACGCGCAGCCGGTACCGACGCATCGCCTCCTGGTCGAGCACCGCCTGCGGTGACGTGCGCGCCCCCGCGGCCTGGGCGAGACCGTTGACGCCCATCGCGAGCTCGACCGCCGGGATCTCGGTGCCCGCGTTGGCCAGCAGGACCGCCAGGTGCAGCAGCCCGACGCTGTTCTCCACGAGCACCGACTGCGAGCCCCAGGCCAGCCGCCAGTGCTGCCGCTCCCGCACGCACGATGCGCGCGACGGCTGGGCCGGCCCGAGGCGTTCCAAAGCGCGCCGGGACTCCTCGGCGGCCGGCCAGTGCCCGAGCGCCCGGTTGTGCGCGACCGCGCGGGTCAGGTGCTCCAGCGCGAGGTCGCGGCGGCCGGAGACGGAGGCGGCGATGCCCAGCGCGTGGTGTACCGAGCCGAAGCACGCGACCCCGAGACTCACCATCACCGGGAGCCCGGCGTGCGGAAGGAGCAGCTCGTAGACCTCCTCGGCCAGGTCGGGGTCGTCGATGAGCCGGGCCGCCTCGGCGATGCCGTGGATGGTGACCAGCCAGCTGCCCGAGCGCGGCAGCTCCTTGAGCGACGGGCCGCGCAGCCGGGCCACGGCGTGCGCGGCGGTGCGCAGGTCGCCGTCCTCGGCCGCGGCGACCGCGTGCACCGCGTAGTACGCGTTGTCCACGGCGGACAGCGTCGGCGAGTGCACCATCCGGTCGAGCATCGGGCGCAGCTCCCGCAGCCGGCCCTGGTACCAGCGGATGGCGACGAGGTGCGCGCCGTACCAGCCCGCCGCGTCGGCGTCGCCGGCCCGGTCGCCCCGCTCGTAGCAGGCGTGGGCGGCGCGCTCGGCCTCGGCGAAGCGCCCGGCGCGGATCTCGCGCATGACGTCGATCGCGTCGGCGACGTAGCCCACCGCGAGGTGCGGGCGCTCGTCGAGCAGGGCCCGCAGCTCGCCGAGGCGGCGCTCGGCGTGCCGGTCGCCGTCGAGGAACAGGTCGGCGGTGCACCACAGCAGGCCCATGAGCAGGTCGCCGCGGCGGCCGGTGCGAGGGCTGACCGCCAGCAGCTCGACGGCGATCTCCCGGCGGAGCTGGGCCTGCTCGGGGCCGAGCAGGCAATGGTGCGCGAGGCTCAGCGCCTCGGCGTGCGCGACGGGGTCGCCGCACGCGCGGGCGTCCTCGAGCGCGGCGAGGACGGCGTCGCTGCGGCCCTCGCGGTAGTCGCGCTCGGCGGCCAGGCGGGCCCGGAGGCGTACCGCCGGAACCCCCTCCGGGTCGACCAGCCCCAGCAGCAGGCTCAGCCGCTGCTCCAGCACGGCCGCCCCCGCGCCCACGCGGTGCTCGTGCACCCACACGCCCGCCGATCCGAGCACGGCCTCGGCCATGCCGGGCACGTCCCCGGCGGCCTCGGCGCGCGCGTACGCGATCTCGAAGCACCGTCGTGCGGTCTGGAGGTCCCCGTCGGCGTGCAGCGCGTGCAGCCCCCCGGCGACCGTTTCGGATGCGATGTCAGCCTCGACGCAGCACTGCGCGCCGGAACCCGACGTCATTGCGGTTCTCCAACCTCTGCCCGCGCCCATCATCGTCCAGCGGAGGGGCCGGACGCCCGCCCGCGACAAGTTCTCGACACAATGCAACCGGTACGCTGCTGGCCGTGGAGACGCCGGACGTGGTGCTGCGGCCGGTGACGGCGGCCGACCTGTGGCTGCTGGAGCGGCAGGCCGACGACCCCGAGGCGGGCGGGGCGTTCAACTGGTCGGGGTACCGCGACATCGTCGCCACCCGGCGCCGCTTCGAGGAGAACCGGCTCATCGGCCCCGACGGCGGCAGCCTAATCGCCCAGCTCGACGGCTCGGTCGCGGGCAACGTCGTGTGGATGCGCCACGCCTACGGGACGCCGATCTGGAGCTGCTGGACGATCGGCATCTCGCTGCTGCCGGAGTTCCGGGGCCGGGGCGCGGGCACGGTGGCGCAGCGGATGCTGGCGGCGTACCTGTTCGCCACGACGCCGCAGGAACGCGTGGAGGCGTACACGGACGTGGAGAACGTCGCCGAGCAGCGGGCGCTGTCGAAGGCCGGGTTCACCCTCGAGGGCGAGATCCGCTCGGCGCAGTTCCGCGAGGGCCGGTGGCGAAGCCTTTACCTGTACTCGCTGCTGCGCGACGACCCCACGAGCACGCCCCCGACGTAGACGGCCCGGATGCGGTGCAGGGCCGCCGGGTCGGTGAGCGGGTCGCCGTCCACCGCGAGCACGTCGGCGTCGTAGCCGGGCCGCAGGTGCCCCTTGCGGTCGCCGAGCCCGATCGCGGCCGCGGCCCGGGCGGTGATCGCGTGCAGCGCGTCGGCCGGGCCGAACCCGAGCTGCTGCAGGTGTACCGGAGCATCGCGCAGCACGTCGTGGGGCTTGATCGGGGCGATGCCGGCGTCGGTGCCCACGACGATCCGGGCCCCGGCGGCGGCCATCCGGGTGGCGGCGGCGACGAGCTTGGGCAGCCGGGTGAGCATCGCGGGCGGCATCGCGGTGCCGGGCCCGGCGCGCAGGCCGAGGGTCGGGCTGAGCACGATGTCCCGCGCCACGATCTCCTCCAGCAGGCCCGCCGGGATCTCGTCGACGTCGTCGGCGGTCATGAACGACGCGTGCTCGAGACTGTCGACGCCGGCCGCGGCGGCATCGAGGATGGCCGCGGTGGCGTGCGCGTGCGCGGCGACGGGCAGCCCCAGCCGGTGCGCCTCGTCGACCACGGCGCACAGCTCCTCGCGGGTGTACTGCGGCCGCTCGATCCGGCTCCCGGGCATCAGGTTGCCCCCGCTGGCCATCACCTTGACGACGTCGGCGCCGCGCTCGTGGCGCTCGCGGACGGCGCGGCGCAGCCCGGCCTCGCCGCGCACGCCCTCGCCGAGGAAGTGGCAGTGCCCGCCGGGGGTGGTGATCGGCACCCCGGCCGCGACGACGTGCGGCAGGCTCGGGTCGGCGCGGGCCGCGTCGCGCACGCCGAGCGCGAGGTAGCCGGTGTCGCCGAGGTCGCGCACGGTGGTGACGCCGCCGGCGACGGCCCGGCGCCCGGCCGCGCACATGGCGGCGAACGCGTCGGCGGCGTCGCAGGCCCGTCGTCGGCGACGCGTCGATGTGCCGCAGCACGATCTCGTCGGGGCCGTCGCGGAAGTCGCCGATGGTGGCCCGGACGGCGAGGAGGTACCCGACCGACGGCAGCATCGAGCCCTCGTGCCCGGAGCGGCGCGACAGCGCGACCCCGGCCTCGCCGAGCTCGATCGCCTCGGCGAAGCGGCCACGGGCGGCGGCCAGGGCGGCCCGGGTGCGGATGGCGTGCCACCGGGCGAGGGGGCTGCACATCCGCTCGGCCATCGCGGTCAGCGCCGCGGACTCGCGGGTGGCGGCGGCGAGGCCGCCGAGCTGGGCCTGCGCGTCGAAGCGCCACAGCCGCCCCCACATCGCGGCGTCGTCGTCGCCGCGGCGCAGCTCCAGCAGCCGGGAGCCGAGCGCGAACCGCTCCTCGGCCCCGCCGGGCCCGCCGCACGCGAACTGCCGCGCGCGCAGCGCCTCGACGATCGCGGCCCGGTCGCCGACGCGCTCGGCCATGGCGAGGGCGGCGCGGCTGCGCTCGCCGGCGTCGTCCCGCAGCCGCCACGCGTCCATCACCACCGTGCCCGCCAGCAGCCGGGCCCGCAGCCCGCTGTCGCCGGTCGGCAGGGCGGCGAGCGCCTCCTGCGCGAGGGCGCGGCCGGTCGGGTCCCACAGGAAATCGGAGACGCCCTCCATGACCAGCACCGCGCGGGCCAGCGCCTCGGCGTCCCCGGCCGCACGGGCGAGGTCGGCGGCGGCGAGCAGCGATGCGCGGGCGCCCTCGATGTCGTACCCGCGGGCCTGGGCGTGGGCCCGCGCGAGCAGGATGCCGGCGCGCCGCTCGCCGGGGTCGGCGTCCAGCGCGCGGCCGTACCAGTCCGCCGCCTCCTCCCACCCGAGCCGCCCGGCGGCGAGGTCGCCGGCGCGGCGGGCCCAGTCGGAGGCGGCGCGGGCGTCGCCGAGGGGCAGCGACTCGGCGAGGTGGCGGGCGACCCTCGGCACGTCGCCGGAGTCGCGCAGCGCCTCGGCCGCGCGGGGCGTGCATGGTCAGGCGCTGCGTCGTCGGTACCTCCGCGACCGCCGCCTCCCGGATCAGGTCATGCGTGAAGCCCTGCCCGTCGGCGATCCCGGCCGCGCGGGCCTCGTCCAGCGCGGCGAGCACCGCGGCCGCGCCCATGCTCGGCATCGCCGGCTCGGTGGCGCCCGGTGTAGGCGCGCCGATGCCAGGCACCACCGGCTCCGCCGCGCCCGATCTGGGCGCGCCGATCCCAGGCACCACCGACTCCGTGGCGGCCGGTGTAGGCGCGCCGATCCCAGGCACCACCGACTCCGTGGCGGTCGGTGTAGGCGCGCCGATGCCAGGCACCACCGGCTCCGTGGCGGCCGATCTGGGCGCGCCCATGCCAGGCACCACCGGCTCCGTGGCGCCGAAGACGGCCGCGCCGACGCCGAGCACCGCCGGCTCGGTGGTGCCGAGCACCGCCGGCTCGGTGGTGCCGAGCACGGCGGCGGCGGTGACGACCGCCCGGGTCGCGGGGCTGAGCCGGTTGAGCCGCGCGCGGACGGCGTCGCGCACCCCGGCGGGCAGCGCGGCCGCGCCGGTGACTCCGGCCGGCAGCGCGCCCTCGCCGGTGACTCCGGCCGGCAGTGCGGCCCCGCCGGTGACTCCGGCCGGCAGTGCGGCCCCGCCGGTGACCTCGCGCCGGGCCAGGTGCGCGCCGAGCTCGCCGACGAAGAACGGGTTGCCGCGCGTGCGCCGGTGCACGGCGGCGGCGACGGGCGCCGGCACCGCGAACCGGGCCACGGCGGCGAGGTGTGCGGCGACCTCGTCCTCGGCGAGCCCGCCGAGCGCGATCCGGTCGACGACGGCCTCGCGGGCGAGCGCGGCGAGCGCGTCGCGCAGCGCGGGAACGGGCTCGGTGTCGCACGTGGCGACGACCACGACCCGCTCCCGCGCAACGTTGCGGGCGAGGTGGACGAGCAGCCGCAGGGTCCCCGGGTCGGCCCACTGCACGTCGTCGAGGAGCACGAACAGCCCGCCGCGCCCGGCCCCGCCGTGGGCGTCGCGGACCCGCCCGGCCAGCAGTGCCCGCTCCCTGTCGCGCCCGACGAACGCGCCACGCGCTCATCGTAGGGCGCCCGCGGCGGCGGTGGTCAGGCCCGATCCGGCCACGACCGCGCGTCAACCAGCCGGCCACCGCCACCGCCGTAGCCAGAACCGACCCCGCCGCGACCGCGCGTCAACCGGCCGGCCACCGCCGCCGTGGTCAGGGCCGATCCGGCCGGGACTGGGCGTCGACCAGCCGGCCCATGAGGGTGACCAGCGTGCGCACGTCCTCGTCGGGCCAGCCCGCGGTCAGCTCGCGCAGCACCCCGTCCTGCCAGGCGTGCGCGCCGGCGAGGAGGTCCTCTCCGGCCGGGGTGGCGGTGACGGCGGTCGCGGCGCCGACCTCGCGCGGGGCCCGGCGGCGCAGCAGGCCCAGCCGCTCGGCCCGGGTGACGAGCCGGCTCGCCCCGGACTGGTCGAGGCCGAGCTCGCGGGCCACGTCGTTGACCGAGGGCGGGCCGCCACCGCGCCCGGTCAGCGCGGTGACCGCCTCGAGCACCATGACGTCCCGGCCGCGGTCGGGGTCGGCACCGGTCCAGCGGCGCGACCAGAACCGCACGAACGCGAACAACACCCGCCCGCCGCCCGGCTCCACGGACCCCACCCCCTTGTCGTTCCGCATGCAAAACGCATACGGTAGGCCTCATGGTAGAGGATGCGATAAACGCCTGGCACGACGCCGTCAACCGGCGCGACCAAGACGCGGCCCGGGCCGCGGTCACCGACCCCGTCGACGTGTCCGGGCCGCGCGGGTCGGGGCCGATCGCGGCGGGCGACTTCGCGGCGTGGATCACCCGGTCGGGCATCGCGCTGCGGCCGGTGTCGTGGCACCCGGCCGGGCCGGACGGCCTGGTGGTCGAGCAGGAGGCGACCTGGGACGGCGGCGCGCCCGCGCGGGTCGCGACATTGTTCCGGGTACGCGACGGGCGGGTGACCCTCGCGCACCGCTTCGACTCGCTGCACGAAGCCCTGGCCGCGGCCGCGGTCTAGCCCAGCCGCGCGGCGCGCGAAAAGCCCCGGCCGCGGTCCAACCCAGCCGCGCCGCCCGCGAAAAGCCCCGGCCGCGGTCCAACCCAGCCGCGCCGCCCGCGAAAAGCCCCGGCCGCGGCCTAACCCAGCCGCGCCGCCAGGGCCGCCGACACCTCGTCGATGCGCTCCTGGGCGATCCTCAGCTCCGGCGCCGGGTTCAGGCGCGCGAACACGCCGGGACCGCGGACATCGGGCGGGAGATCGGCCGCCCGCGGTACGACATGGAAATGCACGTGCCCGAAGCCCGGCGCCTCCGCGAACTGGGCCACGTACGTCTTCGTGCAGCCCGTCACCGCGTGCAGCGCCCGCGACAGCCGCACCTGCCAGGCGCCGAGACCGGCGGCCTCGGCGTCGGTCAGCTCGGCGATCGTGAGCACGTGCCGGCGCGGGACGAGGACCAGCCAGCCCTCGAGGCCGGTGTCGAAGGCGTGCGCGACCCGCCAGTGCTCATCGTCGCCGATCCGCTCGCGCAACGGAAGATCGGAGCGGGCGTTCTGGGTACAACTGAAGCAACTCAATCGAAGTCCCACCGCTCGAGCTCGCGCAGCCACGCGTTGGCGTTGCCGTCGGAAGGGGCCCGCCAGTCGCCGCGCGGGGACAGGGAGCCGCCGGCCGAGACCTTCGGGCCGTTCGGCAGCGCCGAGCGCTTGAACTGGGCGAAGCCGAAGAACCGCTTGCAGAACACGTCCAGCCAGTGGCGGATCGCCGGCAGGTCGTAGGCGACGCGGCGGTGGTCCGGGAAGTGCGCCGGCCACGCGCCGGCGTCGGCGTCGCGCCACGCGTGCCAGGCCAGGAAGGCGATCTTGGAGGGCCGCATGCCGTACCGCAGCACGTGGAACAGCGTGAAGTCCTGCAGCGCGTACGGGCCGACCTTCGACTCCGAGGACTGCAGCTCCTCCCCCGGCACCAGCTCCGGGCTGATCTCCTGCTCGACGATCACGTCCAGGATCTTGCCGACCTCGGCGTCGAACTGGCCGCTGTTGCTCACCCAGCGGATGAGGTGCTGGATGAGGGTCTTGGGCACGCCGCCGTTGACGTTGTAGTGGCTCATGTGGTCGCCGACGCCGTACGTCGACCAGCCCAGCGCCAGCTCCGAGAGGTCCCCGGTGCCCAGCACGATGCCGCCACGGTGGTTGGCGATGCGGAACAGGTAGTCGTACCGCAGCCCGGCCTGCACGTTCTCGAACGTCACGTCGTAGACCGGTTCGCCCGCCGCGAAGGGGTGGCCGAGCTCCTGCAGCATCAGCCGCGCGGTCGGGGTGATGTCGAGCTCGTGGACGCTCACGCCGAGGGCGCGCATCAAGGCAAAGGCATTGTCCTTGGTACCGCCGGAAGTGGCGAAGCCCGGCATGGTGTACGCGAGGATGTCCGTGCGCGGGCGCCCGGCGCGGTCCATCGCACGGGCGGCCACGATGAGCGCGTGGGTCGAGTCCAGCCCGCCCGACACGCCGATGACGATCTTCGGCTCGCCGATCGCGGCAAGGCGCTGGCGCAGGCCCGCGACCTGGATGTTGTACGCCTCGTAGCAGTCCAGCGCCAGCCGCTCGACGTCGGCGGGCACGAACGGGAAGCGCTCGATCACACGCCGCAGCCCGAGGTCGGTGGCCGGGGGGTCCATCGTGAACGCGATGCGCCGGAACGCGCTCGTCCGGGCGTCGTGGGTACGCCGGTTGTCGTCGAACGTGCCCATCCGCTGCCGCTCCTGGCGCAGCAGGTCGAGGTCGACGTCGGCGACCGAGCGCCGCTCGCCGTCGGGGAAGCGCTCGGTCTCGGCCAGCAGCGCCCCGTTCTCGTAGATCATCGTCTGGCCGTCCCACGACAGGTCGGTCGAGGACTCGCCGAGGCCGGCGGCGGCGTACACGTACGCGGCCAGGCAGCGCGACGACGCCGAGCGGCACAACAGGCGGCGGTCCTCGGCCCGGCCGACGGTGATCGGGCTGCCGGACAGGTTCGCGAGCACCGTCGCCCCGGCCAGCGCGGCCTCGGCGCTGGGCGGCACCGGCACCCACATGTCCTCGCAGACCTCGACGTGCAGCACGAAGCCGGGCACGTCGTCGGCGGCGAAGAGCAGGTCGGGCCCGAACGGCACGTCGGCGCCGCCGATCCGGATCGTCGAGCCGCGCTCGGCGTCGCCCGGGGTGAGCTGGCGGGCCTCGTAGAACTCGCGGTAGTTCGGCAGGTACGACTTGGGCGCCACGCCGAGGATGCGGCCGCGGTGCACGACGACCGCGCAGTTGTAGACGCGCCCGCGGTGGCGCAGCGGCGCCCCGACGACGAGCACCGGCAGCAGCTCGGCGGACCCTTTCCGGACCTCGTCGAGCGCGCCCTCGACCCCGTCCAGCACGGCGTCCTGCAAGAGAAGATCTTCGATGCTGTACCCGCTGAGCCCCAGCTCCGGGAAGACCGCGAGGACGACACCGTCGTCGGAGCACTCGCTCGCCTGCCGCAGGATGGCGTCGGCGTTGGCGGGCGGGTCGGCGATGGCGGTCCGCCCCGTACAGGCGGCCACCCGGGCGAAGCCGTGGGCGTAGAGCGAGCGGAAGTTCACGTTCCCATCATGGTCCAACCGCCCCCGCGGCGGCGCGGGTCCCCGCCCGCGCCGCCCGATCCCCGGATTTCAGCGCTCGACCGCGCCCGGCGCGGGTCCCGCCCGGCGCGGGTCCGCCCGAGCTCTGGATTCAGCGCCCGGCGCGGGTCCCGCCCGCGCCGCCCGAGCTCTGGATTTCAGCGCTTGACCGCGCCCCGCTCGATGGCGCACGTCAGGTGGCCCCCGTACGCCCGGAACTCGGCGGTCGGCGCGACCACGTTGCCGTCGGCGTCGATCGCCTGGCGCAGGATCGACAGGCCGGAGGTCCCCGCGGGGATCTCCACGCCCCAGCGCTGCCCCGAGCGCAGCAGCAGCTGCCCGTTCTTGGTGCCCGGGAACGGCGCGTAATCCTCGTTGCCCGGGGTGCACCACACGCGCAGCCCGTAGTCCTGGCCCGTGTCGTTGCAGAAGTTCAGCCAGGCCGGCCGCGGGTCGGCGATGCCGCCCTGCACCGGCGGGATGGTCAGCGAGGTAACGCCCTCACGCTCGATGTTGATCGGTCCGAACGAAGCGCCCATGTCGTCGTCATCCTCCTCGGCGAGATTCGCGCCGATCGTCTGCCAGGGTTGGGTACCGTCCGCCCGCGCGTCACCGACGACGGACAGGTGGCCGTGCGTGAAGTGCCGATCGCCGTTCTTGGGGTTGTACGGCCGCCACGTCCAGGCCCCGTACCCGCTGACGGCGTAGCTGGAGAACATCTGCCCGTTCGAGATGCCGTACTTGACCCGCGCGTCACGCGACCGCCGGATGTCGTCGAGCACCTGATGAGCGTCGAGCCCCAGGTCGGGCCGGTTGGGAAAGTCCGCCGCGGTGACGATCTGACTCCCCCACCCGGGAAAGTCGTGCGGCGTGTGATCGGACGTCGGATCATGCGCCGCGTCCCCGATCAGACCCCACTCATCGGCCCCGGTCCCGGGCGGCTTGGCGCGCGGCGCGCCCGCTTGCAATTGTTGGTGGAGGACCAGCAACGAGTTTGCGGCTCTCCAGGCCATCGCTTCCTCCCGTTGTAGGTATCGACGCCGACGCTAGCCGCAACCCGGGAGATCGACGACAGCAATCACCCATCCGGTTGTCCACCCTCACGCACCGCTCGCGCGAGGGAACCGTCTGGAACGCCCGTCACTGACGAATCGCGACGACCGTCCACCAGCCGCACAGCCCGACGGCCAGAACCGCCGAGCTCACCGCCACGACGAGCGCCCAGCGCTGTTCACTGACGGCCCGGTGGTACGCGGCCACGAGAGCGGTGACAACGGTCAGCACCAGGGTCACCACGGATCCGAGCAGCCCCATGAAGGCCGCCGCGCCGGTGGCCATCCCCTCGGGTTCGTCGAGCGAGTCGCGATAGACCAGCCCGTCGAGGCCGAGCGCCAGCCAGGCGACCGCCGTAAGCACCGCGAGCGTGACGACGGCGGGGCCGGCCTTGCTCTGGCTGTTGGGCGCCCAGTGATCCGGTTCCATCCGCTCACTCTGAGCCATCCGGATGACGGTTCCAGTCGGGATGCCGACACGTCCGTCAGGGGCGTGGATCAGTGGCAGCGGCGACAGCCGCCCGCTCCTCGTCACTGAGGCGCTCGTACCACGGAGGCGGCCACGAGGTGGTCAGCACCTCGCCACCCACACCGAGATCATTCCTCGCGGCCCGGTGGAACCCTTCGCGCATCCGCTCAAAGTCATCGAGCGCGTCGGCCCATCCGTCCCGGTCCCGCAGCAGCCCCCGCGCGTAGAACTCCAACCGCCACACCGCCTGATGCCACGCCCGCCCGGCCGCGATGGTGTCAGGATGGCCGAGCAGCAGAACCGACTCCCACCGCGCCGTCCGCTCGGCGGTCGCCGCCGCGAGTTCGAGTTGCCCCTGCTCCAGTGGCACCGGCTCCGACGAGTGCGGCAGCCCGCGCGCAGCCGCCAGGCAGGTGGCGACGTGAACGACGCGCTTCACGGCGTTGCCGTAGCTGACATAGGCCTCGAGCCGCGCCGCATCCCACCGCACATCCTGACTCCGCCGCCAGCGTGCGCGCTCCCCGATACTGGTCAGGGCGAAGGTCGTCACCACGCCGATCACAACGCCGAGCAGTGCTGGAAGCTGTTGCAGGGTTTCGTGCAAGGCGGTCACCTCGCCGCATAGGCCGTTTGACCCATTGAAGCGCGAACCGCCAAACGCGTCGATCCCGCGCCACCCCGATCGGTGCCGTCCGAGCGACTAGCGGGCACGACGCCCCGGCCATCTATCACCTGTGATCCTGCGCTGTGAAGGATGGAGGCAGGTGGTCGGAGAGAGCCCCCGGCGCGGCGGCCAGAGACTCTCTCGCCATGGACACCCAAGTGCGGCTATGAGGCGCTCACCATGTGGTCCGACAGGTCGTAGCCATTCGTGGCTGAAACGCCATACCAGGTCGACCCGCTCCAGCGGAGCACGTAGATATTCCGTGGCCCGGAGTGGTACCAGTAGACCTCGTCGGCACCGACGCCGTCGATATTTCCACCACCGGCCCGGTCAGCGATGCCGATGGAATCGTTGCGGCCCGCAACACCGAAGCCTCCACCCGTTGAGTCCAGCATGAACAGGGTGGATGGGCCCTGATGCCAGGCGATGTCGTCCCTGCCGTCGCCGTTGTAGTCACCGACGATGGCCAGGTTAGGGGTGCCGAAACCGCCGCTGACTGTGACTGGGACCCAGGTGGAACCGTTCCAGCGGAAGGTGTAGATGTTGCTGCTGACGTCGTGCCAGTACACCTCGTCGGGGCCAGCCCCGTCGACGTTGCCCGCACCGGCCCAGTCGGGAGTGCCGATGGGCGCATCGGTCGGATTCCGGCCGGCGAGGTCAAAGTCAGTTCCGTTTGACGTCAACAAGAACAAGGTTGTGTTCTGGTGCCATGCGATGTCGTCCCGACCGTCGCCGTTGAAGTCACCGACCACCGCATGATCCGGCGTGTCATAGCCGTACGAGGCCGAGACGCCGATCCAGGTGGTACCGGTCCACCGCAGCACGTAGATCGTACGGGCGGCCGCGTGGTACCAGTAGATCTCGGCCGCGCCGACACCGTCGATGTTCCCGGCCGCAGCCCAGTCGGGTACACCGATGGGCGCGTCGTCAGCGTTGCGGCCGGCAAGGTCGAAACCGGTGCCGTTGGAGCTGAGCATGAACAGGGTTGATGTGCCCTGGTGCCATGCAATATCGTCCCGGCCGTCGCCGTTGAAGTCGCTGCGACGGCCGGACGGCGCCGGTAGCGGAGTTCCGCACGCTTGTGCCGTGAACGACGTACCGCTCCAGATTCCGTTGCCGCCATTCGGGCCAGTCGCCGTCAGATCTGGCGCGCCACAGATGCGAGCACCATGAGCGGCGTCGAAGGGTACGACTGAGCTGTTGTAGCAGCCTGGCGCATTCCAAATCTGGAAGTGCAGGTGGGCTAGGTTGTTGTTTCCACGGTTGCCTGCTGCGGCAACGGTACCAATCCACTGGCCCGCCGTCACCGTGCTGCCGGAGTTGCCACTGAAGCCATTCGCCAACTCGACGTGGGTAAGGGTGTAGCTGCGATTCCCAGCGATGTTGACGCATAGGTTGCCATGGGAGGCGTCGGAGGCGTAGGAGTAGGCCAGGGTACCGCTGATCGGGGCGTTGACATGCCTACCGGCGGCCGAGTTGTCGCATCCCGAACCGGTCAGATCCAACGCGTAGAGGTAGGCGCCGGTGTGGGTTGCCGGACCGTTGTACCCCTGACAGATGTTCCACGTCGTTCCGAGGTCGAATGGTGGGAACATATTGCCGGTGGCGGCCAGTGCCGGACGAGCGCCGGCTGCGACCCCGATGGCCGTTGTAGCCAATAGGAGGAACGCAAAGAAAACGCCTCGAAGCCTGTCCGTTCTCGTCGAGGTCACGAAGATCCCTTCCCGGGTGGTACTACGTTTCCCAGACCCGAACCATGGCTCATGGATACGGGCAGCCGCCCGGATTGGGAAGTGGGGGGACCAGATTGCGACAAAACACAGGGATGATCAATTATTCAAGGCTCGCAACCGTCGCCGCTTTGCGCTGGCCAGCCTCTAAGCCGAGCCGGATTCGCTTTTCTTCTTGGTAGATGAATCTCAATAGGACGGCAGCACCCCCGGGGGGTCTTGGTGTGGGTTTCGCGCTTGCGCGGATCGAATTGAAGAGATAGCCGGATACTTCTGAGAGTTTTGCGCTCCGGCGGCGGGGCGCGGCTCGCCGTCAACGGCTGATTCTGGCCGATCGCGACTACCTCGGCCTGGTCGAGCATGACGGCGAGGAGTTCAGGGGCGGCACAACCGGCCGGCACCACGAGGGGTGGCGAAGCCACCCGGCTACTGATCACCGATGGTGGGTTCTACGGGCGCCAACCGACGTGGGCGCTAACTGGGCAGAGGTGTCGTGCCGTAGCGGTTGAAACCAAAGCAGCGGACCTGGGGGTACTCCCGCCAGGTCCGCTGCCTTCCGTTCGTCTCCGCGTTCTCCTGCGCGTGTCCGCTACGCGCCGAAGCCGACGAGGTAGCCCACCTCCATGTCCGGCAGCGGCGCGCTGCCCAGGATGGCGCCGTCAGCGCCGAACACGGTCAGGAACAGGTCGACCCCGCTGCCGTTGCCGCGGTTGCGGTCGGCGATGAGCACGACCTTGCCGTCGGCGGTGAAGGCGCCGGAGGCCGGCGAGCTGCCCGCCTTGTCCTGTGCATTGTCGAGCCTGGTCACCTTGCCGTTCGCGGTGTCCACGATGACGTACTGCTTCGGCGGCGCGCAGCCGCAGCCGGGGTCGGACACGGTGGCCACCAGCAGGCGCGTCGAGCCCTTGTCGGCCGCGACGACGTCGACCGGCTGCCGGCCGCCGGGCCAGCTCACGGCGATGGTGCGCGAGGTGCCGCCGCTGACCGCCATCAGGTGCCGCGGGCCGGCCGCGTTCGAGATCACGTACGCGGTCGAGCCGTCGACGGAGGCGGGACCGCACTGGACGGCGTCGCCGCCGGGGCCGAGCGTCTTCCGCCCGGCGCCGTCGACGCCGATGCTCTCCGTCGTGGTGGTCGTACCGTCGGCGCTCTTCGCCTGGAACAGCAGATGACGGGAGTCGGCGGCCCACGTGGCGGCCACGCAGACGACCGGGTCGCCGACGGTCGCCAGGGTCTTGACCTGACTGCCGTCAAGGGCGCTGACCTGAAGCTTGCCGTCGAGGAACCAGGCGACGTGCTTGCGGTCGGGCGACATGGTCATGAGCGGCGGCCCGGCCGGCAGCGCGACGGTCGGGCTCTTGACGCTCGCGACCTTCTGCCACTCGCCGCCGGGCGCGCGGTGCAGGACGTCGTTGGTGATCGTGCCGTCGTGCTTGTCCACGCGGAAGAGGTACATGCCGGGCACCGGGTCGGCCGGGGTACCGGTCGTGCTCTGGCTCGTGCTCCCGTCGGTGCCCGGGTTCGCGCCCTCGCTGGCGGCGGGGGACGCGGTCGCGGTCGCTGGCGGCGAGCTCGAGACCGTCACCGAGGCGCCCGGCAGCGGCGGGGAGTTGTTCCCTCGTGGGTTGGCGGCATAGGCGGCCACCGGGATGGCGACGAGTACCGCGCCCAGCACGCTGAGCATGGCGTAGCGATTCCGCCGCCGGACGGCCACCGTGCGGCGCACTGCGGCGGTGCCCGGGGCCTGGGCGGCGGTGGTGCGCTCGGCGGCGGCGAAGTCGTCGAAGGCGTCGTGGAGCAGGTGGTCGAACTGATCGGTCATCACAGTCTCCTTATTCAGTCCTGCAGGTGTCCGGCGAGGGCGGCGCGGCCACGGCTGAGCCAGCTCTTGACCGTGCCTTCGGCGACGTCCTCCTGCGCGGCGATCTCGACCACCGACATGTGCCCGAGATAGTGCAGAACGACGGCCTTACGCAGTTGCGCGGGAATCTTCGCGAGCGCGGCGACGAGCGCCACCCGATCGGGCGACGGCCCGTCCGCGTGCTCCTCGCGCTGCCGTCGCAGGAAGTTCATCGACGTGCGCTGCCGGCGCAGCCGACTGGTGGCCAGATTCCAGGCGACCCGGCGCACGAAGCCGTACGGGTCGTCATAGCGACAGATCTTCTTCCATTTGCTGTACGCCCGGCAGAACGCCTCCTGGACCAGATCCTGCGCCTCGGCCCGATCACCGAGATAGGCGTAGATCTGTCCACGAAGGACGTCGAACTTCGCGGCATAGAATGCGTCGAAGTCGTGAGCCGATTCCTCGGCTCCGCCCCGATGCGCGGCCGCGACTGGGGTGGTCACTGCGGTCACGCGTCCTTCCTCCCGTGTAGTGCCGCCCGTGTGACGGCATCTCCTACACGTGGCGGCCGGAGTCTAGGTTGCGAAGATTCTTTCCACGGCCCGCGCGCACCCCGACGGGATCGCGGCCGCGGCCGCGGTCATGAGGCGCTCTCCCGGCCTGAGGTCCAACGTCAGGCGACCCACAGCCTTCAACGCTGCGGCGTCTTGACCACACCCGAGCCACGCGCCTAACATCGAGAGCCATAAAATAGTAAGACTCTTTAACAGTTCGTGGCCCCGGCCCGGCCGCCGCTCGCCAGGCCGTCGAACACCCGTGTATGCAGACCGCCCATCACCCGGGAGGCGTCATGCTGCTCAACATCCGAACCCGTCCCTCGTTGCGCCTGCTCGTCGTGGCGGCCACGGCGGCCGCGCTGGCCGGCAACGGCGCGGCACCGGCCGCGGCCCGCCCGGCGGCGGCCGCACAGAGGGCCGCCGTCCAGGTCTCCGCCACGCCCGGCGAGTCGACCGCCATCCCCGGCTTCGCCATCCAGTCGTCCGGCAGGACCAGCGACACCGGCGGCACCATCTCCCAGCCCGGGTACGCGGCCTCGGGCTGGTATCCGGTGTCGGCCCGCTCGACCGTGCTCGCCGGCCTGCTGCAGAACAACGTGTACCCCGACCCGTTCTACTCCACCAACATGAAGTCGATCCCCGCCGGGGACTTCACCGTACCGTGGTGGTACCGCGCGGACTTCACGCTCGGCTCCGAGGCCGGGCTGCACACGTTCGTCGACGTGACCGGTGTGCTGTCCAAGGCCGACGTCTGGGTCAACGGCACCCAGGTCGCCACGAGCGCCACGATCGCCGGCGCCTACACCGACCACGAACTGGACCTGACTTCGGTCGTCCACAGCGGAGTCAACAGCGTCGCCATCAAGGTGTACCCGAACGACCCCGACCGGGACCTCACGATGGGCTGGATCGACTGGGTGCAGACACCGCCGGACAAGAACATGGGCATCGTCCGCGACGTGACGCTACGCCGGTCCGGCGCGGTCGCGCTGCGCAACGCCCACGTGGTGACGAAGCTCAGCACGCCGGCGCTGGACAGCGCGACGCTGACCGCGAAGGCCGACGTGCGCAACGACTCCGCCGCCGCGGTCACCGCGACGGTCTCCGGCACCGTCGCCGGCACCGCCCTGTCGCAGTCGGTGAGCCTGGCCGCGCACGAAACCAAGACGGTCACCTTCGGCCCGGTCACGCTGGCCGATCCGCAGGTCTGGTGGCCGGCCGGCATGGGTGGACAGCCGCTGTACGACCTGAACCTGGCCGTGTCGGTCGGCGGCACGGCCGGCGACGCCGCACACGAGCGGTTCGGCGTGCGTGACGTGAAGGCACCGCTGGACGCCAGCGGGCACCGGCGGTACACCATCAACGGACGCCCGCTGCAGATCCGGGGCGGCGGCTGGTCGCCCGACCTGTTCCTGCGATGGAATCCCGGTTACGTCGAGGACAAACTGCGCTACGCGCTCGACCTCGGGCTCAACACGATCCGCCTGGAGGGACACATCGAGGCGAATGAGTTCTTCGACCTCACCGACCAGTACGGCATCCTCACGCTGCCCGGCTGGGAGTGCTGCGACAAATGGGAGGGCCAGGTCAACGGCAGCGAGCCGGGCAACACCTGGACGGCGGCCGACTACCCGATCGCGAAGGCGTCGATGGCCGCCGAGGCCGCCCGGCTGCGCGACCACCCGAGCGTCATCTCGTTCCTCATCGGCAGCGACTTCGCGCCCGACGCGACCATCGAGAAGAACTACATGGACGCGCTGACCGCGGCCGACTGGTCGACCCCGGTCATCGCCGCGGCGTCGGACAACTCGGCCCCGCTGACCGGCTCGTCGGGGATGAAGATGACCGGGCCGTACGACTGGATCCCGCCGAACTACTGGTACGACAAGGCGCACTCGGACAGCGGCGGCGCCTGGGGCTTCAACTCCGAGACCAGCGCAGGGCCGGACGTGCCGACCATGGACACGCTCAAGCGGATGATGTCCACGAGCGAGCTGAGCACGCTGTGGCAGAGCCCGACGGCGACGCAGTACCACCGCTCGCCGTCGAGCACCTTCAATACGCTGAAGATCTTCGACAACGCCATCACCGGCCGCTACGGGACGCCGGCCAGCCTGGACGACTACGTGCGCAAGGCGCAGCTGGCGCAGTACGAGAACGTCCGGGCCCAGTTCGAGTCCTACCGGCGCAACTTCACCGACTCGTCGAATCCGGCCGACGGCGTCATCTACTGGATGCTCAACAGCGGCTGGACCTCGCTGCACTGGCAGCTGTTCGACTACTACCTGGACCAGAACGGCGCGTACTACGGCGCCAAGAAGGCCAACGAGCCACTGCACGTGCAGTGGTCCTACGACAACCGCTCGGTCGTCGTGGTCAACCAGCGGCACGGCTCGGCGAGCGGCCTGACCGCCAAGGTGAACCTGTACAACCCCGACGGCACGGAGGTGTTCGCCCAGTCGGCGACCCTGACGGTGCCAGGCGACGGCGGGCGGGCCACCGCGCTGACCGTGCCGTCGTCGATCAGCGGCATCGCCAGCACCTACCTCGCCAAGCTGGTGCTGCTCGACTCGTCGGGCGCCGAGGTCAGCCGCAACGTCTACTGGCTGTCGACCGCGCCGGACACGGTCGACTGGGCGAACAACGACTGGTACTACGCGCCGACGACCAGCTACGCCAACCTCAAGGGCCTGTCGGGCATGGCGCAGGCGCCCGTGTCGGCGACGGCGTCGTCGAGCGAGGCGGGCGGTACCACGACGACCACCGTCACGCTGCGCAACACCTCGACCGGCAAGACGCCGGCGTTCTACGTCGACGCGCACGTGGTCGGCGCGGCCGGCAAGCCGGTGCTGCCGATCCAGTGGAACGACAACGAGATCAGCCTGTGGCCGGGCGAGTCGAAGACGCTGACCGCGAAGTACCGCACGAGCGACCTGGCCGGCGCGGCCCCGTCGGTGCGGGTGTCGGGCTGGAACGTTGCGACCCAGACGGTACCGGCCGGGGGCGTGCGATATGAGGCGGAGAACGCCACGATCTCGCAGGGCATGGTCGCGACCAACCACACCGGCTACTCGGGCACCGGCTTCGTCGACTACACCAACATCGCCGGCAGCTACGTCCAGTGGTCGGTGACCGCACCCGCAGCAGGCACCGCGACGCTCACGTTCCGCGTCTCCAACGGCACGACCACCAACCGGCCGATGGACATCGCCGTCAACGGCACCGTCGTGGCCGCCGGCGTCGCGTTCAACCCCACCGTCAACTGGAACACCTGGCAGGACGTGACCGTGACGGTACCGGTGACCGCCGGCACCAACACCGTCCGCGCCACCGCCACGACCGCCAACGGCGGGCCGAACGTCGACTACCTCAACGTCCGCTGAACTCGCCTGCCACGGAGGAACCGGCGGGTGCCGGCACACCGGCACCCGCCTCTTCGCGCTGTCAGGGAGCCGTTACCGCAGGCTCCATTGCTGGTTGGTGCCGCCGTTGCAGGACCAGAGGATGAGCTTCGTGCCGTTTGCGGTTGCGGCGCCGTTGGCGTCCAGGCACAGCCCGGACTGCACGCCCGTGATGGTGCCGTTCGCGTTGACGTTCCACTGCTGGTTCGTCTGGCCGTTGCAGTCCCAGATGATCACCAGGGTGCCGTTCGTCGTGCCGTGACCGTTGGCGTCCAGGCACTTGTTGCCGTACACCTGCAGCTGCTTGCTCGACGTGTACGTCCACCGCTGGTTCGTCTGGCCGCTGCAGTCCCACAGCTGCACCTGGGTGCCGTTGGTCGTGGTGGAGTTGGGCACGTCGACGCACCGGCCCGACTGGCCACCCACGATCTGCTGGCCCTGGGTGCTGCCCGTGGATTGAACGCCGGCCGAGGCCATCACCGCCTGGGCGCCCGCCGGCCAGTTGCCGTTGGTGACCGTGGTGTTGTTGCTGACGTTGTTGCCCCGGGAACCGTTGCCGACCCACGTGGTGCCGTTGGTGGTCCAGTTCCCGGTCAGGGTCAGGTTGCCGGTGTTGTTGTTGGCGTTGGAGTTGGCCGTGGACCAGGTACCCACGGCGGAGAACACGTTGCTGGTGGCGGTGAAGTAGCGGGAGCCTTCGTCGAAGTACAGGCCGAAGAAGTTGTTGGTCCGCAGGCAGTAGTTGCTGTCGATGGTGGCGTTGGGGTTGGCCGACAGGGTGTAGATGCAGCCGCCGTCGTTCATCGACTGCATGATGTCGTGGATGTAGTTGCCGGTGATCCGGTTGTTGGTGGCGGTGGTCGCGGTGCTGTAGCGCGGCTGGTAGTTGTACAGGCCGCGGTTGGCGTAGTCGTTGCTGCCGCCCGCGTCGTTGGCGCCCCAGCCGTAGCCGACGGTCAGGCCCGAGTACGGCATGTTGTAGATCTCGTTGTGCGAGATGGTGGCGTTGGTGACGTACGTGGGCAGGAACGAGGAGATGCCGCGGTAGTCCAGGCCCATGTCGTGCACGACGTTGTTGCTGAACGTGATGTCCCGGTTGACCATCCGGGAGTCGCTCGGGTGGTGCGCGTCGGCACGTACGCCACCGGCCACGACCGCGCCGGCCGAGCCCCGGGCGAACGTCGAGCGGGTCACCGTGATGGAACTGGCGCCCAGCCCGACGCCGGAGGCGTGCGCGTTGGCGTCGTTGCCGATGCCGAGCGCCGTCTGGCCCAGGTTGACGAACTGGACGCCGTCGAACGTGACGTTGTTCGCCGCCGACACCTGCACCGCCGCGGGCATCTGTGACCAGCCCGGCCGGGTCGCCTCGAACTGCGTGCAGCCCGAGCTGCACGATCCGAACGACGGCAACGACCAGTTCCCGGCGATGTACGCACCGGTCTGCTGGTCCACGAAGCCCTGGTTGCTGCTGGGCCCGAGCCAGCTCGTGCCGGTGAACGTGACTCCGGTGAACGAGATGTTGTGCGCCGGCGCGTCATAGGTGCCGCCGATGTCGACCAGGGACTGCAGCGCCGGGAGCTCCACGTCGGCGCTGCTCATGCTCTGGCCCGACAGCGGGATGTAGTAGAGGGTGCCGGTGCCGGTGTTGAGATACCACTCGCCGGCCGAGTCGAGGAACTCGTAGGCGTTCTCGACGTACATCGGCCCCGCCCGGAACGGGCTGCTGAAGGTGTCGTACCCGAAGTTGTTGTTGCTCCACGCCGGCTGCTGCATCGTGACGAAGTTCCCGCTGATGCTCTGCACGGGCGAGTACCGGTCGGTGAACGAGTTGATCGCCTCGAACTCCACCCGGTTCTGGTTGGCCACGTTGTTCAGGTAGCCCAATGCGCTGTTGGAGAACTGCAGCCCGGTGCCGTTGGCGGTGAAGTCCGACCGGTTCACCTGGGTGCGGGCCCGAGGGGCGGCCACCCCGTTGACGTAGAGCTGCCGGGCGTCGATGCCGGTGCCGACGCCGGCCCGCCAGATGTTCTTGCCGGAGTCGGCGAGCGACCAGCCCGTGACCTGGCGCGCGCCGGTGATCGTCGGATGCGCGGACGCAGCGGCCTGCCAGATCACGGTGTGACCGTTGGTGCCGGAGTCGGCGGCGGTCAGCCGCAACGGCGACGAGAGCCGATAGGTGCCGTCGGCCAGCTGCACAACGATGTCGCCCGACATGCCGGCGACCATCGAGCGCACCGCGACCTGCGCGGCCGAGAGCGAGCACGGCTCGGCGGAGGTACAGCTCGTGCCGGTGCCGGATGGGGAGACATACACGGTCGTGGTCGCCGCGAAGGCGGCCGGCGCTACGGCCACCACGGCCGCGGCGGACACTGCCGCCGCGGCCGCTCCGGCCGCCACGAGCCTCCGCGCGGCGGAGGACGAGGACGCGAACACTGGATCTCCTAACGTGGGGTTGGGTGCGGGTCGCGCCAAGGTGGTGCTACGAGCGGGCCCACTTCTGGTTGGCGCCGCCGTTGCAGGTCCAAATGATGATCTTCGTGCCGTTGGCGGTGCCGCCGCCGTTCGCGTCGAGGCACAACCGCGACTGGACACCCACCACGGTGCCGTCGTTGGCGAGTGTCCACTTCTGGTGGTTGCCGCCGGTGCAGTCCGAGATGTCCACCGCGGTGCCCGCGCTGGTGCCCGCGCCGCGGGCCTCGAGGCACTTGTTGCCGTACACCCGCAGCTCACCGGCGGCGGTCGCGGTGAAGCTCTGGTTCGCGCCGCCGTTGCAGTCCCACAGCTCGGCGGCGGTGCCGTTGGCCTGGGAGGCGCCGGTGATGTCGAGGCATCGGCCGGACTGGCTGCCGACGAGCCGGCTCGAGGTCGTGGTGGGAAGCGTCACGGTGCCGGTGCTCGTGTCGATGCCCCAGGAGTCGTACCAGTTCAGCGTGGCCGTGCCCGAGCTGGTGAGGGTGATCGGCAGCCATACCGGCAGCGACGCGTTCAGGTTCGAGGCGTTCCACCGGTCGCCGACGTACACGTAGCTGGTGCCGGCGCTGCCGGTCACCGGCAGCAGGAACGAGGTCTGCGAGTCGTAGGTGCGGGTGCCCGCCGGCGCGAAGTTGCTGAACCCGCTCCACGGACCCGCGAGGGAGGTGGCGGTTGCGTAGACGTTGTCGTTGGTGGACCACCCGGTGAGATGCGAGGTGAGCAGGAAGTAGCGACCGCCGACCTTTGCCATCGCCGGCGACTCCAGCGATGGGAACGTGGCGACGGTGCTCTGCGCGCTGGTGTAGTCAGCGGAAAGGCGCTCGATCCGCATCCCGGCGGCCGGATCCTCATGGATCATGTACGCCGTGCCGTCGTCGTCCTTGAACAGTCCGAGGTCCCGGCTCGGATGGCCGAGCGGTCGGGTTGCCCCGAGATAGGTGTACGGCCCGCACGGTGTGTCGCTGACCGCGACGCCGGCCCGCTGGTCGTTGTACGAGGTGTTGTCGATGTGCATCCACATCACGTACTTGCCGGTGGTGCTGTTGTAGAGCACCTTCGGCCGCTCCACGATCCGGCCGGCGGACAGGTCGCCGCTCGCCTGGCGGGACAGTGCATCGGTCTGCCGGGTCCAGTGCGCCAGATCGGTCGAGGAGTAGCAGGCGACGGCGGTGAACGTGGACCCGGCGGTCTTGTCCTCGCCCACCATGTAGTAGGTGGATCCGACGGTGAAGATGCCGGCGCCGTGGGCCTGCAGCCGGTTGCCGGCCGTATCGGTCCACGCGGTCCCGGGGGTGATGGTCACCGTGGCCGCCGACGCGGCGTGCGGGCTCATCGCGGTGACGCCGGCCAGCACGGCGAGCGCTGCCAGCGTACGAATGGATCTGCGGTACATCGAGCCTCCAGGCATGACACGCCGGAGTCCTCCAGAAGGCCCGGCGTCGCGGGTTTGGCCTTGCTGATCGGTTTCCGCGGACCGGGATGTGCCGGTGGCGGCCCGGCGCCGATCATGTAGGGGTGTGAGCGCTCACAGTCGCGGCTGCTGCGGGGTGATCGGCGGTCGGCGGAAACAGCTTACGTATTACGTATCATCTATGGCGACGCTGCCACATTCCGCCCGGCCGCTCAAGAGACCGGCGACAACGTTTGGCGGCCGATCCGATCGCGTTGCCGCGCCGGCCGGGATGACGCACAGAGGCGCCTGGCCGGAGAGGTCGGGCGCGGCTGAAACTTTCAGACCGGCGCCCGGTCACCGGCGCCGACCGCGCCGAATCGATTCGCGGGATCCTCGGCGAGATCACCGCCGCGGGGCCGGGCGACGGACCGGTCGGCCCGCCGCCCTTCCGCCGCTCGCGTCAGTTGCGCAGGCTCCATTTCTGGTTGGCGCCGTTGAGGCACTGCCAGAGCTGGATCTTGGTGCCGTTGGCGGTGCCGAGGGCGCTGGCGTCCAGGCACAGGCCGGACTGCACGCCGGTGACGGTGCCGTCGGCGTTGACGTTCCACTGCTGGTTGGCCTGGCCGTTGCAGTCCCAGATGATCACGGCGGTACCGTTGCTGCTGCCTTGGCCGTTGGCGTCCAGGCACTTGTTGCCGTACACCTGCAGCTGCTTGCCCGCGGTATACGTGAAGCGCTGGTTGGTGCCGCCGTGGCAGTCCCACAGCTGCACCTGCGTGCCGTTGGTGGTCGTCGCGCCCGGCACGTCAACGCACCGTCCCGACTGGCTGCCCACGATGAGCTGGCCCTGCGGGACCGTGCCCGACGGCGGCAGCAGCGTGATCGTGGACGTGTCGTTGATGGCGGTGTGCGAGACGTTCACGGTCGCGGCGTTGCCGGAGAGCGTCACCACGCTGTCCTGGACCGTGACCGGGCCCGTCACCGCGCCGCCGTTGTTGTACGGGATGTTCTGCACCACCACGCGGACCTGGTTGTTCTGCACGATGCCGCTCGTGGTGTCCAGGCGCTGCAGGTTCACCGCGACGTTGCCGGTCGTGCTGCCGCCGCCGACGAGGATCTTCGCGGAGCCGGCGGTCTTCGTGGCGAATGCGTCGTAGGACCCGCTCGGCGTGACCGAGGCGATCTGCCCCGCCTGCGAGGCGTAGAAGTTGTACACCCACCACTCGCCCTTGGTCTGGTACTGGCCGGCGGAGTTGCGGGTGAGCAGGCTGGCCAGGTCGTTGTGCAGGTTCTGCCCGCCGGCCCAGTTGGCCCGCAGGCCGTCGGCGCCGGCCCGCTCCAGGCGGGCGATGTACCAGGATCCGTCACCGGGGTTCTGCTCGTTGGACGCCCCGTACTCGTTGATCTGGTACGGGCGCGGGTGCGCGATGCCCCGCGAGTCCAGGGTCTGGTTGGCCGTGGCGACGTTGGCCACCGGGTCGCCGGGCAGCGAATGCCAGCTGACGATGTCGGGCACGACGTTGTTGGCCTTGACGTAGTCGAGGTACTGCGTCCACCATCCGCCGGTCGACGGCACGCAGGCGCAGCTCGGCCCGACGATGAGCATGTTGGGGAACGTGGCCCGGATGCGCTGGTACGTGTGCTTCCACAGCTCGAAGTACTGCGACTGCGGCCGGTTCCAGAAGATGCTGATGTTCGGCTCGTTCCAGATGTCCCACTCGACGGTGATCCCGGCCGCCTGCACGTCGCCGAACAGCCGGTTGAGGTAGTTGTCGTAGTCGGTCCAGTTGCCGTTGTCGCCCGGGAACCGGCTGATCCCGGCGCCGTCGGCTCCCCACAGGTCGTGGTTGAGCAGGACGAACTTGCCACCGAGCGCGGCGGTGCGCTGCGCCTGCAGCCGCGTGGCGTTCCACCGGCGGTCGTAGCCGCCGCCGACCCAGCCGCCGCCCGGCAGCTGGGCGCCGCCGGCGCGCATCGCCTGGAACTTGACGTCGCGGTAGTAGTTGTCCGGCGGGTTCTTGCCGTCCTCGGTCATCCCGTAGATCCAGCCGGACGCGCGGTACGTCGGCGTCCCGTTCGTCACGGAGAAGTTGACGGTGATGGACTCGTCGGCGGCCAGCGCCGGCCGTGCGCCCACCAGGGCTAGTGCGGCGGCGAAGGCAAGTGACCCGGCGAGGGCACCGCGGGTGCGCCATCGGCGCATTCGTGGAAGTTGCACTGCATCTCCTCGGTCAGTCGGCGGGGAGGGGGTGACGGACAACCCACACCGATCGCGAGACGAGCCGGCGACGGAGAAAGAGGTGGCGTCGTCGGACGGCTGGCGGACTGTCCAACATGCACGATCGGGCGGCCAGGTGACTGGGGTGTTCCCTGGCGGCACAGCGGTCGAATCGATTCGTGTGCACGGTAAGCCAGTCGGTGTGGCCTGTCAACAAGACGGCCGCCGGACGGCTTCCCCGAGCTGCCGTGGCCCACGAACCGGTTCGCGGTCGTGGCGTCAGACGTTGACGCTCACCATTGTCTGCTCCTATCGTATGACGTCTTATGAATGAACCGATCGTGCTCCCAGAGGGGCTCCCCATGGCCCGCCGCCGCGCCCCGCCTGCGCCACCCGACCCTCACCACCACCCGACCCTCACCACCCTCGACCTTGCACCCGGTTCGGGACCGCTATCCCGAGCGAACCGCCACCGGTGACGCGTCCGCCCCGCCTTTGGCCGACGCCGAACCGACGACTCATCGCGATGGCCGCCTTCCCGGCACAGGTCCCCCGCCAGGGCACCGACATGCCGTGCGCGACGCCGCCAGCGCATCCATACGTCTATGCACTCATCGAGGAATGCGCATGTTGAGACACAGGTCCTTGTTCGGGGCGGTCGTGGCCGCGGCCGGTCTCGCCGTGGCCGCGGCCGGCATCGCCATCAGCGGCGGCCTCGGCGGCAACGCCGCCACCGCCTACGCCGCGACAACCGCCGGGTGCGGCCGGGCGCCGACGCTCGCCAGCGGCACGCACTCGATCCAGAGCGGCGGCAAGACCCGCACCTTCATCCTGAGGGTCCCGGACAACTACGACAGCAACACCCCGTACCGTCTGGTCTTCGGGTTCCACTGGAACGGCGGCACCGCCAACGACGTCGACTCCGGTGGGACGAGCGGATACCCGTGGTCGTACTACGGGCTGCGGGCACTGTCGAACAACACCTCGATCTTCGTGGCACCCCAGGGCCTCAACAACGGCTGGGCCAACTCCGGCGGCGAGGACCTGACCTTCGTCGACGACATGATCCGCCAGATCGAGGGCGGCCTGTGCGTCGACACCACGCAGCTGTTCTCCGCCGGTTTCAGCTACGGCGGCGGCATGAGCTACGCACTGGCGTGCGCCCGCTCGACGGTGTTCCGCGCCGTCGCCGTCTACTCCGGGGGACAGCTCAGCGGCTGCAGCGGCGGCACACAGCCCATCGCCTACATCGGGATCCACGGCATCAGGGACAACGTGCTCCCCATCTCGCTCGGACGGGGACTGCGTGACACGTTCGTGCGGAACAACGGCTGCACCCCGCAGAACCCGCCCGAGCCGACGCAAGGCAGCCTGACGCACATCGTCACCTACTACTCCGGCTGCCGGTCGGGGTATCCCGTGGTGTGGGCGGCGTTCGACGGTGGCCACGCCCCCAATGCCGTGGACGGGACGGCCGACCCCTACGCCCCCGGCGAGAAATCCTGGACGAGGCCAGTGGTCTGGAACTTCTTCACGCAGTTCCAGCCCGGCGGGCCGACACCGTCGCCGAGCACGACACCGTCGAGCGGGTCGCAGGGCGTCATGGTCGTGGGCGGTCAGTCGGGCCGGTGCATGGACATCAGCGGTTCCACCACGGCCAACGGTACCCAGGCGCAGCTGTGGGACTGCAACGGCGGCACCAACCAGCGCTGGACGTACACGTCGAGCAAGCAGCTGACGGTCTACGGCAACAAGTGTCTCGACGCCTCCGGACAGGGCCGGAGCAACGGCACCGCCGCGGTCATCTGGGACTGCAACGGCCAGGCCAACCAGCAGTGGAACGTCAACGCCGACGGCACCGTCACCGGCGTGCAGTCCGGCCTGTGCCTGGACGCCAGCGGCCTCGGCACCGCCAACGGCACCAAGATCCAGCTCTGGCAGTGCCTCAACGGCGCCAACCAGAAATGGAGCCTCCGCAGCTGAGCCGCCGACCGTTCTGAGCCGCGCCTGCTCCGGCCGGCCTGAGGCGCGTGCCAGCGGCCGAACGACGCACGGCCGCTTCACCGAGGACCTTGGCGTTCGCGCGGACGCCAAGGTCCTCGGTGAACGTCGGGTTCACCATGGCCCGCCACATGCTCGGCCGTGCGACCCCGTGGGACATCCATCCGAGCGGGGGCGCGCGTCCCGCACCCCCAGGCACGGATCGATGCGCACGATCGCGGACCGGAGTCTCGCGATCAGTGATCATGAATCAATCACCTTCCGGGGCAAATGTCGGTAATCTCCGTTTATCGGGCGCCGGAGGAGGTAAGCGAGATGGCAGGCAAGAGACCCCGGAGCCGCACGATGCCCGGGATTTGGCGCTTCTCGCGGTCGTGCTCCTGGGCGGGGCGGCCTGCGGCGCGGACGCCCAGGAGGCGCTCGTCGCCGGGCCGCCCGACCGCGGCGCCGTCGGCCTCGCGATGCCGACCAAGACCTCCGAGCGCTGGGTCGCCGACGGCGAGAACATGCACAAGCAGTTCGAGCTGCGGGGGTACCGCCCGGAGCTCGCCTACGCCGACAACGACGTCGCGGCACAGGTGGCGCAGATCGACGCCATGATCAAGCACGGCGACAAGGCGCTGATCATCGCCGCCATCGACGGGTCCGCGCTCAAGGACGTGCTCGCCAAGGCCGCCGCGGCGCGCATCCCGGTGTTCGCCTACGACCGGCTCATCCGCGACAGCCCCGACATCGCGTACTACGCCACGTTCGACAACTTCAAGGTCGGCGTACAGCAGGCCGAATACATCGCCGAGGCGCTCGGGCTGGCCCGGGGCGCGCGCGGGCCGTTCAGCATCGAGCTCTTCGCGGGCTCCGCCGACGACAACAACGCGACCTTCTTCTTCAACGGCGCGATGAGCGTGCTCAAGCCGTACCTGGCCTCCGGCGCGCTCGTGGTGCGCAGCGGCGAGACCGCATTCACGCAGGTGACCACGCAGCGGTGGGACGGCGACACCGCCAAGCAGCGCATGCAGCGGCTGCTGGCGGGGCCGCTCGCGCGGGTGCGCCTCGACGCCGTGCTCTCGCCGTACGACGGCATCAGCCGCGGCATCATCGACGCGCTCAAGGCGGCCGGCTATGCGGCCCGGCTGCCGGTCGTCACGGGCCAGGACGCGGAGCTGGAGTCGGTGAAGCTGATCGTGGCGGGGCAACAGAGCCAGACCGTCTACAAGGACACCCGAGAACTGGCCAAGGTCGCCGTGCAGATGACGAACGCCGTGCTCACCGGCGGCAGCCCGGAGATCAACGACACCAGTCAGTACAACAACGGCGTGAAGGTGATCCCGACCTTCCTGCTGCAGCCCGTCAGCGTCGACAAGTCGAACCATCGCCGCGTCCTGATCGACGGCGGCTACTACAACGCTAGCCAGATCGGTGGCTGAATTGGGATGACCGACCGGACCGCCCCTCGCCCGGACCGCGCCAACCGGATCGCCCGGGCCTTCGTCGACCTGCCGCTGTGGGTCAAACTCACGGCGCTGGTCAGCGCCAGCCTGCTTGCCCTGTGTGCGTGCCTCGTGGTCACCCTGACCAGCGACCGCGTCGCCGACCGTACCGCCGACCGGCAGCAGCGGCTCAACGCGGCCAGTGCGCTGGTCCTGCGGCTGGACCGCCTCGCCAGCGAGCTCAAGGTGAGCGGCCTGCAGGCCGTCGTGCGCCCCGATCCGGCGGCGCAGGCGAGCCTGCTCAAGACCCAGGAGGCCGAGGCCGGGGAGCTGCTCGGCCAGCTCAAGGCGATGAACCTGCCGTCGCGGCTGGCCGGGGCGGTGCAATGCATCAACGACGTGTACAGCGACTACAGCTCCGTCATTGCCCGCTTCGTCAACAGCGCGTCGGTGGACCAGGCCCAGTCCCGGCTGGCCTGGGAGCAGATCGGCGTCGACAACTACCTCACCTCCGCCGTACTGCAGAACGAACGGGCCCTGTTCGCCCGGACCGTGGCGCTGGCGGAGAAGGACGCCGCCGCCAGCCGCGCGAACGCCAAGCGGATCATGTGGATCGCCGTCATCGTCGCCGCCCTGGTGCTGTGCGGCCTGGCGCGCGTGGTCGTCATCTCGATCACCCGCCCGCTCGCGCGGGTCCGGGTCGCGCTGCAGGGCATGGCCAAGGGCGACCTCACGGTGAACCCCCAGGTCGCCTCCCGCGACGAGGTGGGCCAGATGGCCTCGGCGCTGGAGGAGGCGATCGGCGGACTGTGCGGCGTGGTCTCGTCCGTGTCCACCGCGGCGCACGCCGTCGCCGCCGCGGCCGAGGAGCTGACCTCGTCCTCCAGGTCCATGGCGGCGTCCGCGGACGACGCCTCCGATCAGGCCCGGGGCGTCTCGGAGCCCGCCGGGCGGGTCTCGGACAACATCCAGACGGTCGCGCAGGGCGCGTAGGAGATGGGCGCCTCGATCCGCGACATCTCGCACAGCGCGGCCGAGGCGGCCAAGGTCGCCGGCCACGCCGTGCACGTCGCGGAGTCGACCACGGCGCAGATGAACAAGCTCGGCGACTCGTCCACCCAGATCGCGACCGTGGTGAAGGTCATCACCGGCATCGCCGAGCAGACCAACCTGCTGGCGCTCAACGCGACAATCGAGGCCGCCCGGGCCGGCGACGCCGGCAAGGGCTTCGCGGTCGTCGCCGGCGAGGTCAAGGAGCTGGCCCAGGAGACCGCGCGCGCCACTGAGGACATCGCGCGGCGCGTCGCGGCGATCCAGGAGGACACCGGCGGCGCGGTCGCCGCGATCGGCGAGATCAGCAGCGTGGTGGCGCGCATCAACGACTTCCAGGCGACGATCGCCAGCGCGGTGGAGGAGCAGACCGCCACGACCGGCGAGATGAACCGCGGCATTGCCGCCGCGGCGGACGGCGCGGGCGGCATCGCGGCGAACGTCGCCGGGCTGGCCGCCGCGGCGGAGGTCACCACCGAGGGCGTGGCCCAGTCGCAGAAAGCGGTCGCCGAGCTCAGCCGCATGGCCCACGACCTGCAGGTCATGGTGACGCATTTCCGCACCTGAGCCGGTGTAACTTTCCTTTTGGTCAGGGCGTCCGGCCGAGATGAGCACGATCCCGGGCGAGGAGCAGAGCAGGTTGTTGACAGACGCGCATCAATGCAGTCGACTGACGACGATCGCTCCGTCGCCGCTCGCCCGGGAGGCTCCACTTGCGCTCGCTCTTGGCCTCCGCCGCCGCGGCCGTCTGTGCCGCCGGCGTGCTGGCGATCACCGGCCCGGCGGCACACGCCGCGCCGGCCGATATCCCCGCCTGCACCGGCACCATCTCGATCATGTCCCTCACATTCAACCCGCCGCAGGTGGCCCCGGGGCAGAGCGTCACCGCCACGGCGACAGCGCAGAACTGCACCAACCAGCCACAACAGGTGTCCACCGGATTCTTCGCCCGGTTCGTGGGCCCGACGCCCGGCATCCCGGCCGGCTGCCCGGCCATCGATCCGCTGCCGCCGCAGCGAATGACGGTCGCCGCCGGTGCGACCTTCGGCTGGAACACCGGCTATTCGGTGTTCGCCGGCTGCACTGCGACAGGACTTGAGCTCACGGCCCGGATCTGGGATACCGCGGGCAACGCACTCGCCACCCAGATCGCCACGGTGAAGATCACACAGACGACGCAGCCCGCGCCGTGCTCGGTCAGCTACCGCACGGCGAGCCAGTGGCCCGGCGGCTTTACGGCCCAGATCATCATCACCAACACCGGCACCGCGCCCGTCAACGGCTGGACGCTCAGGTTCACCTTCCCCGGCGATCAGCGCATCACCCAGTCGTGGAACACCAACGCCCAGCAGAGCGGCGTCGCCGTCACGGCCGGGAACCTTTCCTACAACGGCTCCGTCGCGGCCGGCGCCTCGGTGACGTTCGGGTTCCTGGGCACGTGGCAGACCAGCAACGCGTCGCCGACCGCCTTCACGCTCAACAACGCGGCCTGCTCCGCCATGTAAATCGGCCGGGATGTGTCGAACTGCGCGGCCGGCTGCACCGCTTGGTGGCCGGCGGCCTCGACGTCGGTGAGGGCGACGCCGTTGAGGACGATGATCGATCCGTGGTCGAACCGCTGCACGAGGGCGTCGCGGTCGGCGCTTCCGGCGGCTACCAGCTCGGGTGCTCCTGCCGCTGATCCAGACCGCGCAGGGGCTGCAGACATCGCCGAGGGGCTGGGCCGGGCGGCGATCTGCGTCGACGAGCTCGCTGCGGCCGCCGCCCACGCCGCCGCGGCGGCGGCGTTCCTGCGCGCGGCCACCGAGCAGGGCACCGATGCTCCTTCTGCCCGAGCAGCCCCCGCGGTAGCGGTTAGTGGCGGAGGGGTGTGGCCGGAGTGAGCCCTACCGCCACAGCGCGAGCAGCGCTCCGGGCCGGTCGAGCGGCACGATGTGGCCGCACTCCTCGAAGTGGATCCCGGCGAGATCGTCGGCGAACGGCGTCAGCTGCCGGTGCAGCGTGTCGCCGACCGACCGCGCGCCGATCGCCGTCACCGGCATCGTCAGCCGACGATCCTTCAGTTCCGTAGCGACCTGGTCGCCGCTCACCGTCATCGCGCGATAGTGCGCGAAGGCGCATCGCAAGGACTCGGTGCCGGTGTACGCCGTGACGAACGCTTCCCGCACCCCCTCGTCGACCCCATTCCCGTCGTACGTCCCGTTGCGCAGGAAGAAGTCGAGGTACTCGCCCTCGTGCCCGGCCAGCACCCGCTCGGCCAGCCCCGGCACGTCGTGGAAGCCGAACCACCAGGGCCGCGGGAAACCCTCGGAGCTCAGCGCCGCCTCCATCACCACGAGCCGGCTCACCCGCTCCGGGTACCGCGCGGCGAGCAGCACCGCCGGCTGTACGCCGAGGTCGAGCGCGACCACCTCGGTTGTCGCCACGTCCAGGGCGTCGAGCAGGGCCCGCGCGTCTTCGGCGAGCGTCCCCGCGTCGTACCCATCGGCGGCGCGGGTGGTCCCGCCCAGCCCACGCAGGTCCGGGGCGATCACCCGCCGGGTGCGGGCCAGATCTGGGATGACCGCCGACCAGACCTGCCAGGTGTGCGGGAAGCCGTGCAGTAGTAGGACGGCCGGCCCCTGACCGGCGACCGCCACATTGATCTCAATCCCGTTCGCCTCGACGAGATGCATGCTCATGCTCATGGTGCTCCCAGCGGTAGTTACCATCAGTTACCTGGTAACCGTAGGAGCGGGTAGGGTCAGCCGGAAGAACGCACTTCGCCGAAAGGTGGTAACCCCGTGGTGCCCTCCCGTGCCGACGGCCGCCGCGGCGACCTGTTCGACCCCGCCTGTCCCACGCGACGGCTGCTCGACCGGGTCGGCAGCAAGTGGGTCGCGATGATCGTCAAGGTGCTGGCCGAGGCCGAGCCCGGCGAACTGGGCTTCGCCGAGCTGCGCCGCCGGGTCCCCGGCGTCTCGCACAAGATGCTGTCCCAGACGCTGCGGTCGCTGGTCGCCGACGGCCTGCTGACCCGCCGGGTCGAGCCGTCGGTACCGCCGCGGGTCCACTATCGGCTCACCGAGCTGGGCCGCTCACTGGACGAGCCGCTGGCCGCCCTCCGCGAGTGGGCAGAACGTCATATGCCCGACATCGACGACTTCGCCAATGGCTCCGGCTAGTTGGCACCGCGAGGGCGGGTGGACCGACTCGCTGACGCATTACCCGTAACGGCCCGCTGGGGCTGATACCTCGGGACACTTGCGAACACGCCTCGGGAGCTGCGGCACAGCCTCGTGTCGATCGGCTCGGCCTTCGAGCTGACCCTCGAGCAGATCGCCGACCCTGTTGGGCACGCTGGCACGCGGGTCAAGGAGGCGGTCTATCGGCACCAGCGACGGCCGGTGTTTGCTGAGTGGCGCCGAGGTCATGAATCGGATGTTCGGCTTGCCCGGTGGGGCGGCTAGATACGGAGGGAGGCCGGCTCGCGCGGTTCACGCTACCCCCGCTGGCGCGACTGTCACCGGTGGACGAATTATGGTCGGCGGGTGGATGTCTTCCTGCTCTGGCACGTTCAGCACGCTCCGTTTCTGGACGGCCGGCCGACCGAGCACTGCGACGAGAACGGCGTGCTCGTCTGGCACGAGGAGGACGGCGACGACCTCAAGATTCTCGGTGCCTACTCCACCGATCAGATGGCTCGGGAACGTATCGTCCGCGCCCGGACGCTGCCCGGGTTTCGTGACGAGCCGGACTGCTTCTACGTCGGCGCCTACACCCTCGACGAGGACCAGTGGACCGACGGCTTCGTCAGGGCGCCTCGGGACGCGTGAGCCGCGGTTGGTTCTGGTTGTGTCGCGGCGGATCGATGGCCATTCGGCCCTTTGGCCTACAAACGTCGCGTGCGGTACCGGGGACTGGCCGAGCTCATGCGCGAGCGGATCGCTGCCGGGGAGTATGGCGAAGGGCGGCCCCTCCCGTCCGAGGCTCAGCTCGCGCAGGAGTTCGCGGTCAGCCTGATGACCGTGCGGCGGGCGCTCGCCGTGCTGCGTGAGGAAGGCCTCGTCGCCACGCAGCGCGGGCGGGTCGCGCGGGTGCGGGCCCGGCCGCGGCGGCGGGTCGTGGGGCTCGGGGCCGGAGACACGCTCGTGTCGCGGATGCCCAGTGCCGAGGAGCGCGCTCGGCTCGGGATCGAGCGTGGTGTGCCGCTCCTGGAGATCCGGCGCGCCGGCGGGGGCGTGGAGCTGGTGAACGCGGAGACCGTCGCGGTGGTCGTCGAAGGGTAGGCGGTACTGTCCGCGGGGTGTTCATCCTGCTACCGCCCTCCGAGGGTAAGGCCGACGCGCCGCGGCGGGGGCGTGCGCTCGATCTGGCGTCGCTGTCCGTGCCCGAGCTCGGTGAGGCCCGGCGGGCCGTGCTCGACGATCTCGTCAAGCTCGCGGCCGACCCGGAGACGGCGCTCGGCACGCTCGGGCTCGGGGCCGGGCAGGCCGGGGAGGTCGAGCGCAACGCGCGGCTGGAGACTGCGGCCGCCGTCGCCGCCGGGAAGGTGTACACCGGCGTCCTCTACGACGCGCTCGAGTTGGCGAGCCTCGATGCGGCCGCGAAACGGCGGGCCGCGAAGCAGCTGCTGATCTTCTCGGGGCTGTGGGGCGTGGTCGGGGTCGGGGACCGGATCCCGCCGTACCGGTGCTCGATCGGGGTACGGCTGCCCGGCGTCGGCCCGCTCGCCGCGCACTGGAAGCGGGCGCTCAAGGGGCCGCTCGACGCCGTGACCGGGGACGATCTGGTGCTCGATCTGCGCTCGTCGGCGTACGCCGGAATGTGGACGCCCCCGAACGCCGTCACGGTGCGGGTCCTGCACGGCGGCAAGGTCGTCAGCCACTTCAACAAGGCCACCAAGGGCCGGATCGTGCGCGCGCTGCTGGTCGACGGCGCCCGGCCGCGCAGTGCGGTGAAACTGACGGAAACGCTGCGGGGTCTCGGGTACCGCGTCGAAGAGCCCCGATCGGGTCAGCTCGACATCCATGTGGAGCAGCTTTAGCCATTCTCGTGCGCCGCCCGGCGGTGATCCGGGAACGTCAGGGAATGTGGACCACACGCTGACCCGACGTACCGTATTGACCGCCGGCGCCGCGCTCGCCGCCGCCGCGATGCCGCCCTCGACGCAGCCGACCCGGGACTGGGGTGTGGCGCTGCCGGCCGGTGGGAATGTGCGGCCGGTCAGCATGGCGATGCACATTCACGGTCCGTTCAGCGAGGGCCTCGCGAGCTTCTCCGCGCATTTCGAGCAGGCCCGCAGGCAGAACGTCGACGTCATCTGGTGGACCGACCACGACTTCCGCATCGCGGCGTTCGAGCACCGCCAGGCCGTGCACTTCGACGGCGCCGATGCGGTACCAGATCGGGCCCTTCCCCGCGATGACGCACACGGCATCGGGCGCGAGCGGGACGGTGTGCCTGCCCGTCAAGCCCGGACAATGGCAGGAGTTCACCTTCGTACTGCGCGACGACGTCGCCAAGCTCTGGCCCGACATCGCCGCCGGCGACAATGCGCTGACCGGTCTGCGAATCGGCGTGCAGAACGCCGGGTTCGTCGCCGACCGGCTCACGTTCCACCGGTCCCGCCGCGCCGGGCAGGCCGGTGAGCGGCTGCGGGCCGAGGTCATCGCGGCCGCCGCGGCCCGGCACGGGGCGGGCGTGACGCATTACCGCGCGATGGAGGTGTCGCTGGTGCGGCACCTGAACTGGTTCGGCGGCGACCAGACCTTCCCGTCGTTCCCGAGCCCCCCGATCCGCGACAACGACCCCGGACTGACGGCGTCGATGGTGCGGTACCTCAAATCGCACGGCGGCCTCGTCTGCTGGAACCATCCGATGGACGTGGCCAAGCGCGACGAGCTCGCGAAGCTGATGCTCGAACGCGACTTCCTCGGCGTGGACCTGGTCGAGATCGGCCGGAAACCATTCGACGACCTGCTGTGGGTGTACGACGTCGCCTGCCGCAACCCGCTGTTCTTCACCGCCGTCGGCAGCAGCGACGACCACGACGCGAAGGACTGGGCGAAGGAGCCGGAGCACGACATCACCTACGTCTGGTCGGCGTCGTCGGCGCAGCCGGATCTGCTCGGCGCGCTGGCCAAGGGCGCGGCGTGGTTCACGGATCTGGCGCGGTACCGGGGCAGCCTGGATCTGCGCATCGGCGGCGTTTCCCAGCTCGGCGCCGTGCTCATGACGAAGTCACCGGTGAAGGTGGACGCGATCGCGACCGGCCTGCCGAGCGGGGCCAAGGCGGAGGTGATCGTCGGCGTGGCCGATGAGGCGGCGGCGGTACCGTCGACAAAGGCCGAAAAATCGAAGACCGTCACGGTGTCGCCGGGCCATTACGTCCGGGTTCAGGTGCGTCTCGCCGGGGGCGACGTGGTGGGCGTGTCCAATCCGCTGTGGGTGTTGGACAAGGCGCCGAAGCGTCCGATTCCGCCGGTACGACTCCGGGGTAAGGAATAAAAAAGAGCGGACGACGGGATTCGAACCCGCGACCCTCACCTTGGCAAGGTGATGCGCTACCAGCTGCGCTACGTCCGCACTGAGAAAGCACTGTAGCGCATTCGCGCACGGGACTGCCGCCGGGGCCCGTCACCCGTTAGCGTGACGCCCGTGAAGGTGCGCGTGCTCGCCCTGACGCTGCTGCTCGCGGGCTGCAGCGATCCCGCCCCGGCGGTGAAGTCCGCGCCGGCCTCGGCCGCGGGCTCCCCGTCGGCGTCCGCTTCCCCCGCTGCCGCCACCACCGACCTGCGCCTCGCCTTCGCCGGCGACGTGCACTTCATGGAGCGCACCGAGAAGCTGCTGTCGAACCCGGCGACGGCGTTCGGCCCGATCGCGTCCACGCTCGCCGACGCCGACCTCACGGTGGTGAACCTCGAGACCGCGATCACGTCCCGGGGGACGCCGGAGCCCAAGACGTACCATTTCCGCACCGAACCCAAGGCGATCGACGCCCTGAAGGCCGCCGGGATCGACGCGGTGACCATCGCGAACAACCACATCCTCGACTACGGCCGGGTGGGGCTGCTCGACACCCTCGACGCGCTGCACGCCGCGGACTACCCGTACTTCGGCGCCGGGAAGAACACCGAGGACGCCTACGCCCCGCGGTACACCACCGTGAAGGGCGTGAACGTGGCGCTGCTCGGCTTCAGCCAGGTGCACGAGCTGGCGTCGACGTGGGGCCCCGGCCCGGACAAGCCGGGCGTAGCCTTGGCCTTCGACACCGAGCGCGCCGTGGCCGCCGTGACCGCCGCCCGCGCCCGAGCCGACCTCGTGATCGTCTTCAACCACTGGGGCGAAGAGGCGAACAGCTGCGCCAACGCGGAGCAGAAGTCCTTCGCGTCCCGCCTGTCGAAGGCGGGCGCCGACATCATCATCGGCGCGCACGCCCACACGCTGCAGGGCTCGGGCTGGCTGGGCCGCACGTTCGTCGCCTACGGGATGGGAAACTTCCTGTGGTACGGCACCTCGAAGAGCACCGAGACGGGCGTCCTGCGCCTGACCGTACGAGCCCGCGCCGTGACCAAAGCAGAGTTCCTGCCCGCCGTGGTCTCCGACACCGGCCAGCCCGTCCTGCTGACCGGCGCAAAGGCGGAAAAGCTCAGCCAGCGGTACGCCGGGCTGCGCACCTGCGCCGCCCTATCCCCGACCGCGTCATGAAAAACACCAGCTCAGCCCCCTTCGACGCGCCGAAGCGGGATACCGGTTTGGCATGGGGGTTGGCGGTCAGCTAAAGTTTGCATCCGTCGCCAGGGAACGAAGCTGGCGGTGCGGACGTAGCGCAGCTGGTAGCGCATCACCTTGCCAAGGTGAGGGTCGCGGGTTCGAATCCCGTCGTCCGCTCGGGATAGTCACCACGGTGGGGTGGCCGAGAGGCGAGGCAACGGCCTGCAAAGCCGTGTACACGGGTTCAAATCCCGTTCCCACCTCGGAGCCGCCGCATATCGTGGTGGCGACCGCTAGGGCGATTGGCGCAGTGGGAGCGCGCTTCCTTGACACGGAAGAGGTCACTGGTTCAAACCCAGTATCGCCCACCACACGAAACACCAGGTCACGGCCGGTTTCCTCACCACGAGGGACCGGCCGAACTGCTTCTCGCCGGGCACTCGGGAGAAACCTGGGAGACGACCTTGCCTGGTCCATCGACCTCACGATGCCCCCTCCTCCTCCCGCAGCAGCCGATCAAGCACGGCAACCGGTGAGCCCGGATTCAGCAGCCGCCGCGCCTCCAGCGCCCCCTGCCAGATCTCGGTCAGCCCGTCCAGCAGCCGACGCACCATCCCCGCGGTGACGTGCGCGTAGAGCGCTTGAACCGAACCGTCCGCATGGCCCATCTGCGCATCCATGAGGGTGGCCGACGTGCCCGGCTCGATCATCAACGTCTTGCAGGAATGACGCAGCCCATGCGGTGTCAGCTTCTGCGCCACCGGCAGCCAGCACATCTCAGCCCGACTGGAGCGACCAAGCAAGATTTCGGCCGTGAAGCGGGCAAGGGTGGCGTCATCCGAGCTCCGGCAGCGGACTCCAGCGTCAGCAGGGCCCCTCAACGACGTCCTGGTGCATCGCGGAGCCCGTCGTGGACACCGCCGAGCTGGCCGGAGGAGACGGCATGATCGGCCGCATCGCCGAATGCAGGTGTGAGGTTTGCAGGTTCGCCATCTCGCCAGGTACCTCGCCGATTACTCTCGGCCTGGGTCTGAAAACGCCGGATGTCCCAGCGGTTCCCAGGTTGACCATCCGCACCTGGAGAAGACCTCGTGTGTTCATTCACGACGATCTGCCCGCCAACTGTCTGAGCAAACCGCCTCGCTCGCAGGCGACCGTTTCCGGCCTGCGTACCGGGACGCCTTACCTCGCACAGGCCTCACGGCGGTGCGGCGAACCTTCCTCAGCGTGCCCTGCCGGTCGACGCCCCGGGAGGCGATTCGCCGCGCCCATCAGCAAGAGCAGCACACCTGCATGATTGGAGAAACGAATGCGTCGCACGACTCGACTCATCGCCAGCGCGCTCGTCCTCGGGGCGATCGCAGCTGGTGGAGCTGTGGCCAGGAGCGCCACGGCCTCAGCGTCCAACAAGAATTGGTTCCCCGAACAGGTACATCTCAAGCTCACGCCGTCGTCGGCTCAACTGGCCGGCTGCATGCCTAATGTCCGAGTCAACGTCGACGTCCAGCTGACCACCGATCGGCTGGGATTCGACATCTTCACGGTCAACGCCTTCAATCTGCCGCCGAACACGACGTTCACGGTCTTCCTGCTGGAAAAGGCAGGCCCGCCGTTCGGGGCCGCCGAATACATCGGCGACTTCACATCCGACCGGCGCGGCCGCTCGTTGAACACCTTCAAGCTGATCGTCCAGGAGGCCTTCTCATCCACGCTCGTAAACGGGGTACGGACGCGCGTCGACCTCAACCAGGTCGGTGCCTGGTTCGCCGACCCGAAGGGCGACGACTTCTGCCTCGGCCCCAACAGCCCGGTGACACCGTTCGACGGCGACAATGAGGCCGGCGTGCAGGCGTTCAACTCGGCCAACACCACGCCGTTGCCGGCACCCTGACCCGCGTCGTGTGATCACTGGCCCACAAGACCGGCCGTGTACGGGCGCACCAGGCTCATCGGCGAGCCTGGTGCGCCACCCATCTGACGTTTGTCACACGGATGACGCGATCGCCGCGACTGATGCAGCGTGGCGACAGGACTCCAACAGAGGGAGTGGCCAGCCTTCACCCCCTCCAGCTGCCCTTGCTTCGCATGTACTTGATGATCGTCTCGTTCAGTCTGTGCTGGGTAAGGCCCACCACAGCTCAGGGGCCGTTTCCGCTAGTCGGAAACGGCCCTTGATCCGTTCGGGGGGTCTACGGCGCTGCGGCGGCCCCGGGGATAAGTACGAGCGCGCAATCCGCGAGGCTACCGCCATCGCGTCAGACTGACCATCGTATACGCGCCGGATCTGGTGTCAGGCGCCGTATCCGTGGCGCATCCGAAATTTCATCGGGTCGGTGCCGGTCGCCGTAACGTGCGCGACCAGCGTCGAGCGCAGCGGGTCGGGAATTTCGGCTCGCAGCGGACGAGTCCACCCGAAGCACGTGAACAGTTCGGCGGCACCGTCGAGCTGGGCCGGCGTCGGCGGCGCCGACGCTACCGCGTCGAAGATCGATTCGGTCGGCTCGGCCAGCAGCATGCGCTCGGGTGCCAACTCGTACCACGGCGTGCCGCCCATTGTGGTCGTATGACGAGGGGGGAAGCCGGCCCAGGCCAGGAGCATTCGGATGCGCTCGGTCGGATCGGGGTACTCCCGGGCCGTCAGGTCGGCGAGCCGCTCCTCGGCGCCGGTTTCCTGGCGCGACGCTGCGTCGGCGACCTCGGCGAGGACCGGCGGCGCGGCCTGCACCCACTGAAGGCGACGCTCCTCGTCCTCGGCCGCCAGACGGGCCAGCATCCGCTGGGCCTCGCGTGATCCGGTCAGGCCGCGCTCGGCCAGCCAGTCCGTGAGGCCGGGGCCGTCACGCAGCTCCGCATCGCAACTGCCAAGTCCCCGAATGCCGGTCTGGTGGTGCAGCGTCCATCGGGCGTACTCGCGGCCGGTTGCGTCCAGCACGACGATCGTCGGCCATCCGATACACCGACAGTGGTCTCCAGTGCCGCCGTCCACAACGGCCAGCAGCCTCGCCAGCTCGGCTATCCCGCCGCCGGACACCACGGTCCGTGCGGCGCCGGGCCGGTCGAGGTCGTAGGGGGATGCCTCGATGATCAGCACCTCGGCCGCCTCGGCCAGCACGCGTTCCACCAGTGCCGTGCTGGGAGCCTCATCAGCACTGCCGGTTGTCGCCTCGCCCGTCACGGCACCGAACGTACCGCCCGTTCAACACCGGCAATGCAGCGGTCGGGCCTATGGGGGACAGGTCGCCAATCTGCCGGCGTCATCCTGTGTGCATCACCGCGGGAAGCCGGACACCTTGATCACGTCCGTCCTGAAACCCAGTATCGCCACAGCAGGTCAAGGGGGTCGTTCCCGGGAGCCGGGAACGACCCTTGTATTCGTTCAGGGGGTCTACTACACGCAGCCGAGTTCAAGCCGAGCGATCGCGGAGAGCCGGCACGGGTCGCCCCCGCACCGATCACGCCGGGGTCAGCGCACCCATCCAGCTGGCGATGGCTCGGCCGATCTCGTCCGGCGAGTCCTCCTGGACGAAGTGCCTCCCCGCGACCGCCACCTCCACCTGCGCCGGCCATCCGCGGACGAAGTCCAGCAGCCAGTCGCTGGCGAGGATCGCGCCCGGCTCGGCCCTCAGGAACAGTTTCGGCACGTCACTGCTCGCCAGCCAGTCCGCGTAAGCGCTCGCGATCGCGGTCACGTCGGCCGGCTCGCCCTCGATGGGGATCTCCCGGGGCCAGGTCAGGGTCGGCCGCCGCCCCTCGCCGGGCTCGGCGAACGGCCGGCGGTACTGCTCCATCTCCTCGTCGGCGAGGGTGCGCAGGATGGCGCGCGGCAGTACCTGTTCGATGAAGATGTTGTCGCGCAGGACCAGCTCCTCGCCGGCGTCGGAGCGCAGTGCCTGCAGGAGGGCGCGCTCCCCCAGCTTGTCCCAGTGGTCCCAGGCCTGCGGCCGCACGATCGCCTCCATGTAGGCGATGCCCTTCACGGCGTCGCGGTGGCGGTTGGCCCAGTCGAAGCCGAGGGCCGAGCCCCAGTCGTGGACGACGAGGGTGACCCGCTCGTGCACGTTCAGGGCCTCGAGCAGGGCGTCGAGGTAGCGGCGTTGCTCGACGAAGCGGTACGAGCCGGGGCCGGTGCCAGGCAGTTTGTCGGAGTCGCCCATGCCGATCAGGTCGGGGGCGATGCAGCGGCCGCGGGACTGCAGGTGCGGCAGCACGTTGCGCCACAGGTACGACGAGGTCGGATTGCCGTGCAGCAGCACGATGGGGTCGCCCTCGCCGACCTCGACGTACGCCATCTCGCTGCCGAGGACCCGCCGGCGTCGCTTCTGGTAGGGAAATGCGGCAGGGATCATGTCTGCTCGCTGCCCCCGTCGTGGGGGTTTACGCCCCGCCGGGACGGTCGAACCGTGCGGCGAAGCGGGCGGTGAACAGGTCGGCGCCCTTGCGCTCGCGGACCGTCTCGGCCGTGGCCGCGGCCACGCCGTCCGGGGTCGGGAGCTGGCCGACGCCCGTGCGGGTGCCGAGGGGAAGCAGAATCCGGCGCTCGGGGACCGGCGTGTAGACGGCCTCCGGGCGGCCGCCCGCGAGCTGGGCCCTGATGTTGTCCACCACGACCTCGGCGTGCGTCATCGCGTACGACGCCATCTTCGGGTCGGGCAGCGCGGCGATGTCGCCGATCGCGTAGATGTGTTCGTAGCCCCGGACGTTCAGGTGCTCGTCGACCGGTACCGTCGCGTGCTCGGTCAGGGTCGTCAACCGGCCGTCGGCCAGGTATTCGGTGTTGATCCGGACGCCGAAGGCGCGGAACCAGATGTCGGCCTCGATCTCGTCGCCCTGGCCGGTGGTGACCCCGACCCGGCCGGCCCGGCCGGGCTCGGTGGCGGGCGGTGCGGTCAAGGTGGTGCCCAGCCGCAGTTCGATGCCGAGCTCGTCCAGCCGGTGGCGCAGGCCGTCGCGCACCTCGGGGAGGAAGCCGGGAAGCAGCCGGTCGGCCCGGTCGACGATGACCACGTGCTTGTCCGGCCAGACCTCCTTGATCTCCCCGGCCAGCTCCAGGCCGACCGGGCCGGCGCCGAGGATCAGGACGCGGGCCGCGCCCCTGAGCTCCTTGTGGGTCGCGCGAAGGTCGTCCAGCTGCTCGGCGATGCTCGTCGACGCGTCGTTCGGCTTGGCCGGGTACGTGTAGCCCGAGCCGGTGGCCAGGACCACGTAGCCGGCGTCGACCCGAGCGCCCGAGGCCAGGGTCACGCCCCGCGGGTCCACCGAGACGGCCCGGTCCCGGATCACCCGGCCCCGTTCGAGCAGCGTCCCGAACGGGAAGAACGCGTTCGGCGCCCAGTCCGGCCGGGTCAGGGCCCGCAGCGACGCCGCCGCGTTGACGAACGCCTCGCGCGGGTCGATGAGCACGACGTCGTCCAGCGCCTTGGCGACCAGCGACCCGCCGTACCCGCCGCCGACGACCACCACCGTCTGATCCATGGGCCGACTGTAGGGCCGTGGAGTTGACGCGTCAACTCCACGGTCCGATACGATTCCGGCATGGTCGAGCCCCGTTCCCTCGAACCCGCGGAGTGGGCGCTCTGGAACAGCTGGATGCAGGCGCAGCGCCTGCTCGCGCGCGAGCTGGACCGCGACCTGCAGCGTGAGTACGGCATCTCCAAGGCGGAGTTCAGCGTGCTCGTGACGCTGCACCGGACGGCCGGCGGGCGGATGCGCGTCGGCGAGCTCGCCGAGTCGCTCGACTGGGAGAAGAGCCGCGTCGCGCACCAGCTGACGCGGATGGAGAACCGCGAGCTCGTCGAGCGCACCGACAACGAGCTCAACGGCCGCCGGGTCGGGGTCGGGCTGACCACCAAGGGCCGCGAGGCGGTGGAGCAGGCGATCCTCGGGCACGCGGGCAACATCCGCCGGTACTTCTTCGAGACGCTCACCCCCGAGCAGGCGGCCGCCATCGAGGCGTGGAGCCGGCAGACGGTCGACCGCATCGAGGCGCGCTACCGGGACTGACCGGCCGGCCGGCGGGGAAAGGGCACGCCGGGGCGGCCGGTCCGGAGCTGGGCTTCCAGGCGGGCGGCGGCCCCCGGGAGGAACGGGGCGAGCTCCCCGGCCAGGGCCCGGACCGTCGCGACCAGGGTCGCCAGGACCTCGTCCCGCCGCGGGCCGGTCGCCGCCCAGGGGCGTTCCGACTCGATGTAGCGGTTGGCCTCGCCGACCGCCGCACACAAGGCTGTCGTGGCCGCCCGGAAGTCGAAAGCCTCCAGCGCGGTACCGACGACGGCCGGGAGCCCGGGGGCGAGGGGCGGCGCGGCCGGGACCGGGCCGCGAGCCAGGGTCCGGTTCACCAGGTTGCCCAGGCCGTTGGCCAGGTCGGCGTTGTAGCGGTGCACCAGGCGCGCCGCCGTGAAGTCGGTGTCACCCACCCGCGCCACGTCGCGCAGGAGCCACCAGCGCACCGCGTCCGCGCCGTACTGCGCCGTCAGGGCCTGCGGGTCCACCGCGTTGCCCGCGGACTTCGACAGCTTGGCGCCGTCCACCGTCAGGTAGTCGTGGACGAAGATGGTCGTGGGCGGCGGAAGGCCGGCCGACAGGAGCAGGGCCGGCCAGTGCACGGCGTGGAAGCGCACGATCCCCTTGCCGATCACGTGCACGCGTTCGGCGGAGCCGGGGCCGCCCCACCAGCGGTCGTAGTCCGCGCCGGAGCCCAGCGCCGTCACGTAGTTGGCCAGGGCGTCCCACCACACGTACACCACCTGGTCCGGATCGTCCGGGACCGGGATGCCCCAGCCGGCCGCGCGGGACGCCGGACGCGACACGCTGAAGTCCTCCAGGCCCGCCCGGACGAAGGCCAGGACCTCGTTGCGTCTCGGGGCCGGTTCGATGCGCAGGCGGCCGGACTCGATGAGGTCCAGGATGCGGCCGGTGTAGCGGGACAGCCGGAAGAACCAGTTCTCTTCCGTCACCCGCTCCGGCGGCACGGGGTGCTCGGGGCAGAGCCGGTCCACGAACTGCTCGCAGCCGTTGCAGTACCAACCCTCGTAAGCGCGGCGGTAGAAGTCGCCGGACGCGGCGCACGACCGCCACAGGCGCGCCACGCCCGATGCGTGGCGGGGGTCGGTGCCGGTGCGGATGAAGTCGTCGAAGGACAGGCCGAGCGGGTCGCGCAGCGCCGAGAAGCGGGACGCGTTCGCGTCCACGAAGTCGCGGACGCCGACCCCCGCCGCGCGGGCCGCGGTCACGTTCTTAAGAGCGTTGTCGTCGGTACCGGTCAGGAAGCGCACCGGTTCGCCGCGCCCACGGCGGTGGCGGGCCAGGACGTCCGCCTGCACCAGTTCCAGCGCGTGGCCCAGGTGCGGGGCGGCATTGACGTACGGGATCGCGGTCGTGATGTAAAAGCTCATCGTCTTCCCCCAGGCGAACGGGGGCCCCTGCCGGGGGACTAGCGCACGACGCCGGGCCCCCGGAAGGGGCCCGGCATGTGAGCGGTCGGCGTCATACCGACGATGGTGGCAGATCAGACCGGGGCGAGGCGGAACTTTTCCCAGGCGCCGATCTCGGTGCGGTTGGCGATGAGCGGCGAGTTGCCGGCGTTCTCCGCGGTCACGTACTTGCCGTTGGCGTTCGCGCGCAGGCTCACCGTGCCGTCGGGGTTGTTGACGATCTGGAACATCTCCCACGTGCCGACCGTCGGGCGGTTGGCGATCAGCGCCGCGTTGCCGCCGTTCTCCGCGGTCACGTACTTGAAGTCCGAGTGCGACAGCAGGGCCACGAAGCCGTTGCCCAGGTCGACGACGTCGAAGGTCTCCCAGGGGCCGGCGCCGGCGCGGTTGGCGAGCAGCGGCTTCGCGCCCCCGGCGTCCGCGCACACCACCAGGCTGTTGATGTTCGCCGTGATGCTCATGGCCGTGGGCGCCTTCACCTTGGTGAACTTCTCCCAGGCGCCGACCGCGTCCCGGTTGGCGATCAGCGCCGCGTTGCCGCCGTTCTCGGCGGTCACGTACTTGCCGTTGGCGTTCGCGCGCAGGCTCACCGTGCCGTCGCCGTTGTCGACGAGCTGGAACTTCTCCCAGCCGCCGACCTCCGGGCGGTTCGCGATGAGCGGGGAGGCGCCGCCGTTCTCGGCGGTCACGTACTGCAGGTTCGCCCGGCTGCGCAGCGCCACGAAGCCGCCGCCCACGTCCATGACGTCGAACTGCTCCCACGCGCCGATGACGGACCGGTTCGCGATCAGCGGGGCGTTCCCGCCGTTGTCGGCGGTCACATAGCTGCCGTTCGCGCCGGCTCGCAGTTCGATCGGGGCGAGGCCGTTGTACGTCACCGTGTACGTCGTCGCCGCCGCGGGCGCGGTCAGCACATGGGTCCGGGAACCGCCGTCGGACCAGGCGCCGAACGAGTACGTCATCGCGGGTGTGGTCTGCGGCTCCAGCGCGCTGATCGTGTTCGTGGAGCCCACGATGACCCGGCGCGTGAACGGCGTCGCCTGCTGGGCCGAGCCGACCGTAACCTGCAGGCCGTTGGGCTTGCTGGCGAACGACAGGTCAACGGTCTTGGGCTGCAGGTCGACGGTCGACACGCTGGTCAGCCCGCCCGCGTCGGTGGCGGTGAGCCGCAGCCGCAGGTAGGACGGGTACTCGTGGTCCGGCGCCGGGAACGAGCCGCCGGCGACCCCGGGGAACGTCTGCAGGTAGTGGGTGTGGCAGTTGTCCGGGGCGGTGCAGTGCTCCAGCATCAGGTCCCACTTGAGCGCCGAGGCCGGCAGGTCGCCCTCCTGCGGGTCGCTGGCGTGCCCGGAGAACTGCACGTTGGTGCCGACGCCCCAGGTGAACGTCGCCGCCGGGGTGTCGATCACGGCGGTCGGGGCCCCGTTCCCGGCGGTGATGGTCGTCGTCGCGGTGTCGCTCGCGCCGAGCGGGTCGGTGACCTTCAGCACCGCGGTCGAGCCACCGTCGGTGGTGTACGTATGGGAGGCCTTGACGCCAGTCGCGTCGAACGTGCCGTTGCCGTCGAAGTCCCACTGGTACGTCAGCTCGCTGCGGTCGGCGACGTCCTCGTCGGTCGAGGCCGTGGCGTCGAACGTGACCGCCAGCGGGGTCGTGCCCGACGTCGGGGTGGCCGTGAACGAGGCCACGGGCGGGCGGTTCGTCGGGTAGTACCGGATCCGCCGGACGGTCCCGCCGCCCAGGTCCGCGTAGTAGAGGTCGTTGCCGGGGCCCGTCGTGATGTACACCGGGTTGGCCGCCCCGGCCGCGAACGTCTGGATCTGCGTGGGGTCGGGCAGCCCGTTGGCGCCCTTGAACATCGTCCAGATGCAGCCGCGGGAGTAGTCGGCGAAGAACAGCGCGCCGTTGTACGCGGACGGGTACGAGCCGCCGGCGGTCGGGTAGAAGGAGATCCCGGAGACCGAGGAGCCGCCGGCCGGGCAGGCCTCCCCCGGCACGACCTTGTTGGCGTGGTTGTACGTGTAGTACGGCCCGGTCGCCCCGCCGGCGCTGTAGAGACTCTGGCACATCGGCAGGGCGGCGGCCTGGTAGCCGGGCTGCGCGGAGACACCCTCGTAGCAGGGCCAGCCGAAGTTGGTCGCCGGGCCGGTCGGGTCCGTGATCCGGTTGATCTCCTCCATGTCGTTCCAGCCGACGTCGCCGGCCCAGATCTCGCCGGTACCCGGGCGGGTGGCGAACCGGAACGGGTTGCGCAGGCCGTAGCCGACGATCTTCGCGGCGCCCGGGTTGGCCGGGTCGACGCGCACGATGCTGCCGTTGTACCCCAGGTGGTCGCCGGTCGTGCGCACGTCCTGCGAGCGCAGCGCCCCACCCTCGGCGGCAGGGTCGCCGCAGGGGTTGACCGGGCTGCCGTACTGGCCGTAGTCGACGCTGCCGAAGCTCGCGCCGTCGCCGCCGGAGACGTAGAGCGCGCCGTCCGCGCCGAAGTGCAGGTCGCCGACGGAGTGGCTGGGGAACTGCTGGCACCAGTCGTTGATGAGGGGCTGCTCGGCGCCGGTCATCACGTCGCCGTTGGCGGTCAGCTTCGACAGCCGGCCGCTGATGACGCAGTTGCCGCCGGTGCCGCCCCCGTCGACCACGCAGTCGTCGCCGTACTTCGGGGAGCTGCCGCCGACCGAGGCGTCGTAGGAGTACAGGACGTACACCGAGGGGTCGGCCGGGAACGTCGGGCTGAGCGCGAAGCCGAGCAGGCCGCGGTCCCAGTAGTCCTGCACGCGCGCGGACAGGTCGGCGAAGACGGTCGGGGTCGGGTCCGACAGGCTGTCGAACACCTTGACCACGCCGTTCTTCTGGGCGACGAAGACCCGCCCGTCGGAGGCGAACTGGATGCTCGTCGGCTGGGTCAGGCCGCTGAACACGACCTGCTCCTGGAAGCCGGTCGGCAGCGTTCCCGCGACCGCGGCGGACCGGCTGAATCCGAACGCGAATATCGCGCTCGGGATCACCACCGCCATAGCCGCGAAAACCGACAATTGCCGACGCAGCGACATAATGCGCCCCCATGCCACTCGGGATAACCCGCAGAAAAGTGGCGTCAGCGTAGCGCGCTGCGTCGACAAGGATAATTGTGCGATGTGTGGAGATGACGTTGACCGTTCGGTCACCCCGGCCGGGATCGCAGGGGTGACCGGACGATGTGCTAGGTCCTGTCCTGCCGGTCATGCCGAGCCGAGACGAGGTCCAGATTTCGCCTGCGTGTGCCCCGCGGAGGCCTGGCTACCGGTGTTGTAACCCGGCCTTCGCGGGGCGCGCGCAGGCGGAATCTGGGCCCGGCGCAGGCCGGCATGATCGGCAGGACAGGGCCTAGGCCGGGGTCTGCTGATACACGCGGATGTAGTCGACCTCGAGCTGGCGGGTCAGGGTCGGGTCGGTGAGCCCGACGTTCCACTGCCGCTGCCAGTCGTTGTCCACCATCATGTGCATGAGGATCTGCATCGGGCCCTTCTCGATGTGGGCCGCGTCGGTGAAGCGGTAGCACTCCACGCCGTCGATGTACCAGGAGATGTGGTCCGGCTCCCAGTCCACGCCCATACGCACGAAGTCCTTCGAGTAGTCCTTCGACGCGCACTTGCCGTTGTTGTGCTTGCCGCTGTTGATGTGGACCGAGTCCTTGCGGTCGTTCCAGTGGTACGTCATGTACATCGTCGACGGGTCGTCGCCCATCTCCTCGAGGATGTCCAGCTCCGTCTTGTAGTCGTACGACGGGTCGGCGGGCAGCATCCACAGCGCGGTGAAGAAGCCCTGCGTCGCCGGGAACTTGAAGCGGGACTCGACGTAGCCGAACGTGAACGAGTACAGGTACTTGGAGGCGTCGGCGTTCGGGCGCGCCGTGGACACCAGGCCGGCCTTGTAGGTGCAGGAGCCGTTCTGGCAGGCGCTGCTCTTGTACGGCGGGCTCAGCGGCGCGGCGATGAGCTTCGCGGTGCCGCCGGACACGACGACCTGGCTGGGCTGGTAGTGCTCACGCCCGCCGTTGAACGTCGAGGTGCAGTCGCCGCTGTTCCAGTCGAAGCACGGGCTGAGCTTCGACTTGTCCAGCGCCGTGCCGTTGAACTCCTCGCTGAAGCCGACCGTCCAGCGCTTGCCGGCCGCGGGCGTGATCGCCGGCGCACCCGGGGCGCTGTTGCCGGCGCCGGCCTTGGTGGCGGAGGCGCCCGGCTTGGCCGACGACGACGCGCCGGCCGACGTGGACCCCGAGGGCCCCGCGCCCAGGCCGGCGGCCGCGGCGGCGGGGTCGCCGTTGCCGACGGCGTCGATCGCCGGGCCCGTCCCGCCGTTGGACGCCGAGTCCCGGCTCATCAGCGTCGCGGCGCCGGCGCCGGCCGCGACGAGCAGCACCGCGGCGGCCGAGGCCAGGATGACCCAGAGCCGGCGCCCGCCGCGGCGGCGCACCGGAACGTCCAAATGGTCGTTTTCGCCGGGTTCCGTGTGGTCGAATTCTGCCGGTTCGAAACGCATTCGCCCGCCAATCGGTGCGCATATCGCAGGTGCCGGACCAATTTGCAGCGGCCACACTATCACCGTCGCGAAGGGCGATTCCGAGGGCGATCTTTAATTGCCGGTTAGCGCCGCAGCCGGGGACCGCCCCAAGAATGGCAGACCCCGGCGGGCGACCGGGTCTAGGCGTGGCGGCCGGACTGGCTGAACGGCATGCCGTGATGGTTGGTCCGGGCCAGCCGGCTGTTGAGGTTGCCGGCGCTGGCGATCTTGTCGTGGTACGCCTCGCGCCGGCGGGCGACGCAGCCCGCCGGCTTGTCGCTCGCCGAGACCAGGTCCGGGTCGAGGTGGGTGTTGAGCCCGTCGCGCAGCAGCATGAGCGCCTCGGCGCGCAGCTGCGAGACCCGGGACTCGGTGACGCCGAGCTCGTGCGCGATCTCCGTCATCGGGCGCTCCTGGAAGAAGTACCCCTTCACGACCTTCCCGAGGCGCTCGGGCAACGCCTCGACGGCGTTGTGCAGGTACCCGATGCGCTCCCGGTGCAGGATCAGGTCCTCAGGCCCGGCGGCCCGCTCGGGGACCCATGTCCTCCGCACTGCCGGCCGCGAAGCCCTGCAGCGACAGCACCGCCGCCCGCTGGACGTCGTCGTCGATCGCCTGCAGGTCCTCGATGCTCACCCCGAGCGCCTCGGCGAGCTCGGCGTTCGTCGGGGTGCGGCCGAGCGCCGCGGTGAGCTCCTGTTGCATCGCGTCGACCTGCCGGGCCCTGGCGCGCACCGACCGGCTCGCCCAGTCCAGCCCGCGCAGCTCATCCAGGATCGCGCCCCGGATGCGCGTGGTGGCGAAGCTGCCGAACGGGATGCCGCGACTCGGGTCGAACGCCTTCGCGGCGCCGGCCAGAGCCGCCATCCCGGCCGAGACCAGGTCCTCGCGGCTGACGTGGGCAGGCAGGCGGCCGAGCGTCTGGCGCACCAGATGCCCGACGAGCGGCAGGTGCTCGCGGATCAGGTCCTCGAGCTCGCGGCCTTCCAACTGGACCTTGAGCGTGGCACCCTCAAGGGTCGTTGTCATCGTTTCCCCCTCGTGTCCGGGTGGACCCCATGCAGGCGGTCCACCTGCTGACACGAAGAACTTTCGACTACGAAGGGTGCTCACGCCGTCACTTTCGGGTGCATCTCGGTTGCTGAACGGTGAGACTCCTCAAGCCTCGGCGTGTCGCATAGCGCGCCGAACCGTTCGAACACCGGTACAGTCGCGCCCGATGAATCTTGTGCCTCACGCGCCCCGCCTGCGCCGCGCCGCCAGCCGTGAGTTCGGCTGGGAGACCCTCCGCCCCGGACAGCTTCCGCCGATGCGCGCCCTGCTCAAGAAGCGCGACGCCCTCGTCGTACTGCCCACCGGCGGCGGAAAGTCCGCGATCTACCAGGTGCCGGCGACGCTGATCCCCGGACCCACCGTCGTCATCTCACCACTGCTCGCCCTCCAGCAGGACCAGATCGCCGGTCTCAACCGCCGCCGCGAGGGCCAGGCCGTGCGGATCAGCTCGGCCGAGACCCCCGCCCAGCAGCGCCGGGCGCTCGAGGCGCTGCAGGCCGGCACCGCCCGGTTCCTGTTCATCACGCCGGAGCAGCTGGGCAACCCCGACCGCCTCGCCGAGGTCCGCGCGCTGCGGCCCGGGCTCGTCGCCGTCGACGAGGCGCACTGCGTGTCGGCGTGGGGGTACGACTTCCGCCCCGACTATCTGCAGCTCGGGCACCTGATCCGCGAACTGGGCCGCCCGCCGGTGGTCGCGCTGACCGCCACCGCCTCGCCGCCCGTGCGCGCCGACATCACCGCAGCGCTCGGGCTGCGCGACCCGTTCACGCTCGTCGCCGGGCTGGACCGGGCCAACCTCGAGCTCGGCGCGGTGCACTGCACCAGCGAGGAGCAGCGCTGGCAGCGCCTGCTGGCCCAGGTCGAGCAGGAGCAGCACCCCGGGATCGTGTATGCCCCGACGCGCGCCATCGCCGAGCAGTACGCGCAGCGCCTCGCCGAGCGCGGCATCGAGGCGGTCGCCTTCCACGCCGGGCTGGCCGCGGGCGAGCGCAACCGCCGCTACGAGGACTTCATGGCCGACCGGACCCCGGTCATGGTCGCCACCAGCGCGTTCGGCATGGGCGTGGACAAGCCCAACATCCGCTGGGTACACCATGTCGCCCTGCCCGACTCCCCCGACAGCTACCTGCAGGAGATCGGCCGCGCCGGGCGCGACGGCTCCCCGGCCCGCACCATCCTGTTCTTCCGCCCCGAGGACGTGGCCCTGCAGCGGTTCTTCGCCACCGGCTCGCCCGACGCCAAGGAGCTCACCCAGCTCGCCGCCGCGCTGCGCGAGGAGCCCACGACCCGCGCCGGCCTGGCGACGCGCAGCGGGCTGCCGGCCCGCCGGATCACGTCGCTGCTGAGCCTGCTCGAGCAGGTCGGCGCGGCCGAGGTCGGCGCCGGGAACAAGCTCACCGCGCCCCGCTACGCGCCCGCCCCGGCCGAGGCGGCACGCCTGGCCCTGGCCCAGTTCGAGCGGCACCAGACGCTGCGGCGCTCCCGGATCGACATGATGCGGCAGTACGCCGAGAGCGCGAACTGCCGCGGGCGTTCGCTGCTGGCGTACTTCGGCGAGCAGGCCGACGGTCCGTGCGGGCACTGCGACAACTGCGCCGGCGGTACCGTGGTCGTGGACCCGGTGGTGCCGCGGCTCAAGTGGTACCAGCGCCTGTTCCGCCCGAAAGCCGCGCCGGTCGCCGCGCCCGAGATCAGGACCGTGGCGCAGGACCGTCCCTTCCCGGTCTCCAGCGAGGTACGGCACTCGGCGTGGGGCACCGGCACGGTCATGGCCTACGAGCAGGATCGCGTCGTGGTGCTGTTCGAGCAGGTCGGGTACAAGACGCTGAGCGTTCCGATCGTGCAGAAGTCCAAGCTGCTCGAACCCGTGTAGCCGGTTAGGGTGTCGGTATGGCGGAGATCCCGGCGGACCTGAACGCGGCCAACGCGAAGCTCATCGAGGAGTTCCGGGCGAGCGGCCGGCGCCTCGAGGGGCGCCCGCTGCTGCTGCTCACGACCACGGGGCGGCGCAGCGGACGGACGTACACCAACCCGATGATGTACGTCCGCCTCGACGGACGGCTCCTCGTCATCGCCTCCGCGGCCGGGGCCGAGCACGACCCCGACTGGTACCGCAACCTCGTCGCCGACCCGGCCGTGACGGTGGAGGTCGACGGCGAGCAGTACGCGGCCACGGCCCGCCCGGCGACCGGCGAGGACCGCGACGCGCTCTTCGAGCGGATCGCCGCCCAGTACCCGTTCTTCGCCGACCACCAGCGCGGGGTCGCGCGCAGGATCCCCGTCGTGGAGCTCGTCAGCTCGGCGTGACGACCCGCTCGGGTCGACTCAGCTCGGCGTGACGACCCGCTCGGGTCGACTCAGCTCGGCGTGACGACCCGCTCGGGCTCGACGTGGTCGCGGTGCTGCGCCGGCGCCGGGTCGGCGTTCCACCACGCGTCGGTGCGGTACTCCTGCGGCAGCTCGTCCTCCCACGGGTCCAGCCCGAGCCCTTCCACCGCGTCGAACCAGGCGTCCCGGCGCGACTGGGGCAGGCGGGCGCCGCACCACGGGCAGTACCCGATCACGACCATCGACGTGCCGCCGTCCCGGACGGGCAGGCCGTACTCGTCGAACTTGGGCGTGTAGACGACCACCACGTCCGGGTCGTCCCACGGGTCCTCGGTCTGGCCGTTCTCGGTCTCGCCGTTCTCGGTCTCGCCGTTCTCGGGCTCGAGTTGGGCACGCATTCCGTCGCAGCAGTGTCGTCGCACCGCAGGAGTATGCACCGGCCCCGGCTCGCGACGAAAAGTAGCTGATCACCTGTCATGTGGGGGATAGTTCGGCCCGCCCGCGCCGGACTACGCTCCCGGCCATCAGCTGAACAACGCGTCGGGCCGCTGGCACGTTTCCGGGATTCCCGCCTTCAGGGCCCCGCATACCGTGGATCAAGCAAAGGCCCGCACCGCATAGACCATAGACTCCTTCGGAGGGACCACATCATGAGCGAGTACGAGACCGGCGACGGCAGCACGGACCTCGGCCACTACGAGGCGGGCCAGGAGAGCACCGAGCTCGACCAGCTCCACCAGTCGGCGGGCAGCGAGACCGACGCGCAGTCGCAGTTCGGCGTGTACGAGAACGACCACCACGCCGAGGAGTCGACGGACTTCGCGCAGGGCCACCACGAGGAGTTCGACCAGCCGGGCATCGTGCACGCCGAGTCGGACGACTACACCAACTACAGCCACAGCGCGTCCGAGGACGACCACGTCTTCGCCGCCGAGGGCTCGCAGTCGACGCACCAGGCCGAGTTCGCGGAGCTGGACGCGCTGGAGCAGAAGTTCGACGCCGCGTTCGCCCAGGGCACCGAAATCCACACGGGCGAGGGCCAGTCCGAGCTCGGCACCGCCCAGAACTGACCGTCAACGAATTCTCACGGACCGTTGGCGCGGTCCCCGGCGAGGGCCGGTCGGCGCTAGGATTAAGCGTCGGCCGGCACTTTTTGTATTACACTCATGACCCACCGAATTCGATCACGTGATCGATTAGGTTGGATGGTGTAGGGTGCTTGCAGAAAGCGGAACGGGGCACCGCTCGACCCACGTGGGTGTCTTGTTCATCTTCATCTTCATCGGATTCCATTGGCGTCCAGCAGGACCTCGGCGGTGCCGGTCCGGACGTTGATCACGGCCCTTCCTTCGCGGTGAGCGCTTACCAGGCCGGACGCGCGCAGGACGGCCAGATGCTGGGACACGCCGCCTGGGGTCAGGCCGGTTCGCCGGGCCAGGTCGGTGGTCGACGCGGGGGCTGCTAGTTCGGCCAGTAGGCGGGCTCGGGCTCGTCCGACGAGGGCAGCAAGTGCCGCGAGCGGGTCGCCGCCGTCACCGAACTCGCCGCCGACCTCATCGTCGTCGACGACCCCACCACCAGCCCGGCCGCCAGCCCCGCGACGGCCGCCAGCCCCGCTACCGATCATGCCGCCGCCAGCCCCGCGTCGACCGCTGGGCCCGCCGACGACGCTGCTGCCACCGGCCCCGCCGGCCCTGCTGCTGCCACCGGCCCCCCCGGCCCTGCTGCTGCCACCGGCCCCGCCGTCGCCGCTGCTGTCAGTGCCGCCGCCCGCCCTATCGCTGGTGCCGCGGCCCACTCGGCCACCGCTGACCCGGCCGTCGACGCCGCCGTGAACCGTGCCGCCGCTCGCCCTGCCACCGCCTGCGCCGCTGCCACCTGCTCCACCGCCGAGGCCGCCGCTCGCCCCACCGCCACCCGCCCTGCCGCCCGGGCCGCTCGCCCGGCCAACCGTCCCACCGCCGAAGGCGCCGCGGGCCCTGCGGCCGGCGCCGCCCCGTGACTCCCACAGCACGCCCACGCCCCGCGGCGGATAGGCCAGCTGGGCCTGCGCCCCGAACACCGTCAGCACCGACGGCCACACGAACACGGACGGCACCAGCACCAGGTCGCCGCCGTCGCGTACGTCATCCGCCGTGCACCAGCGCTGCAGCACCGACAGGGTGCCGTCCGCGAACGACACGTTCGCGTGCAAGTCGTTCAGCAGGCCGCCCACCCCGTCGGCGGCCAGGGAGCGGGCCCTCGCGTACACCTCCGCCTCCAGCAGGCCCCTGATGCGCGGCCAGTCGGGAGCGATCGCGGCCGCGAAGTACTCCCGCAGCGCCTGCGCCAGGCGTTCCGGGTCCAGCGCGGCGCCGCTCTGGGCCTCGATCACGTCCGCCGGCGTGGCCGCCAGCACGGCCAGCTCCTCCTCCAGGCCCGGGAACGGGCCCGGCGGCGTCGGGGTCAGGAAGTCCGGAATGTACCCCGGGGTCGGCGACACGAGCCCGGCCAGCCGCGACACGTCCAGCTGCCGCACCCGGGCCGCCCACGGCAGGTGGATCGCGTGGCCGCCCGGGTCGCGCAGCACGCGCAGGCTCGCGATCGTCTCCCACAGCGGGGAGATCGCGAACCGGATCCGGGCGACCGCGGACGCGGAGAGGCCGATCGTCACCACCGGTACAATTTAGTCTGCACTGAAACGTTGGGGCCGCCCCGCGCGGCGGCGGAAGAATGGCGCGCATGACCAACCGCGCCGCGGCCTTTCGGGCCCTGCACACCGCCGCCGATCCGCTCGTGCTCGTCAACGCCTGGGACGCCGCCTCCGCCCGCATCGTCGCCGCCAGCGGTGCGCCCGCCGTCGCGACCACCTCGGCCGGGGTCGCCTGGACGCTCGGGGCTCCGGACGGGGACACGCTCCCCCGGGAGCAGGCGCTCGAGCACCTCGCCCGGATCGTGCGCGCCGTGCCCGGTGAGCTGCCCGTGACCGCCGACATCGAGTCCGGCTTCGGCGCGACGCCGGCCGACGTTGCCGAGACGATCCGAGGTGTGCTCGCGGCCGGCGCCGTCGGCGTCAACATCGAGGACACCGCTCGCGCGAACAATGAAGCCGGTCTGCGCGACGTCGCCGGGCAGCAGGCCCGCATCGCCGCGGCCCGCGCCGCCGCCGACGACGCGGGCGTGGACCTGTACATCAACGCGCGCGTCGACACGTACTTCCGCGGGCGGCCCGAGGAGACCGTGGAGCGGGCCGAGGCGTACCTCGCGGCCGGGGCGACAGGCATCTTCGTGCCCGGCGTCGCCGACCCCGCCACGATCGGCGCGCTGGCCAAGGCGATCCCGGCGCCGCTGAACGTCCTCGCGCAGCCGGGTACGCCGACGGTGGCCGAGCTCGCGGCGCTGGGCGTGGCCCGGGTCAGCCTCGGGTCGTGGATCGCCGAGGCCGCCTACGCGCTGGCCCGCAAGGCGGCCCGGGAGGCCTACACGGCGGGCACGTACACGTCGCTGGCCGACTCGTACGACTTCGGGGAGCTGAACGAGCTGATGGGTTAGCTGTCCGTCGACCGGCTCAAGGTCTCCCACTTGGACAGCTCGTCCTGGACCCAGGTCTGATGGGCTCGGATGGCGTCGACCGCGTCCGAGCCCAGGGCCAGGCGCAGCGGCGCGTCCGGCAGCGACAGCAGGGTCAGGATCGCCTGCGCCGCCTTGTCCGGATCGCCGGGCTGGGTGCCGTCCATCGTCTCGACCGCGGCCCGGGTCGCCGCCGTCGTCTCCGCGTACGCGGGCAGGCGCGGCGACCGGTGCAGCCCCGCGCCGCCGAAGGAGGTGCGGAAGGCGCCCGGCTCCACGATGTGCACGCGGATGCCGAGGGCGCCGACCTCGGCGTACAAGGCCTCGGAGATCGCCTCCAGCGCGAACTTCGCGGAGCAGTAGGCGCCGAACGCCGGCATCGTCAGCTGCCCGCCCATGGAGGAGATCTGCACGACGGCGCCCCGGCCGCGGGCCCGCATGTGCGGCAGGACGGCCCGGGTCAGCGACACGGCGCCGAAGAACATGACGTCCATGAGCGCGCGCAGGTGCTCGGGCTCGATCTCCTCGACCGCGCCGACGGAGCCGTGGCCGGCGTTGTTCACGAGGACGTCGATCGCGCCGAAGCGCTCGGCGGTGAGCGCCACCGCGGCCGCCATCGAGTCCTCGTCGGTCACGTCGAGCCGGGTGCGGTCGGGGAACTCGGTCAGCACGTCGGGGTCGCGCGCGGTCGCCATGACCCGGTCGCCCGCGGCCAGCGCGGCCCGGGCCAGCGCCGCCCCGAACCCGGACGAGCACCCGGTGATCAGCCAGTTTCGCATGCCCCCAGCCTGGCCCGGAGCGACGGACGGCGGCCAACACACGCCACCGGGAGCGGTTACAGTCGGATCCTGTGAGCCTTCCCGAGCTGCGCCAGCTGCGGTACTTCGTCGCCGTAGCCGAGCACCTGAGCTTCACGACCGCGGCCCGGGAGCTGCACCTCGCGCAGCAGTCGCTCTCCCAGCAGATCGCCGCCCTGGAACGTACCGTCGGCGCCCGCCTGCTCGACCGCGACACCCGCGGCACCCGCCTCACCGAGCCGGGGCGGCTGTTCCTGGCCGAGGCCCGCGCGGTCCTGGACGCCGCGGACCGCGCGGTCGCGGTGGCCCGCCGCGCCGAGTCCGGCGAGCTCGGCCGGCTCCGCCTGGGCTTCCTCGCCTCGGTCGCGAACTACATGCTGCCGCTGGTGGTGCGGGCCTGCCGCGAGCACCTGCCGGACGTCGAGGTCAGCACGGCCGACACGGCGATCGACCCGCTCGTCGCGGGCCTGCGCGACGGCACCTTCGACCTGGCCTTCACCCGGCCGCCGCTCGTACCCGACCTGAACACCCGCACCCTCGCCCGGGAGCCCGTGTGCGCGGTCCTGCCGGCGAGCCATCGCCTGGCCGGGCGGGCCGCGGTCGCGCTCGCCGAGCTGGCCGGCGAGCCGTGGGTGCTGACCCCGCGATCGTCGTGGCCGCCGTGGCACGACAAGTACGACCGCGACTTCTCCGCGGCCGGCTTCCGGCCCGATGTGGTGCAAAGGGCGGCGACGGTACCGAACCTGCTCGGTCTGGTCGCCGCCGGCGTCGGCGTCACCCGGCTGGCGGCGTCGGCGCGGACCCTGCGCGACACGGGCGTCGTGTTCGTGCCGATCGAGGGCGACGCGGCCGAGACCGTGGCCGCCTGGCGCACCCTGTCCCCCGCGGCCGAGCGCCTGGTGAAGCTGCTGGCCGAGCTGTCCGAACGGGTCGACCTGACCAGCGCCGGCTGAGCGTCGGGCGGCGCGAAACCAAAGCGGCCCCGCGCAGACCGAAGCGGCCCCGGGCAGACCGAAGCGGCCCCGCGCAGACCCAAAACGACCCCGCGCAGACCCAAAACGGCCCCGCGAAACCAAAGCGGCCCCGCAGCCGGCTGAACGCATTCCGCCCTTCCGGACGGTGTCCGCCCGACCGGGACGCAGGCGACAATCCGGTGGTGACGTTGCCCGTGCCGTACAGCGGCGCCCCCGCCTACAACGGCCCCGACGTGCAGATCGGCGATGTCCGCGTCGACGGCGTGGCGATCTACACCCCGGTGGGCGTGTGGCCGATCCGCGGCAGCCGCTGGATGGTCGTCTCCCAGCCGATCCCGATGACGACGACGGCGGGCTGGGGCGTGGGCCTGGCGGTGACGTGCGCGGTGCTGGCCGTGGTGCTGTCGATCTTCACCTGCGGGCTGAGCATGTTCCTGCTGTTCGGCCTGCTGTTCCTGACGGCCAAGACGCACTCGATGTCGGGTCCGCTGGTCGTGTCGATCCAGTCGGGGCCCTATCACTACCTGGCCCAGGAGATCGTGTACTCGCCGATGCACGCGGCCGAGGCGATCCAGCGCGTCAACTTCGCCCAGGCCCTGGCGACGCGCTGATCAGGTCCCGACGGCGTCGTACCCGGCGAGCAGGTGCGCCCGCGTGCCCTTGAGGTGCGGCTCGATGTCGCCGACCCGGGCCAGCGCCAGCCCGGCGGGGTCCAGCCCGGAGACGCGCAGCAGCAGGCCCGGCACCTCGTCGAGGATCGCCAGCCATCCGCGGCCGAGGGAGTCGCCGAGCGGCTCGTCGGGCCAGCGTGAGAACTCGCGCGGCACGCCGTCGACGGAGATCGTGACGCGCTCGGGCGCCGGGGTGGAGGCCGCGCGGAGCGCCCGCTCGACGGCGCGGCGGTCGGCCCGGGGCTGCCCCGTGGCCGCCATACGCAGATCGATGAGCTGCGGCATGGGCGGGCCGGCGGTGGTGATCACCTCGACCCACGGGGCGCGGAGGGAGTCGACCGGATCGCCGAAGAGCAGCCCGGCGTGCACGAGCCGGTCGTCCTCCCAGCCCCACTCGCCCAGGCGGCACCCGCCCGACCACCTGGCCGGGCCGTAGAGCGGCAGCGTCGCGGCGCTGGCGCGGACGCGGCCGGCCTGCTGGTCGATCAATGCCGTGAACTCGATCCGGTTGAGTCTCCCCCCGTATCGCATGGGTCCGATCGTGCCGCATGCATGACCCCATCGGGACGAGGCGGATCCCTCGGCGCAACCCCTGCCGTATGCAAATTGCGGTACGGGGTCGTTCGCCGCCACGCACCGCACGGCCAGCGGTTACGGGCAGTGCCGGAGGGGCGAGGGGTACCCGCGCGGTGTTCACATTGCGGACGTCCGCGTCCGATCCATGGGACCGGCGACTTGCCCGGAATCACCGGGATTCGGGATCCTCGCCGCGTACTGCCCGGCCGCCGTCCACCGGGACCACGGCGCCGTTGACGAAGGACGCCGCCGGGGACAACAGGAACGCCACCACCGCGGCCACTTCCGCCGCGGCGCCGGGGCGGCCGAGGGGATGTATACGGCGTAGATCGGCGGTCACCCGCGCCGTCGCGGGCGGGGACAGCGACGCCAGGTAGGCGTCCGAGCGCGGGGTCTCGATCGTGCCCAGCGCCACCGCGTTCACCCGGATGCCGCGCGGGCCGTAGTCCACGGCGAGGGCGCGCGTCAGGCCCTCGATCGCCGCCTTGGCCGTGGCGTACGGCAGGGCGCCCCGCACCGGGCGCTGGGCCTGGTGGGAGCTGACGTTCACGATCGCCCCGCCCGGACCCAGGCGCTTCACGGCCGTCGCGCAGCCCGCCACCGCCAGGGCCACGTTGGCGGTGATCAGATCCACGACCCGCGACGCCGGCTGTTCGTGCAGCCAGGCGTCCTCGAAGATCGCCGCGTTGTTGACCCAGCCCGCCAGCGCCGGACCGGCCAGGTCGGCGGCCCGCTCGGTCACCCGCTCGTCCGCCGCGTCGCCGGCCAGGGCGATCACGCGTTCGCCGTCGGCCCACGGCGCCGGCGAGCGGTCCAGGACCACCACGCGGGCGGCCGAGCCCGCCAGGTGCTCGGCGATTCCGCGGCCCACGCCGCCGGCCGCGCCGGTGACGACGTACGCCGGGGCCGCGGGGGTCAGACGACCTCTTCGATCTTGGCGGTGGCCACGTCGAAGATGAAGCCGCGCACGTCGTCGCGGTTCGGCAGCCACGGGCACTCGCGCACGGTGCGGATCGATTTGCGCATGGTGTCGTGCAGGTCGGTGAAGCCCGGCACGTCCCAGGTCGGGACCATGCCGGTCTCGGCCAGCTGGGCGCGGAACCCCGCGTCGTCGAAGCCGTCCATGCCGCATTCGGTGTGGTGGATCAGCACGACCTCGCGGGTGCCGAGACTGCGCTGGCTGATCGCGAGGGAGCGCAGCACCTCCTCGGTCGGCAGGCCGCCGGCGTTGCGGATGAGGTGCGCGTCGCCGATCTCCAGGCCCAGGGCGCCGAAGAGGTCCAGCCGCGAGTCCATGCACGCGATGACGGTCAGGCGCAGCTTGGGGCGCAACGGGCGCGGGCCCGGGAACGTCTCGGCGTAGCGCGCGTTCGCGTGGATCAGGTGGTCGATCGCGGACATAAGACCGAGTGAAGCAGATCCTTCACCCGAACGGCTGATGTGTTGGTCACACGAGGCCAAAGTCACCCCCGGCCGAAAGCGACGGAGGCCGTTAAGGTGCTTCCCGTGACTGACTGGGACGTGGCGATCATCGGCGGGGGGCCGGCGGGACTGTCGGCCGCGTACGAGGCGGCCCGCCGGGGCGCGCGCACGGTCGTCCTGGAGAAGGCGACGCACCCGCGGTACAAGACGTGCGGTGGCGGGCTGATCGGCCATTCGGTGGCCGCGGTCGCCGATCGCATCACGATCCCGGCCGACGACCGGGTCGAGCGGGCCGACTTCACCCACGACGGCAAGGCCGCCTTCACGAAGACCGGCGGAACGCTGCTCACGATGGTGCGCCGGCCCGCGTTCGACGACGCGCTGCGGCAGGCGGCGGAGAAGGCGGGCGCGACGGTACTGCAGGCGACGCCCGCCCGCGCCGTCGAGCAGGACGAGGGCGGGGTGCGCATCCGGCTCGCCGGAGACACCGCCGTCACGGCCGCCGTCGCGATCGGGGCCGACGGCTCGTCGGGCATCACGGCGCGGCACGTCGGGGTCGAGTACGGCCAGGTCGACCTCGGCCTCGAGGTGGAGCTGCCGGTCGACCGCGCGCGCCAGGAGCAGTGGCGCGGGCGGCTGCTCATCGACTGGGGTCCGCTGCCGGGCTCGTACGCGTGGGTGTTCCCGAAGGGCGACCAGCTCACCGTCGGGGTGATCTCGGCGCGCGGGGACGGCGAGCGGACCAAGGCCTACCTGCGCTCGTTCGTGGACCGGCTGGGGCTGAGCGGGATCGAGCCCGTGCACGACTCGGGGCACCTGACGCGGTGCCGTACCGACCGATCGCCGCTGCGCAGGGGCAACGTGCTCGTCGCCGGCGACGCCGCGGGGCTGCTCGAACCGTGGACCCGGGAGGGCATCAGCTTCGCCACCCGCTCGGGCGCGCTCGCCGGGGCGGCCGCGGCCGAGGGGGACCTGCCGGGGTACGAGCGCGACATCGAGGCGACCCTCGCGCCGGCGATGCGGGCCGGCACCCGGCTGCTGGCCGCGTTCGCGCGCCATCCGCGGCTGTTCCACAACCTGCTGCGCACGCCGCCGGGCTGGCGCATGTTCGAGCGGTTCTGCCTCGGCCAGACGTCCTTCGAGGGCACGGTCGAGCGTTTCCCTGTACGGCAGGCCCTGCGCCTGCTTGGGTGAGGCCATGAGGTTCCGCACGACGCTGCAGCTGAACGGGAGGACCGCGACCGGGCTGACCGTGCCGGCCGAGGTCGTCGAGGCGCTCGGCCCGGGCCGGAAGCCGAAGGTGGCGGTGACGATCAACGGGTACCCGTACCGGTCGACGATCGCCGTCTACGGCGGGGTGCCGATGCTGCCCGTCGCCGCCGAGGTGCGGGCCGGTGCGGGGATCGCCGCCGGCGAGGAGGTCGACGTCGACGTCGAGCTCGACACCGCGCCGCGGACCGTCGAGGTGCCGGCCGACCTGGCCGCGGCCCTCGACGCCGAACCGCCGGCCCGGGCGCGGTTCGACGCGCTGTCGTACAGCAACCAGCGCCAGCACGTGCTCTCCGTCGAGGGCGCGAAGACCGAGCAGACCCGGCAGCGCCGCGTGGCCAAGGCCGTGGCGGCGCTACTTGACGAGAATGCCTAGCGCCCCGGCGAGGGCGGGCGCGATCTCCATGAGCTGACGCTCGTCGATCGTGGCGCCGCGCAGCGAGTCGGCCCCGTCGGCGACGTCGAGCTCGCGGGCCCCGCGGAAGTCGACCTTCTTGCAGTTCACCTGGGAGAAGCGCGCGTTGCGCAGCGCCGAGCCGGGGAACGTGACGTTTGTCAGGCTCGCCCCGGCGCAGTCGAGCTCGTTGAGCTCGCAGTCCTCGAACACGACGTCGGCGACCGTCGCCCCGCGCAGGTTCAGGGTGTCGATCTTGCAGCCGCGGAACGTGACCCGGCGCAGCCGGGAGCTGTACGCCTGCACGCCGGCGAGCGCGCTGTCGAGCACGGCCACGTCGAGCCACTCGCCGTCGACGACGCGCACCCCGACCCACCGGTTGCGGCTGAGCCACACGTCGCTGAACCGGGCCCGCTCGAGCCCGACGCCGGTCAGGGCCGTGCCGGTGAACGCCGACTCGATGAACTTGGCGCTGGTCGCCTCGCCACCGTCGAACACGGCGCCGTCGAAGTGCACCTCGGTGTAGTTGCCGTCGGGTTCGAAGGGCTCGCCGTCCGCGTGGCGCTGCAGGTAGGCGGCGTACGGGAGTTCCTCGAGGGACAGCGCGACCGGCATGCGGCCAGCCTATCGGCCGAAGTCGTGGATCTGGGTGGTGCGCGTCGCCCGGACGGTGCGCAGGTCGCGGGTGATCGCCGAGGCCATCATCACCACCAGGATCGCGGCGAGCTGGGCGACGGCCCGCCAGTGGCCCAGCGGGATCACGGCGAGGACCCCGACGGCGCCGGCGATGCGGTACGAGATGCCGGGAAGCCCCATGAGCGACAGGAACCAGGCGTGGCCGAGCAGGAACACGGCGACGCCGGCGCTGAGGCACACGGCGCTCGCCCAGTGCAGCGGCTCGGTCGCGTGGCCGACGGACAGCTCGACGCCGACGGCGGTGCCCACGATGCCGGCGAGCAGGGCGACGTGGGCGTAGCCGTAGGCGAAGACGGCGAGCCGGGCCTTGCGGGCCGGGTCGGTGACCGCGTGCAGGGCGTGCTCGGCGCGGGCCTCGTCGCCGGAGAAGTAGGTCCAGTACAGGTAGTAGGCGATGGCGAGGCCCAGCACGGCGACGGCGAGGGTGGCCGCGCCGAGGTGCACGTCGCGGAAGGCAAGGCCGATCCCGACCACCGACTCGCCGATCGCGACGATCACGACGAGGCCGTGGCGCTCGGCGAAGTGGCCGGCGTTGATGGTCCAGGCGCCCATGCGCTGCAGGTACGGCGCGGCGATGATGACGGCCAGGGCCGTGCTCCACAGGCCGATGCGCCAGCCGTCGTGCAGGAAGCCGCCGACGAGGACGAGCACGGCGGCTAAGCCGTTGATCGGGGCCAGGTTCGCGATCGCGCGGCGGATCGAGATGTTGTCGTCGGCGTGCAGGAACAGCACGCTGTGCACGACGGTGACGATGAGGTACCCGACGCCGAACGCCCACCCCTCGCCGTCGAACGCCTCCGGGACGGCGAGCGAGATGACCAGGAAGCCGACCATCCCGGCGAGCAGGAGCGTGCGCCGCATGGTGCTGCTGGGCGCGACCGCGTTGGTGAGCCAGTTGTAGCCGGCGTACATCCACCAGATCAGCCCGAGCATGAGCGCGACCTGTCCGGTGTGGGCCCAGTCGACGTGGTGCACGAGTACCGACGCCAGCTGGGTCACGGTGAACACGAAGACCAGGTCGAAGAAGAGCTCGATCGTGGAGACCCGGGGGCCGCGCGCCTCAGTCACCGGCACACAGTAGATCAGTACACCGACAACTTTTTTTGTCTTGACAAGGGAAGTTGTCGGTCCCTAGAGTTGAGCCATGTTCGACGTGCAAGTCATCGAGGAGTCCCGGGCGGCGGAGGTCGCGCTCGACCCCGTACGGGCCCGGCTGCTGGCCCTGCTGGCGGAGCCACACTCGGCCACCAGCCTGGCCGCGCTCGTCGGGCTGCCCCGGCAGAAGGTCAACTACCACCTCAAGGCCCTCGAGACCCACGGCCTGGTGGAGCTGGTCGAGCAGCGGCGCAAGGGCAACATGACCGAGCGGGTGCTGCGGGCCACCGCGGCGTCGTTCGTCATCTCGCCGGTCGCGCTGGCCGCCGTCCAGCCCGACCCGGCCCGCTCCCCCGACCGGCTCTCCGCCCGCTGGCTGCTCGCGATCGCCGCGCGGCTGGTCAAGGAGACCGGCCAGCTCATCACCGGCGCGGCCAAGGCCGGGAAGCCGGTGGCCACGTTCGCCCTCGACGGGACCGTGCGCTTCGCCTCGGCCGCCGACCGGGCCGCCTTCGCCCAGGAGCTCACCGCGGCCGTGGCCGCGCTCGTGGGCCGCTACCACGACGAGGACGCCCCCGGCGGCCGCGACCACCGGGTCATCGTCGCCATCCATCCGAGCATCACACCGACCGAGGAGTCCTGACATGTCCGAGACCCACGCCTTCGAGCTCACCCACGACATCGACCTCGCCGCGACCCCCGAGCAGGTGTGGGCGGCCATCGCCACCGGCCCCGGCATCGACTCGTGGTTCATGGGCCGCAACGAGATCGAGCCCCGCGTCGGCGGCGAGACCCGCATGGCGATGCCCGGCTTCGACGCCACCGGCACCGTCACCGCCTACGAGCCCGGGCACCGCTTCGGCTACCGCAGCCCCGAGGCCGAGGACGGCTCGTTCATGGCCTTCGAGTACCTCATCGAGGGCCGCGACGGCGGCTCGACCTCGCTGCGGCTGGTGCACAGCGGCGTCCTCGCCGGCAACTGGGAGGACGAGTACGACGCGCTCCGCAAGGGCAACCCGCTCTACCTGCGGACCCTGCAGCAGTACCTGGAGCACTTCGCCGGCCGCACCGCCGTGCCCGTCGCCGCGTTCGGGCCCCAGCAGGCCGACCAGGACATCGTGTGGGCCGCGGTCACCGAGGCGTGCGGGCTGTCCAAGGACGTCAAGGAGGGCGACGCCGCGCGGCTGACCTTCGGCGGCCGGGAGATCAGCGGCGTCGTCGACACCGCGCTGGAGCCGAGCTTCCTGGGCGTGCGCACGGACGACGCGCTGCTGCGCTTCGTCGGCCGCCAGGGCTTCATCCTCACCGGCCACCACGTCTTCGCCGGCATCGACCGCGAGACGGCCGAGCAGGAGTGGACCGCGTGGCTGGCCGAGGTCTTCAACTAGGCAGCAGGCCGAGGGACATGGCGGTGGTCACGGCGGCGGTGCGGTCGGCCACCCCGAGCTTGGTGAAGGCGCGCAGCAGGTGCGTCTTCACCGTGGCCTCCGAGATGTGCAGCTCCCGGCCGATCTCGGCGTTGGTCCGGCCGCGGGCCACCAGCGCCAGGACCTCCACCTCGCGGGCCGACAGGATCGGCGGGGCGGCCCGGCGGCGGGTCTCCCGGGCCAGCCGGTCGGCCACCGCGGGGGCCAGGACCGTCTCGCCGCGGGCCGCGGCCCGCACCGCGGCCGCGAGCTCGGCCCGGGTCGCGTCCTTGAGCAGGTAGCCGCGGGCCCCGGCCTCGACGGCGCGCAGGATGTCGGCGTCCGTCTCGTACGTCGTCAGCACCACGACCCGGGTCTCCGGCCGCGCGGCCAGGATCCGGGCCGTGGCCCCGACGCCGTCCAGGCCCGGCATCCGCAGGTCCATGAGGACCACGTCGGGCCGGCACGCGGCCGCGGCGACGACCGCCTCGGCGCCGGAGCCGGCCTCGCCGACCACCTCCAGGTCCGGCTCGGACCGCAGCATGCCGCGCAGGCCGTCGCGGACCACCGGGTGGTCGTCGGCGAGCAGGATCGTGATCATTCCGGTCCGTCCGGCAGGGGCAGGGACAACGTCACGGTGGTACCGGCGCCGGGGCTGCTGCTCACCGTGCAGGCGCCGCCGATCTGCTCGGCCCGCGCCCGCATCCCGGCCAGGCCGAACCCGGCGGCCGGGGCGCCGGGGCCGAAGCCGGCACCGTCGTCGGTCACGGTCAGCACGGCCGCGCCGGCCACGACCCGCAGCGAAAGCTCCACGGTGGACGGGGCCGCGTGCCGGCGGGCGTTGGACAGCGCCTCCTGGGCCGCCCGCAGCAGTACCACCTGCAGCGCGGTCGGCACGGCCTCGGCGCCGGGGCCCAGGTGCAGGGCCGTGCGCACGCCGGTCTCGGCGGCGAAGCGGTCCAGTTGGCGGCGCAGGGCCGCGCCCAGCCCGGTGGCGTGCAGGTCGGCCGGGGCCAGGGCGGCGACCAGGGCCCGCGCCTCCGCGAGGTTGTCGCGGGCGGTGCGGACCACCAGGCCGAGGCGGCGGGCCGCGGCGGCCCGGTCGGCGTCCAGCTCCGACTCGGCCGCCTGGGTGAGGGTGATGATGCTGGTGAACCCCTGGGCCAGGGTGTCGTGGATCTCCGCCGCCAGCCGGGCCCGCTCGGTCGCCACCCCGGCCTCGTGGGAGAGGCGGGCGACCTCGGCCCGGCTGGCCTTCAGCTCGGCGATCGTGCCGGTCAGGCGGGCCATGTAGGTGCCGATGACGGCGGCGAAGGCCAGGCCCAGCGCGGTCAGCGGGAGCAGCCCGTGTACCCGGGCGATGGTGCCGTCGCGCAGCAGGGCCATCGGCACCGGCAGCAGGTCGAGCACGGCGACCACGGCCAGCGCCGGGCGCAGCGGCAGCACCTGGAAGATCATCGGGGCCCAGGCGAACAGGGCGAAGGAGCCCGTGTGGTCGATCCAGACGGCGCCGAGGTGCAGGAGGCCGAGCACCGTCACGAACAGCCAGGGCCGGCGGACCGCGCCGCGGCCGAGCGCGAGGTACCAGACCAGGGCGAGCACCAGCAGTACCGTCGCGGCAACGGCGGCCCGCAGGCCCGGCCCCCGGTCGAGCAGCATGAAGGCGCAGACGCACGCCACGATCACCGCGTAGAAGAGCTCCCAGCGGCCCCGGCTCAGCGCCTGTCGCTCCAGCGGAAGGTCGCCAGGCTCAGCGCCAAGCCGATCACACACCACGCCCCCAGCACGAGGGCCGTACGTCCGTGCTCCCATGCTCCGGCCACCTCCTGAGCGGCGAGGGCGTCGGGCAGGAAGACGGAGCGGAATCCCTGGCCCATCCACTTGACGGGGAACAACGCCGAGATGTTGACCATCGCGCTCGGCAGGGCCGCGATGTGGACGAAGATGCCGGACGTGAACTGCAGGACGAGGACGGGCAGGTTGAGCACCGCGGGGGCGCTGCGGGCCGAGCGGGCCAGCGAGCTCGCCGCGATGCCCAGGAGGGTACAGGCGATCACCGACAGCAGCAGCAGCCACGCGAACGTCAGCCACCGGCCCGGGTCGGCGGGCAGCGGCAGGTCGAAGAGCAGCACCGCGACCGCGAGCAGCAGCGCCACCTCGAGCAGGGCGGCGAAGAGCACGAGCAGGATCTTGCCGAGGAAGTAGGCGCCGGCGGTGGCGGGCGTGCCGCGCAGCCGCAGCAGGCTGCCGTCGGCGCGGTCGACCGAGATGCCGACGCCGACGCTGATGAACGCGGTCGACAGGATGCCGTAGGCGATCATCCCGGCCGCGAACACCTGCGAGTGGGTGGTCGTCCCGCCGGGCGTCACGGGCTCGTCGAAGATGCTGCCGAGCAGGATCGACAGCAGCGCCGGGAACGCGAACGTGAAGATCAGCGCCTCCCGGGTGCGGACCAGCTGCAGGATCTCCACCAGGCCGCGGGCGGTACCGACGCGCAGGGTCGAAGGCATGGTCATCCGGTGGCTCCGATCGTGCTCGGCGAGTCCGTTCCGGCTCCGCCAATCAGGGAGAGGTACACGTCTTCGAGGGTCGGCCGGGCGACGCGCAGGCCGGTGAAGCCGCTGAGGCCGGCCACGAGCGCGTCGGGCTCGCCGGTGCGCACCTCGTGGAAGCCGTCCGCGTCGCGCCAGGTGACGACCGCCGCCGCCCGGTCGCGGCCGCCGACGGTCGCCGGGGAGCCGGCCGCGACGATGCGCCCGGCCGCGAGCACGGCGAGCCGGCCGGCGAGCGCCTCGGCCTCGTCGAGGTAGTGGGTGGTGAGCAGGATCGTGGTGCCGTCGGCGGCGAGGGCGCGGATCAGGTCCCAGAACTGCCGGCGCGCCTCCGGGTCGAAGCCGGTCGTCGGCTCGTCGAGGAAGACCAGCTCGGGCCGGCCGACGATGCCCAGCGCCACGTCGAGCCGGCGCCGCTGCCCGCCCGAGAGGGTGCGCACCCGGGCGCCGGCCTTGCTCTCGAGCCCGACGGCGGCGATCACCTCGTCCGGGTCGCGGCGCCGCGGGTAGTACCCGCCGTAGTGCCGCACGGACTCGCGCACGGTGAGCTCGGCGGCGTCGGCCGCGGTCTGCAGCACCACCCCGATGCGGGCCCGCCAGCGCCGCCCCGCGGCCCCCGGGTCCTCCCCCAGCACCCGGACGTCCCCGCCGTCGCGGCGCCGGTGGCCCTCCAGGATCTCCACGGTCGTGGTCTTGCCGGCCCCGTTCGGGCCCAGCAGGGCGAACACCTCGCCCGCTTCGACGGCCAGGTCGACGCCGTCGACGGCGGTCGTCGCCCCGTAGCTCTTGCGCAGCCCCTGCACTTCGATCGGTCGCATGCATCGATGCTCGCGAGGATTCACCGCCCGCGGGTCAACCGGTCGACGGACAGCGCCGGCGCTCAGCCCGCCGCCGCGCCGCCGCCCTCGGTGAGCAGCCGCGCGATCGGCAGGGTCGCGGCGCCGAGGGCCACCGCGTCCAGGCCGAGGCGGCCTCGCTCGATGCCGGCCTGGGCGAACGGCTGGCGCAGCGCGTGCCGGCCGGCCGAGGCGCGGACCCGCGGCAGCAGCCCGGCCAGGGCGAGCGCGGCCCAGCCGCCGAGGACGACCAGCTCCGGGTTGAACAGGTTGATGAGGTTGGCGACGCCGGCGCCGAGGTAGTCGGCGGTCTCGTCGAGCACCGCACGGGCGTGCGGGTCGCTCGCGGCCCGCGTCACCAGGGCGGTGAGCCGGGACTCCTCGCCGGCGCCGGGGGCCGGGCGGCCGGCCCGCTCGCAGTAGCGCTCGAGGATCGCGGCGGCGCCGACGTAGGCCTCCAGGCAGCCGCGCGAGCCGCAGCGGCACGGGCGGCCGCCGTACACCAGCGTCGTGTGCCCCCACTCCCCCGCGCTGCTGGACGCGCCGCGATAAGTGGAGCCGTTGGTGACCACGGCCGCGCCGACCCCCGAGCCCAGGAGCGCGAAGACGGCGTGGCGGTGCCCGCGCCCGGCGCCGAACCACATCTCGGCCTGGCCGAGGGTCTTCGCGCCGTTCTCCAGGTGCAGCGGCACGCCGGTGCCGGCCCGCAGGAGCGACTCCAGCGGTACCGCCTCCCAGCCCAGCGTCTGCGCGTGCACCAGGGCGCCCTCCGGCCGCTGCTGCACGATGCCAGAGACGCCGATCCCGGCGCCGAGGACCGGGCGGTCGCCCGCGACCGCGCGCAGCCCGGCGAGGATGTGCCCGGCCACCGCCTCGGGCGGGGTCCCGCCCGGCTCGATCGGGTGGTCGGCCTCGGCGAGGCGGCTCAGCCCCAGGTCGAACAGCTCGACGCGGACCCGGGTCTCGCCGACGTCGACGCCCGCCACGACGGCGTAGTCCGGCGCCACCCGCAGCAGGATGCTGGGCCGGCCGCCCTCGGACTCCAGGGCGCCGGCCTCCTCGACGAGCCGGTCATCGATGAGATCGCTCACGACATTGCTCACCGCGGGCTGGCTCAGCCCGGTGCGGCGGGAAAGGTCCTGGCGCGTGAGCGGGCCCTCCAGAAACAGCCGGGTGAGCAGCGCGGAGCGGTTTCGCAGTCGTACCTCTCGATTGCTCGCCCGCTCGACCTGCACGCCAACCCCCGTAAGCCGCGTCGCCTGTGCCCGCAACTCTAAAGGCGCGGGCCTTGACGCACGATCTGAGCGCCACTTTAATGGCGACATTAATTAAGTCTCGATAGAAAAGCGCACCGATGTCGACACCGATCCGACGTGCCATTTGCACCATCGCCGCACTGCTGTGCACATCCGGGTCGGTCGCCGCGTGCGGCAAGCCCGCGGCCGGGCCGAAGACGCTTGTCTACTGGGCCAGCAACCAGGGCCCGAGCCTCGACTTCGACCGGGCCGCCCTGCAGCCGCAGCTCGACGAGTTCGAGCAGCAGACCGGCGTGCACGTGCGGCTCGAGGTGGTGCCCTGGTCCGACCTGCTCGACCGGCTCATGGCGGCCACCAAGGACGACGGCGGGCCGGACGTGGTGAACATCGGCAACACCTGGTCGGCCTCGCTGCAGGCGACCGGGGCGTTCGTGCCGTTCGACGGCCGCACCCTGGACAAGGTCGGCGGCCGCGACCGGTTCGTGCCCAACGCGCTGGCCGCCGCGGGCGCGCCCGGCACCCCGCCGTCGGCCGTACCGCTGTACTCGCTGTCGTACGCGCTGTACTACAACAAGCGCATGTTCGCCGAGGCGGGCATCGCGAACCCGCCGAAGACCTGGGACGAGCTCGTCTGGCCGTGTACAGGCACACCCGCAACCCGGCCGGGGCACTCGAGTTCGTCGAGTTCATGACCAGCGACAAGGAACAGATCATCCTGAACAAGGCGTACGGCTCGCTGCCGTCGGTGCGCTCGGCGTACTCCGACGCGGCGTTCCGCACGCCCGAACAGGAGGTGCTGTACCAGGTGCTCAACTCGACCGCGGCCCCGCTGCCGCAGGTGCCCGAGGAGAGCCGGTTCGAGACGCTCGTCGGCACGGCGATGGCGGAGCTGTTCGCCGACGCGGCGGCCGGAAAGCCGGTCACCAACGAGTCCATCAAGGCCAAGCTCAGCGCGGCCGAAGGCAAGATGTGACCCTCCCCTCCGATCAGAGGAGAACCGTCAAGTGCTGGATCTGTCCGCACTACCCCCCGGCTTCATCTGGGGCGCCGCCACCGCCGCATACCAGATCGAGGGCGCCGTCGCCGAGGACGGCCGGAAACCGTCCATCTGGGACACCTTCTCGCACTCGCCGGGCGCCGTGGACAACGGCGACACCGGCGACGTGGCCTGCGACCACTACCACCGCTGGCCCGAGGACGTCGCGCTCATGCGCCGGCTCAACCTCGACGCGTACCGCTTCTCGGTCGCCTGGCCGCGGGTGATGCCCGACGGCGTCGGCGCCGTGAACGCGGCCGGCCTCGACTTCTACGACCGGCTCGTCGACGCGCTGCTCGCCGAGGGCGTCCGGCCGTTCGTCACGCTGTACCACTGGGACCTCCCCCAGGCCCTGCAGGACGCCGGCGGCTGGCCGCACCGGGCCACGGCCGAGGCGTTCGCCGACTACGCCGCCGTCGTGGCCGGGCGCCTCGGCGACCGCGTGGCCGACTGGAACACCGTCAACGAGCCGCTGTGCGTGGCCTGGATCGGCCACCTCGAGGGCCGCATGGCCCCGGGCGAGCGCGACCTGACCCGCGCCGTGCAGACCTCGCACCACGTGCTGCTCGGCCACGGCCTGGCCAACCAGGCGATCCGGGCCAACGCGCGGCGCGCGCCGAACGTCGGCATCGTGCTCAACCTGAGCCCGATCGAGCCCGGCAGCGACCGGCCCGAGGACGTCGCCGCGGCCGCGCGCGCCGACGGGCACACCAACCGCTGGTGGCTCGACCCGGTCTTCGGCCGCGGCTACCCGGCCGACATGCTCGAGTGCTACGGCGTCGAGCCGCCGGTCCGCGACGGGGACCTGGCGGCCATCGCGTCGCCGACGGAGTTCCTGGGCGTCAACTACTACTTCCGCCAGATCGTCGTGGACGACCCGACCGGCGGCGCGCCGTTCGCCCGGCAGATCCCCGTGCCCGGGTCGGTCGAGACGGCGATGCCATGGGAGGTGTACGCCAAGGGCCTGGAGGAGCTGCTCGTCTCCGTGGCCGGCACCTACCGCCCGGCGAGCATCCTGGTCACCGAGAACGGCTCGGCCTGGTACGACACCGTGGAGCCCAGCGGCGAGATCCAGGACAAGGAGCGCACCGACTACCTGGAGCAGCACCTGGACGCGGTGCGCGGGGCGGTGCTGCGCGGGGCGCCGGTCGACGGGTACTTCGCGTGGTCGCTGCTGGACAACTTCGAGTGGGGCTACGGCTACGACAAGCGATTCGGGCTGGTCCGCGTCGACTACGGCACCCAGCAGCGCACGATCAAGGCGAGCGGGCACCGGTACGCCGATCTCATCACCGCGCACAAACGTTCGCGCGAAGCGGTGATCTAGGCTCGGAACCGGGCATAAGGTGCCCGAATCTCGCACCTTCGAGGGGATACCGACATGACGCAGCAGACCGACAGCTGGGACCCGGACCCGGACGACGAGGGCCAGCTGTCCGCGGAGGACACGCTGTCCGACCGCGGGCTGGCCGACTCCCTCGACGAGGGTTACTCGCCGCCGGAGAAGCCGCGTGGGGTGACCGCGTTCGGGGTCACCCAGGCCGAGGCCGAGCAGGGCGAGTCGCTGGACCAGCGGCTGCGCCAGGAGGAGCCCGACCCGATCAGCCGGCTGGACCTCGACGACTACGGCCGCACCACCGAGTCGGGCGAGTTCTTCGACTCCGGCGAGGTCGGCGACCGCCGCGCCGGCCGGCTCGTCGCGCCCGACGAGGGTCTGGGCGAGGACGAGGAGAAGGACGAGGTCGGCTCGGACGTGGGCATCGACGGCGGCGCGGCCTCGGCCGAGGAGGCCGCCATGCACATCGTGGACGACCGCGACCTGTGACGGCGCGCGGCGGCGGCCTGGTAAGCCAGTGCCGCCGCCGCGACCAGCGCGGTCCACAGCACGTAGCGGCCGGTCAGGGCGAGCAGCCCGACGACCGAGACCAGCGCGACGGCGGCCGTGCGCCGCGCGGCCGACCCGCGCGGGAACAGCTTCACGGCGGCGGCCGTGCCCAGCAGGTACACCACGACGAACGATCCCGTCGTGAGCAGCATGAGGGGCCGGGCGCCGAGCCCGGTCGCGGCGGCCACCGCGAGCGTCACGGCGGCGAGGGCGGCGACCACGGCGAGGCTGCGGCGGGGCACCTGACCGGCGTCGGCGCCGCGGGCGAACCAGGCCGGCAGCGCCCCGTCGCGGCCGAGCGCGGCCCCGAGGCGCGCGGCGCCGGCGAAGTACGCGTTCATCGCCCCCGCGGTCAGCAGCAGCGCGACGACGGCGGTCAGCGCCCGCGCGCCGTGGCCGAAGCCGAGCGCGAGCAGATCGCCCAGCGGGGCCTCCGACGGCTCCGGCAGCACCAGCTGGCTGGTGGCGGCGACCGCGAGGTACAACAGGCCGACGACGGCGACCGCGATCCAGGTGGCGCGGGGCACGTCGCGGCGCGGGTTGCGGTAGTCGGCGGCCAGCGAGGTCAGCGCCTCCCAGCCGGCGAAGCCCCAGACGAGCACCGCGATCGCCGGCCCGACCGCGGACCAGCCGTGCGGGGCGAACGGCCGCAGGTTGGCCAGGTCCGCGTGCGGCAGCGCGGTGACGATCGCGGCCAGCAGCAGCGCCACCAGCGCCGCGGCCAGGCCGAGCTGGACCCGCCCGCTCGTCCGCACACCCCCGAGGTTCGCCGCCGTCACCAGCGCCACCAGGGCGGCGGCGGTGAGCAGCGTCGTGCGGGCGCCGCCGCCGAGCACGGCGGTGACGTAGGCCCCGCCGAACGTGGCCGCGGGCAGCGACCCGACCGGCACGGCGGAGTAGAAGGTCCAGCCGACCACGGCCGCGGCGCGGGGGCCGAAGGCGCGCCCGACGTACGAGGCCACCCCGCCGGTGTCCGGGAACCGCGCCCCGAGCGCGGCGAAGGTGAGCGCGAGCGGCGCCGACAGGGCGATGAGCGCGACCCAGGCGACGAGCGCGGCCGGGCCGGCGACCTGTGCCGCGAGCCCGGGCAGCGCGATCACGCCCGTGCCGAGCACCGCGCCGACGGACAGCGCGGCGCCCTGCTTGACGGTGAGCATGCCCATGACGTTAGGGTCGGCGTTGGCCCCGCTGAAGGGCCAATCCGGCGCAAGATCGATTGGGCCAACCGTGGACGTGCACATCAGCCTCGAGGGCCGCGGCGACCGCACCGACCGGATCTACCGCCAGCTGCGCGACGCGATCCTCGACGGTCGGCTGCGCCCCGGCGAGCGGGTGCCGCCGAGCCGGGAGCTGGCCCGCGACCTGTCGGTGGCCCGCAACACGGTCGCCGCCGCCTACGACCGGCTCGTCGGCGACGGGTTCCTGGCCGGGCGCGCGGGGGCGGGGACCTTCGTGGCGTACCGCGGGGAGCCCGCCCCGTCCCGCCGCGCCCCCGTGGGCCCGCTGCGCCCCTCCCGGCGGTTCTCGGAGGTCTCGGCGGACGTGGCCGCTTTTCCGGGGGCCCGGTTCGACCTGCGCATCGGTCACCCCGACGCGTCGCTGTTCCCGCTGGGCACCTGGCGGCGGCTGCTCGCGCGGTCGGTGCGGGCGTCGGCGGACTACGACGCCCCGTCCGGTTTCATGCCGTTACGTGCCGCCATTTCCCGGCATATCGGGCTGTCCCGGTCGGTGCGGGCCGCGCCCGGGGACGTGCTCGTGACCGCGGGCGCGCAGCAGGCGATCGACCTCGTCGCGCGGGTGCTCCTCGAGCCGGGCGCGGTCGTCGCCGTCGAGGAGCCCGGGTACCGGCCGGTCCGGCGGCTGTTCCAGAGCCACGGCGCGCGGGTGGCCGGGGTGCCGGTCGACGCCGACGGGATCGTCGTGGACGCCATTCCCGCGTCGGCGCGGCTGGTGTACGTCACCCCGTCGCACCAGCACCCGCTGGGCACCGCGATGTCCCTCGCCCGCCGCAGCGCGCTGCTGGCCTGGGCCCAGGAGCACCGCGCGGCGATCGTCGAGGACGACTACGACAGCGAGTTCCGCTACTCCGACCGGCCGCTGGAGCCGTTGCAGAGCCTCGACCGGGCCGGCCGGGTCATCTACGTCGGCTCGTTCTCCAAGACGCTGCTGCCCTCGCTGCGGCTCGGGTTCCTGGTCGCGCCCGAGGCGCTGCGGCCGGCCCTGCGCACGGCCCGCAAGCTCACCGACTGGCACGGCGAGCACGCGGCCCAGGCGGCCCTGGCCGCGTTCATCGACGAGGGGCGGCTGCGGCGGCACCTGCGGACGGTCAGCCGGGTGTACGCGGCGCGCCACGAGCTCGTCCTGCGGGCCGCCGCCGGGCCGCTCGCGCCGTGGTTCGCGACGGTACCGTCGAGCGCCGGACTGCACCTGGCGCTGCGCTGCCACGGGCCCCTGGACGTCAACGCGCTGGTGCGGGACCTGCGCGCGCGGGACGTGGCGGTCGAGCCGCTGTCGAACTTCTACGCCGAGCCACGGCTCACACCCGATCCGGGCCTCGCCATCGGCTTCGGCGCCATCGCGTCGGCTGACCTGCCCGAGGCCCTGACCCGCCTGACCGACGCGGCGGCGGCCGCGACCCGCTAGGTTTGGCTCATGTTCGCCCGTCGCGCCGTCGTCCTTGCCGCGCTCGCGATCACCCTCCTCGCGGGGTGCTCCTCCAAGCACAACCAGGCCGGCCCGGGCTCCCTGCCGGCCGCCCCGAACCCGACGACGCTCGTGTCCGGCCCCTCCTCACCGGCCCCGGTGACGGCCCCGCCGAGCGCGGCCCCGCCCGCCGCGGGCCTGACCACGATCACCTACACCCAGGCCGCGACCGGGTTCCCGGCCGACCCCGACCAGGCCTCGACCACGCCGCTCACCGAGGCGCTGCAGGTGCGGGAGAAGCAGCCGGTGTACGACGCGGTCGGCGGCACGGCCCGGGCGTACCTGACCCCGCAGATCAGCGGCGTGGACCTCATCATGCCGGTGGTCGCGAAGCAGAGCGGCTGGGTCGCGGTACTGCTGCCGTCGATGAACCGCAGCATCGGCTGGCTGCCGCCGGGCAACTGGGCCACCACGCCGCTGCGCGACCAGATCATCGTGCACCGCGGCGCCTACACGCTCACCTGGGTGCGCGACGGCCAGCCGCAGCAGACGTGGACCGTCACCGTCGGCGCGCCCGCGACCGAGACGCCGCTCGGGCGCACCTTCGTGCTGGGGCGTTCGTCGCTGCCGAGCAAGGTGTACGCCGGGCTGGACGTGCTCGCGCTGGGCGCCGTGCCCGACGACAAGAAGGCCGTGGCGAGCGGGCTGGCCGATGCGCACACGGGCATCCACGCCTGGTACCGCAACGAGTTCGGCGTCCGCAAGTCCAACGGGTGCGTGCGCATGCCGCCGGCGGCGCAGAAGGTGCTGCTGACGAACATCGGCTCGGGCACTTCGGTGGTCGTGCTGCCCTAGTTGTCCTTCTTCGATATGCCGGCGGCCGGCGATATGTCGGGCGCTTCGCGCCGCGACATATCGGATTTATCGTATATGCCAGGTTTACAGCGGCTTTCCGGTCTCCAGCAGCGACTTGAGACTTGCGACAAGCTCCGGCCAGCCCTGGGACACTCCCTCCAGGACCGTGTCGCCGCCCTCGTGCGTGACGGTGAGCTTGACCTGGTCGCCCTTCGGCTCGATCTCGAAGGTCACCTTCGAACGGGGCTCGGCCGCGGCCTTCGCCCGGTACTCGTCGTCGATGTCGTAGGCCTTCGCCCACTCGGCGGTGAAGCTGTGCCAGGAGTACGACAGGCGCGTGAACGGCTCGGCCTCGAGCACCACCTGCTCGGGGTCGGCGATCTCCGTGTCGTCGCGGTCCAGCCGCCAGGTCATCGCGGAGCCGGGGCGCCAGTCGGTCTCGAACGCCGTCCCCCAGTACTGCCGGGTGAACGCCGGATCCGTCAGCCCCTGCCACAACTGCTCGGGCGTGGTCCGGATGTAGGTGGTGTACACGAATGCGGGCCTGCTCATCGGGGTTGCCTCCAAGGCCTTCTTGAGGTCGGCGAGCGCGTCGACCCGCCGCCGGTCGTAGCGGCTGATCCACCGCTCGGCGATGTCGCTGATCGGGGCGGCGTTGAGGTAGTGCAGCTTCTCCCGGCCCCGGCGCACCGTGGTGACCAGGCCGGCCTCCTCGAGCACCGCCAGGTGCTTGCTGACCGACTGCCGCGTCATGTCCAGCCCGGCACAGAGCTCGCGCAGCGTCTGCCCGCTCGCCTGGTTGAGCCGGTCGAGCAGCGCGCGCCGGCTCTCGTCGGCGAGCGCCCGGAACACGTCGCCCACGACACCCCCCGAATAGGCAGCCTTTCGGTTGCCCATATTAGGCAGCCATTTGGTTGCCTGTCAACGCGAACGAGTGAATGAGCGAACCTTCGCGGCGGCACGCCCGGTTTGACGGCGTGAGAGGGGGCTTGCTTTGTTCGCGACCGGTGATGACCCGGCGGCCCGCATGCGCCACGAGCTGCACACGCCGCTGACCTCGATCAAGGCGTACACCCGCCTGCTGCGCGACGACCTGCCGCCGGACGGCCCGGGCGAGGGCGCGGCCTGCCTGGACGCGATCGACCGCAACACGATGCGCCTGGAGCGGTACGTCGACAGCGTCGTACTCCCCCTGGCCTCGACCACCGGCACGCCGCCCGCACGCAAGGGCGCGACGGACCTCGTAGCCGTGGTGCGCGACGCGGTGGACCTGGCGCGGCGGGTGGCCGTCGCGGGAGCGGTGAGCGTACACGCGGACGTGCCGGACACCGCGCGCGTCGCCGTCGACGAGATGATCTGCCGCCACCTGGTGGGCCAGCTCGTACTGTGGCTGACGATCGCGGCCCCGCCCCGCGCGCACGTGGAGATCGCCCTGAGCCGCGACCCGGCCGTGTCGCTGGACGCCCGCGTCGTACCGGCGGGCGAGCTGACCGCGGCCCCCCAGCGGCGCCCGAGCGACGAGCCGCCGAAGCCGGCCCCGGACCTGCAGGTGGCCCGAGCGGTGGCGAACCTGTGCGGCGGCGATCTGCGCCTGGACGATTCCTCGTTCCGCCTTTCCCTGCCGTCCTCAGTCCTCGCGCCTTCACCATGCTGAGGCCATTCTTTTCGGCTCGCGGCACGCTTTTACGCAATCCATCGGCTGACGGATTTGTTCCGCGGCTCGACGGTTCGACGCCGTCGTTCTCATCGCCGAAATGTTCCGCGGTGCGCCTATTCGGCGGAGCAGCAGGTCCAGTCGGCTCAGCCGATGGGACGGCGAGCCCGGCTTGGTCAATCGGCGGGTCCGGCGGTATGGGACATTCGGCCTGACCAGAAAGCGGTCCGGGACATTCGGCCTGACCGGAAAGCGGTCCGGGACATTCGGCCTGACCAGAAAGCGGTCCGGGACATTCGGCCCGGCCGGACAGCGGTCCGGGACATTCGGCCCGGCCGGACAGCGGTCCGGGACATTCGGCCCGGCCGGACAGCGGTCCGGGACATTCGGCCCGGCCGGACAGCGGTCCGGGACATTCGGCCCGGCCGGACAGCGGTCCGGGACATTCGGCCTGACCGGAAAGCGGTCCGGGACATTCGGCCCGGCCGGACAGCGGAACTGGCCCGCCTGAAGCAAGGGCAGCTGCCGCACGCCGCTCGCAGGCCGCCTTCGCCTCCGCCGCCCGCCGCGCGAAGCTCGCATACCCCGCCGCCTCACTGCCATATTCCCGCCGAAGCTTCTCCGCATACCGCCGCTTCAACCCCCAGTAGCGACGCTCCGCATGCTCCCGCCGAAACGCATCCCGAGAAGGCAACCAATTCCGCGCCCGAGTCCGATCCCGCATAGCAGCCACTTGCGCCCGACTAAACAAAGATATCTGCCCCACCACCCCACAATTATCCCAACCCACCCAGAAACCCGCCGCCCCACTTCATATAGCGCATAAATCCGGGACCACCGAATGACGACCCGCACGAACCCGCCGGCAAACCACGGCCAAGAGGAATAACCGTACGCAACAACGAGCAGGGACCACGCTTACACATTGCGGGAGCGCAAGCTCCCGCCACCATCGGCCGAGCGTCGTTGGACAGCCCCAAAGTCCAGGTAAGCCGACATAAACCCCGTCAGGCGAAAAATCCGACATGTCGCGGCGCGAAGCGCCCGACATGTCGTGCGACATCACCCCCGACGATTCAGCGAGAGTGCGAGCGAAACGCCACCGGATCGAAGCGCCCGTGCAAGCGCGCGTCCAGCCAGTGCAAGGCCTCCCGTCGGAAGACCTCCGGCGTCATAGCGCCCGCCCCGTCCGGGATCGCGCCCGCCAGGTCCGCCTCGAGGTCGTGGAGGTTCGTGCGGTGTACCAGCTCCGGCTCGGTCGGCCAGGCGCCGAGAATCACGATGGCCGGGACGTCGCGGCGCGACAGGGCCTGCAGCGTCAGCGCGGTGTGGTTCAACGTCCCGAGGCCCGCCCGCGCCACCACCACCGCCGTCGCGTTCAGGGCCGCGGCCAGGTCCAGGATCGTCCAGCCGCCCTCGCCCAGCGGTACCAGCAGGCCGCCCGCGCCCTCGATCAGGGTCAGGTCGTGCTCCTCGGCGATGGAGCGGATCGCCAGCTGGGCCATCACCGCCGTCAGCGGGTCCTCGCCCGCCACGCGCGCGGCGGCGAGCGGGGCCAGCGGCTCCGGGAAGTCCGACAGGGTGCGGGTCGTCAGCGGCTCGGCGAGGCGGGCCACGGTGCGGGCGTCCCATTCGTCGCCGTCCGCGGTACCGGTCTGGGCCGGCTTCACCACGGCGACGCGCTGGCCCGCGGCGGTGGCCGCGGCGGCGATGGCGGCGGTCGTGATGGTCTTGCCCACGCCGGTGTCGGTGCCGGTGATCACGAGCGGGCCGGTGAGCGGGCCCGGGATCTCCTCGCCGAACAGGACGTCAAGGGGGGCGTTCAAGGGCGTTCCTTCAGGATGATGTCGAGCGCCTCATCGAAGGCCTCGGGCGCGATGCCGACATTGACCGTCAGGCGCAGGCGGGAGCGTCCGTCCGGTGTGGACGGTGGGCGGAAGCAGCCTACCGCCACGCCCTGTTCGCGGCAGGCCAGCGACCAGGCCAGGGCCTGCTCGGGGCCGGGGGCGACGACCGGGACGACGCCGCCGGCCGGAACCGGGACCTCGAGCCGCTCGGCCGCGCGCGACGCCCGGGCGCGCAGCTCGGCGCGCAGGTCGTCGCCGTCGGCGAGCAGGGCCAGCGCGGCCAGCGCGCCCGCGGCCACGGCCGGCGGGAGGGCGGTGTCGAAGATGAACGTGCGGCCGGTGTCGACGAGCTGGCGGCGCAGCTGGGCCGGGCCCGCGATCACGCCGCCGGCCGCGCCCAGGGACTTCGACAGGGTCGCGGTCACCGCCAGGCCGGGGGCGCCGGCCAGCCCGGCCGCGGCCACCCCGCCGGCGCCGCGCGAGCCGAGCACGCCGAGGGCGTGGGCGTCGTCGACGAGCAGGAGGGCGCCGTGGGCGCGGGCGACGTCGTACAGCTCCGGCAGCGGGGCCAGGTCGCCGTCGACGGAGAAGACGCTCTCGGTCACGACCAGCGCCGGGCGGCCCGGGTGGGCGGCGAGGATCGCCCGGACCGCGGCCGGGTCGGCGTGCGGGGCGACGACGGTCTCGACGCCGTCGCGGCCGGCCCGGGCGAGGCGGCAGCCGTCGACGATGGAGGCGTGGTTGTGGGCGTCGGAGACGATCAGGGCGCCCGGGCGGGCCAGGGCGCGGATGGCGCCGAGGTTGGCGAGGTAGCCGGAGGAGTACACCAGCGCGCTCTCGGTGCCGAGCAGCTCCGCGAGGCCGTCCTCCAGGGCCTGGTGGGCCTCGGTGGAGCCGCGCACCAGGCGGGAGCCGGTCGCGCCGAGGCCGAAGTCGTGCAGCGCCTCGACCGCGGCCGCGAGGACGGCGGGGTGGCGGGACAGGCCGAGGTAGTCGTTGCCCGCGAGGTCGATCACCGGATCGGCCTCGGCGGCGCCGCGCGGGCGCAGCTCCCGGCGCAGGCCCGCGGCCTCACGAGCCGCCGCCGCATCATCGAGGCCAGCCAACCACTCCAACGAAACCCTCCACCGACGTTGTAGGACCCCGACAATACCGATTAGACAGTGTGTACAAAGTCATCGGGTGCGGACACGGGGCCCGGACGATTTGTAAGGTACGAGCATGCTTGATGCTGCCAAGGCCGTGCTGGACACCGGCGAGGGCCTCGACCGCGACGGAGTGCTCGCGGTGCTGACCTGTACCGACGAGGAGCTGCCGGAGTACCTCGCGATCGCCCACGACGTGCGCATGCGCTGGTGCGGCCCGGAGGTCGAGGTCGAGGGCATCGTGTCGCTCAAGACCGGCGGCTGCCCCGAGGACTGCCACTTCTGCTCGCAGTCGGGCCTGTTCGCCTCGCCGGTGCGGGCGGTCTGGCTCGACATCCCGTCGCTGGTCGAGGCGGCGAAGCAGACCGCGGCGACCGGGGCGACCGAGTTCTGCATCGTGGCCGCGGTGCGCGGGCCCGACGAGCGGCTCATGGCGCAGCTCGCCGACGGGGTCGCGGCGATCCGGGCGGCCGTGGACATCAACATCGCCGCCTCGCTCGGCATGCTCAGCCAGGCGCAGGTGGACCGGCTGGCCGAGCTGGGCATCCACCGGTACAACCACAATCTGGAAACCGCGAAGTCCCACTTCCCCAACGTCGTCAGCACCCACACCTGGGACGAGCGCTGGGACACCCTGCGCATGGTCCGCGCCGCCGGCATGGAGGTGTGCTGCGGGGGCATCCTCGGCCTCGGCGAGAGCGTCGAGCAGCGCGCCGAGTTCGCGATCCAGCTGCAGGAGCTCGACCCGCACGAGGTACCGCTGAACTTCCTCAACCCGCGCCCGGGCACGCCGCTGGCCGAGCAGCCGGTGCTCGACCCGAAGGACGCGCTGCGGGCCGTCGCCGCGTTCCGCCTCGCGCTGCCGCGCACGCTGCTGCGCTACGCCGGCGGTCGCGAGATCACGCTGGGCGACCTCGGCACCCGCGACGGGCTGCTGGGCGGCGTGAACGCGGTGATCGTCGGCAACTACCTGACCACGCTGGGCCGCTCGCCGGCGCAGGACCTGGCCCTGCTCGACGAGCTGAGCATGCCGGTCAAGGCCCTGTCGGCGACGCTGTGACGTACTGCGACCGGTGCGGGGAGCCGCGCGGGACCGGCGAACACGCCGCCTGCGCGGCCGCGCGGGAGCTCGAGCCGCCGCGGTACTGCACCCACTGCCGCCGCCGGATGAAGGTCCAGGTGCTGCCGGGCGGCTGGTCCGCCGCCTGCGTCGAGCACGGTGTGCTCACCCCGTAGGGCCGCCCCACTCGGTCGCCGCGGCCGCGGCGCGCTCCAGCGAGCGGGGGTTCACCCGGGCGATGGAGGCCGCGATCCGGCCGCGGCTCTGCAGTACCGCCGCCGCCTTCTTCGACTGCTGGAGCACCCGGAGAATCCGGGGACGACGCAGCCGGTTGTACTCGTGCAGCGCCGCCGGCACCGCCCCGCCCGCCAGCACCGTCTGCAGGGTGGCCACGTCCTCGAGCGCGAGCGAGGCGCCCTGGGCCAGGTGGTGCGGCATGGCGTGGGCCGCGTCGCCGATGAGCGCGTAGCCGCCCGCCCCGGCGGCGATGCCCAGCGTGTCCGGCAGCGGGATGATCTCGCCGACCGGCTCCTGCACCAGGTCGTCGGCCTCGGTGGCGTCCAGCAGCTGGGCGACCGGCCCGTGCCAGCCGGCGAACCAGCGCCGCAGCAGGGCCAGCTGGCCGGCGGGCGGCTCGGGGCGCAGCGCGCCGGGCACGGTCGCGACCCAGGAGATGCCGCCGCGGCTGGAGCCGCCGGCCGAGCCGCGCTCCCCCAGCGACGCGTACGCGAACCGCTGCCCGCCCCCGAGCACGTCCCCGTGGCCGGGGACGCCGGCGGGCAGCTCGGGCGCGCGGTACCACGGAATGACGGCCCGCCACGCCGCGAACCCGGCGCTGGCGAAGGTGCTCGCGGCGGCGAGCCGGCGCCGGATCGCGCTGTCGGGGCCGTCCGCGGCGACGACCAGGTCGCCCTCGAACATGACGCGGCCGTCGCCGACCGCAGGCCGGTCGCGGCGCACGCGAGCGCTCTGCACCGCGATGCCGCCGCGGACGTCGACCTGCTCGCCGATGCCGGCGATGAACGCGTCGTGCAGGTCCTCGCGGTGCACGACGACCGGCGGCGACTCGAGCTCGGCCGCGCCCGGCGGCACCAGCCACGAGCCGTCGGGCCGGTGGATGCCCGCGGGCGGCACCGGCGTGGAGATGCCCTCGAGCCCGCCGGCCAGACCCAGCGCCCGCAGCGCGCGGACCCCGTTGGGCCACAGCACCACCGCGGCGCGGCCGGCCCGGATCCGGTCGTCGCGCTCGAGCAGGGTGACCCTCCAGCCCGAGCGGGCCAGCGCGCCGGCGGCGGCGAGCCCGCCGATGCCGGCGCCGACCACGACCGCGGACCGCATCAGCCCTGTGTTTCCTTCGCTTCCTGGTCTTCCTTGGCCTCTGCGGGCCGGTCGTCGGGCTCCTCCGGCGCGGGCTCCTCGGCGGGCTCGTCGACGGGCTCGGCGACAGGCTCCGGGGCGGCGTCGAGGGCCCTGGGCTCCTCTCCGGCGGCCGGCGCGCCGGGGCTGACGAGCGTGATGTTGCCGTCGTCGTCGAAGGTCACGTGCTCCTGCGGGCCGCGTACGCGCAGGAAATACACCAGCGCGGCGGCGAAGACGATGATCGACGTCCAGTTGTTCAGGCGCATGCCGAGCACGTGGTGGGCGTCGTCGATGCGCAGCAGCTCGACCCAGAAGCGGCCGACCGTGTAGAGCATGACGTAGAGCGCGAAGGCGCGGCCGCGGCCGAAGCGGTACCGGCGGTCGAGCAGCCAGACGGCGACCGCGACCCCGATGCACCACAGCGACTCGTAGAGGAAGGTCGGGTGGAACACGCCGAGCACGATCGGCTGGCCGCCGGCCTCCAGGGCGCGGCCGTGCTCGGTGTCCCAGTTGTAGACCTTGAGCCCCCACGGCAGGGTCGTCTCCTTGCCGTACAGCTCGTTGTTGAACCAGTTGCCCCAGCGCCCGATCGCCTGGGCGACGGGCAGCGCGACCGCGAGGGCGTCGGCCGTCATCGCGAACGGCAGCTTCATCCGCCGGCACGCGATGTAGGCGCCGAGCGCGCCCGCCGCGATGCCGCCCCAGATGCCGAGGCCGCCCTCCCAGATCTTGAACGCCTTGAGGACCGAGCCGTTCTCCCCGAAGTACGCCTCCGGCGAGGTGATCACGTGATACAGCCGGGCGCCGACGATGCCGAACGGCACCGCCCAGATCGCCACGTCGAGGATCACCCAGGGTGGAGCGCCCCGCGCCCGGAGGCGGCGGTCGGCGATGTAGCAGGCGGCCACGATGCCCAGCACGATGCAGAGCGCGTAGGCACGCAGCGGGATCGGTCCGAGGTCCCAGACGCCACGCGTCGGGCTCGGGATCTCGGCCAGCGGGAAGAGGGCAGCATCCACGGGTGCACACGCTACCGCCGATCCCGCCGGAACCGACGCCCGGGCGGGCCCCGGCTCTTTGGAGATCACCATCAGCGAAGGTCTCGCGACGCTGCGCGGCTCGGCTTAAAGTCGGAACATGAGCTACTCAACGTTGAGTAACGGCAGCAAGGTGACCTCTGCGGTCGCCGCGGTCATCGAGGACGCGGCCGGCCGCGTTCTTCTATGCCGGCAGGCCGGCGGCCACCGGCTTTGGGGTCTGCCGGGCGGGAAGATCCGCGCGGAGGAGAGCCCCGTGCACGCGGTCATCCGGGACATCCGCGAGGAGACCGGCCTGGAGACCGAGATCATCGAGCTGATCGGCATGTACCAGCTGACCGGCGACGCCTGCGGCAGCACCACCCCCGACCTCTTCGTCCACGTCTTCCGCGGCCGGCTCGAAGGCGGCGGCCCGGCCCTCAACGCGCCCGGCCGGATCAGCGGGCTGGCGTGGCACTCCCCCGACGCGCTGCCCGAGCCATTGACCGCCACCACCCGCACCGCGATCGCCGATTCGGCCGCCGGGCGCACCGGCGTGATCCGCGAGGTCGAGCGCGACAAGGAACCGGCGATCGCCGACGCCTGAAATTTTCCGCCGCACAAGCTTGCGTACCTGCACCTCCGCCGATACCACCTGGCACTGACGCGGGCCGATCCGCGATGATCCATTCCATGGCCCCGCAGTACTACGCGCTCGGCGACTCGATGTCGATCGACGACTACGCGGGCGGCCCCGGTCTCGGCGCCGCCTCCCTGCTCGCCGACGACCTCGGCATCGAGATGCTGCTGCTCGCGCGCGACGGCGCGACGAGCGACGACGTCCTGCGCCGCCAGCTCGGCCAGGTGGCCGGACGCCCGGCCCTGGTGACCGTCACGATGGGCGGCAACGACCTGCTGACCGCGATAGTCGAGTCCCCCGACAAGGTGCCGGCCGCGGTGGAGGCGACCGCCGCGAACTACGACGCCGTCCTCGCCACCCTCGCCGCGACCGGCGCGAAGATCGTGGTCAGCACCGTGTACGACCCGACGGACGGCACCGGCGACCTCTCCTGGGCCGGCCTCCCCGACGTCGACGAGGGCCTGGCCCTGCTGCACTCGATGAACGCGGCGATCCGCGGCGCGGCCCGGCGCCACGGCGCGGTCGTGGCGGACCTGCACTTGGCGTTCCTGGGCCACGGCGCGCAGGCCGGCGACATCACGCGGCCCGACTCGCACCCGGCCAACCGCGAGCTCTGGCTGTGCGGGCACATCGAGCCCAACGCCTGGGGCGCGCAGGCGATCCGCGACACCTGGCGGGCGGCCCTACGCGGCTGAGAACGCGTGCACGCTGGACGGCGGCGAAGTACACGTGGTCGCCGGCCAGCAGCAGCGGCTCGTCGCCGTGCATCGCGTCCACGTCGAGGTCGAGGCGCCGCACGAGGCGCCCGGTGCCGGTGTCGGCCGCGACCAGCTCGACCCGGGGGGTGCTCACGCCGCCGCGGATCGCGAAGTGGTACACCATCGCGTAGACGACGCCGCCCCCGTTGACCGGCGCCCAGTAGGAGGCGTCGACCTCCGCGTGCAGCCCGTAGGAGGTGCGCCACCGCCGGGCCCCGCCGGCCGCGTCGAACGCGGCCAGCCCGCCGTGCCCGTCGACGACGAACACGGCCCCGTCGCCGGCGCTCGCGTGCACCGGCGACTCCAGCGTCCCGGCGTCGCACCAGCGCTGGACGCCGTCGGCGGCGGCGTAGGCGCAGACGCCGCGCTCGCCGACCGAGTACACGGCGTCGAGCGTCCCGGCGTCGCACCAGCGCTAGACGCCGTCGGCGGCGGCGTAGGCGCAGACGCCGCGCTCGCCGACCGAGTACACGGCGTCGAGCGTCCCGGCGTCGCACCAGCGCTAGACGCCGTCGGCGGCGGCGTAGGCGCAGACGCCGCGCTCGCCGACCGACTACACGGCGTCGAGCGTCCCGGCGTCGCACCAGCGCTGGACGCCGTCGGCGGCGGCGTAGGCGCAGACGCCGCGCTCGCCGACCGACTACACGGCGTCGAGCGTCCCGGCGTCGCACCAGCGCTAGACGCCGTCGGCGGCGGCGTAGGCGCAGACGCCGCGCTCGCCGACCGACTACACGGCGTCGAGCGTCCCGGCGTCGCACCAGCGCTAGACGCCGTCGGCGGCGGCGTAGGCGCAGACGCCGCGCTCGCCGACCGACTACACGGCGTCGAGCGTCCCGGCGTCGCACCAGCGCTAGACGCCGTCGGCGGCGGCGTAGGCGCAGACGCCGCGCTCGCCGACCGACTACACGGCGTCGAGCGTCCCGGCGTCGCACCAGCGCTAGACGCCGTCGGCGGCGGCGTAGGCGCAGACGCCGCGCTCGCCGACCGACTACACGGCGTCGAGCGTCCCGGCGTCGCACCAGCGCTGGACGCCGTCGGCGGCGGCGTAGGCGCAGACGCCGCGCTCGCCGACCGAGTACACGGCGTCGCCGGCCGCCACGAGCTCGGCGCCGCTGGCGTCGCGCCGCCAGGCCGGGGCCCCCGGTGCGGGCGTCGAACGCCTCGATGGTCCCCGGCTCCACGGCCTGCAGCACCAGCCCGCCGAGGCGGACCGGGACGTGGAAGCCGGGCTCGCCGCCGAGCGGGGCGGTCCACGCAACGGTGCCGTCGGCGGTGCGGTAGGCGGTGAGGGTGGCCCCGGCGGCGCGCAGGACCAGCTCACCGGCCGCCGTGAAACCGCCGGAGACCGCATCGGGAAGGTCCACGGTCCACTTCGGTTCGCCCCGGAAGGTGTACCCGCGCAGCGTGCGCCGCAGCGCCGGGCGCTCGATCGCCTCCACGACCAGCGTGTCGCCGGGGGCCGCGAGCCGCCCGAACGCCTGGCCGGGCTCGTCGACGACCGCGCCGAGATCGTCACCGGTCACGGCGTCGTACCGGCGGATCTGCCCCGACGGGCCGCCCGAGGACCGGAACACCGTGCCGTCGACCACGACCGCGCCGCCGACCTGCTCGCCCGGGCGCCCGGCGGGTGCGGCCCACGCCGGGTGCAGGTGCTTCGCCGCCGTCGCGTTCAGGCCGCCGGTCAGCGCCTGGTGGCCGGAGCGTCCGGGGTCGCCGCCGTCCTGGCGCCAGTCGGCGTCGGCGGTCGAGCCGTAGCCGATGGTCGAGGCCTGGGCCGCGCCGGCTTGCGGTCCGAGCACGGAGGCCATGGTCAGCAGGAGGAGGGCTTGCGGTACAAAACGGGAATAATGCCGCACGGGGGCTCAACGAGCCCGGCTTCCGTTGGTGGCGGAGCCTTGGTCCTCGGCGCCTCCTTGCTGGCTGCGCGCCTTCGGCGCCGAGGTTGTCCGTGGCGGCTTTAGCGGCGGCGAAGGCCTTCGGCGCCCGTGGCCGTTTCAGCGGCGGCGCACGCCCTCGGCCCGGCCCGGCGCCCAGGCTGCCCATGGCCGCCTTGTGGCGGCGCGCGCCATCGGCGCTGACGTGCCAGTGGCCGTTTCAGCGGCGGCGCACGCCCTCGGCCAGTTCGGCGCTGAGCTTGCCCACCGCGGCCACGCCCGCCGCCGGGCTGTCGGCCTCCAGCAGGCAGCGGACCAGGGCGCTGCCCACGATCACGCCGTCGGCGAACGCGCCCACCTCGGCCGCCTGCGCGCCGTTGGAGACGCCGAGCCCGACCGCGACCGGCACCGTGGAGCCGACCGCGCGCACCCGGTCGACGATGACCGGCGCCGCGCTGCTGGTCCGGTCGCGGGCGCCGGTGACGCCCATGACGCTGGTGGCGTAGACGAAGCCGCGGCAGGCCGCGACGGTGCTCGCGATGCGCGCGTCGGTCGAGGACGGCGAGACCAGGAAGACCCGGTCGAGGCCGTGCTGGTCGGAGGCGGCGAGCCACGGGCCGGCCTCGTCCGGGATCAGGTCGGGCGTGATCAGGCCCGCCCCGCCGGCCGCGGCCAGGTCGCCCGCGAAGCGCTCGACGCCGTAGCGCTCGACCAGGTTCCAGTACGTCATGGTCAGGATCGGCGCCCCGGTCGCCGCCGCGGCCTCGACGGTGGCGAGGCCGTCGCGGACCCGGAAGCCGCGGGCGAGAGCCGCCTCGGTGGCGCGCTGGATGACCGGGCCGTCCATGACCGGGTCGGAGTACGGCAGGCCGATCTCGACGATGTCGACCCCGTTGTCGATCATGGCCCGGATGGCGTCCGTGGCCGTCGCGACGTCGGGGAAGCCGGCCGGGAGGTACCCGATGAGCGCGCTGCGCCCCTCGACCCCGGCCTTGTCGAACGCGGTCTGGGCGCTCATACCTCGAACCACTCCCGGGCGGTGTCCATGTCCTTGTCGCCGCGGCCGGACAGGCACACGATGACGGTCGGCTCGCGGCCCAGCTCGGCGGCCAGGCTCGGGATGACCCGCAGGGCCCCGGCGACGGCGTGCGCGCTCTCGATCGCCGGGATGATGCCCTCGCTGCGGCAGAGCAGCTTGAAGGCGTCCATCGCCTCGGCGTCGGTGACCGGCTCGTACCGGGCGCGGCCGGTGTCGTGCAGGTAGGCGTGCTCAGGCCCGACCGCCGGGTAGTCCAGGCCGGCCGAGATCGAGTGGGACTCGACGGTCTGGCCGTCCTCGTCCTGCAGCAGGTAGGTCCGGGCGCCGTGCAGCACGCCCGTGGCGCCGCCGGTGATGCTCGCCGCGTGCCGGCCGGTGTCCACGCCGTCGCCGCCGGCCTCGAAGCCGTACAGCCGCACGGTTTCATCGGGAACGAACGCGTGGAACGCGCCGATCGCGTTGGAGCCGCCGCCGACGCAGGCCGCGACCGCGTCGGGCAGCCGGCCGGTCTGTTCGACGATCTGGCGGCGGGCCTCGACGCTGATGCCGCCGACGAAGTCGCGGACCATCGCCGGGAACGGGTGCGGGCCGGCCGCGGTGCCGAGCAGGTAGTGGGTGTCGTCGACGTTCGTCACCCAGTCGCGCAGGGCCTCGTTGATCGCGTCCTTGAGCGTCTTGGAGCCGGTCGAGACGGGCACGACGGTGGCGCCGAGCATGCGCATGCGGGCGACGTTGAGGGCCTGGCGGCGGGTGTCCTCCTCGCCCATGTACACGACGCACTCGAGGTCGAGCAGCGCGCAGGCGGTGGCGCTGGCGACGCCGTGCTGGCCGGCGCCGGTCTCGGCGATGACCCGCGACTTGCCCATCCGCTTGGTCAGCAGGGCCTGGCCCAGGACGTTCCTGACCTTGTGGGCGCCGGTGTGGTTGAGGTCCTCGCGCTTGAGGAAGATCGTTGCACCGGTACCGCGGGAGAGCCGCTCGGCCCGGTACAGCGGGCTGGGCGTGTTGGCGTAGTCGCGCAGCAGGCGGCCGAACTCGGCCTGGAACGCCTCGTCGGCCTGCGCGTGGCGGTAGGCCGCGTCGAGCTCGTCGAGCGCGGCGATGAGCGCCTCGGGGACGAACCGGCCGCCGTAGGTGCCGAAGTGCCCGGCCGGGTCGGGCAGCAGGCCCGCGGCCGACAGGAAGGCGCTCGCCGGGCCGCCGGCGTTCACCGGGCCGCCCGCGGGGTGGCCGGATGGCTCCCAGCGGTCACGAGCTCGGCGACGGCGTCGCGCGGGCTCTTCTGCGTGACCAGGCCCTCGCCGACCAGCACCGCGTCGGCGCCGGCGGACGCGTAGCGGATCAGGTCGTGCGGCCCGCGGACCCCCGACTCGGCGATCTTGACGACCTCGGCGGGCAGCCCGGGCGCGATGCGCTCGAACACCGTCCGGTCGACCTCCAGCGTGCGCAGGTTGCGCGCGTTGATGCCGATGACGCGGGCGCCGGCCTCCAGGGCACGGTCGGTCTCCTCCTCGTCGTGCACCTCGACCAGCGCGGTCATGCCGAGGCTCTCGATGCGGTCGAGCAGCCCGGAAAGCGTGTTCTGGTCGAGCGCGGCGACGATCAGCAGCACCAGGTCGGCGCCGTAGGCCCGGGCCTCGTGCACCTGGTACGAGGACACCACGAAGTCCTTGCGCAGCATCGGAATGTCGATCGCGGCACGGACGGCGGCGAAGTCGTCGAGGCTGCCGCCGAACCACCGGCCCTCGGTGAGCACGCTGACGCAGCGGGCGCCGCCGGCCGCGTACTCCTTCGCGAGCTCCGCCGGGTCCGGGATCTCGGCCAGCGCGCCCTTGGACGGCGACGCGCGCTTGACCTCGGCGATGACGCCGACGCCCGGGGCGCGCAGCTTGGCGTAGGCGTCCCTCGGCGGCGGGGCCTCGGCGGCGCGCTGTTTGATGTCTGACAGGGGCACCTGGGCCTCGCGGACCGCCAGGTCCTCGCGCACTCCGGCGAGGATCTCGTCGAGCACCCGGCCGCTTTCCGCGTTGATCAAGGAGCTCCCCTCTCCGGTGGTCATGCGACCGATGCTAGGTCGCCCCCGGTCAGTGGACGGTCGCGGGGGTATGGCCGACATCACCTGATGGACTAGGGCATAATGCCTCGCCGCCCAGTTTTGTCGTACCCCCGCCCTAGGGTGTCCGCATGAGCATCCAGCGCGCCAACACATTGACGGCCACCTGGGCCGCGGTGTCGGCCGCGGCGGTGTTCTCGGCGGCCGCGGTCTATCCGCTCCTGGCCCTGCTGGCCTCCGTCGCCGCCGGACGCCCCCGCGCCGAGCTGCTCGCGGTCGCCCCCACGCCCCTCGACCTGCCGATCCGCGGCGCGCTCGGCCTGTGGACCCGCGAGGGCGTGCCGCTCACCCTCGACTGGGCCGCCCGCGCCGGCCCGCGCCTGACCGGCGACCCGCTGATCGACCGCCCGCTGCTTGACGCGTGGGCGGCCGCGCAGACCGGCGCCCCCGTCCCCCCGTTCGAGTTCGCCCCCGCCGACGAGAACGCGCTGGTCCTGGCCGCGGCCCTCGCCGTCACCGCCGACTGGGAGACCCCGTTCACCGACGGCGTGCTGCGCCCCGCGGCCGGCCCCTGGGCGGGCCGGCGGCTGGCCTCGCTGCACCGGCGCGGCCCCGGCCTGACCGCCCTGCGCAGCGCCGCGACGCCCGCCGGCCCGGTGACGCTGCTGACGGTGCGCGGGACGGGCGACGTCGACGTGGTGCTGTGCACGGCCGGCGGGACCGCCCCGGCCCCGGCCGTGCTGGCCGCCGCCGTGGAAAGTTTCGCGGCGGCCACCCCCGCGAGGAAGGGCCCGGGCATCACCAAGGCACTCGTCGACGCCGACGACACCGAGCCCGAGCTGGTGGTGAAGGTCCCCCGCTTCGCGGCCGCGGCCGCCCACGACCTGCTCACCGCCGCGGACGTCTTCGGCCTGCGCGCGGCGGCCGCACCGGCACTCTTCCCGGGCATCAGCTCCGAGCCGCTGCGCGTGGCGTCCGCGGGGCTGAGCGTGGCGGCGGCCTTCACCGGCCCGGGGTTCCGCGCCGCGCCGGTGACACGCACCCCGGTCGTGCCGATGACCCCGCCGGCGGGCACGGCGCGCCGGCTGCGGGTGACGGTGCGCTTCGACGAGCCGTTCGGATACCTCGCCGTCCACCGCCCCACGGACCTGGTCCTCATGGCCGGCTGGGTCGACACCCCGGAGGCCGCACCGTGAGGTCTGCCCTGTGCACCGCCCCCGGGTCACCGCCCGTTCCGGCGGCCTTTCGCGCTCGACGCCGCGTTCGACGCCGCGCCGGTGACCCGGAGCCCGGCCGTGCCGATGACCCCGCCCACCGGGCTACGGGCGACAGTGCGCTTCGACGAGCCGTTCGGATACCTCGCCGTCCACCGCCCCACAGGCCTGTTCCCCATCGCCGGCTGGGTCGCCACCCTGGAGGCCGCACCGTGACGCGGGCGGTTGTGTCGGCGGCGTCGCCCCACGCAGCGCCGACCCTGCCCGGCCTGCCGATTTCCGCCCGGTCGGGCCTTCACGGGTGGCTGCTGCTTCCCGTCGTCCCCGGGCCTTCGCCGGTCGCTGCCCCTTCCATTCGCATTCCGCGTTGCCTGGATCGACACACCGCGGGCCACACCGTGACGCGGGCGACGGCGGCGCCCCACGCTCTACCGCTTCCCGCCCGGTCGGGCCTTCACGGCTGGCTGCCGCTTCCCGTCGTCCCCGGCCTTCGCCGCTCGCTGCCCCTTCCATTCGCATTCCGCGTTGCCTGGATCGACACACCGCCGGCCACACCGTGACGCGGGCGACGGGGTCGCCCCACGCAGCGTCAACCCCCGCCCGGCCTGCCCCTTCCCGCCCGGTCGGGCCTTCACGGCTGGCTGCCGCTTCCCGTCGTGTCCGGCCTTCGCCGGTCGCTGCCGCTTCCATTCACTGTCGGCCCTGCCTGGGCCGACACCTCGGAGGCCGCACCGTGACGCGGGTGGCGGCGTCGCCCCACGCGGCGCCGACCCCAGCCCGGCCTGCCGCGTCCCGCCCGGTCGGGCCCTCGCGGGCCGCTGCCCGTTCCTGTTGTCCTTCACGTTCGGGGGTTGTGCGATGAGTGTTGCTGCGGCGAATCGGCTCACCGGGGCGTGGGCGGCGACCCTGTCCGGAGCGTCGGGGACGGTCCTGTCGGGCGCGGGCGTCTATCCGCTGCTGTCGCTGCTGGCCGGGGCCGCCGCCGGGCCGGCCGCCGCCGAGTTGAGTGCGGTGGCGCCCCACGCCGCTCGTACTGCCGCCGGACGTGAAGGCCGCCGTCGGGTTGTGGGCGCGCGCCGATGTGCGGCTGCGGCCGCGCTTCCGGGACCTCGTGGCCGGCATCCTCACCGACGACCCGGCCCCGATCGACGCCTGGTCGAACGAGCACACCGGCGGCCTGATCCCGTCCATTCCGATCAAGATCGACGAAGAGACGCGCCTCGTCCTGGCCGGCGCGCTGGCTATCGAGACCGAGTGGGCCGAGCCGTTCGAGGAGGGCGAGGGCCACTTCGACACGGGACCTTGGACGGGTTCGTGGTTGTGGCTGTACCGGAGCGCGCCCACACTCGACGGGCTCGCCGTCCTGGCGACAGCGGCCGGCCCGATCACCGCCGCGACCGTTCGCGGCCGCGACAACGTCGACGTGGTCCTGCTCCTGGGCGAGGAGAACCGCGGCCCGGCCGAGCTCCTCCCGGCCGCGATCGCCGCCGTGACCGTGCCGGAGCCGGCCGCGGCGGACGCTCTCCGGCCCTTGGTGGATGGTGCCTTCACGCCGGAGGGGCCGGGCGTCTCGGTCGAGCGGAGCGAGCTTCCCGGGTGCACGCTGTCGCTGCCCCGCTTCACCGTGCGGGCCGAGCACGACCTGCTCGCGGCGGCTGCGGTGTTCGGGCTGGGCGCCGCGACCGGCCCGACCGACACCACGGGGCACTTCCCGGGCCTCGCCGAGGAGCCGCTCGCGGTCTCGGGGGCCGCCCAGAGCGCCACCGCGTCGTTCACCGCCCTGGGCTTCAAGGCGGCCGCGTCCACCTACGCCGCGTCGGGCGCCGGCATCCCGGACCTGAACCACGACATGGTGTACGTCAGTTTCGACCGGCCCTTCGGCTTCCTCGCCGTCGACCGCCCCACCGGGCTGGTGCTCTTCGCGGGATGGGTCGGCGAGCCGGATCCGTACACCGAGGACTACTGATGCAACCGGGGGCGCGCCGCCGGCCGCCGACGCGGCGGCGTCAGGGACCGCTCAGACCGGGCGCCCCGGTGTGCGGCGTCACGACTCCCCGGGTTCGGGGGCCGGCTCGGGGCGGCGCCAGCGGGCCGGGATCTCGCCGCGCGCGGCCATCTCCTTCCACTTGGCGAAGGGGTCGAAGTCGTGCTCCAGGGGCTCCTGCTCCGGACGCTCCCCGTCGGGGACGTGGATGAGGTTGACGCGGATGCGGTACCAGACCGAATTTATCCCCCGCATCGAGTCGACCAGGACGTCGGCGGGCTCGAGCAGCGGCCAGACCTTGGGGTGGCGCTCCTTCCAGCGGTCGAGGTCCGCCAGCGCCTCCTCGCGCGTCGCGGTGCGCGTGATCTCGATCAGCGGCATGGTCGGCTCGCGGCGGCCGGCGCCCTTCTTCGCGGGTGCTCGCTTCTTGAACGTGGACGCGAGGTCCAGCAGCGGCTCGAGCGACCCGCGGGCGTCCTCGATGCCGGCCCACGGGTCGGGGCGGCCGGGCACGGTGTCCACGGTGTACGCGGCGGGGTCGCAGCCGGGCACCTCGTCCCAGCTGAGCGGGGCCGAGACCTTGGCCTCCTCGGCGGGGCGGACGGAGTACCCGGAGGCGGTGGTGTGGTCCTTGGCGTTCTGGTTGTAGTCGAGGAACACGCCCTGCCTCTCCTCCTTCCACCACGCGCCGGTCGCCAGGTCGGGGGCGCGGCGCGCGACCTCGCGGGCGAAGCCCTCGGCGGCGCGGCGTACCTCGGCGAAGGTCCACCGCGGCTCGATGCGCGCGTAGATGTGGAAGCCCCGGGAGCCCGACGTCTTCGGCCAGCCCGCCAGGCCGTACTCCTCGAGGACCTCCCGGGCGATGAGCGCCACGTCGACGACCTGGCCCCACGGCACGCCCGGCACCGGGTCGAGGTCGATGCGCAGCTCGTCCGGGTGGTCGACGTCCTCGGCGAGCACCGAGTGGGTGTGCAGCTCCAGGCACCCGAGGTTGACGACCCAGGCGAGCTGGGCCGCGTCGCGCAGGACGATCTCCTCCGCGGTTCGCCCCGACGGGTACCGCAGCTCCACCGTCTCGATCCAGTCGGGCCGCTTGGCGGGCGCGCGCTTCTGGAAGAAGGCCTCGCCCTCGATGCCGTTGACGTACCGCTTGAGGGCCATCGGCCGCCCGCCCGCGCCCCGCAGGGCCCCGTCGGCCACGGCCAGGTAGTAGCGCACCACGTCCATCTTGGTGCGGCCGGACTTCGGGAAGTACACCTTGTCCGGATTGGTGATCGTCACCTCGCGCCCGGCGACCTCGATCACTTCCTCAGCGCTGCTCGCCATGGGCCGAACCCTACTCGGGCCGATCTCCCGTCGTCGGATCTTCGCCCCGGTCGAGGGCGTCCCACAGATCGGTCTGGCCGGGCCGGCGGCGCGCCGGTGCCTCGTACCGCGACCCCATGCCCGGCCACGAGCGCCCGACACGCACGGTCACCACGCCGGCGGCGAGCACGACCAGCCCGCCGAGCGCGCACAGCAGCGGCCAGGCCACCCGGACGTCGTCGTCGAGGGTCACCAGCGACGCGACGGTCACGCCGGCGCCGGCGACGACGAGCAGGATGCCGACCGCCAGCCGGGCCGCGGCCCGGGTGGCGAGCAGCGCGCCGGCGCCGGCGAGCGCGACGATGCCCAGGGCCGGCAGCCAGGGCGCGATCTCGGTGCCGGTGCGCTCCACCTTGAGCGGCGGGAGCGGGGCCGGCTGGATGGTTTCGAGGGACTGCCAGGATCGGGTGGCAGCCAGCAGTACCAACGCAGCACCGACGGCACAGGCGACCGCCGTGGTCGCCAGGCCCCGACGCCCCGACAGGTTCACCGGGCCGGCCGCAGCGTCTCGGCGGTCGCGATGGCGGCCAGCACCGCGGCGGCCTTGTTGCGTGTCTCCGTCTCCTCCGCGGCCGGATCGGAGTCGGCCACGATGCCGGCGCCGGCCTGCACATAGGCGGTACGGTCGCGCAGCAGCGCGGTGCGGATCGCGATCGCGGTGTCCATGTCGCCGCCGAAGCCGAAGTACCCGACGACGCCCCCGTACAGGCCGCGGCGCGTGGGCTCGAGCTCCTCGATGATCTCCATCGCGCGGACCTTCGGCGCCCCGGACAGGGTACCGGCCGGGAACGTGGCCGCGAGCGTGTCGAAGGCGGTGCGGTCGTCGCCGAGCTCGCCGACGACGGTCGAGACGATGTGCATGACGTGCGAGTACCGCTCGACCGTCATGAACTCCGGCACCTCCACCGTGCCGGGCTTGCACACCCGCCCGAGGTCGTTGCGGGCCAGGTCGACGAGCATGACGTGCTCGGAGCGCTCCTTGGGGTCGGCGAGCAGGTCGGCCGCGAGCGCCGCGTCCTCCTCGGGCGTCGCCCCGCGCCACCGGGTGCCCGCGATCGGATGCAGCAGCGCCCGCCGCCCATCCACCTTCACGTGTACCTCGGGCGAGGACCCGACCACGTCGAAGCCGTCGAAGCGCAGGAGGTACATGTAAGGGCTCGGGTTGGTCGTGCGCAGCACCCGGTAGACATCGAGGGGGTCGGCGTCGGTCGCGCGCTCGAAGCGCTGGGCGACCACGATCTGGAAGCACTCCCCCGCCCGGATGGCCTCCTTGGCGGCCTCGACGGCCTTCGGGTACTCCCCGGCCGGCGTGCGGCTGATGAACTCACCCGGGCGTACCTTGTCCACAGTGGACACCAGCGGCGGCGTCGGGCGGGACAGCGCCGTGGTCATCGCGTCCAGCCGGCCGATCGCCTGGTGGTACGCGGCGACGACCACGGCCTCGTCCGCCCCGGCCGCGGGCAGCACCGCGTTGGCGATGAGCAGCGCCGCGCCCTCGAAGTGGTCGAGCGCGACGAGGTCGGTGGCGAGCATCATCCCGAGCTCGGGGTGGCCGAGGTCGTCGAGGGCGATCTCGGGGAGGCGCTCGAACCGGCGGACCGCGTCGTAGGACAGGAAGCCCACCAGCCCGCCCGACAGCGGCGGCAGGTTGAGCTCGCGCAGGTCGGCGTCGTCGGCGGTCAGCGCGTCGATCGTCGCGCGCAGCACCTCCGTCGGGGCCCCGTCGGCCGGGACGTTCGCGGGCGGCGTGCCGAGCCAGTGCGCGCGCCCGTCCCGCTCCACCAGGGTGGCCACGCTGCGGACGCCGATGAAGCTGTACCGCGACCAGACGGCGCCGGCCGCGCCCGCCCCCTGCTCCGCCGACTCCAGGAGGAACGTGCCGGGGCCGCCGGCGAGCTTGCGGTACACGCCGACCGGGGTCTCGCCGTCGGCCAGCAGCCTTCGCGTCACCGGCACGACACGGCGGGTGCGCGCGAGCTCGCGGAAGGTGGCCTCGTCCGGGGCCACCGCGCCGGTCGTCATGCCGTCACCTCGAGTTCCGTGTAGAAGCACGTGTGGTTGCCGGTGTGGCACGCCGCGCCGGTCTGCTCGACGGTCACCAGCAGGGTGTCGCCGTCGCAGTCGATCGCGACCGCCTTGACGTGCTGGTGGTGCCCGGAGGTCTCACCCTTGACCCAGTACTCGTTGCGGCTGCGCGACCAGTACGTCGCGCGACCGGTCGTGAGCGTCCGGTGCAGGGCCTCGTCGTCCATCCAGGCGAGCATCAGCACCTTGCCGGAGCCGTACTCCTGCACGATCGCGGGCACGAGCCCGGCCTCGTTGCGCAACAGACGGTCGGCGACTTCTGGATCAAGGTTCGACGGCACGCCAGCAATTCTCCCGCACCGTGCAGACTCGGCGGTTTGGGGTCTATGGCTGCTGGTGTTGAAGGGGTACCTTGCAGGTGCGCCGCACGGAAGATCTGCGCGGTCGCCCACCCTTCCCCGCAGCCGACGGCACCCCCTACCCGTCATCAAGGGGGCACCCCATCGCCGGCCATGCGGTCGTCGGTTCCGGGCGCCGCACGGCCTCCCGGCGTCCGCGACCCCAGCGCTGAGCCAACCAGCAGTCCGACCGGGTGGCTGCCCCCGTTCGGACCAGGCGGACGGAGGACCCCCTCATGCACCCCAACATCACCCCACCGAACGAGCAACCGCCGTCCTCGGACGGCTCGGCCGAGGCGGTCGTACCGTCGCCGCGCGAGCCCCTGGACGACGCCCAGGCCCCTGACGAGTCCGCTGAGGTTGCGTCCGCTCCGTCGGCCGGCCCGGACGAAGCGGATGCGCTCGCGGACGACCCGGCGATCTCGGTCGCGGTGCCGGACGACATCTCGGCCCTGGTCGGGCCGGCCGCCGATGACTCTGGGGTCGCGGATGCCGAGGCCGTCGCGGACACCTCTTCGACCACCGCCGACGTGGTCGCGGACGACGACACTCCCGCGGCCACAGACACGGCCGCAACCGTTGACGACTCAGTCGCCACCGACGACGACACCGCGACCGACGTAGCCGACGTCGACGACGCGGCCGCCGATGTTGCCGAGGTTGACGACTCGGCCGCCGACGTTGCCGAGGTTGATGACTCGGCCGCCGACGTTGCCGAGGTTGACGACTCGACCCCCGACGTCGACGACTCGGCCGCGACCGTTGCCGACCCGGCTGTCGATGTTGCCGAGGTTGACGACTCGACGCCCGACGTCGAGGACTCGGCCGCGACCGTTGACGACTCGGCTGTCGATGTTGCCGAGGTTGACGACTCGAACGCCGCCGTTGACGACTCGGCCGCCGACGTTGACGACTCGGCCGGCACCGTTGCGGACGAGAACGCCGAGTCGGAGGACGGCGACGAGCCGGTCGCGGAGAGCGACACGGCCGCCGCGGAAAGCGAGACGGTCGACGATGGCGATGCGGTCGAGGAGACCGAGACGGCGCAGAGCGACGAGCCGGTTGCGGAGGCGGCGGACGTCGCGCTTGAGGACGAACCGGCAACGGTGACGCCGGAGGACGTGGAGGCCACCGACGCTTCCGCTCCGGACGATGCCGCCGCCGGGCCCCTTGAGGCCGAGGCGTCCGACGACGAGGACGCAACGACCGAGGACGAGAACGCCGCCGAAGAGCCCGCCGCCGAGACCGACGCGGACGACGAGGACACCGCGGAGGAGCCCGAGGCCGACGCAGAGTCCGAGGAGCCCGAGGCCGAGGCCGCCGCCGAGGACGAGGACGCAGCCGAGGAACCGGCCGCCGAAGCTCACGCGGAGGACGAGGACGCAGCCGAGGAACCGGCCGCCGAAGCTCACGCGGAGGACGAGGACACGGCCGAGGAACCGGCCGCGGAAACCGACGCGGAGGACGAGGACGCCACGGAGGAGCCCGCAGCTGAGGCAGAGCCCGAGGCCGACGCCGAGGACGAGGACGCCGCCGAAGAACCGGCCGCGGAAACCGACGCAGAGGACGAGGACGCGGCCGAGGAACCGGCCGCGGAGACCGACGCGGAGGACGAGGACGCCACGGAGGAGCCCGCAGCCGAGGCAGAGCCCGAGGCCGACGCCGAGGACGAGGACGCCGCCGAAGAACCGGCCGCGGAAACCGACGCAGAGGACGAGGACGCGGCCGAGGAACCGGCCGCGGAAACCGACGCGGAGGACGAGGACGCCACGGAGGAGCCCGCAGCCGAGGCAGAGCCCGAGGCCGACGCCGAGGACGAGGACGCCGCCGAAGAACCGGCCGCGGAAACCGACGCAGAGGACGAGGACACGGCCGACGAGCCCGCAGCCGAGACCGAGGCAGAGCCGGAGTCGGAGTCGGAGTCGGAGGAGCCTGCAGCCGAGGCTGAGGCAGAGCCGGAGTCGGAGGAGCCCGCAGCCGAGGCCGACGCCGAGGCGGAAGAGGCGACCGAGGAGCCGGCCGCTGAAGCCGAGGACGCCACGGACGAGCCCGAGGCCGAGACCGACGCCGAAGACGAGGACGCCGCCGAAGAACCGGCCGCCGAGACCGACGCGGAGGACGAGGACGCAGCCGACGAGCCCGCGGCCGAGTCCGACGAGGAGCCGGCCGCCGAAGCCGAGGACGTCGTGCTGGTCGTGGTCGAGGACGAGGCCGCCGAAGAGCCGGCCGAAGCCGTCGTACTCGTGATCGCCGAGGACGAGGACGCCGCCGACGAGCCCGCCGCCGAAACCGACGCCGAGGACGAGCCCGCGGCCGAAGACGAGGCCGACGAGCCCGCCGCTCAGGCCGAGGACGAGGACGAGGACGCGGCCGACGAGCCCGTGGCCGAGGACGTCGTGCTCGTAGTGGTTGAGGACGAGGCCGCCGAAGCCGACAGTGACGAGGACGAGGACGCGGCCGACGAGCCCGTGGCCGAGGACGTCGTGCTCGTAGTGGTTGAGGACGAGGCCGCCGAAGCCGACAGTGACGAGGACGAGGACGCGGCCGACGAGCCCGTGGCCGAGGACGTCGTGCTCGTAGTGGTTGAGGACGAGGCCGCCGAAGCCGACAGTGACGAGGACGAGGACGCGGCCGACGAGCCCGTGGCCGAGGACGTCGTGCTCGTAGTGGTTGAGGACGAGGCCGCCGAAGCCGACAGTGACGAGGACGCGGCCGAGGACGTCGTGTTCGTCGTGGTCGAGGACGAGGCCGACGAACCCGCCGCCGAGGCCGACAGCGACGAAGAAGCGACCGACGACGTCGTACTCCTCCTCGTCGAAGACACCGACGAGGCCGAAGAGCCCGCCGCCGAAGCCGACGAGGACGAAGGCGAAAGCGACGACGTCGAGGAAGTCGCGGCCGAAGCGGACGACGACGAGGACGAGGACGAGAGCGACGACCTCGTAGCCGAAGCCGACGACGACGAAGAAGACGAGGACGAGGACGAGGACGTCGTGCTCATCGTGGCCACCGCGGACGAGGACGACGACGTGCTGATCGTCGTGGCCGAGGAAGAAGAAGAGGACGAGGAGGACGACGACGAGCTCGAGTACGCCGCCGTCGCCCCCGCGCCGCTTCGGCCCGGGGACATCGTCGAAGAGCGGATCGTGCTCTGGAAGCGCAAGCGGGCCGACAAGTTCCGTACGCGGCTCGTGAAGGCGGAGGCGAAGTTCGTCGACGACCCGGTCAAGGCCGTGGCCCGCGCCAGCGCCGTGGTCAGCGACGCGATCGAGACGCTCGCCGAGAAGCTGCAGGAGCAGCAGCACGCGCTCAACCCGAACAAGACCTCGAAGCACCCCGACACCGAGGCGCTGCGCGTGGCGCTGCGGCAGTACAAGGACTTCCTCGAGCGGGTCCTCTCGCTGTAGCTCAGGGTCCACTGCAGGGGGCGTGCCGGGCAACCGGTACGCCCCCTGTCGCATTTACGGGTTTGCCCGCGGCCAAGATTTCATCTACCGTTGAGTTCATCACGCGTTGAGTTCCTGAATCCCCTGATGGACCGCCAGAAAGGAACACCACGATGACGAACGCGATCGAGGTCGAACACCTCGTCATCGCGCGCGGCAAACGGCGGGTGCTGCACGACTTCACCTGCTCCGTCCCCGCCGGCAGCGTCACCGGGCTGCTCGGGCCGAGTGGCAGCGGGAAGACCACGTTCATGCGCGCCGTGGTCGGCGTACAGAAGATCGTGAGCGGCACCGTCACCGTCCTCGGCCACCCGGCCGGGTCGCGGCCGTTGCGCGACAAGCTCGGCTACCTCACCCAGGCCCCCAGCGTGTACGCCGACCTCACCGTCCGCGAGAACGCCCGGTACTTCGCCTCGCTCTACGGCCTCGGGGCCAAGGAGGCCGACGAGGCCGTCCGCGACGTGGGCCTGGCCACCGCCAAGGACCAGCTCGTCGGCCGCCTCTCCGGCGGCCAGCGCGCCCGCGCCTCGCTGGCCTGCGCGATGGTGGGCAAGCCGCAGCTGCTGGTGCTCGACGAGCCGACCGTCGGCCAGGACCCGGTCCTGCGCAACGAGCTCTGGCAGCGCTTCCACGCCCTCGCGCAAGCCGGCTCGACGCTGCTGGTGTCCAGCCACGTGATGGACGAGGCCGCCCGCTGCGACCGGCTGCTCCTGATCCGCGAAGGCCACCTGATCGCCGATCAAACCCCGGCAGCGGTACGTCAATCCGCCGGCACCGACGACCTGGACGAGGCGTTCCTCAGGCTCGTGCAGGCCCACGACACCGAGAAGGTGGGCTGAGCCGTGTCCCCGCGACTGACCTTCGGCACCGCCGGGCGCATCCTGCGCCAGCTGCGCCACGACCGCCGGACGATCGCGCTGATCATCGTGGTCCCGACGGTACTGCTCACCCTCCTGCGGTACCTCTACGACGACAACCCGTTCCTGTTCGACCGGGTGGGCCTGATCATGCTCGGGGTCTTCCCGCTCGTGATCATGTTCCTGCTCACGAGCGTGGCGATGCTCCGGGAGCGCACGAGCGGCACCCTCGAGCGCCTCCTCACCACCCCGATCGGGAAGGTCGACATCCTGCTCGGGTACGGGCTGGCCTTCGCCGTCGCCGCCGCGGTACAGGCGGCGATCGTGTCGACCCTCGCGTACTGGCTGCTGGGCCTCGACACGCTCGGCCCGGCCTGGCTCGTGGGCGTCATCGCGGTCGGCAACTCGGTGCTCGGCATGGCCCTCGGCCTGCTGGTGAGCGCCTTCGCCGACAGCGAGTTCCAGGCCGTCCAGTTCATGCCGGCCGTCGTACTGCCCCAGGTGCTCCTGTGCGGCCTGCTGCAGCCCCGCGACCGCATGCCCGGCTGGATGGAGGCGATCAGCGACGTGCTCCCGATGTCGTACGCCGTGCAGGCCCTCACCGAACTGGGCACCCACACGGACCCGACCGGCATCATGTGGCGCGACCTGGCCATCGTCATCGGCTGTGTGATCGTCGCCCTCCTCCTGGGCGCGGCCACGCTGCGCCGCCGCACCGCCTGACCGCCCCGGCCCCGGTGCGCGCCGACCGTAGACGACGGCCGGCGCGCACCGGGCCATCGGAGCACCCGAATAGGCTGGGCGGCGGGAGAAGGCAGCGCACAGGTACAACTTCAGGAAGAGGCCCATGGCTCGCACCGGACGACGCCCCGGCAACCAGGACACCCGCGAGGCGATCCTGGCCGCCGCCCGCACGGCCTTCGCCGAGCGCGGCTTCGACGGGGCTTCCATCCGGCAGATCGCGAGCACCGCCGGCGTCGACCCGGCGCTGGTGCACCACTACTTCGGCGCCAAGGACCAGCTGTTCCTCGCGACCATGAACGCCCCGATCGACCCCGGCGAACTCCTGCCACCGGTCTTCGAACCCGGCATCGACGGCGTCGGCGAGCGCCTGGTCCGCGCGTTCCTGGGCGTCTGGGACTCCCCGGCCGGCACGCCGGTCGTGGCCCTGGTACGCAGCGCCATGCAGCACGACTGGTCCGCCCGCATGCTGCGCGAGTTCCTGGTGAGCCAGATCCTGCGCCGCGCCGCGCGCGCCCTGGACCTGGACCCCGCCGAGGCCCCGAAGCGAGCCGCTCTGGTCGCGTCACAGATGATCGGCATCGGCATCCTGCGGTACATCCTGAAGCTGGAGCCCCTGGCCTCGATGCCCCCCGAGGAGGTCGTGAGCAACGTGGCCCCGACCATCCAGCGCTACCTGGCCGACCCCCTGCCCGGCTAGTCGTCGAGATCGGCGCAGAACGTCCGCGCCTGCGGCGTCACCAGCAGCCCGACCATCGCGATCGCACACACGACCGGCACGAGCCGCAACGGCACCGGCGCGCCGAGCACCCAGGCGAGCAGCGGCGCCGTAGTCCCGGCGAAGCCCCAGAACACCAGGCTGGACAGCCAGGCCCAGTGCTCCCCCCGCCGCACCCGCGTCCCGAGAAACACCAGGACCCCGGCGAGCGGCGACAGGAAGAGCGCCGCATTGAAGAACAGGACAAAATCCAGATATCCGGTACCCCCCTGAGCCACCGGATCCACCTGCATCCCCGAGAGCAGCACCCCGAGCGACACGAGCGCGAGCGTCAGCATGACCGCGCCCACCGCCATGAATCCCGTCACCGCGATGCGCACCTGGACCGGCACGAATCGGCGCCCCCCGGCTGCCATGCAGCCCAATGTAGGCCATCCCCGGCCTGCGAGAACCCCCACACATAGAGCCGAACGTGAATACATGTCCCGTCGTGACATGAGCGTGGACTTCGGGGTGGTCAGCGGGTTTGTTCCAGCCACGACGCGTACAGGCGCGCGTAGATCGAGGTCGGGTCGGTCAGCAGGGACGCGTGGGGGCCGCGCTGGACGATGCGGCCCTTGTCCACCACGATCACCTCGTCGGCGGACTGGGCCGTCGACAGGCGGTGGGCGATCGCGATGGTCGTGCGGCCGCGGGTTACGGCGTCCAGGGTGCGCTGCAGGCGGACCTCCGTTGCCGGGTCGACGGCGCTCGTCGCCTCGTCGAGCACCAGCAGGTCGGGGTCGGCCACGTAGGCGCGGGCCAGGGCGACCAGCTGGCGCTCGCCCACCGACAGGGACTCGCCGCGCTCGCCGACCTGGGTCTGCAGGCCGTCCGGCAGGGACTCCAGCCAGTCGATCAGGCCCAGCTCGGTGAAGGCCGCGGCCAGGTCGGTGTCGGTCAGGGTGGGGCGGGCGAAGCGGACGTTGTCGGCGATCGTCGCGTCGAAGAGGAAGCCGTCCTGGGGCACCATCACGACGCGGCTGCGCAGCGAGTCGAAGCGGACGGTGTCCAGCGGCACGCCCGAGAGCAGCACACGGCCGGTCGTCGGGTCCATGAGCCGGGTCAGCAGCTTCGCGAACGTCGTCTTGCCGCTGCCCGTCTCGCCGACCACGGCGACGCGCGTGCGGGCGGTGACGGTCAGGTCGACGTCGCTGAGCACCTCGGGGCCGTCGGGGTACGCGAAGTGCACGTGGTCGAAGCGCACGTCGATCGGGCCGTCGGGCAGGGCGTGGCCGGCCTCGCCCGGGTCGGCGACGTCCGGCTCGGTCTCGATGATGTCCAGCACGCGACGCCAGCCGGCGATCGCGTTCTGGGCCTCATTGAGCACCTCGGTGGCGACCTGCACCGGCTGCACGAACAGCGTGGCCAGGAACAGGAACGCGGTGAGCCGGCCGACGGTGAGGCCGCCGCCCACGCCCAGCAGGGTACCCACGACGATGACGCCGCCGAGCGCGAGCCCGGCGGCCAGCTCGCCGAAGCTCATGCTGATCACGTTGTTGGTCTGGGCGCGGAACTGGTTGCGCCGCGCCCGCTCGATCGCGCCGTCGAGGCGCTCCCCGGTGCGGCCCTGGATGCCGTACGCCCGCACGACCGGCGCGCCGACGACGCTCTCCGCGATCACGCCCAGCATCGCGCCGACGCTCTCGCGCACCTCGAGGTACAGCACGCTGAGCCGACGCTGGAAGAAGCGCACGACGAACACGAGCGGCGCGAACGCGGCGAAGACGACGAGGGTCAGCTGCCAGGAGTACACGAGCATGACGATCGTGGTGACCGTGAGCTGGCCCAGGTTGATCACGAACAGCAGGCCGCCGAACTGCAGGAACTGGCTGATCTGGTCGACGTCGCCGGTGACCCGCGAGACGAGCGCGCCGCGCCGCTCGGACTGCTGGTGCAGCATCGACAGGTCGTGGATGTGGCGGAAGGTGCGCGCCCGGATGCCGGCCAGGGCCGTCTCGCTGACGGTGAAGAGGCGCACGTTCATGAGGTACGAGCAGACCATCGTGATGAGCAGCACGCCCGCGGTGACCGCCACGATGCGGGCCACGACGCCGAGGTCGGGCCCGCCGCGAGCGTTGATGCCCTTGTCGATGCCCTGCTGGATGGCGACGGGCACGGCCACGCGCCCGGCGGTGGCCAGCAGGGCCAGGCCCAGCGTGCCGGCCAGCCCGGTGAACAGCTCCGGGGACAGGGCCAGGCCCCGGCGCAGCACGGAGGCGCGCGGGGCGGGCGCGGCGGTGGCGCTCTCGACGGTGGTCATGCGGGCAGCGTCTCCTTGTCCAGCCGGCCGTCGCGGCCGTCGTCCAGGCGGTCGCCGTCGAAGGCGTGCTCGCGTTCGCGCTCCTCCTCGGCCTTCTCGTACGCGGTCACCAGGTCGGCGTAGCCCGGCGCGCTCTCCAGCAGCTCGGCGTGGGTGCCGCGGGCCACGACCCGGCCCCGCTCCAGGTAGACCACCTCGTCGGCCAGGGCGATGGTGGCGCGGCGGTAGGCGACGACGAGGATCGACGCGGCCTGCGCCGCCCGGTCGGGCCCCGGGGCGGGCGCGCCCTCGTCGCGGCGCAGGGCGGCCAGGATCGCGGCCTCGACGCGGGGGTCGACGGCGCTCGTCGCGTCGTCGAGCACCAGCAGGCGCGGCGAGCCGGCGAGGGCGCGGGCGATCGTCAGGCGCTGCCGCTGGCCGCCCGACAGCGACGTGCCGCGCTCGCCGACCTTGGTATCGAGGCCGTCGGCGAGGTGGTCGACGAAGCCGTCGGCCTGGGCCAGGCGCAGCGCGCGCCAGGCCTCCCCGTCGTCGACGCCGGCGCGGTCGAGCGTGATGTTGCCGCGAATGGTGTCGTCGAAGACGAACGGGATCTGCGCGACGAGCGCGGTGCCGGCGGTCAGCGCGTCCTGGCTCAGGTCGCGCACGTCGACGCCGTCGAGGCACACCGTGCCGGCCGCGGGGTCGACGAGCCGGGCCGCGAGCGCGGCGACGGTCGACTTGCCCGAGCCGGTCGGGCCGACCAGCGCGACCGTGCGCCCGGCCGGGACGTCGAATGTCACGCCGGTGAGCACGTTGGGCCCGGTGCCGGTCTCGTCGGTGTAGGCGAAGTCGACGTTGTCGAAGCGCAGGGCGGCCGGGCCGGTGCCGGGCAGGCCGGCGGTGCCGTAGACGGTGTCGCCCTCGGCGTCGAGCACGCGCCGGATGCGTTCCCAGCCCACCACGCTGCGGGGCAGCTCGGCGAGGACCCAGCCGATGGCCCGGACCGGGAACGCGAGCACGGTGAAGAGGAACGCGACGCTGACGACCTGCTCGACCCCGACCGCGCCGGCGCGGAAGCGGTAGGTGCCGACCACGAGCACGGCCAGGGTGCCGACGCTGGGCAGCGCGTCGAGGACCGGGTCGAACATGGCCCGGACCCGGCCGACCCGGATGGTGGCGTCGCGCAGCTCAACGGCCTTGGCCGCGAAGCGCTCGGTCTCCGACGCCTCCCGGCCCATGGTCTTGACGACGAGGGCGCCGTCGAAGCTCTCGTGCGCGACCGCGCTCACCTCGGCCCGCAGCTGCTGGGCCCGGGCCACCCGCGGCGACATGCGGCGCGAATACGCCACGTTGACCAGCAGCAGCGCCGGGAACACGGCCACCCCGACCAGCGCCATGGCCCAGTCGGTGAGGAAGAGGGAGACGATCGCGGCCAGGAGCATCACGACGGTGCCGACCGCGAACGGGAACGGGGCGATCGGATACCACGCCGACTCCACATCGGCGTTGGCGTTGGACAGCAGCGTTCCGGTCGCGTGGCGCTGGTGCCAGGCCAGCGGCAGGCGCAGGTAGCGGCGGGTGACGGCGCGGCGGTACTTCGCCTGCAGGTTGAACTGCATCGCGCCCGCGCCGAGCCGGCGGCCGAAGATGCCCACGATCTTGCCGAGGCTCACCGCGAGCACGGCGAGGCCGCCCAGCAGGAGCGTGCCGGTGGCGACGCTGCCCCGGCCGAACGCCGGCACGACGATCTGGCCGACCACGCGTCCGGAGACGAACGCCGTCGTGATGGTCAGCAGGCTGAACAGCACGCTGCCGCCGACCGACCACGCGAACATGTGAGGCTCGTCACGGACCGCGTGGCCGAGCACCCGGAAGCCCTTCGCGAGCACCTTGCCACTAGTCACAACACGCCCCCCAGTAAGCGACCCGACCGCACGCTAAACCTTACCGACGAGGTACGACACTTTCGGGACTAGCGTTATGCCCATGACTGCCTTCGCCCGGTCGGAGCGCGCCGCGCTCGCCGACGCACTGCTGGCCGCCGGCCCCGCGGCGCCCACCCTCTGCGAGGGCTGGGCCACCCGCGACCTCGCCGCGCACCTGGTGCTGCGCGAGCACCGCCCCGACGCCGCCGCCGGCATCATGCTCGGCGCGGTGGCCGGGCACACGAAGAAGGTCCAGGACCGGCTGGCCGCGGGCGACTACCCGGCGCTGGTCGACCGGGTGCGGCGCGGGCCGCTGCTGCTGCGCCCGTTCGACGAGGCGATGAACGTGGTCGAGTTCTTCGTGCACCTCGAGGACGTCCGGCGGGCCGCGCCGGGCTGGACCCCGCGCGAGATTCCGCCGCCGTACGCCGAGGCGCTCGCCGGCCGCGTGAAGACCTCGGCCCGGATGTCGGCCCGCCGCTTCCCCGCGCGCATCGAGGTCTCCGGCCCGGGCGTGGCGCCCTTCACAGTCAACGGGAAGCAGGAGCACACCGTCCGGGTTGAGGGCGCCCCCGGCGAACTGGTGCTGTTCTTCACCGGGCGCCAGTCCGCGGCCGACGTGTCGGTCACCGGCCCGGACGATCTGGCCGAAAAGCTACGCGGTGCCCGACTGGGAATTTGAACTGTTGCGCCGCTTGCTCACGTTTCGGTTTCGGGTCTAGCCCGTAACGGGATCGACGGTTTACCGTCTGGTAACCGACGGACGTGACGGTGCTCACGGCTGGAGGCGTATTCTCCCGGACCCCCGGAAGGCAGCCCCGACCATGACCCAGACCCAGCGGCTGGAACTGCCGTACCGCTCGATCCCGGACATGTTCCTGCACCGGGTGGCCGAGACTCCCGACGCCAAGGCCTTCGCCCGCCCCGCCCCCGACGACGCCGGTGACCCGATCTGGATGACCTGGCGGGAGGTCGACGGGCGCGCCCGGGCCATCGCGGCCGGCCTGACCACGCTGGGGGTCCGCCCCGAGGACCGCGTCGCGGTGCTGTCGAGCACGCGGCTGGACTGGATCCTCGCCGACCTTGGCGTCATGCTCGCCGGCGCGGCGACGACGACCGTCTACCCCACGACCGAGCCCGAGGAGGCCGTGTACATCGTCACGGACTCCGGTTCCAAGGTGCTCTTCGCCGAGAACCCCGAGCAGGCGGCGAAGCTCAAGGACGCGGAGCTGCCGAGCCTCACGCACATCGTGCTGATCGACGGGGCTCCCACCGGTACCGAGGCCAAACCGACGATGACCCTCGCGGACCTCGAGGCGGCCGGCCGCGCCGCGACCGAGGCGGACCCCGGGCTGATCGACGGCATCGTCGCCGGCATCGACGGCGACCGGCTCGCCACGCTGATCTACACGTCGGGCACGACGGGCCGGCCCAAGGGCGTGGAGCTGCTGCACGCGGGCTGGATCTGGCAGGGCAGGACACAGCAGGACACAGGCGTGCTCAGCGCCGACGACCTGCAGTACCTCTGGCTGCCGCTGTCGCACTCGTTCGGCAAGACGCTGCTGTGCGGGATCATCTACGTCGGGCTGCCCACGTACGTCGACGGGCGCGTGGACAAGCTCATCGACAACCTCGGCAAGATCCAGCCGACGCTCATGTGCGCCGCGCCGCGCGTCTTCGAGAAGGTGTACAACCGCGTCGTCACCGGCGCCCAGGCCGACGGCGGGGCCAAGCTCAAGATCTTCACCTGGGCGGTCGGGGTCGGCAAGCGCGCCTCCGCGCAGCGCCTGGCCGGGCGCACACCGGGCGGCCTGCTCAAGTTCCAGGCCGGGATCGCCGACAAGCTGGTCTTCAGCAAGCTGCGCGCCCGCCTCGGCGGCCGGATGCGCGCGATGGTCTCGGGCTCGGCGCCGCTGGCCCCGGAGATCGCCGAGTTCTTCTTCGCCGCCGGGCTGCCGATCCTGGAGGGCTACGGGCTCACCGAGACGTCCGCGGGCTCCTTCGTCAACCGGGAGAGCGAGCCGCGCATCGGCACCGTCGGGCAGGTGCTCGGCGACCTCGGGGTGCGCCTCGACTCCGACGGCGAGGTGCTGCTCAAGGGCACGCCGGTGATGCGGGGGTACCACAACCTGCCCGACGAGACCGCGGCCGCGTTCACCGAGGACGGCTGGTTCCGCACCGGCGACATCGGCGAGCTCGACGACGACGGCTACCTGCGCATCACCGACCGCAAGAAGGACCTCATCAAGACCTCGGGCGGCAAGTACGTCGCCCCGAGCCACATCGAGGGCCTGTTCAAGTCGGTCTGCCCGTACACGTCCCAGGCCATCGTGGTGGGCCAGGCCCGCAACTACGTGACGATGCTGGTGACGCTCGACCCGGACGCGATCAAGGGCTGGGCCGAGAGCACGGCGCTGGCCGGCAAGTCGTACGCGGAGATCGCGGCGTCCCGCGAGGCCTTCGATCTCGTCGACGGCTACGTGCGGGAGCTCAACGCGAAGCTCAACCGCTGGGAGCAGATCAAGAAGTTCAGCATCCTCGGCCGGGACCTGTCCATCGAGGACGGCGAGCTCACCCCCTCGCTGAAGGTCAAGCGCCGGGTCGTGGAGAAGTCCTTCGCGGCCGACATCGACCAGATGTACGCCGGGACGCTCGCGGAGATCTAAAAGCCTCTATTCACACCCCACAGTGTCGTGGCCCCCGGGAACCGCCATCCCCGGGGGCCACGACGCGTCTGCGGCCGGATCAGGGATCAGGCCAGGACGGTCTGTGCCGACCAGGAGTGCCGGCGCGGGCGGTCCAGGTCGGTGCGCGCCTCCGCGAGCCGCCGCACCGCCTCCACCAGGTCGGACTCCGGCAGCGTGAACGGCAGCCGCATGAAGCGCTCCATCGTCCCGTCCGCGCCGAAGCGCGGGCCCGGCGCGACGCGCACGCCAAGCTCCTCGGCCGAGCGGGCCAGGGCGCTGGACACCGGCGCGTCGAGCTCGGCCCAGATCACCATGCCGCCGCGGGGCAGCACGAAGCGCCACTCCGGCAGCTCGGCGCGCAGGGCCGCGGCCAGGGTGTCGCGCTGGACGAGCAGCTGCTTGCGGCGCGCGGCGACGATCGTGTCGCGGCGCTGCAGCAGGCGCGTCGCAACCAGCTGGTCGAGGACCGGCGAGGCCATGTCCACGCCGACGCGGGCCGCGGCCAGGCGGGCGATCAGGGGCGCGGGGCCGCGGACCCAGCCGATGCGCAGGCCGCCCCAGAAGGCCTTGCTCATGCCGCCGATCGTGAGCACCCGCGCGGTGCGGTCGAACGCGGCGACCGCGGGCGGCATCGACTCGGCCAGCTCCGGCTCCAGGGCCAGGTCGACGAAGGACTCGTCGATGATCAGGTCGGTGCCGGCGGCGTGGGCGGCGGGCGGCAGCTTCTCGCGCAGGGCGGCCGGCAGCAGATGGCCGGTCGGGTTGTGGAACTCGGGGATGAGGTACGCCACCCGGGCCTGCGCCGCGCGGACCGTCGACAGCAGCAGGTCGGGGTCCCAGCCGTCCGGGCCGATCGCGTACGAGCTGATCCGGGCCCGCTGGGCCACGAAGGCGCTCAGCGCGTTCGGGTAGGTCGGGGTCTCGACCAGGGCGCGCTGGCCCGGCGCGACCAGCAGGCGCAGGAGCAGGTCGAGGGCCTGCTGCACGCCGCCGGTGATCATCACCTGGTCGGGGTCGGTGCGCAGGCCGCGCTCGGTGTACCGGCGGGCGATCGCCTCCCGCAGCACCAGCAGGCCCATGGGCTGGTAGCCGGGGCCGCACTGGTACGGCTCCAGGTCGGTGACCGCCTCGGCCGCGGCCGCCGACAGCTCCGGCGGGGCCGGCATCGCCGCGCAGCCCAGGTCGATCAGCCCGGCGTCGTCGCTTGGGGTCCACAGCCCGGAGGTGCCCACCCGGTGCCCGGCCGGCAGCTCGGTCCAGCTGCCCGCGCCCCGGCGGCTGGAGACGTGCCCGCTCTCGCGCAGTTCGCGGTAGGCGGCGGTCACGGTGGTACGGCTGATGCCCAGCGACGCCGCCAGTTCCCGTTCCGCGGGCAGCCGGACGCCCAGGGCCAGCCGGCCGTCGATGAGCAGGCCGCGGACGGCGTTGGCGAGCACCACGTACTCGGGCCGCTTCCCGGCGGGCCCGCGCACCCCGACGGCGACCTGCCAGGCGTTGAGCATGCGGGCCAGTTGCGCGCCCCGGACGATCGCAGACACCGATTGGCCTCCTACACTCGCTCGATTGGCCTCACCCTTGCAGCAGTGGCTTCTCCAGGCAAGTCCAATTCCACCGGTTGGCGGCCGACCGCGCCCAGGAACACCCCGCCGACGATCGCCGCGCCCCCGACCAGGTCGTACCAGTGGATCGTCTCGTGCAGGAACAGCGCCGAGGACAGGATGGCGAAGACGGGTGCGAGGGCCGCGAACGGCGCGACCGTACCGGCCCCGTACCGGGCGATCAGCCGCCCCCAGACCCCGAACCCGAGCAGCGTGCTGAGGTACGCGATGTAGGCGATCGCCCCGACGGCGACGAGGTCCAGACCCCGCAGGGCGCCCCAGACGTACCGGGGCCCGTCGACGGTCAGCGTCAGCAGGACCAGCGGCGGGGTCGCGACCGCGCTGACCCAGACCATGAAGTTGAGCATGTTCCCGGCCGAGGCCTTGCGCATCGCGATGTTGGCCAGCCCCCACGCCGCGCCGGCCGACACGACAAGCAGGAACGCGCCCAGCGGCCGGTCCAGGCCGAGCTGGGTGGCGATGAGCACGATCCCGGCGCCCGCGAGGACCACGCCGCCGACGCGCCGCGGGCCCGGGCGGTCGCGCAGCAGTACCGTCGCGAACACCATCGTGAAGACGACCTGGCTCTGCAGGACCAGCGCCGACAGCCCGGACGGCAGCCCGGCCGCCATCCCGGCGAAGAGCAGCGAGAACTTCACCACGCCGAGCGCGATGCCGGTCGCGATGACCCAGCGCCAGGGCGCCTGCGGCCGGCCGACCAGGAACACCGCGGGCAGGGCGGCGACGCCGAAGCGCAGCGCGCAGAATAGCAGCGGCGACATGCTGTCCAGGCCCACGTGGATGACCACGAAGTTGACGCCCCAGATGACGCTGACCACGATCGCCAGGGCGAGGTCGCGAGGTTTCATGGCTCGATGATTGGCCCCCGAACCGTGAAGCACCATCGAAAAGTACTGCATCCAGGTTTTAGTATTGCTTCATGCTTGACCTTTCGCGCCTGCAGGCGCTCCGCGCGGTCCAGACGTTCGGCACGGTCACGGCCGCCGCGGGAGCCCTGCACATCACGCCGTCGGCGGTCTCCCAGCACATCGCGAAGCTGGAGCGGGAGACGCGGGCCGCGCTCGTGGAGAAGGACGGCCGGCGGCTGCGGCTGACCGAGGCCGGGCGGGTGCTCGCCGAGCACGCGGGCCGGGTGCTGGCCGCGGTCGAGGAGGCCGAGGCGGCGCTCGCCGCGCACCAGGAGACGGTGTCGGGGCGGCTGAGCGTGTCGTCGTTCCCGACGGCATGCCGGGGCCTGCTCCCGCACGCGCTGCGCCGGCTCGCGGCGGACCATCCGGCGCTGGAGCCGACGCTGCTGGAGACCGACCGGGAGGCGAGTTTCGCCGGCATCCTGCGCGGGATCGTCGATGTCGCGCTGATCGACGAGTGGCTGGAGATCCCGGTGACGTACCCGCCCGGCGTCGCCTCGCTCGAGCTGGGCCTGGACGTCGGGGACCTGATCCTGCCGGTCGGGCACCCGCTGGCGCACGAGCCCGGCCCGGTCACCCTCGACGAGGTCCGGGAGGAGCGCTGGATCGGCTCCACGCCGGGCACCGTCTGCCACGAGTGGCTGCTGCGGATGCTGCCCGGGCTGCGCCCGGCGATCCTCGTCAACGAGTTCGAGACGCAGCTGACGTTCGTCGCCGAGGGGCTCGGGGTGGCGTTCATCCCGCGGCTGGCCCGCACCGCCCTGCCGCCCGGGGTGGTCGCGCGCCCGGTGGCCCCGGAGGCGGCCCGGCGGGTCAGCGTCGCGTGGCGGGCGGCGGGCGCGACCCGGCCCGCGATCGGGGCGACGGTGGCGGCCCTGCAGGAGGCGTGGGCGCTACGCCCGGAACCGGACAATCGGCCCCAATGGGCGCCCGGCCGGGAGGCGATTCAAGTCGTCTGACCCGCGTCCGCCCTGTTCGCAGGGCCCGGCCGGGCCCTGCGGCCGCGGGGCGTTCATTCATCGAATTCAGTTCTGCGCGTTTTGGGGCCGAGCCTCACAATCATTGCTATGGCCCTCTTCCGTTCGCGGACCGCGACAAGCGCCGGAATCCTGGCGGCGGTTCTGCTGGTGCTGATCTTCGGCAACCAGATCTTCACTGAGTGGGTCGACCGTCACAGCGACGGCTCGACCGTTTGGGGCTTCTTCCTGCGCATGCTGGCGTGGCCGCGCTGGTGGATCAGCCCGCGCGACGGCTCCGGCAACGCCGCACGGGACCTGCTCGCCAACGATCTGCGCGCGCTGCTGGTGATCCTGTTCGTCGCGCTGGTGCTCTCCGTCTCGGCCCGCACCGTGGCCGGCGGCGGGGGCGCCTTCGTCATCGGATGGGCGGCGCTGATCTTCGGCGCCGCACTCGCCGCGTTCACGACCGCGTTCATCATCGCCGAGCCGACGATGCTGGGCGCGCTCAACTCGGCCGCGCAGGCCTCTGGGTACGGCCTCTTCGTCGGATGGATCGTCGGCATCGCCGTGGCCGCCGGCAAGCGAGCCGATTAGGGATCAGCGGATGGGGTGCCCGGCCGACCGCAGGGCACCCTTGACGTCGCCGATGCTGAGCTCGCCGAAGTGGAAGACGCTCGCGGCGAGCACCGCGTCCGCGCCGCACTCCACCGCGGGCGCGAAGTCGGCGACCTTGCCGGCGCCGCCGCTGGCGATCACCGGGATGTCGACGACGGCGCGCACGGCCCGGATCAGCTCCAGATCGAAGCCGTCCTTGGTGCCGTCGGCGTCCATCGAGTTGAGCAGGATCTCCCCCGCCCCGAGGTCGGCGACCCGCGCCGCCCACTCGACCGCGTCGAGCCCGGCGCCGCGCCGGCCGCCGTGCGTGGTGACCTCGAAGCCGCTGGGCTGTCCCCCGCCCCGCCGCACGTCCAGCGACAGCGTCAGGACCTGGTTGCCGAAGCGCTGCGCGATCTCGGCGATGAGCTCCGGGCGCGCGATCGCGGCCGTGTTGACGCCGACCTTGTCCGCGCCGGCACGCAGGAGCGTGTCGACGTCGCCGACGCTGCGCACACCGCCGCCGACGGTCAGCGGGATGAAGACCATTTCCGCGGTACGGCGGACAACCTCCAGCATCGTGGAGCGCCCGTCCGACGAGGCGGTCACGTCGAGGAAGACGAGCTCGTCGGCGCCCGCGGCGTCGTAGGCGGCGCCCAGCTCCACGGGGTCGCCGGCGTCACGGAGGTTGAGGAAGTTGACGCCCTTGACCACCCGCCCGGCGTCGACGTCCAGGCAGGGGATCACGCGTACGGCAACCGTCATGCCGACTCCTGCAGCGCGGCGAGGGCCTCGGTGACGGTGAAGGCGCCGGCGTAGAGCGCCTTGCCCACGATCACGCCCTCCACGCCGGCGGGCGCGAGCGCGGCCAGCTGGCGCAGGTCGTCGAGCTTCGACACGCCGCCGCTGGCGATCACCGGCTTCTTGGTGCGGCCGGTCACCTCCAGCAGCAGGGTCAGGTTCGGGCCGGTGAGGGTGCCGTCGCGCATCACGTCGGTGACCACGTACCGCGCGCAGCCGGCCTTCTCGAGCCGGTCGAGCACCTCGAAGAGGTCGCCGCCCTCCTTGGTCCAGCCCCGGGCCGCGAGCTGGTGCCCGCGCACGTCGAGGCCGACCGCGACCTGGTCGCCGTAGGTGGCGCACACGTGGTCGCACCAGTCGGGGTTCTCCAGCGCCGCGGTGCCCAGGTTGACGCGGGTCGCGCCGGTGGACAGCGCCGCCTTCAGCGAGGCCTCGTCGCGGATGCCGCCGGAGAGCTCGACCTGCACGTCGAGGCGGCGCACCACGTCGGCGAGCAGCTCGGCGTTGGAGCCGCGCCCGAAGGCCGCGTCGAGGTCGACGAGGTGGATCCACTCGGCGCCCTGCCGCTGCCAGGCCAGGGCGGCCTCGAGCGGGTCGCCGTAGGTGGTTTCGCTGCCGGCGGCGCCCTGGACGAGACGGACCGCCTGGCCGTCGGCGACGTCGACGGCGGGCAGGAGCTGCAGAGCCATGGTTCAGATCCTTCGGTCCAGGACGAGCACGGTGAGCGCCGGGGTGGCGACGATGACGATCGTGCCGATGCCGATCCGGGCGGGCCAGGAGTCGATGAACGTCCAGACCAGCGCCAGGACCGCCAGCACGAGGATGGCGATGATTGCGCGCTGCTTGCGGGGGCGGCGAGCGAAGAGCTTACCGGTGCGCCCGGCGCGGATTTTGGGCACCAGCCGCCGCACGGCGGCCCGGCGGGCCCGCTTGCGCTCGTGGCGGCGCATCCGCTCGGCGCGCTCGGCCTCGAGGACCGCCCGCCGCTTGGCCCGCTCCTTGCTCACGCCGTCGCCTCCGCAAGCTCTGGCGCCGGCGCGAAAACCCTGTGCCCCCGGTGAGCGGCCCCTCCGCTCCGCTCCGGACCGCTCACAGCGTCCCGAGCCAGTTGGCCAGCAGCGTGGCGCCGGCGTCGCCGGACTTCTCGGGGTGGAACTGGGTCGCGCGCAGGACGCCGGTCTCGAAGGCGGCCACGAACGGCTCGCCGTGCACGGTGGTGGCGACGCGGACCCCGGCCTCGGCCTGGGCGTCGACGACCGTCGAGGCGTAGGAGTGCACGAAGTAGTAGCGGGTGTCGTCCGGAATGCCGGCGCCGAGGACCGAGCCCTCGGGCCAGGCGACGGTGTTCCAGCCCATGTGCGGCACGACCGGCGCCTGCAGCCGCGTCACCGAGCCGGGCGCGAGGCCGAGGCCCTTGGTGACGACGCCGTGCTCCTCGCCCGACTCGAACAGGACCTGCATGCCGACGCAGATGCCGAGCACGGGCGCGCCGGTGCGGACCCGCTCCGCGATCGTGGGGCCGGCGCCGAGCGCCTCGATCCCGGCCATGCAGGCCGCGTAGGCCCCGACGCCGGGCACCACGAGGCCGTCGGCCCGGGCCGCCTTGCCCAGGTCGTCGGTGACCTCGACGTCGGCGCCGACCCGCGCGACGGCCCGCTCGGCCGAGCGCAGGTTGCCCGAGCCGTAGTCGAGAATCACCACCCGCTTCGCCACGCGTCGCCTCCTAGTTGTTGAGCCAGAGCACGCCGGCGGTCGCGGAGATCGCGGCCAGCACGAGCGTGATGACGAACGGTACCTTCGACTTGCTCTGCTGCCGCATCGACAGCGCAGCGCCGACGAGCAGCCCGGCCAGCCCCAGCAAGACGATGCTCACAGCGCGCCCTTGGTGCTCGGCACGACGCCGGCGTTGCGCGGGTCGATCGCGCAGGCCTGGCGCAGCGCCCGGGCGACGGCCTTGAACTGCGCCTCGACGATGTGGTGGGCGTCGGGCTGGGCGCCGTGGCGACCGGCCCGCAGGATGCTGACGTGCAGCGTGACCCGGGCCGAGTGCCCGAAGGACTCCCAGATGTGGCGGGTCAGGCTCGTCGGGTAGTTGCCACCGATGTGCGGGGCGATGTTCGCCGGCTCGTCGTGCACCACGTACGGCCGGCCGGACAGGTCGACGACCGCGGAGGCGAGCACCTCGTCGAGCGGGACCTGGGCGTGGCCGTAGCGGGTGACGCCCGCCTTGTCGCCGAGCGCCTCGGCGAACGCGGCGCCGAGGGCCAGCGCGGTGTCCTCGACGGTGTGGTGGGCGTCGATCTCCAGGTCGCCGACGGTGCTGACCCGCAGGTCGAAGCCGCCGTGCTTGGCGATCTGGTTGAGCATGTGGTCGTAGAAGCCGACGCCGGTGGAGATCTCGCCGACGCCGGTGCCGTCGAGGTCGAGCTCGACGAGGACCTTCGTCTCCTTGGTGACGCGCTCGATCTTCGCGGTACGACTCACGTCGCCACCTCCGCTTCGCTCCGGTGACGCCGCGGCGTCAAGCTGAGTTTTCTGGTGAGCGGCCTCTCCGCTTCGCTCCGAACCGCTCACAACAGCTCCTCAAGGGCGTTCAGAAAAGCGGAGGTCTCGTCCGGCGTGCCGGCGGTCACGCGCAGCCAGCCCGGCAGGCCGACGTCGCGGATGAGCACGCCCCGGTCGAGCAGGGCCTGCCACGCCCCCTTGCTGTCGCCGCCGGGGGCGCCGAACAGCACGAAGTTGGCGTCGCTGTCGGCGACCGGCAGGCCCCAGCCGCGCAGCGTCTCCACGATCCGGTCGCGCTGCTCCTTGACCGCGTCCACGGTGGACAGCAGGGCGTCGGTGTGCGCCAGGGCGGCCCGGGCCACGGCCTGGGTCATGGCGCTGAGGTGGTACGGCAGCCGCACGAGCTGCACCGCGTCGACCACGGCCGGGTCGGCGGCCAGGTAGCCGAGCCGCCCGCCCGCCAGAGCGAACGCCTTGCTCATCGTGCGGGTGACGACCAGCCGCGGGTACCGCTGGATGAGGCTCAGCGCGAAGACCGTGCCCGCACGGGCGAACTCGGCGTAGGCCTCGTCGACGACGACCATGCCGGGGGCCGTCTCGGCGACCGCCTCCACGACCTCCAGCGGCAGTGCGGTGCCGGTCGGGTTGTTGGGCGAGCAGAGGAAGACCAGGTCGGGCTCGGTCTCGCGGACCTTCGCCACGGCGTGCTCGGCGGTGAGCGCGAAGTCGTCGCCGCGGCGGCCGTCGACCCAGGTGGTGCCGGTGCCCGCGGCGAGCAGCGGGTGCATCGAGTAGCTGGGCGTGAAGCCCAGCGCGACGCGGCCCGGCCCGGCGAAGGTCTGCAGCAGCTCCTGCTGGATCTCGTTCGAGCCGTTGGCGGCCCAGACGTTCTTTCCGGTCAGGCCGTGGCCGAGGTACGCGGCGAGGTCGGTGCGCAGGGCGACGGCGTCCCGGTCCGGGTACCGGTTGAGGTCCCGCAGCACGGAGCCGAGCGCCTTCTCCATCTCCGCGACGGCCGCCTCGGGTACCGGATAGGAGTTTTCGTTCGTATTGAGGCGCACGGCCACGTCGAGCTGGGGCGCGCCGTATGGGGTCATCCCCCGCAGTTCGTCGCGCAGCGGCAGGTCGTCCAGCGAGGTCATGCCCCCTCCTCACTTCGCTCGTCGGCGGCACGACACTTGAACTGAGCTAGCCAATGCCCGGCCCCTCCGGTGCGCTCCGGACCGGTCATGCGTCGAACCTGACGGAGACGGCGGCGCCGTGGGCGGGCAGGTCCTCGGCGGTGGACAGCGCCACCACGTGCCCGGCGACCTCCTGCAGAGCATCGCGGCTGTACTCGATCAGCTGCACCCCGCGCAGGAAGGTCTGCGTCGACAGCCCCGACTGGTGGCGCGCGCAGCCGCCGGTCGGCAGCACGTGGTTGGAGCCGGCGCAGTAGTCGCCCAGCGAGACCGGCGACCAGGCCCCGACGAAGATCGCGCCGGCGTTGCGCACCCGCTCGGCGACGGTGCGCGGATCGCGGGTCTGGATCTCGAGGTGCTCGGCGCCGTACGCGTCCACGACCGCCAGCGCCTGCTCGATGTCGTCGACGAGGACTGTCGCGGACTGCGTCCCGTTCAGCGCCTCGGTGACGCGCTCGAGGTGCTTGGTCGCGGCGACCTGCCGGGCGACCTCGGCGTCGACCGCGTCGGCGAGCGCGGTGCTGGTGGTGACGAGCACGCTTGCCGCGAGCGGGTCGTGCTCGGCCTGGCTGATCAGGTCGGCGGCGACGTGGCGCGGGTCGGCGCTGTCGTCGGCGAGGATGGCGATCTCGGTCGGCCCGGCCTCGGCGTCGATGCCGACGGTGCCGCGCAGCATCCGCTTGGCGGCGGTCACCCAGATGTTGCCAGGGCCGGTGATCATGTCGACCGGGGCACAGCCCGGCTCCTCGTCGTCGAAGCCGTACCCGAGCATCGCGATCGCCTGGGCGCCGCCGACCGCGTACACCTCGTCGACCCCGAGCAGCGCGCACGCCGCGAGGATGTTCGCGTTGGGCAGGCCGGTGCCCTTCTGCGGCGGGCTCGTCACGGCGATCGAGGGCACCCCGGCGGCCTGCGCGGGCACGACGTTCATGACCACGCTGGACGGGTACACGGCCAGGCCGCCCGGCACGTAGAGCCCGACCCGGCCGACCGGCAGCCAGCGCTGGGTGACGGTACCGCCCTCGGCGAGGACCGTGGTGGTCTCGGCGCGGCGCTGGTCGGCGTGGACCTTGCGCGCCCGCGCGATCGACTCGAGCAGCGCGGCGCGCACGTCCGGGTCGAGCCCGGCCTCGGCCCGCTCGATCTCCTCGGCCGGCACGCGCAGCCGCTTGACGTCGACGCCGTCGAAGCGCTGGGCCGCCGCGCGGATCGCCGCCGCGCCATGCTCACGGACCCCTTCGACGGTCGGGCGCACCTGCTCGGTGGCGACGGAGACGTCGATGGCGGCTCGGGGCAGCAGACGGCGCGGGTCCTCGGCGGAGCCGCGCAGGTCGATCCGGTTCAACACCCTTGCGAGTCTATTCGGCGCCGCCAGCGGTTATGCGTCGCCGTCCCGCCCTGCGGGCTGTCGGGATCCGGCCCAGCGCCAGTTCAGCTCCTGGGGCGCCGGGGCCGGTCCGGGCAGGTCCTCGCCCGGACCGGCGCGCATGCCGCCGAGGTTGATGGCCAGGTACCGCCGCCGCAGCTGGGCCGTGCGCTCCCGGTCCGGCAGGCGGATCGCCGCACAGCCCTCCAGCACGAGTGTGATGTCGCTCGCCCCGATGTCGGGCCGCAGCCGCCCGCTCGCGTGCGCGTCGCGCACCAGCCCCTCCACGAGCGTGCCCGCCCGCACCGCCTCGGCGATCATCTCCGGCGTCGAGACGAACGTGCCGGCGAGGTGGACGGTGAGCGAGTGCACGTCCGCGTCGACGACCGCCCGGAGGAACGCGGTGAGCGCCTCCCACCCGTCCGCGCGCTCGCCGGCCGCCTCGGCCTCGGCCACGAACTGGCGCAGACCGTCATGACAGAGGGTCCGCAGGAGCTCTTCCTTGTTCTTGTACCGTCGGTAGAGCGCACTGATCCCCACGCCCGCCCGCTCGGCGACGGCGGCGATCGGCGCCTTCGGGTCCTCGATGAACACGTCCCGAGCGGCGGCGAGAATGACCCCGTCGTTGCGCTCGGCCTCGCGCTTGCGTCCCATGCCCTCGACTATAGCGGAACGGATGATTCCGGTCCGCTATGGCGCCCGAGCGTCCTGAACACCGGGGCCGCCCGGGCTCGGCTACGCTTCGGCTCGTGGAGCTGCTGCCGCTCTTTCCGCTGGGCACCGTGCTGTTTCCGGGGCTCGTCCTGCCCCTGCACGTGTTCGAGCCGCGGTACCGGACGCTCGTGCAGCATCTCACCGAGCTGCCGGCCAGCCTGCCGCGCGAGTTCGGCGTGATCGCGATCCGGCGCGGCTGGGAGGTCGGCCGCCAGACGGAGACCGCGGACGCGGCGATCACGGCCGGGGAGTCGCTGTCGCTGTACGAGATCGGCTGCGCGGCCGAGATCCGCCAGATCACCGAGCTCCCGGACGGCCGCTTCGACCTCATGACCCTGGGCCGGCGCCGGTTCCGCCTGCTGGGCCTGGCACGCAACGACGACCCCTACCTCACCGGCGAGGTCGAGTGGCTGCCCGAGCCCAAGGGCGAGCCGGACCGCGAGGGCGAACTGGCCGCGGGCGTCCTGGCGGCCTACCAGGACTACCTGCGCGCGGTCCGGGCCGACGAGGACGGCGAGCAGCTGCCGGACGACCCGACGGTCCTGTCCCACCTCGTGGCGGCGACGGCGTCGCTGACCCTGGAGGACCGCCAGGCCCTGCTCGCGGAGCCGGACACGGCGAGCCGCCTGAAGGCCGAGCGGGCCCTGCTGCGCCGCGAGACCGCCCTGCTGGGCCAGGTCCGCGCCGTGCCGGTGGCCCTGTCCGACCTGGCCGTACCGTCCAGCCCGAACTAGCCCGACGGCGACCCCGGACCGGCCCGCTCGCTGGTCCTGCGTCGCCGTAGCCCTGAGCCGGGCCCGGTGGGTATGGCGACGGCCGGAACCGCGGCTGTCCCGGGCGCGGCCCGGGGCGCCAAGGCGGGATGGACGCTGGATGGGCAGGTTCGCGCGGATGCCAGCCAGTTCTTCAACCCCGACGGTGCGCAACTACGGCAACAAGTCGCGCTCGTAGCCTCCTCGAACCCGCCTCAAATCATTGCTTTTCCTCCCTTGGAATTTGAGGCTCTTCGCTCTTGGCTCTTTCGGTGGGCATCCGTTTGAGCGTCCGACTGCCGCGCCCCCGGCGGCCACGTCTCCGCCCGGACTCCACGGGATACCGACCAAGCGGGCGACGGCCCTTGCCGCGAAGCGCGGCACCATGCCGTGCCGCCCTGTCGGCGGCGATGGCGACAACCGCCGTGCACACCGACGCGGATGCGGCCGGCCCGGCAGCACCCCGGCGAGCGACCGGCGGCATTCGATGCCAGCACCTACCGGCACCACACCATCGCGGAACGCTGCCGCGGCCAACTCCAACAGGCCTCGCTCAGGAGCGCGGCGGCTCGGCGTTCGGCGACTGCGGCCAAACCGGGGACTCCGTCGCCGGAGGCGGAGCGCCGGGGTCGTGCCAGCCCGCCGGCTGATCCTGGGTAGCCGTGGCCGGCGGGAACTGCGCCGCCTGACCCAGGCCCGGCGCGAACGGTCCCTCCTGCACCGCCCCCGGCGGGAAGGGCGACGGCGAAGCCGGGAACTGCGGCTGCTCCGGGTGCGGCGGATACGGGCCCGGGTAGCCCACCGGCGGGGGCGGCGGCGACAGGTACTCCGGCGGGATGTTGTCGTAGCGCAGCGTCGGCGAGACGTGGAAGCCCGCCATCCCGGTGTAGACGGCCGCGGCGGCCAGGCCCTGGATCAGCATCGTGCCGCGGACCCAGGGGATGAAGCCGAAGGCCAGGCTCGAGGTGCCGGTCCGCAGCTTCACCGGGCGGAAGATGTGCGTGCCCTCCGGGGCGTGCTCGGCCAGGTCGATGTAGTGCGCGTAGCCGATCTTGTTGCCGAGCCAGGCGCCCAGGACCGATGCGCCGGCCGAGCCCAGGACCAGGGCGACAAGCATGACCGGGCCCCGGTAGCGGCGCAGCAGGAACCAGGCGGCCAGGGCGACGACAATGCCCATGCCGATCGCCATGAGGACGAACCAGCCCTCGTCGCCCCAGTAGCCCTCCGGCTCGGGCTGGATCGGATACGGGCCGTACTGGGTCTGGACCAGCTCCACGTGCGGGGCCAGCTTCGACCACAGCAGGCCGAAGGGTGCGCCCAGGCCCGCCACCACCACCGCGGTCAGCAGGGCGACGAGCACCTCCCGCAGGATCGGTACGCGCGCCGGCCGGGTGGCCTCGGCCGGTTCGACGGGCGAAATCGGGGCGATGCTCACGATCCCATCCTGCCAGGCGCGGGGCGCGTTCCGGCAAGCGCGTCGACATCGCCCTGCGAAGCTCGCGAACCGGACGAATCGCCCGCCCGGGGTGCGGTGGAGGAGCCCGGCCAGGGCGGCAGCGGCGTCGACGGCGGCGGGGTGGTCAGGTCGGGCAGGGCGAGGTCCATGGCCATCAGGCGCGGCACCTCCTCGCGCCGGTCCACGCGGCCCTTGACCGACACCACCGCGTCCTCGACCACCCACTGGTCGACCAGCTCGTAGGTGTCCGGGAAGAACATCACCTCGACGCTGCCGTCCAGGTCTTCCAGCCAGGCCTGCGCCCACGGGCGGCCCTGGCGGGTCACGCGGCGCTGCACCCCGGACAGGATGCCGGCCAGCCGGACCACGGCGCCGTCGGCGAGCGTGCCCTCCTCGGCCAGGGCGGCGACCGGGCGGTCGGCGGCCGCGCGCAGCACGTGCTCCAGGCCGCGCAGCGGGTGGTCGGAGACGTAGAGGCCGAGCATCTCGCGCTCGAAGGCGAGGCGCTCGGGCTTGTCCCACTCCATCGCGGGCACCGGTGGGGCGGTCATCAGCGGGGCGCCGAAGAGGTCGAACTGGCCCATGGCCTCGTTGCGCTTGACGCTGGAGACGGCGTCGAGGGCGTCGGCGTGCACGCTGAGCAGGCCGCGGCGGGAGTGGCCCAGGGAGTCGAAGGCGCCGGCCTTGATGAGCGACTCGATCGTCTTGCGGTTGCACACGACCTGGTCGACCTTGGACAGGAAGTCGTAGAAGTCCGTGAACGCGCCCCGGTCGCGGCGGGCCCGCAGGATGGCCTCGACGGCGGCGGCGCCGACGTTGCGCACGGCGCCGAGGCCGAAGCGGATGTCGGTGCCGTCGGCGGCGAAGCGGCCCTGGGAGGCGTTGACGTCGGGCGGCAGGACCCGGATGCCCATGTGCCGGCACTCGGCGAGGTAGACGGCGGAGCGGTCCTTGTCGCCGCCGATCGAGGTGAGCAGGGCCGCCATGTACTCGGCCGGGTAGTTCGCCTTCAGGTACGCCGTCCAGTAGGCGACGAGCCCGTAGGCCACGCTGTGCGCCTTGTTGAACGCGTAGTCGGAGAACGGCACCAGGATGTCCCACAGGGTGCGGATCGCGCCCTCGGAGTGCCCGCGCTCGCGCATCGCCGGGGCGAACAGCGTGAACTCCTCGTCGAGGATCTCCTTCTTCTTCTTGCCCATGGCCCGCCGGAGCCGGTCGGCGGCGCCGAGGGTGTAGCCGGCGACCCGCTGGGCGATCGCCATCACCTGCTCCTGGTAGACGATCAGCCCGTAGGTGTCGCCGAGGATGCCGGCGAGCGGCTCGGCGAGCTCCGGGTGGATCGGCGTGACCGGGCGGCGGCCGTTCTTGCGGTCGGCGTACTCGTTGTGCGCGTTGGCCGCGATCGGACCGGGCCGGTAGAGCGCCCCGACCGCGGCGACGTCGGCGAAGCCGTCCGGGGCCATCGAGCGCAGCAGCTGCCGGACCGGCGTCGCCTCGAACTGGAACACGCCGAGGGTGTCGCCGCGCGACAGCAGCGCGTAGGTCGGCGCGTCGTCCAGCGCCGCGTCCTCGATCAGCAGGTCGACGCCCCGGTTGTGCCGGATCGCGTCGAGCGCGTCGTCGATGATGGTGAGGTTGCGCAGGCCGAGGAAGTCCATCTTGAGCAGGCCCATGTCCTCGCACGCGCCCATGTCCCACTGGGTGATGATCGCGCCGTCCTGCTCGCGCTTCTGGATCGGCAGCACGTCGATGAGCGGCTCCCGGGACAGGATCACGCCGGCCGCGTGCACGCCCCACTGCCGCTTGAGCCCCTCCAGCCCGCGGGCGGTGTCGACGACGGTGCGCACCTCCGCCTCCGACTCGTAGAGCCGGCGCAGCTCGCCGCCCTCCTTGAAGCGCGAGTGGGCCGGGTCGAAGACGCCGGACAGCGGCATGTCGCGGCCGAGGACCGGCGGCGGCACCGCCTTGCTGATCCGCTCGCCGAGGGAGAACGGGAAGCCCAGGACCCGGGCGGCGTCCTTGATCGCGGCCTTGGCCTTGATCGTGCCGAAGGTGATGATCTGCGACACCCGGTCCTCGCCGTACTGCGCCGTCGCGTAGCGGATCATCTCGCCGCGCCGGCGCTCGTCGAAGTCCATGTCGATGTCGGGCATGCTGGGCCGCTCGGGGTTGAGGAAGCGCTCGAAGAGCAGCCCGTGCTCGAGCGGGTCGATCTCGGTGATGCCCAGCGCGTAGGCGACGAGGGAGCCGGCCGCGGAGCCGCGGCCCGGCCCGACGCGGATGCCCTCCCGGTGGGCGTGGGCGACGAGGTCGGCCACGACGAGGAAGTAGCCGGCCAGGTCGGCCCCGGCGATCACCGACAGCTCGTAGCCGGCCTGGTTGGCGTGCGGCGTCGGCACGCCGTCGGGGAAGCGGCGGGCCAGGCCCCGGTCGACCGCGGCCCGCAGATAACCCCCCTCGGTCTGGCCGGGCGGCACCGGGAAGGCCGGCATCAGGCTGCGGTGGGCGAAGACCTCCGCGTAGTCGCCGATGCGCTCGGCGACGGCCAGGGTCGCGTCGCAGGCGCCCGGGACCTCGGCGTCCCAGATGCGACGCATCTCCTCGGCCGACTTGAGGTAGAAGTCGCGGGCGTCGAACTTGAAGCGCTTCGGGTCGGCGAGCGTGGTGGCGGACTGCACGGCCAGCAGCGCCTCGTGGGCGTCGGCGTCGCCGGCGAACGTGTAGTGCAGGTCGTTGGTGGCCACCGGGGTCAGGCCGAGCCGGCGGCCGAGGCGCAGCAGGTCGGCGCGGACCCGCGACTCGATCTTCAGGCCGTGGTCCATCAGCTCCAGGTAGAGGTTGCCGGCGCCGAAGATGTCGCGCAGCTCGGCGGCGGCCGCGCAGGCCCGCTCGAAGTCGCCGATGCGCAGCCAGGTCTGGATCTCCCCGGACGGGCAGCCGGTGGTGGCGATCACGCCCGGTGCGTATTCGGCCAGCAGCTCCCGGTCGGCGCGGGGCTTGTAGAAATACCCCTCCGTGCTGGACCGCGACGAGAGCCGGAACAGGTTGCGCAGCCCGGTCGCGGACTCCGCCAGCAGCGTGAGGTGGGTGTAGGCGCCGCCGCCGGAGACGTCGTTCTCGCCGCCGTCGGCCCATCGGACGCGGGTGCGGTCGCCGCGGCTGGTGCCGGGGGTCACGTAGGCCTCGACGCCGATGATCGGCTTGATGCCGGCCCGGGCCGCGGAGTGGTAGAAGTCGTGGGCGCCGAACATGTTGCCGTGGTCGGTCATGGCCAGCGCGGGCTGGCCGAGCCGGGCCGCCTCGGCGAACAGCGGCCCGAGGCGCGCGGCCCCGTCGAGCATCGAGTACTCGGTGTGTACGTGCAGATGTACGAAACCCACGGCCCCGAACCTATCGCGGGGGTACGACATTTTCGGCGACACTGCAGGCATGATCGACCGTGACCGGCTCGGCGCGCTGCTGCGCCGCGAGCGAGCCGCCTTCGCCGGGCGCAACCCCCGCTCGGCGGCCGAGTACGCGCGGGCCGGAAACCTCTTCGGCCGGGTCCCGATGACGTGGATGAACAAGACGGCGGCGGGATTTCCGCTGTACCTCGCGCAGGCCCGCGGCGCCCGCGTCACCGACGTGGACGGGCACGAGTACGCCGACTTCTGCCTCGGCGACACGGCCGCGATGGCCGGGCACTCCCCCGAGCCGGTCGTCGCCGCGGTGCGGGAGCGCTTCGAGACCCTCGGCGGCGCCTGCGCGATGCTGCCGACGGCGGACGCGGCGTGGGTCGGGGCCGAGCTGACCCGCCGGTTCGGGGTTACGCGGTGGAGTTTCGCGCTCACCGCCACCGACGCGAACCGGTGGGCGATCCGGCTGCTGCGGGCGGTCACCGGCCGGCCGAAGATCCTGTTCAACAGCTACTGCTACCACGGCTCGGTCGACGAGTCGCTGATCGTGGCCACGCCGGACGGGCCGCGGGCCCGCGCCGGGAACGTGGGCGCGCCGGTCGACGTGACCGTGACCAGCCGGGTCGCCGAGTTCAACGACCTGGACGGGCTCGAGCGGGAACTGGCGCACGGGGACGTGGCCGCGGTGGTGATGGAGCCGGCGCTGACCAACATCGGCATCGTGCTGCCCCGGCCCGGGTACCTCGCCGGGGTGCGTGCGCTCACCAAGCGGTACGGCACCTACCTGGTCAACGACGAGACGCACACGTTCTCGGCCGGCCCGGGCGGGGCGACCGGCCTGTGGGGCCTCGAGCCCGACGTGGTGACCATCGGCAAGGCGATCGGCGGCGGCATCCCGGCCGCGGCCTACGGCCTGTCCGACGAGATCACGCAGAAGCTGGCCGGCATGGGCGATCTCGACCTGGTCGACATGGGCGGCGTCGGCGGGACCCTGGCCGGCAACGCGCTGTCGATCGCCGCGACCCGCGCAACCCTGGAGCACGTTCTGACAAATGCCGCGCATGCCGAAATGTCCGAGAAATCACGGCAGTTCGCGGCCGGCGTGCAGGCCGTGATCACCGAGTTCCAGCTCCCGTGGTCGGTGACCGGACTCGGCGCGCGGGTCGAGTACCGCTTCGCCAGCCCGGCCCCCGCAACCGGCACGGAGTCGGCGGAAGCCGCCGACGGGGAGCTCGACGACTATTTCCACGTGTACCTCGCGAACCGGGGCATCCTGCTCACCCCGTTCCACAACATGGCCCTGATGAGCCCGGCCACGACCTACGAGCAGGTCGCCCGGCACGCCGAGGTGTTCCGCGGCGCCGTCGAGGAGCTCACCGGGCCGTCGGGTCCATCATGACCGCCGCCGCCCGCAGCCACGCGCGCTTGGTGGCCGCCGCCAGCATCGGGTACTCGATGTTGGAGCCGCTCTCCAGCGCCGGGTCGTAGGGCACCACGACGACGGCCCGGGTCCGGGTGCGGAAGTGCCCGGCCAGGTCGTCGATGAGCGGGGTCGGGTTGGGCGTCGGGCAGGACAGCAGCGTGACCGCGTTGGCGACCAGCTCCTCCATCCCGGCCTCGTCGAGCAGGTCGAGCATCCAGTCGGCGGTGAACGCGGCGTCCTCGCGCGGCACGCTGGTGACCACGAGCTGGTCGGCGGTCTGCAGCACCGTCTGCCAGTTGGGGCTCTCGACGTTGTTGCCGGTGTCGACGCAGATCACGTCGTGGGTGCGCCGCAGCAGCTCCAGCACCCGGCGCACGGTGTGCGGGTCGAGGCGCTGGGCGAAGCGCGGGTTCTCCTCGCCGGCGAGCACGTCGTAGGAGCCGTCGGAGGCGTGGCGGAGATAGTCGTCGAGCATGTCGTACAGGTCGTAGCCGGTCGCGTGCTCGACGCGCACGAGATCGGCGATGAGGTGGCGGATCGTGCGCGCGTGGCGGGCACTGCCGGCGCGCAGGCCGAGCGTGCCCCGCAGCTCGTTGTCGTCCCACGCGATGACGCCCTTGCCGCGGACACTGCCGATCGTGGCGGCGGTCAGCACGGTCGCGGTCGTCTTGTGCACGCCGCCCTTGGGGTTGGCGAACGCGAGGACCTTCGGGGTCGGGATGTCGCGGCGCAGGACCTGCACCATCTGCTCGGTCGGGTCGGCGGCCGGCCGGGGCGCCTGGTACTCGACCAGGGGCTCACGCCGCGCGGCCCCTGCGGTGCGGAGCGGCGCGTCGTCGTACGGGCGGGTGCCGTTGGTGGGAGGCATTGGTTCGTCATCGTATTGGGGCCCGGGCGGATATGGGGCCGAGGGGCGCCCGAACCGGCCGTCGTAATCCAGATCACCCGGGGTCGGCCGGCCCAGCAGCGCCCGGTCGAGCAGCGAGCGCCAGCGGGGAGCCGGCTCGGCCGATCTGTCCTCCCACCCGGCATCCCGATCGGCCACGCCCGGCCCCTCCCTCGCACGCGCACGCGTCAAACCCGCCCCCCAAGGCTACGGACCGAACAGTATTCGGACCACTCCTACGAGCCCATCCCCTGCATCAACTGCACGACAGGCCGAAGGGATATCGCCTCAGGACGGACGGGGGGACGCGACCACCGTGCCGGCCCCCTCGCTGACCGGCTCCGCGACCGTAGTCTGCTCGGGCAACGGGGGCAGGAACACCGTGCGATCGAGCCGTTGCATCTCGGTGATCGGGTCGACGACGCGGGTCTCGGGCCGGGCGGCGACGGCGCGCAGGGCGGCGGGCGTGCCGTAGACGACCGCGGCGTACACGCACGAGCAGTGCTCGCGGTAGGCGGTCGCCTCCTGGTCGGCGACGATCGCGCCGGAGAGGTACAGCTGCCGGTTCTCCTCGGGGATGCCGTCGTTGCGGCCGAGCAGGTCGCGGTAGTGGGCGGCCTCCTCGGTCTTGCGCTGGGCGGTCTCGTCCATCGCCGACACCACGTCGTCGGGGAGCTTGTAGGCGCCCAGGCGGACGAGCTCGGTCTGGGTCTGCGGCAGCGGTACCCGGGCGAAGACGCTGGACACCGAGACGTCCGCGACCACCGGGGTGAGGCGGTCGGGCCCCAGGTAGGCGGTGAACGACACCAGCGCGTAGACCGGCCCGTCACCCGGCAGCGCGGCCAGCTCGTCCCGGCCCGCCTGCAGGTAGGCCGGGATGGACGCGCCCGCGGCGACCCCGACGCGCACGACGTCGCCGAGGGACGGGTCGCTGCCGGGCCGGTCGGTGCGGTGCACGGCGAGCAGCGTCGCCGTCACCGCGACCACGCCGACGACGACCGTGAACGCGCGCAGCCGCTGGGCGCCCCGGAAAACCCGGGCGAGGACGTTGCCGACCGGCGGCAGGAGCCGCTGGTCGAGTTGCTGGAGCCGCTTCATCGCCCCAAGAGCGTCCCACAGCGCCGCCTTAAGGGTGACTCATGGGGTCTTGACATCGAGGCAGCGAAGGATTTCTATCAGTCAAGTTTACTAATAGAAAGAAGGGGTCATGCGAAGGTCTCTCATCGCAGCCGCCGCGGTGGCGCTGGCCGCCACCGGGGTCGTCCTCGCGGTCACGCCGTCCGCCCAGGCGGCGACCGCCATCCCCGCCCACGTGTTCGCCCCCTACTTCGAGGCCTACAACGGCGACAGCCTCAACGGGCTGTCCCAGCAGTCCGGCGACAAGTACCTGACCATGGCCTTCATCCAGACCGCGAGCCACGGCTCGTGCACGGTCTACTGGAACGGCGACACCGGCATGCCGATCGCCAACTCGACGTTCGGCAGCGACATCGCCGCCATCCGCGCCCGCGGCGGCGACGTGATCCCCTCGTTCGGCGGCTACGCGGCCGACAACGGCGCCACCGAGATCGCCGACAGCTGCACCGACGTCAACCAGATCGCGGCGCAGTTCGAGAAGGTCATCACCACCTACGACGTCACCCGCATCGACCTCGACGTCGAGGACAACTCGCTGACCAACACCGCCGGCATCGACCGCCGCAACAAGGCGATCAAGATCGTCGAGGACTGGGCCGCCGCCAACGGGCGGAGCATCCAGTTCGTCTACACGCTGCCGACGACCACGAGCGGCCTGGCCGACAGCGGGCTCGCGGTGCTGCGCAACGCGGTGGCCAACAACGCACGGATCGACATCGTCAACCAGATGACCTTCGACTACTACGACAACCAGCCGCACCAGATGGCCAACGACACCAAGACGGCGTCCAACGGCCTGCACACGCAACTGCAGCAGTTGTACCCCGGGAGGACCAGCCAGCAGCTGTGGTCCATGATCGGCGTGACCGAGATGATCGGCGTCGACGACTTCGGCCCCGCCGAGACGTTCACCGTCGCCGACGCGAACGCCGTCTACTCCTGGGCGACCCAGCAGGGCATCGCCGAGCTGTCGTTCTGGGCGCTGCAGCGCGACAACGGCGGCTGCCCCGGCGGCGCGGCGTCGGACACCTGCTCCGGCATCTCGCAGAGCACGTGGCAGTTCTCGCACATCTTCGCCCCGTTCACCAGCGGCGGCGGCACGCCGGGCTCGCCCAGCCCGACGAAGAGCAGCGCGTCGCCCACGCCTTCCAGGAGCCCGAGCAGCAGCCCGAGCGGCAGCCCGAGCAGCACTCCCCCGGCCGGCGGCCTGACCAACGGCAACTTCGAGACGGGCTCGCTCGCGCCGTGGACCGGCAGCCTCTGCAGCGTCGTGAGCACGCCGGTGCATGGCGGGACCAAGGCGCTCAAGGCGGCCGCGTCCGCGTCCGACAACGCCCAGTGCAGCCAGACCGTGGCCGTGCAGCCCAACCGCACGTACACGCTGACCGCCTGGGTCCAGGGCAGCTACGCGTTCCTCGGCGCCACCACGGGGGCGGGCGACGTGAGCACGTGGTCGCCCGGGTCCGGCTCGGCCTGGACGAAGCTGACCGTCACCGTCAGCACCGGCAGCGCCACCTCGATCAAGGTGTGGGTGCACGGCTGGTACGGCACCGGCACGATCTACGCCGACGACATCACGCTCGTCTGAGGCGGCCTACGCGGCGGCGCTGAGAACCTCCAGCGCCGCCGCCAGGTCGGCCGGGTACTCGCTCAGGAACGAGACGAACTCGCCGTGGCGCGGGTGCGCGAAGCCCAGCTCGCGGGCGTGCAGCCACTGCCGCGAGAGCCCGAGCCGGGCGGCCAGGGTCGGGTCGGCGCCGTAGGTCACGTCCCCCACGCACGGGTGCCGCAGCGCCGAGAAGTGCACCCGGATCTGGTGGGTGCGCCCGGTCTCCAGATTCACGTCGAGCAGGCTCGCGGCCGGGAAGGCCTCGATCGTGTCGTAGTGGGTGACGCTCGGCCGGCCGCCGGAGACGACCGCGAACTTGTAGTCGTGGTTCGGGTGCCGGTCGATGGGTGCGTCGATCGTGCCGCGCAGCGGGTCCGGGTGGCCCTGGACCACGGCGTGGTAGCGCTTCTCGACCTCGCGGGCCTTGAAGGCGCGCTTCAGGGCGCTGTACGCGATCTCGCTCTTGGCCACGACCATGAGCCCGGTGGTGCCGACGTCGAGCCGGTGCACCACGCCCTGCCGCTCGGCCGCGCCGCTGGTGGCGACCGTCTGGCCCATCGCGGCCAGCCCGCCGATCACCGTCGGGCCGGTCCAGCCCGGGCTCGGGTGCGCCGCCACGCCGACCGGCTTGTCGACCACCACGATGTCGTCGTCGCTGTAGACGATCCCGAGGCCGTCGACGGGCACGGCCTCGACCGCCACCACCCCGGCGGGGGCCGGCAGCGTCACCTCCAGCCAGGCGCCCGCGCGGACCTTGTCCGACTTCGGCCGCACCTCGCCGTCGACCGACACGTCCCCGGCCTCGACCAGGTCGGCCGCGGTGGTGCGGCTGAGCCCGAAGAGGCGGGTGAGGGCCTGGTCGAGCCGTGTGCCGTCCAGGCCGTCGGGCACCGGCAGCGAGCGGACCTCACGCATCTTTGCGGGCCCGGGTCCCGTCGCGGCGCCGCCCCATGAACTCGAGCAGGATCGCCAGCGCCACGCCGACGGTCAGGGCCGAGTCGGCGATGTTGAACACCGGGAAGTGCCCGGCGTGGTCGTCCAGGAAGCTGAACATGTCCACGACGTGCCCCCGGAACGGCCCCGGGGCGCGGAAGAGCCGGTCGCCGAGGTTGCCCGCGGCGCCCCCCAGCACGAGCCCCAGGGCGACCGCCCAGGCGGTCGACACCGTCCCGCGGATCATCCAGAACAGCCAGCCGACCACGCCGAGCGCGATGATCGGGAAGATCCACGTGTGATCGCGGAGCATGCTGAACGCGGCCCCGCTGTTGCGGGTGTAGATCACGTAGATCAGGCCGCCGAACAGCTTCACCGGGTCGCCGTGGGCGATGGTCGAGGTCGTCCACTGCTTCACGGCCAGGTCGATGCCGACGATCGCCACGGCGACGAGGCCGAAGACGGACCAGGCCCGGGTCCGCGCGGCGGACGGGCCGGCCGCGGGGGTCGCGGGGTCCACGGCCGTCGGCTCGGCCCGGTCCTGGGTGGGCTCCTGGGTGGTCAGCGCCGCTCCTCCAACTGCTTGCAGGTGACGCAGAGCGTAGCGGACGGGAACGCGGCCAGGCGCTCCACGGGGATGGGGTTGCCGCACTTCTCACACCAGCCGTAGCCGCCCTCGTCGAGCCGCTCCAGCGCCCGCTCGACCTGCAGGATGCGGTCGGCCAGGTTGTTGGCGATGGTGATCTCCTGCTCGCGCTCGCCGGTCTTGGTGCCGGTGTCGGCCTGGTCGTCGCCGGCGGAGTCGGTGAGGCGGTGCTGCTGCAGCTCACGGATCTCCACCATGGCCTGCTCGTGCTCGCCCTTGAGCTCGTCGCGGCGCTCGATCAGCGCCACCCGGATCTTCTCCGTCTCGGCGGCGGTGCGCGTTCCACGGGCGGGCTTCGTCGCCCCAGCGGTCTTGGCCGCGGTGGTCTTCGGTTCGGCGGTCTTGGCCATTGTGGCTCCCTTGGCCGCACGGGCGGCGATTGACGTGGTCGGCGCTGTCGTGGTGCTGGTACTGCCGGCCTTGCGGGCCGGAGCCCGTTTCGCCGGTGCGGCCTTGGCGGCCGGCGCCGCCTCCGCCGGCTTCGTGCCGGCCGCTCCGGTGGCGGCCGCCTCTGTCGCCCGGTTCGGCGTTCCGGCTTGCCGAGAGGCGGGTTTCTGTGCTGTTGTCACAGTGGCCCCTCCCGTCACATCGGCGGCCTTGCTCCGCCCGGCACCACTCGCTGACCGCCTCGTCGGCACGGCATCAGCCCGCTCGGCCATGGCTCCCCCAGATGCAAAATGGGCGCGCGACGCGCGGTCGCGCACTCCAGTGGCTGGCAAGAATACGGAATGTACACGCGTCCGACAAACGCGCCACACGTATTCCGACCAATTTGATCAATTATTGGCGCCGATCATCGCCATGTTCGGCAAACCAGCGAGCGAGTCGCCCCCGCCTGCTCACGGCCCGCAGCCGTTGCTCCGCGGCATCGCGAACCTGCTCGGTGGTGACGATCAGGAGGCTGTCACGGGTCTTCAGGCGGGTCTCCGGCGCCGGCACGAACGCACCGCCGTCGCGCAACACCAGCGTCACGACCGCACCGAGAGGCAATCGTAACTCGTCCACGTGCACGCCGTTGAGCTTCGAGCCCTCCGGCACCTCGACCTGCAGCAGATCCGCGCCCATGCGCTCCAGGGGTGCGGCCTCCACCTGCAGGTCGGTGGGCTCGGCGGGCGCGGTGACCCCGAGCAGGCGCGCCGCCGGCGGCAGCGTCACGCCCTGGGCGGCCGTGTAGATCACCACGAGCACGAAGACGACGTTGAACAGGTCCTGGGCGCCCGGCAGCCGGGCCGAGAGCGGGATCGTGGCGAGCACGACGGGCACCGCCCCGCGCAGGCCCGCCCAGGACAGGAACGCCTGGTCCCGCCATCCGGGACCGTTCGGGGTGAGCAGGAACGGGGCGCTGCTGACCACCACCGACAGCGGGCGGGCCAGCAGCACCAGGACCAGGCCGACGACCAGGGCGGTGAGCACCGCCCCGCCGAGTTCGCTCGGCGAGGCCAGCAGACCCAGCAGCACGAACAGGCCGATCTGGGCGAGCCAGGCCAGCCCGTCGGCGAAGCCGAGCATGGCTCGCCGGTGCGGCAGGCGGGCGTTGCCGAGGACGACGCCGGTGACGTACACGGCCAGGAAGCCGGAGGCGTGGGCGACGGCGCCGGCGGCGTAGGCGAGCACGGTCAGGCCGATCGCGGCGAGCGGGTAGAGCCCGGCGGAGGGCAGCGCGGCCCGGCGCAGCGCCCAGGCACCGCCGAACCCGGCCAGCAGTCCGACCGCGGCGCCGGCGACGAGCTCGTAGGCGACGAGGGCCAGCTCCTCGTACCAGGGGTGCTGGCCGAGCCGCGGCGCCGAGAGCATCACGACGAGGATGACCACGGGGGCGTCGTTGATGCCCGACTCCGCCTCCAGCAGCGCGGCGAGGCGCGGCCGGACCGGGACCCGGCGCAGCGTGGAGAAGACGGCGGCCGCGTCGGTGGAGGAGAGCACGGCGCCGTACAGCAGCGCCTGCTGCCACCCGACGCCCAGCGCGAAGTGGACGACCGCCCCGACCACGGCGATGCTGACCGCCACCCCGACGGTGGAGAGCACCAGGGCGGGGCCGAGCACCGGGCGCAGGGTCGACCAGCGCGTGGTGAGGCCGCCCTCGGCGATGATCACCACGAGGGCGCAGATGCCCAGCGTCCGGGTCAGCTCGACGTCGGCGAACTGGATGCCGAGCCCGGCCTCCCCGATCGCGACCCCGAGCCCCAGGTAGACCAGGAGGCTGGGCAGGCCGAGGCGCACCGAGAACCGCACCGCGCCCACGGACACCAGCAGGACCGCCGCGCCGATCAGCAGCGCGACGTTGAGCTCATGACTCAACGGCGGCCCGCCAGCAGACCGGCGACCCGATCGGCGAGGTCCGCCGGCGGGTCGGCGAGTTCGACCAGTTTGTCCCGGCTCGCCGCCCCCGCCTTGAGGCGCAGGCTCGACGGGCGCACCCCGATCGCGGCGGCGAGGGCCTTCAGCGCGGCCGCGGTGGCCTGCCCGTCGACGGGGCGGGCGCCCACCGCGACGACCACGGCGGGCCCGTAGGGCCCGGGATGGCCGCCCCCGACCGCGGTGCGCGATGCACCGGGCCGGACACGGATCGCGATGGTGGCCATGCCTCATTGTGAAGGTTCACCCGATCGGGGGCGATCCTCCGCGCGGGCGGCTCTGCGCCCAGGGGCCTACCGGCGGGCGGCGAGCAGCACGTCGTTGGGCGCGCACACGGCGCACGGGGTGAAGCCGAGCTCGACCGCCTCGTGCGCCGGCAGCGGCTCGTGCTCGCGGCCGAGCAGGTGCGGGCAGTTCGGCACGTGGTACCGCGGCCGGCCGTCGATCACGAGGACCTCGTCGGGCAGCGCGGCGACGCGGGCGAGGTCGGCGGCCGGCGACTGCTGGATCGCCGGCTCGTCGGCCGGGTCCTCGTCGTCGTAGTCGTCATCGTCGTCGTCATCGTCGTCCTGGTACGAGTCGACCGGCCGGTGCTGGTCGTACTGCGACGGGTACTCCTCGTAGCGGCCCTCGCTGTCGCCCTGCAGCGGGATCCCGGCATCGGGCTCGTCGCGGACCGGGGCCGTCGTCGTGGTCTCGTCCGGGGCGGCCGGGCGGCCGCCGGTGGACGTGCCGTAGGTGGTGCCGGTGCGCGCCCCGGCGCCGACCGCCTGGCGCTCCGCCCGCCGGCCGTACTCCCCCGGGACCTCCTCGTCCTCGCCACCGAGCTCGTCACCGCCGAGGTGGGACGCGAACGGGTCGTAGCGCTCCGAGGGCACCTGGCGCCCGGTGCGGGCGGTGCGGGCGGTGCGCGCGGCGGCGGCCTGGCGACCACCGACGATCAGCGCGACCGCGGCCAGCAGGCTCGCCCCGATGGACGCGACCAGCAGGGCGTCCGACCCCTGGAGCAGGCCCAGCACGAGCAGGCCGACGGCTACCACGATCAGCAGCAGGCTTCCGACGATCACGGCCCTGTCCCTCCGCAAAGCGAGTCCCGGGGCGAGCGCCGATGGCGTCTCCGGGCGAGTGTCTCTCAGCCGGTACAACGAACGAGCCAGGCGGAAGTCTCCCAGAATGACCGGCGCCCCAGCCGAATTTCGACTGGGGCGCCGCGTGTCGCATTGACCGGCCGCGTGTCGGGTGCTGCCGGTGGGCCGCTCTGTGCCACTACTTCACTCTTGTGGGTGCCGCTGTGCGTCGTGCTCGCCTCGGGGAGACGGGCCCAGGGTCAGCGACCCGCGCCCTCGTAGCCGCCCGCGAGGCCGGCCGTGGCCAGACCGCCGCCGCCGACCGCCGGGCGCGCCGCGCCCTCGCCGCGCTGCGCCATCTCGGCCTCGAGGCTCTGCTCGCGACCGGTGAGGTCGCGCAGCTGGCTCTCCAGGTAGGCCTTGAGGCGGGTGCGGTACTCGCGCTCGAACTGCTTGAGCTCCTCGATGTGCTTCTGCAGCGCGGTGCGCTTCGCGTCCAGGCCGCCCATGGCCTCCTGGTGGCGCTGGCGGGCGTCGCGCTCGAGCGCGTCGGCCTTCGCCCGCGCGTCGCGGGTGACCTCCTCGGCCTTGGTGCGGGCCTCGGAGAGGAGCTTGTCGGCCTCGCGGCGCGCGTCGGACACGTGGTCGTCCGCGGTGCGCTGGGCCATCATGAGCACGCGCAGCGCCTGCTGCTCGCCGTCGCCGGAGCCACCGGCCGGGCCGCCCTGCGTGCGGACCTGGTCGAGCTCCTGCTGCATGCTGCGGGCGGCCTGCTCGGCCGACGCCTTCTCCCGCTGGACGCGCTCGAACTGCGTCTTGAGGTCGGCGAGCTCCGCGGCCAGGCGGGGGTCGCCGCCGGCGCCGGGCGCCGAGCGGGCGGGGCCGCCGCCGCGCTCGAGCTGCGCGCGCAGCTCGTTGTTCTCTTCGATCAACCGGGCGAGCTCACGCTCGACCTCGTCGAGGAAGGCGTCGACCTCCTCCTCGTCGTAGCCCCGCTTGCCGATTGGGGGCTTCTTGAAGGCGACGTTGTGAACGTCGGCCGGGGTCAGCGGCATCGAAACTCCTCGGGTCAGTTGCGGCCGCGTGGCCGCCGAGCGGTGCGTGTCACGAGAACGCCGCGATCAGCCGCCCTAACACGACGTACATCAGCACGAACAGGATAACCAGCAGCACAAGCGAAGACAGGTCCACGGCCACGGTACCAATACGCAGCGGACGAATCACCCGCCTCAACGCTTTGAGCGGCGGATCGGTGACGCTCCACACCACTTCGAGCGCGGCGGCGGCTCCCCGGCCGGGTTGCCAGCGGCGACCGAACTGCATGACGTAGCCCATCACAAAGCGTCCGAGGAGCGCCACCAAGAAGAGGTAGAGCAGCAGATGCACGATCTGCAAGGTGATGGACACCACGGCCGTTGAGTCCTCGCATCAGCTCTGGTTGAAGAACCCGCCCTCGGCGATCTTAGCTTTGTCCTCGGCGGTGACCTGGACATTTGCCGGTGAGAGCAGGAAGACTCGGTTGGTCACCCGCTCGAAGTTACCACGCAGGCCGAATACGAGTCCGGCCGCGAAGTCGACCAAACGTTTGGCATCCGACTCGTCCATTTCGGTGAGGTTCATGATCACCGGGACGCCGTCGCGGAAGTGCTCCCCAATCGTGCGGGCCTCGTTGTACGTGGTGGGGTGCAGCGTGGTGATCGCGTAACGGCGGTCGTCGCTGTCCTCGTCCACCTGGGGGCGATCACGGACGGAGCTCGTCGGGGCGAGGGCCAGGTTGTCGCGCGTCGGGTAGCTGACCGACGCGGTCGGGCGCGTGATCGAGCGGACGGTGCTGGTGCGGCTCGCGGCGCTCGCCTCCAGGCGCTCGGAGGCGGAGAGACGCTCCGAGGTCGAGAGCCGGTCGGACGCCGAGAGGCGCTCCGAGGCGGAGAGCCGCTCCGAGGCCGTGCGGGAGCGCGGCGCCGGCACGTCGTCGACGTCGTCCTCTTCGTCGAGCAGGTCGTTGTCGTACCGGTAATGACGATCGTCGTACCCACGATCGTCCTCGTCCTCGACGAGACCGAGCCACACGCCCGCCCTGCGCAGAGCACCCATACGCGCTCCTCCGTCCACCGCCATGCGGCACTTCCCCCCGTTGTCGGTGCCACCGATCACGTCGTGCGACACCGCCCCGCCGGCGCAGAACCACACCCGTGTAGTTTTCCGTTCCCGCGGGCCAGGCTACCCCAGTGGGGTGCGTTTTCCGAGCAATGCACTGCCGACACGGACGTGTGTCGAGCCGTGCAGAATCGCGGATTCGAGATCGTCACTCATACCCGCGGAAATCCAGTCCGCCGCCCCGTCCGGCCCGGAAAAACGCTGACGAATCCGGGACGCGATTGCCGCCAGCCGGGCGAATGCCTCGTCCGGCTCCCAGCCCAGCGGCGCGACCGCCATGACCCCGCGCAGCGCGAGGGCCGGGCTGGCCGCGATCGCCTCGGCGACCTTCTCGACCTGTCCGGTGAGCGCCCCGCCACGGTGCTCGTCGTCGTCGAGGCTCACCTGCACCAGCGCGCCGAGCGGGGCGGCCCGCTCGGTCTTCACCACGGCGTCGGCCAGGGCATCCACCAGGCGAAGGCTGTCCACGGAGTGCACGGCGTCGGCGTAGCCGGCCACCGAGCGCGCCTTGTTGCGCTGCAGCTGCCCGACGAAGTGCCACCGCACACCGGGCACGGCGGCGGCCTTGGCGGCCGCCTCCTGGTCCCGATTCTCGCCGACGTCGGCCACGCCCAGCTCGGCCAGCCGGGCGACGTCCTCGGCCGGGTAGGTCTTCGTCACGGCCACGAGGGTGACCGATTCCGGCTCCCGGCCGGCCGCGCGGCAGGCCGCGGTGATCCGCTCCCGCACGGATGCGAGATTGGCCGCGATCTGCTCGGTGCGCGCATCCAACTGGGCCCCCAAAGAAGTTTGCGCTGAATACGGCGATTGGGTAGGCCGCACATGCGACCTACCCAATTCAACCAGAGCTCAAGCCGTGATCAATCACGCACCGTTCTTGAGAAAGTCCGGCACGTCGACGTCGTCGAAGAGCACCCGCCGGGGCGGCGGCGGGGCCTGGCGCTCCTGGGGCGCCGGCTCCTTCGGCTGGCTGTGCTGCGGGCCGTGCGCCGTGCGCGGGGCCCGGCTCTCGATCGGGCGGTACGCCGGGGCGCCCCCGTCGAAGCCGGCCGCGATGACCGTGACGCGCACCTCGTCGCCGAGCGCGTCGTCGATGACCGCGCCGAAGATGATGTTGGCGTCCGGGTGGGCGGCGTCGGTGACCAGCTGGGCCGCGTCGTTGATCTCGAACAGACCGAGGTCGGACCCGCCGGCGATGGACAGCAGCACGCCACGCGCGCCGTCCATGCTCTGCTCCAGCAGCGGGCTGGAGATGGCCGACTCGGCGGCCTCGACCGCGCGGTTGTCCCCGCGGGCGCTGCCGATGCCCATGAGCGCGCTACCGGCGCCGCTCATGACGCTCTTGACGTCGGCGAAGTCAAGGTTGATCAGGCCCGGCGTGGTGATGAGGTCGGTGATGCCCTGGACACCGGAGAGCAGCACCTGGTCGGCCTGGCGGAACGCGTCCATCATGCTGATGCCGCGGTCGCCGAGGGCCAGGAGCCGGTCGTTCGGGATCACGATGAGCGTGTCGCACTGGTTGCGCAGCTCCTCGATGCCGGACTCGGCCTGCACCTGGCGGCGCTTTCCCTCGAACGAGAAGGGCCGGGTGACCACGCCGATGGTCAGCGCGCCGAGCTTCCGCGCGATGTTGGCCACGACGGGCGCGCCGCCGGTGCCCGTCCCGCCGCCCTCGCCGCAGGTGACGAAGACCATGTCGGCGCCCTTGAGCACCTCTTCGATCTCGTCCCGGTGGTCTTCGGCCGCATTCTTGCCGACGTCGGGGTTGGCGCCCGCACCCAGCCCGCGGGTCAGTTCCCGTCCGACGTCGAGCTTGACGTCGGCGTCGCTCATCAGCAGGGCCTGGGCGTCGGTGTTGATCGCGATGAACTCGACGCCCTTCAGGCCAACCTCGATCATGCGATTGACGGCGTTCACCCCGCCGCCGCCGATGCCGACGACCTTGATGACCGCGAGATAGTTGTGCGGATGTGTCATCGGACCACCTTTCCTTTCGAGGTTGGCGAGCGCCGATCCTGTCCGGTGCCGAGCCTTGAACCCCGGTCCGCCCCCTCGCGGAGGCCTGTCCGAGCCCGACCCCGTGACGGGCGGCGTCCGCCAATGCGAACGCACCGGATGGGGGTCCCGCAAACCCTCACCCTTTACTAGAGGCTTATAGTTATGTCAACTAATGCCTTATCGCAAGGTAAGGGCCCGACTGTCGTGATCCAAGGACCGTGCCCCGGCGTGTCGGCCAAACGCCCACCGCGCCGTCGAATTCGTTAACGCCGCCGGCCTGCGGTTGTGACGGGCGGACGCGTCACTTCTCCAGGACGACGCCGGGGGCGCTCACGTCGAGGGTGTGCCCGGGCTCGATGGGGGTGCGCTCCAGCACCCGGACCTTGGCCTCGTTCTGGGTGGCGTCGCCCCACACCACGGACCGCTCGCCGGTCAGCTCCAGCCTGATCCGGGTCGGCGACTCGGCGACCAGCGCGACCATCTGCGTACGGACCGCCGGGGACAGCGCGGCCAGCACGGTCAGGGCGCTTTCGGTGGTGGCGTCGCCCGGCTCGGGCTGGGCGATGCGGATCAGCGGCAGGCCCGGCGGCGCGGTGTCGACCGGCAGGAAGGCCACGCCGTCGGCGTCGAGCAGGGTGAAGCCGCCGACCTTGGGCACGGCCGCGATCGCCGTGCGCTCCACCACCGCGATCGCGAGGGTGTGCGGGTAGTGCGTCTGGGCCTTGACGGTGCGCACGGGCTTGAGCTCCGTGCGCACCCGGCGCTCCAGCGCGCCCAGGTCCAGCCGCGGCAGCGGGGTGCCGTCGCGCACCCCGGCGGCCGCGCGCACCGCGGCCGGGTCGAGCACGCCGGCCCCGGTGACCTCGATGCGCTCGACGCCGAGGGCCGGGGTGAGGTACACGATCGCCGCCGCCCCGCCGAGCAGCGCCACCAGCGCGAGCGCGACCAGCCAGGGCAGCGCCGCGCGGAGACGGTGCCGCCGGGCCCGGGCCGCGAAGAGCCGCACGGAGCGCGGCGCGTCGCGGGGGGCCAGGACGAGCCGCCATCCGCGCGTCTGGGTCACCGGCGATCAGCCCGGCGTCAGTCGTCGGCCCGGGAGTGCCGGCCGACGTACCCGTCCGCCTCGCCCCCGCCCTTGAGCGCGGCCAGCAGCTCGTCGCCCATGAGCGAGATCGGCGGCGCGCCCATGGTGACGACCACGTCGCCCTCGCGGACCCGGGCCACCACCTCGCCGGGCACGTCCTCCCAGGACGGCAGGAACACCTTGTGCTCCGCGGGCAGGTCGACCGCGGCCGTGAGCGCCACGCCGCCCTCCCCCGGCTCGCGGACCTCGCCGGGCCCGAAGACCTCCATGATCAGGGCCTCGTCGGCGAGCGAGAGGCCGGCGGCGATCTCGGCCTGGAAGTCGCGGGTGCGGTACACCCGGTAGGGCTGGAACACCACGAGGAGGCGCCCGTCGCCGGCCACCTCGCGCAGCGTGCGCAGGGCCGCGGCGATCGGCACCGGGTGGTATGCGTACTCGTCGTAGACCCGCACCCCGGCCTCGGCGCCCTTGAACTCGAAGCGGCGCCGCACGCCCGGGAACGTCGCCAGGCTCTCGATCGCCGTCTCGGCCGGCACGCCCAGCCGCAGCGCCGTGAGGACCGCCCCGGCCGAGTTGAGGCCCAGGTGGGCGCCCGGCACCGGCAGGAACACCTCGCCGAGCGGCACGCCTTCGTGGTGGGCCACGTACCGCACCCCGTGCACGGACGAGCGGACCTCGCTGATGCGCAGGTCGGCGTCGGGCGCGGTGCCGTAGGTGACCACGTCGGCCCCGGCCGCCCGGGCCCGCACCGCCATCCGCATCGCCCCGGCGTCGTCGGCGCAGGTGACCACGAACCCGCCCGGCTGGACCCGGGCGCAGAACTCGACGAACGCGTCTTCGAGCCCCTGCAGGTCGCCGTACGTGTTGAGGTGATCCGCGTCGATGTTTGTGACGAGCGCGACGTGCGGGGAGTACAGCAGGAACGAACGGTCGCTCTCGTCGGCCTCGGCCACGAAGAGGTCGCCGCTGCCGTGGTGGGCGCCGGAGCCGATCGCGGAGATCTCGCCGCCGATCACGAACGAGGGGTCGAGCCCGGCGTGCTGCAGGATCAGCGTGAGCATGGAGGTGGTGGTCGTCTTGCCGTGCGTGCCGGCCACGGCGACGGCGCGCCGGTCGAGCATCGTGGCGGCCAGGGCCTCCGAGCGGTGCAGCAGCCGCAGGCCCCGCTCGCGGGCGGTGACGAGCTCGATGTGGTCCTTGGGGATGGCGGTGGAGTACACGACCGTGTCCACGCCGTCGAGGTTGGACGCCTCGTGGGTGCGGTAGATCGTGCCGCCGAGGGCCTTGAGCGCGGCGAGCTGAGGCCACTCCTTGAGCTCGCTGCCCGAGGTGGGGATGCCGCGGGTGAGCAGCAGGCGGGCCAGGCCGCTCATGCCGACCCCGCCCACGCCCACGAGATGGACCTTGCCCAGCTCCTCGGCCGTCAGGTTGCGCTGAACTTCATGCTGCGCGGCCACTCCGCTTCGCTCCGCTCCGCTCATGATCCAACGATCCTCAACAGGTACCGACGAAGGGCCTCGTCACCGTCACGGCGCCCGTATCCGGCGGCCGCGTGGCTCATCGCGGCGAGCCGGGCGCCGTCGCGCGCGAGCGGCACGATCTGCTGCGCGATCAGCTCGGGCGTCAGGTCGCCGTCCTCGACGATGAGGCCGCCACCCGCCTCGACCACCGGCAGCGCGTTGCGCCGCTGCTCGCCGTTGCCCCACGGCAGCGGCACGTAAACCGCGGGCATGCCGATCGCGGCGGTCTCGGCGCACGTCATCGCGCCGCCGCGGCACAGGGCCAGGTCGCCGGCCGCGTAGCCGAGCTCCATCTCGGCGAGGAACTTGACGCGCACGTACGGCGCGGCCAGCCCGGCCGGGACCTCGAAGTCCTCGTTGCGGGCGCCGATGATGTGCAGCACCTGCACCCCGGCCGAGGTGATCGCCTTGGCCGCGCCCGCCACCGCGTTGTTGATCGAGCGGGCGCCGGAGGAGGCGCCGAAGACGAACAGCGTCGGCAGGTTCGGGTCGAGGCCGAAGTACCGGCGGGCCTCGGCGCGGCGGGCGGCCCGGTCCAGGGTCGCGATGCTCTGCCGCAGCGGCACGCCGACCACGGGCGAGTCCGCCACGGACGGCATCTGCTGGGCCTGGTGCGGGAAGCCGAGCACGATGTTCTTGGTGAAGCGCATCCCCATCTTGTTGGCCACGCCGATCGGCACGTTCACCTCGTGGATGACCGTGGGCGTCTTGCGCCGCCAGGCGGCCAGGTAGGCCGGGACCGACACGTAGCCGCCGAAGCCGACGACGGCGTCGGCGTTCACCTCGTCGAGGATCGCACGGGTGGCCCGGGCCGCCTTCCACATCCGGTCCGGGGTGCGCACCAGGTTCAGGTTCACCGAGCGCGGCAGTTGGTACGCCGGGACGTGGCGCAGGTCGTACCCGCGCGGCGGGATCAGGTCGTTCTCCATCCCGCTCGGCGAGCCGATGCACGTGATGCGGACGTCGGGGTCGTGCCTGCGCAAGCAGTCGGCGAAGGCGAGCAGCGGGTAGATGTGCCCGCCCGTGCCTCCGCCGGCCAGCACCACCGAACGCAGCGCTGCCATCAGGTGCTCCTTCCGCGGGGCGACCCCGTGAGGGTGGGCCGGCCCGTCGTGCGAGTCGAGGGGTCCGTGCCGTCGTCCTCCTCGCGGGCGCGCGGAAGCGGCGGCAACGGCGCCCAGAGTAGTCGCACCCATTTCCGCGGCGGACGGGCGTGCATGGCTCGGGCGCAGTCCGGCTCGGCCCGGGCGGCGGAGGTGAGGATGCCGGCCGCGCCGAGCGCGACGACCAGGGCGCTGCCGCCGTCGGAGATGAACGGCAGCGGCAGGCCGGTGATCGGCAGCAGGCCGACGACGCCCCCGATGTTGATGATCGCCTGACCGACGAACCAGAGGGTGATCGCCGCGGCGGCCAGCCGGCGGAACGGGTCCTCGACGCGGCGGGCGATGCGCAGGCCGGTGTAGGTGAGCATGCCGAACAGCAGCAGCACGACCATGCAGCCGACCACGCCGAGCTCCTCGGCGACGATGGCGAAGATGAAGTCGTTGTGCGCGTTGGGCAGCCGGCCCCACTTGAGCTGGCCCTGGCCTAGGCCGACGCCGAACCAGCCGCCGTCGGCGACCGCCCACAGGCCGCGCAGGTACTGGTACCGCCCCGCCTTCGCGTCGGGGTCGATGCTCGGGTCGAAGAAGACCTTGAGCCGGTCCAGCCGGTAGTCCTTGTTGGCCGGCAGCAGGATGAGCGCGACCACGCCGGCCAGGAAGAACCCGCCGAGCCAGCCGAAGACCGGCAGCCGGGCCCCGGCCGCCCACAGCAGGCCGGTGAACAGCACCACCATGCAGATCATCGAGCCGAGGTCGTTGTAGCCCACGAGGATCAGCAGCGCGACCGTCACCGGGAACATCGGCATGAGCAGCTCGCGCCAGTTCATGATGCTGCGGCCCTTGCGCACGAGCAGGTCGGCGCCCCAGATCACCAGCGCGATCTTGGCGAACTCGGCCGGCTGCAGCTGGAAGCCGCCGACGTGCAGCCACAGGTCCTTGACCCAGATCGGCCCGAGGTGGATCGGGTCGACCTCGGCCCCGGGCGGCGCACGGCGGGCCGCCGCCCAGCCCATCAGGTCGACGAAGGACATCAGCACGAACGTGGCGAGCAGCGCCGGGATGGCCACGGCCCGGAAGGTCCGCACCGGCAGCCGCTGGCAGACCCAGAACGCGATCAGCCCGACCACCGCGAAGAGCGCCTGCTTGGCGATCGAGGTGAACGGGCTGCCGGTGGTCGCGAAGCTGTCGACGCTGGTCACCGAGAAGACCATGACCAGCCCGATGAAGACGAGCAGGCCGACGCTGGACAGCAGCAGGTAGTAGGAGGCGAGCGGCCGGTCCAGCAGCCCCCGCAGCGATCCGACCAGGTTGCCCAGCCAGCCGCCGTCGTTCGGAACTTCCTCCCCGTCGCTCCTCATGCCGCCCATCATTCCCGGCGCGCCGGGGCCGGACGGCCGCGACGCGCCGGGGGGACGTGCCGTTAGGAGGCGCCGCTCATCACACGCAGGAAGTCGGCGGCGAAGAGGCCGAGGGAGGCCGCGACGCCGAGGCCGGCGATGATCCAGAAGCGGACCACGATGTTGACCTCGCTCCATCCGGCCAGCTCGAAGTGGTGCTGTAGCGGCACCATCCGGAAGATGCGTTTACCGGTCGTGCGGTACGAGCCGATCTGCATGACCCAGGTCACCACGATGATCACGAAGAGCAGGCCCAGCAGTGGCAGCAGCAGGATGGTCTTGGTGGCCAGCGCGAGGCCCGCGATGAGGGAGCCCAGCGCCATCGAGCCGGTGTCGCCCATGAAGATGCGGGCCGGTGACGTGTTCCACCACAGGAAGCCGACCAGCGCGCCGACGGCGGCCCCGGCGATCAGGGCCATCTCCAGCGGGTCGCGCACGTCGTAGCAGTATCCGGCCTTGTACGACGGGTCGGCGCACCAGTGGCGGTACTGCCAGAACGCGATCGCCATGTAGCTGATGAGCACCAGGATCGACGTGCCGGTCGCGAGGCCGTCGAGGCCGTCGGTCAGGTTCACCGCGTTGGACATCGACATGACCACGAACACGAAGAAGATCACCGCGGCGATCTTGCCGATGTTCAGCCAGTCGATGTCGTGCACCCACGACAGCTTCGGGCTGGCCACCGTGGTGACGACCTGGCGGCCGGTCCGGTCGGAGGAGACGTAGAGCGCGATCGCACCGAAGACGGCGCCGATGAGCGCCTGGCCGATGAGCTTGCCCCGCTTGTTGAGCCCGTCGCTGTTGCGCTTGGCGACCTTGAGGTAGTCGTCGAGGAAGCCCAGCAGGCCGGTGAAGACGAACAGGCCGAGCAGCACCACCGCGGTCGCGGTCGGGCCGGACGGGCGCAGCTGCGCCTCGGGCAGCGTGGTGAGCGCGATGTGCCCGCCGGTGTAGGCGACGAGCGTGGCGAAGATGAACACCACGCCACCCATGGTGGGCGTGCCCTTCTTGCCGAGGTGGGTCTGCGGGCCCTCGCTGCGGATGGGCTGGTCGGCCTTCAGGCGGGTGAAGTACCTGATCGCGATCGGCGTACCGAACAGCGAGATGAGAAACGCGACGAAGGCCGCGACGAAGACGGCCCTCACTTGCCGAGATCTTCCGAGCGCAGGGCGTCGGCGACGCCCCAGGTCCGGTAGCGCGATCCCTTGACCAGGACCACGTCGCGTGGAAGCAGCTCGGCGCGCAGCAGCGCGACGGCGGCCTCCTGATCGGTCACGAGCACCGAGTCTCCTCCCCAACTCGCCACGGCGGCCGCTCCGGTCAGGATCGGCGCGGCCTGCTCGCTGACGGCCACGAGACGGTCGACGCCGAGTTCCGCGGCGATACGACCGACCTCCTCGTGTCCGGCTCGCTCGAACTCGCCGAGCTCCGCCATGAAGCCGAGCACGGCGATCTTGCGCCGCCCGCCGGCCACCGCGACGAGCGCGTGCAGCGCCGCCGCCATGGACGCCGGATTGGCGTTGAACGAGTCGTCGATGACCGTGACATCATCGGCACGGTCGAAGACATCCATCCTTCGGGTCGACAAACCGTCGAGATCGCCGAGTCCCGCCGCGATCGCGGCCGGGTCCATGCCCGCCAGCGACGCGACGGCAGCGGCGAGTAACGCGTTGCCGACGCTGTGACGCCCCGCGACGCCGAGGCGGACCGGAACGGGCGCCTGACAATCGGGGACGGTGAGGGTGAAGCCGAACCGGCCGCGGTCCAGCGCCACCACGTCGGTGGCGCGGACCTGCGCGTCCGCGGCCTCGCCGGCCAGCACGACGCGGCCGGTGGTGCGCGCCGCCATGGCCCGGACCCGCTCGTCGTCGGCGTTGAGCACCGCGACGCCGCCGGGGCCGAGCGCCTCGACGAGCTCGCCCTTGGCCTGCGCGATGCCCTCGACCGAGCCGAACTCGCTGATGTGCGCGACGCCGACGTTGAGCACGACGGCCACGTCGGGCGGGGCGATCTCGCACAGGTACCGCAGGTGCCCGACCCCCCGCGCGCCCATCTCGAGCACGAGGAAGCGGGTGCCGGCGTCGGCCTTGAGCACCGTGTACGGCGTGCCGAGCTCGTTGTTCTCCGAGCCCACGGTCGCCACGGTCGGGCCGTGTGCGGCCAGCAGCCGGGCGACGATGTCCTTGGTGCTGGTCTTGCCGGAGGAGCCGGTGAGCGCGACGACGGTGATGCCGCCGGCCTCGTGCAGCCGGTCGAGCACCGCACGGGCGAGCAGGCCGAGCGCGTGGCGGGGGTCGGCGACCACGACCGTGGGCACGCCCGGCACGGGCCGGCTGCCGAGGACCCCGGCCGCGCCGTCGGCCATCGCCTTGGGGGCGAACTCGTGGGCGTCGACCTTCGCGCCCGCGAAGGCCACGAAGAGGCTTCCGGGGCCGACCTTGCGGGAGTCGTACTCCACGTCGCCGTCGACCACCGCGCCGGCGCCGCCACCGTGCAGCTCGCCGCCGACGATCGCGGCGATCTCCGCCAGCGTCAGGGCGATCATGAGGCCGCCTCGGTCAGCGCCGCGGCCAGCTCCACCCGGTCGTCGAACGGGAGCACCTCGCCGCCCACCTCCTGGCCCGTCTCGTGCCCCTTGCCCAGCAGCGCGATCACGTCACCGGGCTTGGCCTGGGCCACCGCGTGGGCGATGGCGGCGCGCCGGCCGCCGATCTCCACCACGTCGGCCGGCCCGCCCGCGGCCCCGGCCAGCACCTCGGCGCGGATCGCCGCCGGGTCCTCGGTGCGCGGGTTGTCGTCGGTGACGATCACCAGGTCGGCGCCCTCGGCGGCGGCCCGGCCCATGAGCGGGCGCTTGCCGCGGTCGCGGTCGCCGCCGGCCCCGACCAGGCAGAGCACCCGGCCGCCGCGGGCGGCCGCGAGGGTGCGCAGCGCCTTGAGGACCTCGACCATGGCGTCGGGCTTGTGCGCGTAGTCCACGACGCCGACGACCTCGCCGGGGGCCTCGACGCGCTCCATGCGGCCCGGCGAGCCCGGCGCCCCGGCCACGGCCCGGGCCGCGACGTCGAGGTCCACCCCGACGGCGACGAGGGAGGCGATGGCCAGCAGCGCGTTGGCCACGTTGTGCCGGCCGGGCAGCTGCACGCCGGAGCGGGCGGTGCGGCCCTTCCAGTGCACGTCGAAGGCCTGTCCGTAGCCGTCCACGGTCACGCCGGAGACGCCGAAGTCGGCAAGATCACTCGCAACGGAATACGTCCACGAGGCGGGCTTGCGCAGTCGCATTACCGACACGTCGTCGAGGTTGAGGATCTCCACGGCGGCGCGGCCGTCGAACAGGCGCGCCTTGGCCGCGAAGTAGTCCTCCACGGACGGGTGGAAGTCGAGGTGGTCCAGGCCGAAGTTGGTGTACCCGGCGGCGGCGAAGCGGACCCCGCCGACCCGGCCGACCTCGAGGGCGTGGCTGGAGACCTCCATCGCCACCGACTGCACGCCGCGCTCGAGCGCCGCGGCGAAGAGCGCGTGCAGGTCGGTCGCCTCGGGCGTGGTCCGGATGCTCTTGACGGTCAGGTCGCCCAGCCGGGTCTCCACGGTGCCGATGAGGCCCGTGACCTGGCCGGCGGCGCGTAGGCCGGCCTCGATGAGGTAGGTGGTCGACGTCTTGCCCGCGGTACCGGTGATGCCGATCGTGGTCAGGCGCCGGGTCGGCTCGCCGTAGACCTTGGAGGCGACCTCGCCGAGCACTTCGCGGGGCTTGCCGGCCACGATGAACGGGACGCCCGCGTCCGCGCGCACCCCGGCGGGGTCGGTGAGCACCGCGACCGCGCCGCGCTCGAGCGCCTCGGGGATGAACTGCGCCCCGTGCACCCGCGCGCCGGGCAGCGCCGCGTAAAGATCACCCGGCCGTACCTCGGAGCTACTGTGCGTCACCCCCGTGACCGCGACATCTTCAGAGCCGCCGCCCAGCTCACCGACGAGCGTGGGGCGGACATTCCGCGGACGGGGATAGCCGGGCACGGGGTCAGACCCTACCCGCCCGGCCGCGGGCCCCCGGAGCCGGTGTCACGGGTAGATCGTCAGCTTCGGCGGCGCGGTGCCGGTCGGGGTGACCCCGAAGCTGGACAGGGTGAGCGTCATCATCTCCTTGAACGCCGGCGCGGCCACCGAGCCGCCCGCCCCGCCCGGCACGTGGGCGTTCACCGCGATCACGTAGCGGGGCGCCTCGGCCGGGGCCATGCCGATGAACGACACGACGTCGCCGTCGGCGTACCCGCCGTTCTGCGGCAGCTTCGAGGTGCCCGTCTTGCCGGCGATGCGGTAGCCCGTGATCGCCGCCTGCTTGCCGGTGGCGTCGTCGAGCGTGGTCACGCCCTCGAGCATCACCCGCAGCTCCTGCGCGACCTGCGGGTCGAGCACCCGGCGGGTCTGCTGGGCCGGCGGCTTCGTCACGGTGCCGTCGGGCGCGATGATCTTCTTGACCAGCGTCGGCTGGACGTAGAGGCCGTCGTTGGCGATGGTGCCGTACACCGCCGCCATCTGCAGCGCCGTCGTGGCCACGCCGTTGCCGATCGGGATCGAGCCGGGGCTGGAGCCGGTCCACTCGTTGGGCGGCAGCAGCTGGCCGGGCGACTCGTTGGGCAGCCCGACGCCGGTCCGCTGACCGAGGCCGAACTTCCGCTGGTACTCGTAGAGCTTGTCCTTGCCCAACTGGTCCGCCACGGCGATGGTGCCGACGTTGGACGACAGCGCCAGGATGCCCGGGATGGTCATCTGGGTGCCGTCCTTCTGCGGCGGGTGGTCGGTGTAGGTGGTGCCGCCCTTCTTCACCTTCGAGTTCACCGTGACCGTGGTGCTCGGGTTGATGACCCCCTCCTGCAGCGCGGCGCCCATGACGATCACCTTGTGGATCGAGCCGGGGTCGAAGACCGTCGCGGTGCACTGGTCCTTGAGCAGGTTCGGGTCGGTGCTGCCCGGGTCCGCGGAGGCGAAGGACGGGTAGCTGGCCATCGCCATCACCTCCATCGTGTGCGCGTCGAGCACGATGGCGGTGGCGAAGTCGGCGCCCAGCGGGCCCATGCGCTCGGCCAGGGCACTCTGCACCGAGAACTGCAGGTCCTGGTCGATGGTGAGCTCCACCGAGCTGCCCGGGCGGGCCGGCTTGAGCTCCTCGTAGCTGTAGTACGGCAGCGGCTTGTCGAGCTCGCCCTCGCCGTGCTCGTACACGTGCAGCCCGTCGACGCCGCGCAGCACCGAGTCGTACTGCTTCTCGATGCCCATCTGCCCGTTGAGGTCGGGCTTCGACGTGTAGCCGATGATGTTGGAGGCCAGGTCGTACCCGGGGATCTCGCGGCGCTCGTCGCGGTCGACCTTGAGCGCGCCGACGTGCAGGGCCGCGATGCGGTCGCCGTCGGCGGGCTCGATCTGGTGCACGAGGTACTCGAAGCGCACGTTGGTCCTGCCGTCCGAGGCCTTGTGCGGGGTCATCTTGCGCACGAGGTCGGAGCGCGGCACGCCGTACTTGTCGAGGATCGTGAAGAGCTTGTCGGCCAGCGCCTCGGGGTCCTTCACCGCCATCGGGTCGACGGCCACGTAGCGGGTCTCCACCGAGTGCACCATGATCTTGCCGTTGCGGTCGAGGATCGAGCCGCGCGAGGCGGGCAGCACGACGCGCACGAGGCGGTCCTTCAGACCCTCGGCGGCGTACGCGCTCGCGTCGGTCAGCTGCAGCTGCACCAGGCGCACGCCGATCGCGGCGAACATCACCAGCGCGAGGACGGTGGCCAGGCGCAGGCGGCGGCGCGGCTCGGCGAGCTTGGGCAGGCCGGGGCGGCGCTTCAGGCGCGGTACCGTCACCCGGCTCTGCTTCTTGCGCACGGGCGCGCGCCTCGGGGCCTTCCGCAGCGGCTGCGCCTTCCGGGCCGGGGCGGTCCGCCGTTGCCGGGGCGCCTCCTCCCCGTCCGGACGCTCCGCCGGGGCGGTGCGGCGGCCCCCGCGCGTTCCCGGCTCGGTGCGCGGGGCCTGCCCGGTGCGGCCGCCCCCGCGCGCGGCCTGCTCGGTGCGCGCGGACTGCTCGGTGCGGCGGCTCGCCCGCGGGGCCTGCTCGACGCGGCGGCCGGCCCGCAGCGGCTGCTCGCTGCGGCCGCCCTGGATCACCTCGAGGGCGGGGCGGAACGGGTCCCCGCGCCCGCCCGCGTCGACCGAGGCGTCGCGCACGGAGCGCCCGCGCGGCGTGTACCGCTTCGCCTCGGACATGGTCCCGCGCAGCGACGGCTCGTCCGCCGCCCGGCCCTCGCCCCCATCGGAACGGGAACGGGCGGAGGCACCGGTACCCCCCGCACCGGCGCGACCGCCCGTTCGCTGCCGGCCGGCGGCGCTCCCGCGCTCGGTGGTCTCCCGGCGCCCGGCGCCCCCGCGCCGCTCGCCGCCCCGCCGATCAGGAGTGTCGCCAGCCATGTCCTGACTTCCGTTCGTCGTCCACTATGGACTTGGATGGGTCTCGGCCTACTTGCTCGGCCCGGGCATCTCCAGCTTGGTGCCGTCGGGCAGCACCAGGAACGCCGGCGTCCGCGAGGGCACGAGCCCCAGCTGCTTCGCCCGCGACGCGAGCGTCACCGGCGACTCCTTGTTGGCCAGATCGCTGCGCAGCCGCTCCTCGTCGCGGTCGAGGCCCGCCTGCTTGGTCTTCAGCGCGTCGAGCTTGAACGCGTTCTCGGCGATCCGTGTGTTGAGCACGAGGATGCCGACCACGCCGGCGAGCACCAGCACCAGCACCAGCGCCACGAAGGGCGCCCGCGGCGCACTGACCGGTGCCGGCGGGGCCGCTCGCAGGCGGTCCTCCCGGCCCGGCCGCGCGGGATGGCTCGCCGGCCGGCTCGTGGTCTCGTGCTCCGGCGTCTCGTGCTCCGGCGGCGTGTACTCCGGCTGCAGTGCCGTCGCACCGTCGATCTGTGGGTCCCGTCGCGGCTCGAACTCCTCAGCGTTGCGCCCCGTGGTCCGGCCCCCCGACCGCGATCCGCTCTGCTGACTCCTGCGCTGCCGGTCTGCCGGCAATGTCGTCACGTTCATCACACCTCCCCCAGTGTGTCTGCCCTTTTCGGGCGTTCCTTGCGTTCCACCGCGCGGAGTCGTACCGACGCCGCGCGCGGGTTGGCCGCTGTTTCGGCCGCGTCGGGGAGCTCGGCTCCCCGGTTGAGCGCCCGCAGCTCCGGTTCGCTGCCGGGCGGCTCGAACGGCAGCTCGACCGGGACGGTCGAGCGGGTCCGCTCCGTGATCGCCCGTTTGACCAGGCGGTCTTCGAGTGAGTGGTAGGACAGCACGACCAGCCGGCCCCCGGGCCGCAGCGCGTCGAGCGCCGCGGGGATCGCCCGCTCGAGGACCGCGAGCTCGCGGTTGACCTCGATGCGCAGCGCCTGGAAGGTGCGTTTGGCCGGATGCCCGCCGGTGCGCCGGGCGGGCGCGGGGATGGCGTCACGGACGAGCTCGGCAAGGCGGGCCGAGCCGGTCAGCGGCGACTTCTCCCGTTCCCGGACGATGAACGCGGCGATGCGGGAGGCGAACTTCTCCTCCCCGTACTCGCGCAGGACCCGGGCCAGCTCGCCGTGGCTGTAGGTGTTGAGCACCTCGGCCGCGGTCGTGCCGCGCGTCTGGTCCATGCGCATGTCCAGCGGTGCGTCCTGGGCGTAGGCGAACCCCCGTCCCGCGTCGTCGAGCTGCATCGACGACACGCCCAGGTCGAACAGTCCGGCGTCGATCCGCTCGTCGCCGAGGACCTCGGGCAGCTCGTCGTAGACGGCGTGCACGAGGCGGATCCGGTCGGCGAACGGCGCCAGCCGCTCCCCCGCGAGGCTCAGCGCCTGCGGGTCGCGGTCCAGGCCCAGGAGGCGGGCCTGCGGGTGCGCCCGGAGCACCGCCTCGGCGTGCCCGCCGAGGCCGAGGGTGGCGTCGAGGTACAACGCACCGGGCCGCGTGAGCGCGGGGGCGAGCAGCTCGAGGCAGCGCTCGAGCAGCACGGGCACGTGAACGTCCCGCTCCCCCATCGTCGACCCCCTGCCGGCGGCGGGGTTCGCGGCCCCGCCGTGGTGCTGTCACCGTGCTCCAAGTGCGCGAGCGCCGTACCGCCAGCTCCCCATCCGCCCCTCCGCCCTGGCACCGGGGAAGTGGTGTCAGGACTTCGAGAAACTCTGAGCGGCTGGAGAGCTGCCGGTACGGCGGCCTCAAAAGTTCGGTTACTGCAGTTGGACCTCACAGCCCTCCCGGCAGCACCCCCTCCTCGATGCCCGCGAAGTCCTCTTCGCTTTCCGCGAGGTACGTGTCCCATGCCTGGCGATCCCAGATTTCAACCCGGGTGCTCGCCCCGATCACCACGAGGTCACGATCCAGCGCGGCATATTCGCGCAGATGCTGCGGGATGGTGACCCGGCCCTGGCGGTCGGGAACCTCGTCGTGGGCGCTGGCGAAGAACACCCGGCCGTAAGCCCGGGCCGCCTTGTTCGTCATCGGCGTGGCGCGCAGCTGTTCGGCGATCCGGGCGAACTCGGCGCCGGGGAACACGTAGAGGCAGCGCTCCTGTCCCTTGGTGATCACGACACCTCCCGCCAGCTCGTCCCGAAACTTGGCCGGCAGGATCAACCGGCCCTTTTCGTCCAGGCGAGGAGTGTGGGTGCCCAAGAACACGGACAACCACCCCTTCCCACCGCGAACGGTCCCCCCGGGGCCGGCCGAGCCCCCCGGCTCCGCCATCGCGCTCCACTGTACTCCACTTCCCTCCACCGTCAACGGAAAACCGCCCGATCCAGGTGTGGTCTCTGTGAAGAATTCCCACGTCAAACGGGGTGGGGCCGGGTGGAGGAGCCTGGGCGTGCCCGATCGGTGGAGGCGTTCCCACAAGTTCAAGAATCCGGACAAATCGCCCGGCAGGGCAGACATCTCCGCGCACTCGGCGCGTACGGGGGCGCCGGTGGAGGGAAGTGGGGAGCCGCGGGGAGCGAGTGGGCCCATTGGGGGTGTCGCCCGCGCCGGGTAGGGTCAGCGCATCCCCGGACACCGTGAGAGCGAGATGACGGACAACAAGCTGCCGATGCGGGCCAAGCTCGCCACCTCCCTGTCGCGCGGTGCCGCCGCGCTCTCGCGCGCCACCGGACGAGGCGACGGATCGGTCATCGGGGGCCGCATCGGCCTCATGATCGACCCCAATCTCCTCGCCGAGCTCGCCGCCGGCCGGCAGATCGCACTGATCTCCGGCACCAACGGCAAGACGACCACCACCCGCCTCACCGCGGCCGCGATGGGCGTGCTGGGCGACGTGGCCACCAACAGCCTCGGCGCCAATATGCCGACCGGGCACACGTCGGCCCTGGCCAAGGCCGGCGCCACGCCCTATGCGGTGCTGGAGGTCGACGAGCACTATCTCAAGCAGGTGCTCGACCAGACCCGGCCGCGGGTCGTCGCCCTGCTCAACCTCAGCCGCGACCAGCTCGACCGGGCCAAGGAGGTCGCCATGATGGCGGCCCTGTGGCGCGACGCGCTGCCCGGCCGCGGGCTGCACCTCGTGGCCAACGCCGACGACCCGATGGTCGTGTGGGCCGCGGGCAAGGCCGTGGCCGAGGGCACCCCGGTCACCTGGGTCGCCGCCGGCCAGCGCTTCCACGACGACTCCTGGGTGTGCCCGGAGTGCGGAGCGTCCATCGAGCGCAACGGCGAGCAGTGGGCCTGCGTCGAGGGCAACCTGAGCCGGCCGGTCCCCCACTGGACGGTGTCCGGCGACGGCGTGGTCGACAACACGGGGACGTACCACCAGATCACCCTGCAGCTGCCCGGACGGGTGAACCGCGCCAACGCCGCGACCGCCCTGGCCGTCGCCGCGCACTTCGGGGCGCCCCCGGCCAAGGCGGCGCCGGAGCTGTCCAAGGTCGCCTCGGTCGCCGGCCGCTACGCCACCGTGCACCGCGACGGGCGCGTCATCCGGCTGCTGCTGGCCAAGAACCCGGCCGGCTGGCTGGAGTCGTTCGACATGGCCGAGGACGTCCCCACGCTGCTGTCCATCAACGCCCGGGACCCCGACGGACTCGACACGTCCTGGCTGTACGACGTCGACTTCTCCCCGCTGCGCGGGCGCCGGGTGCTCATCACCGGCGACCGGGCCATGGACCTCGCGGTGCGGCTGGAGGTCAACGAGGTGCCGTTCGAGCACGTGCGCTCGTTCGGCCAGGCGCTCTCGCTGGTGCCGCCCGGCCGTCTCGAGGTCATCGCCAACTACACCGCCTTCCAGGACATCCGAGCGGAGCTGGACCGTGTCAACTGAGTCCCACCTGCGCCTGATCTGGCTGTACCCGGACCTGCTGTCCACCTACGGCGACCGGGGCAACCTGCTCATCCTGGCCCGCCGGGCCGACCTGCGCGGGCTGCCGGTGGAGTGCGCCGAGGTGCGCGCGGACCACCCGGTGCCGACCGACGGCGACGTGTACCTCATCGGCGGCGGCGAGGACGGCCCGCAGGCGCTGGCGGCCGAGCGCCTGGCCGCGGACCGGGGCCTGCACCGGGCCGTGGAGCGGGGCGCGACGGTGTTCGCCGTGTGCGCCGGCTACCAGCTCATGGGCCACTCGTTCTTCGCGAAGGGGGCGAAGTACCCCGGCCTGGACCTGCTGGACATCGACTCGGACCGCGGCGAGACCCGCGCGGTGGGCGAACTGGCGGGCGAGATGCACCCGGCGCTGGGCCTGCCGGCGCTGACCGGCTTCGAGAACCACGGCGGCCGCACCCATCTCGGCCCGGGCGTGAAGCCCCTGGCCAAGGTGACCACGGGCATCGGCAACGACGGGCAGTCCGAGGGCGCCTGGAACGGGCGCATCCTGGGCACGTACTCGCACGGCCCGGCCCTGGCCCGCAACCCCGGCCTCGCGGACCTGCTGCTGCGCTGGGCGACCGGCGCGACCATGGAGCCGATCGACGACCGCTGGCCCACGGCCCTGCGCAACGAACGCCTCAGCGCGATCGCGAAGTAGCTGTTCTCGCTCTCCCGGCCTTCGCCGACCGCACCATCGGATACGAAGAGGCGCCGCTCCCGGCTTTGAGCCGGGAGCGGCGCCTTGCTTCTGCGTCAGGCCACGACCGAGACCATGCGGCCCTTGACCACGATGACCTTCTTCGGGGTCTTGCCCGCCAGCTGCTCGGCCACCACGTCCAGGGCGGCCGCGCGCACGGTGTCCTCGTCGGCGTCGGCCGGGACCTCGACCTTGCCACGCACCTTGCCGTTGACCTGGACCGGGTACGTCACCGACTCGGCCACCAGGTAGGCCTCGTCCGCCACCGGGAAGCCCGCGTAGGCCACCGAGGACTCGTTGCCCAGCCGCTGCCACAGCTCCTCGGCCAGGTGCGGGGCGAACGGCGCGATCAGGCGGACCAGCGGGTCGGCCACCTCGCGCGGGGTGCCCGCGGCGGAGATCTGGGTGACCCGGTTGGTCAGCTCGATCATCTTGGCGATGGCGGTGTTGAAGCGCATCTCCTCGATGTCGCCGCGCACGCCGTCGATGACCCGGTGCAGCAGGCGGCGCGTCTCGTCGTCCAGCGCGTCGTCGCTCACGCGCACGGCGTCGGTCTGCTCGTCCACGACCAGGCGCCAGACGCGCTGCAGGAAGCGCTGCGCGCCGACGACCGCCCGGGTCTCCCAGGGGCGGGAGACGTCCAGCGGGCCCATCGACATCTCGTACACGCGGAAGGTGTCCGCGCCGTACCGCTCGCACATCTCGTCGGGCGTCACGACGTTGCGCAGGGACTTGCCCATCTTGCCGTACTCCCGGCTGACCTCCCGGTCGCCGTAGAAGTACTTGCCGGCCTGGCGCTCCTCGACCTTCTCGGCGTCCACGTACACGCCCCGGTCGTCCTTGTACGCGTACGCCTGGATGTAGCCCTGGTTGAACAGCTTGCGGAACGGCTCCTCGGACGAGACGAAGCCGCGGTCGAACAGCACCTTGTGCCAGAAGCGCGCGTACAGCAGGTGCAGCACCGCGTGCTCGACGCCGCCCACGTACAGGTCGACGCCGCCGACGTCGCCGGGGTGCTGCGGGCCCATCCAGTACCGCTCGTTGGCCGGGTCCACCAGCTTCGAGGCGTTGGCCGGGTCCAGGTAGCGCAGCTCGTACCAGCTCGAGCCGGCCCACTGCGGCATCACGTTCGTCTCGCGGGTGTACGTCTTCGGCCCGTCGCCCAGGTCCAGCGTGACCTCGACCCACTCCTTGGCCCGCGACAGCGGCGTCTCGGGCATGCTGTCGGCGTCGTCGACGTCGAACGTGCGCGGCGCGAAGTCCTCGACGTCGGGCAGCTCGACCGGCAGCATCGAGTCGGGCAGCGCGATCGGCATCCCGGTCCCGTCGTACACGATCGGGAAGGGCTCGCCCCAGTACCGCTGCCGGCTGAACAGCCAGTCGCGCAGGCGGTACGTGATCGCGCCGACGCCGTGGCCGTTCTCCTCCAGCCAGTCGATGATCGAGGCCTTGGCCTCGGCCACTCCCAGCCCGTTCAGGAACGAGGAGTTGATCGCCGGGCCGTCGCCGGTGAACGCCTTGCCGTCCTCGGGGAAGTCGGCCGACGGCTGCACCGTGCGGATGATCGGCAGGCCGAAGACCTCGGCGAACTCCCAGTCGCGCTCGTCCTGGCCGGGCACGGCCATGATCGCGCCGGTGCCGTAGCCGGCCAGCACGTAGTCGGCGATGAACACCGGGATCGCCCGGCCGTCGACCGGGTTGGTGGCATACGCCCCGATGAAGACGCCGGTCTTCTCCTTGGCGTCGGCCTGGCGCTCCACGTCGGTCTTCGACGCGGCGAACGCGCGGTAGGCCGCGACCGCCTCGGCCGGGGTCGCCGCCCCGCCGGTCCACCGCTCCGGCACGCCCTCGGGCCAGGCCGCGGGCACCAGCGCGTCGACCAGCGCGTGCTCCGGGGCCAGCACCATGTAGGTCGCGCCGAACAGGGTGTCGGGGCGGGTGGTGAACACCCGGACCGGGGCGCCGGCCCCGGTGGGGAAGTCGACGTGGGCGCCGCGGGACCGTCCGATCCAGTTGCGCTGCATGGACTTGACCTTCTCCGGCCAGTCCAGCCGGTCCAGGTCGTCCAGCAGGCGGTCGCCGTAGGCGGTGATGCGCATCTTCCACTGGCGCAGGTTGCGCTTGAAGACCGGGAAGTTGCCCCGCTCGCTGCGCCCGTCGGGGGTGACCTCCTCGTTGGCCAGCACGGTGCCCAGGCCCGGGCACCAGTTGACCGGCGCCTCGGAGATGTACGCCAGCCGGTGCTCGTCGACGATCTTCCGCCGCTCGATGGCGGGCAGGCTCTCCCAGTCGCGGCCGTCGGGCGTGCTCCGCGTGCCGGCCGCGAACTCCTCGATCAGCTCCTCGATCGGGCGCGCCTTCTGCTGCTCGGCGTCGAACCACGAGTTGAAGATCTGCACGAAGATCCACTGGGTCCAGTGGTAGAACTCGGTGTCGGTGGTGGCGACGCTGCGCCGGTCGTCATAGGCCAGGCCCAGGCGCCGCAGCTGGTTGCGGTACCGCTCGACGTTCGCCTCGGTCGTGGTCCGCGGGTGGGTGCCGGTCTGCACCGCGTACTGCTCGGCGGGCAGGCCGAACGCGTCGAACCCCATCGGGTGCAGCACGTTGTACCCGGCCATGCGGAAGTACCGCGTGTAGCAGTCGGTGCCGATATACCCCAGCGGGTGCCCGACGTGCAGGCCGGCGCCCGACGGGTAGGGGAACATGTCCATCACGTACAGCTTCGGCGCACCGGCGCGCGGGTGGTTCGGGTCGCTGAGCGGGCCGGTCGGGTTCGGCGCGTGGAAGGTGCCCTGCTCGGACCAGTAGTCCTGCCAGCACGCCTCGATGTCCGCGGCCATCGCCGCCGTGTACCGGTACGGCGGGATGTCGACCGCTCCGTCGGTCACTGCCTCGCTCATGACTGTCGCCCACCCTCAGGTCTCGGGGAATCACTGGCATTGTCCGGGCATAGAAAAACCCCTCGCGCAGGAGGGGTCGCCGTGCCGTCGCGAGATGTGTTCGCGTCAGCACGGCTCGCTAAGAAGCCGGACCGCCCGGGTCATAAGCGCAGTGTACCGCAGGCCGAAACGGATAATCCCGCCCGGCCATCGAACTCTCACGCTGCGCTAATGTACCGTCGCCGTGGGTGCGCCGCCCGAGCAGGCGACGTCGTAGCGCAGCCGCTGCCCCTGCCGGAGGAACTCGACCCGGGCCTTGGTGTGCAGCCCGAGGTCGGCCTGCACGAGCTGGACCCCGGCCGCGGGCAGCACGCGCAGCACGGTGACCTTGTGGCCGGCACAGACCGCGACGACCACCCCGCCGCCGGTCTTCACGTCGGTGCCGGCCTTCTCCTGCTCCCCGCCTGTGGATTCGTCGTCGGCCGCCGGAGTGATCGGCGGTGCGCTCGGCGTCGTCCCCGGTTCGCTGGGGCTCGGCTCCGGCGCAGAGGAATAAGGAACGACCGGCGCCGGCCGGACCGCCTCCGCCGTGGCCCCGGCCGGCTCGTCGCCCGAGCCGCGCAGGGCGACGCCGGTCAGCACGGCGGCGATCGCGACCAGGGCGGCGACGCCGAGCAGCACCCGCTGCCGGCCGCCCGGGTGCTCCACCGGCTCGGTCGCGTCCGGGGACACGCCCGGCAGCAGCGGGAGGGCCACCCGCTCGGTGGTGCCCTCGGGCCGGGCGGCGCCCGGGGCGGGCTCCTGCAGTACCACCGAAAATCGCGGCACGATGCCGGCCGCCTGGGCCAGCCGGGCCGCGACCACGACGGCGGCCGGGCGCTCCGCGGGGTCCTTGGCCAGGCACTGCATGTACAGCGCGCGCACGTCGGCGGGCAGGCCGGGCAGTTCGGGCAGCGGCGCCGGCGCGGCCGCCAGGTGCGCCCTGAGCATCTGGGCGGTGGTCTCGGAGCTCCAGGGCAGCCGGCCGGTCAGGCAGCGGTACAGCAGCAGCCCGAACGCGTACACATCGCTGGCCGGCGTGATCTCGCCGCCGACGAGCCGCTCGGGGGCGAGGTAGGCGGGGGTGCCGAGGACCCGCGGGGAGTCCTCGTCCACGTCGGGCCGCCCGACGAAGCCGACGATGCCGAAGTCGAGGATCTTGGCCGCTTCCGGGGTGAGCACGACATTGGCCGGCTTGACGTCGCGGTGCACGAGATCGGCGGCGTGCGCGGCGGCCAGCCCGGCGGCGACCTCGGCGCAGATGCGCAGCGCGGCCGGCGGCGGCAGCGGCCCGCCCCGGAGGCGCTCGGCGAGGGTCGGGCCGCGCAACAGCTCCATCACGACGAACGGCAGCTGATCCGAAGTCTCGCCGTAGTCGTACACATTGGTGATGTTGGGATGTGTGAGCCGCGCGGCCGCCCGGGCCTCGAGCCGGATGCGCCGGCGCCAGTCGGCGTCCGCGGCCAGGTCGGAGCTGAGCACCTTGACCGCGACGTCGCGGTCGAGGATCTCGTCGCGGGCGCGCCAGACCACGGACATGCCGCCCGCCCCCAGCCGCTCGGCGAGGAGGTACCGCCCGTTGACAAGCTGCCCGGCGTCCACGCGCCCAAGTCTGCCCCAATCGACGCGAACCGACATCTCAGCGACGTCGTTTACGCGGGTTTGGCCGGGGTACGTCCGGGCGTCCAAAAAAGTAGCGCCGACCAGCCGGGCGGGATGTCCGTTATCAACGGATTCCCGTCCGGCGGCGTGTCAATTCCCCGGCTAGCCTGAGGGGATAACAACGGCTCGGTTGCAATCTGATGACAACGTTTTCGTGCAACCGGGCGGTTCACCTACGGGTCATACACCTAACGGTGGCCACAGCACGACCATGAGGAGGCCAGTTGACCAGGCACCGCACGTTCGAGGAACTCGGCGCGCCGCTACCGACGCCCGAGTTCCGCGCCGCGACCGATGCGATCGTCGCCAACATCGAACAGGTCATCGAGGGCAAGACCGCCACCGTGCGGCTCGCGCTGGCGGTGATGCTCGCTGAGGGCCACCTCCTCATCGAAGATGTTCCCGGTGTGGGCAAGACGAAACTCGCCAAGGCACTCGCGCGGTCCATCGACTGCTCGGTCCGGCGCATCCAGTTCACGCCCGACCTGCTGCCCAGCGATGTCACGGGCGTGAGCGTGTACAACCAGGAGACCCGCGACTTCGAGTTCAAGCCGGGCGCGGTGTTCGCCAACATCGTCGTCGGCGACGAGATCAACCGGGCCTCGCCGAAGACGCAGTCGGCCCTGCTGGAGAGCATGGAGGAGCGGCAGGTCACCGTCGACGGCGCGACCTACCCGCTGCAGATCCCCTTCATGGTCGTCGCGACCCAGAACCCGATCGAGATGGAGGGCACCTACCCGCTGCCCGAGGCGCAGCGCGACCGGTTCACCGCCCGGATCGCGATGGGCTACCCGGACATGGGTGCGGAGCTGGCCATGCTCGACGTCCACGGCCGCCACGACGCGCTGGACGACCTCGTGCCCGTCTCCGACGGCAGCATCATGCGCCGGATGATCGCCACGGTCCGCGACGTCCACGTCGCCGACGCGGTCAAGCAGTACGCGGTAAACATCGTCACCGCCACCCGCGAGTCTCCCGAGCTGCGCCTGGGCGCCTCACCCCGCGCCACGCTGCAGCTGCTGCGCACCGCCCGCGCCGTCGCCGCCATCGAGGGCCGCGAGTTCGTGCTGCCCGACGACCTGCAGGCGCTGGCCGTGCCGGTGCTCGCCCACCGCGTGATCCCGACGGCCGAGGCGCAGCTGTCCCGGCGCACCACCGACGCGATAATCGCCGAGCTCGTGCACCGGCTGCCGCTGGCGACCGAGCGGCCCCCGCGCTCCCCCTACGACACCCGGTCGCAGCGGCCCCAGCAGTACGGGGGCCGCTGAGCATGCGAGAGGCGCTGCGGGGGCTCACCACCCGGGGTCGTAGCTTCCTGGCCGCCGCCGCAGCGGCCCTCATCGCCGCCATCATCCTCGGCGAACGCGACCTGTTGCGTGTGGCGCTGCTGCTGGCCGCGCTGCCACTGCTGTCCGCGGCCTACGTCGGGCGGACCCGCTACCGCCTCTCGTGCAGCCGCACCCTCGACCCGCACCGCGTCCAGGTCGGCGCGAGCGCGCGGGTCATCCTGCGCCTGCAGAACCTCTCCCGGCTGCCCACCGGCACGATGCTGCTGGAGGACCGGCTGCCCTACGCGCTGGGCTCCCGCCCGCGGCTGGTGCTGGAGAAGCTCGGCGCGCACCAGGCCAGCTCGGTGGCCTACACCGTGCGCGCCGACGTGCGGGGCCGCTACGAGGTCGGCCCGCTGGTCGTGCGCCTGACCGACCCGTTCGGGCTGTGCGAGCTGACCCGGGCCTTCCCGTCGGTGGACCGGCTCACCGTCATCCCGCAGGTGGTACCGCTGCCGTCGGTGCGCCTGGCCGGCGAGTTCGCCGGCTCCGGGGAGAGCCGCGCCCGCTCCGTGGCCGTGCACGGCGAGGACGACGCGGCGACGCGGGAGTACCGCTACGGCGACGACCTGCGCCGGGTGCACTGGCGCTCCACCGCCCGCACCGGCGAGCTCATGGTGCGCCGCGAGGAGCAGCCCTGGGAGAGCCGCGCCACCGTCGTGCTCGACACGCGCGCCACCGCCCACCGCGGCGAGGGCCCGACGGCGAGCTTCGAGTGGGCGGTCTCGGCGGCCGCGAGCGTCGCGGTGCATCTGCGGCACGCGGGGTACAAGATGCGGCTCGTCACCGACGCCGGCGTCGACGTCGACGCGACCGAGATCGACGGCGACGGCCCGCTGCTCGACCAGCTCGCCGACGTGCGGCTGGCCCAGCGCGGCGACATCGCCACGCTCATCGAGAGCGTCCGGCGGCGCAGCGACGGCGGCCTCATCATCGGCATCTTCGGCCTGCTGTCCTCGGCCGAGGCGGAGCTGCTGGCCTCGTTCCGCTCCAACAACGCGACATGCATCGCACTGTTCATCGACTCGTCGACCTGGCTGAACCTGCCGACGGCGGCGCGCGAGGAGGCCGACCGCGCCCACGGCGTCGCGTCGCTCGCGCTGCTGCGCAGCGGCTGGCGGGTCGTCGAGGTGCCGCACGGGGCGAAACTGTCCGCGCTGTGGCCGCAGTCCGGACGGGGGTCGCAGGGCTTCGCCTGGCGGGCCGCGTCCGCGGAGAGCGTCGCTGGAGGAGTCCGGTGAACCAACGCAAGCACTTGACGCTGATCGCGGCGGGTTCGGCGTTCCTGGCGTCGCTGCCGCTGGTCAACGTCTTCGACCACTACACGTGGGCGATCCGGGCGTTCCTCGTCGTGGCCGTCATGTGCGGGGTGGGGCTGCTGGTGCGCAGCCTGCGGGCCCCGGCCTGGGCGCCGACGGCCGCGATGGCCCTCGCCGCGCTGCTGTCGCTGACCTGGCTGTACCGCAGCCACGAGGAGTTCCTCGGGATCCTCCCGTCGCCGGGCACCATTACCCACTTCGGGCAGCTGCTGCACACGGCGTCGCAGGAGATGAGCGAGTACGCCACGCCCGTCGCCGACCGCGAGGGCTTCCTGTTCCTCGCCACGCTCGGCGTCGCCGCGGTGGCGCTGCTCGTCGACCTCTTCGCGGTGGTACTGCGCCGGCCCGCGCTGGCCGGCCTGCCGATGCTCGCCATCTACTCGGTGCCGGTCACCGTCGACATCGACACCACCGCCTGGCTGCCCTTCGCGCTCGGCGCCATCGGCTTCCTGTGGCTGCTGGTCACCGACAACGTCGACCGGGTGCGCCGCTTCGGCCGCCGCTTCACCGGCGACGGGCGCGACGTCGACCTGTGGGAGCCCTCGCCGCTCGCCGCGGCCGGCCAGCGCCTCGGCGCGATAAGCGTCGCCGCCGCGGTACTCATCCCGCTGGTGCCTTTCGCGATGCCGGCCGGCTTGCTCGACAGCATCGGCGCGGGGGCGGGCGCCGGGGGCGGCGGGATCGGCAACGGCCGCAACGGCAAGTCGGTGAGCATGTTCGCGCTGCTGTCCGGGCAGCTCACCCGGGACAAGTCGTACGACATGGTCAAGGTGACCAACGTCGACGACGACCACCCGTTCTACCTGCGCTTCAACGTGCTCGAGGACCTCAACGCGCGCGGCTTCGCGGCCCGCCCGATCTCCGGCGGCGCGCCCGTGAGCAACGGCCTGGGCAAGCCGGAGTGGAACAGCTCGGTGAAGACCGAGACGCACACCGCGAAGATCGAGGTCACCAACGAGCTCGCGATCAGTTACATGCCGATCTACACGTGGCCGACGAAGATCGACCGGCTGAGCAACCAGTGGTCCTTCGATCCGAAGACCGCGGTGGTGTACTCCGGGAAGGACACCTCGTCCAAGAAGACCTTCACGGTGACGTACCAGCGCCCGGACATCAGCCCCGACCAGCTGCGCCAGGCCGGCGGGCTGAATCTCAACGACCCGGCCCTGAAGGACCTGGCCACGGCGCCGAGCAACCCCTTCGTCAAGAGCAAGGTCGACGAGCTGACCAAGGGCAAGACCAACGAGTACGACAAGGTCAAGGCCCTCTTCGACTTCTTCTCGCCCGACAACGGCTTCGTCTACGACATCACCACCGGCCCGGACACCAGCGGCACCAAGATCGCCGACTTCCTGCAGAACAAGCGCGGCTACTGCGCCCAGTACGCGGCCGCGTTCGGCTGGATGCTGCGCGAGGCGAAGATCCCGGCCCGGGTCGCGTTCGGCTTCGCCCGCGGCGGCAAGACCACCGACCGGACGATGACGCTGACCAACTTCAACCTGCACGCCTGGACCGAGGTGTACTTCCCCGGGTACGGCTGGCTGCCCTTCGACGCGACCCCGTCGACGCAGATCAGCGGCGCGGTGACCGCGTCGTACCTGCCGACGGCCGGCACCGTGAACGGCGACGACAGCGTCGACCGGCCGGGCAACGACCGCAACCCGCAGAACGACCCCTCGGCGCCGGCGGCCCAGACCGACACCCACGACAACAACGGCGGCACCGACACCCAGACCGATAGCACGCACCTGTCGGCCGCGGTGCGGGCCCGGAACTTCGTGACCAGCGCGGCGGGCATCACGCTCCTGGCGGTAGTCGTCCTGGCCCTGCTCCTGGGCACGCCGGCGCTGACCCGCTCCCGCACCCGGCGGCGCCGCCTGGCGTTCGCCGCGGCCCCACCGGCCGGCACCCCCGTGGTCACCGGCGAGGGCCCGACCATGGAGGTCATCCCGGACGAACGGTTCCTCGGGGCGGCCCGGGAGAACGCCCACCGCGCGTGGGACGAGCTCATCGACACCATGGTCGACTACCGAGTGCCGGTGGACGAGGCCGAGACGCCGCGCGCCACGGTCGAGCGCCTGGTCAGGAAGGAACGCCTGCGCGACCAGGCCGAGTCCGGCGCCCGGCTGATCTCGACCGCGGAGGAGCACGCCCGCTACGCCCGCCGCCCGCTCACGGGCCGCGAGCTGCGTACGGCGATCTCGTCGGTGGAGACGGCGTTCGCGGCGAACGCGTCGCGCAAGGTCCGGCTGACCGCCCGCTTCCTGCCCCCGTCGGTCCTGCGCCGCTGGAGGACACGCTTCTCGACCAGCACGAGCGGCGCGGCGCTCTCGGCCGGCCGCGGGTGGGACGACTTCATGCGAACCGTGAGCTGGCGCCGCATCGTGGCGCGGCGTGCTGATCGGTAGCCACGCTCGTTGAGTGAGGGTCGCCTCCCGTTCTGTCGCGGGGGGCGGCCCTTTTACTTGGCCATTGGTGGCATCGCGGCTTGGTGGCTAGGCTCGTGGAGTCAGGGCCGCCTCACGTTCTGTCGCGGGAGGCGGCCCTCTCGTGCGAAAAGACGGGCGAGCTGCGCTCTCAGGCCGCAGCCGTTACTCGATAAGTGTTGCGCCCGCTGGTGTGGTGTAGGAACGGCCAGCGTTGATCGCAGCCACCGCTCGGGCGTACTGCGCCCGGACCGATTCGGGGTCGGGCTGGTCGAAGATGGTCCGGACGAGGGTCGCAACCCAGGGCTGGGCCGTTTTCGGGACCTTGGACAGCAGGTTGCGCAGGTAGTGCGTCCGGCACCGCTGCCAGGACGCGCCCGGCAGCGCAGCACCGATCGCCGAGACCAGGCCACCACCGACACCAGCGCCTGCTCCGCGCGCCGGCGGTGCTGCAGCAGCCAGCTCGGGAAATACGACCCTTGCCGCAACTTGGGGATCGCCAGCTCCACCGTCCCGGCGCGGGTGTCCCAGTCCCGGGCCCGGTAGCCGTTGCGGGAGTTGACCCGCTCTTCGCTGCGTTCGCCGTAGCCGGCGCCGCACACGGCGTCGGCCCGCGAACGACTTCACCATCGCACGCAACAGATCGGGTGATGCGGACTCGACATGCTCACGCAGGAACGCGGCACCGTCCACACTCATAGGTGCGGCCATCGCTTGAACTCCTTCAGACTTCGCCGTTCGAAGGATCCAGCGGTGGCCGTTCCTATTCACCACATCACGCCCAAAATCGGCGAGTCGCACACCAAACCCTCGATAAGTCGGGCGCTTCGCGCCACGACTTATCGGATTTTTCGCCCGACAGGTCTTATTTCCGATTTGCGGCAATCACTGGATGCCGGCGTGAAAATCTCACGCGGCGGCCTTTGCGGAATCGGCCGCACGCGGGATTCGGGCCGTGAACGCAGGAGCCTTTGTGCCATTTCGGGACCGGTTGGCGAAGCCGGCGGCTCGCAGGAGTGCCATGAGCGGGTCTGCAGGCGGGGCGAAGCGGGCGGCTCACCGGAGTGCTCAAACCGGGGACGGCCGGCACTGCGGGCCTCGCACCGGGCGGGCGAAGCCGGCGGCTCGTCGGAGTGCTCGAACCGGGATGACCGGCGCTGCGGGCCTCGCACCGGGCAGAGCGCGGGCGGCCCGATCCAGCTCAACTGGTGGGCGCCGGCGCAGGTCAGGCATCGGAAAGGCTCCCGCCCAGGAAGGACGGCCCCAAACGGACGGCGTTCACCCAGCAGCGTTCCAACCGCGATCGGCCAGGCAGCACGAGCAGTCCGCGGGCATGGTGGAGACGCATGGGCCGTCCGCGGTCATCGGTGGGCGGCCCAGCCCGATCAGGCGACCGTCAGAGGTCGCCCTCGGGGCGTCGACGCCACCGCTCCTCGAGGCGGTCCACCAGGCCACCGCGGCGCTGGCGGGTGCGGCGCGTGGCCGTTCCGCCGACCGCGTGCAGGTCGGTGGACTGGCCGCGACGGTAGGCCTGGACGCCGAACGCCAACGCGCACAGCATCACCAGGAACCCGCCCACGCCAAGGAGTGGAATGCGAATTGCCACGCCGTAGACAAGCAGCGCCATGCCGGCCAGCAGCAGAATCCCCGCTGCAATCATCCGGCGCTTGGCATGGAACCGCGGGTCGGTGGCGCGCACCGCCGAAGCGAACTTAGGATCCTCGGCTAGCGACCGCTCGATCTGCTCGAACAGCCGCTGCTCGTGCTCCGAGAGCGGCACGGCACTCCTCCCCGGTCGCGAAGGCCGGTCCTCAGGGACCGGCAGTCCGGCACAGCCGGACGGCTGCGTACTGGCAAGTTTACGAGGGGGTCAACCCGTCGGAAAGCGGGACGATGGTCCGGCCGTGCCGATTTTCCGACGAGGGTGGCTCCTATGTCCTCCCATTGTGTCGCCTCGGGGACTCTTCTGCCCCCTCCCCGCGCGGTGCGGCTCCATTTCCGTCGGTGCGCATGCCGTCGCCCCGGAGCAGGCTGGCGGGCTTGACGAGGCCCGGGCCGAAGCGCGCGGCGACCGCGTCGGCGGCTCGTTCGGCGTCGCGCCACCCGTGGTCGCGCTCACCCAGCGTCATCTGCCGGGGCGCGCCGTCGGCGTGGACGAGGCCCTCGACGCGTACGCCGATGAGCCGGATCCGCTCGCCCGGGCGTCCGGCCTGGAACAACGTCCAGCCGAGCTCGAAGATCTCGCGGGCGACGTCGGTGGGGACGTCTACGGTGCGTGAGCGGCTCAGGGTCTGGAAATCGGCGAGCCTGATCTTCACCGAGACCGTCCGGCCGGCCTGCCCGGCGTGGCGCAGGCGCTCGGCGACCTTGCCGGAGAGGGCGAGCATCGTGCGTCGGATGGTCGACAGGTCGCTCACGTCGACGTCGAAGGTGGTTTCGGCGCCGATGGACTTCTCGACGTGCTCCGGAATCACCCGTCGGGGGTCACGGGCCCAGGACAGCTCGTGCAGGTGATGGGCCCCGGCGTCGCCCACGGCGGAGCGCAGCAGGCCGATCGGGGCGGCGGCGAGGTCGCCGATGGTCCGGAGCCCGAGCCGCTGGAGGTTCTCGGCGGTACGCTCGCCGACGCCCCACAGCGCCTCGACCGGCAGCGGGTGGAGGTACTCCAGCTCGCGCTCGCGCGGGACGACCACCATCCCGTCGGGTTTGGCGCGGGTGGAGCCGAGCTTGGCCAGGAACTTGGTGCCGGCCACCCCGACGGAGCAGGTCAGCCGCTGCTCCTGCGCGACCCGGCGCCGGATCTGCGCGGCGATCTCGGCCGGGCGCCCGAGGAGCTTGCGCGCCCCGGCGACGTCGAGGAACGCCTCGTCGAGCGAGAGCGGCTCGACCAGCGGCGTGACGTCGCGGAAGATGGCCATCACGGCGCGGGACGCTTCGGTGTACGCCCCGAAGTCCGGCGGCAGGAAGACCGCCTGCGGGCACAGGCGCTGGGCCCGGCTGCCCGGCATCGCGCTGCGCACCCCGAACTCGCGCGCCTCGTAGCTCGCGGCGGACACGACTCCGCGCGGCCCCGCCCCGCCGACGATGACCGGCTTGCCGCGCAGCTCGGGCCGCCGGCGGACCTCCACCGAGGCGTAGAACGCGTCCATGTCGACGTGCAGCACGGTGCAGCCCGTGTCGTCGGCGTGCGGTCCGAACTCGCCGGCGCCTCCGCGTGGTACAACCTGACTTCGCCCCACACCCGGAACCTTAGCGGCCCCCTCTGACAAAATTGACGAAAACTTAGGTTTGCCTTACCTTCCAGGCATGGCCTCTGTCGCGATGACCTCGCCCCTGGCGCCGGTCGTCGCGGCCGTCGAGGGGCTCCGGCGCCGCCACCCGGCCCTGACCTGCGGCGTCTTCCCCGGCCTGGTGATCACGCCGACGGCGCAGTGGTCGAACGGCAACAACCCACAAGCGGCGGCGGTACTGCTGGTAGCCGGCTGGACCCGCGCCCGCCGCGTGCCTCTGCTCATCCCGGGCGAGACGTTCGTCAACCGCGCGGGCCAGCTGGGCGTGCGCACGGCCCGCGTCGCCGTGCTGGCCGACGACCCCGCGGCGGGCGCGCCCGGCGTGGTCGTCGCCGCGGACCGGGATGAGCTGCTGGCCCTGGTCGCGCGGCACACGGACGCGCCGGGCGCCGAACTGGCCCGCCACGTGCGGCACGTGACCGCGCTGCTGGAGTCGCAGAGTCGCACTACATGCCCCGTCAGGGTATAAATCCGATATGTCGGGCCGAGGGACGAGGCCTGACATATCGGATCTAACGCCGCACGACCAGGAGCGGGATCTCCATCTCCGCCGTCGTGTTCGAGCCGTGGAAGGCGATCATCGAGTTCAGCCGCGGCGGCTCGTGCCGGCTGGCCATCAGGACCCAGCGGTCGCGGCACACGGCCACCACGTCGCCGATGCGCTGCAGGTGTGACTCCGGGACCGGGCCGAACCAGCCCGCGGCCACCGCCTCCGCGCGCTCGACCACCCAGGCCCGCTCGCCCAGCACGTCCCGCCAGGTCGACAGTACGTCGGCCCGGGCGCCGTCCACCGTGTGCAGGTAGCGGACCCGCGCCTCGCCGGCCACGAAGGTGACGCCCTCGGTCAGGCGGGGGTCGCGGTCCACGTCGATGCGGGTGTCCAGGGGGATGTCGAGCTGGCCGTGGTCGGCGGTCACGATCAGGGCCGTGTCCGGGGGCAGGCCGTCCACCAGGCGGGTGACCAGGCGGTCGGCGGCGGCGGCGGCCTGGTGCCACTCCGGCGTGGCGATGCCGAAGTCGTGGCCGGCGCGGTCGACGTCGGGGAGGTAGCCGTACACCAGCCGGGAGCTCGACAGCGCGGCCAGCATCTCCTCCGCGACGGCGTCCGCCTCGATGCCGGGGCCGAGGCGGGCGCCGCGGTACGCCGAGACGGTCAGCCCGGTGTCCGTGAAGCGCGGGTTGGTCACCACGGTCGGGGCCAGGCCGGCCTCACTCGCGCGGGTGAACGCCGTCGGCACCGGTTGCCACACGGCCGGGTCGGGGTCGCCGGTCCAGTGCAGGTGGTTGAGGATCTTGCCGGTGCCGGGGCGCAGGAGGTTGAAGCCGACGATGCCGTGGCGGCCGGGGGCGGTGCCCGTGCCGAGGGTGACCAGGCTGACCGGGGTCGTCGACGGGAAGCCCGACGTGATGGGGCGGGCCAGGCCGAGGCGGCCCGCGACGATGTCGGTCATCGTGGGGGCGGCGGCCGCGGCCAGGGGCAGCTGGTGCCAGCCCATGCCGTCCAGGAGGACCACCGCGACCCGGCGCACCCCGTCCAGCTCGGCGGCGAGGTTCAGCGCGTCCGGCTCCCCCGGGACGCCCAGGAACGACAGCGCCGTGGGCAGGATGTCGGCCAGGCTGTCGTGCCCGTACCGGGGCTCGACCGGGTCGAGCAAATTCATGCGCGACGGGCGAGGAGGTGGAGCTGGGTGGCGATGTCGCGGTACGGCGGCGTCCCGGCCAGGGCCAGCTCGAACGCGGCGAGGGCCTCGGGCTCGCTCTCGGCGACGGTGCCGGGCACCAGGTCGGCGACGACCCGCACGCCGTGCACCTGCTCGACGGTCAGGCCGCACTCGTCGAGCAGGGCGGTGGCGGTCGCGGCGTCGTAGCGGCGGCGGAGCCGGTCGCGGGGGTCGCCGCGGCCGTCGGGGCTGGCCACCAGCAGGGAGGCGGCGGCGAGGTGGCCGTTGATCGCGCGGGCCAGCACGGCGGCGGCCCGGTTGGCGACGACGACGCTGGCCGCGCCGCCGGGGCGCAGGGTCCCGGCGAGCGCGGCGACGACCTTGTTCGGGTCGTCCACGACCTCCAGCAGGCTGTGGCAGAGCACCAGGTCCACGCTCCGCGGCTCGACCAGGTCGGCCAGGCCGTCGCCGTCGCCCTGCACCGCCCGCACCCGCTCCCCCACCCCGGCCTCGGCGGCACGGCGGGTGAGGGCGGCGAGCGCGTCGGGGCTCGGGTCGACGACGGTGACGGTGTGCCCGGCCTGGGCGAGCGGGACGGCGAAGCCGCCGGTGCCGCCGCCGACGTCGAGGGCGTTCAGCGGGCGGGCGGCCCGGGCCAGCTCGTCACGCAGCACGCGCCAGACGACGGCGGTGCGAGGCGCAGAAGACTCCACCCAGCAAACCTTAGAGCAACCAGGGGCCGGCCAGCCGTTGGGCGTTCACACGCCGTGCGACTTCGAGGGGGTGTGGGTGGAGCGGAGCTCCCCCACTGGAGAAGACGCAGTGTGGGGCAGCGGCAGGTACACCTGGCCGCCCGCCGCGGCGAACTCCTCGGACTTCTGCCGCATGCCGAGCTCGGCGTACTCGCGCAGGTCCTGGCTGATGCGCATGGAGCAGAACTTGGGCCCGCACATGGAGCAGAAGTGCGCGGTCTTGGCGGGCTCGGCCGGGAGGGTCTCGTCGTGGTACGCCCGCGCCGTGTCCGGGTCCATCGCCAGGTTGAACTGGTCCTCCCAGCGGAACTCGAAGCGGGCCTTGGACAGCGCGTCGTCCCAGGCCTGGGCGCCCGGGTGGCCCTTGGCGAGGTCGGCGGCGTGCGCGGCGATCTTGTACGCGATCACGCCGGCCTTGACGTCGTCGCGGTTGGGCAGGCCGAGGTGCTCCTTGGGGGTCACGTAGCAGAGCATCGCGGTGCCGTACATCGCGATCATGGCCGCCCCGATGGCCGAGGTGATGTGGTCGTAGGCGGGCGCGACGTCGGTGGTGAGCGGGCCGAGCGTGTAGAAGGGGGCCTCGTGGCACCACTCCATCTGCAGGTCCACGTTCTCCTTGATCTTGTGCAGGGGCACGTGGCCGGGGCCCTCGATCATCACCTGCACGTCGTGCTCCCAGGCGACCTTCGTCAGCTCGCCGAGGGTCTTGAGCTCGGCCAGCTGGGCCTCGTCGTTGGCGTCGGCGATGGAGCCGGGGCGCAGCCCGTCGCCGAGGGAGAACGCGACGTCGTACTTCGCGAGGATCTCGCACAGCTCGGCGAAGTGCGTGTAGAGGAAGTTCTCCTCGTGGTGGGCCAGGCACCAGGCGGCCATGATCGAGCCGCCGCGGGACACGATGCCGGTGACCCGCCGGACGGTCAGCGGCACGTAGCGCAGCAGCACCCCGGCGTGCACCGTCATGTAGTCGACGCCCTGCTCGGCCTGCTCGATGATGGTGTCGCGGTACGCCTCCCAGGTCAGCCGCACCGGGTCGCCGCCGACCTTCTCGAGGGCCTGGTAGATCGGCACGGTGCCGATGGGCACCGGAGAGTTGCGCACGATCGCCTCGCGCGTGGCGTGGATGTGCTTGCCGGTGGACAGGTCCATGACGGTGTCCGCGCCCCAGCGGGTGGCCCAGGTGAGCTTGGCGACCTCCTCGTCGACGCCGGAGGAGACCGCGCTGGTACCGATGTTGGCGTTGACCTTCACGAGGAACCGGGCGCCGATCACCATCGGCTCGCTCTCGGGGTGGTTGACGTTGTTGGGCAGGATGGCCCGGCCGGCGGCGATCTCGGCCCGCACCAGCTCCGGCTCGACGTTCTCGCGGATCGCCGCGAACTCCATCTCCGGGGTGATCACGCCCTGCCGCGCGTAGTACAGCTGCGTGCGCTCGACCGGGCCGCGCTCGGCGATCCACGGACGGCGGTCGGTGATCGGGCCGGAGGTGTCGTACAGCCGGACCGGTGGGTTGTCGCCGCTGAGCGCGATCTCGGCGAACGGGACCCGCAGGTCGGGGCGGGAGCCCGTGACGTAAACCTTACTTTTCATGCCAAACCTCCCGTAAAAGGGCATGGAGAACCTGAGGAAGCGTCGAACCCGTGCGTTAGAAGGGGCCCCAGGCCAGGGGGCCGTGGCCGGCGCCCAGGCTCCAGGACGCCGAGCGGGTGAGGGCCGAGTGGACGTAGGACTTGGCCCCGGCGAGCGCGATCGGCAGCTCGTCGCCGGCCGCGAGCCGGGCGGCGGTCGAGGCGGCGAAGGTGCAGCCGGTGCCGTGGTTGTTGGACGTGGAGATCCAGGGCGCGGTGAGCAGCGAGGTGTGGCCGTCGTACCAGACCGCGTCCACCGCCTCGGCGCTCCCCCGCAGGTGGCCGCCCTTGACCACGACGCAGCGGGGGCCGTAGGCGGCCAGGTCCTCGGCGGCCTTGGCGGCGTCCTCGGCGTCGAGGACGTCGCGGCCGAGCAGCACCGAGGCCTCGCGCAGGTTCGGCGTGACGACGGCGGCGTGCGGGAAGAGCAGGTCGAGGTACGCCCGCTCGGCGTCGGCGGTGAAGAGCCGGTCGCCGGAGGAGGCCACGAGCACCGGGTCGACGACCAGGCCCGGCAGCCGCGGCGCGAACCGAGCCACGAGCGCGACGGTCTCCGGGGTGGCCAGCATGCCGGTCTTCACGGCGGCGACGGGCAGGTCGTCGAGGACGGCCTCGAGCTGGGCCTGCACGAACCCCGGGTCGACGGCGGAGATGGCCCGCACGCCGACGGTGTTCTGGGCGGTGAGCGCGGTGATCACGCTGGTGCCGAAGACCCCGTGTGCGGCGAAGGTCTTGAGGTCGGCCTGGATCCCGGCCCCGCCCCCGGAGTCGGAGCCGGCGATGGTGAGCGCGACGGGCGGGTTCATGCGGTGAGGAGCTCCTTCACCAGGCGGCCCGGGTCGTCGGCGCGCATGACGGCACCCATCACGGCCACGCCGGCGGCGCCCTCGTCCAGGCAGTCGCGGACGCGGGCCGGGGTGTCGACGCCGCCGAGCGCGTAGACCGGCACGGGCGCGACCACCGCCATGCGGCCCAGGGCGGCCAGGCCGAGCGGCGGGCCGTACCCGGGCTTGCTGCGCGTGGCGAAGATCGGCGAGAGGGTGACGTAGTCGGCGGGGTCGTCGGCGGCCGCGAACAGCTCCTCGAGGCCGTGGCACTTGCACAGCTCGCCGTCCTCCTCCAGCAGCAGGCGGCCGCCGACCTGGTCGAGGCGGGTGCGCAGGGCCGCGGCGAGCTTGAGGCGGCGCCGCGGCGGGAGGTCGTGCTCGCGCAGGACCACCACCCGGGCCCCGCCGTCGACGGCGCCCGCGATCACCTCGTCCAGCGGGCGTTCGGCCTGCCGGCGGTCGGTGAAGACGATGAGGCCGGGCTCTACCACGGCATACCTCCGGTCGGGCTGGATGCGGTCGCGTGCAGGCGCCGGGGGATCCGCCCGGCCAGGTGGGCCAGTCGGCCGGCCCGCACCGCGAGGCGCATCGCCTCGGCCATGCGCGCCGGGTGCTCGGCCCGGGTGACGGCGGAGGCGAGCAGCACCCCGTCGCAGCCCAGCTCCATGGCGAGGGCGGCGTCGGAGGCGGTACCGATCCCGGCGTCGAGAATGACCGGCACGGTGACGAGCCGCCGGATCAGCGCGATGTTGTGCGGGTTGCGGATGCCCAGCCCGGAGCCGATGGGCGCGCCGAGCGGCATGACGGCCGCGCAGCCGGCGTCGGCCAGGCGCTGGGCGAGGATCGGATCGTCGCTGGTGTACGGCAGGACGACGAACCCGTCCTCGACGAGCCGGGCGGCCGCGGCGACCAGCTCGACGCCGTCGGGCAGCAGGGTCTCCTCGTCGCCGATCACCTCGAGTTTCACCCAGGCGGTGCCGAACGCCTCCCGGGCCAGGTGGGCGAGCTTGACCGCCTCGGTGGCCGTGTAGCAGCCGGCGGTGTTGGGCAGCACGCGTACCCCGCACCGCTCGACCACGCCGAGGAGCGAGGGCGCGGCCGGGTCGAGCCGGCGCAGCGCGACGGTGACGAGCGCGGTACCGCTGGCCCGGATCGCCGCCTCCAGGGCCGCGTGGCTCGTCGCCCCGCCGGTGCCGAGGATGAGCCGGGACGACAGCTCCACGCCGTCGAGCACAAGGGCGTCAACCACCCTGGACCGCCGTCAGCACCTCGACGTGGTCGCCGTCGGCCGGGCGCGTCTGCGCCCAGCGCGATCGGGGTACCACGTCACCGTTGAGGGCGACGGCGATCCCGCGCGGATCGTCTCCGGCGAGGGCGCGCACCACGTCGGCGACGGTGGTGCCGTCGGCGACGCTCGATGCGACCGCGTTGACCACGAGCTTCATAGGGCTCACTCCTGCCTCCCTGCGCCGGCATGACCCGGATCAGGTTCGACGGTCGGGGGCTGACAGCCCCCCTCTCAGCCCGGTCACACCGGACTCCCGTGGGGTACGTCTCCGACCATAACGCCGCCGACATGGTCAGGTAAAGCGCGCTGCCCCGAAGGCGCGAAGGTCGACCCCGGTCGCGCCGAGCAGCGCGAGGTCGGCGACGGCGGCCGCGGTGACCGGGGCCAGGAGCACGCCGTTGCGGTGGTGACCGGTGGCGACCAGCGCCCCGGACGGCGCCAGGCGGTCGATGACCGGGGCGTTGTCGGGCGTGCCCGGGCGCAGGCCGGCGAGGGTCTCGGCCAGCGCCAGCTCGGCGACGCCGGGCAGGAGGTCGGCGGCCGGGCGGAGCAGGTCCAGCACGCCGCCGGCGGTGACCGTGGTGTCGGCGCCGCGCTCCTCCTCCGTGGCGCCGACGACGAGCTCGCCGTCGGCGCGCGGCACGAGGTACACGTGCCGCCCCGCCGCCACCCCCCGCACGACGTGCCGCAGCAGCGGCTCGGCCCCCCGCAGCCGCAGCAGCTGGCCCTTCACGGGGCGCACCGGCAGCCCGGTCAGCGCGGCCGAGCCGGTGCCGTTGGCGACGATGATCACATCGTCCCGCAGCGTGGACAGCTCGGTGACGTCCCGCGCCTCGAACCGCACCGGCAGCGTGCGCAGGGCCCGCAGCAGCCGCCGCGGGTCGACCTGGTGGTCGCCGGGGGCGAGCGCGCCGCCGCGGACCCGCGGGGCGAGCAGCGGCTCGAGCTCGCGCAGCCCCCGGCCGGTGAGCGGCTCGATGGGGGTACCCGCGCGGCGGTAGAAGCCGATCAGCCGGTCGATCTCGGCCTGGTCGTCGGCGGTGAGCGCGACGAGGAGGGTGCCGTCGGTGCGGTACGCGATCGACGCCCCGGTCCGGGCCTCGACCCGCTCGGCGAACGACGGCCAGCGGCGCATCGACTCGAGCATCAGCGCCTGCAGCTCCTCCTCGCCGAACACGGCCTCGCCGGTGGGCGCGAGCATTCCGGCGGCGACCAGCCCGGCCCCGGCCGAGGGGTCGCGGTCGTACACCGTGATCGCTGCGGCGCCGCGCTCGACGAGCTCGAACGCGACGCTGAGGCCGATGATCCCGCCGCCGACGATCCCGAACGTCGTCATGCGGTGAACTCCAGGGCCGCGGCGTACGGGTCGGCGGCCCCGCTGACCGCGCCCACGACGGCGACGGCGTGCGCGCCCGCGGCGAAGAGCTCGCCGGCCCGGGCCGCGGTCACCCCGCCGATCGCCACCACCGGCACGCCTACCGCCTCGGCCACCGCGCGCACCCCGGCCGGCCCGATCGCGTCGGGCAGCCCGGTCTTCGTGGTGGTCGCGAACGCGGGCCCGACGCCGAGGTAGGAGGCGCCGTCGGCGACCGCCCGGCGCGCGGTCTCGGGGTTGCGGGCGGTGGCGCCGAGGATCGCGTGCGGGCCGAGCACGCGCCGGGCCGCGGCCACGGGCAGGTCGTCGGCGCCCACGTGCCCGCCGTCGGCCCCGGCCGCGAGCGCGATGTGCAGCCGGTCGTTGACCAGGCAGGTACGGCCCAGCTCGCGGCACATCGCCAGCACGCGCACGGTCAGCTCGTAGGCCTCGCGATCGGTGACGGCGTCCTCGGGCCGCACCTGCACGACGTCGAAGCCGGCCCGCAGTGCCGCCGCGACGACCTCCAGCGCGTTGCGGCCGGGCCGCGTATCGGTCACCAGATGCAGTCGTCCGATGGTTGGCATCGCGATAGCTTTTCAGACATGAAGCAAGTGCGACTCGGCCGGACCGGCCTGCAGGTCTCCGAAATCTGTCTCGGCATGATGAGCTACGGCAACCCCGCCATCCGCCCGTGGGCGCTCGACGAGGAGGGCGCCGACCCGTTCGTGCGCCGCGCCGCCGAGGGCGGGATCACGTTCTTCGACACCGCCGACGTCTACTCCGTCGGCGCCAGCGAGACCATCACCGGGCGTCTGCTGGCGAAGTACTTCACGCACCGCGACGACTACGTGCTCGCCACCAAGGTGCACGGCCGGATGAGCGAGGCCGCGAACGACGGCGGCCTGTCGCGCAAGCACATCCTGGCCGCCATCGACAACTCGCTGCGCCGCCTCGGCACCGACCACGTGGACCTGTACCAGATCCACCGCTGGGACGCGGAGACGCCGATCGAGGAGACGATGGAGGCCCTGCACGACGTCGTCCGCGCCGGCAAGGCCCGCTACATCGGGGCGTCGAGCATGTACGCCTGGCAGTTCTCCAAGGCCCAGCACCTCGCGCGCACCAACGGCTGGACGCCGTTCGTGTCGATGCAGAACCACTACAACCTGGTGTACCGCGAGGAGGAGCGCGAGATGCTCCCGCTCTGCGCGGACCAGGGCGTCGGCGTGATCCCGTGGAGCCCGCTCGCCCGCGGCCTGCTGGCGGGCAACCGGGGCCGCGGCGGCGAGCGGCGCACGACCCGGGCGAACAACGACCCGTACGGCGACTCGCTGTACTCCGAGGACGACTTCAACGTCGTGGACGCCAACGCCGAGCTGGCCACCGAGCGCGGCGTCACCCCGGCCCAGACCGCCCTGGCCTGGCTCCTGTCCAACCCGGCGGTGACGGCCCCGATCGTCGGCGCGACGAAGCTGCAGCACCTGGAGGACGCGATCGCCGCGACCGACCTGACCCTGGACGAGAAGGAGATCGAGCGCCTGGAGGCGCCGTACGTGCCGCACCGCATTTCCGGCCACTCATAGCCGGAAATGCAGAAGAGGGGCCCCGGCGACCGGGGCCCCTCTTCGCGCAGGCGTGCTCAGTTGGACGCGACGCCCAGCTGGCCCTCGCCACCGTGAAACTCGGTGCCCTGGGCGAAGGAGGCGTCGAAGCGCTGCTCCAGCGCATCGAGCTCGCCGAACTCCGCCTGGTGCGAGTCCTGGGCACCCTCGGCCGCGAACACGTGGTCGTCGACCGACGCGTCGTGCGAGTAGTTGGTGAAGTCGTCCGACTCGGCGTGCACGACGCCCGGCTGGTCGAACTCCTGGTGGTGGCCCTGCGCGAAGTCGGTCGACGTGTCCTGGTGGTGGTCGTTCTCGTACACGCCGAACTGGCTGTGCGCGTCGTTCTCCGAGCCGTGGGCCTGGTGCAGCTGGTCGAGACCATCGTGCTGCTGGCCGGCCTCGTAGTGGCCGTAGTCCACGTCGTGGCCAGTGTCGCCGGCGCCGAAGTCGTCGCTCATTGTCTTCCCCTTGATCGTCGTGTTGCGTTGCGATGAACGTTAAGGCCACGGTCGCGCGGAAGAATCCCGGAAACGTGCCATTGGCGGGTAGCCGACAGAAGTGAACCACGCTCGGATGACCCGGCGTGTCCTACCTCCGGCCAGGGGGTCTACGGCCCGGAGATACGCTGTCGGCCGTGATCGGGCCGCTGGCAGTCGCCACCCATGTGCTGTCGCTCGCGCTCGCTGTCTGGGCGTTCGCCGAGTTCTTCCGGCACCGCGCGCCCACCCGGCCGCTGTTCGCGGGCCTGTGGGTCGTCGAGGCGCTGGTGGCCGTGCAGGTCGTGGCGCTGGTGGTACGGCTGGCCGGCGGCGGCGAGCCGCACGGCGGGGACATGGTCACGCTCATCGGGTACCTGCTCACCGCGGTCCTGCTCCCCCCGGCCGGTGGGGTGCTGGCCCGGATGGAGCCGACGCGCTGGGGCTCGCTGCTCATCGGCGTCGCCGCGGTCATCGTGCCGGTGCTCATCCTGCGACTCGGACAGATCTGGAATGGCTGACAAGACCGTAAAACCCCTCAACCGCGGCTTCGGGCGCGTGCTCGTGTTCGTCTACGGCGTGTTCGCGCTGTCGGCGAGCGCGCGGGCCGGCGTGCAGATCGGCACCAAGTTCTCCGAGGCGCCGCTGGCCTACTCCCTGTCGGCGCTGGCCGCGCTCGTGTACATCGTCGCCACCGTGGCCCTGGCCCGCTCCAGCGTCACGTCGCGCCGGGTGGCCTGGTTCGCGGTCGGCTTCGAGCTGCTCGGCGTGCTCGCCGTGGGCACCGCGAGCCTCGTGGACGGCAAGGCGTTCCCGGACGCGACGGTCTGGTCGGACTTCGGTCAGGGGTACGGGTACGTTCCCCTGGTGCTGCCCTTCGTCGGGCTCTTCTGGCTGTGGCGTAGCTCCCGACAGACTCCGGTCGCGGAGGCGACTGCGGCCAAGGGGTGACGGCCCCACCATTCGCGGCATGACCACTTCCCGCATGCCGGCCATCGTGATGTACCTCGTGGCCGTCTTCGAGTTCCTGCTCGGCTCCGTCTTCATGGTCGTCGGGAACTTCGTGCCCGAGGTGAAGACGACGTTCCTCCTCGTCGGCGCCGGGCTCGCGGGCACCGCCGTGATCCTGTTCCTGGTCGGGATGCGCTTCCACCGGCGGTTCCGGGAGGCCCAGGCGCTGCGCGCGAACGGGGTGCGCGGCACCGCGCAGGTCCTCGGCGCGCAGCAGACCGGGGTGTACCTCAACGAGCAGCCCCAGATCGCCCTCCAGCTGCGCATCAGCGCGCCCGGGCACGGCACCTACGACACGACGATCAAGGAGTACGTGCCGTTCATCGCCATGGGCATGCTCGGCACCGGCCGCCCGCTGACGGTCCTCGTCGACCCGCTCGACCCGGCCAAGGTCATCGTCGAGTGGTCCCTCGCGGCCGCCCCGACGGCCCCGCCGCCGGCCGCCGAGCCCTACGTCAAGGAGCAGATCCTGGCGACCGGGGTGCCGGGCACCATCCGCGTGCTGTCCGCCGAGTTCGCCGGCAGCCTCGACGAGCAGGGGCGGCCGGTATACTCGACCCAGCTGCACATCGAGGTCGACGGGCGCGCGCCGGTGGCCGGGCCGGCGATGTTCGCGGTACCGCTGGAGCGTGTCTCGGTCATGCAGCCGGGCGGCGTCATCCCGATCAAGGCCGACCCCAGCGACCCGAGGAAGTTCGCGGCCGACTGGGACCGCTTGGCGACCGGCTGACGTTCAGCGGAAGTCGCGGCTCGGGGAGCGGATCGGCAGCCGCAGCGCCCTGGGACCGCTTGGCGACCGGCTGACGTTCAGCGGAAGTCGCGGCTCGGGGAGCGGATCGGCAGCCGCAGCGCCGCGAGGTGGTCGGCCCGCAGGTTGAGCACGCCCTCGGCCTTCTCGAGCACCCCGCGGATCACCATTGCGTTCGCCGTCCGGGCGATTTTGCGGTACCGCAGCCAAAGCCCCGGTGTGCAGGTCACGTTGAGCATCCCGGTCTCGTCCTCGAGGTTGATGAACGTGACCCCGCCCGCCGTGGCCGGGCGCTGGCGATGGGTGACGATCCCGCCGACCGACACCCGGCGCCCGGCCTCGACCCCGTGCAGGGCCTCGACCGCCACGGCGCCGATGGTGTCGAGGTAGGGGCGGGCGAACTGGGCCGGGTGCGCGTCCGGGGCCAGGCCGGTCGCCCAGACGTCGGCGACCATCCGCTCGACCGCGTCCATGCCGGGCAGCATCGGGGCGTGCTGGCCGCCGACCGTGCCCGGCAGCCGGTTCGCCGTCTCGCGGGCCGCGGCGCCGGCCGCCCACAGCGCCTCGCGCCGGGTGAGGCCGAGGCTCGCGAAGGCGTCCGCGGTCGCAAGCGCCTCCAGGTGTACCGCGGACAGCCCGGCCCGCCGCGCGACGTCGGTCAGCGAGATGTACGGGCCGCCCTCGTCCCGGGCCGCCTCGAGGCGCTCGGCGACCGGCTCGCCCAGCGTGCGCACCGACTTGAAGCCGAGCCGGACCGCCGGGCCGCCGCGGCCCCAGTCCCGCGGGTCGCCGGCCGGCTCCGTGCGGTGCTCCCCCTCCAGCGTCGCCGTCGCGGCGCTGGCGTTGATGTCCGGGCGGCGCACCTCCACGCCGTGCCGGCGGGCGTCGTCGACGAGCGACTGCGGCGAGTAGAAGCCCATCGGCTGGGCGTTGAGCAGCGCGGCGCAGAACGCGGCCGGGTGGTAGCGCTTGAGCCAGGCGCTGGCGTACACCAGGTAGGCGAAGCTCATCGCGTGGCTCTCCGGGAAGCCGTAGTTGGCGAACGCGGCCAGCTTGTCGAACAGCTCGACGGCGAGCGGGCCGGTGATGCCGTTGCCGGCCATGCCGGCGAAGAGCCGGTCGCGGATCGCGCTCATCCGCTCCATCGAGCGCTTCGAGCCCATGGCCCGGCGCAGCTCGTCGGACTCGGCGGGGGTGAAGCCGGCGACGTCGATGGCCATCTGCATGAGCTGCTCCTGGAACAGCGGCACGCCGAGGGTCTTCGCGAGCGAGGGCTCGAGCAGCGGGTGCGGGTACGTGACCTTCTCCCGGCCGTTCTTGCGCCGGATGTACGGGTGGACGGAGCCGCCCTGGATCGGGCCCGGGCGGATCAGGGCCACCTCGACCACCAGGTCGTAGAACTCGCGGGGCTTCAGCCGCGGCAGGGTCGCCATCTGGGCCCGGCTCTCCACCTGGAACACCCCGACGGAGTCGGCCCGGCAGAGCATGTCGTACACCTCCGGGTCGTCCAGCGGCATGTGCGCGATGTCGAGCTCGGAGTCGATCATCTCGAACGCGTACCGCAGCGCCGAGAGCATGCCGAGGCCCAGCAGGTCGAACTTGACCAGCCCGACGGCCGCGCAGTCGTCCTTGTCCCACTGCAGGACGGTCCGGTTCGGCATGCGGGCGTGCTCGACCGGGCACACCTCGATCACGGGCCGGTCGCAGATGACCATGCCGCCCGAGTGGATGCCGAGGTGGCGCGGGAACGTGAGCAGCTCGTTGGCGAAGTCCACGACGTTCTTCGGGATCTCCTCCACCTCGGTCACCGCGACGGCCCCCCAGCGCTCGACCTGTTTGCTCCACGCGTCCTGCTGCCCCGGGGAGTGCCCGAACGCCTTGGCCATGTCGCGGACGGCGGACTTCGGGCGGTACGAGATGACGTTGGCGACCTGGGCGGTGAAGGTGCGGCCGTACTTGCCGTAGACGTGCTGGATGACCTCCTCGCGCCGGTCGGACTCGATGTCGATGTCGATGTCCGGCGGGCCGTCGCGCTCCGGGGACAGGAACCGCTCGAACAGCAGCCCCCACCGCACCGCGTCGACATTGGTGATCTTCAGCGCGTAGCACACCGCGGAGTTGGCCGCCGAGCCCCGGCCCTGGCAGTAGATGCCGTTGTCGCGGCAGAACGCGACGATGTCGTGGACGACCAGGAAGTACCCCGGGAAATCCAGCTCCTCGATCAGCGCCAGCTCGTGCTCGAGCTGGGCGCGGGCCTTGTCGTTGCCGGGGTACCGCTCCTTGGCGCCCTCCGCCGTGAGGTGCCGCAGCCACTCCATCTCGCTCACGCCGGGCACGGGCACCGGGTACGCGGGCAGGTTCGGGGCCACCAGCTGCAGGTCGAAGGCGAGCTCGCGGCCGAGGCGGGCGGCGTGCGGTACCGCATCCGGGAAGGCGGCGAAGCGACGGGCCATCTCCTCCCCGGAGCGCAGGTAGGCGGCGCCGGCGGCCGGGAGCCAGCCGTCGATCTCGTCGAGGCTGCGGCGGGCCCGGACGGCCGCGAGCGCGGTGGCCAGCTTCCTGTCCCGGGGCTGCGCGTAGTGCACGTTGTTGGTGGCTATCACCCTCTCGGAAAGGTCATTCAGGGCGTCGTTGCGCTCGTCGTCCAGCGGGTCGCCGTGCGAGGTCAGCTCGACGACCACCGACTCCTTCCCGAACAGCGCCTCGAGGCGGTCGAGCTCCCTGCGGGCCGCCTCCGGGCCGTCCTGCAGCAGGGCCGCGGGCACGTGGCCCTTGCGGCAGCCGGTGAGCGCCACGACGTGGTCGCGCAGGGCCGCGGCGGTCTCCTCCAGGTCGTACACCGGACGGCCCTTCTCCCCGCCGCGCAGGTGCGCCTCGCTGATGACGCGGGAGAGCCGGGCGTAGCCCTCCGGGCCGCGCGCGAGCAGGAGCAGGTGCCGGCCGAGCGGGTCGGGCTCGCCGTTCTGCGGCCCGGGCAGGCCGAGGGAGAGCTCGGCGCCGAACACCGTCCGGAGCTCGAGGGCCCGCGCGGCCTCGGCGAAGCGGACCACGCCGTAGAAGCCGTCGTGGTCGGTGATCGCGATCGTCTCCAGGCCCAGGCGCGCGGCGGTCTCGGCCAGCTCCTCGGGGTGGCTGGCGCCGTCGAGGAAGCTGAAGTTGCTGTGGCAGTGCAGCTCGGCGTACGGGACGGCGCTCGCCGTCCTGGTGATGTCCGGCGCCGTGTACTCCGCGCGCTTGCGCGACCACGCCGGCGAGTCGCCGCCGTCGCCCTGGTCCGCCGACAGGACGTCCGGGCGGTAGTCCGGGCCCGGGGGCAGCCAGCTCTTGCCGCTCATCCGGCGTTCCAGCTCGGACCAGGGGATGTCGGGGTTGTTGAAGCCCATCAGTCGTACAGCGCTTCCATGAACCAGGCTCCGTTCCGCAGTACCGCGAGGTAGGCGCGCTCGTCCTCGGTCAGGATCTGGAACCGCGCCTTCCGCTGGGCCTCCTCCTCGTCCCACCAGCGCTCGTCGACCGGCCAGGGGCCGGCCCACGCCTTGATCCCGCTCTCCTCCCCGTTCAGCCGGAGGCTCCTCGGGGTCCCGGTCAGCTCCAGGCGGCCGCTCACGCCCACCACCTCGCCGTTCTCGTCCACGACCTCGGCCGGGAGCGGCTCGGGGTACACCGTCGCGGGGCTCGGGCCCGGTATCCGCCCCGGCCACGGCGCCTCGGTACCCCGCGCGGCCCGCTCGTCGCCCCAGGCCACGAGGCGGATGCGGCTCTGGTCGGCCCGTCCGCCGTCGAGGACCGCGGTCAGCACGGCGTCCGGGCCGAGAAGTCCTTGTACGCGGGTCATGGCGCGGTGGGCGCGGTCGCGCTCCTCGCCGGCCTCGCCCCACAGGCCGGGCTGCAGCCCCAGGTGCTCGACCACGCCTTCGGGCACGAGCCGCAGCCGGGTGATGGCTCCTGGCCGCCTACCGTTGCTTTGATCGCCGCTTCGGTTTGGAATATTGCGCAACCAGCCCTCCAGCTGCCAGCGCAGGCGGTCGGCGACGGCGTTGACGCTCAGCAGGCCGTCGTGGCGCCAGGTCCGGACCAGCTCCTCGCCCGTCTCCGTCATCGCCTCGATCGCCAGGCGGGTGCAGGCCAGCCCGTGCGCGCCGAGCCGGTCGTGCAGCCGCTCGGCGAGGGCCCGGGCGGCGAACGCGGCGGCGTCGATGCGCTCGATCGGCTCGTCGAACGTCTCGCTCACGTCCAGGTCCGGCGGCATACGGCGCGGGGCGAGGGGCCGCTCGTCGCGCCCGCCGGCCAGCCGGTGCGCGAGGGCCGCGTCGAACCCGAACCGGTCGAGCACATCGGCCCCGGGCAGCGCGGCGAACTCCCCGAGCGTGTGGATGCCGAGCCGGCGCAGCAGGTCGACGAGGTTGGGCCGGCCGATCGCGGCGATGCTCAGCCCGGACAGGAAGCCGGCGGTCTCCCCGTCGGGCACGAGGACGCCGGCCCGGGCGGCGAGGCCGGCCGCGAAGGTACCCTCGGCGATCCCGGCCTGGGCCTCGACCCCGCACTGCTGCGCGATGTGCTCGACGATGCGCTCGGCCGCGTCCGCCTCGCCCCGGTAGTACCGCGCGGGCCCCCGGGCGGCGAGCGCGCAGGCCCCCGGGCGCAGCGCCTCGACCCCGGCGGCGATGGCCTCGACGGCGGCGAGCACCGGTTCGAACGCGAGCATGTCGCGGCCGGGGTCGTGCTCGAGCACGATCAGGTGCGGGCAACGCCCTTGCGCCTCGCGCTTGCGCAGCCCGCGGCGGACGCCTTCCTCGCGCGCGGCGGGCGAGGCGACGAGCACACGGTTGGCGTGCAGGACGGCGACGGGCTCCTGCGCGGGGTACCCGTCCACGATCTCGGCCGCCACGATCGGCCAGTCGGGGCACCAGATCACAATCGTTCGCATCGCTCTTTGGTCACCCCACCCTGCGCAGGTCGGCCTTGTTTCCTGCGGCTTCGCTTCTTGCGGCCGCGCTTCTTGCGACTTCGCTTGCGGCTCCGCTTCTTGCGGCTCCGCTTCTTGCGGCTCCGCTTGCGGCCCCGCTTCTTGCGGCTCCGCTTGCGGCTCCGCTTGCGGCCCCGCTTCTTGCGGCTCCGCTTGCGGCCCCGCTTGCGGCCCCGCTTCTTGCGGCTCCGCTTGCGGCCCCGCTTCTTGCGGCTCCGCTTGCGGCCCCGCTTCTTGCGGCTTCGCTTGCGGCCCCGCTTCTTGCGGCTTCTTTGATCACCGGGGGCAGGACGCCGGTGATCTCGGGCAGCCGCAGGGTCACCTCACGCGGGGCGGCCGCCGCCCCTCGCCCCCGGGCCTGAATGGTGATCTCCCGCCCGCGCAGGCGCCCCCGCCCGGCCCCGAGCCCACTCCACGCCTTACCGACCGGCGCAAGGGTCAGATCGGCCCCCGCCCAAGACCCGGCGGCCATGAGCACACTCCCCCGCTGCCGCGCCCGAGCCGCGAGCCGCCCGGCCACAACGGGCGCGATCGCCCCGGGCGGCGCCGCCACGACAATGTCAAACCCATCGAGCAGCGCGGCCACGATGGTGGTCCACTCGGTCCCGGGATGCGGCACCAGCGCCAGCCGCTCGAGCGCGATCCCCATCTCGGCCGCCGCAACCGGACTGAGCCCCGGCAGCCCGACCACCGCGCACCAGGACCCCGCCCCGGACGCCGCCGCGAGCAGAGCGAGCAACACCGACGAGGTGTGCACCGCCACGGTCGCCCCGCGGCGCAGCCCACCCCCGGGCAGCAGCTCCCGCAGCCCGGCAAGCACCGGCAACGTCCGCGTAGCGGCCACGACCTCGACGTCGCGCTCCCCCGCGGTACGCACGACGCCGCCCAGCCCCGCGGCCTGCACGACCTGCAGCCCGGCCGCCCGCCGCCCAGCACTTCCCGCGCCCTTCCACGCAACGCCCTCGTCGCCCGCCCGCCGCCCGCCGCTCTCGGCCTCCACCGCCCGCGCATGAACCCCCGCGCCACTCTCGGCCGCCGCCGCCCGCGCATGAACTCCCGCGCCGCCCTCGGCCGCCGCCGTTGCCCGCGCATGAATCCCCGCGCCGCCCTCGGCCGCCGCCGTTGCCCGCGCATGAACTCCCGCCGCGCCCTCGGCCGCCGCCGCCCGCGCATGAACCCCCGCGCCGCCATCGGCCGCCGTTGCCCGCCGCGCGGCACCCCGTGTCCGGCCATCGCTGACGTCGACCAGCCGCGGCGCGTCCTTCTCCGCCCGGCCCTCGGCACTCCGCGCGGCGTCCTCGGCCTCCGCTCCCCGTTCCTGCTCCTCGGCCGGCACCCGGGCCAGGCCGGCGGACGTCACCGCGCCGATCGCGGAGAGCGCCGCCGGTCGTCCCGGCCCGCTCCGGCCGCGGCCGGTCAGTCCGCTCACGAAGGCGCGGGCGGAGTCGATCGCGGCCGCCCGGGCGGAGCCGTCGGCGGTCGAGCGGTCGAGGCGCCGGGTCGCACGGCCGCCGACGACGCTGATCGTGGACCAGTCGTCGTCCTCGGGGCGTACGTCGTCGTACGTCCCGTCCTCGAACTCGGCGGCCACCGAAGCCGACGTGCCAGCCACGGCTCCTTGCTCCCCCACCTGTCGTGCTACCCGGTCTCCCGGAGCACCCCCGGAAGATAAATCTGCGTAAATACGGGCAAATCGCCCAAATACGGAACGCCGAACTCAGAGCTCGGCGACGTCGCCCGGCGGCGCGGTGAGAAAACCCGGCCAGGCCGGATCGGGCCCCGGCACCCCGTACCGCTCCTCGGGCTCGGCGGCGAGGGCCGGCGCGACGAACGCGAGGGCGGGGACCGGACCGGCCCCGGTGGGCGGCCGGCCGTCCGCGCCATCTGCCGTGGGCCCGTGTGGGGATGCGGGCACGAACACGGCGAGGGCGATCGGTTGCGGCCGGCGGGTGGCGGTGGCCGGCGGTGCGCTGCCTGCCGTGGACCCGTGTGGGGAGGCGGGCACGAACACGGCGAGGGCGATCGGTTGCGGCCGGTGGGTGGGGGCCGCGGCCGCAGCGGAGGCTGGGGGAACGGCCGCGGCGGCCGAGGGCGCGGCATCTCGCCGGGAGACCGGCGAGGCCGCGAGGGGTGAGCCCGGGCCAGGAGCGTCGTCGTGCCGAAAGGGAGGCGAGACGACGGACGAGCCCGGACCGGCGGCGAGAGGCGTGCCAGCCCCTGGGGACGAACGCGGGCCAGGAGCACCCACGGGCGAACCGTCACGCCGGGAGGACGACGAGACCGGGACGGACGAATCCGGGCCGTCGGCAAAAGGTGCGCCCCGAGCCGCCAAGGACGAGCTCGAGCCAGGAGCGGCCGAGGGCGCGGCATCTCGCCGGGAGACCGGCGAGGCCGCGACGGACGAGTCCGGACCAGCAGCGAAAGGCGCGACCGAGGCCGCGACTCGCCGGGAGACCGGCGAGGCCGCGACGGACGAGCCCGGACCGGCGGCAAAAGGCGCGACCGAGCCCGGGTCGTCAGCAAGAAGCGCGCGCGGGGCCGCTAAAAACGAGCCCGAGCCAGGAGCGACCGGGGCCGCTAAGGACGAGTGCGAGGCTGGGGCGGCCAGGGGTTCGCTGTCTCGCCCCGCGGGCGGTGGGGCCCTGAAGGGCGAGCGCGACTGGCTGGTGGTGGGAGGCACGGGCGTGGCTGGGCGGCGGGTCAGCTGGCCAGGCCTTCGAGCCTCGGCTGGTACGAGTAGCCGAGGGCGACCTCGACGACCGCGATGAACTGCTCCGCGGAGCGCATCAGGTCGTCGGCCTCGCGGGCGGTGACCACGCGCGGGATGCCGGCCTCGGCGGCGGAGCGCTTGCTCGCGGTCGAGGCGAAGAAGGCGGCCCACTCGCTCAGTTCCGGGGCGACCAGGACCAGCAGCGACCAGACGCTTGTCACGCGGCTGCGACGGCCGGGGGCGGCGGGGACGGCCCGGGCGGCCAGGACCGCGGCGGCCGCGCGCAGGGCCGCCAGGTGGGCGGTCGCGTAGCGCATGCCGTCGGCGCGGATCTCGGTGGCCTCTTCCAGGCCGTGGCGGGCCATGGTGAGCAGCTCGCGCGGGGTGCGGTGGGGAAGCGCGTGTGCGGGGATCGGGAGCTGCTGGCGGGAGGCACCGCCGCTCGGCCCGGGGGCCGGGAAACGACTGATGTTGGACGAGCTGGACGAACGGTTCGTCGGCATCGGTGCTCTCCCTCGGTGGTGCGTCGGCAGGGTCGGGCCTGCGCCTGTGGGTGCGCGTGGTGCGCGTGCCGGGCCGCCGCGGGGGGAGTCGCGACCGTCTGGCGATGTGCGTTTGCAAGTTGGCGATATGTAGGGCGAACTGAAGCTCGAGCCGCGGACCTCAGGCCGCAGGATCGAGGTCGGGCAGAGGCCCGCGACGGCGACGGCGTGCCGGTCGGGCGTGGAGCTTCCCCACACCACACCCGACCGGCTGGGTCGCCGTCCGCCGCCCGGGGGTCGTGGGCGGCGAACGGCGGCCCCGCCTGAGGCCGGACCCGCGAAAATCCGGCCTCCGCGGTGTCGCGGACCGCGCTCGGGATTGGCGCCGCGAATCGCCTTCCCCGAAGCAGTTCGAACACTCGTTCGATGGGTTAAGCGTACACCGGGAGGGCCGGTGCGTGGCAATGGTTGGGCGAGGTTTTTCGAACATCCGTTCGGGTGATCACGGCGGAGCCCGGGCGTCCTCATGCGTCCTCCCAGGCCGGCGTGAGTCGCTCACCCACGAAGCGGGCCAGGTCTGCGACCTCGGCCTCCAGCGCACCGCGGACGTCCGCGTCCAGAGCACCGCGGACGTCGGCCTCCAGCGCGCCACGGACGTCCGCGTCCAGCGCGCCACGGACGTCCGCGCCCAGCGCACCGCGGACGTCCGCGCCCAGCGCACCGCGGACGTCCGCGCCCAGCGCACCGCGGACGTCCGCGCCCAGCGCGCCACGGACGTCCGCGTCCAGCGCGCCGCGGACGTCGGCCTCCAGCGCGCCACGGACGTCCGCGCCCAGCGCGCCGCGGACGTCGGCCTCCAGCGCGCCACGGACGTCGGCCTCCAGCGCACCGCGGACGCTGCCCGGCGGGCGGGACGGGCCGAACGGACGCAGCACGACCCGCCGTCCGGAGCGGCGCCACACGCCGGCGACCTGCCCGTCGACCAGCAGCGTCGGGGCGATCATGCCGCCGCCCGCGTTGACCCGGCGGAGGTGTTCGGGGGGCAGGATGAAGGCGCGGTCGCGGTACCCCAGAAGCAATGTGTCGAACGCGCCCAGCAATCGCGGTGGCGGAACGGCCGCGGCCAGGCTCGCGGAGTCGGCGCACAGCGTGAGCGCGAGCCGGGCGGTGGGCAGCGGCAGGCCCGACCAGGCGGCGAGGTCGGCCTCGTCGGCCGGGCCGTAGCCGAGCAGGTAGCGCCGGGCCAGCTCGGCCAGGGCCGCGTCGCCGGAGAACTGGCGCGGGCCGCCCGCCGCGGGGGCGGCCCGGATCTCGTCGGCGAGCAGCACCGTCGGCCGGCCGCTCACGTCGGGGCCGCGGCAGACCACGCCGGCGGAGGCGGCGTAGGCCACCAGGTGCGCGGGGGCCTGCCCGGACGGGTCGACGCGCACTCCCCGGTGCGCGAGCCGGGCGATCAGCTCGCCGCGCTCCATCGGGCCCGCGCCGGCCAGGATGCCGGGCAGTTCGGCCAGCGCCCGCTCGGCGACGGCGTCCGTGACGCCGAGCTCCTCGCGGCGCCGTTGACCCGCGGCCCGGTTGAGCGGGCCGAACATCTCGGTCAGCCAGCCCAGGTCGGCCGCGGCGACCAGGTGCAGGGTGCCGCGCATGAGCCAGGTGCGGGCCAGCTCGCCGCGGGCCAGGGCCGCGTCGACGTCCTCGGCGATCGCGCCCCGGGTGCGGGCGCGGACGGCGAGACGGGCCGCGGGCCAGGACTGGGCCTGTACCCCCACCACCCGCTCGACCGCACCCAGCACGCCGTCCGCGGGTGGCCCGGACAGCAGCTGGGCGCGCATCCGTCGCGCCTCCACCGTCATATCCGCACCATAGCGAGGGGGTACGACAAAAAGTCGAGCGCTGAAACCGCCATATACCCCGGCGACGGATAAATCCGATATGTCGGCTGCGTCGGCCGCGACGCGGCCGACATATCGCGCAGCTGGGCACGTCGCGCAGCTGGGCACGTCGCGCAGCTGGGCACGTCGCACACCCGGGCACGTCGCACACCCGGGCACATCGCCCAGCCGGACACGTCCCCCAGCCGGACACGTCCACGCAGCCGGGAATGTCGTCGCAGCTAGGCATGTCGTTGCAGCCGGGCACGTCCGCCCAACCGGACATGTCACGCACCCGGACGTGTCCACGCAGCCGGGAAATGTCGCCGCAGCTAGGCATGTCGTTGCAGCCAGACATGTTGCCGCAGCCGAACATGCCTCGCGACCCAACATGTCGCTGTAGCCGGACAAGCCGCGCAGCCGAGCCGGCCGCACAGCCGGACATGTCGCCGTAGTCGGACAAGCCATACCGCCGGACATCTCGCTGTAGTCGGATATGTCCGCCATCGCCGGACAAGCCAGCCGCTGGACATGCCGAGCAGCCGAAACAGGCCGCGCAGCCAAACAAGTCGCCGCCGGCTACACGCGCCGCCACAGCCGGACACGTCGTCGCAGCTGGACCGGGCCACGCAGCCAGAAGGCTCCCAGAAAGCCAAGGCAAGATAGACGCATGCAGCCTCATCCCAACGTCCAGGCGATCCAGGACGCCCTCGATGCGGCCGGGGCGCGGGACGCCGCCGGCCGGCCCTGCCGCGTCAAGGTTCTCACCGAGCCGGTCAGCACTGCCGCCGCCGCGGCCGCCGCGATCGGTATCGACGTGGGTCAGATCGCCAACTCGCTCATCTTCAACGCCGACGGCGAGGCGCTGCTCGTGCTCACCTCCGGCGCGCACCGGGTCGACACGGCCAAGGTCGCCGCGCTCCTCGGGATCGCCAAGCTCAAGCGGGCCGACGCGGACTTCGTGCGCACTAGCACCGGGCAGGTCATCGGCGGGGTGTCGCCGCTGGGCCACCCGAAGCCGTTGCGCACGCTGGTGGACGTGGACCTCGGGCAGTACGGCGAGATCTGGGCCGCGGGCGGCATCCCCCAGGCGGTCTTCCCGATCACCTACGCGGAGCTGGTGCGCATCACCAGCGGTACCACCGCCGAAGTGGCGTGACCGTCCGGCTGCACGTGTGGCGCGTGCCCCGGCGCGCGATCCCGGCGATGTTCTGGTCCATGGCGTTCGACCGGGCGCGGGTCCGGCGCGAGGCGGAGTTCGCCAAGCTGCTCGGCACCGGCCGGGACAGCGAGTTCGGGGTGGGCTCGGCCGACCTGACCCGCTGGGCCGCTCTCGTGGTGGCAGAAGCGGCGACGGTACCGCCGATGCGCGGCGCGACCGCGCACTGCACCCTGACACTGGAGCCGATCGCCAGCCGCGGAACGTGGTCCGGAAAGTCCCCGTTCACCCCGGAACGCACCAGGCCGGACGACGGGCCGATCGCGGTCCTGACCCGGGCCCGGCTGAGCCCTCGGCGAGCGCGGGCGTTCTGGCGCGCCATCGGGCCCGTCGGCGCCGCCCTGGCGGGGGCGGAGGGGCTGCACTGCGCCTTCGGGTTCGGCGAGGCACCCGTAGGATTCCAGGGCACGATGAGCGTCTGGCGCTCCGCGGCGGACGTCGGGCGGTTCGCGTACCGTCGGCCCGAGCACGCCGAGGTCGTGACGCGCACGGCGCAGCTGGGGTGGTACGCGGAGGAGTTGTTCGCCCGGTTCCGCGTGCTCGGCATCGACGGCGACCGAGAGGTGATCGGGTGGAGGGACGGCCAGTGAGGCTCGTGCGGTGGCGCGGCGAGGACCTGCTCGAGCGGCTCGACGACGTCATCGCCGTGTACGGGGAGGCGATGGGGTACTCCGTGCAGCTGCTGCAGACGCGCCGCGGCTACGTCGCCGGGCACACCCGCCGCGAGTCGTTCGAGGCGGTCGCCACGCTCGACGACGACGACCATCTGCTCGGCTTCGGGTACGGCTACCGCGGCGCCGGCGGGCAGTGGTGGCACGACCAGGTGCGCAACGCGCTGCGCCGCGACGCCCGCAAGTTCTGGCTCACCGACTGCTTCGAGCTGGTCGAGCTGCACGTCCGCCCGGCCGCCCAGGGCCACGGCATCGGCGCGCGCCAGCTGCACGACCTGCTCACCCGCGCCCCGCACCAGTCCGTGCTGCTGTCCACGCCCGAGGCGCCCGAGGCGACCTCGCGGGCCTGGCGGCTGTACCGCCGGTTCGGTTTCGTCGACGTCCTGCGCCACTTCAACTTCCCGGGCGACGACCGCCCCTTCGCCGTGCTGGGCCGCCGGCTGCCCCTGTGAAACCGCTCTGGGCGCTGCTCGCCGCCCTCGTCCTGGCCGAGATCGCCTACCCGCTGACCGAGGGCCACGCCCGGGCCGCGCTCGTGGTCGCCACGGTATGTCTCGGCTACGCGATGTCGGTCGGGCACGCCGGGGCGACCCGCGGCGCGCGTACCGCCGGCGCCCTGGTGCTCGTCACGACCGGCGGCGGCTTCCTCGTCGAGGCGGCCGGGCGCGCGACCGGCTACCCGTTCGGCGACTACGACTACACCGGCGCGCTCGGCCCGCGGCTGCTCGGCGTGCCGCTGGTCATCCCGCTGGCGTGGACGTGGATGGCGTGGCCCGCGTGGGTGGCCGCGGGGCGGCTCGTGGCCCGGACGGGCGCCCGCATCGCCGTGGCCGGGGCCGGGCTCGCGGCCTGGGACCTGTTCCTCGACCCGCAGATGGTTTCGCAGCGGTACTGGCTGTGGCACACGGACTCCGCCGCGCTCCCGGGCGTGCCGGGCATCCCGCTCACCAACTACCTCGGCTGGCTGGCCGTGGCCGTCGCGCTCATGGCCCTGCTGCGCCTCGCGATCGGGGCCGACCCGGCGCGGCCCGGGGCCGACGCGCCCATGTACGCGATGTACCTCTGGACGTACACCTCGAGCATCCTGGCCCATGCGGTCTTCCTCGGCCTCCCCGCGTCGGCGGCCTGGGGCGCCGCGGGCATGGGGCTCGTCGCGATCCCGCTGGCGGTGCGGCTGTGGCGCTCCTGATCGCCTGCGCGGCCCTGTTCGCGCTGCTGGTGCACACCCTCGTGAACGCGCGCCTGCTGCGGCGGCCCGGGTCCCCGGCCGGCTCCACAAAGGACTCGATCGCGGTACTGCTGCCGCTGCGCGACGAGGCGGACCGGGTCGAGCCGTGCCTGCGCGCGCTGCTCGAACTGCCGCCCGCGGTGCGCCTGCTGGTGCTCGACGACGGCTCGACCGACGGCACCGCCGAGCTGGTACGGCGCGTGGGCGGCGACCGGGTCACGCTGCTGAGCGGGCGGCCGCCGCCGCCGGGCTGGCTGGGCAAGCCGCACGCGTGCCAGCAGCTGGCCGACGCGGCGGACGACGCGACGGTACTCGTCTTCGTCGACGCCGACGTGGTGCTCGCGCCGGACGCCGCCGACCGCGCGACCGTCCTGCTGCGACGGTCCGATGTGGACCTGCTCAGCCCGTACCCGCGCATCGAGACCGGCGGCGCCGGCGAGCGCCTGGTCCAGCCGCTGCTGCAGTGGTCGTGGCTGACGTTCCTGCCGCTGCGGGCGATGGAGCGCTCGCCCCGCCCGTCGCTGGCCGCGGCCGGCGGGCAGTTCCTCGTCGTGCGCCGCGACGCGTACGTGCGCGCGGGCGGCCACGCGGCGGTGCGGGACAAGGTGCTGGAGGACATCGAGCTCGCGCGGGCGGTGAAGCGCTCCGGTGGGCGGATCGCGCTCGCGGACGGCTCGGGGCTGGCGCGCTGCCGGATGTACACCTCCTGGAGCGAACTCGCCGAGGGCTACTCGAAATCGCTCTGGGCCTCCTTCGGCTCGCCCGGGGGCGCGGCCGCGGTGCTGGGGCTGCTGCTGGCGCTCTACGTCGTGGCGCCCGCGGCCGTCCTGTTCGGACAGTGGTGGGGGATCCTGGCGTACGCGCTCGGCGTGGCCGGGCGCGTGGTGAGCGCCCGGGCGACGGGTGGCCGTGCGCTGCCCGACGCGCTCGCCCACCCGGTCTCGGTGCTGTTGTTCGCGTGGCTGGTGGTGCGCTCGTTCGCGTACCGCCGGCGCACGACGTGGAAAGGGCGCCCGACGTGGCTTCCGTAGTTGTCGTCGGCGCCGGCGTCGGCGGGCTCGCGGTCGCCGCGCGCCTGGCCGCGGCCGGGCATCGGGTGCAGGTGTTCGAGCAGGCCGGCACGGTCGGCGGCAAGCTCGGGCGGCACGTGCGGGAGACCGCGGCGGGCACGTTCCGCTTCGACACCGGCCCGAGCCTGTTCACCCTGCCCCAGGTCGCGGCCGAGCTGTTCGCGGCGACGGGCGGCGGCGGCCTGGACCTCGTGCCGCTCGACCCGATCGTCCGGCACCACTTCCCGGACGGCTCCACCCTGGACTCCGCGGCCGGCGACGCGTTCGCAGATCGGATCGCGGAGACTTTCGGCGCGGAGGCGGCCGCGGACTGGCGCCGGCTGTGGCGGCGCGCCGGGCGGGTCTGGGCGACGTCGTGGCGGCACGTGCTGACCGCGCCCGTGGACAACCCAGTGCGCATGGCCGGCCTGGCCTGGCGGCTGCGGGACCTGGCCGCAATCGCCCCGGGCCGCACCCTGCGCGGGCTCGGGCGCACGCACCTGCGCGACCCGCGCCTGCGGATGCTGCTGGACCGCTACGCGACGTACACCGGCGCCGACCCGCGCCGAGCCCCGGCCGCGCTGCTGGCGATCCCGTTCGCCGAGCTGGAGTTCGGCGGCTGGTACCTCCGCGGCGGCCTCGGCACCCTGGCCGACGCGCTGCTGGCCCGCGGCGAGTCGTTGGGCGTGCGCGTGGTCACCGGGGCCCCGGTGCGCTCGATCACGGTCACTGGCTCCCGCGCGTCCGGCGTGGTGCTGGCCGACGGCACCACGATCCCGGCCGACGTCGTGGTGGCGAACGCCGATGCGCTGCACGTGTACCGCGACCTGCTCCCCCGTCGCCGCCTGGCCCACCGCCTGGAGGCCCGCAGCCTGGGCGGCTTCGTCATGCTGCTGGGCCTGCGCGGGCGCACCCCGGGCCTGGCCCACCACACGGTCTTCTTCCCGCGCGACTACGACGCCGAGTTCGACGCCGTCTTCGGTACGCCGCCCCGCCCCGTCGAGGACCCGACGGTCTTCGTCACCGCGGCGGACGACCCGCTCGTGCGCCCGGACGGCCACGAGGGCTGGTTCGTACTCGTGAACGCGGCCCCGCAAGGCCCCGTCGACTGGCCCGCCGAGGCGGACGCCTACGCGGAGCGCGTTCTCGACGTGCTGGCGGCGCGCGGCCACGACGTACGCGCCCGCCTCCTGTTCCGCGACGTACTCACGCCGGCGGACCTGGAGCGGTCGACGCGCTCGCCGGGGGGCGCGATCTACGGCACGGCGAGCCACGGGCTGGGCGGGCTGCTACGGCCGCCGAACCGGGCGCCGGTGCGGGGCCTGTTCCTGGTGGGCGGCTCGGTCCACCCCGGCGGTGGGCTGCCTCTGGTGATGCTGTCAGCCAAGATCGTCGCGGACCTGATCGGTGGCTCCCGGTAGTTCTCGCCTCCTCTCGCCGGCTTGCCCGCGTTGACTGGTCGCGTTGACCGGCCGCGCTGGCCGACTGCGTTAACTGAACGCATTGACCAACCCCGTTGACCCCGGCCGCATTCACCAGTCCGTTGACCCGGCCGCATTCACCAGTCCGTTGACCCGGCCGCGTTGACCGGCCGCGTTGACCGGCCGCGTTGACCGGCCGTTGACTGGTCGCGTTGACTGGTCGCGATCCGATTCCCTCGGAATCGGATTTATACCCGGCCAGGAGATAAGTCCGATAAGTCGCGGCGCGAAGCGCCCGACTTATCGTTTCCGCTGTTCACTGCCGTCCTCGACGGGGCCGGCGGAGGAATCGCGCTCAGCTTGAACCGCGATCCGATTCCTCCGGAATCGGATTTATACCCCGACAGGAGATAAATCCGATAAGTCGCGGCGCGGAGCGCCCGACTTATCGCTTCCAGAGCTCAGCGCAGGGCTCGATTGACCGCACGCAGGAGTTGCACGAAGCCCACCAGCGCGACCACCAGCGTCGCGGCCAACGTCACCGTCGCGGCACGGGAGTCCAGCAGGGTCGCCAGCAGGCCGAAGACGGTCAGCAGGATTCTCGTCGGGCGCTCGGCGATGGTCACGGTGCCGATGTCCGTCATGCCGGCGACCGAGGCGCGCGCCCGGACGTACTCGTGCAGCCACATCACGCCGCCCGCCAGCACGGTCAGCCACAGCGGGGCGCCCAGCAGGGCGAAGGCCAGGAGCCAGGCCGCTTCCGAGAGGCGGTCGGCGGCGGAGTCGTACACCTGCCCCAGGCGGCTCGCGCGGTTCGCCAGCACGGCCAGCACGCCGTCGATGGTGTCGGCGAACGCGGAGCACAGGACCAGGACCGCCGCCCAGAAGGCGCCTGCGGGAACCAGGGCGGCGGCCACCGGTACACCCGCGGAAAGCAGCAGGCCGAGGGTCGTCACGGCGTTGGGGCTGCGGACGCCCGCACGCACCAGGATGACTCCCAGTGCGTGGCCGAGGCGGAGCCAGCCCCGGACCAGGGCCGGCGCCGTCCGCGGGTCGTAGCCGCCGTGGGCCGCGGACCAGCGTGTGCAGTACCCGTCCCAGCCGGGGATCTCAGACCCGGGCACCGACGCCGAGCTGCTGCCAGACCTCGCGGGTCGCGGTGGAGCGGTTGAAGGTGATGAAGTGGATGCCCGGCACGCCCTCGTCCAGCAGGCGCTGGCTCATCTGGGTGCAGTGGTCGATGCCGAGGCGGCGCACGGCCTCCGGGTCTTCGGCCACGCGCTCGAAGCGCGCCGCGAGCGCCGGCGGGAACGGGGCGCCGGTCAGCTGCTGGGAGCGGGCGATCGTGCCCATCTTGGTGACGGGCATGATCCCGGCCACGATCGGGGTGCTACAGCCGGCCGCGGCGACCCGGTCGCGCAGGCGCAGGTAGTCGTCGACGTCGAAGAACATCTGGGTGATGGCGAAGTCGGCGCCGGCGCGGCACTTGCGCACGAAGTTGGCGGTGTCGGCCTCGACGTCGGCGGAGCGCGGGTGCTTGTACGGGAACGCGGCCACGCCGATGCTGAAGTCCCCGGCCTCGTGGACGAGGCGGACCAGGTCCTCGGCGTAGAGCACGCCATCGGGGTGGCGGACCCACTCCCCCATCGGGTCGCCGGGCGGGTCGCCGCGCACGAGCAGGAAGTTGCGGATGCCGGCCCCGGCGAGCTGGCCGATGACGTTGCGCAGCTCCGCGATGGAGTGGTTCACGGCGGTCAGGTGCGCCATGGGCAGCAGCGTCGTCTCGGCGGCGACGCGCTCGGTCACGGCGACGGTGGTGTCGCGGGTGGAGCCGCCCGCACCGTACGTGATCGACACGAACGACGGCTGGAGCGACTCGAGCTCACGGATCGCCTGCCACAGCTGCCGCTCACCCTCGGGCGTCTTGGGCGGGGAGAACTCGAACGAGAACGTGGGGGCCTGCCGCGCGATCAGGTCACCGATCGCGGCGGGTCCACCGGCCATGACAGAGGGAAGTCCGAGAGCCACGCCCATGACTGTAGTGCCCCGGGCCGGTGGATGAGGACTCCGTTTCACGTGCAGGAACCTGTCGTACCCCTGGGGTATAAGGAGGTGGACTTTGCTTCGGGTGGGTTCCGCCACGGTGGCGGCCGCCCGGGGCGGCGTTCCCGGGAGGTGGATCATGCCTGTTCGACCCGACCCCGTCCCGGGCGACGACGAGACGTTCGGCGCCCTGCTCACCCGCCTGCGCCTGGCGCGCGGACGTTCCCAGCTGCGGCTGGCCGAGATGCTGTGCGCGGCCGCGGACGTGCCCACGATCACACGGCACGAGGTGTCGCGCTGGGAGCGGGGCGAGCGCGTGCCGGGACCGCCGTGGCTGGCGTGGCTGGCGTTCGTACTCCAAACGCCCCTCGACGACCTCGAACGCGCGGCGGCCCGCACCCGCCGCGGCCCGATCCCGGCCCGTCCCCGCGATGCGGCCGCGGACCGGTACGAAGCGGTGGACGGCGCCGCGGGGGGCGCCGGGCCTCGGCGGCACGGATCGGTGGCCGGCACACGCGGACGCCAGCCGGTGGACGACGGAGCCGGCAGCGGCGGACCGGGACGGCGCGAGCCGGCGGACGGTGCGGACAAGCGCGAGCGGGCGGGCGGCGGAGGCGAGCGGGAAGGTCGGGAAGGGCCGGAGTGGGGCGGGCCGGAAGTCGACGCCGGGCGGGTCGCGGAGCTGCGGCGGATGGACGATCTCCTGTCGGGGCCCGAGGTCGTGCGGGTTGTGCGGGACGCGTACGCGGCCGCGGCTCGGCGGGTCGCCGGCGGTGGTGGGCGGGCCGAGTTTGCGCTGGTCGCGGAGCTCGCGCAGCTCGCCGTGTGGGCCGGGGTCGATGCCGGGGCGGACGGCGGCGGGCGGGCGGTGGCCGGGCTCGTTCGGGACGGGGTGCGGGCCGCGGTGCGTGGTGGGCAGCGGGGGCTGGCCGGGCATCTGCTCGGGTGCCTGGCGCAGCTGCGGGCCGAGGACGGGGACGGCGCCGGGGCGTTGCGGCTGGCCCGGGCGGCGCGGCGGATCGCTGAGCCCGCCGACTCCGGGACACTCGCAGTCCTGTGGCTGCGTGAGGCGGCGGCTGCGGCGGCCGGTGGGGAACGGGGCCGGTGCGATGCCGCGCTCGCCGCGGCCGGGAAGGCGCACGGGCGGCGGTCGGACGAGCATGACCCCCCGTGGCTGTACTGGCTCGATGACGTCCACCTCGCGGCCGCCGCCGGGCGCTGTCAGGCGGTGCTCGGGCGGCACCGGCTTGCGCTGCGGCTGTTCGAGGGCGCGCTCCGGCCGTCCGCCTCACCCGGCCGGGCTACGGCCAACGACGGCGCGCCGGCCTGGACCAGCACAGAGCGGCCACCGACCGGCGCAAGGCCCGCCGGGACCAGCACAGAACCGCTACAGACCAGCGGAAGACCGGCATGGGCCAGTGCAAGGCGGACACCGATCAGCGGAAGGGCGGTGTGGACCAGCGGGGGCGGGCCGGTGCGGTTGCGCGCGCTGGGGCTTCTGCACCTCGGGCGGGCCCGTGCGCTCACCGCGGCCGGCGAGCTCGAAGAGGGCTGTGCGGCGGCGCGGCTCGGGCTCGGGGCCGGGGTCGGGTGCGGATCGGTGAGGGTGGCTCGGGAGCTCGAGGTGATCCTCTCCGGGCTTCGGCGGGCGCGGCGGTATCGGGAATTGGAGGAAATGTACGAGTCTGTGCGCTGGACCGGCCGGGACGGGGGCGACACCCGCTCGGCGAGGCGGCTGGTTTCGGACTAGCGTCTTTGCCGTGACGCACCCCTTTCTCGACCGGGCCGGGCTTCGTGAGCGGGTCCGCGCGGCCCTCGCCGCGTTCCTGCGACGGCGGCGCGACCGGCTGACCGAGATCGAGGCCGAGGCTCTCGCGCCCGTCGCGGACGCCATCGAGGCGCTGGTGCTCGGGGGTGGCAAGCGGCTGCGGCCGGCCTTTGCCTACTGGGGGTACCGCGGGGCCGGCGGCGCGGACCGGGACGAGATCCTGGCGGCGGTCGCGGCGCTGGAGCTGGTACAGGCGAGCGCGCTCATCCACGACGACGTGATGGACGGGTCCGAGACGCGGCGCGGGGAGCCGGCCGTGCACCGGCGGTTCGCCACCCTGCACGCGGCCGGCGGGTGGCGGGGGGACGGCGACGGGTTCGGTACCGCGGCGGCGATCCTGCTCGGCGACCTGTGCCTGGTCTGGTCCGACGAGATGCTGCACGCCAGCGGGGTCGACCCGGTGACGCTCGCCCGCGCGCGGCCGGTCTTCGACGACATGCGGACCGAGGTGACCATCGGGCAGTACCTCGACGTGCAGACCCAGGCCACCGGCGACACGTCCACCGACCGGGCGAGCCTGGTGGCGCGGTTCAAGTCCGCGAAGTACACCATCGAACAGCCGCTGGTGTTCGGCGCGGCGCTGGCCGACGGGGGGCGGCTCGCCAAGGCGTACTCGGCGTTCGGGCTGCCGCTCGGCGAGGCCTTCCAGCTGCGCGACGACGTGCTCGGCGTGTTCGGCGACCCCGCGGTGACCGGCAAGCCGGCCGGGGACGACCTGCGCGAGGGCAAGCGGACCTACCTGATCGCGGCCGCGATCGAGGAGACGGGCACGACACTGTTCGACGAGCACCTCGGCGACCCGAAGCTGGGTCCCGAAACCATCCAGGAGCTGCGCGACACGATCGTGGCGAGCGGGGCGCTGCGGCGCACCGAGGAGCGGATCGCGCAGCTGACCGAGGCGGCGCTGGACGCGCTGGCCGGCGCCGAGATCACGGACGAGGCCCGGGAGGTTCTGACGGGCCTGGCGCAGGCGGCGACGCAGCGGGCGGTCTGAACCGGACCCACAGCGCCAGCGTGCTGAGCACGAGCGCGAAGCCGAACAGCAGGTCCTCGACGGGCGCGTACGCCAGCCGTACCCCCAGGATCGCCGACGGGTTGTAGAGCACCACCCCGCGGCCGGTCAGGATGCCGTTGGACAGCAGCTGGAAGACGATCACGATCGGGTACGAGCACCAGAACACACGCCCGAGGACGACCCTTGTGCGCAGCACGGCCACATCGAGTACCAATGCCGCCGCCACGCCGAGAACGGCGGCCGTGGTGTAGGTCACCGCTGCGACCACCGCTGCAGCGTCAGCCGGGTCGCCTCGAACCCGAGGATCGCGCAGACCGGCACGACGAGGAAGAAGAGCAGCTCCTCGAGCGGCAGGCCACCCGGAAGGATGACCCCGGTGATCTGGCGCGGGTCGAAGGTCCAGTGCCCGGCGTGGATGGCGAGCAGGTCCCAGACCACGAACACGGCCGCGACCGGTGCGACGGTCAGCACGAGCCGCCGCACCTGCCGCAGGACGCCGACCTTCAGCAGCGGCTCCAGCCACAGCGCGCCGAACAGGCAGCCGGCCAGGACCAGCAGATAGGTCCAGTGCACCGTCAGAAGCCCAGCGCCTGCGCGCGCCGCTTGATCTCGGTCGCGCGGTTGCCGCGCAGCGCCTCCGCCGGGGTGCCCGGCAGCGACTCGTCGGGCGTGTACAGCCACCGGAGGGCCTCCGGCTCGTTGTACCCAGCGTCGTACAACAACCTCAGCACGCCGGGAAGGTGCTTGACCACCTCGCCGTCCAGGATGAAGTCCGCGGGGACGCGCAGCACGCCCTTCTCGCGCACCGCGATCAGGATGTTGTCCCGGACGAGCTGGTGTACCCGGTTCACCGGGATGCCGAGGCGCTCGGCGACGTCGGGCATGGTCAGCCACTCGGCGGGGCCGGCAGGTTCTTCGCTCACAGAAGCAGGTTAAACCGCGCAACGCGACGGGGAAGGAACGGGCAGTGCGGCTCTTGCTCAAGGTCCACCGAGAGGTCGCCGGTGCCTGGCGCTCCGCGTGCTACGACATGTACCGGCACGCGAACCGCCGCCGCGCGGTGCGCCTGCGGATGGCGGAGACGGCCGAGTACGGGCCGCGCCACCACCGCGGGCAGCACGTCATGCGCGCCTCCAACCGCAACCGCGCGGCCGCCACGACCGGCGTCGCGCTGCCGGTCGGGGGCGGCGCCGCGGGCACGTACCTCGCCGTGGCCGGCAGCCTGGCCGCCCTGCAGACCGAGCCCTACGAGGCCCCGGTCGCCGCGCCCGCCGCCCCCGCGCCGGGCACCGGATCCGCGCCGAGCCTGATCCGCCCGCCGGCGCCGCAGCCGACCCAGGTCCGGCCCCAGGTGCGCCGGACGACGCCCCCCGCCGTGCTGGCGATGCCCGAGGTTCCGGCCCCGGCAGATGTACCCACTCAGCAGACGACGGATCCCGAGAGCACCCCGACGCCGTCGCCGAGCGCCACGCCCAGCGAGACGACCGGTCCATCACCCTCGGTGAGTAGTTCGTCGCCGTCGCCGTCCCCCACAAAGCGCTCGAAATGGGGACGATCCTCCGAGGACCGTGCAGGACGCTGAGCTTTCGGGTCCCCCAGCCGTACACTCGCAGCCAATGGATACCACGGTCGCCGATCCTCTGCTCGGTGCGCTTGTCGACGGGCGCTACCGCGTTCGCTCGCGTGTCGCCAAAGGCGGCATGGCGACGGTCTACACGGCGCTCGACGAGCGGCTCGAACGCACCGTCGCGTTGAAGATCATTCACCCGGCGCAGTCCCGTGACCCGCTGTTCGTGGACCGGTTCACCGACGAGGCCAAGACGATCGCACGACTGACCCACCCGAACGTGGTCGCCGTGTACGACCAGGGCACGCACCACGGGCTGCCGTATCTGATCATGGAGTACGTCCGCGGCCACACCCTGCGCGAACTGCTCGCCGAGCGGCGCCGCCTGCAGCCGCACGAGGCCCTCGCGATCATGGAGCAGATGCTCGCCGCGATCGCCGCCGCGCACCGCGCCGGGCTCGTGCACCGCGACGTGAAGCCCGAGAACGTGCTCGTCGCCGAGTCGCCGGGCGACACCCACAACCTCATCGACGGCGTGGTCAAGGTGGCCGACTTCGGCCTCGCGCGAGCGGTCGAGGCGAGCGCGGACGAGACCGGCTCGCACCTCATGGCCACCGTCGCCTACGTCGCCCCCGAGCTCGTCACCGACGGTCACGCCGACCCGCGCACCGACGTGTACTCGGCCGGCATCGTGCTCTTCGAGATGCTCACCGGGCGGGTGCCGTACGAGGCCGACCGGCCCGTCGAGGTGGCCTGGCAGCACGTGGATCGCGATGTGCCGTTCCCGTCGCGGTACGTGCCGGGCCTGCCCCCCGCCGTCGACGACCTCGTCGCCCGCGCGACCCGCCGCGACCCGGGCGGCCGCCCGACCGACGCCGGCGCGATGCTCGCCGAGGTGCAGGCGGTCCGCGAGGACATCGGCACCACGCCCACCGGCCGCACGCGCCAGATCGCCCCGCCCACGGTCATGGTGCCGCGGGTCGAGTCGGTGCCGCAGCCGATGACCCAGACCTACCAGGCCAGCCGCCGCCCGTCGTGGGCCCGGCTGCCCGCCTCCGCTCCCCCGGCGGCCGCGGTCGCGCGCCGGCACCGCCCCGACGTCGCCCACCGCGGCGGCGCGGGCGGCGGCCTGTCGGGGCTGATCGCGCAGATCAACGCCAACCCGCGCACCCGCCTCGCGGTGATCGCCGCCATGCTCGCGTTCGGCCTGCTGGTGGCGGTCGGCGGGTACTGGTTCGGCGTCGGGCGCTACACCGACACGCCCGACCTGCGCGCCAAGACCGGCGACCAGGCCGCGCACCTGGCCTCCACCGCCGGGTTCAAGGTCAAGTTCGCCGACCCGAAGTTCGACGCGGTCGTCCCCAAGGACCAGGTGATCTCCCAGGACCCGGCCGCGGGCGGGCGCATCCTCGACGGCGGCACGATCACGCTCACGCTGTCGCTCGGACCCGAGGTGTACAAGGTGCCCGACATCGCCGGCAAGGAGTGGGACCTCGCCCAGGTCGACCTGCAGGCGATGAAGATCGTGGGCAACCGGGCCGAGAAGTTCGACGACGCCGTGCCCGCGGGCTACGTCGTCGACACCGACCCGAAGATCGGCACGCAGGTCAAGCCCGGCCAGACGATCACCGTGTTCGTCAGCAAGGGCCCGAACCCGGTCAAGGTGCCGCTCGTCGTCGGCAAGACGGTCGACCAGGCCAAGACCGACCTGGCCAAGGTGAAGATCGCCCTGGGCAAGGTCGAGGAGGTCGACAGCGACAAGCCGAAGGGCCAGATCGTCTCGCAGAGCATCGGCGACGGCAACAGCGTGGCCGACGGCATGGTCATGGACCTGCAGATCTCCAAGGGCCCGGCCCAGATCCCGATGCCCGAGGTGCGCAACATTCCCCTCGACCAGGCCCGCCAGCAGCTCGAACAGCTCGGCCTGGTGGTCGACTCGCAGGGCTTCGGCACCGTACGCCAGCAGAACCCGGCCCCCGGCACGCCGGTCGTGCCCGGGCAGCACGTCTCCCTCTTCGCGTTCTTCTAATGGGTGACTTTCCGCCGGGCGGTCCGGCCCTCGCCCCGGTCGGCGGGCACGCGCTCGCCGCCGGGGGCCTCGCCAAGGGGGCGCTGCGCTACGTCGAGCGCACGGCGGCGACGGCGGTCCAGGTGTACGTCTCCAACCCCCGTGGCTGGGCCCTGGCCGCCGGCGACCCGAAGCAGGACGACGCGTTCCTCAAGTGCTGCGCCGACCACGGCGTGACCGCGTACGTGCACGCGGCCCTGCTGGTGAACCTCGGCTCGCCGACCGAGGCGACAGTGGAGCGCTCGGTCGCGACCCTGGAGCACGCCCTGCGCCGCGGGCACGCGATCGGCGCGCGCGGCGTCGTCTTCCACGCGGGCTCGGCGGTCGACGCCGGGCATGCGGAGAAGGCCTTTGCGACGGTACGACAGGTGCTTCTTCCGCTTCTGGAGCGAGCCGAACGCGAGGGCTGGCCGCCGCTGCTCGTAGAGCCCAGCGCCGGGGGCGGGCGCTCCCTCGCGTCGCGGGTCGAGCACCTCGCCGAGTACCTGGCCGCGGTCGACCGCCACCCGCACCTGGGCGTCTGCCTCGACACCTGCCACGCGTGGGCGGCCGGGCACGATCTGGCCACGCCCGGTGGCATGACGGCGACGATTGACGCGCTCGTGTCCGCGGCGGGCCCGAACCGGCTCCGGCTCATCCACGCCAACGACTCCAAGGACGCCTGCGGGTCGCTGCGGGACCGCCACGAGTCGCTGGGCAAGGGGCTGATCGGCGCGACCGCGTTCGGCGAGCTGCTGAACCATCCGGCGGCGCGCGGCGTACCGCTGATCGTGGAAACCCCGAGCGGCGACGACCACGCCGACCACGCGGCGGACATCGCACTCCTGCGGGCCTGCACTCCGAGCGCCTGAGGCCGTTGCGCGGAGTTGAGCGGATATGTCGGGCGCTTCGCGCCGCGACATATCCGACATTTCGGTTATGCGGCGTTCTTATCGTCTTTTGACCCTCGGTGCACGCTCGTCGCTAACGCCCCCGCCGGGACGAGTCGGGTGTCGCGGCGGGTTTCGGCCGGGGCGCGGCGAGGGCCGGGCCGTTATCGTGACCTCCGATGCGGCGGGGACGGGGGGCTGAGCCGTGAGCGATCGGGTGGTGCGGCGCGACCTCAACCTGCTCGCGGCCGGGCTGGCGCTGTCCACGGCCGGCGACTCGGCCGCGCTCGTGGCGCTGCTGCTACGCCTCCAGCCACACGGCAGCGGCTGGGTGGCGGGGCTGCTGGCGGCCGAGCTCATCCCGTTCGTGGTACTGGCCCCGCTCACCGGGCGCATCGTGGATCGCTTCGAGACGCGGGCGGTGCTGCTCGTCGCGCTGGCCGGGCAGGCGGTGTTGTGTGTGCCGCTGGCGTACGCGACCGCACTGCTGCCCACGATCGCGCTCTTCGCCGGGGTCACCGCGCTCTCGGCGTTCGTGCGGCCCGCGACCTCGGCCCTGGTGCCGGCGATCACCGGCGAGGGGGACGCGCAGAGCGGGTACTCCCGGCTCGCCACCGGCACCGGGCTCGGCTGGATCGCCGGCCCGGCCGCGGGCGGCCTGCTCACGGGCGCCTTCGGACCGGGGACGGCGATCCTGGTCGACGCGGCCACTTTTGCGGTGCTGACCCTCGCCTGCTCGGCCGTACGGGCCCGCCGCCATCCGGCCGCCGCACCCCCGGACGGCAAGCGGGCCGCCGGCGGGATGCGCCTGATCTTCGGCGACCGCCTCCTGCGCACCGCCCTGCTGGGCAGCGCGATCGCGATCAGCAGCGGCGTGATCGACAACGTGGCGGCGCCGTTCCGCTTCGTCGGCCAGCTGGGCGCGAGCGACTCCGGCTACGGCCTGTACCTCACGCTCTGGGGGCTCGGCGCGCTGATCGGGGCCCAGATCGTGCCCCGGGTCCGGCTCTCCAGCGCGACCCTGCTGGCGCTGGGCAACCTGCTCATCGGGGCCGGCATCGCGGGCATCGGCCTCGCCCCGAGCCTGCTGCTCGCGTACGTCGCATCGACGGCGGGCGGCATCGGCAACGGCGTCGTGAACGTGGCCCAGAACGCGCTGATCAGCACCCGCACCCCGCCGGCGCAGCACGGCCGGGCGTTCGCGGCGTCGGGCGCGGTGATCCAGACGGCGATCGGCCTGGGCACCGCGGCCGCGTCGCCACTGGTGGTCCTGCTGCACGCGGACGGCGCCATGCTCTGCGCGGGCCTGCTGACCTGCGCGACCGCGCTGGTCGCCCTGCTGTTGAACCCGCGGAACCCGGCATAACCGATAAATCCGATATGTCGCGGCGCGGAGCGCCCGACATATCGTGCGGAGGCCGAACACCGGGCGAGTCGGGCTCGAGGCAGACCGCCGCGATAGGTCGGGCCTGCAATAGGGCGCCGTGACAGGTCGGGCTTGAAGCAGTCCGCCGTAATAGGTCGGGCCTGCAACAGGGCGCCGTGACAGGTCGGGCTCGAAGCAGTGCGCCGTAATAGGTCGGGCCTGCAACAGGGCGCCGTGACAGGTCGGGCTTGAAGCAGAGCGCCGCGATAGGTCGGGCCTGAAACAGGGCGCCGTGACAGGTCGGGCTCGAAGCAGTGCGCCGTAATAGGTCGGGTCTGAAGCAGGGCGGCCTGAAGCAAGGGCGTTGAAGACACCGCAACACGAAGCGGGGCGGACCGATATGTCGGGGACTGAAGCGGAGTGCCCGACACATCGGAAAGCGCGCCACTACAGCAAGGTCGGCAGCACCTTCACGGCGTGGTCGATGCCGTCCTCGGTCTGGTCCAGGTGGGTCACCAGGCGCACCAACCTCCGCCCCAGCACCGACACCAGGATGCCCTGCTCGCGCGCCGCCGCCGCGAAGGCCGGGCCGTCCACGGCCGCGCCGGTCAGGTCGAGCGGCACGATGTTGGTGCGAATGCGCGCCGGGTCCACCACGCCGTGCGGGGCCAGGGCCTCGGCCAGGCGGTGCGCCCGGGCGTGGTCCTCGGCCAGGCGCGGAATGTTGTGGCGCAGCGCGTAGAGGCCCGCGGCGGCCAGGATGCCCGCCTGGCGCATCCCGCCGCCGAGGCGCTTGCGGAGCTTGCGCGCCGCGGCGATGTTCGCGGCCGAGCCCACGATGAGCGAGCCGACCGGGGCGCCCAGGCCCTTCGACAGGCAGACCGAGAGCGAGTCGAAGAGGCGGCCGTAGTCGGACAGGGCCACCCCGTCGGCCACGTGCGCGTGCCAGATCCGCGCGCCGTCGCAGTGCAGGTGCACGCCCGCCTCGTCGGCGATCGTGCGCAGGCTCTGCAGCGTCGCGAGCGGGATCACGGCGCCGCCCAGGCGGTTGTGGGTCTGCTCGACGGCGATCGCGCGGGTCGGGACGGCCACGAAGCCGTCCGGGCGGATCATGTCCGCGACGGTCGCGGGGTCGAGGTCGGCGGCCGCGGACGGCCAGGTGCGGGTCGACACGCCGCCCAGGGCCGCGGCGGCGCCGATCTCGTCGGTCACCACGTGGGCGGCGGCGTCGCACAGCAGTTCCTCGCCGCGCGGGACGGCCAGCTGCAGGGCGATCTGGTTGGCCATGGTGCCGCTCGGGGCGAACAGGGCCGCCTCGTGGCCGAAGAGGCCGGCCACGTGCTCCTGCAGCTCGTGCAGGGTCGGGTCCTCGTCGAACACGTCGTCGCCGACCTCGGCCGCCGCCATCGCCTCGCGCATGGCGGGCGACGGCCGGGTGAGCGTGTCGGAGCGGAAGTCGACCACCACGTCAGCCACGCAGCATCGCCCCGACCAGGGAAGCCGACACCAGCGACGGCCGGGTGAGCGTGCCGGAGGAGCGGAAGTCGACCACCACATCAGCCACGCAGCATCGCCCCCACCAGGGAAGCCGACACCAGCGACGGCCGGGTGAGCGTGCCGGAGGAGCGGAAGTCGACCACCACGTCAGCCACGCAGCATCGCCCCCACCAGGGAAGCCGACACCAGCGACGGCCGGGTGAGCGTGCCGGAGGAGCGGAAGTCGACCACGACGTCAGCCACCAGGAAGGCCGTCCCCAGCGACGGCCGGGTGACCACGATGTCAGCCACGCAGCATCTCCGCCACCAGGAAGGCCAGCTCCAGCGACTGCTGGGTGTTGAGCCGCGGGTCGCAGGCGGTCTCGTAGCGGTCGGGCAGGTCCTCGTCGACGATGGCCTGGGCGCCGCCCAGGCACTCGGTGACGTCCTCGCCGGTCAGCTCCACGTGCAGGCCGCCCGGGTGGGTGCCGAGCTCGCGGTGGACCTCGAAGTAGCCGAGGACCTCGTCGACGATCCGGTCGAAGTGCCGGGTCTTGTACCCGTTCGACGACTCGTGCGTGTTGCCGTGCATCGGGTCGCACTGCCAGACGACGCGGCAGCCGGCCGCGGTGACCTTCTCGACGATCGGCGGGAGGGCGTCGCGGACCTTGGTGCTGCCCATGCGGGCCACGAACGTGAGCCGGCCCGGGATGTTCTGCGGGTTGAGCCGCTCGAACAGCTCGATGGCCTGCTCGGGCGTGGTGGTCGGGCCGAGCTTGACGCCGATCGGGTTGGCCAGGCGGGACATGAAGTCCACGTGGGCGCCGTCGAGCTGGCGGGTGCGCTCGCCGATCCACAGGAAGTGCCCGGAGAGCCCGTACGGCCGGCCGCCCGCGATGCGCACCAGTGGCCGCTCGTACTCCAGGGCCAGGGCCTCGTGGGAGCAGTACAGCGTGACCGTGCGCAGGGCCTCGTCGTCGTTGACGCCGCAGGCCTGCATGAAGCGCAGGGCCCGGTCGATCTCGCGGGCGATGGCCTCGTAGCGCTGGCCCGCCGGCGAGGTGACCACGAAGCCCTTGTTCCAGTCGTGTACCGCGTGCAGGTCGGCCATGCCGCCGGCGAGGTACGCGCGCAGCATGTTCATCGCGCTGGACGAGTTGGCGTAGGCCCGGACCATGCGCTGGGGGTCGGCGATGCGCGCGTCCGGGTCCTGGTCCAGCGAGTTGATCATGTCGCCGCGGTAGGCCGGCAGGCCCAGCGAGTCGAGCGCGGCGGAGCGGGGCTTGGTGAACTGGCCGGCGACGCGGCCGATCTTGATGACCGGCAGCGAGGCGCCGTAGGTCAGCACGACCGCCATCTGCAGCAGCGTGCGGGCGTTGCCCAGCACGTGGGCCTCGGTGTTGTCGACGAAGGTCTCGGCGCAGTCGCCGCCCTGGAGCATGAAGGCCTTGCCGTCGGCGACGAGGGCGAGGCGCTCGCGGAGCTGGTCGACCTCGTAGGGCGCGACGATCGGCGGGACGGACGACAGCAGGTTGGCGACCTCGTCGACGGCGGCCTGGTCCGGCCACGGCGGCGTCTGCGCCCGGGGCATGGTCCGCCAGCGGTCGAGGCCGAAGACGTCGTCGTCCTGGTTGCCGTGGACGGCGACGCGGCTGATCTCCGGGCCGGGGTACGTGAAGTGGTGCCACTCCTGGCGCATGACGAAAAGCGTACCGAGGAGGATCGGCGAGCGGGGTCCGCCACCCGCCGATCCCGCAGGCTGGACCGGCGGGTGCGAGCCCGGCGCACCTACATGTTGATCATGTGTCCGGCGAGCCCGTGCACGGCCTCCTTGACCGCCTCGCCCAGCGTCGGGTGGGCGTGTACGTTGCGCGCCACCTCGTGGACGGTGAGGTCCCACTGCTGGGCCAGGGTCAGCTCGGGCAGCAGCTCGGTGACCTCGGGGCCGATCAGGTGGGCGCCGAGCAGCTCGCCGTACTTCGCGTCGCTGATGATCTTCACGAAGCCGGTCGCGTCGCCGAGCCCGTGCGCCTTGCCGTTGGCCGTGTACGGGAACTTGGCCACCTTGACGTCGAAGCCCTTCTCGCGGGCCTGCTCCTCGGTCCAGCCGAAGCTGGCGATCTGCGGCTGGCAGTACGTCGCCCGGGGGATCATGACGTAGTCGAGCTCCATGGTCTCGGCCCCGGCGATCGTCTCGGCGGCGACGATGCCCATCGACTCGGCCGCGTGCGCGAGCATGAGCTTCGCGGTGACGTCGCCGATCGCGTAGATGTGCGGCACATTGGTCCGCAGCCGCCCGTCGACGGCGATCGCGCCGCGCTCGGTGAGCGCAACGCCGGTCTTCTCCAGGCCGAAGCCCTCGACCCGGGGCACGAAGCCGATCGCCTGCAGCAGCTTGTCCGCCTCGAGCACCTGGCTCTTACCGCCGGACGAGACCGTCACCTTGACGCCCCCACCGGTCTCCTCCTCCACGGAGTCGACCCGGGTCGAGGTCAGAACCGAAATGCCGAGTCTCTTGTACCGCTTGAGCAGCTCGGCGGACACCTCGGCGTCCTCGAGCGGCACCATCCGGTCGAGGAACTCGACGATCGTCACCTTCACGCCGTAGTTGTGCAGGACGTAGGCGAACTCGACGCCGATGGCGCCCGCGCCCGCGATGATGATCGAGCCGGGCAGCTCCTCGGTGAGGATCTGCTCCTCGTAGGTCACCACGCGCTCCGACAGCGACGTGCCGGGCAGCAGCCGGGTCGTGGCGCCGGTGGCGACGATGCAGTTCGCGAAGGTTATGGTCTCGTCGCCGACCTGCAGCGTGTGGTCGTCGATGAAGGAGCCCTTGGCCTGGTACTGCCGGATCTCGTTCTTCTTCATCAGGTAGTGCACGCCTTTGACCCGGCCGTCGGCCACCTTGCGGCTGCGCTGGAACGCCGCGCCGTAGTCGAACGTGACGTCGCCGGAGATGCCGAACGTCTTCGCCTCGTGGGTGAAGATGTGCGCAAGCTCGGCGTTGCGCAGCAGCGCCTTGGACGGGATGCAGCCCACGTTGAGGCAGACGCCGCCCCAGTACTTGTCCTCGACGATGGCGGTGCGCAGGCCGAGCTGCGCGGACCGTACGGCGGCGGTGTAGCCACCGGGGCCGGCGCCCAGGACGACGACGTCGAAGTGCTCACTCATAGCCAGTCCTTGCGTTTGAAGGTGACGTACAGCACCACGGACAGCACCACGATCAGCAGGGCCGAGGTGATGAACCCCGACAGCTTGTCGGAACCCGGGTACGGCACATTCTGCCCGTAGTAACCAGTAACCGCCGTCGGCACCGCGATGATGGCGGCCCAGCTGGTGACCTTCTTCATGACGGTGTTCTGCCGGTTGCCCTGCACCGCCAGGTTGGACTCCAGGATCGTGGCGGTGAAGTCGCGCAGGTTCTCGGTGAACTCCGTCACGCGCATGACGTGGTCGTAGAGGTCCTGGTAGTACGGCACCATCTCCTCGTCGACGAGGTGCTCGCGGGAGTGCATCAGGCCGCCGACCAGCTCGCGCATCGGCATGATGACCTTGCGCATCCGGCCGAGCGTCTTGCGCAGCCGGAAGCTGCGCTGCTGCACGTCGCGGATGGCCTGCGGGCTCTCCTCGAACAGCCGGTCCTCCAGCGCCTCGAGCTCGTCGTCGAGCTTCTGCACCGCGTCGAACTGCCCGTCGACGATCACGTCGAGCAGCCCGTGGGCGAGCCACGGCACGCCCTGCGCGGCCAGGTCCGAGGTGGCGTCCCAGCGCTCGACGACCGCGTCCATGTCGAAGCCGGCGCCGTGGGCGGTGATGAGCGCCCGGTCGGTGAGGAACGCCGACACCTCGTCGACCTCCGCCGTCCCGTCGCCGTCGCCGCCGTGGAACCGCATGGCGTACGCGTTGAAGAACATGTGTGCCGGATAGTGCAGCAGCTTCGGCCGCTCGTGCGGCGAGGACGCGTCCTCGATGGCCAGCTGGTGCAGCCCGAACTCCTCCTGGACCAGGTCGTAGTCGCCCTGCTCCGGGTCGACCAGATCGAGCCACACGACCGCCGCGGTGTCCTTGAGGTGCTCGGAGATATCGTCGAGCGGGAAGTCCTCGGCTTCCAGCCGACCGTCCCGGTAGAGCCGCGTACGCGCCATAGGCTCATCAAAGCAGAAGGAGGCCCCGGTGGCCGGATTCGCGGAGGCGACCGCGGTGGTGGACGGCCGGGCCGAGCTGGATCCACAGTGGACCGTCGGTGGGCGGCCCAACGGCGGATACCTGCTGGCGGTGCTCGCCCGGGCCGCCGCGACCACCGCGCACCCGCACCCGCTCAGCGCGAGCGCGGTGTACCTCGCCCCGCCCGAGTGCGGCCCGGCCGAGGTCGCGGTGGAGACGCTGCGCGACGGGCGCTCGGTGCGCCAGGCCCGGGTGCGGCTGTCGCAGGGCGGCCGGGCCTGCGTGGAGGCGCTGTTCACCCTCGGCGACCTGGCCGCGGCCGGCGAGGCCCGGTTCACCGCGGCCGAGCCGGCCGCCGTCAAACCCCGCGACGACCTGAACCGCACCCCGGTCGAGCCGCCGGGCGCCGGGATCCGCATCACCATGCTGGAGCAGGTCGACCAGCGGGTGGACCTGAGCGCCCCGGGCGACCTGCGGGGCTGGCTCAGCTTCGACGACGGCACCCCGTTCGACGCCTTCTCGCTGCTGTACGCGGTCGACGCGTTCCCGCCGGCCACGTTCACGCTCGGCGGCAGCGGGTGGACGCCGACGCTGGAGCTGACCGCCTACGTGCGCGGGCTCCCGGCGCCGGGGCCGCTGCGGGTGCGCCAGTACGCCCGGATGGTCACCGACGGCCAGCTCGACCAGGTGTGCGAGGTCTGGGACGCGGCCGGCCGCACGGTCGCGCAGGCCTCCCAGCTGGCCGTGTACCGGATGGCCCAGCGCTAGTTCAGCACCGCCGCCGCGCCGCGCTTGGCCTCGTACATGGAGGTGTCCGCGCGGTGCAGCACCACCCGGCTCTCCTCGCCGGCCGCGAACCGGGTCCCGCCGACGCCGGCCCGGGCCCGCGCCTCGGTGCCGCCGAGCGCCGTGACCGGGGTGGTGAGGGCCGCCTCGACCGCCCTCCGAGGCCAGAGATCGGCCCGCCCGGGCGCGGGCTGAGGGGAAAACGCGGGGCCGCGGGGTAACACTGGCCACATGGAACCGCTCATCGTCGTCGACGGTGCAAACGTTGTGGGCTCCGTGCCGGACGGCTGGTGGCGCGACCGGGCGGGCGCGGCGGCCCGGCTGCGCGACGCCCTCGCCGCCCGCGACCGCGCCGCCCTGCCGGGCGAGATCACGCTGGTGGTCGAGGGCGCGGCCCGCGGGGTCACGCCGATCGCGGGGGTCGCGGTCGAGGCGGCGCCGCAATCCGGCGACGACCACATTGTGGCGCTCGTGCGCGACAATGTGTCACATCGGCCCGTCGTCGTGGTCACATCCGACCGGGAGCTGCGGCACCGGGTGACGGAACTGGGTGCGAGTATTGTCGGCCCCGGACAGCTCCGGGCCACCATCTCATATGGTGGACGACCTGACTCTACCTAGCCGATATGATTTAGGGGTTCCCTCACCACAGCATGCGCGCGTAGTGATACGCGAACTCATGGCGATCTTCCATATTGTGGGAAACCATTGACCGCAACCTCGGACTCACGCAAAGTTATCCGGGTACCGGTGTCGTGAATTGCCGGTGAATACGCGCCAAAACGTCTGACGAATTAGTGTCGATCTATTCTGTGCGGCACGTAACACGGCTGTCGCATCATGTGACGTAGCTGGTAAGGTCGGTCCCATGTGCCATCAGGTGCTGCTTGATCCGATGTGGACAACCCGCCGCGAGCACCATTTCGACGGCCTTTGTCGAGTGACCCCCGGTTGATATCGGCGTTCATTCAGAAGGTTTTCGAGAGGATTGAAATGGCCGTTTCGGTCGTGGGTGTGCCCGACGTCGCGCCCTCCGTGGTCACCATCACCGTCCACATCACGCTCAACGGCGAGGATCTCCCACCGGAGGCCTCCCGCCTGCTGAGCGACCTCGAGGCGCTGGCCGCCAGCCAGGCCGGCCAGCAGATCCAGCGCACCGCGCCGCTGCCGCGCACCCCGTCGAGCCCGTCCGCCGCCCCGGCGCGCAACCTGCGCCTGGTCGAGCAGCCGGCCGACGAGCCCGCCGCGCCGGTCGCCGTCGCGGAGCACGACCCCAAGGTCAAGCGCATCGGCCGGGCCACGCCCGACGCGCCCTCCCTCTACCTGTGCACCGGCTCGCGCCTGGTCCTGCAGGACGGCGCCCCGGTGGCGCTGACCCGCCGCGAGTACGACCTCTTCCTCTTCCTGTGCGAGCACCCGCGGCGCGTGTTCAGCCGTGCGCAGCTGCTGCGCCAGGTCTGGGGCTACGACATGGTCGGCACCGAGCGCACCGTCGACGTCCACGTCCGCCGGCTGCGGGTCAAGCTGGGCGACGCCGCCCGGATCATCGCCACGGTCCGCGGGGTCGGCTATCGTCTCGACGATGACGCCGCCGTCCAGGTCGTGGTCCGCGAAGACTGACGTCGCGACCGCCGCGGGGATCCTGCTCCTGGTCGATCTCCTGCGGGTGTGGCTCCCGTCGATCATCACGATCTTCGGGCAGACGGCCTCGACCCCGGCCGAGCTCATGGGCGCCTTCGCGTTCGCGTGGTTCGTCGCCGGCGTCGCGGCCGCACCGCTGGCGCGCCGCCTCGGCCCCCGCCGCCTCGCCCTTGTGGCCGGCGCGGTCCTGGTCCTGGCCCGCCTCGCGCTGATCTTCGTCCACGGCGGCCCGCCGCAGCTCTACGTCGCCTCGACCGGCCTGCTCGCCGGCCTCGCCTTCCTGGCCGCCGCCGCCGAGGGCGGGGCGTCCGTCGCGCTCGGCGTCCCGGCCGGCCTCGCCGCCGCGGCCCTCGAGCACGCCGCGCTCGGCACCGTCGACGCGAGCTGGCGGCCCTGGTGGATCGCGGTCCCGCTCACGCTCGCCGCGGGGGCCGCCCTGTTCTACGGTCGCCCCGAGGGCCGGCCCGCGACCGGGGGCTGGTTCCTGGTGGGTCCCGTGCTGCTGCTGACCGGGGTGTACGCCCTCTCCCCCGCCGTCGCCGCGGTGGCCGCGTCCTACGGCGCGCACGGGTACGCCTCGACGCCGCCCGCCCTGCTGCCGCCGCTGGGCATCGGGCTGGCCGTGCTCGCGTTCCTCGCCGTCGCCTTCGCGCCCCGCGTGCCCTCGTGCCGGCCCGTGCGCGTCGCCGCCGCCGTGCTCGTGGTCGCATCGGCCGCCTGCTTCGCGTTCGACTTCGGCGCGCCGGGCCCGCTGTGGCTCGCCCTGCTGCTCGGCGCGCCCGGCCTCGGGCTCGCGCTGCGGCTGGCCGGCGAGCGTCCCGCGCCGCGGGCCGCGTACGCCGCGACCCTCGGCCTGGTGGTGTTCGCGGTCGCGGCGATCGCGTACTACGCCGCCTACGACATCGGGTACCCGAACCGGTGGGTGCCGGTCGCGGTCGCGCTCGTCCCCGCCGGCTTCCTGCTCCGCGCGGCCGGGCCGGTGACCGTCCGGCTGCCGCGGCGCGCCGGGGCCGCGGCGATCGCCGCGTGCCTCCTGCTGCCGCTCGCCGGGCTCTGGGTGCCGCCCCCGGCCCGGTCCGGCGGGGACGGACGGGGCTTCGCGCTCACGGAGTACAACATCCGCATGGGTTTCGGTCTGGACGGGACCTATCGTCCGGCGGAGGTGGCCGCGGCCATCGCCGCGAACCGCCCCGACGTCGTCCTGCTCTCCGAGGTCGACCGCGGGTGGCTGCTCAACGGCGGCCACGACGACCTGGCGGTGCTCGCGCGCCGGCTCGGGATGCGGTACTGGTTCGGCCCCGCCGCCGACGCGGTGTGGGGCGACGCGATCCTGACCCGCCTGCCCGTCGTGGCCGTGAAGTCGATGCCGCTGACCGCGGACGGCGCGCCGACGGGCGCCCAGGCCCTCGGCGTCGTGGTCACGGTGCAGGGGCGCGAGGTCGCCGTGGTGTCGACGCACATCCAGCCGCCGCCGGACGCCGAGCCGCTGCGGCAGGCGGACGAGATCGCGGCCTTCGCCACCCGGTTCGCCGCCGGCCGGCCCACCGTCATCGCCGGCGACCTCAACATCACGCCCGGCAGCGCGCCGTTCGGCCGGCTCACCGGGGCCGGGTACGCCGACGCGTTCGCCCCGAGCCGGCCGGTGCGCACCTTCCCGGCCGACCGCCCGATCGAGGAGATCGACCACGTGCTCGTGCGCGGCCTGACCGCGGGTCCGCTGGTCGTGGGCACCGCGACGACGTCCGATCACGCGCCGGTACACGTCTCCCTGGTCTTCGCCGGAATTTGACCGATTCGTCACCGTTTTCGGGGACGTGTTGGCCGAATCGTGATTGACCCACGGGGCATGTGGGCATCCCGGAGGCAAGAGAGAAAGGGGCAGCGATGAGCGTGACACATGCGAACGGAAGCGTGACCGAGACCCGCAAGGACTTCGGCGCCACCGCCGGCGACCTGTCGACCAAGGCCAAGGAGAGCGCGGCCGAGCTGGCCGAGCACACCAAGGACGTGGCACGTCGCCGTCCCGTTCCGCTGGTGACCGCCGCCGCGGCCGGCCTCGCCACCGTCGTCGTGGCGGTGGTGGCGGTCGTACGGCGCCGCAAGGCGCGTCAGACCCCGCAGCAGCGGGCGATGAGGGCGTTGCGAAGCACCGGTAAGAGCGTGAAGAAACGAATCAAGCGGTAACCTCCTCTCCCCAAGTCGCGGCCCCCGACACCGATCCGGTGCGGGGGCCGCGGCACGTCCGGGGCCGGGCGTCAGGCGTCCACTGTGGAGAGGTGCGCGAGCATCGCCTGGTTGGCCTCCCAGCCGTCGGGGAAGCGCACCGGCACGTTGAGGTGGACGGGCTCGGCCGAGGGGTGGGTGTCGAGCAGCTCGGCGATGCCGGCCCGGGCGACGACGATGCACGCGTGGCGGTGCCGGGAGGCGAGCACGCACAGCCGGCCGGCCTCGAGGTGGAACGCGCTCGCGTCGCGCCGGCCCGACAGCGGGTGCAGGATCACCGTCACGTCGTACTCGCGGCCCTGGAGCCGGTTCGCGGTGTCGACGGTCACGTCGGCGGCGACGGTGTCGGCGAGGGCCTGGCGGATCGCGGCCACCTGGTCGCGGTGGGCGGCGCCGACGGCGACCCGGTCCGCGGTGACCGGGCGGCCCTGCGGGGCGTGCTCGGAGTACGCGACCGGCCCCCGCCGCAGCAGGGCGACCACCAGGCCGGCGATGGCCGCGACGGCCTCCCGGTCGGTGCGCACGGTGTGCCGGGCCGGCAGCTCGTGCAGCGCCCAGCCGGTGCGGCGGGCGGTCTCCAGCGACGCCTCGATGCCGGGGTCGCCGCCGATGGACCGCACCGAGAACTCGAGGCTGCGGTCGGCCGGCCGGGTCCCGGCCTCGAACGGCGTGAACGGGTAGAAGGCCGCCGAGACGACCGAGGCCGCGGACGGGGGCAGGCGCCACGAGACCGGCAGGCGGTGCAGCGGCAGGTCGGGATTGTGCCGCAGGAGCACGGCGACCGCGCTCTGCATCGGGTCCCAGGACAGCCCGGCCCAGCGCTCGACGGCCACGACGGAGAACGGGTCCAGCTGGCCCGGGTCGCCGACGAACAGGCCGCGGGAGAACCGGCCGGCCACGCGCAGGAGCATGTCGGAGCGCATCTGGTACGCCTCGTCGACGATCGCACGCTCCCAGGTGCCCTCGGTGACCGTGGCCCACTTCGCGGCCGTGCCGATGACGACCGCGCTGGTCTGCACGTCGGAGACGGCGCCGCTGACGGTGACCGAGCCGTGCTTGACCACGCGCTGGGCCGGCACGTACGTGGACGCGGAGAGCCGCCCGATCTCGATGCCGGGCGCGGTGCCGGCGAGGCGGTCGATGAGGTCGTCGACCTGCTCGTTGGTCTGGGCCACGACCATGAGCCGCTCCCCCGCCTCGGCCATGGTGCGGGCGGCGCGAACGACCAATGTGGACTTCCCGGCGCCCGGCGGGGAGTCGACGACGACCCCGCGCCCGGCGGCCGACCCGAAGTCGGTCAGGATGTCGTCGATCACGGTCATGACCAGTCCTCCGCCGCGTCGATGTCGTTGGGCTGGTAGTCCGGCGGCGGACCGCCGTGCGTCCACGGGGTGTCCTCGCGGGACGGGAAGCGGCCGGGCGGCTGGTACGCGTCGCTCACCGGGCCGTACGTGACGACCTCCCCGACCTCGGGCACCGAACCGGGCGCGGGCTGCTTGGTGGAGCGGCCCATCCCCTTGGACAGCTCCAGCACGACGTCCACAGAGGACACCGAGACGACCGTCGCCTGCTGGGACAGGCGCGCGGGCGAGACGAGCAGCGCCCCGGGCTCCAGGCGCACCGGGTCGGAGGTCTGCACGGTGATGTGCGGGCGCAGGGCCGCCTTCTTGCCCGACGTGTCGACGCGGTTGGGCGAGGCCGACACGACGGTGCCGGTGAACGCCTCCCCCGAGAGCCGGAACTCGGCCATGACCAGCGGGTCGTCGAGGGCGCGCTGGGCCTCGTAGCGGGCCTGCTCGCGCTCCAGGCGGTCGAGGCGCCCGGCCGCGGCCACGGCGCTGTCGCGCCGGGGCTGGGGCAGCGCGGTGCCTTCGGCCAGGGACATGTGGTACATCGTGAAAACGTCGCGGTCGACCGCCCAGCGGGCCTCGACGGAGGCGCCGGCCGGGCGGGCCCGCAGCAGGTCCACCGCCCGCCACATGAGTCCCCAGGTCGGCTCCAGCTGCGCCTGCAGCGCGCCCGCGAGCGCCGCCTCGGCCCGGCTCTGGGCGTGTGGGTCGGCGGCCCGGGCGTACGCGGCCAGGGCCGGGGCCAGGATCTCGTTGTCGAACGTCGGGTCGGTGCTCGGCCCGGCCGGCGGCCAGCGCAGCGGGTCCTCGGCCACCTCGGCGGCGGACGGGCCGTCGAGGCCGTCGGGCGGGTCGATCCAGCCCAGCAGCGCGGCGAGGTTGGCGTCCTCGAGCCCGCTCTGGCCGGTCGCCCAGTGCTCGCCCAGCACCGCGGTCAGCGCCAGCAGCGTGGCCGAGCCCGGGTGGTCGGCGCGCTCGCGCAGGAACGTGAGCCACTGGCCGAGCAGCGGGACGGTGCGGTGCACCGGGTGCGGGCCGTACGTGCGCCGGAAGCGGGTCGAGCGGCCCAGGAGCCGGATGAACTCCACGCCGCCGCGGTTGGGCACCAGCACCTGGGGCGCCTCGGCGTAGCGCAGCTTCGACGTGTGGGCGGGGTCGACGGTGCGGGAGCAGCCCTCGACGTAGGCCAGCACGATCTTGGCCAGCTGCGCGACGAACTGGAAGCGCTGGGTGCGGTCGCGGGGGTTGGCCACGACGAGCAGCCGGCCGGCGCCGCGGTCGGTGCCGACCAGGGCGGCCAGGGGCGCGGCGGCCTCGCCGGCCAGGGCCAGCGGCACGAGCACGAGCGGGCGCTCGGCGATGTGCGTGTGCCGGACCGTGGTCAGCGGCTGCGCGCGGCCGGCCTCGACGGCCTCCGCGCGGGCCAGCGCGGTCAGAATGCTCACCGCTTCGTCTCCGATCCGCGCCGGGCCTCTCGGCGGCGCCGTGGACCGCTCACGCGCTGAGGCATTCGGTGCGCAGCCGGTGGGCCATGCGCAGCAGCGCCGCGATCTCCTCCTGGCCCGCGCCCGGGGTGAGCGTGCCGCGGGCGAGGCCGAGGACGGTCGAGACGCTCTCCACGCCGCCGAGGTCGTCGCGGATGGAGCGGCCCAGCGCCGAGGTGGAGCCGGCCGACTCGTCGCGGCAGAAGAACGCCATCTCGCAGGAGCCGAGGCAGTCCGGGCTGTAGCGCGCGTCGATCTCGCTGACCGCCTTGTGCAGCTCGTCCGGCGGCCGGGTGGCGTTCTGGTCGGCGTCGTAGGCGAGGTCGAAGGAGAGCCCGGCCGGCAGCGCGTCGAGGATCTTGTCGAGGCGGGTGAGCCGGGACAGCTGGCGCTGCAGCACCGTCAGCTGCTTGCGTACGTCCACGAGGGTGGCCGTCGGCCGGTTGGCGAAGTTCTCCGGGCAGACGAGCACCACGTCGTGCGACACAGACTCCGGCGGGTAGCCGAGCTCGCCGAGCAGCTCGCGCATCGCCAGCACGTAGACCGCCGACTGCTTGGCCGCGGCCGCCGCCTTGCCCGGGTCGGCCTGCCCGTCGATGACCGCGAACGACTTGATCTCCACCACGTGGAAGCGGCCGCCGACGCGGAAGGCGATGAGGTCCGGCTCCAGGTACGCGTAGTAGCCCGCGATGTCCAGCCGCAGCATGGGGTGGTCGAACAGCGTGCCGGCGTCGTCGCGCTCGGCCGCCGCCCGGGCCAGCAGGCTGCGGGTGCGGGCGTAGCGCACCTCGCGGCTGGCGTTGCCGCCCACATTGGACAGGTCGTCGTACGCCACCTCGGGGATGGCCAGCCCGAGCCGATCGCGCAGCAGCTGCAGCAGCTCCGCCGCGCCGTCGGCCTTCACCTGGGCCTCGAACGCGTTGCCGCGGGCGATCGCGAACCGCGACTGGCCGAAGGCGGCCGGGAAGCCCAGCTGCCCGGCGACGGCGCCCTTGTTCACTCCGGCCGCGTCCATCAGCCCCCGCCGGCCGCAGCCGGGGTTGGTGGTGAGCGCGGCGATGGTGCGCGCGTTGTGGTTGCGCGGCGCCACGGTGCCGCGGATGCGGTCCAGCCGGTCTACCAGTGCGTCCATGGGGGTCTCATCTCGGGGAAGCGGTTCTTGCTCAGTTCGCGGTCTTTCGCAGTCGCTGGAGACGGGCGCCGAAGAGCGCCTCGGCGCCGTCGAGCCGTTCCTGGGCCCGCGAGGCCCCCGCGGTGCGGTCCGCGGAGTCGGCCTCGAGGTGCACGTCGAGCTCGGCCTGGGCCTGTTTGGCCACGATGTCGGGGTCGGCGCCGCCCCCGAGGGAGGCGGCGCCCGGGATGCCCGCGGCGAAGCGCCACAGCAGCCGGCGGGCGTCGTGGGCGTCGTCGGGCAGCTGGGCCACCCGCTGGGCCACCCGGATGGCCGCGACGAGGAAGTCGACGCGGGCGCTGAGCGGGCCGACGACCCGCGTCTCCAGCGGCCAGGTGGACAGGGCGAGCAGGCCGCGGGCCGGGGAGAGCAGGTCGGCGGTCAGGGCGGGGCAGAGGTAGTACGGCCGGCCGTACGGGGCGACCTTGAACGAGCGCTCCTCGTCGCGGCGGAGGCTGGTCAGACGCGCGGCCACGAGCTCGCCCGGGAAGAAGGCGTCGTGGACGGCGATGATGAGCTTCGGCGCGGCGGGGACGCTCAGCAGGGTGAGCGCGTGGTGCACCTGCTCACGGATCGACAGCATCGGGAAGGCCGAGGGCTTCTCCCGCTGGCGGGGGGCCCGGTCCTCCAGCTCGGCCAGGGCCTTGTCCCACTCCTGCTCGACCCGGCGCAGCTCCGCCCGCAGGGTGCGGGCCTGGGTGCGGTCCCCCGTGGTGGCCGCGCGGCGAAGCTCGCCGCGCAGCCGGTCGATCCGGCGCTCGAGCAGCTCGATCTGCTCGCCCGGGGCCGAAATCGATTCGGACACGAACGGCACGGTAGCCGGTTCCAGCAAGTTCCAGCAAAGACCAGTGTCGGCGTGTCGCGGTTGCTTTTTCCCGACTTTGCTACGCGGGTACGGGCTGTGGCTGCTCGACCGCTCTGGGTACCGATGCCCGCTTCGGCATGGGCACGAGCTGCGGCCGGCGCCTCGCCGCGAGGTCCTCCACCCAGCCGAGGGCCAGGACGAGTACCGCCGCCAAAGCCGCCACCAGGCCCAGCTGGACGAAGTCGTGGTAACCGCCCACGAGCGTGATGCCGAACCACACGCCGACCATGCGCACGAACGTGATGGCGGCCTCGTGCCACAGGTAGATCGTCAGCGCGCGGCGGTTGACGGCCTCCACGACCGGCTCAGCGGCGCCGAGCGAGAGCGCGGCCGGCGCGGCGTTGAGCATGACGAGCAGGAACGCCGTCGACCACAGGGTGTCCGCGACCGGGGCGTCGTTCAGGTCGTACCCGCGCGGGCCCGGCGTGTGGAGGAGGAGCGCGAGGCCGATGCCGGCGATCACCAGGCACGCCGGCCACAGGACCTTCTTGGAGATGCGCTGCAGCGTGCCGTCGTGGTGCGCGAAGCCGAGCATCCAGGCCGGGGCGTACATGAAGAAGTCGCGGATCGTGCCGCCGGTGCCATAGCCGGTCTCCCACAGGGCCACCAGCACCCCGAACGGCAGCAGCACGCTCGGGATCGGCCAGCGGCGGAACGCCCAGAGCAGCACCGGCGAGGCGATGAGGAACCACAGGTACGAGCGGACGTACCAGATCTGGCTGAACCAGAACCCGCCCCGCTCGGTGGTGGGCGGGTCGTCGAGCGGGATGAACCACAGCAGCGTGCGCCAGCTGTGCTCCATGCCACCCCAGAGCGACATGAGCACGATGGCGAACGCGCCGAGGACCCAGAAGGGTATGACGATGCGGCGTATCCGCCGTCCGATTGCTTTAGGACCCGAACGATCGAGCGAGGCGGCCATGAGGGAGCCACCGAGCGCGAACATCAGGCCCATAGCGGGGAAGGCGACGGTCAGCCACGCGAATCCGAGGGTGTGGTAGGTGACCACGCGGATGATCGCGACGGCTCGCAGGAGGTCTACGTACCGGTTCCGCATCCCCTACAGGTTGCCCTGCAACCCTCAGGGGCAACCTTCATTCAGCTCAAAATTGGCTGTGTTTCTTCTCAAAGATCCTAGGGCGGACATCCCGTAACCGAACGGGCAATTGAACGGGTTCACCCTCCGCTCACCCCTCGCTCACCCCTCGCTCACCCCGAGAGCCCCGCTGAGCGCCGTGAAGTCATTCGGCCCCTCGTGCATCAGGCCGTTGACAAAGAACACGGAGCCACCCTCGACCCCCCGCGCGCGGCCGTCCGCCATGTCGTGCAACACCCGTTCGTGGTGCTCGCGGCGGCCGCCCGTGTCGGGCAGGCCGAACCGTTCGGCGTACCGGGCCAGGTCGCCGTCCTCGAGCTGGTCCTGGTGGGTGAGCAGCAGCGCGTGCATGCCCCAGAAGGCGTCCGCGTCGGCGGCCGCCTCGGCCAGCAGCGCCGCGGGCATGGCGCGCGGGTGGGCGTCGACGAGCGGGAAGTGCCGGAACTCGAAGCGCAGCCGATCGCCGTAGTGCAGCTGGATCCGTTCCACGACGCCGAAGGCGCGACCGGCCTCCGGGCTCTGGTAGTCCCCGTACTCCACCAGGCTGAGCGGCGCGCCGGTTCTCCCCTGTACATGCATGGGGACTCTGTGCCCGCTTTCTTGATGTGAATGCCCCTCAGGGATCTTCCCTAAGGGGCATTCACGTTCTCGTCGCTAGTCCAGCACCTCGGTGACGGTGCCCGCACCGACCGTGTGCCCACCCTCGCGGATGGCGAAACCGAGGCCGGCGTCCATCGCGATCGGCTTGCCGAGCTCGACGGTCAGGTCGACCGTGTCGCCGGGCATCACCATCGTGACGTCACCCAGGTCCACCGAGCCCATCACGTCCGTCGTCCGGAAGTAGAACTGCGGCCGGTAGTTGGCGAAGAACGGCGTGTGCCGGCCGCCCTCCTTCGTCGTCAGCGCTTACACGTGCGCCTTGAACCGCCGGTGCGGCGCGACCGAACCGGGCAGCGCGACCACCTGCCCGCGCTGCACGTCGCCCCGGCGCACGCCGCGCAGCAGCAGCGCCGCGTTGTCGCCGGCCTGGGCCGAGTCCAGCTGCTTGCCGAACATCTCCATCCCGGTGACCACGGTGGCCTGGGTGGGGCCCAGCCCGATCACCTCGACGGGGGTGTTGAGCACGAGCGTGCCGCGCTCGACGGATCCGGTGACGACGGTGCCACGCCCGGTGATGGTGAGCACGCTCTCGATGGGCATCAGGAACGGCTCGCCGGTCACGCGCTCCGGCAGTGGCACGTACTCGTCGACGGCGTCGAGCAGGTCGGCGACCGACCGCACCCACTCGGGCTCGCCCGCGAGGGCCTTGAGCGCCGACACCCGTACCACCGGAATGTCGTCACCCGGGAAGCCGTACTCGCTCAGCAGCTCGCGCACCTCGAGCTCGACGAGGTCGAGCAGCTCGGCGTCGTCCACGGCGTCGGCCTTGTTCATGGCCACGACGAGGTACGGCACCCCGATCCGCCGCGCCAGCAGCACGTGCTCGCGGGTCTGCGGCATGACCCCGTCGACGGCGCTGACGACGAGGATCGCCCCGTCCACCTGCGCCGCCCCCGTGATCATGTTCTTCACGTAGTCCGCGTGCCCGGGCATGTCGACGTGCGCGTAGTGCCGCGCGCCGGTCTCGTACTCGACGTGCGCGATGTTGATGGTGATGCCGCGGGTGATCTCCTCGGGCGCCCGGTCGATGCCCTCGAAGCTCGTGTAGTGGTTGACGGTCGGGTACCGCTCCGCGAGCACCTTGGTGATGGCGGCGGTCAGGGTCGTCTTCCCGTGGTCGACGTGGCCCATCGTGCCGATGTTGAGGTGGGGCTTGTTCCTCGTGAAAGCCTGCTTGGCCATCTGACTCTCCACAGTGGATTTGTGGTTTCGGATGCGCAGAACCCTGGACCGAGTCGCGGGGGTGTTCCGGCTCGGCCGGCTCACCCTCCTCCGTCGGTTCCGCATGAAGTCTGCGGGAGGAGGGTCAGCGTCGCAGGCCGGCCTCTAGCGCTGCGGCTAGCGCTTCGGGCGCCCAGGCGACCGCCGAGCCGGCCAGGGGGCCGTGCTCCAGAAGGGCGGTCGTCGCGATCATGTCCGGAAAGGTAGCTCGCCGCGCGGCGCGCGGCAACGTATTTACGAGCGACTTTCTACGAGCGCGGTGGTGGGGGCAGGCGCAGGGCGATCGTCGGGGCGTCGGCCATCACCGAGTTCGGGGCGCCGCCGGTCGGGGCGTCCGCCGGGGGCCGGTCCGCGCGGCCGACCGTGATCTCCGGGTAGATCTCGACCTCGTCCCACTCCCCCATGGCCTTGGGCTCGCCGCGGGTGAGCTCCATCTCGCGCGGCGCGGCCGTCGGCCCGGTGCGGGCCAGGACCGCGGCGCCGTTCGTGCTCACGTCGGTGACCAGCAGCATCCCGTCGCGCAGCTCGAAGCGCAGGTGGTTGCGGCTCACGCGGCGGCTCGACTCGTCGTCCAGCCAGTTGCCGATGGTGATGCCGCCCTGGTCGTCCGGGGCGCGGCCGACGACGACGGCGCGGGCGGCCGTGACGGGGAAGCGCGTACGCACGGTGCCGTTGATCCGCACGGCCAGCGGCGTCGCCGGCGGGCGGGGGCCGGCGTCGATCAGGCGGTCACCGTGGCGGGGGCAGATCGGCGCGCCGCTGGGCAGCGCCGGCGGGGCCTGTCCGGCCCCCGCGGCCGGGGCGCGGCCGAAGACCGGGCAGTCGGAGGCGGGGCAGCGCCAGAACCGCTGCAGCACGGGGTGCGGGCGCGGGGTCGACCCGGTCGCCGGGGCCAGCGTGAGCTCCATGCCCCCGGGCGCGCCCGTCGTCAGATAGACCGGTCCCGGGTGGCCGGGCAGCGGATGACGACTGATCACCGGTACTCCGGTCAGGTGCGCCACCTCCCGCACGCGCGCGTTGACCCGGGCGGCGGGTGGCAGCATCTCGATGAGGCCGTCGTCCGACCAGCGGCGCAGCACCATGCGCTCGTTCGACGTGAAGTCGGTGTCCGACATCGCGCCGCGCTCGGTGATGGCGTACAGACCGGTGTTGCCGTCGCCGAGGCGCCGGCTCAGCGCGTCGATGAACATGCCGAGGCGCAGCAGCGCGGCCGGGCGGCCGCCGTCGAGGTCGACGCTGCGCGCGGCCTCCACCAGGTCGATGACGCCCCCCGCGGCCAGCGGGTCGACGGTGAGTCGCCGCTCGATCGCGTCAAGTGCTCGGCTCGTTTCGAATCGCACCCGGAACATTCTGCCTCAGGCCGGCGCTCATCTCGCCCGCGACATATCCGAGCCGCACGCGACCCGCCCGGATCCGGGGCGGCAGGCCGCAAAGCCGCCGCCGACCACCTCTGCGGTCGACGGCGGGCCTTGCGCCGCGCTGCTCGGCGAACCTCGGGGAGAGGATGGGAAGGCGCCGGGCGCGGTACACACGACGGGCATTGGGGGGATGCCGGATTCGTCGTGAGTAGGCGGTGCATGACTGTTGGTGATGAAAAGGTAGATCACCGTCGCAGAAGTCAACAGCGGTGAATGCCTGAATGAACGAGATCTCAGCCGCCGCAGGTCTTGGCCACCTCGAGAAGCCGATGCGCGTCGATGCCGTCCCGCTGCTCGACGGCCAGCGGATGGTCGGTCGGCTCGAGCTCGACCAGCGGCCGGCGGCCGGGTTCCCGAGTATGCACGCGGGTCTTGAGCTGGATAGTGTCGGGGTACCCCGGAATATTGTTCGACAGCCAGCCGAAGTAGGGCGGCTCGTCGACCCGCGCCGGGTCGTCCCACCGCTCGACCGCGCGCTGGAAGTTGACCGGGCTGAGGCTGACCCAGACGCTGTACGTCAACGGCTCCTCGAACCCGCGCACCGGAACCTCGACGAGCCCTCTGATGAAGAAGTGGAGCTCATCGAGCTCAGGCGCGTCGATGCAGCAGAGCTCGTCCTCGAGGAACGACTCCCCACCGGCCTCGGGCGCACCCCAGTAGTCAGGCGCGGAGAACGCCCACACGGCCGGAGTGTCGCCGAGCTCCGTACCGCAGCACTCGCACACAACAGTCACCGCGGCATGGTAGACCCGCCCACCGCACCCCGAACCAGCCCCGCAAATTCCGGCGAATGCCCGGTCGGGCGAAAAATCCGATAAGTCGCCGCGCGGACCGCCCGACTTATCACGCACCCGCGGACCGCCCGACTTATCACGCACCCGCGGACCGCCCGACTTATCACGCACCCGCGGACCGCCCGACTTATCACGCACCCGCGGACCGCCCGACTTATCACGCACCCGCGGACCGCCCGACTTATCACGCACCCGCGGACCGCCCGACTTATCACGCACCCGCGGACCGCCCGACTTATCACGCACCCGCGGACCGCCCGACTTATCACGCACCCGCGGACCGCCCGACTTATCACGCACCCGCGGACCGCCCCGACTTATCGCGCGCAGCGCGCGGACCACGACTTATCGCGCGCGGCCGCAGAGCCCTGACGACGCCAGCGCCGCGTCAATTGTTTCGCGTCCGGCCGGGCCTCATGCATCGGAGGTTGCGTGTGGACGATACCGGTGGCCCGTGGGGATAACGGCCGCCCGATGCCGGCTTTCGAGGGCTTCGGCGGCGTGCACAATTCAACGCTCGGCGCGATCCTCGGTCGATTGCAGATGCGGGCCGACGCGATCGCGGCACCGGTGCGTGACGGCACAAACGGATGGATTCCGGTTGCTCGGCGCTGTCCATGCCCTGCCGCGGTGTGGAATCGCTCTCGGTGTCGGCGCTGGCCCGCTCGACGGACTCCGTATCCGGCGGCACCGAACATCCGGCGAGCTCACCCGGCGGGACCAGGCATCCGGTTTGCTCAAGTGGCGGTGCCGGCGGGACCGAGCATTCGGGCCGCTCAACTGGCGAAACCCCGGCGGAAGCGGGGCACTCGGACTGCTCAACTGGCGAGACCCCGGCAGAGGCGGGGCACTCGGACTGCTCAACTGGCGAGACCCCGGCAAAGGCCGGGCACTCGGACTGCTCAACTGGCGAGACCCCGGCAAAGGCCGGGCACTCGGACTGCTCAACTGGCGAGACCCCGGCAAAGGCCGGGCACTCGGACTGCTCAACTGGCGAGACCCCGGCAAAGGCCGGGCACTCGGACTGCTCAACTGGCGAGACCCCGGCAAAGGCCGGGCACTCGGACTGCTCAACTGGCGAGACCCCGGCAAAGGCCGGGCACTCGGGCTGCCTAACTGGCGAGCCCGCCGGGCATTCGAACTGCTCAACCGGCGGAACCGGCCCGGCTGACGCAAGGGCAGCCGCCGATCGCCGTTCGTAGTTCGCCTTCGCCTCCGCCGCCCGCCGAGCGAAGCTCGCATACCCCGCCGCCGCACTGCCAAATTCCCGCCGCAACTTCTCCGCATACCGCCGCCGAAGCCCCCAATAACGACGCTCCGCATGCTCCCGCCGAAACGCATCCCGAGAAGGCGACCAATTCCGCGCCCGAGTCCGATCCCGCATAGCAGCCACTTGCGCCCGACTGAACAACGATATCTGCCCCACCACCCACCAATTATCCCAACCCACCCCCGAACAACGCTGCCCCACTTCATATAGCGCACAAATCCGGGACCACCGAATGACGACCCGCACGAACCCGCCGGCAAACCACGGCCAAGAGGAATAACCGCACGCAACAACGAGCAGGGACCACGCTTACACATTGCGGGAGCGCAAGCTCCCGCCACCATCGGCCGAGCGTCGTTAGGCCGCCCAAAGTCCGGGTAAGCCCGACATACACCCCGTCAGGCGAAAAATCCGATAAGTCGCGGCGCGAAGCGCCCGACTTATCGGAGGAGAGAGAAAGCCCGACTTATCGGAGGAGAGAGAAAGCCCGACTTATCGGAGGAGAGAGAAAGCCCGACTTATCGGAGGAGAGAGAAAGCCCGACTTATCGGAGGAGAGAGAAAGCCCGACTTATCGGAGGAGAGAGAAAGCCCGACTTATCGGAGGAGAGAGAAAGCCCGACTTATCGGAGGAGAGAGAAAGTCAGCCCTGAGCCGCAATCTCCCGAGCCCGATCCCGAGCCGCCTCCAACGCCGAAAGCAACGCCGCCCGAACCCCATGGTTCTCGAGCTCGCGAATAGCGTTGATCGTGGTCCCCGCCGGCGACGTGACCGCCTCGCGGAGTTTCACCGGATGCTCACCGGACTCGCGGAGCATGACGGCCGAACCGATGGCCGTCTGCACGATCAGGTCGTGGGCCACCTGCCGCGGCAGGCCCAGCAGGATGCCCGCGTCGGTCATGGCCTCGACGAGGTAGTAGAAGTACGCCGGGCCCGAGCCGGACAGGGCCGTCACCGCGTCCTGCTGCGACTCCGGAAGGCGGATGGTCCGGCCCAGCGGGCGGAACATCTCCTCGGCGACGGCGAGGTGCTCGGCGTTCGCGAAGGAGCCGGCCGAGATGGCGGTCATGGCCTCGTCGACGAGGGCCGGCGTGTTGGTCATGACGCGTACGACCGGGGTGCCCTCCGGCAGGTGCTTGGCGAAGAAGGCCGTCGGCAGGCCGGCGCACAGCGACACGACCAGCTTTCCGGCCGGCATCTTCGGGCCCAGGTCGGCCAGCAGCACGCCGGCGTCCTGGGGCTTCACGGCGATGGTGACGACGTCGGCCTCGCGCAGGGCGGTTTCGTTGTCGACCACGCGGATGCCGTACCGCTCGGTCAGCTCGCGGGCGCGTTCCGGGCGACGGGCGGTGGCGATCAGGCGATCCGGCGACCAGCCCGCGCGCAGCAGGCCGGAGAGCAGTACCTCGCCCAGTTTGCCGGCGCCGAAGACGGCGATGATGCGCACGCGCTACCCCCAGACGAAAGCCTGGGGCCCGCTCGAACAGGGCCCCAGGCGGTACCTGCGATCAGACGGGCTCAGGAGCCGAAGAAGACCTCGGCCTCGGTGTAGCGCTCGACCGGCACGGTCTTGAGCTCGCGCGTGGCGTCCTGGAGCGGCACGCGCACGATGTCGGTCCCGCGCAGGGCGACCATCTTGCCGAAGTCCGACTCGTGCACGGCGTCGATCGCGTGCAGGCCGAAGCGGGTGGCGAGGACCCGGTCGAACGCGGTCGGGGTGCCGCCGCGCTGGATGTGGCCGAGCACGACCGTGCGGGCCTCCTTGCCGGTCTTCGACTCCAGCTGCTCGGCGAGCCACTGGCCGATGCCGCCGAGGCGGACGTGGCCGAACGAGTCGAGCTCCTGGTTGTGCAGCACCATCTGGCCGTCGAGCGGCTGGGCGCCCTCGGCGACGACCACGATCGGGGAGTACTGCGTCTGGAAGCGCTTCTCGACGTAGGTGGCGACCTGGTCGACGTCGAACTGGCGCTCCGGCAGCAGGATCACGTTCGCGCCGCCGGCGAGGCCGGCGTGCAGGGCGATCCAGCCCGCGTGGCGGCCCATGACCTCGACCACGAGGGTGCGGTGGTGCGACTCGGCGGTCGTGTGCAGCCGGTCGATCGCCTCCATGGCGATGTTCACGGCGGTGTCGAAGCCGAAGGTGTAGTCGGTCGCGCCGAGGTCGTTGTCGATCGTCTTCGGCACGCCGACGACGTTGACGCCGAGGTCGGTGAGCCTGCTGGCGACGCCGAGGGTGTCCTCGCCGCCGATCGCGACGAGCGCGTCGACGCCCAGCTCGGCCAGGTTCGACTTGATCTTCTCGACCCCGCCGTCGATCTTGAACGGGTTCGTGCGGGAGGAGCCGAGGATGGTGCCGCCGCGCGGCAGGATGCCACGGACCTGGGCGATGCCCAGCTCACGCGTGATGCCCTCGATGGGACCACGCCAACCGTCCCGGAAGCCCACGAACTCGTGGCCGTAGGTGGAGATCCCCTTGCGGACCACGGCACGGATGACCGCGTTGAGGCCGGGGCAGTCGCCGCCCCCGGTCAGTACGCCGATACGCATGCTTGATCTTGCCTTCCTGGTTGCGTGCCCGACCCCCGTCACGGGTGCGGTCGAGCCGGAGGTACCCGCTCATGGCGACGCTGCCGATTCACAGCGCACTGTAGTCGCTCCGGCTGAACCTTCAGCAGTCGTCCCCGCGGATCCCGAACTTCTTCGCCGACTCGTGCTCCTGGGTCAGGCGCCGCAGCGCGGCCAGCAGCGAGTCGCCGAGGATGGAGCCGACGACGGCGGCATAGAGCATCTCCTCGGGGCCCCGGGCCCGCCCGACGAAGGCCAGATCGTGCACGGCGATGGTCTCGGCGACGTCGGCGTACTGCTCCAAAAGTACTCCCACATCGGCCCCGACCTGCTCGAACGCGGCGAGCACGCCGGCCGCGGCCTGGCGCGCGGGCGCCTGCGGCCCGACCAGCCAGCCCCGCTCCTCGGCGAGCTGGTCGATGCGCTTGCGGGCCGCGGCGACCGACTCCGGGTCGATGGACTCCTTGCCGCTCACCGACGTCGGCAGGGCGTGGCCGAGCACGGAGTGCACGTCGGGGTCCGGCTCGTCGAGCGCCGCGAGCAGTTGACGGATCGTGGCGATCGGCAGCCGCCCGACGTCCAGAAGCACCCGGACGAGGCGTAGCCGTTCGACGTGGCGCTCGTCATACCGCGCCTGGTTGGGGCTGGTCAGCTCGCCGGCCGGCAGCAGGCCCTCACGCAGGTAGTACTTGATCGTCGGCACGGGGACACCGGTCAGCCGGCTCAGCTCCGCAACGCGCATGGGATTTCCTCCCCCTCTTGACATGGACAGCATACCGTTCCACGGTAGATAGCGAAGCTATCCACTATCCACTGGAGCTCGCGATGACCATCGCCAAGCTGCACCGCCCCCTCGTCCTCGTCGCCGGGCTGATGGCCGTCCTGGCCCTGGCCGCCCTGACCGGGATCTTCGCCGACGACCGCACCCTCGTCGGCGCGCCGATCTGGCTCAAGCCGTTCAAGTTCGCGGTGTCGATCGCCGTCTACGCCACCACGATCGCGTGGCTGCTGTCGCTGCTCGAGCGGCGCCCGCGACTGGCGTGGTGGCTCGGCACGACCATCGCCGGCGCGATGCTCGGCGAGATCGTGATCATCGTCGGCCAGGCCGTCCGCGGCCGCCAGAGCCATTTCAACGTCGGGACGCCGCTGGACAGCGCCCTGTACAGCATCATGGGCGCCACGATCGCGATCGCCTGGGTCGCCACGCTCGTCATCGCCGTCCTGCTGCTCATGCAGCGCCTCCCCGACCGCGCCGACGCCCTGGCCGTGCGGCTGGGCATCCTCGTCGCGCTGGCCGGCATGGCGGTCGGCTTCCTCATGACCATGCCGAGCGCCGCCCAGCTCGCGCAGGGCCGCCCGTCGATCGTCGGCGCGCACGCGGTCGGCGTCGCCGACGGCGGCCCCGGCCTGCCCCTGGTCGGCTGGAGCACCACCGGCGGCGACCTGCGCGCCGGGCACTTCATCGGCATGCACGCGCTGCAGGCCCTGCCGCTGTTCGCGTTCGCCCTGGCGCTGGCCGGGCACCGGATCGCCCGGTTGCGCGAGGACCGCGTCCGCATCAGGCTGGTCGGCGTGTTCGCGTTCTTATATGCCGGCGTCACGGTGCTGGTCACCTGGCAGGCGCTGCGCGGGCAGCCGCTGACCCACCCCGACGCGCTGACCCTGGCCGCGGCGGCCGTCCTGCTGGTGCTCACCGCGATCGGCACGGCCTGGGCCTCGGCCTCGCCCGGGCGCGCCCCGGCCGCCATCCCCGCCGGGGCGCTCTCATGAGCGAGACGCTGTTCCAGCTGGCATTTCTGGCGACGGTACCGTTCTGGGCCCTCATGATCCTGGCCCCGACCTGGCGCTGGACCCACCGGATCGCCTCGTCGCCGCTGATCGTCCTGCCCACCCTGGTCGTGTGGGCGCTGGCCATCGCCCCGAGTCTCGGCGACTTCGCGCACGAGATGCTCGGCCCGGACCTCGCCGGCGTCAAGGCGCTGCTGGCCCGCGACGACGTGGTGGCCGCGGTGTGGGCCCAGGTCATCGCGTGGGACCTGTTCATCGGCCGCTGGATCTACCTCGACAGCCGTTCGCGCGGACTGCACCCGCTGCTGATGGCGCCGCTGCTGGTGCTCACGATCCTGCTCTCGCCGATCGGCCTTCCGCTGTACTTCGTGATCCGCCTGACCCGAAGCGACAAAAACCGCCGGACCCGCGGCGACAAGAACAGCCGGACCCGGAGCGACAACATCCGCCGGACCCGCGGCGACAAGGGGTCAGCCGTGCATGACGTTCCAGCGGGCGAGGTTGTGCCGAGCGTCGACTAGCGCGTCGTGGCGGCCCTCCGCGACCGGCAGCGGAGGCCGCCCGGCGTCGTCCCACAGCTGACGGAGGTCCTTGGTGAAGCGCGGGATCTCCCGGGGCAGGGCCGGCATCGACCCCCAGAGCTGGGCCAGGGCGACGTGGTCGTAAGCGGCGTACCAGGCCCACAGCTCGATCTCGTCCGCCGCACCGGACCGCAGCGGCTCGGTCAGGAAGTCCAGCAGGTCGGCGCGGATGCCCTCCCGCGAGCGCCACGCCTTGTCGGACGGCGACGGCAGCTTGTCCAGCACGTTGCGGCGCACCCAGGAGACGGCCCGCGAGTCGTCGAACTCGGTCGAGACCGCGTAGTACTCCCGGCCGTGCTCGTCGACCACGCCGATCGAGACGAGGTCGATCAGACGGCCGTCCTCGATGAACTCACAGTCGTAGAAGTACCGATAGGGCGCCACCGTACCCATCCAACACCATCGGGCCCGCAGTGATCACAGCGCGTCGGCGAGTTCCGAGTACAGCCCGGCGAGCCGCGTCAGCTCCGCCCGGTCCTCGAGCCGGCCGCCGCCGGCGTGGAGGCGCACCGCGGCGGCGGCCGCGTCCAGGGCCGCGCCTCGGCACAGCAGGACCGGCAGGACGGCCTCGCACTCGTCGGGCGGCACGTGGGAGGCCCGCAGGTAGGCGTCGACCAGCCCGTCGGCCGCCCGCGGGCCGCCCGCCGCGAGCGCGGCGGCGGCGAGGTCGGCCAGCAGCGGGCCGGTGCCGGCCGCCGACCAGCCGACCAGGCCGAGCGCGCCCGTGGCCGGGTCGAGGCGGAAGTGGGCGGCGCGCGGGTCGTTGTGCAGCACGCCGTACGTGAGCTGGTCGGTGATCATAATCCGGCGCACCGCCGCGGACGTGTCCCGGACGGCGGCCCCGAGCCAGGGCTCCAGGCCGGGGTGGGAGGCCTGGACGGGTACCGCCGCCGGATCGAACTTCGCCAGGTGCGGATGTGTGAACCGCCGGAGGGTGCGGTGCGCGGACCCGAGGGTGTCACCCCACCACTGCCGGTCGAGCGGGTCGGCCGCGCACAGGGGGCGCCCCGGCACCCGGTGGAGCAGGGCCACCACCCCGTCGCCCTCGGCCACCGTCAGCGCCCCGTCGGCGGCGCGCACCGGGGTCCCGGCCCCCACGCCGAACGCGTCCACGTGCTCGGCCGCGCCGAGCCCGGCCTCGAAACCGGATCTGCGGCCCATCGGCACCCATTTGCCGACGAATTGGCCGCCGTTGATTTCGACCTGCCACGTATCGCGGTCCAGCGGAATGCACGGACCGGGATTGCACTGCCAGCTTCGGCGCAGCGCGATGCGAACCTGCTCGGCGGCGAGGGCGGCCACGCAGCGCATTATCCGCCGGGCCGCACCCGCGCACGGCGAAACCGGCGGAAATGGTGGAAGATCCCACCCGCACGCGGCCGGGCCGAGGGTGCTCGCACCACCCCCGGCCCGGCCGGCGCCCCGGCGTGCCCCCCGCCCCCCGGCGACTTGCGCGGTGGCACTAGCCTGCCTGCGGACTCATGAACGGCGCTGTCGAGGAGCCGATGCGGGGGATGTACAGACTCCGACACGCGCGTCATGATCTGGTAGAAGTTCCGTACTGTCTTCGTGATCACCTAACGTGATCACGAGTCCGATCAACGCCGAACCGGGAGGGGTTTGACCGTGGAGGGTCGGCTGCCAGATCCCGGCGACGCACTGACCGGTGTGGAAATGTTCAGTGGTCTGGAGCCCGATGTGCGTCAGCGGGTCATCCAGGCGGCGGTGCCACGGACATACCGCAAAGGCCAGCTGCTGTTCGTCGAAAACGATCCGGGTGAGTCACTCATCGTGCTCAAGCGCGGTGCCGTGATGGTCTTCCGGACCGCACCGACCGGCGAACGCGCGGTCCTCTCCGTCATCCGGCCCCCCGACACGCTGGGCGAGGTGTCGCTGCTCGACGGCGCGGCACGCTCGGCCTCGGCCGAGGCGATCGAGGACTGCCAGGCCCTGGCCCTGTCGCGGCACGCGTTCATCGAGCTGGTGCACGCCAACCCGCGGATCCTCGACGCCGTGATGCGCTCGCTGGGCCTGCTCATCCGGCGGCTCACCGAACAGAACGCCGACCACGTCTTCCTCGACCTGCCCGGCCGGGTCGCCAAGACGCTGGTCCGGCTGGCCGGCGAGACCAACGCGCCGATGGTCACCATCGAGCTCAACCAGAGCCAGCTCGCCGAGATGGCCGGCGGCTCGCGGCAGAGCGTCAACCAGGCGATCGGGTCGTTCGCCAGCCGCGGCTGGCTGCGCACCGAGGGCCGCCGGATCGTGGTGACCGACCTGACCGCGCTGCGCCGCCGGGCCGGCATGACCGACCGGTAGAACCCGTCTCAAACCGGCGGTTCGGGCAGGATTGCCGGGCTGTTCGGCCGGGGACCCGGGTGCCATTTCGGACACCTGGCCGCCCCGGCCGCCGCCGTGTGAGGATGGGTTCTCACAGGGCAAAGGGAGTGTCGGCGATTTCCAGTCAGTGCGCACGCTGCGGCCGCCAGGCGGGCGACGGCGACCGTTTCTGTGGTGGTTGCGGGGCCGAGCTGAGCCCACCCTGCCCGACGTGCGGCCGCACGCTCGCCCCCGACGCCGCGTTCTGCACCGGCTGCGGCACGCCGCGCGCCGACACGACCGCGGCGCGCAACCTGCTGCGCACCGAGCGGGCGACCGGCCGGGCCCAGGTGCCCTCGATCCCGCCCGCCCGCAGCGAGGACCGGCGCCGGATCAGCGTGCTGTTCGTCGACCTGATCGACTTCACGCCCTACGTGGAGCGGGCCGACCCCGAGCTCGTGCGCGAGCTGCAGAAGACCTTCTTCTCCACCGCCCGCGAGGTCATCGGCCAGTACGGCGGGGTCGTGGAGAAGTACATCGGCGACGCCGTCATGGCGCTCTTCGGCGCACCCGTGGCCACCGAGACCGACGCGGTGCGCTGCGTGCGGGCCGGCCTGGAGCTGCAGCGGGTGCTCGCCCGCTACGCCAGCACCGGCGAGGGCGAGCGCGAGCTGCGGTTCCGCGTCGGCGTGGCCACCGGGGAGGCGCTCGTCGACGTGGCCGCGGCCCGCGACGGCGGCCAGGCGATCGTCGCCGGCGACGTGGTCAACACCGCGTCCCGGCTGCAGTCGCTGGCCCCGCCCGGCGGGGTGCTCGTCTGCGGTACGACGTACGCGCTGACCAAGTCCTCCATCCGCTTCGAGCAGCAGCCGCCGGCCACGCTGCGCGGGCGCTCCACGCCGACCGAGGTCTGGCTGGCCCTGGCCCCGCTGCGGCGCAACCACCCCGACCGCGAGGCCGGCTCCACGCCGCTGGTCAACCGCACCCACGAGCTGAGCCTGCTGGTCAACGCCCTGCACCGGGGCCTGCGCGAGCGCACGCCGCAGCTGGTGACCGTGCTCGGGCACGCCGGGATCGGCAAGAGCCGGCTGGTGCACGAGCTGTTCCTGCACGCCGAGCGGCTCTTCGACGCGCCGGTGGCCTGGCGCACCGGGCGCTGCCCGCCGTTCGGGGAGAACGTCACCTACGCCGCGCTGGCCGACGTCGTCAAGGCGCAGGCCGGCATCCTCGACACCGACTCGGCCGAGACGACCCGGGAGCGGCTGGACACCGCGCTGGCCGCGATCGTCGTACCGTCGGAGGCCGAGCGGCTCGCCGACGCGCTGAGCCCGCTGGTCGGCCTGCCCGGGCCGAAGCTGGCGCCGGACGAGACCGAGTCGGCCTGGCGGCGCTTCGTCGTCGCGCTGGCCGCGCACCGCCCGACCGTCCTGGTCTTCGAGGACCTGCACTGGGCCGACGAGTCGATGGTCCGGTTCGTGGAGCGCCTGGGCGCCTCGGTGCGCGACGTGCCGCTGCTGCTGCTGTGCACGGCGCGCCCGGAGCTGCTGGAGCGCAACCCGAGCTGGGCCGGGGCCGTCGCCGGGGCCGTGACCATCACGCTGCCGCCGCTGCGCGACGCCGAGATCGCCACGATGTACGCGCACCTGCTCGGGGCGGCCACGTTCCCGTCGCAGTCGCTGAGCTCCCTGGTCGAGCTGGCCGACGGCAATCCGCTGTACGCGCTGGAGTACACCCGCATGCTCGCCGAGCAGGGCAACGTGCGCGCGACCGGCGCGCTCGGGCGGGAGCTGCCGATGCCCGACAGCGTGCACGCGGTCATAGCCAACCGGGTCGACCTGCTCGAGGCCGCCGACCGCGCGGTGCTGCAGGCCGCGGCGGTGGTCGGGATGAACTTCTGGCCGGGCGCGGTCGGGGCGGCGATGAGCCGGCCCGCCGACGGCATCGAGCGCTCGCTGCGCCGGCTGGAGCAGCGGGACCTGATCCACGAGCAGGCGGCCTCGACGATGGAGGGCCAGACCGAGTACCGCTTCGGCCACGTCCTGGTCCGGGACGTGTGCTACCAGCGGCTCCCCCGCACCGAGCGGGTGGCCCGGCACGAGCTGACCGCCGCGTGGCTCGACGGCGTGGCCGCCGACCGGGACACCGACCTCGCCGAGGTCGTGGCGAACCACCGGTTCACGGCGTATGAGATCGCCCGCGGCCTGGGCCTGGACGCCCTCCGCTACACCGTCCCGGCCCGCGACGCGATGCACCGGGCGGCCCGGCGCGCCTACGCCCTGCACGCCCTGGAGGCCGCGGCCGCGCACGCCGGCAAGGCGCTCGCGCTGTGCGACCCCCGCACCGACGCGCTCGAGCGGCTGCGCATCGAGCAGCTCAACACCGAGATCGCCTTCTACGCCAACCCGGAGTCGTTCCTGGGCAGCGGCGGGGCCGACCGGCTGGTCGGGCTGGCCGAGCGGCTCTACGCGGCCGGGGACCAGGCCGGCGCGGCGCGGGCGTGGACCGTGCGGGGCCAGGCCGCGTGGCTGCGCGCCGACCGCCTCGACGCGCTGTCCTGCCTGGACCGCGCGGTGGAGCTCTTCGACGAGCTGCCCGACGGGCCGCAGAAGGCCGACGCGTACGCCGAGCTGGGCCGCCTGCACATGCTGAACTTCGAGATCGAGCCGGCGGTCGCGGCGGCCAGCGCGGCCGCGGAGATCGCCGACCGGCTGGGCCTGATCGAGGTGGCCACCGGCGCCCGGGTCACCATCGGCACCGCGCTGTTCCAGGCCGGCGACCGCTCGGGCCTGGTCGAGCTGCAGTCGGCCCTCGACGTCAGCCGGGAGCGGCGGCTGCTCTCGGAGCACCGGGCGCTGCGCAACGTCTCCTGGGCGCTGCTGGAGGACGGCGACTGGACGGCGGCCGCGGCGCTGCTCGACGACAGCCGCAACGCCGTGCCGGGCAGCCACACGCTGGCCACCGGCTACTCCGACGTGGCCCAGTCGGCGTACTTCGCCGGGGACTGGCCCGGGTACCTGGCCGCGGCCGAGGCGATGGCCGAGACCGGCGCCGAGTGGGACCTGCAGGTGCGCGGGGTGCGGGCCTGGCTGCGCACGCTGCGCGGCGAGGACGGCGACGACGACGTCGAGGACCTGGTGGCGGCGGGGCGGCGCTCCGGCTTCTACCGCCTGCAGTGGGTCGCGCTCGGCCACGGCGCCCTGTGCCGGGCCCTGGAGGGCCGCGACCGCGACGCCGAGGCGCTGATCGTCGAGCTGGCCAAGACATGGCGCGAGGTGCGCGCGATCGCCAGCGGCGAGTGGATCGACGCGACCGCGCACGCGGCGGTGCTCTCCGGCCGGGTGGCGATGATGGCGATCCGCGACATGCTCGCCGACGTGCCGCACCGGACGCCGTGGGTCGAGGGCGCGCTGCGCACGATCACCGGGGCGATCGCGTTCGTCGACGGCGACCACGCCCGGGCCGCGGACATGCACCTGGCGGCGGCGGAGATCTACGGGGAGATCCCGAACCACTCCGCGCGCATCCTGTCGGTGGCGTGGGCGGTGCGGGCGCTGGGCCGCGCCGGCGACGCGCGCGCCGAGCCGTGCCGGGCCGAGCTCGCCGCGTTCGCCGAGCAGGCGGGAACCCCGCGCCTGCTCGCGCTGGCCGAGATCAAGCCGCCACCGGCTCCTGCGAGCTCGTAGGGGCCGGCGCGCTCTTGACCTTCTGGGCGTACATGTCGATGTACTCGCGGCCGGAGAGCGTCATGAGCTCGTACATGATCTCGTCGGTGACCGCGCGCTCGATGAACCGGTCCCCGGCCATCCCGGCGTAGCGGGAGAAGTCGAGGGCCGGGCCGAACTTGATGTGGACGCGCTTGAGATTTGGCAGTTTCTGCCCGATCGGCTGGACTTTGTCCATGTTCATCATGGCCACGGGCACCACCGGGGCGCCGGACTCGAGGGCCAGGCGGGCGACGCCGGTCTTGCCGCGGTACAGCCGGCCGTCCGGCGAGCGCGTGCCCTCGGGGTAGATCCCGAAGATCCCGCCCGCGCGCAGGATGCTGAGCCCGACCTCGAGCGCGGCCCGGGCCGCCTTGCCGCCGGAGCGGTCGATCGGGATCTGGCCGGTGCCGGCCATGAACAGCTTCGTGAGCCGGCCCTTGATCCCTTTTCCGGTGAAATATTCCGCTTTCGCCGGGAACGTGACGCGCCGCCGCACGCTCAGCGGCATGAAAATGGAGTCGGCGAAGGAGAGATGGTTGCTGGCGATGATCACCGGTCCGGTGGCGGGGACGTGCTCAAGCCCCTCCACCTTCGGTCGGAAGACCAGCTTCAGCCAAGGTCCGAGGACGATGTACTTGAGGGTCCAGTAGAGCACGGCCGACCTTTCGGGATCGCGCGACAATCGGTGATGACCGTCGCAAAGAGCCTACGAACCAGTACGGCACACCACAACGCACTCCCGGAACGACGGCCGGGCATGTCAGGATTTCGGTCAGCGGTTTTTCGCGGCGCGCCGGTCGTCGCGGTGACGGCCGCGGGGAGGGGCGAGCTGTGCCAGGGGGTGGGGCGCGGCGCGGCCGGCGGGACAACGGCCTGGTGGCGCAGGAGTACGCGGTGGTGGGCGACGTCGACCCGCGGGTCGGCGAGCATCTCCTCGAGATGCTGGCGGAGGGCGGGATCGCCGCCTACCTCCAGCCGGCCGCGGACCTGCATCCGCTGACCCGCACCACGACGCTGCCGGCACGGCCGACCGACCGGCTGTACGCCGACCGCGACCATATCGCCACGGCGCAGGACTACCTGGCCCGGCTGACCTCGACCGTGCCCGAGCAGCACACCCCGGCCGGCGAGTCCACGGTGCCGCTGGAGGGCACGACCCCGCCGACCCAGTCGGACGAGGACGCGTTCGCGGCGATCGTGGCCGGCTTCCACACCACCGTCGACCCGACGCTCGCGGCGCCCTGGCCGGCCGCCGAGGACCTGGACTCCTCCAGCACGGCCGCGCCGGACATGGACACCGAGCCGGCCCCGCGCACGTCGCTGCGGCGGCCCTCCGACGCCGTGGACCGCTCGCTGCTGGACAGCCTCGACACCTTCGGCCGCGACCTGCCGGGCGAGGACGAGGAGGAAGAGGGGTACACCCCGCCGCCCGCTCCCCCGCTGCCCCGCGTCGCGCCGGTCACGATCGTGGCGGTGCTCGCCCTGGCCGCCGGGCTGGTGCTGCTGTTCTGGCCCGACCTGCTGCCGCTGGGCTCGCAGACCACGCTCTTCCTGGGCTTCGCGGGCGTGCTGGCCGGCTTCGTGGCCCTGGTGCTGCGGCTGCGCCCCGGCGACGAGGAGGACGACGACCCGGACAATGGAGCCCGGGTCTAAACGCCCTTTCCGACCTGCTCGAGCCAGTCCACGATCGCATCGATCGGCTCCTGCCAGCGCGCGTCGAGCATCAGGTCGTGGCCCATGCCGGGGAAGAGCAGCGGCGAGCCGCCGTAGCGCCGGGCCACCCACTCCAGGGCGGAGCCGGCCACCACGCGGTCGTCCGGGCTGCCCACGACCAGCACCGGCGGGGCGCCGACGGGGGCCTCGGGCTGGTGCCGGGCGATGAGCTGGCGCTGGGCCCCGCCGGGGACCCGCTGGAGGCGCTGGGCGTAGGCCTGGCCCGCGTTGGCGGGCAGGGACCGCCCGAACAGCTGCTCGCGGGTCAGCGTGACCCGGCCGCCGAAGATCCCGGGCAGGGTGCCGGCCGGGTTGCGCCCGAGCAGGCCGAACGCCGTGCCGAGGCCGCCGAAGACCGGGGCGAGCAGCACGCCGGCCCGCACCGGGTAGCGCGCCATCGCCATGGCCGCGACCAGGGCGCCGGCGCCGTGGCCGACCAGGACCGCCTGGCGCGGCAGCCCGGCCGCGACCTGGGTCACGTCGTGCACGTAGTCGCGCAGGCGGGCCTGGGGCGCCGGGCCCGAGCCGCCGTGGCCGCGCAGGCTCATGGCGTACGCCGGGAACCCCCGCTGCGCCGTGTGCTCCAGCCAGTGCTCGGCGAAGGCCCAGGCGCCGTGGCCGTAGCCCGGCACGAACAGCACCGGGGGCGCGGCCGGGTCGGCCCCGCCCGGCGGCTGCGCCTCGAGCACCTCGCGGCGCACCGGCTTGGGCGGGTCCGCCCACTCGTCGGATCGCATCACCCGCGTCGTCACCGGACCGCCTCCAGCTCGTGCAACGTCTTCTCGAGCTCCTTGAGGTACACGAAGTGACTGACCTCGAACCAGTGCCGGGTCGAGTCCGTCACCTTCGCCTGGGTGTACCGCCGGTCGCCGTCCACGCGCAGCCGCGCCCAGACGGCCTGCGCGCGGTCGGGCGCGGCGTCGAGGACCCGCAGCCACTGCGCGATGAACACCGCCTGCCAGTGCGACAGCGTGAACAGCGCCGAGTCCGGCTGCAGCAGCCCGGCCACGGCGAGCGTGGGATGCGTGCGGGAGAGCATCTGCAGGGCCAGGCGGGGGCGGCCGGCGGCGTCGGCGGAGATCAGCTCCGGGGCCAGGAAGTCGAACCGCGGCAGGTAGCCGGTGGCCATGACGACCAGGTCGGGGTCGATGGAGCGGCCGTCGGTGAGCACCACCTCGTGGCCGTCGAAGTGCTTGACGTCGGGCACCGCGACGATGTCGCCGTGGCCGAGGTAGTACGGCAGCTGGCTGTTGACCAGCGGGTGCATCTCGAGGATGCCGTGCTCGGGCCGGGGCAGGCCGAAGCGGGTCAGGTCGCCGACGGTCATGTTGATCGTGCGGTGCAGCAGCCACTGGCGGACCCGGGTGGGCAGCCGCATCGCGAGGATCCGGTCGTTGACCTGGTCGGCGGGGCGGCCGAGGGCGAACTTGGGGGCGTACCAGTAGCCGCGGCGGGTCGAGTGCCAGCACCGGGCCGCCTGCTGGGCCGCCTCGACGGCGATGTCGCAGCCGGAGTTGCCGGCCCCGATCACGAGCACCTTGCGGCCGCGCAGCTGGGCGGCGTCCTTGTACTGCCCGGCGTGGATGACCTTGCCGCGGTACTCGGCCAGGCCCTCGTACTCGGGCATCTTCGGCGCCCAGTTGTGCCCGTTGGCGGCGACGACGGCGTTGTAGCGCATGGTGCGCGGCGCCCCGCCCCGCGAGCCCTTCACGGTCACGTCCCAGCGCGGCGGGCCACCGCCCGGGTTGTCGACGGGCTCGACGCGGGCGACCTCCGTACCGAACCAGATGTGCTCGCGCAGGCCGAAGTGGTCGGCGTAGCGCTCGAAGTACTGCAGCATCTGCGAGTGGTGCGGGTAGTCCGGCCAGTCGTCCGGCATCGGGAAGTCGGGGAACTGCGTGAACGGCTTCGACGAGATCAGGTGCGTGCTGGCGTAGACCGGGCTGCGGTCGTGCCGCCAGTTCCAGCCGCCGCCGACGCCGGTCTCGCGCTCGTAGCAGTCCACCCCGAACCCGGCCTCGCGCAGGTTCTTGACGGCGGTGAGGCCGGTGCCGCCGGCGCCGATGACGCAGACGGTGTCGCCGCGGTCGTACACGGGCTCGCCGTCGCGCCAGTGGGTCGCGTTCCCGGCAAGATCATCGAACCGACCGTCAGCGCTCACCGCGGCATCATCCCGGATTTATGCGTCGATTTCCAGGTCGGCGACGACCGGGAAATGATCGCTGGCGGCGCGGCTCGAGGGCGTGTCGATGACGTCGTACTGCAGCACCGTGATCCGGGGGTCGACGAAGATGGCGTCGAGCCGCTCCCGGGCGGCCGCGACCGGGAAGGTCGGGCGCTCGTCGGGCCCGGCCGCGTCGGTCAGCCCGTCGGCGATCATGCGCCAGGCCGCCCCGCCGGAGTTCTCGTTGAGGTCGCCGGCGAACACCAGCGGCTCGGCGACCTCCTCCATCCGGGCCTTGAGCAGCTCGGCCTGGGCCGGGCGCTCGGCCGTGTCGGTCGACAGGTGCGAGCCCGCGGCCACGAAGGTGGCCCGGCCGACGCGGCACCGCACGAAGACGGCGCCGCGCATGTGCCGGCCGGGGGTCAGCGGGTAGCGCACGTTCCACTCGGCGACCGTGCGCACCCGCAGGTTGGTCAGGATCAGGTTGCCCAGGGCCGGCAGCCCGCCGCCGCCGATGACGAGCTCGAACTCGCGGGCCAGGTACGCCGACTTCTGCCGCCACCGGAAGCGCCGCGGCGCCTCCTGCAGGATCGCGATGTCCGGCGCGGCCTCCCGCACGACCTCCGCGAGCGCGCGCCGGTCGTCCTTGAGGCCGTGCAGGTTGTACGACAGCACCCTGATCTTCGTCACCGTCTCACCTCATACGGGCCAGATCCGCGGCGCCCACCACGCCGGCGAGGTTGCCCATCAGCGCGGGGCGCACGTCCGCGACGGGGAGCCGGCCGCGCTGGGCCAGCTGCTCCTCGTAGCTGGCCCGGGCCGGCTTCAGCAGCAGGTCGCCGGCGTCGATCACGCCCCCGCCGACCACGATGACCTGCGGGTCGAGCGTCTGCACGATGTCGGCGAAGGCGACCCCGAGCCAGCGCCCGACCTGCTCGAACGCGCCGATGGCGACCGGGTCGCCCAGGCGCGCGGCGGCGGTGACGGCCGGGCCCTGGATCGCGTCCGGGTCGCCGCCGGCCTCGCCGAGCAGCGTCACGGCCGCCTCCGGGCGGGCCCGGGCGTCGGCGCGGGCGAAGCGGACGAGGGCGTTGCCGCTGGTGTACTGCTCCAGGCAGCCCCGCCGCCCGCAGCCGCACGGGTGGCCGTCGGGGATCATCGTGGTGTGCCCGACCTCGCCGGCCACACCGTTCGCGCCGCGGATGAGCCGGCCGCCGAGCACGATCCCGCTGCCGATGCCGGTGCCCACCGTGTACAGCACCATCGAGTCGTCGGCGTCGTGCGCGGCGCCGAAGCGGAACTCGGCCCAGGCCGCCACGTTGCCGTCGTTCTCCACGACGGTGGGCAGCCCGACCGCCTGCTGGATCTTGTCGCGCAGCGGCTCGTCGCGCCAGGCCAGGTTGGGCGCGAACTGCACGATCGAGCGGGTCGCGTCGACCCACCCGGCCGCGCCGATGCCCACGGCCTCCACGTCCTGCCCGGCGGCGAGCTCCTTGATCACGTCGATGATGCGCTCGGCGGTCTCGCGCGGGTCCTGCGCGGGCGTGTCACGCCGAGTCTGGACGAGCACGTCGCCGGCGGTGTCGACGACACCGCCGAGCACCTTGGTTCCGCCGATGTCGACGCCGATGGTCAGCCCCATTGCGGGAAGCTCCTCTCGTTCTGGGGTCAATCCTGAGCGACGTCGCTGTCGGTGGTTGACGTTTTGCGCGTGGCGGCGTGCCACGGGTCTCCCGGCTCCTGCGCAGAGCCTGCCGGCCCTTCCGCCGAGCCTCCGGGCTCATTCGCCGAGCCCCCTGGCTCCCTCGCCGAGCCTCCCGGCCCTCTCGCCGGGCCTCCGGGCTCAGTCGCCGGGCCTCCGGGCTCTCGCGCCGAGCCTCCGGGCTCCCTCGCCGGGCTGAAGCCTCTCAGGAACGACGCGACCCCGGCCGCGAGGTCTCCGGCGCCGGTGGCCAGGCGCTCGGCGAGATCCGGATCGGGGTTGCGGGCGGCCGCGATGGCCCTGCACAGGGGGCACACGCAGCACTCGGCGGAGCCGGTGGCGAACCCGGCCGTGCTGTTCGCGGCCATGGACAGGGCGGCCAGGGCGGCGGCGACCAGGCGCTCGGCCTCCTCGCGCGGCTCTCTCACGAGCCCTCGACCCGGCGCTTGAGCTCCTTGAGCGCGGTGTCCATGATCATCTTCTCGGCCTTGCGCTTGAACATGCCGAGCATCCCGATCGCCAGTTCCACCGAAAGTGAGTAGGTCACCGTGGAGGTGCCGTCCGGCCCGGCGGCGATGTCGTACGAGCCTTCCTGCTGCTTCTGCATCTTCGACGGCGCGGTGAGGCTCCACTCGATCCGGCTCAGGTCCTCGGCGTAGTCGTACCGCAACGTGTACTCATCGGACACCGGGCCCGAGTCGAGCACGAAATGGACCTGGCTGGCGTACCCGTCCTCGTACTCCTCGACCACCTCGGCCGACTTCACCGCGGCCACCCACTCCGGGTAGCGGGCGAAATCGGCGATGACCGCGGCGACCCGGTCCGGGGGCGCGTCAATGACGATCGACTGGGTCGAAGTGTCGGCCATGCGTGGCAGGCTACCTCTGCCACGGTGGGTGTGGGGCGTCGGCTCGCCTGGGGGGCTGTGCGACCTGTTACGCGGACAGGTAGGTTCCCGATACAGCAACAGAGTGGAAATGGAGCCGGACGTGCGCGAGTTCTCCGTCCCCGCCGCGGTCGCCGTCGCCGAGACGGCCACGCTGACCGACCCGGTCTGGGACAACGCCGCCGTGGCCCCGGCCTCGGTGCAGTTCGAACGCCGGGTCGACGGGGCCTGGCTGCCCGTGACCTGCGCGGAGTTCCTCGACCAGGTCGTCGCGCTGGCGCGCGGGCTCCTGGCCGCCGGCATCGAGCCGGGCGAGCGCGTCGCCCTCATGAGCAAGACGCGCTACGAGTGGACCCTCATCGACTACGCGATCTGGACCTGCGGCGCCGTCACCGTGCCGATCTACGAGACCTCCAGCCCCGAGCAGGTGGCCTGGATCCTCGAGGACTCCGGCGCGGTCGCCTGCTTCGTGGAGACCGACGCCCACCGCGACGCCGTGGCCCAGGTGCGCGAGCGGACGCCGGGCCTGGCCCACGTGTGGCAGATCGACGGCGCCCCGGGCGCGGTCGAGCAGCTCGTCGGCGACGGCGCGGCCGTGCCCCGCGAGGACGTCGACCGGCGGCGCACCGCGACCAAGGCCGACGACCTGGCGACGATCATCTACACCAGCGGTACGACCGGCCGCCCCAAGGGCTGCATGATCACGCACCGCAACATGCTCTCCGACATCGTCAACGCGGTCCCGGAGCTGCGCTCGCTGTTCAACGAGGGCGCCCGCACGCTGCTCTTCCTGCCCCTCGCGCACTCGTTCGCGCGGCTCATCCAGATCGGCGTGGTCCAGGCCCGGGCCACCATGGGGCACACGGCCGACACCAAGAACCTGGCCGACATGCTGAAAAGCTTCAAGCCGACGTTTGTACTCTCTGTGCCGCGCGTGTTCGAGAAGGTCTACAACACCGCCAAGCAGCGCGCCCAGGCCGACGGCAAGGGCAAGATCTTCGAGCGGGCCGAGCGCGTGGCGATCGACTACAGCGCCGCGGCGTCGCCGGGGCTGGTACTCAAGGCCCAGCACGCGCTGTTCGACCGGCTCGTCTACGGCAAGCTGCGCGCCGCGCTCGGCGGGCAGTGCACGCGGGCCATCTCCGGCGGCGCCCCGCTCGGCGAGCGGCTCGCCCACTTCTACCGCGGCATCGGGGTGACGATCTACGAGGGGTACGGGCTGACCGAGACCTCCCCGGCGACAAACGCCAACCGCGACAACGGCGTGCGGATCGGCACCGTCGGGCGGCCGCTGCCCGGCGTGACGATCCGCATCGACGACGACGGCGAGATCCTCGTGCAGGGCGACATCGTCTTCAAGGGGTACTGGAACAACCCCGACGCCACCGCCGAGACGATCGACGCCGACGGCTGGTTCCACACCGGCGACCTCGGCGAGCTCGACGACGACGGCTTCCTGCGCATCACCGGGCGCAAGAAGGAGATCATCGTCACCGCCGGCGGCAAGAACGTCGCCCCGGCCGTGCTCGAGGACCGGGTCCGGGCCCACGCGCTGATCAGCCAGTGCATGGTCATCGGCGACCGGCAGCCGTTCATCGCCGCGCTGGTCACCATCGACCCCGACGCGCTGCCGGTCTGGAAGCGCGACAACGGCAAGCCCGAGGACGCCTCGATGGAGAGCCTGGTCGACGACCAGCAGCTGCGTGCGGAGGTCCAGAAGGCGATCGACGAGGCCAACCAGGCCGTGTCGAAGGCCGAGGGCATCAAGGTCTTCCGAATCCTGCCCCGCGACTTCACCGAGGCGACCGGCGAGCTCACTCCGTCGTTGAAGGTGAAGCGGAACATCGTGCTGAAGGAGTACGCCGGCGACATCGCCGCCATTTACGATCGCTGACCGTCCGGGGATCGCCGCTGCTGGACCCGCTTGGAGGGATCGCTGGTGACCGACCTGTCCGCCACCCGCACGGCCGCACCCACCGCCCGGGCCGCGGCGGCCGCGGAGCGCGCGAGTGCGCCCGCGAGCCAGGCCCGGCGGGCGATCGTGGTCGTGCGGGTGCTGCTGCTGGCCCTCGTCGCCGTGCTGCTGCTCTCCGACGGCGTGCGCGCCGCGGAGCTGCTCTGGCTCGTGCTGCTGCTGGCGGCCGCGGTCATCGCCACCGTCGCGCCCGACTCCCACGAGGTCGCGCGGCTCGGCCGGACGGCCGAGGTGCTCATCACCGCGTTCGCCGCGTCCACGCTCAACGACGACGCCAGAGCGCTGCTGCTGTACCTGCCGGTGCCGATCGTCGCCGCCGCGCTGTCCGAGGGCCGCCGCCTCGCCGCGGCGTACCTGGTCGCGGCGGCCGCGCTGCTCGTCGTCGGCGGGGCCGTCGAGGGGCGGCTCGACGAGCGGGAGTACCTGGCCGCGGGCGGCACCTGGCTCGTCATCGCCGGGGTCGCGGCGTTCCAGGTCACGCTCCTGCAGCGGGTACTGCTGGCGCGCCGCCCCGAGGAGACGCCGCAGCCCTACGCCGAGGCCACGCGCCTGCTGACCCAGCTGCGCAGCGTCGCCCGGCAGCTGCCCGGGGCCACGCTCGACCCGGGCGGCCTGGCCGAGCACCTGCTCGACGAGGTCCGCGCGACGGTCCCCTCGACGCGCGGGGCGGTGCTGTCCGGCAGCGGCGGCGGGCGGCTCGTCGTGCTCGCCCAGGCCGGCGTCGAGCGGCTCGACTGGGAGACGGCGCTGGACACCGAGAGCGCCGTCGCCGACGCGTGGGCCACCCAGCAGCCCGTCGTCTCCGGCCGCTCGCAGGCCCGCTCGGTCGCGCGCGGGCAGAGCATCTCCTCGATGGCGGTCCCGCTCATCGCCGGGGTGCGCACCGTCGGGCTGATCGTGCTCGAGACCGACACCCCCGGGTCGTACCCGCCCGCCCTGGTCACCAAGGTCCAGTCGGCGACCGGCCCGGCGGCGCTGCGGCTCGAGGCGGCCCTGCTCTTCGACGAGGTCCGCTCGCTGGCCACCACCGAGGAGCGGCAGCGGCTGGCCCGCGAGATCCACGACGGGGTGGCGCAGGAGCTCGTCATGGTCGGGTACGGCATCGACAACGCGGTCGCGGCCCTGCCCAACGTCGAGGCGGCCGAGGAGGAGCTGCGGGTGTTGCGGGCCGAGGTCACCCGCGTGATCACGGAGCTGCGGCTGTCGCTGTTCGAGCTGCGCAGCGAGGTCGACCGCTACGGCGGCCTCACCGCGGCGATCTCCGACTACGCGCGGACCGTCGGCGCCTCGGCCGGGCTGCGGGTGCACCTCTCGCTCGACGAGACCACCGCCCGGCTGCCCGCCGCGGTCGAGGCCGAACTACTGCGAATTGCCCAGGAGGCCATCACCAACGCGCGGAAACATGCGGGCGCGGAGAATCTTTGGGTAACGTGCGCGGTCGATCCACCGTTCGCACAGGTAGAAATATCCGACGATGGCAGCGGCATCGGTGAGAACCGTCCGGACGGGCACTATGGTCTTGCGATCATGGCCGAGAGGGCGGAACGTATCCGGGGCCGGTTGGAGATCACGCCACGCGTGCCGAATGGGACCACAGTGGCGGTTGTGCTCGGAACCGCACCGCGTGCGCGGTAGCGTGAAGGCACCCAGAGGGAGAGAGCACCGGGAATGTCTACTACCGCGACGCCGACGACCCGCACGAAAGTGTTGCTCGTCGACGACCACGATCTGATTCGCCGAGGCCTGCGCCACGCGTTCGAGCGCGACCGCCAGTTCGAGGTGGTGGGCGAGGCCGCGACGGCCGCCGAGGCGATCCGTCAGGCCGGCGCGCTCCAGCCCGACGTCGTGATCATGGACCTCCGGCTGCCCGACGGCAGCGGGCTGGAGGCCACCCGCGCCCTGCGCAAGACCAGCAACACCATGGGCATCGTCGTGCTGACCATGTATGCCGGCGACGACCAGCTCTTCGGCGCGCTCGAGGCCGGGGCCTCGGCGTTCGTGCCCAAGACGGCCCCCGCCGACGAGGTCGTGGCGGCCGCCCGGCACGCCGCCTCGGCGCCCAGCGCATTCACCGCGGCCGACCTGGCCGAGGCGATGAAGCGCCGGCTGGCCCCGAGCGGCCCGCAGCTGTCCCCCCGCGAGGGCCAGGTCCTGCGGCTGCTGGCCGACGGCATGAGCGTGGCCGGCATCGCCAAGCAGCTGTTCGTCTCCGAGTCCACCGCGAAGACCCACATCTCCAAGCTGTACGAGAAGCTCGGCGCCGCCAACCGGGCCCAGGCCCTCATGACCGCGCTGCGCCTCGGCCTGCTCGAAGCGCCCGACGCCCCCAGTTTCTGACGCGTTCTCGTTCTACCCCCGAAATCGCGCGTACGGCCGGCTCCCGATACCCCCGGCAGCCGGCCGCGCCATTCCCGGAATGCCGGGGCCGTTTCGCCGAAAGCCCTCCCCCGAACGGTTGCTCCCGGGAAAAGAGCGGCTTTCCGCGCGTGTTTTCTTATTGCGGTGACAGCAGCGCCTGCAAGCGGGCCGCCTGCGTCTCCCAGCGCCACTCGGACTCGACCCACGCGCGCCCGGCCGCGCCCATCCGGGCGGCGAGCGCACGATCGCGCAACAACGTGACGAGCCGGTCGGCCACCGCATCCACGTCGCGGCCCGGGACCACGAAGCCCGTCTCGCCCTCCCGCACCGCGTTCGGGGCGCCGCCGGAGTCGCCGGCGAGCACCGGCAGGCCCGTCGCCGAGGCCTCGAGGTACACGATCCCCAGCCCTTCGACGTCGAGCCCGCGCCGCCGGGTCCGGCAGGGCATCGCGAACACGTCACCGGCCGCGTAGTGCGCGGGCAGCTCGGCCCACGCGACCGCCCCGGTGAAGACCACGTGCTCGCCCACGCCCTGCTCGCGCGCCAGCCGCTCGAGCGTCGCGCGGTACGGCCCGCCGCTCACCACCAGCAGCGCCGCGTCCGGCACGGCCCGGCGGATGTGCGGCAGGGCCCGGATGAGCACGTCCTGCCCCTTGCGCGGCACGAGCCGGGACACGCACACGATCACCGGGCGGCCGGCCAGCCCGTACCGCTGCCGGATCTCGGCCCCGTCGACCTCCGGCGAGTAGGCGTCCACGTCGACGCCCGGCGCGAGCTGCTGCAGCTGCGTGAGCTCGCCGATCGCCCGGGCGAGCCGCACCCGGAAGTACTCCCCCAGGTACGTGACCACGTCCGTCCCCCGCGCGATGCGCCGCAGCAGGGTGCGCGCCCCCGGCAGGGCCGCCCACCCGGCCTCGTGCCCGTGCGTGATCGCCACCGCCCGCTCGATCCCGGCGCGGCGGCGCAGCCCGTCGGCGAGCAGCCCGAGCGGGGCCGCGGCGCCGAACCAGACCCGGTCGCAGCCGCGGGCGCGCGCGATCTCGGCCGCGCGCCGGGCCACCCGCGGGGTCGGCAGCAGCATGCCGGTGGACTCGCGGACGACCTCGAAGGGCTGCTCGGCGTCGAACTTCTCGGCTCCGGCGTACGTGGAGGCGTAGACGACGACCTCGTCGCGCGGCTGGCGGACGGCGAGGTTGTGCACGAACTGCTGAATGCCGCCCGGCCGGGGCGGGAAGTCGTTCGTGATCAGCAGTGAGGTCGCCACCCGCCGACCTTAGCCGTCCGGCCGTGCTCCTGAGTGGCGGTACCTAGCGCGAATGGGTACCGCGACTCAGGACCGCGGGCCGGCCCGGACGGCAGATTCTTGGCATGCCGTACACGCTCACTGACGGGGACGCCGCGGCCGCGCGGCGACGGGACGTGTTGTACCGCGGGGTCACGCGGGCGCTGGCGGTCGCGCTGGTGCCCGTCGCGTGGCTGGTCGCCGCTCGCCGGCCCGGGCTTCTTTCCGGGCCCGCGCTGCTTTCCGGGCCGGCGCGTTCGGCCGGGTCGGCGCGCGGGCGCGGTCTCGGGCCCGCGCGGCACGTCGCCTGTCAGTGGGCACTCGCGGCGCGCTTCCCGGCCGAGGATCTGGCCGGGCTTACGGGGGCGACCCGGGTCGCGTTCGAGGCGGCCCGGGCCGAGGCGCTGTGGCGGCACGGCGAGCTGATCGGCCTCACGTCGGGCTATCGCCACCCGCTGGAGCAGGCCCGGCTCTTCGCCGCGGCGGTCGACCGCGACGGTTCGGTCGCCGCGGCCTGGCGCCGGGTGCTGCCCCCGCACGCGTCGCGGCACGTGGCCGGGACCGCCCTGGACGTGCGGCCGACCGAGGGCGCGCGGTGGCTGGAGCGGCACGGGTACCGCCACGGGCTCTACCGGACCTACGACAACGAGTGGTGGCACTTCGAGTACCGGCCGGACGGGCGGCCCGTGCGTCTGCCCCACCCGGGCGTGCCCGCGCCCCGCCTGTGCATGACCGCGGCGCATCGGCGATGATCTCTGCGATGTCCACGCTTCCCGCCCCCGTCCGGCGCGCCGCCCCGCTGGTCGGCGGCCTCAGCGGCGCCCTGCTGCTCGTGGTCGCGGCGACCGCGCAGCGCACGCTCGACGGCGGGCCGAACAACCTGGTGATGTACCTGGCCCTGCAGGCCGCTCCCCGCGACGCGCTCGACACCGCGTTCGAGCTGGGCCCGATCGTCGTCATCGTGACCGCCCTCGTGCTGCTGCGCTGGTGGCCGGCGCTCATGGCGGGGGCGGGGCTGCTGGCGGTACCGCTGCTGCTGCCGCCGGAACTGGCGTCGGAGCTGCCGCTGTCGGCGGGCGTGCTGACCCGCTGCAGCCAGCCGCTGGCGCTCGTCGCGATGCTAGCGGCCGCGCAGGCGATGCTCCGCCGCGGCGAAACGGGCCGCGGGACACTTGTCGCGGGGCTGGCCGTCGGCACGTCGCTGCTGGGCATGGCGATCACCGACACCAACTGGCAGTTCCTGGGCACCGTGCGGCCCTGGCTCAACGGGCTCGTAGCGCTCGGCATCGCCGGAGCCGCGACGACGGCGGCCCTGCTGGGCGGCCGCGACCCCGACGCGTGGCCCGGCGGCGCCCCGCACGAGGGCTGGTCCCGGCTGCGCCCCGTCCTGGCCGGCGGCCTGGCGCTGGCCCTCGCCTTCCCGCTGGGCCTGCTCACGCCGGAGCGCCTGGCCGTGCTCCTGGGCGTGTCGCAGAGCGCGATGTTCCGGCACGGGTACGTCGCCGGCGCGGTCATCGGCACGATCACGCTGGTCGTCGTGGCCGGGCTGGCGGCGATGGCCGGCCCGTGGTCGTTGGGCGGCGCCCTGACCGCGGCGGTCGCGCAGGTCGGCATGGTCGCGCCGCTGATCCTGGCGATGGGCGCGCTGCAGTACACCGCGCTGCCCATCTTCGCCGTGCTGGCCGGCGTCGCGGCCGGGGCGGTCCTGGCCTGGACCCGCCTGCGCGTGCCGCTGACCGTCGCCGTCACAGTGGCCGCCGCGACGGCGCTGTTCATCGCGTACGCGGCCACGACCGGCAACCCCGAGAGGCTCGTCCAGCAGCAGAGCGTGATCCCGGGCATCCTGATCGCCGTCCTGATCACCGCCGCGGCGACGGCAACCCTAGGCACCGTGGCTCCGGCCCTGGCCCCCTCGGGCGCCGTGCCCGCGGCCCTGGGCCCGCTCGCGATCGTCCTGGCCCTGGGCGGCCGCGAGGCGGTCCTGGCCACCTACCTGCGCGACGGCCTGCCCCAGTCCTCGTACTTCAACCCCCGTCTACCACATCACCACATCGGCCGTCCTGCTCCTGGTAGCCGCCGCCGGCGTGGGCGGCCTCGGCTTCGCCCAGCAGTGGGCGGCCCGCCGAGCCGACCGCCGACGCGCAGAACAGATCCGCCAAGAGGCCGCCGACGCCGAGCGCAACCGCCTGGCCCGCCCCATCCACGACGGCGTCCTGCAGGTACTGGCCCTCATGCAACGCCACGGCGCCGAACTGGGCGGCCCGGGCGCGCAGCTGGCCACCTTGGCCGGCGAGCAGGAGCAGGCCCTGCGCAACCTCCTGTCGGGCAACCCGGCAGCCCCACCCGCGAACCGCCTGGACCTGCGAGCCATCCTGACGACCCTCGCCTCCCCGACGGTCGACGTGGCTGCCCCCGCGAATCCGGTACTCCTGACCGCCACCGCCTCCACCGAACTCACGGCCGCGGTACAGGCCGCCCTGGACAACGTGCACCGCCACGCGGGCCCGACCGCCCACGCCTGGGTCCTCCTGGAGGACGAGGGCGACGCGGTACGCGTAACCGTCCGCGACGACGGCGTAGGCTTCACCCCGGACCGCCTGACGGAGGCCGCGGAAGCGGGCCGCCTGGGGGTGGCCCAGTCCATGCGCGGGCGGATCGCGGACCTGGGCGGAACGACGGAGATTTACAGCCGCCCGGGGAGGGGCACAGAGGTCGAGTTCTACGTACCGCGAACCCGCACCACCCCGCCGGCATGACTCCTCCCGCCGTGGGGTCGTCGGCCTGAACCGCCTATACGACGCGATCTCGCACACCGCCCGCGGCCGGCTCGTGACGCAGTCATGCTCTCTCCAGCGGAGCCTGGCGCGCGGGCCCTCCTGGTGGGACCGGTCCAGCTCGTGACGCAGAACGGCGCGCGGCGGCGGTGACCAGGCGCAGGGCGAACGGAGGCACCGCGAAGCAGGCGGCCACGACGGCGCCCGCTCTCTACCGGTGAGACCATGCGCGTCGCGGTGGTCGAGTGGGTGCGCCGATCAGGAGCTTGCGAGCCGTAGGTGCCCGGTGTCGTCGCGGAACCGGAGCGAGCCGACGGCTTTAACGGGCCGGCGTGAGTCGGACGCAACGGAGCAGGCGGCAAAGACAGCGAGGGCAAGGTCTGCACAGCCGCCGGAGCAGGCCGGCGCACCAAACGCGGGACCACGCTCAGACTCGCGACGCAGCCATGCACTCCACCCACCGGCGAACAGGTGCCCGAATAGGGGCTTGCGAGCGACAGGCACCCGATGCCGCAGCGGAACCGCGACAAGCCGGCGACGTGGCGAGCCGGGCGAGCCGGATGCGCGCGGAGCAGACGGCGACGGTGTGGGCGTAGTCAGCGGGAGGCAACGCGGACGCACCCGGCGACGCGGCAGGCGAGGCCACGCGTCGCGGACGAGCCAGTGCGGCGCGGCGCGGCGCGGCGCGGGACCAAACCGCGCGGTCCGGCGCGGGACGGGCAACCCCGCCGCGCAGGTTGGGCGGGGCAGGGCGGGTGCGGAGCGACGGGTGCGGCGCGGCGCGGCGCCAAACCACGCGGTCCGCCGCGGGACGGGCAACCCCCGCCGCGCAGGGTGGACGGGGCAGGGCAGATACGACGCGACGGGTGCGGCGCGGCGGAGGGCGGCGGGGGCGAGGCGATGCGGGAAGACGGGGTTCCGGCGCGAAGCGACACGGCGCAGGGCGGGCGTGGCGCCACAGAACGCAGCCCGTGGCGAGGCGGGGCGGCGCAGGGCGGGCGTGGCGCCACAGAACGCAGCCCGTGGCGAGGCGGCGCGGCGCAGGGCGGGCGTGGCGCCACAGAACGCAGCCCGTGGCGAGGCGGCGCGGCGCAGGGCGGGCGTGGCGCCACAGAACGCAGCCCGTGGCGAGGCGGGGCGGCGCAGGGCGAGGGGACGCGAGGGCTGAGCGAGACGCGGGCGACACGGCGCAGGGAGGCGCGGGGCAAGGCGACGCCGAGGCAGAGCGAGCCGCGGGCGCGGGGCGAAACGGCGCGGCGGAGGGCAGCAAGGGGCGGAGCAAGACACGGGCGCAGGGCAGCGAGGGGCGGGGCGCCGCGACGGCGTGGTGGCGAGGCGCGGGGCAGGTCCGGGCGATGCGGAGCCGCGGCGGGGCGAAGCGGGCGGCGTGACGGCGCAGTGAAAGGCGAGGCGCTGCGGCGTAGGCGGCGCGACGGTGAAGGACTGGCGCGGGCGGGCGGAACGCGCGGACAGAGCATTCAGAGCAGAGGGCGGGGCCGAGACACGGCGCGGGGCGAGGCGGCGCGGGGCGGAGCGGGGCGAGACGCGGGCGATGCAGCGCGCAGGGAGGCGTGGCGGCGCGGGGGTGGAGCCAGACGCGGGCGCAGGCAGCAAGGGGCGGCCGCAGGCAGCAAGGGGCGGGCGCCCCGACGGCGCGATGGCGAGGCGCGGGGCAGGCCAGGGCGACGCGGAGCCGAAGCGGGCGGCACGACGGCGCAGCGAAACGCAAGGTGCTGCGGCGAAGGACTGGCGCGGAACGCGCGGACAGAGCATGCAGGAGGCGGGGCTGAGACGCGGGCGACGCGGGCGCGGGGCGAGGCGGAGCGAGATGCGGCCGAAGATCGGCCACGGGGCGAGGTGCGGACGTGGGGCGGCGAGAGGCGGGGCGGCCCTGACCCAACCCAGTGGCGAGGCGCAGGGCAGGGCGACGCGGGGTCAAGGCCGCGCCGAGGCGGGCGGGGCGACGCGCAAGGACAGGATGCGGGTGCCGCGCGGCCGCGCAGGTCGGCCCCGGCGGCGTAGGACGGCGCGGAGCAGGCGGGGCGGCGCGCCCGGACAGAGCAGAGCAGCGCGGGCAGAAGCGGAGCCGGGCAGAGCTGGAGCGGGCAGCGCAGAGCGGAGCCCGGGCAGCGCAGGGCAAAGCCGGAGCGGGCAGAGCAGCGTGGAGCGGCCAGGGCGGAGCGGAGGGGACAGGGCGGAGCCGGAGCGGAAGCGGGCAGAGCAGCGCGGCGCGGGCAGGGCAGAGCAGAGCAGCGCGGCGCGGCGCGGCGCGGCGCGGCGCAAGGCAGAGCAGCGCGGAGCGAGCAAGGCAGAGCAGAGCAGCGTGGAGCGAGCAAGGCAGAGCAGAGCAGCGCGGAGCGAGCAGGGCAGAGCAGCGCGGCGCGGGCAGGCCGAGCGAAGCGGGCAGGGCGAACCGAGCCGAGCGGGGCCGCTACTCGTGGGTGCGGGCCCACGCGCGCGAAGCGGCCATGCGCTCGACGGCCGTCGGGTGGGTGCCGAATAGGAACTGTTCCAGGGGGTTGGGGTCGGGGTCGCCCAGGTTGACCAGGGACAGGCGGCCCTGCATGGCCTCGAACTCGGACGGGTTCGCGGTCAGGCCCAAGGCGTGTTCGTCCGCGCGGGCCTCGATGCGGCGGGACACGAAGGCCTGGGCCGGGCCCGCGAACAGGCTCGCGACCGTGGCCAGGGCCAGCAGCAGGGCCAGCGCACGCGGCTCGGCTATCGAGTCGACGCGGGCCAGGCGGAGCAGGGCCGACCACGAGCCGATCAGGTACAGCGCGCACACGGCCGCCGCGGCCCCCAGCGCGCCCAGCAGGGTGCCCGTCAGCACGTCGTTGTCCTTGGCGTGGCCGAGCTCGTGGGCGACCACGGACTCGATCTCGGCCGGCGGGGCCTGGTCGATCAGGGTGTCGTACACGACGATGCGGCGGGTCGGGCCGAACCCGGACACGTACGCGTTCACCGCCCGCGTGCGCCGCGACGCGTCCGCCACCAGCACGTCGCGGACCGGTACGCCGTCGCGCGCGGCCAGGGCCAGCAGGCTGGTGCGCAGCTCGCCGTCGGGCATCGGCGTGAACTTGTTGAAGACCGGCTCGACGAGGACCGGGAAGACGAACGTGAGCAGCACCGTGAGGACGGCGGCGCCGGCCGCGCCCCACGCCCACCACCAGCGCGGGGCGAAGTGGGTGACGGTGTAGAAGCCGACGAGGACGATCGCGCCGATGACGGCGCCGACGGCGTAGCCCTTGAGCAGGTCGACGGTCCAGCCGCCCCAGCCCTGCGTGGACAGGCCGTAACGGCGCAGGATCGACTGGCGCCAGGCGGACAGGGGCAGCGCGACCACCTCGCCGACGAGGGTGACGACGAGCCCGCCGAGCAGGGCGCGGGCCAGCCAGTGCCCGCCGAAGGGGCGCCCGGCCTGCTCCACGAGCCAGGCGCCGGCCGGGGTCAGGCCCAGCAGCAGCGCCACGATCAGGCCGAGGACGATCGAGATGTACATCCCCGGGCGCAACGCCGCGTGGAAGGCGCGCCCCTGGGCGACCGCGTCGCGTGGCAGCGTGTCGAGCGCGGCGAGCTGGTCGGCGCGCGGTGCGGGCGGCGCCGACCACGGCACCCGCAGCAGCGCGACGACGGCCGCCGCGACGAGCAGCACGACGAGCGTGATCGCGGCCCAGAGACGAGGCGTCATCGCGTCAGCCTATGCGGCGCGCCCGCGCCGGCGGCGGGGTGAGGGGACGGGGGTCACGGGGATAGCCTCGAAGTGGGTGGGCTCCAGCACGGTGACCTCGAACCCGGCGAGCTCGAAGACCTCGATGGCCTGCACCTCCTCGGCACCGAGCTGGTGAAACGCGGGCGGGGTGTCGAGCAGCAGGGTCACCACGCAACTCCTGCAGGCGTTGCCCCGCACCGAACAGCTTTCGCAGTCGACGAGCATCGCTCTCCTCCAATACCGACGCATCGGTGAACCCGATAGCACGAACGGTAGCGAGGGGGTACGACAAAAAATGCAAACGCCCAGGTCAGGACCGCGAAAGCCGCTTCAGGAGTGTGTCGGACGACAAGGGATAGGCGCCATGACGGCGTACACCATCGATGACCTCCTTGTCCGACGAGATCACCACGATCGGGCGCCCCGCGGGCTCGGCCCGGACCAGGCGGCGGATGAGCTCGTCGGCGGTCTCGCCCTTGTGGGAGAACAGCACGCGCACCCCGCGCGGGGCCGGCGGCAGGCCGTGGACCCGCTCCGCGCCGTCGAACACCACGGTGACCTCGGCCCGGGTCTGCGCCGCGAGCCCGCCGACCCCGGCGATGAGCCGGTTGCGCTGCTGCTCGAGGGAGATCTCCGCGTAGCCCTTCTTGGTCACGTTGTACCCGTCGACGATCATGTGCGCCTTGGGGAGGCTCAGCAGCTGGTCGAGGCGGGCCGGGTCGTCGGCGTCGAGGGCGCGCGCGGACGCGGTGACGCCCTCGGGCCGATCGGCGGCGACGTCGGCGACGAAGTCGGCCGGCAGCTTGTCGGTCGGGTCGAGGGCCAGCTCGCGGCGCAGCCCGACGGCGGCCTGCCCGATCGTCTCCAGCAGCAGCCACAGCCGGGCGTCGTCGACCGCCCGGGCGTCCTTGGCGCTCTGCCGCTGCGCCCCGGCGGCGGTCTCGGCCTCGGCGAGGCGGGCCCGCAGGCGCCGCAGCTCGGCGTCGTGGTCCGCGTTGACCTTGGCCGCCCGGCCCTTCTCGGCCGCGAGCATGTCGGTCGCCTTGCGCTCCTTGGCCTGCGACTCGCGCAGCGACTTGCCCAGCCCGCGGACCTCTTCACGCAGGCCGGCGGCCTCGTCGCGGAGCCGGGCGAGCTCGTCGCGCAGCTTGTCGGCCTCGACGCGGGCGACCGCGCGGTCGTGCTCGGCGCGCGCGAGGCGCTGCTCGACGTCGCGGACCCGCTCGGAGGCGACGGCCCCCTCGGCCTCGGCCCGCACCGTCTCGGTGGCGTCGCCGACGAGCGTGCGCCAGCCGTCGGGCCGCGCCAGGTACGCCAGCGCCGCCACCTCCACCGGGTCGGCCGCGGCCGGCGCGACCCCCTCGAGCACGGCCGAGCCCAGGTCACCGGCCTCGTTGACGACCCTGGTGGCCAGGCGCTGGCGCAGCAGCGGGTCGCCGGAGAGCTGCAGGGCGATGACGGGGCCGCCCAGGCGGGCGCGGCGGTTCGGGGCGAACTTGGCCACCCGCCGCAGCGGCATGGGCAGCTCTTCCATCGGCAGGCCGGTCATGGCCGCCGCGGCCAGGGAGATCACGCGCTGGCGCACGACCTCGGGCAGCACCGGTTCCTGGTCGTCCTCGACGGCCTGCGCAGACGGCAGCGCGACCTCGGGCTCGAGGTCGTCGGGAGCGTCGTACGCAGACATCACTCCAGTGTCGCATTGTCGACCACATTCGCCCGGGATGGAGTCCAGGACCGCAGCCTTACCTCGAACGGCTAAAAGCTGACATATCCTTATTTCACCCGATCAAGTGAATGTTTGGAGGCGGGGATGGCGACACCGGTACCCAGCAACGAGGCGGACCGGATCTCCGCTCTGCACTCGATGGCTGTCCTGGACACGCCACCGGAGACCGATTTCGACGACATCGTCCGGATCGCAAGCGAGGTCTGCGGCGCCCCGATCTCGCTGGTCACGCTGGTGGACACCGAGCGGCAGTGGTTCAAGGCCAGGGTCGGCGACCTGGAGCTGGACGAGACGCCCCGCGAGGTGGCGTTCTGCGCCCACGCGATCATGGGCCGCGACCTCATGGTGGTGCCTGACGCGACAGCCGACGTCCGATTTGCGGACAACCCCTTCGTCACCCCGAACGACGGCATCCGCTTCTACGCGGGCGCGCCGCTGCTCACGGCCGACGGGGCGGCCCTGGGCACCCTCTGCGTCGTCGACCACAATCCGCACCGGCTGAACCTCGACCAGATGAAGGCGCTGCGGGCCCTGGCCAACCAGGTCACGGAGCTGCTCGAGCTGCGTCGACTCGTGGTGACCGACGAACTGCGCCCCCGGCCCGAGCCCCGGTCGGTGGACCTCGCCTACCTGACGGAGGCCCGGATCCGGGAACTGCGCGGGATCGCGGATGCGCGAAACATCGCCATCACGCTGGGGTTGGCAGACGCTGCATTGGTACACGCTGATCCCGCCAAACTCGCCCGCGCCCTCGACTACGTCATTTTCGGCGCCCTCAAGCGGGCCCCGGCCGGCGGACGGGTCGCGGTGCGCGTGCTCAGCTCGCCCGTGCCCGCGATCGAGATCGGCCACGCCGGCGGCAGCATCCGGCCCGAGTGGCAGGCGGACCTCGGCGGGCAGCGCGAAGCCGACGAGCCCGTGCCCCGTGCCGTGGCCGAGATCCTGCGCGCGCACGGGGCCACCGTGGCCGACACATCGGCCATCGTCGGCTCCCCCGACGTGCGGCTTGAGCTGCGCTTTCCTCCTCACTAGCAATTTTTGTCACACCCTGGTCGTACTGTGCGCTCGTGCCCCACTACCACCAGGAAACGTTCGACGCCCTGTTCGACGACCCCCGCGCCGCCACACTGTTCTCCACCACGTTCGTCGTGGTCGACCTGGAGACCACGGGCGGCGCGCCGGACGGCGGCGGCATCACCGAGATCGGTGCGGTGAAGGTCCGCGGCGGCGAGATCCTGGGCGAGTTCGGCACCCTGGTCAACCCGGAGGAGCGGGTGCCGGCCTTCATCACGGTGCTCACCGGCATCACCGAGATGATGCTGCTGGAGGCGCCGAAGCTGGAGACGGTGCTGCCGAGCTTCCTCGAGTTCGCCCAGGGCGCGGTGTGGGTCGCGCACAACGCCCCCTACGACACCGGGTTCCTCAAGGCGGCCTGCGCCAAGCACGGGTACGCCTGGCCCAAGCCGATCGTCCTCGACACCGCCGCGATCGCCCGGCGCGCGATGGTCGCCGACGAGGTGCCCAACCACCGGCTGTCCACACTCGCGCGGCACTTCCGGGCCGCGACCCAGCCGGTCCACCGGGCGCTGGACGACGCCCGCGCCACCGTCGACGTGCTCCACGGCCTGTTCGCGCGGCTCGGCAGCCTCAAGGTGCACACCATCGGCGACGTGATCGAGTTCGTCAAGGCCGTCAGCCCGGCTCAGCGACGCAAGAAACACCTGGCCGAGGGGCTGCCCGACGCCCCGGGGGTCTACGTGTTCCGCGGGCTCAAGGACCGGCCGCTGTACATCGGGACGAGCTCCTCCATCGCCACCCGCGTGCGCAGCTACTTCACGGCGGCCGAGAAACGCGCGCGGATCGACGAGATGATCAACGCGGCCGAGCGCGTCGAGGCCATCCCGTGCGCGCACTCGCTGGAGGCCGAGGTGCGCGAGCTGCGGCTGATCGCGGCGCACAAACCGCCGTACAACCGGCGCTCGAAGTTCCCGGAGCGTGTGGTGTGGCTGAAGCTCACCGCGGAGGCCTACCCGCGGCTGTCGCTCGTGCGGGAGGTGCAGGGCGACGGCGCGGCCTACCTCGGCCCTTTCGGCTCCCGGCGATACGCCGAGCTGGCGGCGGCCGGCCTCTACGACGCCCTGCCGATCCGCCAGTGCACCCACAAGCTGTCGCTGCGCACCAAGACCCCGGCGTGCGCCCTGGCCGAGCTGGGCCGCTGCCCGGCGCCGTGCGAGCACCGCATCTCGGCCGAGGACTACGAGACGGCGGCCGCGGCGCCGTTCCGGACGGCGACCGTCGGCGACCCCGGGCCGATCGTGCGGGGGCTGATGGCGCGGATCGAGGCGCTGGCCGAGGTCGAGCGCTACGAGGACGCGGCGACGATCCGGGGCCGGCTCGTCGCGTTCCTGCGCACCGCGATCCGCCAGCAGCGGCTGGCCGGGCTGAGCGGGTTACCCGAGGTCGTGGCGGCGCGGCCCTCGGCCGCCGGGGGCTGGGAGATCGCGGTGGTGAGACATGGGCGACTCGCCGCGGCGGGCGTTTCACCCCCGAGGGTGCATCCACAGCCGACCCTGGATGTGGTCTTGGCCACAGCGGAAACCGTCTTGCCGGGGCACGGCCCGACCCCGCGAGCGTCCCCGGAGGAGACCGAACGCATCCTGGCGTGGCTCGAGCGACCCGAAACACGCCTGGTCAAGACCGATATAGGCTGGTCGTCACCGGTGGGCGGGGCGGCGCGATGGCGTCCGTTCCTGATCCGGGCGGAAGCGGCCGCCTCGGTTCATACTGACTTGGATGGGTAGGTACATCGGACGAACGACCATACTCAAATGACCGATCGGATGCCCGTAGGGAAACTAGGCTGGAACCTACCCAAACCCAGGCCCGCGCAGGCCCGTCGGTGAGGAGGTGCCGCTATGGAGCCCGGATTGCAGTCCGGCGCGTCCTTTGGTGCGGGCTCCTCCCCGACACCAAGCGCCCCGGTTCCAGGTGTTGAGTCCCACGAGTCGGGGGCTTCAAACATCGCGGGTGTACCGGATGTTTCAGGCCCGAATGCGACGCACAGCGAGTACATGGTGGACCCAGCGGCGTCGGACGGCAACCCCACGGAGTTTCCGAATTTCCGAGCCGCGGTCGCCGCGTCGGTCATACCGGCCGCGACCAGCGAAGATGCCCACCGCTTGGTCGACGAGACGGTAGCCGCCCTCGGCGTGTCGCGCCCCGCCGCTTTCGGCCGCGGCCCGGCCGCTGACTCCGACGCCTTCGGACCCGCACCGGCCTCCAGCGCGGCGACCGCCCCGGACGGGTTCGTACCCGCGCGCGCCTCCAGCCCGGCGACGGCCCCGGAGGGTTTCGAACCCGCGCTCGCCTCCGGCCCGGCGATGGCCCCGGAGCGGTTCGGACCTGCGCTCGCCTCCGGCCCGGCGACCGCCTCAGACGGGTTCGGACCTGCGCTCGCGCCAAGCCCGGCGGCGACCCGCGACGGCTTCAGACCCCCGCTCGGCGCCCCGATGACCTCCTCCCATGGCGCTAGCGGCTCCAGCCCGGCCACCGCCCCCGAAACGATGCTCGGCGCTAGCGGCTCCAGCCCGGCCACCGCCCCCGAAACGATGCTCGGCGCTAGCGGCTCCAGCCCGGCCACCGCCCCCGAAGCGATGCTCGGCGCGGGCGGCCCGGACATGGCGAACAGCTCCGGCGTAGCGCACTGCGGCGATGCCCACGAGCCGGGAGCGATACCCGGGCCCGGCGTACGTGGGCCTGGGATCTCGGACGGTCCCGGGGCGGGTCACTACTCCGGCGGGCCAGGACCGGGAGCGGCACACGGCCCCGGCGTGCACGGGCCGGGAGCGGCACACGGGTCCGGCGGCCAAGGACCGGGGGCGGTAAGCGGCCCCGGTGTGCACGGGCCGGGGGCGGCAAGCGGCCCCGGCGTGCACGGGCCGGGGGCGGCAAGCGGCCCCGGCGTGCACGGGCCGGGGGCGGCGGATGGGCCCGGTTCGCATCGGCCCGGTGCGGCGCATGGACACGAGAATGTGGACGGCAGTGGCTCCGGGACGATTCCCGGGAGCGTGCTCGGCGGGGCGATCGGGGCCGGGACGAGCGGGCCGCGCACGATTCGGGTCGAGAACTTGAGTTCTGGTGGGTTTCTCGCGCCCGCGGAGATGTTTCTCGGGCCCAAGGGGCTGCCGACCGCGACCATCGCCAGCCCCGGGCGCCGTCCGGGTGCGCCGCCGGGGGGCGGGGAGCGCGCGCCGGCCACGACCGAGCGGTCGCCGAACGATCGGGGCGGGGCCGACGGGGGCGAGCCAGGGCGGCAACCTGAACAGCACGCGGACCGAGTGCCCGCGGATCGAATGGCAACGGATCGGGCGCACCGGCCCGACCACGCGCCGGCCGACCGCGGGCATCAGCATGACCGGGCGATGAACGACCGCGCCGCCTCGGCCGAGCGCGGCGCCGGTGACCGGACCACGAACGAGCACGCCGGGCGGGCCGCGAACGAGCACACCGGGCGACCCGAGAACGAGCACACCGGGCGACCCGAGCGCGGCCCCAACGAGCACGAGCCGCGCACCGACCGGGGCGCCGCGCGCACGAGCCAGGCCGACAGCCGCGCCGAGCCCCGGACCGACGGCCGCGCCGAGCACGAGCCGCGCACCGACCGGGGCGCCGCGCGCACGAGCCAGGCCGACAGCCGCGCCGAGCCCCGGACCGACGGCCGCGCCGAGCACGAGCCGCGCACCGACCGGGGCGCCGCGCGCACGAGCCAGGCCGACAGCCGCGCCGAGCCCCGGACCGACGGCCCCAACGAGCACGAGACGCGCACCGACCGGGGGGCTGCCCGCACGAACGCCGAGCACGAGCCCCGAACCGCCGCCCGCACGAGCCAGGCCGACAGCCGCGCCGAGCCCCGGACCGACGGCCGCGCCCAGCAGGAGCCCCGCGCCGCCCGCACGAACGCGGAGCACGAGCCCCGAACCGCCGCGCGCACGAGCCAGGCCGACAGCCGCGCCGAGCCCCGGAACGACGGCCGCGCCGAGCCCCGGGCCGACGGCCGCGCCGAGCACGGGCCGCGCACCGGCGCCGAGCACGAGACCCGCGCCGACCGGAGCGCCGCCCGCACGAACGCCGAGCACGAAACCCGGGCCATCGCGCGGGCGAACGCCGAGCTCGAGGACCGGGCCGCCGCGCGGGCGGGTCATGATGGGCGTGGGGGCGGTACGGGGTGGCCGGCCAACGACCGGGGCATCGAGAACCGGCCGCGGCAGGGTGAAGCTCAGGCCGTCGAGCCGGATGCGGACGAGTACGCCGACGGTGGGAAGCCGCGCAACACGCACGACGAGGGCAAGAGCGGTCGCAAGGGTGGGGTGCCGCGGGCGGGGCGGCGCGAGCAGCCGATGCTCGACGACCGGTACGCGGCGCCGCGTAAGAAGCTCACCGCGCCCGCGGCCGATGACTCGCCGGAAGTGCCGCCGCCGCCTACGTACTCAGCGCTGGCCGGGGGGGCGGTGCGGGGCGACCCGACGGCCACGTACACGGCGATCATCGGGTCGCGGCTGCGGGCGATCCTGCCGTGGCAGTCCAGCGATGATCCGATGGCGGGCATTCTGCGGGTACACCGGCAGATCCATCCCTCCGCGGACATTGCGCTGCTGCGCCGGGCCTATGCGATGGCCGAGCAGATGCACCGCGGGCAGATGCGCAAGAGTGGCGAGGCCTTCATCTCGCATCCGCTCGAGGTCACCGAGATCCTCGCGGACCTCGGGATGGACACGACGACGCTTGTCGCGGCGCTGCTGCACGACACCGTCGAGGACACCGACTACACGCTCGGGGCGCTGGAGCGCGACTTCGGCGGCGAGGTCGCGCTGCTGGTCGACGGCGTCACGAAGTTCGACAAGATGTTCTACGGCGCCGACGCCGAGGCCGAGACGATCCGCAAGATGATCGTCGCCGCCGGGCGGGACGTCCGGGTGCTGGTCATCAAGCTCGCCGACCGGCTGCACAACATGCGCACCATCGACGCGCGGTCGGTCAAGAGCCGGGTGCGCATCGCCACGGCGACGCGGGAGGTGCTGATCCCGCTGTGTGAGCGGCTCGGCATCCAGGCGCTGAAGCGGGAGCTCGAGGACTGGGTGCTGCGGGCGGTGTCGCCGAGCGGGTACGCGGTCGTCGCCGACTACGTCGAGCAGCGGGTCGGCTGGGACGGGTACATCGAGAAGGTCATCTCCACCGTGAGCGGCGACCTGAAACGGTTCGGGCTCGACGCGACCGTCTCCCCGCGGCCCCGGCACCTGTACTCCATCTGGAAGGACACCGTCGACGGCGACTACGCCGAGCCGCACGACCTGCCGCGCATCGTGATCGTGGTCGAGGGGCCCGACACCGACTGCTACGCGGCGCTGGGCGCGGTGCACGGCAAGTGGCGACCGGTACCCGGGCGGTTCAAGGACTTCATCGCCACGCCGAAGAACAACAACTACAAGTCGCTGCACACCACGGTGCTCGGGCCCGAGGGGCGCTCGGTCGAGGTGCTGATCCGCACCGTGGAGATGCATCAGGCGGCGGAGTACGGCATCGTCACGAACTTCCGCTACCCCAGCACCGCCGCGCGCTTCGGCCCCGCGAGCAAGGCCGAGCAGCTGGACTGGCTGCGGCGGCTGCTGGACTGGGAGGCGTCCGCCTCCGACCCTTCGCAGTTCATCGCCTCGCTGCGCTGCGACCTCGCCGAGGACCAGATCCTGGTGCTCACGGCGGGCGGCGGGCGCCCGGTGCTGCTGCCGGCGGACGCCACGCCGGTCGACCTCGCGTACATCCTCGGCGCCGACGTCGGCAACCGATGTATCGGCGCCCGGGTCAACGGCCGGCTCACCGCGGTCTCCTCCCCCCTCGCCGACGGCGACTCGGTGGAGATCATCACCCGCGCCGGCCAGCGGGACGAGTTCGACTTCGACGCGGACGCCCCCGCGCGCGGCCCGTCTCCGGAATGGCTGGATTTCGTCCGTACCCCGCACGCCCGCCTCCACATCAGCCGCTGGTTCGAGGCCCACGAGGCACCGGCGATCACGGTCGCCAACAAGGTGCGGCTCGGCCGGCTCGCCATCGGCCTCGCGCTGCGCCAGCAGGGCCGCGGCCTGGCCAGTGACCTGCCCCTGGTACGCCTCGCGCCCCGCCTCGGCTTCCCCGACATCGAGACGCTCCTCGTCGCCGTGGCCGACCACGCCCGCACCGCCGACGAGGTCGTGGCCGAGTTGATCGCCCTGGTCGACCATTCCCCGCATTAGGTCACTAGCCTTTACCGGATGACCGACTTGCGTGGGCGGGTGCGCGTGCTGGCGTACCGCACGTTCTACCGGCTCCCCGGGCGCTGGAAGCGGCGGATCGTGCGCACGTTCCAGCCGACGTACACCGTCGGCGCCGTCGCGATCATCCGTGACCCCGCGCTCACGCAGATCCTGCTCCTGCGCCAGCCGCCCGGCGCCGGCTGGTCGTTGCCGGCCGGGCTGATGGACCGCGGCGAGACCCCGGCGCAGACCGCCGCCCGCGAGCTCGCCGAGGAGACCGGGCTCAAGCTGCCGCTCGACCAGATGCGCCCGGCCTCGCCCAACGCGATCGTGCACACCCGCGGCCAGTGGATCGACATGGTGTTCGAGGCCGAGATCGTGCCCGGCGAGGCGCTCGTCGTCGACCAGGCCGAGATCCTCGAGGCGGCCTGGCACCGGCTCGACAACCTGCCGCCGCTGACCGTCTCCACCTCGCGGCTGCTCGCGCACTACGGCATCGGCCCGTACAAGGAGTACCCGGAAGTGCTGGAGACGTGAGCATGAGCGTGGACGTGTGCGCGGTGGTGCTCGCGGCCGGCGAGGGGCGGCGCCTGCGGCCGCTGACCGAGCACCTGCCGAAGGCGCTGTGCCCGGTCGGCAACGTCCCGCTGCTGGACCGGGCGTTGGAGCGGGTGCGGTACCACGGGCTGGACACCGCCGTGAACGCCTGCTACCTGGGCCACCTCGTGGCCGCGCACGTCGGCGACCGGGCCCACCTGTCCGTCGAGCCCGGCGACCCGCTCGGCACCGCCGGCGGCCTCGGGCTGCTGCGGGACTGGATCGGCGGCCGGGGCGTGCTGGTCGGCAACGCCGACGCGTACCTGGCCACGGAGGGCCTCGCGCCCGGCGCGGACATCGCGGCGCTGCTCGAGAACTGGGACGGGGAGACCGCCCGGCTGCTCGGGGTGCCCGGGCCGCCGCACGAGTTCGGCGGCCACCGGTTCGCCGGGTTCTCGCTGCTGCCGTGGGACCTGGTCAAGGACCTGGAGCCGGAGCCGTCGGACCTCGTGCGGCTGGCGTGGCGCCCCGCGGAGCGGCAGGGGCGGCTGGAGGTCGTCGAGTATCCGGGCACCTACCTCGACACCGGAACTCCGGCAGACTATCTGGCCGCGAACCTGCATGCGGTACACCAGAAGGAACTCGTTGCGGAGGACGCCGTCGTGACCGGGGCGCTCGACGGCGCCGTCATCGGGGCGGGAGCGCACGTCGCCGGGCGGGTGCACCGCGGGGTGGTGTGGCCGGGCGGAGTCGTCACGGCGGGCGAGACGCTGACCGACGCGATCCGGGTCGGACGGTCGCTCACCGTCCCCGCCCACTAGCATGACGGGTGTCCACAGGCCGGAAGGAGCTCCGCAGGTGATCACCGCGATCGTTCTCATCGACTGCGCCACCGACTCGATCCCGGAGGTGGCCGAGAACATCGCCAACCTCGACGGCGTCAGCGAGGTCTACTCCGTCGCCGGCAACGTGGACCTCATCGCGATGGTGCGCGTCCAGCAGTTCGAGGAGATCGCCGAGGTCATCGCGAACCGCATCTCCAAGGTGCCCGGGGTTGTGGAGACCGACACACACATCGCGTTTCGCGCGTATTCGCGCCACGATCTGGAAGAAGCTTTCGCGATCGGTCTCCCCGACGCCGACTAATTCCTGTTTGCGCTGCTGAACGCCCTGTCCCGGCGCTGCGAGTGCGGCAAATCGCATCGAATGACGGGCCCGCACCCGGTACCCTCGCCGCCATGAGGATCGGCATCGTAGGGGCCACCGGGCAGGTCGGCAGCGTCATGCGCCACATCCTGGCCGAACGGCAGTTCCCGGTAGACGAGTTGCGCTTGTTCGCCTCCGCCCGTTCGGCGGGGCGGCCCATCGACTGGCAGAACACGCAGGTCACGGTGGAGGACGCGGCGACCGCGGACTACGCCGGGCTCGACGTCGTGCTGTTCTCCGCGGGCAAGGGCACGTCGAAGGAGCTCGCCCCGAAGGTGGCCGCCGCGGGCGCCGTCGTCATCGACAACTCCTCCGCCTGGCGAATGGACCCGGACGTACCGCTGGTGGTCGCCGAGGTCAACCCGCACGCCGCCGCCGACCGGCCGAAGGGCATCATCGCCAACCCGAACTGCACCACCATGGCCGCCATGCCCGTGCTGCGCCCGCTGCACGAGGAGGCCGGCCTGGTCGCCCTGGTCGCCGCCACCTACCAGGCCGTCTCCGGCGCGGGCCTGGCCGGCGTGGCCGAGCTCGACGAGCAGGTGCGCAAGGTGGCCGACGGCGCGGCGGCCCTCGCCTTCAGCGGCTCGGCCGTGGAGTTCCCGGAGCCGAAGAAGTTCGCCCGGCCCATCGCGTTCAACGTGCTGCCGCTGGCCGGCGGCCTCGTCGACGACGGCTCCTTCGAGACCGACGAGGAGCAGAAGCTGCGCAACGAGAGCCGGAAGATCCTCGAGATCCCGGACCTCAAGGTCTCCGGCACCTGCGTCCGCGTGCCCGTCTACACCGGGCACTCCCTGCAGATCAACGCCCGCTTCGCGCGGCCCATCTCGGTGCAGCGCGCGACCGAGCTGCTCGCGTCGGCGCCGGGCGTCGCCCTGAGCGACATCCCGACGCCGCTGCAGGCCGCCGGCGCCGACCCGTCGTTCGTCGGGCGCATCCGCGTGGACGAGACGGTCGAGCACGGCCTGGCCCTCTTCGTGGCGAACGACAACCTGCGCAAGGGTGCGGCCCTCAACGCGGTACAGATCGCGGAACTGTTCGTCTAAGCAACGCTCGCCGGCAGGTGCCGGTCGAACCAGTCGAGGATGGCGTCGAAGCGCTGGATCCGATGGGACGGCCGGCCCGTGCGGGACATCTCGTGCCCCTCGCCCGGGAAGAGCAGCAGCTCGGCCGGGGCGCCGCGGCGCTTGAGGGCCACGAAGAGCCGGTACGCCTGCTCGACCGGGCAGCGCCAGTCCTGCTCCGAGTGGATGATCAGCATCGGCACGGAGATGCGGTCGGCGTACGTCAGCGGGCTCTGCCGGCTCTGCCGCTCGAACTCGCCGGAGTAGAGCGCGTCGGCGAAGAACCAGCCGATGTCCGAGGTACCCGTGAAGCTGTCGATGCTGTTGACCGCCCGCTCGGAGACCGCCGCGCGGAAGCGGTCGCCGTGGTGGGCGGCCAGCCAGGTGGTCATGAAGCCGCCGTGGGAGCCGCCGAGCACCCCGACCCGGCCCGCGTCGAGGTCCGGCTCCTTCAGGGCCGCGTCGAGCAGGGCCAGCAGGTCGGTCGCGGTCACCTCGCCCACGTTGCCGCGGATGGGCTCGCCGTGGGCCTCGCCGTACCCGGACGAGCCGCGCGGGTTGCCGTAGACGACCGCGTAGCCGGCGCCCGCGTACACCTGGGGCTCGTCGAAGAGCCGCCAGCCGTACTGCGCGTAGGGCCCGCCGTGGATCATGAGCAGGACGGGGTGCGGGCCCTCGCCGGCCGGGCGGACGACCCAGCCGTGGACCGGGTACCCGTCCGGGGCCGTGGCCGTGACCTCGATTTGTTCCAGGGCCTCCGTACCCTTGTTGAACTCGGTGAGGCGCCGTTCGTCCCGGTAGAGCTCGCCCCAGCTCGTGGGGGTCGCGATCACCGCCGCCAGCACGCCACCGGCCCACGCGAAGGACGACACCTGGCGCTCGCCGGTGATCAGCGGGGTCGGCGGCCCGCCGTCGTACGGGACGCTCAGCAGCTCGACCGCGCCGCGGTTCTCGTTCATGAACAGGGCGCCGTCCGGCGTCACGTCCATGTCGCCCGGCGACATGGCGAGGTGGTAGCGCGCCGGGTCGAGCAGCGGCGCCGCCGGCCCGCCGTCCAGCGGGATCGACCACAGCGACTCGTTGCGCAGGACCGAGCCGGCCGGGCACGCCACGAAGAGGACCGCCGCGCCGTCCGGGCGGAAGCGCGGCAGCGAGGCCGAGAACTCCCCGCCGGTCAGGGCCCGCCGCTCGCTGCCGTCCGCGCGGCACACGCACACGTCCGCGGACCAGGCCTCGGCGCTGGACTCCAGGAACGTCAGCCACGCGGCGTCCGGGGAGTAGCGGGGGTCGCCCTCGCCCTCGGCGACCCGGGTGACCTCGCAGTCCAGGGTCACGGTGAAGATGTGCGACGGGCGGTCGCCGAAGAAGCCGAGGCCGTCGAGGCGGTGGAACAGGTCCGTGATCCGCCGTGGGGGCTCGCCGTCGGGGCCGATCTGCTCGCCGTCGTCGGTGCGGGCGGTGCCGTAGCGGGGCTCTTGCGGTACACGAGCGGAAAATGCCAGGCGGGAAGAGTCGGGGGCCCAGTCGGCGGGGCCCACGCCCAGCGGCTCGTCGGTCAGGGGCCATGCGTCGCCGCCGGTCATGGGCAGGACCCAGAGCTGGGGCTTCGCGGTCTTGCCGGTGCGGCGCAGGAAGGCGAGGTGGCGGCCGTCGGGCGACCAGCGGGGGGCGCTGTCGTGCCAGCCGCGGGTGAGCTGCTCTTCCTTTTCTTTTGAGCCGGTGGTCGGCTCTTTCGTTGAGCCGGTGGTCGGCTCTTCCGTTGAGCCGGTGGTCGGCTCTTCCGTTGAGCCGGTGGTCGGCTCTTCCGTTGAGCCGGTGGTCGGCTCTTCCGTTGAGCCGGTGGTCGGCACGAGCCACAGCTGCGAGGTGTACGAGTCGCTGGCGAGGTCGGGGCGGGCGACCGCGATGACGGCGGTGCGGCCGTCGGGGCTCAGGGTCGGCGTCCCGGGTATGCGCATTTGCGGCAGATCGGCGGGTTTCACGTCCAGCACAGTAAGCCGCACGGGCCCGCCTTACCGGCGAGTAACCTCCTACCCCTACCCTACGAGCATGGAGCCGACGCTGGAGACCGTGGTGCGCGGGGCCGACTCGATCGCCCTGCACGTGTACCCGGCGCCCGAGGACGCGCCGACGCTGGCGGTGCTGTGGCCGGCGATGGGCGTGCCGGCGCGCTATTACCGCAAGTTCGCGGGCGAGCTGGGGGCGGCGGGCGTGGCCGTAGCCGTCGCCGACCTGCGCGGGACCGGTGCGAGCGCGCCGCGGCCGGGTCGCGGGTCGCGGTACGGCCTGGGCGACCTCACCGCCGACGTGGACGCCGTGCTGGCGCACCTCAAGCCGCGGCGCGCGGGGCGGCGCACGATCCTCGTGGGGCACTCGCTGGGCGGGCAGGCGTGCGCGCTGCACCTGGCGTGCGAGCCGGCGAGCGACGTGGCGGGGCTGGCGCTGCTGGCGGTCGGGCTGCCGTACTGGCGCAGCTACCCGGGCGGACAGCGACTGCCGGTGCTGCTGCAGACGCAGGCGCTCGGGGTCGCCTCGGCCGTGCTGCGCGTCTGGCCGGGCTGGGGGTTCGGCGGGCGGCAGGCGCGCGGGGTGATCCGGGACTGGGCGTACACGGCGCGGACGGGGCGCTACCCGAACCTCGGCGGGGTCGACGTCGAGGCGGCGCTGGCGAAGGTCACCACGCCGGTGCTCGCGATCGACATGGCCGGCGACAAGTACACGCCGCCGGGGACCGTCACCCGGCTACTGGAGAAGCTTGCGAGCGCGCCGGTCACGCGCGAGCGGTACGCGCCGGCCGACACGATCGACCACTTCCGCTGGGCCAAACACGGCGGCGAGCTGGCCGGGCGCGTCGCCTCGTGGGCGAACGACCTGTAGACGGGCGGCGCGGCGGACGACCTGTAGCCCGCGCCCGGCGGCGAGCTGGGCGAACGATCCGCCGACTTCGCATCGCGGCCGACTGGCTGGAGGACGAGACCGCGGGACCACGGCTCTCGGCGGAGGACCTCCCGACCACGGCTGGCGGCGAGGCGGCCAGGCAACCTACGCACCGTGGGTGGCGGAGAGCAGGCCAGCGACCTACGCACCGTGGGTGGCTCGCGGCGAGGCGGCCAGGCAACCTGCGCACCGTGCGCGGCGGAGAGCGGGCCAACAACCTGCGCACCGTGCGCGGCGGAGGGCGAGCCAGGCGACCTGCGCACCGTGCGCGGCGGAGGGCGAGCCAGGCGACCTGCGCACCGTGCGCGGCGGAGGGCGAGCCAGGCGACCTGCGCACCGTGCGCGGCGGAGGGCGAGCCAGGCGACCTACGCACCCCGCGCGTGGGTGGGGGTCGGGACAGCGGGCGAACGACCTGCGCGCCGACCGAGTCGCCTGGATGACGACCGACCCGGCGCCCCGGCCGCGTCCCATTGTTGGCGAACCACCTGCGGCGGCGAGCGGGCCGAGCGCGTCACCGCGCGGGCGTGTGACCTCTGAACCGTGGGCGCGGACCGAGCGGACGGAGCGGGCGGGGCTGGCCGAACGGGCTGGTCGGGCCGGGCTGGAGTGCGTCGGCCCGTGGGTGTTCGACCGAGAGACCGCGGGCCTTGGTGTCGCCGTTCCGTCTATCTGACACCGTACCATTCCGAAACTATTTCACGTTATTTTGTCCACAGGCCCATCACACACAGTGCGGCCCCCGGCTCGAAAGCCGAGGGCCGCTTGACAAAGCAACGAACAAGCACGAACAAGGACAGGACCTCAGTGGCCCGTCGTGATCTCCTCGCGGTCCGCGTCGTCCACCTGGCGCTGAGCCGGCTTCACCTGCGGGGCCGCCTTCTCGATCGGGTAGAAGAAGCCCTTCACCGTCGGGGCCAGAGCGCCCAGGCGGTTCATCTTCTTCGGCACGACCCAGCCCGCGTACTCCAGGGCGTGGTGGCCGTCGCCGTCCGCGTGGCCGTTGGCCGACGGGAGCGGCTGGTGCACCTCGATGAAGCGGCCGTCCGGCAGGCGGCGGATGATGCCCGTCTCCACGCCGTGGGCCAGGACCTCGCGGTCGTGCTGCTGCAGGCCCAGGGCCACCCGGAACGCTACGTAGTACGCCAGCGGCGGGATGACCAGAATGCCGACGCGGCCGGCCCAGGTCATCGCGTTGAGGCTGATGTGGAACTTGTCCGCCAGCACGTCGTTGCCGCCCGAGATCAGCAGCACGACGTAGAACGAGATCGCCATGGCGCCGAGCGCGGTGCGCAGCGGGTTGTCCCGCGGGCGCTGCAGCAGGTTGTGCACGGCCTTGTCCTTGGTGAACCGGGCCTCGATGAACGGATAGAAGATCGGCAGCATGGTCAGGATGCCGGGTAGCACCACCGTGGGCCAGAAGATCGGCGGGATGGTGTAGCCGTCACCCCATCCGAACAGGTCGAAGCGGATCTCCCACGCGGGGAACAGACGCGTCGAGCCGTCCAGGAACATGACGTACCAGTCGGGCTGGCTCGCCGCCGAGACCACCGCGGCCTTGTAGGGGCCGAACAGCCAGATCGGGTTGATCTGGAAGAGGCCCGCGAGGGCGGCGATCATGGCGAACACGATCATGAAGAAGCCGCCGGCCTTGGCCGCGAAGCCGGGGAACATCCGCACGCCGACCACGTTCTCGTTGGTCCGGCCGGGGCCGGGCCACTGGGTGTGCTTCTGCTTCACCAGCAGGCCCATGTGGACCGTGATGAGCGCGAGCAGCGCACCCGGGACGAGCAGCACGTGGACGATGTACAGCCGGTCGAGGATGACCATGCCCGGGAACTCCCCGCCGAAGAGCGAGTTGGTCACCCAGGTGCCGACGATCGGGATGGACAGCATGATCGCCGAGGCGATGCGCAGACCGGTGCCGGACAGCGCGTCATCGGGCAGCGAGTAACCGCCGAAGCCCTCGAGGAAGCCCATCCAGAACAGGAGCACGCCGACGATCCAGTTGGCCTCGCGCGGCTTGCGGAACGCGCCGGTGAAGAAGACGCGGAACATGTGCACCACGATCGCGGCCATGAACAGCAGCGCCGCCCAGTGGTGCATCTGGCGCATGAACAGGCCGCCGCGCACGTCGAAGGACAGGTGCAGAGCGGTGTTGTACGCCTGCGACATCTCCACGCCGCGCAGCGGTGCGTAGCTGCCGCTGTAGACGGTCTCCGCCATCGACGGGTCGAAGAACAGCGCCAGGAAGATGCCGCTGAGCAGCAGCACGATGAACGAGTAGAGCGCGATCTCACCCAGCAGGAACGACCAGTGGTCGGGGAAGACCTTGTTCAGCAGCCGCCGCAGCGGGGTCGCCGCCTGGAACCGCTCGTCGAGCGCTCCCGCGGACTTGGCCGGAATTGCCCGGAGGTCGATCTTTCGCCGTTTCATGGCCGCTCCCAGAAGGCCGGACCGATGGCCACCTTGTAGTCGGACTTCGCTACGAAGTATCCCTCATCGTCCACCGTGATCGGCAGCTGCGGCAACGCCCGGCTGGCGGGGCCGAAGACCGGCCGGGCGTTGTCGGTGATCTGGAACTGCGACTGGTGGCAGGGGCACAGCAGGCGGTTGGTCTGCTGCTCGTACAGGCTCGCCGGGCAGCCGGCGTGGGTGCAGATCTTCGAGTACGCCACGAAGTTCTGCCACTGCGAGTCCCGGTTGATCGCCTTGGCGTTCTTCAGCGTCTCCAGGGCGTCGCCCTCGCGCAGGTGCATGAGCAGGGTCGGCGAGTCGGCGAACTCGTTCGTCGCGCCGCCGGGGATGCCGGGGAAGACGGTGATCTGGCCGCCGACGCTGATGTCGGCGGGGCGGATCGGGGTGCCGTCCTCGTGGGTGAGGCGTACCGGCTTGCCGCCGTTCTTCTTCGGGTCCCAGCCTGTGGTGAAGAAGACATTCTCGTCGCCCTGCTTCGGCGCCTTGATCAGCGAGCCGACCAGGAGCGCGCCGGCGACCGCGCCCAGCGGGGCGGCGCCGGCCAGGAACGCCAGGCCGACGAACCGGCGGCGCTTGAGGCCGAGCTCGTCGCCCATGTTGACGATCGTCGCCGCGGTGAGCTTCTGCTCGGTGCTGTCCGAGTGACCGTCGTGGCGCTCCTGGATCGAGACCTCCTCGGGGAGGAGCTTCTTCGACCAGACGATGATGCCCAGGCCCAGCGTCAGCAGCGCCAGGCCGAGCGTCGCGCCCAGGATCGGCGTGTAGAACGGCATCAGGTCCCGGTAGGTCTGGTTGCCGTGTCCGTAGTGCCAGGGCCAGGCGATGTAGGCGACCACGAACGCGGTCCCCATGAGCCCCGTGAGCAGGAACAGGAAGGCCAGCAGGCGCTCGATGCGCTTCTCGGCCTTCGTGCCCGGCACCGGGAACCGGGGCGCGTAGTGGACGATCTCGACGCCGTCGCGGCGAGCGCCCTCCTTGACCAGGTCGAACCGGGTGAGGGTCGGGTCACTCGCGTCGAACTGCTCCTCCGTGGGAGCGGTGTGGGTGGTCATGACTTCCCTGCAATCCACAACGTGGCGAACACGAGCGCCGCGATACCGACGAGGAAGATGACGAGGCCCTCGGGGACCGGGCCGTAGCGGCCGATGTTCCAGCCACCGGGGTCTGACTGCGCGTTCTTGTTCAGGTTCTGGACGTACGCGATGATCGCGGCCTTGTCGTCCGGGCTCAGCTGGTTGTTGCCGAACACGGGCATGTTCTGCGGGCCGGTGAGCATGGCGCCGTACATGTCGCGGTTGGTGGAGTGCTGCAGCGTCGGGGCGAACTTGCCCGAGGACAGCGCGCCGCCGCCGGTGCTGAACGCGTGGCAGGACGAGCAGTTGACGCGGTAGAGCTCACCGCCGTGCGCGAGGGTCTTGGCGTCGGCCTGCGCGTTCTTGACGTCCTTGTCCAGGCTCTCGGCGCTCGGCAGCTGCGGCCCGCCGCCCAGTTCCTGGATGTAGGCGCCGATGTCGGCGGCGTCCTTCTCGCTGTACATCGGGTCCTTGCGCTGGGCCTGCGCCTCCTGGCGGGCCAGCGGCATGCGGCCGGTGTTGACCTGGAACTCCACGGCCGCGGAGCCGACGCCGATCAGGCTCGGGCCGCGTCCCTGCACGCCCTGCGCGTTTGTGCCATGGCAGGTGATGCAGCTGGTCTCGTAGATCTCCTTGCCGTGCTTCGCGGCGTCCGAGAGGGTCGGCACGTCCTCGGCGCGGCCGACGCCCGGGGCGTAAGCGCTGTACAGGCCGCCGACAATCGTGAGCGCGGCGATCAGGCGAACGGCCGCCTCCAGCCGCCGGCGCAACTTGCCCCGCGCCGCGCGCGCTCCTCCCGGCACCAGCCGGGCAAGCGGCCGCTTGCTCTGTTCGGAAGTCATGGCCTCACCTTTGTCGTCATCACCTATGTCGTCTCGGTGGTTGTTCGGTGGTGGTGGTCCCTGCGAGGTGGTCCGGGAGCGTGACGGGGCCCGGGGGTCGACGGCCTACTGCAGGAAGTAGATCATCGCGAACAGCGCGATCCAGACCACGTCGACGAAGTGCCAGTAGTACGACACGACGATCGCCGCCGTCGCCTGGGCCGGCGTGAAGCGCCCCATCGTCGTGCGGATGAGGTAGATGACGAAGGCGATGAGGCCGCCCGTGACATGCAGGCCGTGGAAGCCCGTCGTCAGGTAGAACATCGAGCCGTACCCGTCGCCGTTGATCTTCACGCCCTCTGAGACCAGGTTGCGGTACTCGTTGACCTGGCCGAGCACGAACGTCAGGCCCATGATGAACGTCAGCGCGAACCACCGGCGCAGGCCGTGCACGTCACCGCGCTCGGCGCGGAACACGCCGATCTGGCAGGTGATGGACGACAGTACGAGGACGATGGTGAACGTCAGGGCGTAGGGGACGTTCAGCACCTCGGTGTGCTTCTCCCAGAGCTCCGGCGCCGCCGCGCGGATCGAGAAGTACATCGCGAAGAGTGCCGCGAAGAACATCAGTTCGCTGGAGAGCCACACGATCGTTCCGACACTGACCATGTTGGGCCTGGTCAGTGAGTGGATCTGGCTCTTGGCAATCGCTGGGGCCGCAGTCACAGCGTCATTATTGCCCCCGATCATCATCGCCTTTGCGCGGGGTCCACCAGACACTGACGATTCGTGCGGCGGCATAGTCTGGGGACGTGCTCCAAGCTGCCGAATCAGGTCCTCCGACCGCCGCGACGATCCTCGGGTCGTTCCACGTCTCGTGGCTGACGCTGGCGCTGCTCGTCGCCGCCGGGCTGTATCTCGCGGGAGTCGTGAAGCTGCACCGCCGCGGCGACCGCTGGCCGCTCGCGCGGACCGTGTTGTTCCTGTTCCCGGGACTGGGCGCCATCGCGTCTGTCACGATGAGCGGAGTCGAGGAGTACGACACGACGCTGCTGAGCGTCCACATGGTGCAGCACATGGTGCTCTCCATGATCGCGCCGATCTTCCTGGCGCTCGGTGCTCCGGTGACGCTCGCGCTGCGCACGCTGCCCAATGGCGGGCGCCGGGTGCTGGTCGCGGTCGTGCACTCGCGACCGGCGCGCATCCTGGCCTTTCCGTTGGTGGCGTTCGGCTTCTTCGTCGTGACGCCGTTCGTGCTCTATTTCACGAATCTGTACGAGCTCACGATGCGCCACGAGTGGTTCCACGAGCTCACTCACGCGCATTTCATCGCGGTGGGCTGCCTGTTCTTCTGGCCGCTGGTCGGGCTCGACCCGCTGCCGGGGCGGTGGCCCTATCCGGCCCGGGCGCTGCTGATGTTCCTGTCCACGCCGTTCCACACGGTCCTCGGCCTCACGATCATGCAGAGCAAGACGCTGCTGGGCGGGGACTGGTACCCGTCCCTGCACCTGAGCTGGGCCGACCCCGTCGCCGACCAGGTCACGGCGGGCGGGATCCTGTGGGCGGGCGGCGAGTTCGTCTCGGTGACGATGCTCGCGGTGCTTGTCGTGCAGTGGATGCGCCAGTCGGACCGGGAGGCCCGGCGCACCGACCGCCGGCTCGACCGCGAGGAGCGGCTCGCGCAGGAAGAGGCGGAGTGGTCCGCCCGCACGGGGATCGCGATTACCCCGGACGGTACGATCCCCGAGGCAGACGCCACACGAGGAGCAGCGCGCACATGAGCGAGCACATTGTCCTGCTGTACAGCGACGACGCCGACGTCCGCGACCGTATGCGGCTGGCCATCGGCACCCGCCCCGCGGCCGACCTGACGGTCCGGTTCGTCGACGCGTCGACGTACGCGGAGGTCGTCAAGCTCGTCGACGACACCGACATCGACCTGCTGGTCCTCGACGGCGAGGCCTCCCCCGGCGGCGGGCTGGGCATCGCCCGGCAGCTCAAGGACGAGATCACCGACGCGCCCCCGGTCGTGCTGGCCATCGCCCGTGCCGCGGACCGGTGGCTCGCCTCCTACGCGAAGGTCGAGGGCACGGTCATGTACCCGCTCGACCCCGTCACCACCGGTGAGACCGTCTCCGCCCTGCTCCGCGCATACCCCGCCATCCGCCGGTAGGCCCCGCGGCACCGGCAGGGCCGCCGGTGGCGCTCGCGGGCACCTAGGACACCCCCCTCTGGAGGCCGCCATGGGCGACCGCACCTGGCCGACGCTGCTCACCGCCCTGCTCCGCGGGGAGGACCTGTCCACCGAGGACACCCGGTGGGCGATGGGCGAGATCTTCTCCGGCTCCGCGACGCAAGTGCAGACCGCGGCCTTCGTGATCGCGCTGCGGGCCAAGGGCGAGACCCCGGCCGAGGTGGCGGGGTGCGCCGAGATGATGCTGGAGTACGGCGCGAAGGTGCCGGTCTCCGACGAGCTGCGCAACGCGGCCGTGGACATCGTCGGCACCGGCGGCGACCGGGCCAACACCGTGAACATCTCGACGATGGCCGCGGTCGTGACCGCCGCCGCCGGGGTGCCCGTGGTCAAGCACGGCAACCGGGCCGCGTCGTCGTCCACCGGCGCCGCCGACCTGCTCGAGCGGCTCGGCGTCACCATCGACATGGGCCCCGAGGACGTCGCCCGCTGCGTCGACGAGATCGGCATCGCGTTCTGCTTCGCCGCCCGGTTCCACCCGGCGATGCGCCACGCCGGCGTGCCGCGCCGCGAGATGGGCGTGCCGACGGTCTTCAACTTCCTGGGCCCGCTGACGAACCCGGCCCAGCCGACCGCGGCCACCATCGGCTGCTTCGACCTGCGCATGGCCCCGGTGATGGCGGACGTGCTGGCCCGGCGCGGGTTCTCGGTGCTGCTGGTGCGCGGCGAGGACGGCCTCGACGAGTTCACCACGGCGGCCCCGACCCGGGTCTGGGTCGTCAGCGGCGGCACGGTCACCGAGACCCTGTTCGACGCCACGGACCTCGGCCTGCGCCGCTCCGCCCCCGGCGACCTGCGCGGCGGCGACTCGGCCCACAACGCCGACGTCGCGCTGCGGATGTTCGCCGGCGAGCCCGGCCCGGTGCGCGACGCGGTGCTGCTCAACGCGGCCGCGGCGATCGCGGCGCGGGCCGGCGGGCTGAGCGTGCCGGACCTCGGCGCCCGGCTCAAGGCGGGCCTGGACCGGGCCGCGGCGGCCGTGGACTCGGGCGCGGCGACGGCCCTGGTGCAGCGCTGGACGGCGTTCAAGCCGAGCCTGTCCGAGGGGTAGGGGCTGATCCGGACATAACCCGCGGCGTATCTCCGCCGTTGGTTGAGGCATGGCCGAACTGCCGCGCAACAACCCCAAGAAGGCGATGCTCTCCGCGGTCGTGGCGGGCGCGCTGACGATCGGCTTCGCCGGCATGATGGCGAAGTCGTGCGCCGCGCCGGTCAAACAGCAGGCGGAGCCGGCCAACCAGGCCCTGGAGATGGTCGACTCGCTCGCCGCGCGGCTGGTCCTCGGCCTCGACACGGATGCGACGCTGCAGTACGCGACCCCCTCCGGCGCCATCGTGACGGTCTCGCAGTCGTCGCCCCGGCGGGCGTACCGCAGCGGCGGCGTGACATACATCTCGAGCCCCGACGGCCCGTACCTGTGCACCACCGGGGCGGCGCCGTCGCCGGCCAAGGGCCGCAAGCCCGCCGCGCCGCCCGTGACGTGCCAGGAGGGGCCCGGGGCGGACACGATGTCGCCCACCGAGGCCAAGGCGATCGGCGCGGCGTTCGGGGGCGAGTTCCTGGCCCCCGAGGCGGCCCTGGGGCGGCTGGCGACCATCGCCCGCGGCCAGGGCGTGCGCGCCGGGGCCTCCAAGCGTGGCGACGCGCAGTGCGTGTCGGTCACCGCGACGGGGATCCGCACCGAGACGGCCTGCGTGAGCCCGGGCGGGCTGCTGGCGTATTTCCAGGGCACGTCCGACGCCGGGAAGACCACCGAGCTCGTCCTGCAGTACACGACCCCGACCGTGAGCGAAGAGGCCTTCCTCCCCCCGCGGACGCCCGCGGCGGCGTCGGCTGCGGCCAAAAAGTGACCTGACACGCGGGGGCGGGTCCACGACGGGAGACGGCGGCGGTGGGACGGTGGCGGCATGGAGCTGCACTGCGACACCTGCGGCCAGGTGCGGATCTTCGAGAAGCCGGCGTGCGCCGACCATCCTCGCTCGTCCTGCCCGGACCGGGCCTGCACGACCTGCGGCGCGGCGATCGTGGTGGCCCCGGTGATCCTGCTGATGGACCGCCGGGCCCGGGTGACCCTGCGACGCGCCGCCTGAACCTCCGTTCAGCTACTGGCAAGTACCGCTTGGCGCAGGAACCCGCCGCGCGTCACATCGACGCGGAACAATCCCGGCCATGAAGCTCCGCCGCCTCGCCATCCCCTTCGCCGCGTTGCTCCTCGTGGTGGGCGTCGCCACCGACGCCCACGCCGCCGTGCCGGCCGACAAGCCGGCCGTCATGGCCTCCTGGTCCCAGCCGACCTCCGCCAGCTACAACGCCTGGAACTCGGCCCGCCAGCACCAGTCCGACTGGGCCGCCTACGGCTTCGACTGGACCACCGACTACTGCTCGTCCAGCCCCGACCAGCCGCTCGGCTTCGACTTCCGGTTGCCGTGCGAGCGCCACGACTTCGGGTACCGCAACTTCAAGTCGATCGGGGCGTTCCCGGCGAACAAGAGCCGGATCGACGACTCGTTCTACTTCGACCTCAAGGCCAAGTGCGCCACGTACAACGTGTTCGTGCGCCCGGCCTGCACCAGCCTCGCGTGGACGTACTACCAGGCCGTCTCGGTCTTCGGCAGCGTGCAGCTGTCCGACGCGGCCCTGGACAAGGCCTCGGATCTGCTGGCCAAGGGGCAGCGCGCCCAGGCCCGGGCCGAGGCCGCCGCCTAGAGACGCGAAAAGGGGCCCCCGGGCAGGGGGCCCCTTGTTCGTACGTCGTTCAGTGCTCGGCGCCGCGGCGAGTGCCGGTGTAGTACTCGAACATCAGCCCGCAGGTGCCGACCAGCACCGCGATGATCCCGACGGCCACGAGCCACCACTGGTCGAACGCCAGGCCGAGGCACGCGAGCATCGCGGAGAAGGCCAGGCCGACCGGCCAGTAGCTGCCCGGGCTGAAGAAGCCCAGGTCACCGGCGCCGTCGGCGATCTCCGCGTCGGCGCGGTCCTCCGGGCGCGGGGCGATGCGCTGGGAGATCATCCACAACGCGCCGCCGATCATGGTCAGCAGCAGGCCGGACAGGATCAGCGCGACGACGCCGATCCACTCGGTGCCGTGGTGGCCGCTCTGCTCGCGCGGGGCCGCGGTGGTCCACCAGCCGTACAGGCCCGCCATCGCGAACAGGAACAGGGCCAGAACGAAGAAGAGACGATTCTCAGACTTCATCGCCGTTCGCCTCTCAGCTCGAGGACCGCTTGGTGCGGTCGGTGTCGAACGGGTGGGTCTTCGTCGCGTAGCCGTGGTTCGGGAAGCCCAGCGAGTCCAGCGCCTCGGGGGTGCTCTTGCCCGAGGTGCGCAGCTGCACGTACTGCGCGTACTGCTCCGGGCTCACCACCCGCAGCTCGAAGTTCATCATCGAGTGGTAGGTGCCGCACAGCTCCGCGCAGCGGCCCACGTAGGCGCCCTGGGCGTTGTCCTTGAGCCGGATCTCGAAGCGGTTCTCCACGCCCGGGATCACGTCGCGCTTGAACAGCACGTCGGGCACCCAGAACGAGTGGATGACGTCCTTCGAGGTCTCCTTGAACTGCACGCTCTTGCCCGCCGGCAGCACCAGGACCGGGATGTAGTCGTCCGAGCCGACCGTCGTGACCGGCTTGCCGTCCGGGCCCTTGGTGTCGGTGTAGACGAACTGCCAGTTCCACTTCGAGGCGATCACCTCGACGTTGACGTCCGGGTTCTTGGAGAGCCGGTCGACATCGGTCTGGATGACCGCGGTGTAGAAGAACAACACGGCGATGACCACGAAGGGCGCCACCGAGTACAGAATCTCGAACGGCATGTTGTACCGCGTCTGCGGCGGCAGCTCGTCGCCCCGCTTCCGGTAGCGCACCACGCACCAGAAGATCAGGCCCCAGACGAAGACACCGACGGCGAGCGCCGCGACGACCGACCCGATCCACAGGTCGTACATGCGGTCGCCCTGCTCGGTGATGCCCTTCGGCCAGCCGAAGCCGTTGAACGTGTCCCCGACGGAGCAACCGGCGAGCAGGGTCGTCACCCCGACGGCCGAGACGGCGAGCCCGACGGCGCGCGCGGGGCTCAAACCTCTTGAGACCACCTGCTCCTGCCTCCTTAGCAGCGCCGCGAAATGCCTCTTGATCAGCTTCCCACGGCAAGCCTCACCAACGCTGGCGAGCGTACTCGACCATGCGCGGTCCGCCCGGCTTGGGGTGGTCGTGTCCGGGGCGGGATACCGTTGCACGGGTGGGCGTCTACTTGGACTCGGCCACCGCCGCTCCCCCTCATCCCGTTGCGTGGCAGGCCTTTCAGGCCGCGATCGAGGACGGCTGGGCCGATCCCGGCCGGCTGTACACCCCGTCGCGGCGGTCCCGCCGGCTGCTCGACGCCGCCCGGGAGACCGCGGCCGGCGTGCTGGGCGTGCGCCCCGACGAACTGCAGTTCACGGCCGGTGGCACGGACGCCGTCCGGCGCGCGGTGGCGGGCGTGCGCCGCTCCCGGGGCCGGCGCGTGGTGGTGCACAGCGCGGTCGAGCACTCCGCGGTCATCAAGGCGGCGGGCGACGACGCGGTGTCCGTGCCCGTCTCCCGCACCGGCGTGGTCGACCTGGATGCGCTGGAAGCGGCCCTGACCTCGGGCAATTCCGCGGAAGTGGCCCTGGCGGCGGTACAGAGCGCGAATCATGAGGTGGGGACGGTGCAGCCGGTCGCCGCGGCGGCGCGGCTGTGCGCCGCGGCCGGGGTGCCGCTGCTGGTCGACGCCGCCCAGTCGATCGGCCGGGGGCCGCTGCCCGCCGGCTGGTCGCTGCTCACCGGCAGCGCCCGCAAGTGGGGCGGGCCGGCCGGGGTCGGCCTGCTCGCGGTACGCAAGGGCACCCGGTGGGAGGCCCCCTGGGACGAGGCGGCGAACGACGTGCCCGCGGTGGTCGCGGCCGCGGCCTCGCTACGGGCCGTCGCCGAGGCGGCGCAAGAGGAGTCGGTACGCCAGCGTGCCCTCGTCGAGGAGATCCGCCGCACGGTCGCGGCGAGCGTGCCCGACGTCGAGGTGGTCGGCGAGCCCGACGAGCGGCTGCCACACATCGTCACCTTCTCCTGCCTGTACGTCGACGGCGAGGTGCTCCTGGGCGCCCTGGACCGCGCCGGGTTCGCGGTCTCGTCGGGCTCGGCGTGCACCTCGGACACGCTGCGGCCCTCGCACGTGCTGGCCGCGATGGGGGTGCTCACCCACGGCAACGTGCGCGTCTCGCTCCATAGTGGAGTGTCCACCGAGGACGTGCGGGCGTTCCTGGCGGTCCTGCCCGGGCTGGTCGCCGAGGCGCGGGCGGAGGCGGGACTGTGAGCCTCGTCATCGATGCGCGGGGGAAGCGGTGCCCGCTGCCGGTGATCTTGCTGGCCAAGCTCGCCGCGCAGCAGGAGCCCGGCACCGAGATCGCGGTGCTGGCCGACGACCCGGCCGCGGCGATCGACATCCCCGCCTGGTGCCGGATGAAGGGTCACTCGTTCGTCTCCACCGAGGGCGACCGCCACACGGTGCGGCTCCAGCCCGACACCGCGACCCGGTCCCCCGCGACGACCAGCCACTCGTAGGCCGCGACCCGGTCGGCCCCGTGCGGCGTGATCCGGCCGCCGGTGCTCGCGCTACCCCGTGTCACGGACCGCTCACGCGGCCGGCGCCCCCGCGCGGAGGCGGCGGATCAGCAGGTACGCCTCGCAGCCCAGGCACAGCCCGAAGAAGCCGTTGAGGAACGCGGCGACCAGGGCGAACGCGGCGAAGACGATGCCGAGCACGGTCGCGCCGCTCAGGTAACCGGCCACCGTGACCACGGTGAAGAACAGCCCGACGGCCTGGGCGAAGCGGACCGGGGCCGGGTCCTCGCGCTCGGCCGGCGGGGCCAGGCGCGGGGCGACGAGGTAGCGGTAGAGCAGCGCGTACGGGGTCCGGCGGGGATCGTAGGCGCCGATGGCGAAGATCACCGCCTGGGCGAGCGCCAGCCAGCCGGAGCCGGTGAGCAGGACGACCACGAAGACGACCGTGGTGATCATCGCGGCGAAGCGGGGGCCGCGCGGGTCGAGGCCGGGGGCGGTCATGCGGCGAGCACCTCCGTGACGGACCGGCGCAGGTCGGCGCGGTCGGGGACGCCGACGGTGCGGCGGGCGACGCGGCCGTGGCGGTCGACGATCAGCAGGGTCGGCAGCCGCCAGATGTCCAGCGACTTCACGGCCTCGAGGTGCTCGTCGGCGTCGACTTCTACATGACGTACCGCCGAAAGGTCTTTCGCCAGGTCGGCGCAGACGGCCCGGACCTGCCGGCACGGGGCGCAGGTGGCCGACGTGAAGTGCAGTAGGGTGACACCGGCCGAGCCGGCGTCGGGCAGCAGGCCGGGCGGCAGATCGCCGCCGGAGGCACGGAGGCGACCGTAGCGGGCCCGGTAGATCAGGCCGGCCACGGTCGCCGCGGCGAGCACCGCCAGGACCACGTACGTCACGGCGGCAACGATACTCGCAACCCTACTTACTCGATAGGGATAGACTTCTCAGCGGGAGAGATACGTCACGCAGGCAGGAAGGCGCGGATCTCGTCGGCGGCGGTCTCGCCGTAGGTGTCCGAGATGCGCTTGGCGAACTCGTCGCGCTGGATCGTGTACTCCTGCGGGCCGACGGTCTCCAGGACCAGGGCCGCGACCATCGAGCCGACCTGGGCGGCGCGCTCCAGGCTCAGCCCCCACGACAGGGCGGCGAAGAAGCCGGAGCGGAAGCCGTCGCCGACGCCGGTCGGGTCGACGGTCTGCACGCCCCGGATCGCCGGCACGCGGATCTCCTCGTCGAGCTTGCGGCTGCGGATGACCACGCCGTCCTTGCCCAGCGTGGTGATCACGATGCCGACCCGGTCGAGCAGGTCCTCGGTGGTCAGGCCGGTCTTGCTCTCCAGCAGTTCCTTCTCGTACTCGTTCGTGAGCAGGTACGCGGCCCCGTCGACGAGCTTGCGGATCTCCGAGCCCGGCATGATCGCGAGCTGCTGGGAGATGTCGGCCGCGAAGGCGATGCCCCGCTCGCGGCACTCCTCGGTGTGGCGGATCATGCCCATCGGGTCGTTGGCGCCGATGATCACCAGGTCGAGGCCGCCGACGCGGGCGGCGACCGGCGAGAGCTCGATGTTGCGGGCCTCGGACATGGCGCCCGCGTAGAACGAGGCGATCTGGTTCATGTCGTCGTCGGTCGTGCACACGAAGCGGGCGGTGTGTGCGACCTCACTGACCAGGATCGAGTCGCAGTCGACCCCGTGGCGGGTCAGCCAGCTGCGGTAGTCGGCGAAGTCGGCGCCGACCGCACCCACGAGGATCGGGCGCAGGCCCAGCAGGCCCATGCCGAAGGCGATGTTGGCGGCGATCCCGCCGCGCCGGACCGTGAGGTCGTCGACGAGGAACGACAGCGACACCTTGTGCAACTGGTCGGCCAGGAGCTGCTCCGCGAAGCGGCCCGGGAAGTGCATCAAGTGGTCGGTCGCGATCGAGCCGGTGACGGCGATCTTCATAGGAGAACCTCGATGGTCGGGCGGGTGAGAGCCTCGACAGCCTACCTTGAGGACGCCGAACGGCCGCCCGGACGTAACCGGGCGGCCGTTCAGGGAATTCGGGTCAGTGGAACGAGTCGCCGCAGGCGCACGAGCCCTGGGCGTTGGGGTTGTCGATGGTGAAACCCTGGGCGTCGATACGGTCGGCGAAGTCGATCGTCGCGCCGGTGAGGTAAGGCACGCTCATGCGGTCGACGACGACCTCGAAGCCGTCGTAGGTGCTGACCTTGTCCCCGTCGAGCGCACGCTCGTCGAAGAAGAGCTGGTAGCGCAGGCCGGAGCAGCCACCGGGCTGCACCGCGACGCGCAGCCGCAGGTCGTCACGGCCTTCCTGCTCGAGCAGAGCCTTCACCTTGAGAGCGGCATCCGCGGTCAGGCCGATGCCGGCCGGATTGTCCGTCTGAACGGGCTCGGCAAGCTGCGAAGCGGTCACGATCAAGCTCCCTGCGGTGATGTCTACAGTTCCTCGAAGGTCAACGCCACGGCCTGCGAGGGCATTCCCGTCCCATAGTGACACGACTTCTGCTAGCGGCTCCACTGGCGGGCGAGGCGTTGTCCGAGTTCACGCAGCCCGTCGGCCGGGCGGCGCATCGCCTCGGCGACGCTGCCGAAGTGCTCCACCAGCGAATGGGACTCCGTGACGCCGATGGACGCGGCCTCCCGGCGGCCGGCGTCGACCCGCCCGGCGAGCACCACACAGGGCACGCCCAGATCACGGGCCGCGTTGGCCACACCGGCCACGACCTTCCCGCGCAGCGACTGCTCGTCGAAGGAGCCCTCCCCGGTCACGACCAGGTACGCCCGGTCGAGCTCGTCGTCGAGGCGGGTGAGGCGCCGCACCAGCCCGATGCCGGACTCGACCCGCCCGCCGAGGGCCAGGACCGCGGCGCCGAGGCCACCCGCCGCGCCCGCGCCGGGCCGGTCGGCCAGGCCGTCCGGACAGGACGGAAGAGTCTGCAGTACCTGCGCGAAGCGCGCCAGCGCCCCGTCCAGCGCGAACACGTCCTCCCTGCTCGCGCCCTTCTGCGGGCCGTAGACGGCGCTCGCGCCGTGCAGGCCCAGCAGCGGGCTGTCGACGTCGGTGGCGGCCACGAGCGTCGCCGCGCGCAGCCGGGGCACCCCGCCCAGGGCGGTGCACGCCGCCAGGGCCGCGCCGCCGTACGGCAGCGCGTAGCCGGCGGCGTCGAGCGGGGCGGCGCCGAGCGCGGCGAGCAGGCCGGCCCCGCCGTCATTCGTCGCGCTGCCGCCGAGCCCGACGACCACCTCGCGGGCGCCCGCCTCGACCGCGGCGAGCACCAGCGGGCCCAGGCCGAAGGTCGTGGTGTGGGCAGGATCACGTTCGTCCTCGGCGAGCAGGTGCAGGCCACAGGCCTCGGCGCTCTCCACGTAGGCGGTATCGCCGTCGAGCAGCACGTGCCCCTCGACCGGCCGGCCGAGCGGGTCGGTGGTCGGCACCGCGAACCGCTTCGCGTCGGGCAAGGCCGCGGCCAGGACCGCGCCGAAGCCCGGGCCGCCGTCGGAGAGCGGGCGCAGGACCAGCTCGTCGCCGGGCTTCTCGGCCAGCCAGCCGGCGGCGAAGGCCTCGGCGACCTCCGGGGCCGAGATCGTGCCGGCGAACTTGTCCGGGCACACGAGCACGCGCATCCGGCCATTGTGCACGTCACAGTTGCGGGGGTGACGCACCGTGCGACGATCGGTACGTGACCTGGGCTGAACCATCGTCAACCGCCACCGCGCTGCTGCTGCTGGGCCGCGGCACCGACCCCGACACCGAAAAGGGCGTCGAGTGCCCCGGCGACCTGCCCGCCCCGAGCGACCCCGACCTGGTCGAGCGCGCCCGCGCCGCCAAGGCCGCCCTCGGCGACCGCGTCTTCGTGCTGGGGCACCACTACCAGCGCGACGAGGTGATCCAGTTCGCCGACGTGACCGGCGACTCCTTCAAGCTCGCCCGCGAGGCCGCCGCCCGGCCCGACGCCGAGTACATCGTCTTCTGCGGCGTGCACTTCATGGCCGAGAGCGCCGACATCCTCACGACCGACCGCCAGAAGGTCGTGCTGCCGGACCTGGCCGCGGGGTGCTCGATGGCCGACATGGCCGTGCTGGCGCAGGTCGAGAAGGCCTGGGAGCGCTTCACCGAGCTGGGCATCGCCGGCGACGTGGTGCCCGTGACCTACATGAACTCCTCCGCCGACATCAAGGGCTTCGTCGGGCGCAACGACGGCGTGGTCTGCACCTCGTCGAACGCCGAGACCGCCCTGCGCTGGTCGTTCGAGCAGGGCAGCCGGGTGTTCTTCCTGCCCGACCAGCACCTCGGGCGCAACACCGCCGTGCTCAAGCTCGGCCTCGAGCTGTCCGACTGCGTGCTCTACGACCCGCACAAGCCGGGCGGCGGCCTGACCGACGAGCAGCTGCGCGACGCGAAGATGATCCTGTGGCGCGGCCACTGCTCGGTGCACGGGCGCTTCTCGCTCGACGCCGTCGAGGACGTGCGGGCCCGGGTGCCCGGGGTCAACGTGCTCGTCCACCCCGAGTGCCGGAACGAGGTCGTGAACGCGGCGGACTACGTGGGCTCGACCGAGTACATCATCCGCGTGATCGACGACGCCCCGGCCGGATCGGCCTGGGCCGTCGGCACCGAGCTCAACCTGGTCCGGCGCCTGGCGCTGGCGCACCCGGACAAGCAGATCATGTTCCTGGAGCGCAACGTCTGCTACTGCTCGACGATGAACCGCATCGACCTGCCGCACCTCGTGTGGGCGCTCGAGGAGCTCGTCGCCGGGCGGGTGCCGAACCAGATCACCGTCGACCCCTCCACCGCGCACTACGCGCGGGTCGCGCTCGACCGGATGCTGGCGCTGCCGTAACCGCGATCGGATCATCACCCTGTGTGGTGATCCGTGTCGGAGTCCCGTCTTCGTGCCAGCGCTGACGTGCGGCCGACTTTTGCATGCAGTAGATGTGGATATGCTGCGCGGGCGACGCGGTGCGTGATCCGCGCTCCCGTAACGCTGCGTGTCAGCGCCAAGCTTCTTCGTTCCTGCCTGCAGGAGGGTTTCCGTGACCAACTACGACGCCGGTGACGTCCTCACCGTGCACGGCGGCACGCCGCTCAACGGCGAGCTCCGTGTGCGCGGGGCCAAGAACCTCGTCTCCAAGGCGATGGTCGCCGCGCTGCTCGGCGAGACCCCGAGCCGGCTGTACGACGTCCCCGAGATCCGCGACGTCGAGGTGGTCACCGGCCTGCTCGAGCTGCACGGCGTGAAGGTCACGCGCGGCGCCACCGACGGCGAGCTGGTCTTCGACACCTCCGACGTGGAGTCGGCAAACGTCGACGAGATCAACGTGCACGCCGGCTCCAGCCGCATCCCGATCCTGTTCTGCGGCCCGCTGCTGCACCGCCTCGGCCACGCCTTCATCCCCGACCTCGGCGGCTGCAACATCGGCGGGCGCCCGATCGACTTCCACATCCAGGCCCTGCGCGAGTTCGGCGCGGTCGTCGACAAGTCCGAGAAGGGCATGGACATCACCGCGCCCGACGGGCTCAAGGGCGCCAAGCTGGAGCTGCCCTTCCCGTCCGTCGGCGCGACCGAGCAGATCCTGCTCACCGCGGTCCGGGCGGAGGGCGTCACCGAGCTGCGCAACGCGGCCGTCGAGCCCGAGATCATCGACCTCATCTGCGTGCTGCAGAAGATGGGCGCGATCATCAAGGTCCACACGGACCGGGTCATCGAGATCCAGGGCGTGCCGCGCCTGGTCGGCTACAGCCACCGCCCGATCCCGGACCGCATCGAGGCCGCCAGCTGGGCCGCGGCCGCGCTGGCGACCCGTGGCGACGTGTTCGTCCGGGGCGCGCGCCAGGTCGACATGATGACCTTCCTGAACCTGTACACGTCCGTCGGCGGCGCGTTCGAGGTCGACGACACCCCCGGCGAGGGCGGCATCCGCTTCTGGCACCCGGGCGGCGAGCTCAAGGCCGTGGCCATGGAGACCGACGTCCACCCCGGCTTCATGACCGACTGGCAGCAGCCGATGGTCGTGGCGCTGACGCAGGCCCGCGGCCTGTCGATCGTGCACGAGACCGTGTACGAGCGGCGGCTGGGCTACACCGCGGCGCTCAACCAGATGGGCGCGACGATCCAGACCTACCGCGAGTGCCTGGGCGGCACCCCGTGCCGCTTCGGCCGGCGCAACTTCATGCACTCGGCGGTCATCGCCGGTCCGTCCAAGCTGCACGCGGCCGACCTGGTGATCCCCGACCTGCGGGCCGGGTTCAGCCACCTGATCGCGGCGCTCGCGGCCGAGGGCACCTCCCGCGTCTACGGCGTGAAGCTGATCCAGCGCGGGTACGAGGACTTCGAGGGCAAGCTCAACGCCCTCGGCGCGCACGTCGAGCTCGGCTGAACAGCACTTTGAGGGATTTCGGCTGAGACGTAGCCGACGCTGCTGATCTTTCGCGGCGTCGGCTACCCTTCGTGTCGTGCCGTCGCTGTTTCGTCGTAAGCCAGAAGAGCCCGCCTCCGTCGTCGTGTCGGAGTCCGAGCCGGAGGTGGGCCCCCGGGGTCACACCCCGAGCAAGCGCGACCAGGGCCTGAAGACGCCCAAACGCGTCATCGCCGGACGCCGGATGCCCGAGCCGCCCGCCGCCGATCGCAAGGAAGCCGCCAAGCGGCTCCGCGAGAAGCAGCGGCAGGAGCGTGTCGAGGCCCGCGAGGGCATGGCCGCCGGCGACGAGCGCTTCCTGCTCGCCCGCGACAAGGGCCCCGTGCGCAAGCTGGTGCGCGACATCGTCGACTCGCGGCGCACGATCGGCACCTTCTTCTTCGGCACCACGTTCCTGGTCATGCTCGTGGGCTTCAACCGCAACCTGAACTCGAGCATCTACTACGCGGCCAACGCGCTGTTCTTCGTCATGTTCCTGGCCACCGCGGTCGACGGGTTCATGATCTCGCGGACGGTGAAGAAGCTCGTCCGGCAGCGCTTCCCGGACGCGAAGGACCGCATGGGCTCGCTGTACCTCTACGCGATCATGCGCTCGATCTCCTTCCGCTTCATCCGCAACCCGAAGCCGCAGGTCAAGATCGGGCAGGCCATCTGACCCACCGCAGCTCGCGGACACGTTTCGGCGGCGACGGTGGCGTCGGGAGGGTGCTAGGCCGTACCCTCCCTTCGCGACCGGACCACAGTTTTCACCGGGTAGCACGTGGCGGGCGCCGGTGCACGCGTTGTGCCGGAGTGTGGCGAGGAGAGCGAAGCTGTGAGCGACGAGTACCCGGGGGAAGAGCCGGGAACCGCCGCGCCCACCTGGGCGGCCGTGCCGACCATGCCGTGGGGCCAGCGCGTGCCCGACCAGCGCCGCGACGAGCCCGAACCACGCCGCCGCGGCCCGCGTGAACCCGGCCCGGACCAGGGCGAATACGAGCAGCACGGCTACGACGACCCGCGCGCCCACGACGACCGCGCCCGGGGCGAGCGCCGCCGTGACGAGCGCGGCTACGACGACCGCCGGGCCCGCGACGAGCGCGGCCACGACGACCGCCAGGGCCGCGACGACCGTGACCGTGCGTATGGGGGCCGCGGGTACGACGACCGCCGCGAGCGCGACGAGTACCACCGCCGCGACGAACCCCGCCGGGGCCACGACGACCGCCGCGATCCCCGCGAGTTCGACGACCGCCGCGACCCCCGCGGCTACGAGCGCGACCCCCGTGAGTACGACCGGGACCCGCGCGAGTACGACCGCGATCCCCGCGACTTCGACCGGGACCCGCGCGACCACGACCGGGATCCCCGCGACCACGACCGGGACGCGCGGGACTACGACCGGCGCCCCCGTGAGGACCCGCGCGGCTACGACGACCGGCGCGGCCACCCGGACCAGGGCGGTTACCGCGACCCGCGCGACTCCCGGGACCCGCGCGACCCCCGCGACTCCCGCGGTCGCGATCCTCGGGAGCAGGGGCGGCCGGGCACCGCGTACGGGCGGCCCCGCAGCCGGGCCCTCGACGAGCCGACCGACGAGGTCCCCCGCGTGCGCCGCGACGCGCCCGGGCACCCGCGCAACCCCCAGGGCGGCGCGCCGGCGGCCGGGCGGTCGTCGGGGCGGGCCAGTGTGGGCGGCGGTGGCGGCGTGTACGGCTCGCCCCGCAACGCACCGATCAGCGGCGCGCCGGTGAGCAGCGGGCCGCTGAGCAACGCCCCCGTGAGCAGCGGACCCCTGAGCAACGCCCCCGTCAGCAGCGGACCCCTCAGCAACGCCCCGGTGAGCAGCGGGCCGCTGAGCAACGCCCCCGTGAGCAGCGGACCCCTGAGCAACGCGCCGGTCAGCAGCGGCCCGCTGAGCGGCGGACGCCACAGCGGCGGGCCGCTCGGCAACCCACCGATCGGCAACCCACCGCTCGGCAACCCACCGCTCGGCAATGCACCTCGCGGCAACGCACCGTTGAGCAATGCCCCCGTCAGCAGCGGGCCGCTCAGCAACGCCCCCGTGAGCAGCGGCCCGCTGAGCGGCGACCCACTGAGCGGACCCCTCGGCAACACGCCGCTCAGCAGCCCGTCACTGAGCAACCCGCCGCTCGGCAACGCGCCCGTCAGCAGCGGGCCCCTCAGCAACGCCCCGATCAGCGCCGCCCCGGTCAGCTCCGGGCCGCTGCACCAGGAGAACTCGTTCTTCGGGGCGCCGCCGGCCGAGGACCTGCTCCCCGAGGCGCCCGTCAGCGGCGCCGGCGAGGCGGAGGGGTCCGGCATCCGGGTCGAGTTCGTCGAGGCGCCGTCGCCCGCGGTCGCCTCCGGCACGGCCATGGGCACGTACCAGTCGGGCCGGGTCACCGGGGCCGGGGTCGACGGGCTGCAGGCGACCGGGTACCTGCCGATCGTGCGCCCCGGGGCCGAGGGCTTCCCGCCCGAGCTCGCCGCCATCGCGCCGACGTCGCCGCCCGGGCCGCGGGCCGAGCCGGCCGAGGAGCGCGGGCCCGACCCGGAGCAGGTGCTGGCCGGGTTCGTGTGGCGGTTCGACCCCGACACGCTGCGGGAGCAGATCGAGGGCGACGAGGTGACGCAGCTCACCGACATCCGCGAGCAGCTCACCGCGAAGCTCAACAAGGTCGAGGACAACCCGACCCGGGCGCGGCTGCTGAGCCTGCGCGCGGTCGTCTCGCGCATCCTGGGCGACCTGCCGAAGGCGTTCGCCGACGGCAAGCTCGCGCTGGCCCACGCCGAGGCCACCGGGGAGCTGCGGCGCATCGCGATCGCCCAGGCCCGCCTGGCCCACGTGCTGCAGTGGCGGGAGGAGTTCGAGGAGGCCGACCGGCTGTTCACGCTGGCCAACTCCTCCGAGCTGCCCGACCGGCTGCGGGCCACGATGCACCAGCACTCGGGGCGGTGCGCGTACGACCAGGGCCGGTACATGGAGGCCTGCAACCACTTCGAGCGCGCCCTGGACCTGCGCAAGGAGGAGGACCCGGAGCTCATCGCGCAGACCGAGCTCGCGCTCGACGCGGTGTTCCGGCGGGTCGCCGAGAAGGGCTGGGGGCCGTACCCGCGCAGCCGCGAGGAGATCCTGCAGATCCGCCGGGCCCCCTCCCCCGCGTTCGACGAGCAGACCCAGCGCTGGGGCTACATCGAGCCCGACGGCAACTTCGTGATCGGGCCCGGGTACCTCGACGTGCAGCCGTTCCGCGACGGCGTGGCGTGGGTCCAGCGGCAGGGCGCCCAGACCTGGGAGCTGATCGACGACTCGGGCCGGGTGCTCATCGAGCCGTCGGCGGGGTACAGCGGCGTCGGGAGCTTCTCCGACGGCGTGGCCTGGGTCTCGCGCGACGGTACCAACGGCTGGATCGCGATCGACAAGAACAACACGGTGCTCATCTCCACCGGCTTCGACGACGTGCGGCCGTTCCGCCGCGGCGTCGCCGCGGTGCGCCGCGGGGCCTACTGGGGCGCCGTCGACCCGGCCGGGCGGATCGTCGTGCAGTTCCAGTACGACGGCTTCGCCACCGCGCTGCTGGACGGGCGCTACATCGACGGGTTCAGCGACGAGGGCCTCGCCGTCGTGTCCCTGGACGGGCGCAAGGGCGTGGTCGACCGCTCCGGGCGGGTACTGGTGCCGCCGGTGCACCACACCATCATGATCCACCCGGTGGCGTTCCTGATCGTCGACGACGCCCAGCGGTGGGGCGCGCTGGACCGGCGCGGGCGGACCATCATCCAGGCCACGTTCGCCAGCCGGACCGGGGTCACCGACGAGATCGACCGCCTGCTCGCCGACACCCGGCCGGTCATGTAGCACGCAGCCGGGCGATAGGGTCGGAGCATGGAGTTCCGACACCTCGGCCGTTCCGGGCTGCTCGTCAGCGAGATCTCGTACGGCAACTGGATCACCCACGGCTCGCAGGTCGAGGCCGAGCAGGCCACCGCATGTGTGCACGCCGCCCTCGACCTCGGCATCACGACCTTCGACACCGCCGATGTCTACGCCGGCACCCGCGCCGAGACGGTGCTGGGCGACGCGCTGAAGGGCCAGCACCGCGACGGTCTGGAGATCTTCACCAAGGTCTACTGGCGCAGCGGGCCCGGGCGCAACGACAGCGGCCTGTCGCGCAAGCACATCATGAAGTCGATCGACGGCTCGCTGCGGCGCCTGCTGACCGACCACGTGGACCTGTACCAGGCCCACCGGTTCGACTACCACACGCCGCTCGAGGAGACCATGGAGGCCTTCGCCGACGTGGTGCGCTCCGGCAAGGCGCTCTACATCGGCGTGTCGGAGTGGCGGGCCGAGCAGATCCGGGCCGCGGCCGCGCTGGCCAAGGAGCTGCGGATCCAGCTGGTGTCGAACCAGCCGCAGTACTCCGCCCTGTACCGCGTCATCGAGGCCGAGGTCGTCCCGGCCTGCGAGGAGCTCGGGCTCGGCCAGGTCGTCTTCTCGCCGCTGGCCCAGGGCGTGCTCACCGGCAAGTACAAGCCGGGTCAGCCGCCGCCGGCGGGCTCGCGGGCCACCGACGAGAAGTCGGGTGCGGCGTTCATCTCACGGCTGCTGCAGGATGACGTGCTGGCGGCGGTACAGCAGCTGCGCCCGCTGGCCGAGCAGGCCGGACTGTCGATGGCCCAGCTCGGGGTGGCCTGGGTGCTGCAGAACCCCAACGTGTCGTCGGCGATCGTCGGCGCGACGCGGCCGGAGCAGCTCGAGGACAACGTCAAGGCGTCCGGGGTGAAGCTCGACGCGGAGCTGCTCAAGCGCATCGACGAAATCCTGGACCCGATCGCGCAGCGGGACCCCGAGCTGACCCAGAGCCCCGCCGAGCGGCCGTAGTTTTCAGTAGCGGTCCCAGAACCGGAACAGGTGCAGGCCCAGGGAGGCCTGGTAGGACGGGAGTCCTATCAGGTCCCCCAGCCAGTACACGACATCGAAGAAGTAGCCGTTGATCTTCGGTGACCAGAGCAGCGCGATGAGGATGAGCATCCCCCAGGGCGCCATGTGGTTGAAGCCGCGCTGCCACTGCGGGGACAGCCACGGGTAGATCAGGTTGCCGCCGTCGACGCCGGGCATCGGCACGAAGTTGAGCACGCTCGCCGTCAGCTGCAGGAAGGCCAGGAACGCCAGCCCCGCGAAGAACACCGGGTGCTCGCCGGTGTCCAGGCCGAACGTGAACGGCAGCACCAGCAGGATCGCCAGCACCAGGTTCATCGCCGGGCCGGCGAAGCTGATCAGGCTGTCGACGAACCGGCTGCGGATCGCGCCGTGGTTGACCCACACCGCGCCGCCGGGCAGGCCGATGCCGCCCAGGATCACGAACACGAGCGGCAGCACGATCGACAGCAGCGGGTGGGAGTACTTCAAGGGGTTGAGCGTCAGGTACCCGCGGTGTGCGATGTCGTCGTCGCCGCCCTTGAACGCGACCAGGGCGTGCGAGTACTCGTGCAGGCACAGCGAGATCGTCCAGCCCGCCGCGACGAAGAGGAAGACGTTGAACTGCGCGTCTCCGAAGTCGGCCCAGGCCATCCAGCCGCTGACCGCCAGCAGCGCGATGAGCCCGAGGAAGATGGCGCTCGGCCGGAACGCCTCCCGGGGCAGCCGGCCGACCCGGCTGCCGTATCGCCCGTACGACACGGTCAGCCCCCGGCCGGCAGCAGGCTCATCTTGTACTCCGTGCGGTCGTCCTCGGTGAGGATCGCCGAGGCCGCGCCCTTGGCCACCAGGTCGCGCCAGGTCTGCCCGAGCCACGACTCCGCGTCGGACTGGCTGGAAAACGCCTCGGTCGGGCCATCGACGGGCCTGCTCTCAGCGTCTTCGAACTGCCACGTCCACGCCATGGTCACTCTCCTGTCCCAGGTAGAAGACTTCGAGCGTATCGGCCGCGTGGCCCTGAGCCGAGTCCGGCCACCGGTGTCCCTCTAAAGTACGGGGCATGCGGTTGCTGGTGCTCGGAGGAATCCGGTCCGGGAAGTCGGAAGTGGCGGAGGCGCTCGTCGCCGGGGCCGGGGCGGTGCGATACGTCGCCACCGCGCGCGAGAGCACGTCGGACGCCGGGTGGGCGGCGCGCATCGCCGCGCACCGGCAGCGCCGGCCGGGGTCCTGGGCGACCGAGGAGGTCGGCGACTCCCCGGATCGCCTCGCCGAGCTGCTGACCGGCGCGAAGGCCGAGGACACGATCCTCGTCGACGACCTCGGCAACTGGCTGACGGCCGTGTACGACGGCGGCGGCGACCTGTCCGACGCGCCGATCGCCGCGCTGGCCGACGCCGTGCGCTCCTGTGGCGCGGGGCTGCTGGTGCTGGTGGGGCCCGAGGTGGGGCTGGGGGTGCTGCCGGCGACCGAGGCCGGGCGGGCCTTCGCCGACGCCAACGGCCTGCTCAACCAGCGCGTGGCCGCCGCCTGCGACGGCGTGGCCCTCGTGGTGGCCGGTGAGGTGTCCTGGCTGCGCGGCGGCGACCTGGTGCAGCAGGCGGGCGCGCGCGAGGCCGCGGCGGCCGCCGAGCCCGCCGCCGCGCGGACGCCGGAGCCCGAGCCGTTCGTCTTCGACGCCGCCGGGGCCGGTGCGGTGCTGTCCACCGCCGACGGCGGCGACACGCTGTCGTTCTCCCCCGGCATGGAGCTGCCCCTGCCCGACGAGTCCGCCGCCCACGAGGCGGCCGAGCGGCTGCTCACGCTGCGGCTCAACGGCGCCGGCCTGGGCGGCCTGGTGCCCGTCGTGCGCTTCGCCGGCGGGGTGCAGGGCCGGCCCGACCCGCGCCCGTTCCAGCAGCCGCGGGTGCTCGTGCTGCGCGGCGACCGCACCGGCGGGTTCGCGGCCGGGGACTCCGCCGAGGCCGCCGACCGCCGCCTGGACGAGGTCGTGGAGGGCACCGGCACCCTGGCCATGCTCGCCGCCAGCGCCGGCGCGAGCGTCCAGGCCATCGACTGCCCGTCCGCGGGCCCGGCCGAGCTGCACGACGCCCTGGACGACACGGGCGTGGACGCGGCGCTGACCCTGGGCTGGCGGCTCGCCGACGCGGCCGCCAACGAGGGCGTCGACCTGCTCGTGCTGGGCGCCTGCGGGGCCGGGTCGGACGCGGCCGCGGCCGCGATCGTCGCCGTGCTCACCGGGGCCGAGCCGGCCGCCCTGCTGGGCCGGGTCGTGGACGCCTCCGGCTTCGTCGACGACGCCGCCTGGATCCGCAAGATCGGCGCCATCCGCGACGCCCGCCACCGCATCCGCTCGCGCAGCCGCGAGCCGCACATGATGCTCTCGATGCTGGGCGGCGGCGACATCGCGGTCGCCACCGGCGTCGTGCTCGGCGCCGCCTCCCGCCGGCTGCCCCTCATGGTCGACGGGCCGGTCGCGATCGCGGCGGCGCTCGTAGCCCGCGACTACGGCGCGCAGACCCGGCACTGGCTGCTCATGCCCGACCACGGCGACAACCCGACGGTGAAGCTGGCCGCCGACGTGCTCGGCGCCGCGCCGCTGCTGTCGCTGCGCCTCGCGCTCGGCGAGGGAGCGACCGCGCTCGCGGCGCTGCCGATGGTCAACACGGCCCTCACGATCGCCGCCGCGACCCCGGTCCGCGGCCCGGAGGCGCCCGCCGACGCGGCCGCGGACGACGGGCTCAGCGAGCAGGAGCGCATCGAGGCGGAGATCCAGCGGGTGGTGGCGGACTCGCCGACGGCCGAGATGCCGTACGTGAAGCCGTCGTGGGAGGACTGAGGCTCGCGCTGAGCCTGTTCACGGTCGCGCCGGTGCGCGCGGACCGGGTGGACCGGCCGGCGGTCCGGGTGGCGATGCTCCTCGCGCCGGCCGCCGGGGCCCTGCTGGGGCTGGTCCTGGCGCTGCTGGCCGGCGGGCTGGTGCGGCTGGGCGCGGCGCCGCTGCTCGGCGGGGCGGTGCTTGTCGCGTTCGCGCTGCTGCTCACCCGCGGGCTGCACATCGACGGCCTGGCGGACACCGCCGACGGGCTCGGCTCGTACGCCGGGCCCGACAAGGCCCTCGAGATCATGAAGAAGTCCGACATCGGGCCGTTCGGCGTGGCCGCCATCGCCGCGGTGCTGCTCGTGGACGCGGCCGCGGCGAGCGCGCTGACCCTGGCCCCGATCGTGCTCGCGTTCGCCGCCGGGCGGCTGGGGGCGACGGTGGCCTGCCGCCGGGGGCTGCCCGCGGCCCGGCCGGAGGGGCTCGGCGCGCTGGTGGCCGAGACGGTACCCCGGTGGCTGCTGGGACTGGTGACGCTCGTCACGGGCGCGCTGGGGGTCCTGGTCGACCCGCTGCGCGGCCCGCTCGCCGTGCTGGTCGCGGTGCTTGTCGCGGGCGCCCTGACGGTGCATGCGCGGCGGCGGCTGGGCGGTGTGACGGGTGACGTCATCGGCGCGAGCATCGAGCTCGCCACCGCCGCCGCGCTGACCGTCCTGGCTACCTGACCGAGGACTTCACGAACGGCGGCTTGACCACGCGCACCGCCGAGCGGCGGCCGCGCACGTCGAGGGCCACCTCGTCGCCCTCGCTCACGCCGGCCACGGTGTCGATGAGGGCCAGGGCGATGCCGACCTTGCGGGTGGGCGAGAAGGTACCGCTTGTCACCTCGCCGATCGGCGCGCCGTCGGCGGACAGCACCGCCATGTGCGCGCGCGGGATGCCGCGGTCGAGCGCCTCCAGGCCCCAGAGCACCCGGCGCGGGCCCGCGGCCTTCTCGGCCAGCAGCGCCTCGCGGCCCCAGAACTCCGGCTTGCCCCAGCCGACGGCCCAGCCCGAGCGCGCCTGCACCGGGGTGATGTCCAGGGACAGGTCCTGGCCGTGCAGCGGGTACCCCATCTCGGTCCGCAGCGTGTCGCGCGCGGCGAGGCCGCAGGGCCGGGCGCCGGCCTCGACGATCGCGTCCCAGAGGGTGTGCGCGTCGTGGGACGGCACGACGAGCTCGTAGCCGTGCTCGCCGGTGTAGCCGGTGCGGCAGACGACGACGTCGGTGCCCTGGTAACCGGCGACCGTGAAGCTCATGTACTCGTGGTCCGTGGGCAGGCCCAGGCCGGCGAGCAGCTCCGCCGAGCGCGGGCCCTGCACGGCCAGCACGGCGAAGAGCTCGTGCTGGGCCACGATGCTGATGCCGTTGGGCGCGGCGGCGGTGAGGCGGCGGACCACCTCGGCCGTGTTCGCCGCGTTCGGGATCAGGAAGACGTCGTCGTCGCCGAACCGGTACGCGATGAGGTCGTCCACCACGCCCCCGGTCTCGTCCAGGCAGAGGGTGTACTGCGCCTGGCCCGCGCTGATGCGGTCGAGGTCGTTGCTGAGGCAGGCGTTGACGAACGCGGCCGCGCCGCGCCCCCGCACCCGGGCCTTGCCCAGGTGGGACACGTCGAACACGCCCACATCCCCGCGGACGGCCGCATGCTCCTTGAGCACGCCGCCGCCGGCGTACTCGAGGGGCATCTCCCAGCCGCCGAACGCCGCGAACTTGGCCCCGAGCGCCGCATGACGGTGATACAGCGCGGGGTGCCGCAAGGGTTGGGTCATGCCCGCAACCTATCGCGTTGGTTATCGTGTCCTGCACCCGATTCGGCGGCATGCTGAAGTTGCGGCGACCCCGCAGTGAACCATCCGGCCCCGAGCACAGCGAACCATCAGTGATGTGGAGCACCAGTGACCTCCCTGACCCTGGTCGACACCGACCCCGCCACCCTGGCCGTCGACGCCGTCGTGATCGGCGTGTACGCGGACGCCGGCGGTGACGCGAAGCTGCTGCTCGCGCCCGGCGCCGAGAGCGTGGCGGCGGCGTTCAGCGACCGTCCGGGCGGCGGGCTCGCCGAGACCCTGCGGGTGCTCGGGGCGACCGGCGCACTCGGGGAGGTGACCAAGCTCGCCGCGTTCGGCGCGGTGACCGCCCCGCTCGTGGTGGCGGTCGGCCTGGGCACGCCCACCGGCGGCGACGCGGGCCGGGCGCCGGTCGCCGAGTCGCTGCGCCGCGCGGCCGGGTCCGCGGCCCGGGCCCTGGCCGGGTCGGCCTCGGCCGCCCTGGTACTGCCGCTGGCCGGCGACGGCGAGACGGGTGCCGCGGCGCTGGGCCCCGGCCTGCGGGCGGTGACCGAGGGGGCGCTGCTGGGCGCGTACCGGTTCGCCGGCTACAAGTCCAAGCCCGTCGCCGGCCGCCGGGACCCGCTGCGCAAGGTGCTCGTGCACGTGCCGGACGCGGGCAACCGGGCGGCGAAGGCCGCGCTCAAGCGCTCCGGGGTGCTCGGCGCCGCCGTGGCCCGCACCCGGGACTGGATCAACACGGCGCCGAACGAGCTGCGGCCGCCCGCGTTCGCCGAGCAGGTCGCGGCGGCAGCGCGTGAGGTCTCCCTCGATGTGTCGGTACTGGACGAGAAGGCGCTGGCCCGCCAGGGGTACGGCGGCATCCTGGCCGTCGGCCTGGGCTCGGCGGCCGCCCCGCGCCTGGTGCGGCTGGCCTACGAGCCGGCCGGGGCCACCCGGCGCGTCGCGCTCGTGGGCAAGGGCATCACCTTCGACACCGGCGGCGTTTCGATCAAGCCGACCGCCGGCATGTGGGAGATGAAGTCCGACATGTCCGGCGCCGCCGCGGTCGTCGCCGCGATGCTCGTGATCGCCCAGCTCAAGCCCAAGGTGGCGGTCGTGGCGTACGCGCCGATGGCCGAGAACATGGTCTCCGGCAGCGCGTACCGGCCCGGTGACGTCGTGAAGATGTACAACGGCGCGCAGGTCGAGGTGCTCAACACCGACGCCGAGGGCCGGATGATCCTCGGCGACGCGATCGCCCGGGCCTGTGAGGACGACCCGGACTACCTGCTCGAGGTCTCGACCCTCACCGGCGGGCAGGTGATCGCGCTGGGCAAGCGCATCGCGGGCGTCATGGGCACGCCGGAGCTGTGCGACCGGGTCCGCGACGCCGGCGACCGGGCGGGCGAGCCGGCGTGGCCGATGCCGCTGCCCGAGGACGTGCGCAAGGGCATGGACTCCGACGTGGCGGACATCTCACAGGTGAACGCGGGCATGGACCGCGCCGGCCACATGCTGCAGGGCGGCGTCTTCCTGTCGGAGTTCGTGGCCGAGGGCGTGCAGTGGGCCCACATCGACATCGCGGGCCCCAGCTACCACACCGGCGAGCCCTTCGGTTACTGGACCAAGGGCGGCACGGGGGTACCGGTACGCACGCTGGTCGAGCTGGTGGAAGAGATCGCCGCCGAGTAGGCGCGGCTCCCCCCAGGTGAGCGGAGCGGGCAAACTCAGCTCTTCTTGTTGCGCGCGTTGTAGTCGCGCCAGCGCTGGGGGTAGCCCACCAGCGCGATGTCGTACACGGGCATGCTCAGGCGGTGCGCGAACTGGCGCGCCGCCTGCGGGCTGTCCATCCGCCGCCGCGTCCACTCGCCGTCGTGGGCGATGAGCAGCAGTGTCGTCTCGGTCACGGTCGTGCGGGGCTCGATGAAGCCCTCCACGCCGCGCCGGGTGCGCACGAACTCCTCCAGGTAAGCCAGGTCCTCACGGCTGGCGGCACGGCCACCCGCCGCCGGCTTGCGTCGGCGGAACCAAGCCACGATCGCTCCTCATCGTCGAGTCCCTGCACAGGTCGTGCACAGGGTACGACGTCACCACCGGTCCCCGGGACCCCGCGAAGGCGCCCTACCGTCGCAGGCGGGCAGCGCAAGTGACAAGATGGCCGAGGATGGTCATAGCGAAGGGCGAACCCCGCATTCGCACCGTCACGAGCCGGCAGGCCCGTGCATCACCTGGGAGAATTCGTGAGCGACCCACACGCCAACTCCTTCGACGTTCTCGTCCTGGGCGGCGGCAGCGGCGGTTACGCGACCGCCTTCCGCGCGACCCAGCTCGGCCTGTCCGTCGCGCTGGTCGAGAAGGACAAGCTCGGCGGCACGTGCCTGCACCGCGGCTGCATCCCGACGAAGGCGCTGCTGCACGCGGGCGAGGTGGCCGACGCCGCCCGCGAGGCGGACCAGTTCGGCATCCAGGCCGTGTTCAACGGCGTCGACATGAAGGCCGTGAACGCCTACAAGGACGGCGTGGTCACCAAGCTGTACAAGGGCCTGCAGGGCCTGGCCAAGGCCCGGCAGGTGACCCTGATCGAGGGCGAGGGGCGCCTGGTCGCGCCGGACGCCGTCGAGGTCGCCGGGACGCGGTACACCGCGAAGAACATCGTGCTGGCCACCGGCTCCTACTCCAAGACCCTGCCCGGCCTGGTCGTGGACGGCGAGCGGGTCATCACCAGCGAGCACGCGCTGGGCCTGGACCACGTGCCGGCCTCCGCGATCATCCTCGGCGGCGGCGTCATCGGCTGCGAGTTCGCCAGCGCGTGGAAGTCCTTCGGCGTCGACGTGACGATCGTCGAAGCGCTGCCCCGGCTGCTCGCGGTCGAGGACGAGGCGAGCTCGAAGGCGCTGGAGCGGGCCTTCCGCAAGCGGGGCATCAAGTTCAAGGTGGGCAAGCCCTTCGAGGGCGTCGAGCGCACCGACGGCGGCGTGAAGGTGTCGATCCAGGGCGGCGAGACGATCGAGGCCGAGCTGCTGCTGGTCGCCGTCGGCCGTGGCCCGACGACCGCCAACCTCGGCTACGAGGAGCACGGCGTGAAGATGGAGCGCGGGTTCGTCATCACCGACGAGCGGCTGCGCACCTCCGTGCCGGGCGTCTTCGCGGTCGGCGACATCGTGCCGGGCGTGCAGCTGGCCCACCGGGGCTTCCAGCAGGGCATCTTCGTGGCCGAGGAGATCGCGGGGCTGCACCCGCAGGTCTTCGACGAGGCCGGCGTCCCCCGGGTGACGTACTCCGAGCCCGAGGTCGCCTCCGTCGGGCTGAACGAGGGCAAGGCCCGCGAGCTGCACGGCGACGACAAGATCGAGACGATCCAGTACGACCTGACGGGCAACGGCAAGAGCCAGATCCTCAAGACCGCCGGCTTCGTGAAGCTGATCCGGGTCAAGGACGGCCCCGTCGTCGGCGTCCACATGGTGGGCGCCCGGGTGAGCGAGCTCATCGGGGAGGCCCAGCTCATCTACAACTGGGAGGCGTTCCCCGGCGACGTCGCCCCGCTCGTCCACATGCACCCCACCCAGAACGAGGCTCTCGGCGAGGCGCACCTGGCGCTGGCCGGCAAGCCGCTGCACGTTCACTGATCACTGGCAACCGACCGCCACCAAGCAAAGTAGGAGTCGTTTCAGATGCCGGTATCGGTCACCATGCCCCGGCTGGGCGAGAGCGTCACCGAGGGCACCGTCACCCGCTGGTTGAAGCAGGAAGGCGACCACGTCGAGGCCGACGAGCCGCTGCTCGAGGTCTCCACGGACAAGGTCGACACCGAGATCCCGTCCCCGGCCGCCGGGGTGCTGACCCGGATCGTCGTGCAGGAGGACGAGACCGCTGAGGTCGGCGCCGAGCTCGCCGTCATCGGCGATGGCTCGGACGGCGACGCGGACAGTGGTTCCGCGCCCGCCGCCGAGGCCGAGGAGGAGCCGGCGGCCGAGGCGGAGCCGGAGGGCGTCGAGCCCGAGGAGCAGCCCGCCGAGGCGTCGGAGGAGCCCCCGGCCGAGGACGAGGCGCCGGCGGCGTCCGGCGGCGGCGAGGGCACCGCGGTGAAGATGCCCGCGCTCGGCGAGAGCGTCACCGAGGGCACCGTCACCCGCTGGCTCAAGCAGGTCGGCGACAGCGTCGAGGCCGACGAGCCGCTGCTCGAGGTCTCCACCGACAAGGTCGACACCGAGATCCCGTCGCCCGTCTCCGGCACGCTGCTGGAGATCAAGGTGCCCGAGGACGAGACCGTCGAGGTCGGCGCGGAGCTGGCCGTGATCGGCAGCGCCGGGGCCGCGCCCGCCAAGGCCGAGCCCAAGCCGGAGCCCAAGGCCGAGGCCAGGCCGGAGCCGAAGGCCGAGCCCAAGCCCGAGCCGAAGGCGGAGCCCAAGCCCGAGCCGAAGGCCGCCGCCCCCGCGCCGAAGGCGGCCGAGCCGCAGCCGGCCGCGAGCGCGCCGGTGCAGGCCGGACCGGCCACCAACGTCACCGCGCCCGGCTCCGCGCCGGCGAGCGGCAACGGCAAGGTGGCGGGGGACGAGGCCGGCTACGTCACGCCGCTGGTCCGCAAGCTCGCCGCCGAGCACGGGGTGAACCTCTCCGGGCTCGCCGGCACCGGCGTCGGCGGGCGCATCCGCAAGCAGGACGTGCTCGACGCGGCGGCCAAGGCGAAGCAGGCCGCCGAGCAGAAGCCGGCGCCCGCGGCCGCCCCGGCCGGCGGCTCGACCGCCGCGGCCCCGAAGGCGGCCCCGAGCCCGCTGCGCGGCCAGACGCAGAAGCTCAGCCGGATGCGCGCGCTCATCGCCCGGCGGATGGTCGAGTCGCTGCAGGTCTCGGCCCAGCTCACCACCGTCGTCGAGGTCGACGTCACGAAGGTGGCCAAGCTGCGGGAGAAGGCCAAGGCGCAGTTCCTGGCCACGCACGGCGTGAAGCTGTCGTTCCTGCCGTTCTTCTCCCTCGCCGCGGTCGAGGCGCTGCGGGTGCACCCGTCGGTGAACTCCTCGATCGACCTCGAGGCGGGCACGGTCACCTACCACGACGCCGAGCACCTCGGCATGGCCGTCGACAGCGACAAGGGCCTGATCGTCCCGGTCATCAAGAACGCGGGCGACCTCAACCTCGCCGGGCTGGCCAAGCGCATCGCCGACGTGGCCGAGCGGACCCGCGGCAACAAGCTCAGCCCGGACGACATCGCGGGCGGCACGTTCACGCTGACCAACACCGGCAGCCGGGGCGCGCTGTTCGACACGCCGATCATCAACCAGCCGCAGGTGGCGATCCTGGGCACGGGCGCGGTCGTCAAGCGCGCCGTCGTGCTCAGCGACCCGGAGCTCGGCGAGGTCATCGCGCCGCGCTCGATGGTCTACCTGGCCCTGTCGTACGACCACCGCATCGTCGACGGCGCCGACGCCGCGCGCTTCCTGGGCACGATCAAGGAGCGCCTGGAGGCCGGCAACTTCGAGGCCGACCTGGGCCTCTAGGCCCAGCCCGTCAGGGGCGTCCCGGTGGCCGGGGCGCCCCTTGTATGTTCCCCGGGGACGGATCCGGGCAAGATGACCTCATGCAGATCCTGATCGCGGGGGCGTCCGGCTTTCTCGGGCAGCGGCTCATCCCTCACCTGCGCGCCGCCGGGCACCAGGTCACGCCGCTCGTGCGGCGCCGGCCCCGGCCGGGCGAGGTGCGGTGGGACCCGACCGCCGGCGTGCTGGACGCCACCGTCGTGGCCGCCGCCGACGCGGTGATCAACCTGGCCGGGGCGGGTGTCGGGGACAAGCGCTGGACCTCGCAGTACAAGAAGGTGCTGGTCGACAGCCGGGTCGACACCACGCGGACGCTCGCCCGGGCGATCGCCGCGGCCCCGCGCAAGCCGCAGGTGCTGCTCAACTCCTCCGCCGTCGGCTTCTACGGCGACACCGGCGACCGGGCCGTCGACGAGACCTCCCCCGCGGGTGAGGGGTTCCTGGCCGACCTGTGCAAGGTCTGGGAGGCCGCGACCCGGCCGGCCGAGGACGCCGGGACGCGGGTGGCGCTGCTGCGCACCGGGTTCCCGCTGGACCCGGCGGGCGGCCTGCTCAAGCCGGTCTACCTGCAGTTCAAGCTGTTCGCGGGCGGGCGGATGGGCAGCGGGAAGCAGTACCTGCCCTGGATCTCCGTCCCCGACTGGCTCGGCGCGGTCGAGTTCACGCTCGAGCGCGGATCCCAGGGCAACGCAATCGCCGGGCCGGTCAACCTCACCGGGCCCGAGCCGGTCACCAACGCCGAGTTCAGCGCCACCCTCGCGCGGGTCCTGCACCGGCCCAACCTGTTCCCGGTGCCGGGCTTCGCGCTGCGGGCGGCCGTCGGCGAGTTCGGCGGCGAGGCCCTGGCGAGCCAGCGGGTGCTGCCGGCGGTACTGGTGCGCGAGGGTTTCCCCTTCGCGCACCGCACCGTCGAGGAGGCCCTTCAGCAGGCCGTGTCGTCGATCACGTAGAAGTCGGAGCCGGTCTGGCGCAGGCCGTGCGTGGTGAACACGTTGTAGAGGCCCATGTTCTGGTTGGAGCCGTTGGCGTACGTGTACCCGCCCGACTGGTGCGCCCGCCCGGCGACCACGTGCGCGTAGTTCGAGGCGCGCACGCACGGCCCGGAGCCCTGGGTCGGGGTCGGGCTCGCGGTCGGCGAAGAGGTCGGCGACGAGGTCGGCGAGGCGCTCGTCGGGCCGGTGGTGGGCCCGCCGGTCGACAGGCCCCAGTCCAGCGCCTGGTAGTACGACGAGCAGATGGTGTCCTTGTAGTACGTGCCCGCGGTGCCGCACTGCTCTGTGGCCGAGCCGGGGTCGACCGGCGTCGCGTGGGTCATGCCCGACACGAGGTACACCTTGACCTCGTCCCCGTAGTTCGACAGGGACGTGCCGCCGGGCAGCGAGGCCGTCGCGGTCGGCGTCAGCCCGACGCCGAGCACGTCTGTCCACTGGTCGCGCAGCTCGGTGGCGTTGGCCGGGGCCACCGTGGTGTCGGAGGTGCCGTGCCAGATCGCCACCCGCGGCCGCGCGCCGGAGTAGCCCGGGTACGCGGCCCGCACCAGGTCGCCCCAGGCCGCCGGGGTCTTGTCGACGCCGGGGTTCATGCAGCTGTACGCGGCCGTCGTCGACGTCGCGCACCGGAAGGGCAGGCCGGCCATGATCGCGCCGCCGGCGAACACGTCAGGGTAGGTGGCAAGCATCACGGCCGTCATCGCGCCGCCCGCCGAGAGGCCGGTGACGTACACCCGCGCCGGGTTCGTGCCGTAGTTGGCCACGGCGTAGTCGACCATCTGCTTGATCGACAGCGGCTCGCCCGAGCCCCGGGCGGTGTCGCCGGTCTCGAACCAGTTGAAGCAGCTCGTGCTGTTGTTCGCGGACTTCTGCTCGGGCAGCACCAGGGCGAACTTCCACAGGTCGGCGTACTTGCGCCAGCCGGAGTTGGTGAAGTAGTCGGTGGCGTTCTGGGTGCAGCCGTGCATCGCCACGACGACGGGCGCGCCCGACGGGAGGCCGTCCGGGCGGTAGGAGTACATCGTGAGGTTGCCGGGGTTCGAGCCGAAGCCGCTCACGGTCGTGAGGGTCGCGGCGTAGGCGGGCGTCGAGACGGTGGTGAGCGCGACCGCGGCGATCAGTGCGGCGGCCGCGGGCAGGATCCAGCGCAGTGGCCTGGGCATGGCGGTGCCCTTTCTTCGTGGGGAGCACCACGCTAGGTGTGAAATTCGACGCACCACTATGTCCGGATCCCACACAGTTCTTTCCTCGGCCATAACCATCGGACGCGGATAGTCTGGCGTCGTGACCAGCGTGATGGGGATGCGGATCGTCCGGGCCGGGCTCGTGGACTACGAGGCGGCGCTCGCCGAGCAGCGGCGCGTGCACGCGGAGGTCGCCGACGGCGCGGCTCCCGACACGGTGCTGCTGCTGGAGCACCCGAGCGTGTACACGGCCGGCAAGCGCACCGAGCCGGCCGACCGGCCCTTCGACGGCACGCCGGTGATCGACGTCGACCGCGGCGGGAAGATCACCTGGCACGGGCCGGGGCAGCTGGTCGGCTACCCGATCGTGCGGCTGCCCGATCCCGTGGACGTGGTGGCGTACGTGCGGCGCATGGAGCAGTTGCTCATGGACGTCTGCGCGGAGCTCGGGGTCGCCACGGTCCGGGTCGAGGGCCGCAGCGGCGTCTGGGTCCCGGCCGACGAGCGCGGGCCGGAGCGCAAGGTCGCGGCGATCGGCATCCGGGTCGCCCGCGGGGTCACCCTGCACGGGTTCGCCCTCAACGCGGACTGCGACCTCTCGCGGTACGACATCTTCGTGCCCTGTGGCATCCGCGACGCGGGCGTGACGTCGCTCTCGGCCGAGCTGGGCCGGGACGTGACCGTCGCCGAGGTCCTGCCGGTCGTGGAGCGGCACCTCACGACGCTGTGCTGATCCGGTAGGCCACGACCGGGATGAGCTCGGGGTCGACGTCGTCCATCCGGTCGTGGTCGTCACAGGCGAAGCCGAACAGGCCCTGCATCGAGGAGCAGCTGATCTCGTCCGGGTCGGCCGGCTCGAAGCCCAGCGGCTCCCCCTCGTCCTCGCTGGAGCCGGGGTCGGCGCCCACGCTCACGGCGCGCACCCGGGAGCCGTCGCGCCAGACCCCGTAGCTGCACCAGCCGGCGTCGCTGTGGGCGGCGTGCAGGTACACGTGGCGCCGCTCGGTCGCGGCCAGCACCACGGGGTCGAGCTCGGACGGGCGGCGCGGGGTCAGGCCCCAGCTGCACACCAGGTCGAGCCCCGAGAAACAGCCGACGAAGACCACGTCGGCGGGCGGGTTGAGGGCGTCGACCAGCAGCTCGTCGCCGATCTCCTCGACGTGGGCGTCCGGGAAGAGGCGCTCGGCGAGCGCGCGGGTGGCCGGTTTGTCCAGCACCGGGTAGGACCGCAGGACATCGATCGGGTTGCCGTCGGAGAACGCGACGAGAGTGTCGTTGAGCGCCACCTCAGGCCTATTGCCTGCCCGAGTGATTCGGAAACCTCTGGGAAGTGACGTCAATCGCGTTCCCGGTTCCTGGGCAGTCGCCGGGCGTAGTCTTCGAAACGTGACCGCCGTTGTTCCCGAAGGCCGTCGTCTGCTGCGCATCGAAGCGCGTAACGCGGAGACGCCGATTGAGCGCAAACCGTCGTGGATCAAGGTCTCGGCCAAGATGGGTCCCGAGTACACACATCTGCGGGGGCTCGTCCAGCGCGAGGGCCTGCACACGGTCTGCCAGGAAGCCGGCTGCCCGAACATCTACGAGTGCTGGGAAGATCGCGAGGCGACCTTCCTCATCGGCGGTGACCAGTGCACCCGCCGCTGCGACTTCTGTCAGATCGACACCGGCAAGCCGGCCGAGTTCGACGCCGACGAGCCGCGCCGGGTCGCCGAGTCGGTCGCGACGATGGGGCTGAAGTACGCCACCGTGACCGGTGTGGCCCGCGACGACCTGCCCGACGGCGGGGCCTGGCTCTACGCCGAGACGGTCCGGCAGATCCACGCGCTGGTCGGGGGGTGCGGCGTCGAGCTGCTCATCCCCGACTTCAACGGCGACCCCCAGCAGCTCAAGGAGGTCTTCGCCGCCCGGCCCGAGGTGCTCGCGCACAACGTCGAGACGGTGCCGCGGATCTTCAAGCGCATCCGGCCCGCGTTCCGCTACGAGCGGTCGCTGGACGTGCTGACCAAGGCGCGCGAGGACGGCCTGGTCACCAAGTCGAACCTGATCCTCGGCATGGGTGAGGAGCGGGCCGAGGTGTCGCAGGCGCTCCGGGACCTCTACGAGGCCGGGTGCGAGCTCGTGACGATCACGCAGTACCTGCGGCCGACCCCGCGGCACCACCCGGTGGAGCGCTGGGTCAAGCCCGAGGAGTTCGTCGAGCTGCGCGAGGAGGCCGAGCAGATCGGCTTCGCGGGCGTGCTGAGCGGGCCGCTGGTGCGTTCGTCGTACCGTGCCGGGCGCCTCTACCGCCAGGCCCTGGACAGCCGGGCTCTCAACTCTTGACGTCGTCCCTCTAGACTCGGAGGCATGGCAAAGGCCCAGGAGCCGGAGAAGGTTTCCTTCTTCAGTCGGCTCAAGCAGATCGGCATGGTGTTCTCGTTCACCGCCAAGCGCGACAAGGCGTTCGTGCCCCTCGTGGTGACGGTCGTTCTCGTGCCGCTGATCGCGGTCGGCGTCGCCATCGCGCTGGGCGTGTCCTGGATCTGGGCCCCGCTCGGCGTCCTGCTGGCGCTGCTCGGCACCGTCATCGTGCTCAACCTGCGCTCGCAGAAGGCGATGATGAAGGAGGCCGAGGGCCAGCCCGGGGCCGCCGCCTCGATCATCGAGAACATGCGCGGCGACTGGCGGGTCAGCCCGGCGATCGCGTCCACGACGCAGTTCGACATGGTGCACCTGGTCATCGGGCGCCCCGGCGTGATCCTGATCGGCGAGGGCAACCCGGGCCGGGTCAAGGGGCTCATCGGCCAGGAGCGGCGCCGGCTGGTCAAGGTGATCGGCAACGCCGAGCTGCGCGACTACATGGTCGGCAACGAGGAGGGCCAGATCCCCCTCGCCAAGCTGCGCAACCTGCTCGTCCGGCTGCCGCGCACGATCACGGCCAAGGACGTCAACGCGCTCGACAAGCGGCTCACCGCGCTCTCGGCGCGTCCGCAGATGCCGCGGGGCGCACTGCCCAAGAACATGAAGCCCCCGAAGGGGCAGTTCAAGGCGATGCGCGGACGCTGAGCGCCCGTCCTACACGGCCTGCACGACGGAGCCCGAGGCCCGGTCGTGCAGGCCGCGCTGGTTCTCGTCCATGATCAGCGCGGTGATCAGCGGGAGCATCACGATCGCCCGCAGCAGCGCCCGCGGTACACCCAGCGGACCCCCTGTGTTCATGGACACACAGCGGATGCGGAAGAGCCGCATGCCCAGCGTCTGGCCGAAGAACCCGAGAAACAGCCCGTAGACGACCACGAAGAGCCCCGGCGCGAGCCACGGTTCATCGGTCGGGCTCGCAAATGCCCCGGCGATCAGCAGGCACGATATCCAGTCGATCAGCAGCGCGCCGAAGCGGCGGGCGAGCGAGGCCGGCGCGATCTCCACGGGTTCCACGACGGGTCAGACTATCGAACGACGCGCCGCCGCCGTTCGGCCGAGCCGGCCGCGGCGAAACACAGCGGAAACAATCGAGACATGCCGGGGCAATCGCGCAGTTCTACGGTCGCGACCAACCAGACACCTTCACACTGAAGTGATCACCAGACTGGTCTGCCTGCGACCTGGAGGACGAGTGTTCGCCAATTCTGAAGAGCTGTTGCGGTACCTGAAGGATGAGGGCGTCCGCTTCGTCGACGTTCGCTTCTGCGACCTGCCGGGCGTGATGCAGCACTTCAACGTTCCCGTCGAGTCTTTCGACGCGGCGGTCTTCAGTGACGGCCTGGCGTTCGACGGCTCCTCGATTCGTGGATTCCAGGCGATCCACGAGTCGGACATGCTGCTGCTGCCGGACCCGACGTCGGCCTTCATCGACCCGTTCCGCGTCGAGAAGACCCTCGCCCTCAACTTCTTCATCCACGACCCGTTCACCCGCGAGGCCTACTCGCGTGACCCGCGCAACGTGGCGAAGAAGGCCGAGGCGTACCTCAAGTCGAGCGGCATCGCCGACACCGCGTACTTCGGCCCCGAGGCGGAATTCTACATCTTCGACTCGATCCGCCACGAGACGTCGGCGAACCAGGCGTTCTACTACATCGACTCGGTCGAGGGCTGGTGGAACTCCGGCAAGGAAGAGCCGGGCGGCAACCGGGGCTACAAGACCGCCTACAAGGGCGGCTACTTCCCCGTCCCGCCGGTCGACCACTACGCCGACCTGCGTGACCAGATCGTCCAGCGGCTGCTGGGCGCCGGCTTCGTCGTCGAGCGCTCGCACCACGAGGTCGGCACCGCCGGCCAGGCCGAGATCAACTACAAGTTCTCGACCCTGCTGCACGCCGGCGACCAGCTGCAGCTGTTCAAGTACATCGTGAAGAACGCGGCGTGGGCGGCCGGCAAGACCGCGACGTTCATGCCGAAGCCGCTCTTCGGCGACAACGGCTCGGGCATGCACACCCACCAGTCGCTGTGGATGGGCGGCGAGCCGCTGTTCTACGACGAGGCCGGCTACGGCGGCCTGTCGGACACGGCCCGCTGGTACATCGGCGGCCTGCTGCACCACGCGCCGTCGCTGCTCGCGTTCACCAACCCGACGGTCAACTCGTACCGCCGCCTGGTGCCGGGCTACGAGGCGCCGGTCAACCTGGTGTACTCGCAGCGCAACCGCTCGGCCTGCACCCGCATCCCGGTGACGGGCACCAACGCGAAGGCCAAGCGCGTCGAGTTCCGCGTGCCGGACCCGTCGGCGAACGTGTACCTCGCGTTCTCGGCCATGCTCATGGCCGGCCTGGACGGCATCAAGAACAAGATCGAGCCGCCGGCCCCGATCGACAAGGACCTGTACGACCTCCCGCCGGAGGAGGTCGCGAACGTCAAGCAGGTCCCCGGCTCGCTGGACGAGGTGCTCACCACCCTCGAGGGCGACCACGGCTTCCTCCTCGAGGGCGGCGTGTTCACGCAGGACCTGGTGGACACCTGGATCTCGTACAAGCGCGCGAACGAGGTCGACCCGGTCCGCCTGCGGCCGACCCCGCACGAGTTCGCCATGTACTACGACGTGTGATCTCCGCACGTCCCGCACGACCGCAGCGGCCCGCCCCGGATCAGGGGTGGGCCGTTCCGCGTTCGGGCGGTATCGACGAGAACCTGGCCGACGCACTACCCGCCGGGTCGTCGCCGACCTCGGCCACCGAGTACACACCCGGCGTCGCTGTTCGGTAACGAGCGGCTTCAGCGGGGTGGGCGGTCTTTGGCCGCGACGGCCGAACGTGTGCTGGCTCACGTTCGGCCGGCACGGTGCCGTACGAGCGCCAGGTGGCACGACGCCGGCGCTGAGAGCGTCAGGCGCCGTCGAAGATGCGTTCCACGGCGGCTCGCGCCCGGCGGGCCACGCGTAGGTACTCGTCCAGGAACTCCTGCGGCTCCGCCCCCGGGTCCAGTGCCGCCGCCGCCGCGGCCAGGTCCGGGCCCTGCCGCGGGAGCTGGTCCGTGGCGCGGCCGCGGACCAGGGTCAGCAGGTTGCGCACGCGCGAGGCCTGGCGCCAGGCCGCCTCCAGCTCGGCCGCGTCGGTCGTCGACAGCAGGCCCGCGTCCGTGGCCGCGGTCAGGGCGGCCAGGGTTCGCGGGGTGCGCAGGGCCGGGACGGTGTGGCCGTGCTGCAGCTGCAGGAGCTGGACGGTCCACTCGACGTCGGCCAGGCCGCCGCGGCCCAGCTTCGTGTGGGTCGCGGGGTCGGCGCCGCGCGGGAGGCGCTCGCTGTCCACGCGGGCCTTCAGGCGGCGGATCTCCTGGATCTGCTCGCGGGTGAGGCCGCCCTGGGGGTACCGCTTCGTGTCGGCCAGCTCCAGGAAGCGGGCGCCGAGTGACTCGGAGCCGGCGACCGCCCGCGCGCGCAGGAGGGCCTGGGCCTCCCAGACCTTCGACCAGCGGGTGTAGTACTGCCGGAACGCCCCGAGACTGCGCACCAGGGGGCCCTGGCGGCCCTCGGGGCGCAGGTCGGCGTCGACGCCCAGGGGCGGGTCGTGGGCCGGGCGGGAGAGCAGGCGGCGCAGCTCCTCGGCGATCGTGAGGGCGGCCCGGGCGGCGGCGTCGTCGGCCGCGCCCGGCGGGGCCTCGTACACGAACAGGACGTCGGCGTCGGAGGGGTAGCTGGTCTCGGCGCCGCCGAGGCGGCCCATGCCGATGATCGCGAACTCCAGGTCGGGGGCGGCCGCGGCCGTCACGCCCAGGGTCGCGCGCAGGGTGGCGTCGATCACGGCCGAGAGGGCGTCGCCGACCGCTGTCACATCGAGCAGGCCGAGCAGGTCGGCGCAGGCGATGCGGAACAGCTCGCGGCGGCGTAGCGCCCGCACGGCGTTGATGGCGGTCTCCGGGTCGCCGTGGCGGGCCGCGGCGGCCGCGAAGCCCTCGGTGAGGACCTCAGCGCTGCGCGGAACCAGCTCGGCGTCGTCGGCCAGCAGGCGCAGCGCCTCCGGGTCGTGGATGAGCAGGTCGGTCACGTACCGCGACAGCGCCAGCAGCCGCGCCAGGCGCAGCGCGACCGGGCCCTCGTCGCGCAGCAGCCGCAGGTACCAGGGGGTGTTGCCGACCTTCTCCGACACCTGGCGGTAGGCCAGCAGGCCGCGGTCGGGCTCGGGGGCGTCGGCGAACTCGCTCAGCAGCGCCGGGAGCAGCTGGCGCTGGATCGCCGCGGTGCGGGAGACGCCGCCGGTGAGGGCCTCGATGTGCCGCAGGGCGCCGGCCGGGTCGGCGAAGCCGAGCAGGTCGAGGCGGGCCCGGGCGGCGTCGGGGGTGAGCCGCAGCTGCTCGGTGGGGACGCGCGCGACCGCCTCCAGCAGCGGCCGGTAGAAGAGCTTGGCGTGCAGGCGGCGGACCTCGCCGGCGTGGCGGACCCACTCGGCGCGGAACGACTCCACGGCGTCGCGGGCCGCGTTGGGGCGGTAGCCGAGCGCGTGGGCGAGCCAGCGCAGGCCGTCGGGGTCGTCGGGCACGGTGTGCGTGCGGCGCAGGCGCTGCAGCTGAAGGCGGTGCTCGACGACGCGCAGGAAGCGGTACGCGCGCAGCAGCGCCTCGCCGTCGGCCAGCCCGACGTAGCCGCCCTCGATGAGCGCCCGCAGGCCGGCGAGGGTGGTCGGGGTGCGCAGGGACTCGTCGGCCCGGCCGTGCACGAGTTGCAGCAGCTGTACCGCGAACTCGATGTCGCGCAGCCCGCCCGGGCCGCGCTTGATCTCCCGGTCGACCTCGGCCCGCGGGATCGCCTCGATGATCCGGCGGCGCATCGCGCGGACCTCGTCGACGGCCTCCGGGCGCTCGGCGGCCGACCAGATCAGCGGCCGCAGCTCGGCCAGCCACTGCTCGCCCAGCTCGAGGTCGCCGGCGGCCGGGCGGGCCTTGAGCAGCGCCTGGAACTCCCAGGTCTTGGCCCACTTGCGGTAGTACGCCAGGTGCGAGGCGACGGTCCGCACGAGGGCGCCGCGGCTGCCCTCGGGGCGCAGCGCGGCGTCGACCGGCCAGGCCACGACCCCGCAGATCTCCATCATCCGGGCGGCCAGCGCGCTGCCGGCCCGCATCGCGGTCTCGGTGTCGGCCCCGCCCACCGGCTCGGCGACGAACACCACGTCGACGTCGCTGACGTAGTTGAGCTCCCGGCCGCCGCACTTGCCCATCGCGACGACGGCGATCCGGCACTCGTCGTCACCCCGCTCGGCGACGGCGATGGTCAGCGCCGCCTGCAGGGTCGCGTCGGCGAGCTCGGTCAGGCGCCGCATCGTGACTTCCACGTCGGCGGCCCCGGTGAGATCGGCGGCCACGATGCGCAGCAGCTCGCGGCGGTACCCACTGCGCAGCAACGGCACCGTGGACACGTCCCGGGTCTCGTAGCCGGCCGCGCGCTGGCGCTGCTCGCCGACGAGCTCGCGCCACTCGTCGGGGTTGGCCACGAGCAGGTCGCCGAGGGTCGCGGAGACGCCGAGCACGCCGATGAGCCGCCGGCGCAGGGTGCGGTCGGCCAGGACCGCGTCGCGCACCTCCTCCCCCGCGGCCTCGACGAGCCGGTGCAGCTGGAACAGGGCGAGGTCGGGGTCGGCGGCGAAGTACAGCGTGTCGAGCACGGCCGCGGTCTCGTCGTCGGCGGGGCGGCGTGCGTCCGGGTCCCACAGCCGCAGCCCGTCGGGGCCGGCCATCGCCTCGGTGCGCCCGTTGTCGGTGAACCCGAACCGGGCCAGGTGCGCCGGGCTGGCCTTGATCGGGTCCATCAACGCGGCCCGATCAGCGGCAGGGAGCGCAGCCCGCCCTCGCCGGCGCGGGGCGTGCGGCCCAGCGCCACGGCCGCGAACCGCTGCGCGAACGGCCGCCAGACGTCGGCGACGTCGTCGAGCGCCCCCTCGACCCGCTCCAGCATCTCGACCGGGTCGATGTCCAGCTCGACGAGGGTCTGCACGCCCTCCATCGCCCAGTCGGCGAACATCCGCAGGTCGCACTCGATGTGGAACTGCAGGCCCCAGGCGGCGGTGCCCAGGCGGTACGCCTGGACCGGGTAGTGCGTCGAGGCGGCCAGCAGCGTCGCGTGCATCGGCAGCTCGACGATCTCGTCGCGGTGCCACTGGAACACGTCCGGGGCGAACGGGACGGCGGCGAAGATCGGGTCGTTGTCGGCGACGTCGCGGCGGGCGACGAGCCGCACGCCGATCTCCGGCCCGGCGGCGCTGCGCTCGACGGTGCCGCCGTGGGCGTTGGCGAGCAGCTGGGCGCCGAGGCAGATCGCCAGGGTCGGGACCCGGTGCCGGACCGCCTTGCGCATCAGCCCGTCGAGCTGCCCGAACCAGGGCGCGCCCCGCTCGCCGGCCTCGTCCGGGAAGGCGTCCTGCTCGCCGCCGAGCACCACCAGCGCGGCGTAGCCGTCGAGGGTCTCGGGCAGCGGCTCGCCGGCGTGCGGCCGGACGACCTGGAGCTGCAGGCCGCCCTCGGTCAGCCAGTCGCCGAGCCGGCCCGGGCCGTCGGAGGGGTCGTTCTCGACCACGAGGGTGAGGTTCCCGATCGTCACCCTCTGACAATATCCATCGGCCGTGCAGGGGGGAGGATGGGCGCATGAGCATCATCACGCCGGGATTCCAAGGGCTGCGCCGCGGGGGCGGCCCGCAGCTGCCGCCCGGGCAGTACCTCGCCCACGACTTCCCCGTGCTGTCCGCCGGGCCGACGCCGAAGGTCCGCACCGAGCGGTGGGAGTTCGTGATCACCACCGAGACGGGCGAGGAGAAGTCCTGGAACTGGGCCGCGTTCACCGCGCTGCCGTACGAGGACGTCACCGTCGACATCCACTGCGTGACGAAGTGGTCGAAGCTCGGCACCGGCTGGCGGGGCGTGGCGGTCGACACCCTGCTGCAGGACGTCGAGACGGCCGCGGACTACGTCATGGCACACTCCTACGACGGGTACACCACCAATCTCCCCCTCGAGGATCTCGTCGACGGGCAGGCCTGGGTGGCGTACCGGTACGAGGGCGGCGCGCTGACCCCCGAACACGGAGGGCCCGCGCGACTGCTGGTGCCGCACCTGTACCTCTGGAAGTCCGCGAAGTGGCTCCACAAGCTGCGGATGATGCTGGAGGACGAGCCGGGCTTCTGGGAGGAGGCCGGCTATCACAACTACGGAGACCCATGGCGCGAGCAGCGGTACCAGGGCGACTGACCTGGCGTAAGGCGGCCCTCCGGGCAATTCGGCAGGAAACGCCGACCGCACGCACGCTGGTCTTCGACGTCGACGGAGGCTGGCCGGGCCACGTGCCCGGCCAGCACGTCGACGTGCGGCTCACGGCGCCCGACGGGTACCAGGCCCAGCGCAGCTACTCGATCGCGTCGGCCTCGGGCCTGGAGATCACCGTGCAGCGGCTGGACGGCGGCGAGGTCTCGCCGTACCTGACGGACATTTACGACATTTCCTGGCCGGTCGAGGTTCGCGGGCCCGTCGGCGGGTGGTTCGTGTGGCGGCCCGCGGACCCGGCGCCGGTACAGCTGATCGCCGGTGGGTCCGGTGTCGTACCGCTGATGAGCATGGTCCGGGCGCGGGGCGAGGTGGGCTCGAAGACCCCGTTCAAGCTGCTGTACTCGGTCCGGACCCCCGAGGACACGATCTACGCCGACGAGCTCCGCCGCCGGGCGCGCGACGACGGCGGGCTCGATGTGCAGTACATCCACACCCGCGTGCGCAACAAGCGCATCGGGGTCGCGGACGTGCACACCCGCGCCTGGCCGAAGGACTTCGCGCCGAGCGTCTTCGTGTGCGGGCCGACCGGGTTCGTGGAGACCGTGGCCGACATCCTCGTCGCGCTCGGCCACGACGCATCCCGCATCAGGACCGAGCGCTACGGGTGACTACATCATGCCGAGGTACCGCTCCCGCTCGAACGGCGTGACGACGCGGCGGTACTCCTCCCACTCCGTCCGCTTGTTCTTCAGGAAGAAGTCGAAGACGTGCTCGCCGAGCACCTCGGCGACGAGCTCCGAGCCGGCCATGACGTCGATCGCCTCGGAGAGGTTCTCCGGCAGCGCCTCGTAGCCGGCCGCGCGGCGCTCACCGTCGCTGAGGGCCCACACGTCGTCCTCGGCGCCGGGCGGCAGCTCGTAGCCCTGCTCGATGCCCCGCAGGCCGGCGCCGAGCATGACGGCGTAGGCGAGGTACGGGTTGCAGGCGGCGTCGAGCGAGCGGACCTCGACGCGGGCCGAGTTCGGCTTGCCGTAGGCCGGGACGCGCACGAGCGCCGAGCGGTTCTTGTGGCCCCAGCAGACGTACGCGGGCGACTCGGTGATCCGGTTGGGCAGCGTCTGCGGGAACAGCCGCTTGTAGGAGTTCACCCACTGGTTGGTGATGGCCGTGTACTCCCGGGCGTGCACGAGCAGCCCCGCGATGAACGCCTGGCCGACCTTCGACAGCTTCATCGGGTCGCTGGCGTCGTGGAACGCGTTGCGCTCGCCCTCGAACAGCGAGAGGTGGGTGTGCATGCCGCTGCCCGGCTGCTCGGTGAACGGCTTGGGCATGAAGGTCGCGTGCACGCCGTGGGACAGCGCGACCTCCTTGATGACGTGCCGGAACGTCATGATGTTGTCGGCCGTGGTGAGCGCGTCGGCGTAGCGCAGGTCGATCTCCTGCTGCCCGGGCGCGACCTCGTGGTGGCTGAACTCGACCGAGATGCCGATCCGCTCCAGCGCGAGCACGGCCTGGCGGCGGAAGTCGCGCGCGACGGCGTGCGTCGTGTGGTCGAAGTAGCCCCCGGTGTCGACCGGCAGCGGCACCGAGCCCTGCTCGCCGAGGCTCTCCAGCAGGAAGAACTCGATCTCGGGGTGGGTGTAGAAGGTGAAGCCCTTCTCGGCCGCCCGCGACAGGGCCCGGCGCAGCACGTGGCGCGGGTCGGCCCACGAGGGCGAGCCGTCGGGCAGCGTGATGTCGCAGAACATGCGGGCGCTCTCGCCGGACATGCCGCCCTCGAACGGGAACACCTGGAAGGTCGTCGGGTCGGGCATGGCGACCATGTCCGACTCGTACACCCGGGCGAAGCCCTCGATCGCGGACCCGTCGAACCCGATGCCCTCCTCGAAGGCGGACTCGAGCTCGGCCGGGGCGACCGAGACGCTCTTGAGGGTGCCCAGCACATCGGTGAACCACAGCCGGACGAAGCGGATGTCCCGCTCTTCGAGCGTGCGGAGTACGAACTCCTGCTGACGATCCACGAGATGCCCCCACCAGCTGTCCACGGCCAATTTCGGGCAAGTCTCGCCCGCCCGTATTACACACAAGTTACCGGACCACCGTATGCGACCAGGCACGGGCGTGAACGGGCCGTAGTGGGTAACAGCCGGGGCATGACCACCGACCTCTGGCCCTCCCTCGTGGACCGGCTCCGGGAGCGCGCCCGGTCGCGCCCCGTCGCCCTGGAAATCTCCGGCGACCTCGCCTCGGCCGTGGCCGCCGTCGTCGCCTGCGACGCGCTCGGCCCCGACAACGTCACCGGCCTGGCCCTCGGCGACGAGGTCGCGCCGGAGGTCCGCGACCTGGCGCTGCGCACGGGCCTCGACTTCCGGTTCGAACCGGTCCAGCCGATCCTCGACGCATTCCTGGCCGCGCTCACCCTCGACGCCCCGGTCGTGGCGAACCTGCAGGCCAGGGTGCACCGGGTGGTGCTCCTGGCGCTGGCCGAACAGGAGGGCCGGGCCGTCCTCGATCCCCTTTCGGACGTGCCCGCGGGTGTACTTCCTGAGCTCGCCCGATGGCGCAACGCACAAGGAGACGTCGATCTCATCCCGGTTTCGGCAATGTGAAAAACCGCATCGTCGCGGTAACAATCTCCGCTCACGGTGCGACCATCGGGGTGTTGAGCCCGGGGACCCCGGATGGGGCCTCGAGGATTGAAACGAGGAGGACGTCGATGTCCGAGATCCCGTCCCTGTACGGCGGCGCCGTCAACCGCCGGATTCGCACCCGCGACCTGATCGCCGCCAAGGAGCGCGGCGAGCGGTGGCCGATGCTCACCTCCTACGACCAGTACACCGCCGGCATCTTCGACGAGGCCGGCATCCCGGTCCTGCTGATCGGCGACTCGGCCGCCAACAACGTCTACGGGTACGAGTCCACGGTCTCCGTGTCGGAGGACGAGCTCCTGCCGCTCGTACGGGCCGTGGTCCGCTCGACCCGGCGCGCGCTCGTCGTCGGTGACCTGCCCTTCGGCTCCTACGAGGAGGGCCCGGCGCAGGCGCTGCGCACGGCGGTCCGCTTCATGAAGGAGGGCGGCTGCCACGCCGTCAAGCTCGAGGGCGGCCGGCGCGTGGCCCCGCAGATCGCCGCGCTCGTGAGCGCCGGCATTCCGGTCATGGCCCACATCGGCTTCACGCCGCAGAGCGAGCACGCCCTGGGCGGCTTCCGCGTGCAGGGCCGCGGCGACGCGGCCGAGGACGTGGTGGAGGACGCGCACGCGGTGGCCGAGGCGGGCGCGTTCGCGGTGGTGCTGGAGATGGTGCCGGGCGAGGTGGCCAAGCGCATCACGCACGAGCTGCGCATCCCGACCGTGGGCATCGGCGCGGGCGCGGACACCGACGCGCAGGTGCTCGTCTGGCAGGACATGGCCGGGCTGCGCACGGGGCGGACGCCGCGCTTCGTGAAGCGGTACGCCGACCTGGCGGGCGCGCTGTCGGACGCGACGCGAGCCTTCGCGGACGAGGTCCGCACGGGTGTCTTCCCGGCGCAGGAGCACACGTTCGACTGAGCTCTTTCTTCTACGGCGGCCGGGGCCTGGGACGGCCTCGGCCGCTTTTGCGCGATAAGTCGGGCGCTCCGCGCCGCGACTTATCGGATTTATACCCTGTCGGGCCATATACGCGATTCAGGGTTTTTGTCCGAATTTGAAGTGCGACACGAGCTGCCGCAGGTCCTGGGACATCTGCGCCAGCTCGGCGGCCGCGCCCTTCGCGGCGCCCACGCCGTGCGTCGTGGCCGCGGTCGCGTCGGCCACGCCGGCGATGTTCGCGGCGATCTTCTCCGCGCCCGTGGCCGCCTCCGCGACCGAGCGGCTCATCTCCGCGGTCGTGGCCGACTGCTCCTCCACGGCCGAGGCGATCGTCGCCTGGTACTGGTTGATCTCCTCCACCACGTCGCCCATCCGGCGGATCGCCTCGGCCGCGACGCCCGTGTCGGCCTGGATCGCCGTCACGCGCCGGCGGATGTCCTCGGTCGCCTTCGCCGTCTCCTGCGCCAGGTCCTTGACCTCGCTGGCCACGACGGCGAAGCCCTTGCCCGACTCCCCCGCGCGGGCCGCCTCGATCGTCGCGTTGAGCGCCAGGAGGTTGGTCTGCTCGGCGATTGAGGTGATGAGCTGCAGTACGTTGCCGATCTCGGTCGAGGACACCGCGAGCCGCTCGACCTTCTCGTTCGCCACGGTCGCCTCGCGCACCGCGCCCGAGGCCACGCCGGCCGCGTCGGCGGCGTTGCGCGCGATCTCGTGGATCGACGCGCCCATCTCCTCGGCGCCGGTCGCGACCGTGCTGACGTGCCGGGAGACCTCGTGGGAGGACATCGAGGCGTCCTGCATCCGGCGGCTCGTCGAGCCCGCGGCGCCGGAGATCTCCTCGCTGACCTTCGACAGCTGGCGGGAGGCGTCGGCGAGGCTGTCCGAGCTGGTACTGACGGCGGAGATCGAGCTTCGGATGCTCCCCAGGGCCGCGTCCAGGCTCGCGGCCATCCGGCCGATCTCGTCGCGCCCGGTCACGCCGGCGTGCTGGGTGAGGTCGCCGTGGGCGAGCGCGTCGAGTACCGCGCGCACCTTGCGCACGGGGTTGATGATGGCCCGCGCCACCGGGATCGCGATGGCCAGGAACACCGCCAGGCCGATGAGCAGCGCGATCGACGTCGTCCAGCGGGCCCGGGTCCGGGTCCCGGCCATGCCCTCGCGCTGCTGGCCGATCCGCTCGTCGAGCTTGTCCTCGAGCGCGCCGATCTTGTCGTCGACCGCGTGGTTGCGGTCGGCGATGTCGCCCTCGCGCTGCCGCACCGCGGACTGGTCGGCCTGGGCGTCCTTGATGAAGGTACCGATGAAGTCGTTGAACGAGATCGCGTCGGTCTTGATGCCGGCCAGGCCGGTGCGGACGTCGGCCGGCAGCGCCAGCGCGTCGAGCTTGTCGATGGTGTCGGTGACGGAGTCGAGGTCGCCCGGCAGGTCGTTGAGGATGGCCGCGATGTCCTGCTCGGCCAGCGCCCGGTACGCGTCGACCTTGAGCTCCGACTCCCGCGTGTCGAGGTGGTGCAGCAGGCTGCTGGCGACGTCGAGCACGTGCACGGTGTCGGCCTGGTCGCTGAGCGTGCGCTGGGACAGCAGCGCGGCGGTGCCCGTGGTCGCCGAGACGATGATTCCGGCGGCGCAGAGAGTGCCGATCTTCGGCGCGATGCCCAAATTGGCGAAGACGGCCATGAAGACCCCAATCACGGATTCCGGAGGTGTACCCGTGATATCGGCCACTGACCACGCACTCTGAACCTAAATCGCCACCTCCAGGTGCTCAAGTCCCCGAATGACGTATCCCGGCTTGTACACCGGGTCGCTCACCAGCCGCATCTTCGGCGCCTTGGCCAGCAGCGCGCCGAACGACGCGGCCAGTTCGATGCGCGCCAGCGGGGCGCCGAGGCAGTAGTGGATGCCCGCCCCGAACGAGATGTGCGGGTTGTCGCGCCGGGTCACGTCGAGGTGCTCGGGGTCGGCGAACGCGGCCGGGTCGTGGTTGGCCGAGCCGAACAGCAGCGCGACCTCGCTGCCGCGGGGAATCCGCACGCCGTGCAGCTCGATGTCCTCGAAGACCCAGCGCTCGAACATCTGCAGCGGGGTGTCGAAGCGCATCAGCTCCTCGATCGCGGCGCCGGCGAGCCCCGGATCCGCCCGGACCAGCGCCAGCTGCTCCGGGTGCTGCAGCAGCGCCCGCCAGCCGTTGCCGGTCACGTTGACGGTGGCCTCGTGGCCGGCGTTGAGCAGCAGCACGCAGGTGCCGATGAGCTCGTCCTCGCTGAGCCCTTCCACCGCGGCCAGGGCACTGACCAGGTCGTCTTGCGGGTCGTCCTTGCGGCGCCGGGCCAGCGCGCGCAGGTAGTCGGTGAACTCCTCCGACGCCCGCACCGCCGTCTCGGCCGTCTCGCGCGAGGGGTTCAGCTCGTACATCCCGCAGATCGCGGCGGACCAGGGCCGCAGCCGGTGCCGGTCGGCCTCGGGCACGCCGAGCAGCTCCGCGATGACGGTCACCGGCAGCGGCTCGGCCACCTGCGCGATGAGGTCGCCCCCGCCCTGCGCCACGAACGCGTCGACCAGCTCGTGCGCCAGGCGCTCGACGTACGGCCGCAGCGCCTCCACCCGGCGCGGGGTGAACGCCTGCGAGACCAGCCGCCGCAGCCGGGTGTGGTCGGGCGGCTCGCGGTCGAGCATGCCGTTGTTGTTGAGGGTCCAGAACGGCTCTTGGAACTCCGGCGGAGCCGTGCGGCCCATCTCCTCGTGCGAGGCCACGTGCAAGTAGCTGCGGCCCAGGCGCCGGTCCCGCAGCAGCGCGTTGACGTCCTCGTGGCGGCTGATGAGGTACTGCCGGCTGGGTTCGAACCACAGCACCGGCGACTCCTCGCGCAGCCGGGCGTAGGCCGGATACGGCCGCGCGACGAACTCCGCCGACCACGGGTCGAACCCGCCGGGCCCCGTCACAGGTCCGTCACCCGGATCCCCGCGTGCGCCTTGTACCGCTTGTTGATGGCGATCAGGTTCGCGGTCAGCGCCTCGACCTGCCCGGCGTTGCGCAGCCGCCCGGCGAACACCCCCCGCATGCCGCTGATCCGCCCCGCGAGGGCCTGCACCTGCAGCGCGGCGTCGCGGTCGTCGCCCAGCACCAGCACGTCCAGGTCGACGGCGTCGACGGCCGGATCCGCAAGCAGTACCGCGCTGACGTGGTGGAACGCCGCACACACCCGCGCCTCGGGCAGGAGCCCCGCGGCCTGCTCGGCGGCGCTGCCCTCCTCGACGCGCAGCGGGAAGGGCCCCTGCTTGTCGAACCCCAGCGGGTTCACGCAGTCGACCACGATCCGCCCGCCCGTCAGGTGCGGCGCCAGCTCCGCGACCGTGGCCGCGTGGCCCTCCCACGGCACCGCGATGACGACGACGTCGGCCCCCGCGGCGAACGCGTTGTCGCCGCCCTCGACCGTCCCTTGCACCCCCGGCAGCTCGCGCAGCTCCTCGGCGGCCTGCTCCCCGCGCTCGGTGGAGCGGGACCCGACGAGGACCCGCTGACCGGCCCGGGCGAATCGGTACGCGAGGCCGCGCCCCTGAGGCCCGGTCCCGCCGATGATGCCGACGGACAGCCCCGAGACGTCGGGCAGCTCGATCTGGTCGTAGCTCATGCCTCTGTTGTACCTCTCGCCGATCCTCCCCGAGGAGGCGAACCCACCCCGGCCACCGCCAACTTCGCCACACCTACCCCTGCGGCCCGATCTCCTGGAACGTCACCTTCCGCTTGCCCGGGTCGGCCTCCGTGAGCCGTACCGCGATCCGCTCCCCCAGCGGCAGCACGTCCCCCTCGCAGCGGGCCCGCACCGGCGGCTCGTCGATCGCGATGTCGGCCCGGTGCTTGGCCCGGTCGACGTCGAGCACCGCGGCCTCGAACGTCTCGCCCACCCGCCCCTGCAGGAGCGTCGCCTCCACCAGGTCCACGGCCGAGCGCTCGGCCGATCCCGCGACCCGGTCGGTGCGCGTCATGACCTCCGGCAGCTTCGGCAGGGCCTCCCGCGCCCAGGAGGGGACCGCTGTGCCCGCGTGGAGGGCGAGGCACACCTCGGTGACGTAACGGTCGGCCAGGCGCCGCAGCGGGGCCGTCACGTGGGCGTAGGGCGCGGCCACCGCGGCGTGCAGCGGCTGCTCCGGCGGGCTCCCGTCGAACGGCGTGTAGCCGGCCCCGCGCATCATCTCGGCGGCCTGGTCGAGCAGCGCCGCCGCCCGCGGCTGGGCGGGGTCGAGGGCGGAGATGACCTGCCCCGGCGTCGCATTTTCCGGCCACGGTACGTCCAGCGCCTTCGCCGCCAGCCGCAGCGCCTCGACGGTCTCGGCCGGCGCCGGCGGCATGGTGCGCAGCAGCCCGACCCCGCCGGCGAGCATGATCTTCGCCGCCGCCATCCCGGTGAGCAGCGAGATCTGCGCGTTGTACTCCTCCACCGCGACCGGCGCCCGCAGCGTGAGCCGCCACCCGTCGCCGTCCGGCTCGATCTCCTGCTCGGGCAGCGGCAGGTTCACGGCCCCGCGCTCCAGCCCCCGGGCCACGAGCACCTTCCCGACCTCGGGCAGCAGCGCGATCGACGGATGCAGCCGGCCCTGGTCCGCGTCCCGCTGCACCGACTCGTAGTCGAGCTTGGCCCGGCTGCGCACCCGCGCCCGCTGCACCTCGGCCCCGGTCGCGTTGCCCTCGACGTCGACGTCGATCGCCCACAGCACCGCCGGGCGCACCTGATCCGGTAACAGGCTCGCCGCGCCCTCGCTGAGCACCGGCGGGTGCAGCGGGACCTTCCCGTCGGGCAGGTACACGGTCTGTCCCCGCTGCCACGTGTCCCGCTCCAGTGCCCCGCCGGGCTCGACGAACGCGGCGACGTCCGCGATCGCGTAGTAGACCCGGTAGCCGGTCTCGCGGCGCTCGATGAGCAGGGCCTGGTCGAGGTCCTTGGAGGTGGGCGGGTCGATGGTGACGAACTCGAGCTCGGTCCGGTCGGGCCGGTCGTCGAACGTCCGGCGCGCGGCGGCCTCGGCCTCCTGCTGCGCGGCGTCGGAGAACGCGTCGGGCAGCTCGAGCTCGTGGCGTAGGGCGCTGAAATCGATGCGGGGGGCAATTACTCGGCGGGCGGTCACGGGTCAGTCTTACCAGCAACGGTCACCCCGGAAATCACGCGAACGGCCGGTACCGTTCCCGGGCCGTGGACCGGCCCGGGACTCGGCCGCGGGACGGGCGGGGCGGTCGTTCTTCCGGCCGATGTGAGACGCCGCCGAACGCGGAAGGCTCGGTGTCGTTCCCGCCCGTGGACCGAGACGGGCGAGGCGGGCGTTCTTCCGGCGCGATGCGGAAAGGCCGCTCAGCCGCGGACGGGTGAGCGGACCGTTCTTCCGCCCGGTGCGAGAGTGCCGGACGAGCGAGCCGGGTCGATCGGGGAAAGGCCGCTCGGCGGACGGGTGAGCGGGCCGTTCTACCGGGCGATGCCGAGATGTCGCTCGGCCGCGGGACGGGCGAGCCGGGTCGTCCTGACAGCCGAGGGGGAGAGGCCGCTCGGCGGACGGGTGAACGGGCCGTTCTTCCGGACGGTGCGCGAGTGCGGCTCGGCCGCGGGACGGGCGAGCCGGGTCGTCCTGACAGCCGATAGGGAGAGGACGCTCGGCGGACGGGTGAACGGGCCGTTCTTCCGGACGGTGCGCGAGTGCGGCTCGGCCGCGGGACGGGCGAGCCGGGTCGTCCTGACAGCCGATGGGGAGAGGACGCTCGGCGGACGGGTGAACGGGCCGTTCTTCCGGACGGTGCGCGAGTGCGGCTCGGCCGCGGGACGGGCGAGCCGGGTCGTCCTGACAGCCGATGGGGAGAGGACGCTCGGCGGACGGGTGAACGGGCCGTTCTTCCGGACGGTGCGCGAGTGCGGCTCGGCCGCGGGACGGGCGAGCCGGGTCGTCCTGACAGCCGACACGGAAAGGCCGCCGAACGCGGAACGGCCGGCCCCGTGTTCGGTGGGCCGGCCGTTCTCGGTGCTGCGTTACGGGCGGGCGAGGGTCGCCCAGTCCTCCGCCGTCATGCTCGCGGCCTCTTCCGGGTTGTTGCCGTTCTCGCGGCCCGGAATGGCCTCCGACGCCAGGGCCGACGACGGGTCGGTGTCGCCCGCCGAGGTCGCCTCGGGCGTCAGGCCGCCCTCGGACACCACGGCCGCGGGCGTCGCCGGCTCGGACGAGGTCGGCGCGGCGGGAGACGTGGTCTCCGGGGTCGCGGCCTTCTTCGCCGGGGCCTTGCGCGGCGCCGCGGTCTTCTTCGCCGCCGTCGACTTCGCGGCGGCCGGGGCCGTCGACTTCGCCGCGGCCGGGGCCGTCGACTTCGCGGCGGCGGCCGGGGCCGTCGCCTTGGCGGTCGTGGTCTTCGTCGCCGCCGCCTTGGCCGGGGTGGCCTTCGCCGTGGTGGCCTTGGCCGCGGTCGACTTGGCGGCCGTGGTCTTCGCCGGCGCCGACTTCGCGGCGGTCGACTTGGTGGCCGTGGACTTCGCCGGCGCCGACTTGGCGGCCGTCGACTTCGTGGCCGTGGGCCGGGCCGGCGCCGACTTGGCGGCCGCCGTCGACTTCGCCGCGGACTTCGCCGGGGTCGCCTTGGCCGTGGTGGCCTTGGTGGCCGTCGACTTCGTGGCGGCCTTCGTCGCCTTCGCGGCCGACTTCGCCGGGGTCGCCTTCGCGGTGGTCTTCGCGGGGGCCGTCTTCTTGGCCGCCGTGGACTTGGCGGCGGTCGACTTCGCGGCCGTCGACTTGGTGGCGGCCTTCGCCGGGGCCGTCTTCGTCGCGGCCTTCGCCGGGGTCGCCTTCGCCGTCGCGGTCTTCTTCGCCGCGGTGGACTTGGCGGCCGTCGACTTCGCGGCCGTCGACTTCGCGGCGGCCTTCGCCGGGGCCGCCTTCGACGCCGTGGACTTCGCCGCCGTCTTGGCCGGGGCCGTCTTCTTCGCGGCCGTCGACTTCGCGGCCGTCGACTTCGCGGCCGTCGACTTGGTGGCGGCCTTCGTCGCGGTCGCCTTCGTCGCGGCCTTCGCCGGGGTCGCCTTCGCCGTCGCGGTCTTCTTCGCCGCGGTGGACTTCGCCGCCGTCGACTTCGCCGCGGTGGCCTTGGCCGCCGTCGACTTCGCCGCGGTCGACTTGGTGGCGGCCTTCGCCGGGGCCGCCTTCGACGCCGTGGACTTCGCCGCCGTCTTGGCCGGGGCCTTCTTCGCCGCGGTCGACTTCGCCGCGGTCGCCTTCGCGGCCGTCGACTTCGCCGCCGGGGTCGCCTTCGCCGTCGCCTTGGTCGCCGTCTTCGCCGGGGTCGACTTGGCCGCGGTGGTCTTCTTCGCCGCCGTCGACTTCGCCGCCGTCGACTTCGCCGCCGTCGACTTCGCGGCCGGGGTCGCCTTCGCCGTGGCGGTCTTCTTCGCCGCCGTCGACTTGGCGGCCGGGGTCGCCTTCGCCGTGGTCGTCTTCTTCGCCGCCGTCGACTTGGTGGCCGCGGTGGTCTTCTTCGCCGCCGTGGTCGACTTCGCCGCCGGACCGGCCGCCTTCGTCGCGGTCGTCTTCCGCGCCGCCGGAGCCGCCGACTTCGCCGCCGCCGCCGTCTTGCGCGCCGCCGGAGCGGCCGCCTTCGACGCCGCCGTCTTGCGCGCCGCCGGAGCCGCCGACTTCGCCGCCGCCGCCGTCTTGCGCGCCGCCGGAGCGGCCGCCTTCGACGCCGCGGTCGTACGAGCGGCCGCCGGGGTGGCCGCCTTCGACGCCGCCGTCTTGCGAGCGGCCGCCGGGGCCGCCGCCTTCGACGCCGTGGTCGAACGCGCCGCCGGGGTGGTCGCCTTCGACGCGGCGGTCTTGCGAGCCGCCGAAGCCGGGGCCGCGGTGGTGGACTTGCGAGCCGCCGAAGCGGCCGGCGTGGACCGGGTCGCGCGCGACTTGGCGGCGGTCGTCGCCGTCTCGGTCGCGGCGGCCGGCGTCACGGCCGCGGTCGCGGTGCGGCGGGGGGAGCCGGCCGCGACCGTCTTGCGGGCCCTGGCGGGGGCCTGCCCGGTCGTCGCGGCGGCCGAGGCCGTCGCGGTCGTCTCGGCCGCGCGCGTTGCGGCCGATCTCGTGGTGGCCTTCTTAGCTGCGGCCATCGTGGTCCTCCTGGAGGAGTTCTCCCGCGTCCTGCGGGATTTTCGCGGTTGGGTTGTGCGGGTGGTCGGGTTCTCGGGGAGCCGGTATGTCCGGGCGGTTCGCGGTCGCTCCGGGCTCCGGCGCTTTGCTAGTGCTTGCCTTCCCACCGTTCGTCTTCGGCGTCCCACGCCTCGTTGCGTTCCTGGACTGTAGCGAGGGCCTGTTCGGCCGCCGCCGCCGAGTCGAAGGGGCCGAGCCGCTCCCTTCCCGGGCACATGTCGGCCTCGGACTCGACCCGTTGGTGAGAAAGGCACCAGTAGTACCGCTCAGCACCGCTGCTGCTCATGACATCACTGTGCACCGCAAATGAAACATGCGCCACCGAAACCGGCAAATAGCTTGTTGAGATTCCACAGTAGACGCAACCGCCTGACAAGGGTCGTGGACACGCTCGACCGGCACATCGGCGCCCGACACCGGGAATGGCGCGGGCCGGAATGCATTGCCGCACAACGGTTCGGCGATCATGGCGAGGTCTTCAAATCCCGAACGACAGTGGGATTTGCCGTTCGCGGCTGTGGCAACTCTCACCCGCGGGTGAGCCGAACGGAGGAAACACATTCGAGTCGTCCGGTCGACCCTCGGATCCTCGTTTGGAGACGAACGAGGGCGGCCCGGGGGGATCGTCCACGGTGGACGGGGTCCGGAACGGACCCGGCCGGCCTTGAAAGGAAGTGCAAGATGACGGGGTACCGAATCAGGCTCCCGGCCCCCTGCGGGACACTTGCTGCGTGAGCCTCCATGCCGATGACCTCCCGGACGTCCTCGCCGTCACGCCGCTGACCGGCCCGCCCGACGTGACCCTGCGCCCGCCCGGCTCGAAGAGCATCACCAACCGGGCGCTCATCTGCGCCGCCCTCGCCCCCGGGCGCAGCACGCTGACCGGGATGCTCTTCGCCAACGACACGCACGCGATGCTCGGCGCCGTCCGCGCGCTGGGCGCCGCCGTCACCGTCGACGAGGCGGCGCAGACCGTGCTCGTCGACGGCATCGACCCGCGCACCGCGACCGGTGAGGTGCGCATCGACGCCCGCCAGTCCGGCACGACGGGGCGCTTCATCCTGCCGGCGGCGGCCCTGCGCCCGGCGCGCGGCATCGTCGACGGCGACCCGCAGCTGCGGGCGCGGCCGTTCGGCCCGCTCGTGGACGCCCTGCGCGAGCTCGGCGCGACGATCGAGGACCTCGACCGCCCCGGCTACCTGCCCGTCGCCGCGACCGGGCCGTTGGCCGGCGGCAAGGTGGCGGTGCCGGGGCACATCTCCAGCCAGTACCTCTCCGGACTGCTGATGGCCGGGCCGCTGATGGCCGACGGGCTCACCGTGGAGCTCACCTCGCCGCTGGTCTCCGTGCCGTACGTCGAGTCGACCACCGCCGTGATGGCCGCGTTCGGCGTCCAGGTGGACGGCCTGACCGTGCGCCCGCAGGCGTACCGGGCCACGGAGTACGACATCGAGCCCGACGCGAGCGCCGCCTCCTACCTGCTCGCCGCGGCCGCCATCACCGGCGGGCGGGTGAGCGTCGAGGGCCTCGGCACCGGCAGCCTGCAGGGCGACGTGCGCTTCGCGGACCTGCTGGAGCGGATGGGCGCGCGGGTCGAGCGGGACGCGCACCGCATCACGGTGACGGGCACCGGCGAGCTGCACGGCATCGAGGTCGACATGGCCGACATCTCCGACACCGCGCAGACCCTCGCGGCCGTGGCCGCGTTCGCGGACTCCCCCACGGTCGTCACCGGCATCGACTTCATCCGCCGCAAGGAGACCGACCGGATCGCGGCGATCGTGACCGAGCTGCGCCGCGCGGGCCTCGACGCCACCGAGGACGTCGACGGGTTCACCGTGCGGCCGGGGGCGATCGCGCCGGCGGACTTCGAGACGTACGACGACCACCGCATGGCGATGAGCCTGGCCCTGCTCGGGCTGCGCGTGCCCGGCGTACGCATCAAGCACCCGCGGTGTGTCTCGAAGACCTATCCGACGTACTTCGAGGACCTGGCCCGCCTGCGATAGCTAGCGCCGCTCGCAGGCGGGGCCGGACCTGAGCAGTTCACTGGCCGTCGAACCAGAGCGCCTCCCACGCCCCGGGCGCGGCGCCGGTCGCCTTCATCTCCTCGTAGTACTGGCCGGTGTAGTCGAGGCGGCAGGTGAAGTACGTGCCGCGCGAGGCGTTGCGCAGGTAGTACTTGCCGCCGTCGGTCCAGACGTCGAAGGTCTCCCAGATGTCGGCCCACTCGCCGCGGCCGCGCAGCATGCCCAGGTTCTTGCCGGTGTACCCGTACTCGGCCGTGACCAGGTACCCGGACGGGGCCTGCAGGAACACCGTGTGCCCGCCGTCGTCGGAGCAGATCTCGAAGACCTCCCAGCTGCCGGTCGTCCCGGGCGCGGTGCGCGCGCGGAGCATGTTGTGGCTGGCGCCGGTGTACCCCTGCTCCTCCGCGATGTACCGGTTGGCGGCGAGACTGAGGATTTTGTACTCGCGGCAGCTGGCCAGCCCCGGCACGCCCGTGCCCTCGAAGCCGAGCTGCTGCTCGCCGTCGCGGGTCAGCGGCGTCGCGCCCGTCATGTCGATGTGGCCCGGCGACAACCCGGCCGGGGGCGCGCCGGCGCTGCCCTGGGCGCTGGGGTGCCCGGGGTCGCTTTCACCGGCGCGCGCGAGCGCAAGGGGGGTCACGACCACCGCCACGACCGCGGTGGCCACCAACACGAGAATGCTCTTGCGCCGCACCGGGCACTCCGTTCACGCCGACGGCCGCTTCGTCCGGCCGTACCGCGGGAAATGCTCGGCCACCCCATCGAAAGGGGTCAAGGCGCCAAAGCCGATCTTAAAGCTTCTTTCAGCGCCCCTTGGCCGTTGTAACGCAGCGCGTTCGCGACCCCCGGCCTGCGCTGTGAAAACTGCTGAAAACGGGCTGAAAAGTTCACGCCCGAATACACAAGGCGACGGACGAGTCGACCTGTACGCCGGGTTCTGTCCCCGCCTCTCGGCGGTGGACGGCCATCCATCTCGGCCTGCCGTCGCCGGCAGGCTCCAGCGGTCTACCCGCAGGCTCGGGCGGGCCGCCCTCGAACGCCTGCGCAGGCCGGTTCCCGTGGGCGCCGGCCCTTTTGACCTTGCTCCGGGTGGGGTTTACCTAGCCGCCCCGGTCACCCGGGGCGCTGGTGGGCTCTTACCCCACCGTTTCACCCTTACCAGCTCGCGCTGGCGGTCTGCTCTCTGTGGCACTGTCCCGCGGGTCGCCCCGGGTTGCCGTTAACAACCACCCTGCCCTGTGGAGCCCGGACGTTCCTCGGCGGTGCCGGAGCACCGACGCGGCCGCCCGGTCGACTCGTCCGTCGTGCTGACTATGGTAGTCAGACCATGGAACTCGCCGACATCGCACTGCTGGCCGCGGCCGGGCTCGCCGCCGGCACGGTCAACGCGATCGCCGGCGGCGGGTCGCTGATCACGTTTCCGGCCCTGATCGCGACGGGGCTGCCGCCCGTGGCCGCGAACGTGACGAACACCACATCGGTGTTTCCAGGGTACGTCGCGGCCGTCTACGGCAGCCGCACCGACCTGACGCTCGAGCACCTGCCGCGGCTGATACCCACGTCGGTCGTCGCGGCGGCGCTCGGGTGCGCGTTGCTGCTGCTCACGCCGGCCGCGGCCTTCGACTACGTGGTGCCGTTCCTGGTGCTCGGGGCGACCGCGGTGCTGGCCTTCCAGGACCGGCTGCGCCGGCTCGTCGGGCACCCGCGGGAGCTGTCCGGGCGGCGCCGCACGCTGAGCCTGCACGCGATGGTGTTCGCCGGGTCGCTCTACGGCGGGTACTTCGGGGCCGCCCTCGGCGTCATGCTCGTCGCCGCGCTCGGGCTGGTGCTGGACGAGACGATGGCCCGCATCAGCGCCCTGAAGAACGTCATCTCGGCCGTCGGCGGGCTCGTCGGGGTGGTCGCGTTCGCGCTGTTCGGGCCGGTCGACTGGGCCGACGTGGCCGTGGTCGCGCCGGCCGCGCTGGTCGGGGGCTACGGCGGCGCCCGGCTCGCCCGGAGGCTGCCGAGCGCCGTGCTCAAGACCCTCATCGTCGTGTTCGGCACGGTGGTGGGGCTCGTCCTGCTGTACCGCGCCTTCTCCTAGGCGACTCAGCTAGGCGAGGTGGCCGGTCTCGTTGACCGAGCGCACCGCGACTCCCCCGTCCGGCCAGGAGTCCACGAGCGAGACGCCGGCCGGGTCGAGGTACAGCCGGAACAGGAACGAGTCGCTCGCGCCCAGCGCGTCGCGCAGCAGCAGCTTGATCGGGGTCACGTGGCTGACGACCGCGATCTGCCGGCCGTCGAAGCGGTCCTGCAGGCTGCGCACGGCCCGGCGCACGCGCATGGCGACCTGCTGGAACGACTCGCCGCCGGGCGGCGGGACGGCGGTGGAGGCGAGCCAGCGGTCCTGCTCGGCGCCGTACCGCTCGCGGACCTCGGCGTAGGTCAGGCCCTCCCACTCGCCGAAGTCGCACTCGATGAGGTCGTCCTCGACGATGAGCGGCACGTCGCCGAGGGCCGCGGCGGTCTCCAGGCAGCGCTTCAGCGGGGAGGTGATGACCGCGGCGAGGTCCGGGGCGAGCGCCCGGGCCCGGACCGCGGCCTGAGCGGCCTGCTGGTGGCCCAGCGGGGACAGCGGGATGTCGCCGCGGCCGGAGTAGCGCTTCTCGGCCGTGTAGGACGTCTCGCCGTGCCGCACCACCACCATGCGCAGCGGGGATCCGGTCGCCGGCGGGGACCACGAGCGCTTCGGGGCGTCCGGCTCCTCGGCCTTGCCGTCCATCGCGGCGTTGGCCAGGCGGTCGGCGTCCTTGTTGCGTTCACGGGGGATCCACGCGTACCGCACCAGCGCGAAGCCCTGCGCGATCCCGCGCGCCTCGTCGGCCAGGGGGCGCAGGCCCGGGTGCTTGATCTGCCAGCGCCCGGCCATCTGCTCGATGACGAGCTTCGAGTCCATGCGCACGTCGACCTCGTCGGCGCCGAGCTCGCGGGCGGCCTTGAGCCCGGCGATGAGGCCGGAGTACTCCGCGACGTTGTTCGTCGTCACCCCCAGCGCCCCGAGGCGCTCGGCGAGCACCGCGCCGGCCTCGTCGCGCACGACCGCGCCGTAGCCCGCCGGCCCGGGGTTGCCGCGCGATCCCCCGTCCGCCTCGACGGTCACCCGCATGCGGCTACAGCCCCGACTCGGCGGTGCGCACCAGGATGCGCCGGCACTCCTCGCAGCGCACGACCTCGTCGGGCGGGGAGGCCTTGACCCGGGCCCGGTCGCCGCCGGAGAGCTCGATGCGGCAGCCCTCGCAGCGGCCCTGGCGCAGCATCGCCGCGCCGATCCCGCCGCTGGACTCGCGGATCTTGTCGTAGAGCCCGACGAGGTCGGCGGGCAGGTCGGCGGCGAGCGGGCGGCGGCCGGACCGGCGGAACTCCTCGTCCTTGGCGATCGCGGCGAGGGCCTCGTCGCGGCGCTGCTCGGACGCGGCGCGGGTCGCCCGGGCCGTCTCGAGCCGGCCGACGATCCCGTCGAGGGTGGACTGCGCGGTCTCGCGCTGCTCCATGAGCTCCAGCTCGGCGTCCTCGAGCTCGGACTGGCGCCGGTTGAGCGTGGCGATCTCGTGCTGCAGCGCCTCCAGCTCGCGGGAGGGGCCGGTGCCGGCGTCGAGGCGGGACTGGTCCTTGTCCTTGCGGGCGCGGACCTGCTCGGTGTCCTTCTCCAGCCGCTCGATGTCGCGGTCGATGTCGTCGACGGCCACCTGGGCGCGGACCCGCTGATCCTCCAACGTGGACAGCTCGCGGGCCAGCGAGTCGAGCTCGGCGTGCTCGGGCAGGGCCTTGCGCTTGTGCGCGAGCTGGGTCAGCGCGATGTCGATCGCCTGCAGATCGAGCAGGCGGCGCTGGGCTTCCGGATCGGCCTTCACGAGTGGTTATCCTCCAACAGGACCCAGGGTGAGGTGTCCACATCGGACACGATGGTCTGCACGCCGGCCTCCGCGCGCAGGAAAGCCGCGACGTCGTCCAGCCAGGGCCGCTCCGACGCCCAGTGCGTGACGTCGACGAGAGCCGGCCCGCCGTTCGCGAGGTGCTCCTGCGCCGGGTGGTGGCGCAGATCCGCGGTCAAGTATGCGTCAACGCCGGCCCGGGTGGCGTCGGCGAGGAACGCATCGCCGGCCCCGCCCGACACGGCGACCGTCTCCACCCGGGCGGCCGGGTCGCCTGCCACGCGTACCGAAGCCGCCGCACCTGGCAGTTTCGCCGCCGCATGCCGGCCGAACTGCGCCAGGGTCATCGGCTCGGGGAGCCGGCCGATGCGCCCGTGGCCGCGCTCGGGGGCCCGGGGATCCGGCCGCAGCGGGTGTACCTCCCGCAGCCCGAGCGTCGCCGCCAGCGCATCGGACACGCCCGGGCGGGCCACGTCGCCGTTGGTGTGGGCGGTGAACAACGCGATCCCGGAGCGGATCATCCGGTGCACGATGCGGCCCTTGTACGTCGTCGGCGCCACGCTGGAGACGCCGCGCAGCAGCAGCGGGTGATGGGTGAAGACGAACTCGGCCCCGGCCCGCGCGGCCTCGTCGACGACGGCGGGGTCGCAGTCGACGGCGAGCAGCACGCGGGTCACGGTGGCGTCCGGCTCGCCGAGGACGAACCCGACGCGGTCCCAGTCCTCCGCCCACTCCGGCGGGTACCGCTGCTCCAGCAGTCTGACGAGTTCGGCGACAAGCACGGCGTAACGTTAGTCCACCGGTTCGGTGCCCGTGATGCGCTGGGCCTGCACGGACGGGTGGGCCTCCAGCGCGTCGAGCGGCAGGCGCCACGGGAAGTCGTTGCGCGTCTCGCCGATGCCGGGCTGGTGCAGCTCGAGCACGTCGTCGCCGTAGAGCACGGTGATGCCCCAGGAGCGCAGCCGCGCGATCGACTCGCCGAAGGCGGGGTGGGCGGCCATCGCGCGGTTGGTGTACGGCACCGCCACGATCGGCAGCCCCAGCCCGAGGCCCTCGACGATGAGGCCGAGGGCCAGGGTGTCGGCGATGCCGGCGGCCCACTTGTTGACGGTGTTGACGGTCGCGGGCGCGACGATCATCGCCTCGGCGGCGGGCAGGATGTCGGGGTCGCCGGGGTACTTGTACCGGTGCCGCACGGGGTGGCCCGTCTGCTTGACGAGGCCGGGGATGTCGAGCCACTTCAGGGCGTCGGGCGTGGCCACCACGCAGACGTCCCAGCCACGCTCCTGGGCGAGCGCGACCAGATTGCCAACGCCGGCGGTGGCGGGTGAGCCACACACGACGGCGTACAGAACGGGTCGTGACATGCGGGCATTCTGCCCCGTGGCTCAGACTCCGACACTCATGTGCTCGGCAAGTTCCGCCACCGGGGCCGACGGGGTCCCCCGCGTGCGGCGCAGCACGTCGCTGAGCACCTCGCGGGCCAGCGGCCGGCAGCGGATCTCCGACGGGGCGAGCCGGTCGCCCTCCAGCAGCATCTCGCTGGCCATGTCGATGTCGCCGATGAGCGCCTGGGCGCGGGCCTGGTCCAGATAGTGGTGGGCCCGGCGCTCGGGCAGCAGGGCGTTGAACCCGTCGGGATCGAGCGACTGGTGTACCTCCACCGCCACCCGGCCCTCGCCGAGCTCGACGGCGGCCGCGGCCCGGTGCAGCTTCACGTTCGTCGGGCCGAAGCACGACCAGTAGTAGTTGGCGTCGCCGTCCATGCTCCGGGCCGCCTCCTCCGCGCCCGCCAGCAGGTCGCGCACGGTCGCGCTGTCGCCGATGCGCGCGGCCGCCATCGCGCCCTGCAGCAGCAGCTGGCCGTAGACCGAGAGGCGCTCGGGGGTGTTGTCGTTGCCGGCGGTACCCGGGGCGAGCCGGTTGGCGATGTTGACGTTGATCTCGAGCGCGGGGCGGGCCCGGCCGAGGGAGAGCAGCGCGCAGGCGACACGCGTGGTGGCGGTGCCGGCCAGCAGCTGATCGCCGGCGCGCTGGGACACGGCGATCGAGCGGTCGGCGGCGAGCCACGAGAGCTCGTGCTCGCCGAGCTTGCGCAGGGCGCTCGATGCGATCTGGTACACCTGCCCGAGCAGGTGGGCGGCCTCCGGGGCCTGGGCGCCGTCGCTGTAGGCGGTGTCGGCGGCCTGGGCCTCGCGCAGCAGGCGGGGCAGGGTGCGGGCCAGCATGCCGTACTTCGCGTGCTGGTACGACAGCCAGGCGTGGGTCACCGCCTTGCGCATCTCCGGCAGCGGCGGGGGCTCCGGCGGCGCGTAGAAGAACGCGCTGATCTGGTCATAGCGCTCCAGCGCGGCCCGGATCTCCTCGACCTCGATCTGGTCGACGCAGTTGACGCTGTCGGGGCGCCGCTCGGGGTCCCGGCCCAGCAGGATCTGCACGTCCAGCTGCAGGACGTCGGCGATCTCGTACACGACGGAGAACTTGTCCAGGCGGCGCACGCCGCGCTCGACCTTGTCGACCCAGCTCTTGGACTTGCCGAGCCGGTCGGCGAAGACCTGCTGGGACATCTTGCGCCGGTTCCGCCAGTAGGCCACCCGACGGCCGATGGGCAACTCATCCACGTCGCTCACCTCCGGAGGTCACCCGGCCGGTAGACATCGCACGATTTGTGCGGTTCATCCCGGTCGTTCGCTCATACGTTCCGATGTGCAAGTTGCAGCCCCCGTCGGAATTCCCAACGACGCACAACGCGTCCGGTAACGCGACGTGGTCTTGTGCGCACTTTTGAGTGATCTCGCCAGGCAGGAGATGGTCATGCCCTCGTTGCTCACATGGGGTAAGTCCCGGCTCGGCAAGGCCGCGGCCCGCTACGCCGCGCACGGCTGGCCGGTGCGGCCGGGCGCCTACCTGGTGGGCCGGCACGCCGGCCGTCACCTGCGGCAGCGCCGCTTCGACTGCGGCCGCCCCGGCTGCCCGACCGTCGCGTGCCACCCGGCGCCACGCCCGATGACCGGCGACGCGGCGCAGGCCCGGGCGCTGTGGCGCGAGCACCCGTACACGATCCTGCTGCCGACCGGGCACGCCTTCGACGTGCTCGAGGTGCCCGGCACCCTCGGCCGGACCGCGCTGCTGGGCGACGGTTTCGTGGCCGCCCGCGGCCCGGTGGCGGTGGCACCCGGGGACCGCTGGATGTTCCTGGTCCGGCCCGGGCACGGGGTGCTGCCGGAGCTGGCCGCGCACGCGGGGGTCGTCCTGCACGGGCAGGGTTCCTGGGTGCCGGCGCCGCCGAGCCCGCAGTTCGGGGGCCGGGTCCGGTGGGAGCTGACCCCGGAGGCGCACCACTGGCGGCCCGCCGAGCCCTATGCCGTGCAGGCCCTCATGCTCGATGCCATCGGCGCCGGCCCCCCGGTCGCCACGACCGGCCACCGCACCACCTGGCGCGCGGTCGCCTAGCCCCGGCGCACCGGGCGGCGCGCCCCTGAGTAACTGCGTCGAGATCAACAAAGCCGGCTCTCTCACGGAAATGTTCACGTGCAGATTTCATGCCGGTGCCCAAAGTACGGGGCTGTGGCCCCACGGTCGACCCTTGTAATCCCTCCGAAGTACTCAAGGATCGGTAGGGTACCTACTCAAAGTAGAGTATTGATCTACTCTATTGATCATCATCAACCCGTAGAGCCGAGGCGATTCGGTCCGTTACGGGTCTTGACTCACTACGACCCGCCGCGAACTGCGGACACTTGGTCCAGTGAATCCGGCCGACCACCGAGCGTAACGCATTTCGTCGCATTGCCGAACCCGCCGGATATCTCGGCTTATGCCGCTCTGTGCACATCGCGAAACGACAAGGCGGCCGGGTCCGCAGACCCGGCCGCCATCGAGCACCGCCTTATGAGTCGCCGCCCGTTTCGCCGACCGGGGCCGCGTTCACGTCGTCGATCGCGTACTTCTTCGCCGCCTCCGCCGGGGCCGTGACCGGGACCTCGCCGCGGCGGGCCAGCTGGCTCAGCGTCGCCACCACGATGGACTCGGCGTCCACGTGGAAGTGGCGGCGCAGGGCGTGGCGGGTGTCCGAGAGGCCGAAGCCGTCGGTGCCGAGCGAGGTGTAGTCGTTGGGTACCCAGCGGGCGATCAGGTCCGGTACGGCGCGCATGAAGTCGCTCACCGCGATGACCGGGCCCGTCGTGTCCTGCAGGGCGCGGGTCACGTACGGCACCTGGGGCTCGTCGCCCGGGTGGAGCAGGTTGTGCTCCTCGGCGCGGACCGCGTCGCGGCGCAGCTCGACCCAGGACGTCGCCGACCACAGGTCCGCGGCCACGCCCCACTCCTCGGCCAGCAGCTTCTGGGCCTTGAGCGCCCACTGCATGCCCGTGCCCGAGGCCAGCAGCTGCGCCCGGGGGCCCTCCGGAGCGCCTTCCAGGGACGACGCCGGCTGGTACAGGTACAGGCCGCGCAGCAGCCCGTCGACGTCGACGTCCTTGGGCTCGGCCGGCTGGAAGATCGGCTCGTTGTAGACGGTCAGGTAGTAGATGAGGTCCTCGGGGGCCTCGCCGTACATGCGGTTGACCGCGTTCTCGGTGATGTGCGCGATCTCGAACGCGAACGCCGGGTCGTAGGCGACGACGGCCGGGTTGGTCGCGGCGATGAGCAGCGAGTGCCCGTCCTCGTGCTGCAGGCCCTCGCCGTTGAGCGTCGTGCGGCCCGCCGTCGCGCCGAGCAGGAAGCCCCGCGACATCTGGTCGGCCGCGGCCCAGATGCCGTCCGCGGTGCGCTGGAAGCCGAACATCGAGTAGAAGATGTACACCGGGATGATCGGCTCGCCGTGCGTCGCGTAGCTGGTCGCGGCGGCGGTGAACGAGGCGACGGAGCCGGCCTCGTTGATGCCCTCGTGCAGGATCTGGCCCGAGGTGGACTCGCGGTAGGACAGGAACAGCTCCCGGTCGACCGGGGTGTAGTTCTGCCCGTGCGGCGAGTAGATCTTCGCGGTCGGGAACAGCGAGTCCATGCCGAAGGTGCGGGCCTCGTCGGGGATGACGGGCACCCAGCGCCTGCCCATGCCCTTGTCGCGCATGAGGTCCTTGAGCATGCGCACGAAGGCCATCGTGGTGGCGACCTTCTGCTTGCCCGAGCCGCGCTTGATGTCGCCGTAGACCGAGCTCTCCGGCAGCTGCAGCGGGATGTGCTTGGTGCGCCGGTCGGGCACCGAGCCGCCGAGGGCGGCGCGGCGCTCGCGCATGTACTCCATCTCCTCGGACTTCTCGTCCGGGCGGTAGTACGGCACCGCGTACGGGTTCTCGCCGATCGCGCTGTCGGGGATGTCGAGGTACAACCGGTCCCGGAAGTCCTTGACGTCCTGCAGGGTCAGCTTCTTCATCTGGTGGGTGGCGTTGCGACCCTCGAAGTGCGAGCCCAGCGTCCAGCCCTTGATGGTCTTGGCCAGGATGACCGTCGGCTGCCCGGTGTGCTCGGTGGCCGCCTTGTACGCCGCGTAGAGCTTGCGGTAGTCGTGCCCGCCGCGCTTGAGGTTCCAGATCTCGTCGTCGCTGAGGTGCTCGACCATCTTGCGGGTGCGCGGGTCACGGCCGAAGAAGTGCTCGCGGACGTAGGCGCCGGACTCGGCCTTGTACGTCTGGTAGTCGCCGTCGGGCGTGACGTTCATGAGGTTCACCAGCGCGCCGTCGGTGTCGGCGGCCAGCAGCGGGTCCCACTCGCGGCCCCAGACGACCTTGATCACGTTCCAGCCGGCGCCGCGGAAGAACGCCTCCAGCTCCTGCATCACCTTGCCGTTGCCGCGGACCGGGCCGTCGAGGCGCTGCAGGTTGCAGTTGATCACGAAGGTGAGGTTGTCGAGCTCCTCGCGGGCCGCGACGCCGATGGCGCCGATCGACTCGGGCTCGTCCATCTCGCCGTCGCCGAGGAACGCCCACACGTGCTGGCCGGACGTGTCCTTGAAACCGCGGTTGTGCAGGTACCGGTTGAAGCGCGCCTGGTAGATGGCGTTGATGCCGCCGAGGCCCATCGACACCGTCGGGAACTCCCAGAAGCCCGGCATGAGCCGGGGGTGGGGGTAGCTGGGCAGGCCGCCGCCGAGCCCGCGGTGCGAGAGCTCCTGGCGGAAGCCGTCGAGCTGCTGCTCGCTCAGGCGGCCCTCGAGGAAGGCGCGCGCGTACATGCCCGGCGAGGCGTGACCCTGGAAGAAGACCTGGTCGCCGCCGCTCGGGTGGTCCTTGCCCCGGAAGAAGTGGTTGAAGCCGACCTCGTAGAGGCTCGCGGCGCTCGCGAAGGTGGAGATGTGACCGCCGACACCGACGTCGGGCCGCTGGGCGCGCTGCACCAGCATGGCGGCGTTCCAGCGGATGTACGCCCGGATGCGCCGCTCGATGTGCTCATTGCCGGGGAACCACGGCTCGCGCTCGGGCGCGATGGTGTTGATGTAGTCGGTGGTGGTGAGCGGCGGGACGCCGACCTGCCGTTCGCGGGCGCGCTCCAGCAGGCGCAGCATGACGTACCGGGCACGCTTCGTGCCGCGCTCGTCGATCACGCCGTCCAGCGACTCGACCCACTCGGTGGTCTCCTCGGGGTCGATGTCGGGCAGCTGGCTCGGTAGGCCGTCGCTGATCACCGGGCGCTTGCGTTCGGTGGACACAGGCGTTCCTTCTAGGTTGCTAGCGACCGGAGGGCGCTGCGACCGGTCTGGGTGGCCTCGGGGTGTGGCTCGTATGGTTCATAGGCCCAAAGTTTGTGACACTGTGCGAGCCCATGTCCCATCCTGCCTGGCTTCGGCGCGGTCCGTCACGCCTACGGGACGCCAACTGCGACGCTCGCCACGATACCGACGAGTAACTTCTGTGCCGCTGCCCTCTTGACGCAGACGCGACATTGCGAGTATCCCAGGCGCCCGGATCGGCTACCGTGCCGCCCGTGTCCGAGAATTCGTCCTGGTGGCTGCTGCTGCCCTGCGGCATCGTCACCGTGGCCCTGACCACGGCGATCGTGGTCGTGGTGGTGGTCGTGCGCAAGGTCGCCCGCCCCGCCCTGCGCAACCTCACCGACGTGCGCGGCGCAGGGGGGAGCTCGAGCCCCCTGGACTCCAACTGGGTGCCCGGGCCGGCGACGACGGACACGTACACCCAGCCGTCGTCGTCCTACTCCGAATCGTCGCACGACCAGTGGCAGAGCCACGGTCACACCGTCCATCACCACGACTCGGGCTCGTCCTGGAGCGACTCCGGGTCGTCGTCCTGGAGCGACTCCGGCTCTTCGTCGTCGGGCGACTCCGGGTCCTCGTCCTCGAGCGACTCCGGGTCGTCCTCCTCGAGCGACTCCGGGTCGTCCTCCTCGAGCGACTCCGACTGAGGACTGGGACACTGGGCCGATGCGCACCGAGGTGATCACGGTCCGGACCGGCTCCAGCCCCGTCGTGCGGGACATCACGGAGGAGGCGGCCCGGTTCGTCGCCGGCCAGGGTGACGGCCTGCTGCACGTCTTCGTCCCGCACGCGACCGCCGGCGTGGCCGTCATCGAGACCGGCGCGGGCAGCGACGACGACCTGCTGCGGGCCCTGGACGACCTGCTGCCGACCGACGACCGGTGGCGGCACCGGCACGGCTCCCCCGGCCACGGCCGCGACCACGTGATGCCGGCGTTCGTCGCGCCGTACGCCACGCTGCCGGTCGTCGACGGCCGGATCGCGCTGGGCACCTGGCAGTCCATCTGCCTCGTCGACCCGAACGGCGACAACGCCACACGGCAGGTGCGCCTCAGCTTTGTCCGCGGATGACAGGATGACCCCGTGATCGAGCGCCGAGTCGCCGTCGTGTTCCTCGTCGACCCCAACGGACGCGTGCTCATGCAGCACCGCGACCGGCACGCCAAGGTGTCGCCGAACCAGTGGGCCATGCCCGGCGGCAAGATCGAGGAGGGGGAGTCGCCGGAGGAGGCCGCGCGCCGGGAGGTGCTCGAGGAGACGGGCCTGGACGCGGGGCCCATCCAGGCGTACCTCACCCGCACCCGCCCCTCGGTGACCACGGCCGACGGCGAGGTCGAGATGCACGTCTTCTGCGGCCCGACCGACGCCCGGCAGGACGACGTGGTGCTGGGCGAGGGTCAGGCCATGGTGTTCCTCACACCCGAGGAGGCGCTCGCGCGTGACCTGGGCGTGACCGCGGCGCTGCTGCTGCCCGGATTCCTGGCCTCGCCTCAGTACCGGGCGCTGGCCGAGCGGTAGCCGGAGACTCCTCCGGACGGCCCGAATCTGCGGGTACACCTGCCTTGGGTGGCATCACATGACCGTTTTCGGCCATGCTGTCGAGCGTGACCACCCCTCAGGATCTCGACGAGCGGTTCCGTGCCGAGCTCGCCGGGCTCGTGGCCGGGGCCGCCGCGCGCGACCTCGACGAGCCCGTCCGCGAGGACACCGCGCTGACCGGCGAGCAGGCCCGCGCGCTCTACGACGCCCAGTCGACGAGCCGCCACCTGGACCTGGCCGCGCGCTGGCTGCGCAGCTTCGACGCGGGGTACTACACCATCGGGTCCGCGGGGCACGAGGGGAACGCCGCCGTGGCCGCGGCGCTGCGCCCGACCGACCCGGCGCTGCTGCACTACCGCTCCGGCGGGTTCTACTGCATGCGCGCGGCCCAGGTGGCCGGCAGCGACCCGATCCGCGACGTGCTGCGGGGCGTCGTCGCCTCGGCCAAGGAGCCCATCGCGGGCGGGCGGCACAAGGTGTTCGGCCACGCCGACCTGCACGTGGTGCCGACCACCTCGACGATCGCCTCGCACCTGCCGCGGGCGGTCGGGGTGGCGTACGCGCTGGGCCGCGGCCGGCGCCTCGACCCACCCGGCGGCGGGCACGGCTGGCCGGCCGACGCGCTCGTCGTGTGCTCCTTCGGCGACGCCTCCATCAACCACGCGGCCGCCACGGCGGCGTTCAACACCGCCGGCTGGTGCGACCACATCGGGCTGAAGCTGCCGCTGCTGTTCGTCTGTGAGGACAACGGCCTGGGCATCAGCGTGCGCACGCCGGACGGCTGGGTGGCGGCGGCGCTGGGCAGCCGGCCGGGGCTGCGGTACTACTCGGCCGACGGCTGCGACACGGCCGAGACCTACGACCGGGCGGCGGAAGCGGCGGCGTGGGTGCGGCGGTACCGCCGCCCGGCCGTGCTGCACCTGAGCACGATCCGGCTCATGGGCCACGCCGGCGCCGACGCGGAGATGGCCTACCGCTCGCCCGTCGAGATCGCCGCCGAGCTGGGCCGCGACCCGCTGGTGCGCACGGCCCGGATGCTGGTCGAGGCGGGCGTGGCCACCCCGGCCGAGCTGATGACCCGCTACGACGAGATCGGCTGGGAGGTGCGCCGCGTCGCCGAGGAGGTGCTCGGCGAGCCGAAGCTGGCCAGCGCGTCCGAGGTGACCGCGCCGCTGGCCCCGCGCCGCCCCGTGCGGGTCTCCCGGGCCGTCGCCGACGCGGCCGCCCACCTCGGCGCCGACGACCGGCTCGAGGAGGCGCACGGGGACGCCGGGCGGGAGCTCGACGACGACCTCGAGTTCACCGCCGACACCTTTTCCGACGACACCCTCACCGCCGGCACGTTTTCCGACGACACCTTCACCGCCGGCACCTTCTCCTCCGGCACCGCCGGCCACACCGCCGACGACTTCGCCGCCGACAGCGATGACTGGCCCGAGCCGGAGCGGACGCCCGCGCCGGCCGCCGCGGTCCGGCCGGTCTCGGGCACGCCGCGCAACAACGGCAGCGGCCACCCGGCGAGCCGCCTGGCCGCGTTCGGCGGGAAGCTGCCGGAGAAGGCCGGCCCGCTCACCCTCGCCCAGACCATCAACTCGACGCTGACCGACGCGATGCTGGCGTACCCGCAGATGGTCGTCTTCGGCGAGGACGTGGCGGCCAAGGGCGGCGTCTACGGGGTCACCAAGGGGCTGCGGGACCGCTTCGGCGCGACCCGGGTCTTCGACACCCTGCTGGACGAGACCAGCATCCTGGGCCTCGGGCTCGGCGCCGGGCTGGCCGGGATGCTGCCGGTGCCCGAGATCCAGTACCTGGCCTACCTGCACAACGCCGAGGACCAGCTGCGCGGCGAGGCGGCCACCATGCAGTTCTTCTCGCAGGGGGCCTTCCACAACCCGATGGTGGTGCGGGTCGCGGGGCTGGCGTACCAGCTCGGCTTCGGCGGGCACTTCCACAACGACAACGCCCTGGCCGTGCTGCGCGACATCCCCGGCCTGGTGGTGGCCGCCCCGGCACGGGCCGAGGACGCGGCCGCGATGCTGCGCACGTGCCTGGCCAGCGCGGTCGTCGACGGCAGCGTCTGCGTGTTCCTGGAGCCGATCGCGCTGTACCACACCCGCGACCTGCACACCGACGACGACAACTGGTGGCTGTCGGACTACGCCCCGCCCAGCGAGTGGCCGGCCATCCACGTGCCGATCGGGCGGGCCCGGGCGTACAGCAACGGCCCCAACGACGACCTGACCATCATCACCTTCGGCAACGGGGTCCGGCTGTCCCTGCGCGCCGCCGCCCGGCTCACCGCGGAGGGCATCCACTGCCGGGTCGTCGACCTGCGCTGGCTCTCACCCCTGCCGGTGGGCGACATCATCAAGAACGCCTCCGACACCGGCCGCGTCCTCGTCGTCGACGAGACGCGCCGCTCGGGCGGGGTCGGCGAGGGCGTCATCGCCGCGCTCGTGGACGCCGGGTACGTCGGGGTGGCCCGCCGGGTGGCCGCCGTGGACTCGTTCGTGCCGCTCGGGCCGGCCGCGAACCACGTACTGGTGTCCGAAGAACAGATCGTCCAGGGCGCGAGATCACTGCTGGCCCGGTAACTTGGACCTTTAGTTTTTCGATCGCATCGGTGCGCCACTTGCGTTGACGGCCCGTACTGTGTGGACTACGCGCTAACAGTGGTTGTTGCGACAGGAGGCAGTGGACAGTGAACGCGACCGCGGGTCAGGCCGAGGTGAAGAGCCTGGCGGACCGGTTCGGGGTTGAACCGGGCATGGTCGTTATGGAGATGGGGTACGACGACGACGTCGACCAGGATCTCCGCGACGTCCTGATCGACCGGTGCGGGGAACTGGTTGACGAGGAAACCGACGAGGTCGTCGACGTGGTGCTGCTGTGGTGGCGCGACGAAGACGGTGACCTGGTCGAGACGCTCATCGACGCCCTCGGCCCGCTGGCGGACAACGGCGTGGTGTGGCTGCTGACGCCGAAGGCCGGCCGTCCCGGGCACGTCGAGCCGAGCGACATCAACGAGTCGGCGCCCACCGCGGGGTTGCAGCAGACCTCGACGGTCAACGCGGGCAAGGACTGGACCGCGGCCCGGCTGGTTGCCCCCCGAGCGGCGCGCTCGCGCCGGTGAGCTTGTGAAGTAGGCCTGCGGGCCGCGCCAGTCTCGTCCGGCGCGGCCATCTCTCGCCGGTGGGTGAAGTCACGCCGTGGGCAGCGGCGTGGCCTTCTTCGAGGCCGGGGTCGACGGGGGCTTGGAGCCCCATCCGGAGCTCGACGTGGACGGCTGCGGGTTCTTCGTCCGGGTCGCGGTCGGCCCGGTGCCCGGCTGCCAGTCCTCCGGCATGAAGGCCCGCACCTGGGTGAACGAGGCGTCGGCAGTGGTGCCCGTCAGGGTGAATGCGCCCAGGTTCACCTTTCCCTGGTGAATCTGGTCGTCGCTGATCGGCCCGAAGCGCACGCCATTGACATAGGCGTCGAGCTGGTCGCCGTCGACCTTGAACGCCATGAACGGCTCGCCCGGGGCGGGCTTGATGGCCCACTCCTTGAGCAGGTCCTTCGGGCCCGGCAGGTCATTGTGCAGCTTGTACAGCCGCACGTAGTTGTCGTCGCAGAGGCCCAGCGTGTACCCGTAGTCGCCGGTCCGCAGCCACATGCCCGCGCAGCCCGCCCCCAGCCTGACCTTGGCCTCGATGCTGCCGTCGGTCATGGGCACGTCCAGCGGGGCCTTCAGGGTGCACCCGGTCAGCCCCGGGGCCGAGCCCGTCGTGACCCGCAGCCGCCCGCTGCCGGTGTCACACCGGCCGCCCTCGGACTCCTGCTGCGACTTCCAGAGCGTGTCGACCGCGCCGAAGCCCGGGTCGCGCCAGCCGTTGGGCACCCACTTGGGTTCGTCTTCCCGGTTGTACTGCGGGATCGTCGCGGCGCCGCCGCCGGACGAGCCCGGGTCCGGGCTGGACGTCGAGTCGCTCGACGCCCGGTCGTCGCCCTTGTCGCGGTTCTGGAACACCACGTAGCCGGCCAGGCCGAGCGCGAGGACCAGGATGCCGATCAGCAGCGGGACGGCCCAGTTGCGGCCCCTGGGCGGGGGCGGCGGGGCCTCCTCGCGCGGCGGCGGGGCGTAGACGGCGGGCTGGGCGGCCGGCGAGACGTACGCCTGCGGGGGCGGGGGCAGCGGCACCGCGCGCGGCGGCGGGCCCGACGGGGTCATGGGGCGCAGTCGCTGGGTCGCCTCGTTGCCGGCGGCGTGGTTGGGGGCCGCGCCCGGGTGCTGCTGGAACGCGGCGGGGCTCACGGGGGCGCCGCTGACCGGGTGCTGGGGCTGCCGGACGGTCGGGTAGTTCTGGAAGGCGGCCGGGCTCACCGGGGCGCCGCTCATGGGTACGCCGCTCACCGGGGCCGGCTGGAAGGCGGCCGGGCTCACGGGGGCGCCGCTCATGGGTACGCCGCTGACCGGGGGCTGCGCCTGCTGACCCCCCGGATGGGTGAATTGTCCCGGCTGGGCGAACTGCGCGGCCTGGGCATTCTGAGCGGCCTGGGCATTCTGGGCGGCTTGGGCATTCTGGGCCGCTTGGGCATTCTGGGCCGCTTGGGCGGCTTGGCCGGCCGGGGCGTTTTGTGCGGCTTGGGCAATAGGGGCGTTTTGTGCGGCTTGGGCGGTCTGCTGGGGCCACATGACGCCCGCGGCTCCGGCGGCGGCCGCGACTGGACCGCCGGTGGGGGCGTTCTGCGGCTGGCCGTTGGGCGGCGCGGCCTGCGGCTGGCCGTTCGCCGGCGCGGCCGGGCGGGCCAGGTTGACCCAGGCGCGCAGGCTGCCCTCGGCGACGACGAGCTCGGGCTGCTCGATGACGGTCGGGGCCAGGCCGAGCTCGCGCTGCAGGAGGGTGGCGACGAGCGGCACCCGGCTCGACCCGCCGACCAGGAACAGCCCGGCGAGCTTGTCCTTGTCCATGTTGGCCCAGCGCATGACGGCCCCGGTGGTGCGCACCGTCTGCTCGAGCATGGACCGGGCCTTGTCCTCGAACTGCTCGCGGGTGATCGTGACGTCGGCCGCGGCGATCGGCACGTGCAGCGCCGCGCTGGCCGAGCGCGACAGCATCTCCTTGGCGATGCGCGCGTCGTCCCACAGCATGCGGCGGTGGCGGCGGTCCTCGGTGCTCTGCGGGTGGTCGAGCCGCGCCCACACCTCGGCGTCCTCGATCTGCCCGCGCGCGTGCTCCACGATGAGGGCGTCGAGGTCGAGCCCGCCGAGGTCGTCGATCCCGTCGACGGCGCGGACGTCGAACCCCTCCCCCGAACGGCTCACGAGGCTGGCGTCGAACGTGCCACCCCCGAAGTCGTACACGAGGAGGCCCTGGTCGCCCGTAAGAGGCTTCTGCAGTACACCCGCGAAATAATGCGCGGCGGCGACCGGCTCCGGCATCAGCGCCGGCTGGGGCAGCCCGGCGAGCTTCGCCCCTTCGACGAGCGCGAGCCGCCGCGACACGCCCCACGCCGCCGGGTGCGTCAGGGTGAGCTCGGCGACAGGGCCGCCCGCGACCCGCACGGCCTCGGAGTTGACGTGCCCGAGCACCGCCCCGATCAGCGTGGGCACGGTCAGCTCGCGGTCGCCGAGCAGCACCGTGCCGTCGTCGATGCGCCGCTTGGGGCTACCCTCGAAGCGGCTCGGGTCCACCCGTGCGGCGTGCACCGCGTCGCGCCCGACCAGCAGCGCGCCGTCGGTCTGGGCGTAGACCGCGGACGGCAGCAGCGGCGAGCCGTCGAACAGCAACGGGCGCACCCTCCCGTCCGGCCACGCCAGGAGCGCGACGGTGTGGGAGGTCCCGAAGTCGATGCCGAGCCGCGGCCCTGCTGCCATGCGGGCGAGTGTAGGCCCCCGGTACGACAGCTGGCATATTCGAGGCATGACAGTGGATGTCGGAGATCCGGCACCGGACTTCGTCCTGCGCGACCAGAACAACCAGGAGGTCAGACTGACCTCGTTCCGTACCCTCCGGTCGGTGCTCCTGGTGTTCTACCCGCTCGCGTTCACCGGTACGTGCCAGGGCGAGCTGGCGGCCCTGCAGTCCGGCCTGGACGCCTTCCAGAACGAACAGGTCCAGGTCCTGACCGTGAGCGTCGACTCCCCGTACGCACACAAGGTCTGGGCCGACCGCGAGGGCTACACCTTCCCGATGCTCGCGGACTTCTGGCCCCACGGCGCGGTCGCCGACGCGTACGGCGTCCTGAACCACGCCAAGGGCTACGCCGACCGCGGCACGTTCCTGGTGGACCCGGACGGCATAATCGCCTTCACAGAGCACATTTCAGCGGGCCACGCGCGCGACGTTTCGGTCTGGCGAGCGGCGATCAAGGCCCTCTAGCTGCCCGGCTGGGGCGGGAGGACGCCTTTGGGTACCATCTGGGTACCCGTCCTCGGATTCTCGAGGCCCCGGGGCGCGTAGCTCAGCGGAAGAGCACCCGCCTTACAAGCGGGGGGTCGTTGGTTCGAACCCAACCGTGCCCACACAGATTGACCAGGCAGTTTGCAGTCAGCAGCACGGCAGCACAGGCCACCTGTAGCAACGGGTGTAGCAGCGCCTCAGTCCAGGTGGTCGTCAAGGCGCTTCATCCCCTCCCGCATCGCGTCGAGGTTGGTGTGCGCATAGATCTTCAGCGTGATGTCGACGTCAGCGTGCCGGGCGATGGCCTGCACCAGGTGCGGCGGCACACCCTGCTCCAGCAGCAGCGTCACCATCGTGTGCCGAAGGTCGTGCAGCCGGACACCGGGCAGGCCAGCCCTGGCGCGCAGACCCTCGAAGTGCCGGTTGAGGTTGCGCGGCTCCATGGGCGTGCCGACCTCGGAGGGGAAGACCAGGTCGTGGTCCTGCCAGCGCTCCCCGATCCGCTGCTGCTCATCGCGCTGCCGCTGCTGGTGGTCGAGCAGCGTGACCCAGGTCAGTTCCGGCAACGGCAGTAGTGCGTCCGAGTCTTCGGTCTTGGTGTCCTGGAGCACGAGACTGCCGGCCACACGCTGCGTAGTCTTGTCCGGCAACCAGGTGCCGCGATCCAAGTCGAGATCCGCCCAGCGCAGGCCGAGCAACTCACCGCGACGAAGGCCCATGGTCGCCGCGACGACATACAGCGGGTGCAGCCGATGGCCTTCCACGGTCTTCAGCAATAGTCGCACCTGCTCGACCGTCAGGCCCTTTCCGACCTTGTAACGCGGTGCCTTGACTTTGACCAGCATGGCAACATTGCGGAGGACGAGTTCCTCGCGGACCGCATGCGCGAGGGCGTTTCGCAGCACCGCATGAACGAATTGCACCTGTCGGGTTCCGGGCGTCCGGCGACAGCATTTTCCGGCCGAGCAGCATTGCTTATCGGCACGACGTTTTCTGTCCAATCCCGCCGAACAGCAGAGACATTTCTGCCGGAACGTCGAGAGGAACGCACGCACATCATGTGCGCTCAGTTTGTCGAGGCGCTTCGTGCCGAGTCCCGGGATCAGATGCAAGCGCACAACACTCTCGTAACCCTCCAGCGTTTTCGCCCGCAGTTCCTCGGCGTGAACCTTCAGCCAGTACGGCAGATAGTCACGCATCGGCCAAGACCGCTCGGGCACCGGGATACCCTGCTGGGAGCGAGCGACCAGCTGCACGAGCTGCCCGTGAGCCGCCTCCCACGACTCGCCGTAGACCACTTTGCGCCGCTGCACACCAGCCGTGGTCAGCACATAGGCTGCGCCCACCCAGAGACCGTCAGATTTCCGTTGATACACACTGCCTTCACCGTTTCGGCGGCGAGGCTTGGCGGTCTCACTCATGACGCATGCTCTCCAGCCCGTCCGGCAGTTCCACAAGCCGAGCAACCAACTCGCGACATGCATCCATCGGAATGCGCCGGGAGCGGCCGAGCTTGACCGACTTGAGAACCTGCAACCGAATAAGGTCATACACCGTTGACTTGCCGACATTCAAGACCTCGGCAGCTTCCGTCGCCGTCAACAGCAGTTTCTCCACGCGTTTCCCTCCCCAGGGAGATTGACGTTCAGACGAGCTAGGCGGCTACCAAGGTGCCGCCGGAAAGTACGGCCGTGCCGATTTCGTGGGCGAGTTCTTCGCGGGCGGCGTCTGCTCGGGCGCGGGCCATGGCGGCGGCGGTGTTGGCGAGGGCGGCGTCGCCGATGGTGTGCCAGCCCGCTCCGGCGAAGGTGAGGACGCCGACGACGAGGGTGGTTTCCTCGTCGAGGTGGTCGGCGGTGCGGATCGGCTGATCCGGGGTGGTGGTGTCGTTGGTGCGACGCCAGGTGACGCGGTTGGCGCGGAGCAGGCCGAAGGTGACGCGGTGGCGGCGGGCTTTGGTGAGGAAGTGGCCGCCGAAGCCGAGCATGTGCGCGGCGCGGCGCAGCCGGGCATAGGGGTTGGGTTCGGTCCCGCCGATCGATTCGGTGTCAACTTCGGGTTGACAGTCGGGGGTGCAGGTCGGGCAGACGGCGAGCCGGGTCCGGGTGCCGCAGTCGGGGCAGTCCCGGGGCGTCCAGCTGACAGCCGGGCGGGTGGGCCGAGGGCGGGTGGAGAGCCGTTGCGGGGTGCGGGTGGCACGGCCGAGGCGCCAGCAGGCGTCGATGAGCCGGGCGATGTGGTCGCCTTCCGGGTCGGCGTACAGGTCGACGGTGTCGGCGGTGAGGCGGGTGGAGCGGTGGCCGGTCACCTCGGTGGACTTGGTGGCGTACTTGGCGAGATAGCCCGCAGCCAGGCCGTCGGTGACGTCGTCCCTGCCGGTGAGACTGATCTCGCGGATGTCGAGGCCCTTATCCGGGTCGCCCCAGGTGACCGGCCAGCCGTCCGGACGGTCGGGGTGCACGGGGGTGCCGAACACGGTGTCGGTGGCGGCCTGGGCGACGGCGTCGTGCAGGTCGAGGAACGACAGTCCGGCCGGGGGTGGCAGCACGGTGTCCGGGTCGTCGGGGTCGTAGCCATCGAGGCGGATCAGGATGTGGAAGTGCACGACGCCGCGGCGCTGGTATTCGGCGACCTTGCCGTAGACGATCCGGACCGGGGCGACGCTGCGAACCTTCCCGCCGGGCAGCTCGACGAGCCGAAACGGGATGCGCCGTTCGCGGCAGCGTCGGGCGAGGTGACGGCTGAGGGCGATGGAGGTGCGCCGCCACAGTTCGCCGGAGAACAGGTTCCACACGACCTGGTGGTCGTGGTCATAGCAGTCCAGGCACAGCGGCCGCCCGATGACGGTGTCGCCGGTCTCGTGACGGGCCCAGCACACGGCCGGCTGTCCGTGACGGCAGCGGCCCGGGGTGTTGGAGCGGGCGTGGCAGGGCTCGGCGCGGCAGTCGCAGCGACCCCGGTTGGTGCAGGTGTGCTTACGCACGACCCGGGTGTGCACGGTGCCGAACGAGGGTGCGGTGAGGGTGACGAACGCGGCCGGGTGCCGGGCGACGGCGGCCGGGACGCCCTTGCCACCGACGAGCATGGTCCGCAGGACCTGGTAGGCGTCGCGCTGGTAGATGCGGGCGCAGGCCGGGCAGATGCTGGCACGGCGGTTGCCGCACGCCTTGTAGATGACGCCGTCCGGTAGGCGGTCGGTCGGGGTGTGCCGGAAGACCTCGCCGCCGCCGCCGCTGGTGCCGCGCACGGTGTAGAGGTCACCGGCGAGGCGGATCGGGCGGGTGCAAGCCGCCGCCGAGGAGATGTGCTCGAGCCAGTCGCCGTAGTCCGGCTGGGCGGTGCGCACGGCGACGTGGTCGCGCAGTGTCAGGGGCTGGAACGCGGCGACCTCGGCGAGGAGCTCGGGCGGGGTGGCGCTCATCGCGGGCCTCCGTTCAGAGAGAGGTCGGCTCGACCGAGGCGCCCACACCCGGAGTGGTTAGCTCCGGGTGTGAACGTCAGCGTCGAGACGGTCACGCGGTCAGGTCCACGCGGTTGCCGTTGGCGGCCGCCACTGGCTGCTGGGAACGGGCCGGGTCGAGGTCGAGCAGCGCGAGGAGCTGGTCTGCGGTGTCGGTGCCGACCTGCAACCGGCGGGCGAGTGCACCACGGGTGATCAGTTCTCCGGTGGCTTCCAGGTGCGCGGCGGCGATGTGCCGGGCGCGGGTGAGCAGTGCGGCCGGGGCCGGAAGCTTCGTTGGCTGTGCAGCGTCGGGCGCAGTGACAGGGAAGTCGGGCGCGGACGGTGCGGGTGCCTGCTCCGGTGCGGTCGGCACGTTCATGTGCCGGTGCGTTGTGGGAATGGCCTGCTCGGTGATGGTGTCGGAAGCGGATGCCACCTGAGCCTGAGCCCGGGGACTCGCCGCGGCGGCGGCCGGGGCCGTGATCGCAGGCGCCACAGGCGCGGGCTCGACCACGTCACGCGGGGTTCCGGTGGCCGGCTGCTGGACCGCAGCGGGCGCGGGGACCTGGTCGATGACGACCCGAGCGGGTTGCGTGCTCGATGTCGTCTGCGCGATCGGTGTCGTCGGGATAGGTGCGGTGGCCGCAGATGCAGTAGCGGCCAGGTCGGGCTTCTGCGTGGTCTTGTTCGGCTTGGACGCCGAGAACACGAGCTTGGACAGCAGGAAGAACGCCACGGCGGGCAGGGCCGACACGAGCCAGCCGAAGATGCTGGGCACCGCGACGGCGAGTTGGGCGGTCAGGGACACACCCATGAACAGCAGGATGAGGAAGACGGCGTAGCCGATGGAGCCACCAGTGCGGCGCCGACGTGCGATGTAGATGAGCGAGGCGACCGGAACGAGTTCCGTAATGACGGCATTGCCCCAGCCGAACCAGTCGGGCGTGTCCTCGGGGCTGTTGTCCAGGGTGAAGTCGTGGACGTGGCTGAACGACGCCGCTCCGGCCATGATGCCGATGAGCAGCACGATCAGGACCAGGACGCCGAAGGTCAGACGCTCTGACCAGTCCCGGCGCGGGGCTGCATCGCTCATCGCGACCCCCTCAGGAAGTCCATCAACTGCTCGTCGAGGGTCGCCGCGGCGCGGCGCAGCCCGATGGCGACGAGTTCGTCGAGGAGCCGGTACATGCGCTCCTGGCCGATCTGCCGGCCGATGAGCCGGATGAGGCCGACGGCGCCTTCGCCGTCGCAGGCGGTGCAGGCGGCGACCAGCGCGTCGAACAGCGCGCGGACGTAGTCGCGGTCGGGTTGAGGCGTGGTCATGGGGAGACTCCCGTGGTGAGGATGAGGCCGGTGGCGGCCTGGTCGTCGATGCCGAGGGCATGCAGTCGGGCGGCGATGGTGAGGGCTTCGGCCTCGATGGCGCGCAGCCGGGCGTGGGCTTCCGGGCTGCCGGAGGTGAGGCCGTACTCGACGAGGGTTCGGTTGGCGTCGCGGATGGCGGCTTGTTCGGTCTGCAGCCGCTGGATGGCGACGGTGAGCCGATGCACGGCCGGGTCGGTGATGCACAGGCAGTCGGTCGTGGTGTTCATCGCTGGGCCTCGGTCTTGCGCCGGGCCTCGGGGCTGCAGGCGTGGTGGTGTTGGGAGATGTGGCAGCCGCACGGCAGGTAGCCGCCGTGGTTGACCTGCGGGTGCGTGATGTCGCCGATGGTCCGCTGGGCTTCCCGGGCTGTCCGCCTGGCCGCTCGGCGCTGGCGGATCTGCTCGAACACGGTTTGGCGGATCGCGCGGCGCAGCGCGTCGTTGGTGCCGCTCATGGCTGGTCTCCGTTCGGGGCAGCGAAGCCGGTGCAGGGGCAGTCGGTGAAGAGGCAGGCTCCGGCGAGGTTTCGTCCGGTGCAGGTGCCGGTCGGGGTGACGATGGCCGCATGGATGGCGGCGGCGTGCCGGGCGCGGATGTGCCGGCAGTGGCAGCGGTCGGACCAGGTCTGACCGGTGGCCGGTTCGGTGCACACGCTGCTGTGCGTGGCGTGGTCAGCGCGGGTTGCGGCGGTCATCAGGCGCCGTCCGGGATGCAGTCGAGGCATTCGCCGTAGCGGCGGGGGATGTAGTAGGGCTTGTGCTGCTGGCAGCTGGTGCAGAAGCGTCGGGCCAGCAGGGCCTTGCCGACCGCGGCGAGCTGGGCCGGGGTCGCGATGCGCTTGGTTTTGGCGTGCTGGATGTCGTAGAGGTAGGCGACGCGCCGGCGTCCCTTGTGCCGCCACAGGATCTGCGCGGCGATGTCCTGCCCGCCGGGGCACAGCTGCTGGGAGCGCAACTGCCTCCGGGTGGCCAGATGCGTCGGGGCCCACCGGTAGGGGTACGTCGGCAGCCCGTAGCGGTTGCCGTCCGGGTCGTAGAACTCGACCTTCATCCCGAGCGCGACCTGGGTGTCCAGGACAGCGACCCGCATCGGGTCACTGGTCAGTGCCGTCATGACGGTCACCGCCCCACCGCTTGTGTGCGGCCTGTCGGCTGATGCCGAGGCGAGAGGCGATTTCCTCCCAGGAGTAGCGGCGCCGGTGGCTGCGCAGGCCGGTGACGGCCTCGCCGATGGCGGTGTCGAGGTCCTCGGAGAGGGCGACCATGTCAGCCAGGGCCTCGATGTCGCCAGCCGCGACGCGGCGGGCATAGGCGCGCACGATGCGCCGGGCGAAGGCGCCGAACTCGTCGTTCTCCACGACGTTGCGGCGGTGGGTGCTCATCGGGCATCACCGGCCGAGGCGCTGAAGGCGTCGGCAGCGGCATGCAGGGTGGTGACCACCTCATCGGCGGTCCGGTTTGGGGCGTCGTTCCAGCCCGAGACGGTGTTGCCGAAGTGGGACTTGGTGTAGTCCTCGAAGAACAGCACGGCGTCGGAGAAACCGTTGGTCGGGTTGAGCGTCAGGTCGGTGTAGCTGCCCCAGGGGTCGCGGCGGACCCGGCCGTAGGCGGCGTAGGAGATGGCGCCGATGGCGCACGCGGCGGGCAGGGTGCCGGTCTCGCGGTCGGTGCGTCGCGTGCCGGAAGCGAAGTAGTCGTACCTGTGGTGGCCGTGCTCGGCGATGTAGTGGGCGGCGCGGCGCAGGGTGTCAGCCACGCTGGTTGTCAACTTCGGGTTGACAGTGTTCTTGGGCATCAGGATTCCCCGGTGGTGTCGGTGTCCTCGGCGTCGCACGCGGCGTCGCCGGTGCGGTGGTGGGTGGCGTCGTAGGCGTCAGCGGCGGCCCGCATCGCGGTGACCGCCTCGATGGCGGTGCGGTCGATCTCGTCGTTCCAGCAGGTGATGGCGTGGGCGCTGTAGGCGAGCCAGCCGAGCAGGTGCATTTCGGGGTCGTTGAGACCGAGGTGGTCGGCGAGGGCGGCAATGGCCATGTCGACGTGCCAGCCGAGGACGCCGTCCAGGACGTCACCGGGCATGGCCTTGCCGTAGACGGCGGCGCGGACGGCGCCGGTGATGTCGGCGGCCGGGAACGGCACGGTCAGGTCTGAGTACCGGCCGTAGGGCATCCAGCCGTGGTGCTCGAGGTAGGTCGCTGCGCAGCGCAGCGTGTCGGCCGGCGTGCCGTACAGGTCGATGGCGACGAGCTCGTCGGCCTGGTCGCCGGGCTCGGCCGGCGGCACCTTGCTGACGTAGGAGCGGACGTATCGCTCGATCAGGTCCTGCTCGTAGGCCTCGACGTCCTCAGCCCAGACCGTGAAGTAGTCGGCGGGCAGGTCCAGGGCCGCCGCGACCGCCTCAGGGTCGTGCTCGGCGGGGTCGAGGGCCAGTTTTTGGGTAGGGTGCACGGCAGCCACGTCCTTTCGACAAAGGGCTGTTGGTTGGTTGGGACGGCGGCGCCAGGAAGCCGGGAAGCGTGCTGGTGTCGCCGTTCGAGAACGCGCGCCTACCGCTGCGGGGCGGCGTGCTTGAGCAGCAGGTTCAGCAGTCGCAGCAGGTGCGCCAGTCGGGCGCGGGGACCGGCCTCGCCGATGTCGAGGCGGATACTGAGGCGGATCTCGGCGTACTCGCCGCCGCCGTCACGCTGGATGCGGGTCAGGGTGTAGGTGCCCACGTTCGGGGCGGTCCTGGTGACCGGTTCGGCGCGGTGCTCACCGAGCCGACAGGTGTGGTCCTTGGCGCACCACTCGCTGTGGCGTTCGCGGGCGAGGAGGCTCATGCCGCCACCGCCAAATCGTCAGGGCGCAGTTCGGGCCGGTACAGCCCAGCGGCCGAACGGACCGTGTTCTCAGCGCGGAGCCGTTCCGCATACCGCGCGATGCGCCGGATGTCCAGATCGGAAAGGTAGGCCGACTTCACCAGCTTCGGCACGCCGCCTTCAGCGATGAGGTAGCCGACGCCCTGATTGTTCGGGGCGATGGTGTTGGCGCTGAAGCCGCGAGCGGCCCAGCCGTGCCCGAGGACGACGTCGGAGGACGAGTCGGTGGTGCAGCGACCGGCGAACCGCCACGCGAACAGATCCCGCAACGAGGTGGGGATGATGTCCGACGACGGACGCTGCGTCGCGGCGACAACCATGATGCCGACCGCGCGGCCACGAGCCACGACGTCGCGCAGCAAGTTGGAGAACTCTTCCTGGGTCTTCTTGTCCCCGACCGTGACGGAGAAGTAGGCGATCTCATCAACCGCCAGCAGGTACGCGGTGATCTGGTCACCGGGCTCGATCTTCCGGCGCTCGCACCAGTCGAGGTACTCGTACCGGTTATCCATGATCTGCTGAACACGGCGCAGCACCCGCAGCGCCCGTTCGATGTCCGGGCCGACGAACACGTCAGCAACCCGCTTCCACAGACCCAGCTCGACACGCTTGCCGTCCAGCAGGATCAGCCGGCAGTCCAGCGACAGCGCCGCGTGCGCGACGAAGTTGTTGAGCAGGCTGCTCTTCCCGGCGCCGGGTTCACCGCCAGGCAGCAGGTTGCGGAAGATGATCGGGACGTAGACGTCATGGCCGAACTCGTCAATGCCGAGAAAGACCGGGTTGAAGATGGACAGGGTCTGACCGATCGGCGGCGCTGCTGCGCGCAGGCCGAGCGGTGACACAGCTTCGGCCATCGGAGGTAGCTCCCAACAGGATGGGGTGTGGGCGCGGGACATGGCGTCCAAAGGGACTGGGCCCGCGCCGACACAGAGTCAGATGGGTACTGAAGAGATGGGGTGCCTAGATGAAGGCGTCGTACTCATCGGCGTCCGAGGGACCCGGCTTGTCAGCCTTCGGTTGACGTGGGGCACGGCCCCGTTTCGGCTGCTCGGCCGGAACGTCGTTGGTGAAGTCGTCCGGGCTCAGGTCCAGGTCCAGGAGCGGCGGCATGCCCGGTGAGGTCGGTGTCGGGTCGTCGGCCGGAACCATGCGGGCCAGCGGCGAGAACACCGTGGCGCGCAGCGGGTCGCGGCGGGTCACGTCCACCTGCACGAGCGCGGCGTACGAGGACTGGCCCCGCAACACCCGCACGTCGGTGGCCCAGCACGCGACGGCCATCTTGTCGGTACGGCCCTCCAGGTCGCTCAGCGCGAGACCGGGACGCAGCCACACCCACACCCGTTCCCCGGCAGGGGTCGGGCGCGCCCACAGGACCAGCGGCGGGTTACCCGCGTGGTTGGAGCCTGCGGCGTGGATGAACGCGGTGAAGCACACCCGCAGCCGATGCCGTACGAGCAGGCACCAGACCAGGGCCACGACACCACGGCCGAGCGCGGACAGCACCGCGGCGAGAACCTCCACCGCCCGCAGCCAGCCCCAACCCGGGCGCTTCGACCAGCCGCAACGGCGCAGCAGCCAGCCCAGACCGGTGGACACCAGGACCACCGCCACGACCGACAGCAGCGTCGCCACCAGCGCAGGTGACTCCATGACAACCGTCCACGCGTACAGCAGCCCAGCCGCCGTCACGATCTCGGTCGCCCAGTGCCAGAACACCCGCAGCACCGGCCAGCAGAACACCAGCGCAGCCACAACACCACCGACCACGGCGCCGATGAAAGCGCCGGCCACCAGACCCACCAGCGGGTGATGGTTCGCCGACACCACAACAGCAGCGAGAACGGCGGTGATGACCGCAGTGACCCAGAACGCGATCACTGCCTTGCGCGCGTACGAACGCCGAACCTGCGCATCGATCGCGATAGTGACCGCGCGACCCACCGATGCAGACGTAGAGCCGGACCTGCTCCGGCCGCTAAACTTGGACACGACACGTCCTCCCACTCAAGGGCTCAAGGACTGTTGAAAGACCGGACCCGGGGTCGCAGCGACGCCAATCACAGGCGACCCCGTGTCCGAACACCCGGCATCCGGGTGCGTTGACACGTACGTGTCACGTGCAGGCACGGAGCAGGTCAGGCGACCGACTGCAGGCGCGCCACGTCCACCGGGCGGATCTCACCCACGCGGAACGCGACACCCGAACGGCCGTTGTTCGCCCACGGGATCATCTCCACGCTGGACAGCTCCACCGGCTGCCGCCACCGCAGGTCCGGCTTCGTCGCCGACGCCAACGTGACGTCCATCTGGTGAACACCGGCGTCCTCGCCCTGGAACGCGTTGACCTCCACGACCCACACCGGGTTCTTCGACACCGGGTCGATCTTCTGCGCACCGTTCCCGTCGAGCTTCGGAGCGGCCGTCTTGACCACCTCGAACTCGTAGCCCGACATGTCCAACATGTACTTCATCCGCTGAGCCACTTTGGGCCCTCCCTCATGACGGAGCGCAACAGCGCTCTAACAACAGGACTCTTACGTCCTGCGATAGGACTAACTAGGCCTAGTTTGCCGGACGTATCAGTCCTCGTCAAGGACTCAAGAGTCCCCATCGGACCTACGGGTCCTGTCGACGCGGACTAAAACGTCCGCGAGAATGGAGGAGTGGAAATGGCAGAGGTACTGCGGCAACGGCGGACTGAACTGGGCATGTCCCAGGCCGATCTCGCCACCGCAGCGGGTGTAGACACCCGACAAATCAGACGATATGAGGCGGGCGAGCAGCAGCCCGTGTTGTCGGTCGCCGTTGCGATCGCGAACGCACTCCAGATCACCGTCGGCGAGTTGGCCGGCATCCCGAGCTACCGCCTGAACCTGTCAGGCGACTGGTGGGCGTCCTGGCAGACGTTCAAGGACCACGAACAGGTCATCACACTGCAAGAGGTCAAGTTCCGCCAAGAGGGCCAACGGATCGACGTCGCCACCACCACGCGAGGCATCGCCGTCGAAGACGGGGGCTACCACTGGCAAGGCGAGCTTCGAATCTGGGACAGCGAGATCCTGATGGGCTGGTACGCAGCAACGGACGGATCGGTCCGCTCCAAAGGGACGATGTACTTCGTCCTCCATCCCCACGGCCAACGCATGTCCGGCCGCTGGGTCGGGATCAGCTACGACGGAAAGGTCGTCACCGGCTGGGGCTCAATGGCGCGCACCGCCGAAGAAGCCACGGAAACCATCAACGCCCTGATAAACGAAGAGGCCGGGGATGCAACCAGCGGTAAGTGAGGTCGTGATCACCGCACCCGATGCCGAATGGCTAGCTGCCTTCACCCGGCGGCTCATCGAGGACCGGCTCTGCTCGTCAGGACACTGCATCGAAACAATCCGGTCCATCTACAAGTGGCAAGGCGAGATCTACGACAAGCATGAAGCCCGAGTCATGCTCCACACCCGGACTTCCCTTGTTCAACAGATCATCGATCGGACGAACCGCGAACACCCGTACGAGGTGCCGTGTGTACTCGCCACACCGATAACACTCGGAAACGCAGCGTACCTGCAATGGATTCTCGACGAGACGAACGAGTCTGGGGAATGATGAGCCATCATCGAAGTCGAGTCTGTTACTTCACAATCGACTGTGACGACCTCGATAGTGCAACTCGATTTTGGTCGGCCGCTCTAGACGCGCAGGAGGAGGAACTACTAGAGCCAAGCCGCCAGGTGTACCGGCAACTCCGGCTACCAGACTCCGAGATTCGTGTACTGCTCCAGCGAACCGACGACGTCAAGATGTCCAAGGAGCGAATGCACATCGACCTTGAAACCGATGACGTCGAAGCCGAGGTTCGGCGTCTCGAAACGCTCGGCGCCACCCGGTGGGATCACCAACAGGAGCGCGGTTACGACTTCTGGGTTATGCGAGATCCGTGGGGCAACGAGTTCTGCGTACTTCAAATCGTATTTCCGGAGCTGTTGGGCCACCGTCCTCAGTGGCCCAACTACGGCGGCGATGGCGGATCTCAGGACGTCGGTGACAGGTCCATGCCGGGAGGGCCCGAGCTGTCCCTCGACGCCTGAAGTGGCACACCGCAGGCAGAGGCAAACGTCACCGTAAGTCAATCGTCAGCGAGTGGCAGGGCACCCGCCGCCGCCGGCGACCCTACGCAGACCAGTCACAGCGTCACGCTTCGCTTCGCGGAATGGCTCAAGTCAGGACGAGCAAACCAGCTGAAGCCGCCGGACTTGTGTCAATGCTGCCGGTTGGGCGATGCCGACGCCTACACGAACCGCAGCATTAGCTGCAGTTCCCGTGCTATTCGGAGAAAGGGATGAATTCGGCATGCCGCCGCTGAAGATATGTCCGGCTCGTCTCGTCCGTAGATACTAGATCCAGAGCCGACCGGAAGGCTTCAATCCGCCGTTGCGCTCGGTCGAGCAACGTTGCCCAGTCGATCACCCACAGTCGGTAACGAGCAGTTACGCTTACAAGGCCAGGTTGGCTAACGTCGTTTGAAAGATTCTTTACCGCGTCATCGATTTCAGTTCCGACCAGCCAAAAGTCCCACGCATGCAGGCCGCTTGCGACCTCTGCATTACCCGTGATGGCAGTAGCGTAGTTATTGAGCTGTCCAAATTCGGTCATCGTTAGTCGCATCGGTCGTTTCAGCTCGACGACCAGATGGCGGCTACGTTCGCTCTCTGGAAGGTACCGGTAGAAAACCATATCTACACGGCCACGCCTGCCTGAGGGCAATAGGACCGGACGCGGTGCGAATACGGTATTTGGCGACTGACTCACGACCATCTCTACAACACGCGCCAATCCGGACTCGGACAACGCTAGGGCCCACTCATCGCCAAAGATCCATGGCTCGGATACCAGCATAGGGTGCAGCTGATCAACTTCTCGAAACGTCCTACGGGTTTCGTCGGAAAATAGCAGCTTTCCGAGACCGCTTATGAAGTCGGAACGGTCGGCCACCGTCTGTGCGGCTTGGACAATTGATGCCAATTTCGTGCGTTCCAGCAGATCCGAAAGAACCTGCTGCTCATCGGGGGTAAGATCGAGAACTGCATTCAAAATGCGGTTTGTCCGAGACGGTTCCGCGCGCGCCGCTTCCTGTAGAAGGCGTAGAGAGAACCGCTTCTGCTTGACGTCGCGTCCGATCGCAGGGCTCGCTACGACTGCGACGATGTCAAAGATCTCCCGTTCCACTTCCTCGGCAGGACTTGCGGGCTCGCCCAAATACGGGTAGACACCTTCCGACTTCCATTCGGCAAGGATCTTTCCTTTTTGCTCGTAAAGCCGCTGATTTAGATGCTGAGTCAATGCGTGCTGTGCTACTGCAAGCAGTTCTCCGTGCCGAACATCTGGCACATAAAGATCGGCATGTCCCATCAGCTCATGGTCGCCAAAACCGTCCCAGAGCAGGTACGCGCTCCAATGGATGGGCGCCGGGGGAAGTCGATTAGGCTTGTATTCGGTCACAACGCGACCATGTTCGTCGCACAAAAATATGGCCTTCGAGCGCATGTCCGCAGACCATTCAACAACACGAAGGCGCGGATTCCCCTTGTTTTGAAGGGCCTCATCGCTTACTACGACGTCCAGATCGATGTCTAAATTGACGTAGTCAGCTGGATCAAGAGCGTTGTCATTGTAGGTCACCTTCACGTCAGGAAGGGCGAGGAGAGTCGCGGCAAGGCGTGCCATTACCGGCAGGACAACGTCGCCATCGACGAGAACCTGTACCCGTTGTTCCTGCCTCGCGATAAGACGGACAGTCGTGCCTGTCGGCTCCTCTGCCGGCCGTGGGCCGTCCATCGAGAACTCGTTCGGCGCACTGCGTCGACTGTAGATCATCGTCTCGGTCATCGCGTCGCCGTCCATTGCGACGGTTCGCCACTCGACTCGATCTGCGATGCCATAGACAAGAAACCGTCCACGCCCGAAATGCCCATGCATCGGTCGAGCAATGTTTGGCGAAAATCGCCGTGCCTTCTTCCAGGACTCACCGTGGATTAAGAACAAGTCAGGCACTTGACCGTAGGTCATACCGTGCCCATCATCACGGATAACGATCTCTTCCGGAGCGCCAAGCTCGTTGACGGTGACCGTTACATCAACATTCATGGCCTCTGCGTCGAGCGCATTCCAGATCAACTCGGTAACGATGTCGACTGGCGTGGCTCGATCCGCCAGCGCGAGGAGTGTGTCACTACCAGCTCTGACCCGCTTGGTCTCCATACCGGCAGCCTACGAGAATTGGCCCAATGCCAGCTAGCCCCTCTGGCCGTTCAGGTTAGGTATTCCGCCTACCCGATGTTGAGGTACATGCTTGTGAGAACTTTCTGTACGTCTTTAAAGCGCCGCTGACGCGGCGCACCGTGGCGCCACGGGGTCGCTCCGCGCCCTGCTCCGCTCCGGCTTCGCCTGCGCGGGCAGGCAAGCCCCGGCGCCCGCACCGGTGTCAGCGACGCAAGATCAGAGGCGCACACAAAGAATGCCCCGGCCCGCCGGCCGAAGCCGAGGACCAGAGCGTTCACGCTGGTCGGTGGAGCAACTTGAGGTCTGAGCGTCACTTGCGGTGCGGCAACACCCTCCCCGCCACCATCTTCTCTTAAGTGATGGCTGACCTTGTCAAGGTCGTTCGTCCAGCCGGGCGCTCCACCTTGACAAGGTCAGCCATCACAAGAACCTGGCACCGGTGAGGGCGCCGCCGCTGTGAGGGGCTCGCCTTAGAACAACGCCTATGCGGCGTCCGCGCACGGCGTCAACTCGGAGTTGACGGGACCAGGCCGCGAGCGTCATGGGCTGTCGGGGTCGAGGGGCTTCGCTCCAAGCCACGCGTCAAGGAACTCCACACCTGCCGGGGTCAGTCGATAGAAGTCGGTATCCGGCATGAGCGAATTAATCGCGGCCGGCACTACGGTTAACCCCACGGTTGATCCGAGCGCGGCGACGTGCCGGGTACCAGGGGGAGACAGCTCCATGTACCCGTCTTTGATCAAATACATCATCAACAGCCGGAGAGAGCTCGGGAGTTGGATCGACAGGCCACGGGCGAGGTCCGGAGCAAGATGCGGGTTCCCCGCCAGAACTTTTGCGACGGCTTCGCGCTGATCGGCCAAAACCTCAAGCACCCGGCGCTCCAAGTCGCTGTACCTGCTGTTGAGAATCGCAAGGTTGGCCTTGTACTGGCGAAGCGACTTGCGGTCGATCTCACCGTGCCGCGTGCCCTTTCGTCCGTGGCAATTCGCGCACAACACGATCATGTTCTCGAAATCGTGCCGCTGGACCTTGGCCCAATCGTCGATGTGTTCGATCTGCAGGGGGCCGATCTGGCGGCACGTTGGTATAGCACAGCGATGACCTGCCTCGATCATCAAGCGACGCTTTAGCTCAGCTGGAACGTCTGGACGATCGGCCATTCGCGCAGGATACGCCAGGCAATCGCTTCGGATCGCCACTGACGCGCGAGGGGCAGCAAAGCGGTGGCTAGCAGGGCGACTGACGGGTCGACGTGTACGCCGGATATCCGTCATGCCGTACAGCAGCAAAGTACAGCATCCGTACCCGCCGAACCGACCTGCGCGGATTCGCCGCACGCCGTCTGACCTCGACCGACACCTCAGCAGACCGCCTTGCCGACAGTTCACACCGAAGCGATCGGCATGACCTGCTGTCGGGGAGAACACCGGGACACGAGCTTGCCGCTGCTGTAGCACGGGCTGTAGCAACCTCCATGGCCACTCAGCGATGTCCGTACGTCGATCAAGCAGGGCCGCCCACGTAGTAGACAGTCGAAGGTCGATGGACGGGCGCCGCCCGGACCTTACAAGCGGGGGGTCGTTGGTTCGAACCCAACCGTGCCCACTGGATTTCTGCGCCTTCGGCGCGGCGGGGGGTTCCCACCCCGCGCCCCCCATGGCCGCTGCCGCGTCCACTGACCTGGCTCGCGCCGGTCAGCTCACCGGCTCCCACTGATGTCTTTGAGTGCTCCGGCCCGAGGCCGGACGGGTCGTCGTCCCGCAGGCCGTGCTTCCGCCGATAGGACGGCCGCTATGAGCGCAGGTAGCGTCGGCCGGCCCGATCAGGCGCCCGGCGCGCGATACTCGACAGCCTGCTGAACCGCTCGGTCGACCTCCGCCGGGCTGAGCAACGCCACGGTCCTCGTGGTCGCTCCACCGGATGCGCCAATCGCGAAGGCGACGGCGGCGGCGGATTTGTTGTCGGGCAGGTCGCAAATCACATGTGTGTCTTGCTCGCCGAATGTGAAGTCGAACGATTCAAGGTGCCCGCCGACACTTTCGGCCATCTTGCGGGCCGCGTCGACCCGCCCGCTGCCGCCATCCTTCATCAGCCCGCGGAGTCCGTCGAGCGTGTAGGTCGCCTCGATAAGGAATCTGGGCATCGAGATCACCCCCTCCGAGCAAGCGTAGCCGTCGGGTGCATGCCGGCCGAAACGATCTGACCTGCGAAAAGTACCGCCTCATTGAGGTGGGCCCGACGACCGAAATGTGTGCTACGGGCATCACGAATGACGACGGCCGGCGAGGCGAGAGAGTCGCCGGGTGACCAGCGCTTCGGCAGCGCGGTGTGATCCTGAAGCATCGAGAGGCTCCACGGCGGACAAACGTCCTTGGTCAATTGTTGAACCTTGCGCCGGTAGCGCTTTCCGCAGATCCGTATGCAACTGCGGCGGCCCGGCGGAGGTCAGAATGGTATGCGGATCGTTCTGCTCGCCGCCTGCGGCCTCGTGCTCACCGGCTGCGCCGGAAGCGCGTCCACGAACACCCCCGCCGACGCCTCGAAGGGCGCGTCGGTCGTGGCGGCGCCCGGCCCGACGAACGGCTGGTGCGCCGATCCTGAGCTCAACGACAAGCAGGTGACCTTCGCAAGCCAGGGCGGATACCTCGCCGCGTACCTGCTCGGCGAGGCCCGCGCCAAGATCGCCCTAGTCCTCGCGCCGCAGTCGGGCGCCGATGCGTGCTCATGGCTCGGGTGGGCGAAGCAGCAGGCGGCCGCCGGCTACCGGGTGCTCGCGTTCGACTTCAACGGCGAAGGCCGCTCGGTCCGCGGCATCACCGGCACGTTCACGCCCTCCGGCGACGTCGCGGCGGCCGCCGCCTACGCTCGGGAACACGGTGCTGTCAGCGTGGTCCTGATCGGCGCGTCGCGCGGCGGCACCGCGGTGCTGGTCGCTGCCGCCCGCCTCACCCCGCCGGCCGCCGGGGTGGTCAGTGTGTCGGGTGTTGCCGAGTACATGTACGAGAACGCCGTGCAGGCCGTGCCGCGGCTGACGATGCCCGTGCTGTATCTGGTGGCGAAGGACGACAGCCCGGCCGCCGATGACGCGCAGGCGATGTACGCCGCGACCCCCGGTGAGCGCCGCACGCTGAGCGTAGTTCCGGGGCGGGGGCACGGCCGGGCGCTCGTGACTGTCGGCGCCGACGGCTCCGCCGAGGCGTCCGCGGCCATCGCGGCCTTCCTGACCGCCAACGCCAAGCCCGCCTGACACCGCCGACCAGACCGAGGCGTCGGCCAAGGCAGACGTACCGGCGCAGCTTTACGGCAACGCTTACGGCAACCGCCGCGAACCGCGTTGAGCGCTCCGGCCCGAGGCCGGACGCAATCCACTCCTCAGGCGCTGCCGGCGCGGGCCCGGGTCGCCGCCGGGCCCTGGCCAACGCCGGCGGCGGTCAGGCGACTCCTGCGTCGCGGCCTCGACACGTGTCACTGCCGTGGTTCGGTGGTCAACCTCGCACGGCACTCAGGGAGTGTCAGGGGTGGTTTCATCGACGAGAGGTGACCCGATGGACGAGGATTTCGTCGAATTCGTGCGGCGGCGGGGCGAGCACCACCTGAGAACGGCGGTCCTGCTCACCGGGGACTGGCACACAGCCGAGGACCTGGTGCAGTCCTGCCTGAGCAAGCTGTACCGGGTGTGGCATCGCCTGGACACCGCCAGCGCGCCCGACGCGTACCTGCGCCGCATCCTCGTCAACACCTACCGGTCCTGGTGGCGGGCCCGGTGGCGCCGTGAGGTTCCGCGCGCCGACCTGCCGGACCCGCCCGGGCCCGGTGACCTCGGGGAGGCCGGCGCCATGGCCGAGGACGTCCGGCGGGCGCTCGCGCGGCTGCCCGGCCGGCAGCGCACGGCGCTGGTGCTGCGGTACTTCGAGGACCTGCCGGAGACCGAGGTCGCATCGCTGATGGGCTGCTCGGTGGGGACCGTGAAGACCCACACGCACCGCGGCCTGCAGGCGATGCGGAAGCTGATCCCGCCGGGTACGGCGGTCAACCGGGCCGAGGCCGAAGGGAGTGGAGTCCGGTGACAGACCGATACGAGGAGGCGCCGATGAGTCAGCACGAAGTTCGCGCACTGCTCCTGCGAGCCACCGAAGACCGCCCGCCGGGCCTGGACCTGGTCGCCGGGTTGCCGGCCGTGCGGCGGCGGGCGCCGGCCCGGGCGCTGGTCCCGCTCGTCGCGCTGGGGGTCGCGGCCGCCGCGATCGTGAGCGTGCTCCTGCTGGCCTTGCCGCTGGGCGAGCCGTCGGCCCAGGCCCAGGTGGCCGCCGCGGTCGAGAACATCGACCAGCAGAGCTACCGGCTTCACGGTACCGGCGGCGATGGAAGGGCCTTCGAGGGAGCTTTCGATCCCGCCCGGCGCGTGGGCGTCATCACGGTGCCCGGGGAGGACCGGGAGACCCGGTTCATCGGCGACCTGATGTACGTCCGGGAACAGGGCGCGACGACCTGGACGGCCTACCCCCGCACCGGCCTCGACACCGCGCCGGTGGCCGTCGCCCTGGTCAAGCTCGGCCCGCTGGACACCCAGGCACTGCTGCGGCGGCTGCGTTCCGCCACGGACGTCCGGGAGGCCGGCTCCGCCTCCGGTGACGGGTGGACGGGGAAGCGGTTCACGTTCGTGGTGGTGGACAAGGCCGAGGCCAAGCAGCCGGAGGGCCGGTCCGAGACCCTCACCGGGGCCGTGGACGTGGACGACCAGGGCCGGGTCCGGCGGCTCCAGGTCGGTTTCGACACGAGCGGCCGACGCGAAGTGATGGAGTTCGGCGACTTCGGTACCCCGGTGACCGTCACGGCACCACCCGCCGCCGACGTGGACCGGTCCCCGACCGAGAAGCACGTGAAGACGACCGACAAGCCGACGGGCACGCCGGCCGAGGAAGCGCCGAACGGCAAGCCGACCAGCAAGAACCGCTGACGACACGTCAACCGCGCCTGCCCGGCCGGTACCTCAACCGCCGGGCAGGCGCGCCCGGGCGCGGTGATGTGGAGGGTCTGTGGAGGCCGGCGACGGTTCGGCGGTCGGGCCGTTAGGGTGCTTCGGTGCGCGATCCGCAGGTGAAGTGGTGGGTGCTCGGCGGCAGTCTCGTGGTCCTGCTGCCCCTGCTGGGCTGTGGCGGGCTCTTCGCGGCCCTCAAGTGGAGCGAGTTCAGCTGCCGGCGTGATGTCGAGAACGCGCGCACGACCGTGCGGACCGATACGAAGCCGATCCGGGCCGAGCTCGCGCCGCTCGGTGTGCCCGCCGAGGTGCACTGGGTACTCGAGCCCGATCGCCACTGCGAGATGCTGCCCACGCCCGGTACTGACCGCGACTCTCAGTCCGGTGTCGTGAAGCTCGATCCGGCGCAGGCCGAGGTCCTGGTCGGTCGCTACGCCGGGTGGGAAGCGGCCCGGCCGGGCGGTAGTGGCCTGCTCTCGCCGTACATCCCCAGCGGTGGCACCTGGCAGCGCACCGACGAGCTCGACGCGCAGTTCGTCGGGGCGCACTCCGGCGAGGAGGCCCGCTACTACGTGAACGTCGACAACGGGGCCGTGCTGTTCAGCTCGTACGCCGACCATGCCGGCTGAGGTTCCGCGCGTTCCCGCGTGGGTGATGGGCGTGGGCGCGGAGCCGGACAGCGTCTCCGTCCGGCTCTACCTCGACGACGTCGCGCCGGAGGAGGTGCTGCGCCGGTGGCACGCCGCGGTCGCCGATGTGCTCCTCACGGCCAGCCTGCCCGAGGGCTGGGGCCGGCCGCGGCCTCAGGTGCGCAAACACCAGAGCATCTGGTACTTCGAGCAGGCCGAGCCCCTCGTCGAGTACAACGTCGGCACGTCCTTGGCGTCCGGGCCGTTGACGATGCGGGCCTGGTCGACCTTTCCGCCCGAGCGGGAGGATGCCGTCCTCGCGGCCGCCGTTGAGCTGGTTCGGGTCGTTGCCGGGGTGGTGGACGTCGGCTACGGGCAGGTGGAGTTCAGCGGCCCGCCCGGTCCGAAGACGGGGCTCGTCGCCGGGCTCAACCGCGATCCGGAGCTGGCGCGGGAGCCCGCCCGGACCGCGTTGCGCGGGTACGACTGGGTCACCGTCGTGCCGCCGGAGCTGGTCGCGCGGCTCGGCGGGGCCGGCGTGCTGCGCGACTCGGGGGCGTTCCACCGGGTCGAGGGGCTCGCTCACGGGGGCGTGCTGGCGCAGGCCACCGAGTCGCCGCGGGCGTTCGACCGGAATGCCGCCCGGGCCGTTGCCGGCGTGCTGCGGCCGGTCTTCGCGGCCGTGCGTACCGCCGGGTCGTGGGGGGTCGAGGTCACCGGGGACGTGGCCGGGATGGTGCGGCAGTGGCGCCTCGAGGGCTACTCCTACTCGGGCCTGGCCCGGGTCGCCGGGCGGGTCCTCGGCGTGGACGCGGGCGCCGATGTGCAGTTCGGCATGGCGCTGTGCCGGGAGAGCGCGGCCGTGCTCGGCGAGGACGCCGACGACCGTCCCTGGAACTAGACGGCGGCGCCGGGGCCCGGCAGGACGTCCACGTCCGTGGCGTGCATGGGCTTGCCGCAGGCTGAGCAGGTCGGCTCCGCGTGGGCGATCTCGCCGCAGGTTCGGTGGCGGTACAGCACCGGGGGGCCCGCCTCGCCCGCGGTCCAGCGGTCGCCCCAGCGCACCATCGCCATCAGCAGGTCGCACAGCTCCAGGCCCTTCGCCGTCAGCACGTACTCGTGGCGGGGCGGGCGGTCCGAGTAGGCCCGGCGCTCCAGGACGTCCTGCTCCACCAGCCACGTCAGGCGCTGGGTCAGTACCTTGCGCGAGATGCCGAGGTCGGCCTGCAGCTGGTCGAAGCGGTTGATCCCCACGTACACGTCGCGCAGGACCAGCGGGGACCAGGGCTCGCCGATCACGTCCAGGGTGCGGGCGATAGAGCAGGCCATGTCCGAGAACCGGGTGCGTTGCATGGGCCAAGTCTAGTTGGTAGGTTCCCTAAAGAGACCTACTCCAGGGAGCGTGTGTCACATGAGCCTCGTCGACGACGTGAACATCGCCCACATCGCCACCGTGCTGCCCGACGGGTCGCCGCACTCGGTGCCCGTGTGGGTGGGGTGGGAAGGGGACAAGATCGCGGTGCTCACGTCGCCGCGGTCGCGTAAGGCTCGCAATCTCGCGCGGGATCCGCGCGTGGCACTTTCCATCACCGAGCGGGGGCGGCCCAACTCCACCGAGCTGATCCGGGGGCGGGTCGTGGCGACCGTCGACGGCGACGCGGCCTGGGAGATCATTGATCGAATCGCGCACAAATACACCGGCGGGCCCTACCCGCTGCGCGAGGACCGCATCGTGTTCCTCATTGAGCCCGAGCACGTCATCTCCAATAGTTATTGACATGAATCGTTTTCTGGTGGCGTTCGCCGCCGCCGCTGCCGGCGTCGCGATTGCCGCGGCACCCGCCCGGGCCGCCGTTCCCGGTGCGGCCACCGCCACGTTCACGAAGCAGAGCTCCTGGTCGACCGGGTACACGGGGCAGTACACCATCGACAACGGCACCTCGGCGCCGCTGACCTGGCGGGTCGAGTTCGACCTGCCGAGCGGTACGACACTCGCCAATGCCTGGGGCGCCACCGTCACGCACACCGGCGACCACTACGTGGCGGTCGGGGCGTCCTGGAACGCGACCGTCGCCCCGGGCGGCAACACCTGGTTCGGGTGGCTCGCCCAGGGCACCGGCGGGCCGCTCAACTGCTCCCTGAACGGGGCCTCCTGCACCGGGGGCACCGCGACCGCGGACATCCGGCCGCCGGCGACGCCCGGGAACCTGCGCGCCGTCGTCGGCACGACGACGTTCACGCTGCGCTGGGACGCGTCCACCGACGACGTGGGCGTCAAGGGCTACGAGGTGTACAGCGGCGCGAACCTGGTGGCCACGGTGCCCGGCACCGAGTACACGATGGGCATGCCGCCGCCGATGATCATCACGTACCGCGTGCGGGCGCTCGACGCGGCCGGGAACGCGTCGCCGTACGCCGTCATCACGCCCGGCGGGACCCCCGACACGGTCGCGCCGAGCGTGCCGCCGAGCCTGTCGCCGGGCTCGGCGACGATCCGGTGGGGGGCCTCGGCCGACAACGTGGCCGTGGCCGGGTACGACGTCTACGTCAACGGCGACCACTACGGCGCGACGAGCAACACGGCGCTGACGGTACCGCCGCTGGGCTTCGGCTCTTTCACCTTCTCGGTCGTCGCCTTCGACGGCGCCGGGAACCGCTCCGAGCCGCGGTCGCTGTCGGTCGCCATCGACCCGGGGCCGAACTCGGACTCCCGCTCGCCGACGGTCCCCACGGACCTGCGGATCTCCATCTCGGCGACCCAGGTGACGTGGACGTGGACGGCGTCGACGGACAACGTCGGGGTGGCCGGGTACCAGGTCTTCCACGGGCCCGACTGGTCCGGGAACGTGACCACGACGACGTACGTCGAGCCCCGCCCGGCCGGCCAGACCGTCTTCGGGCTCAAGGTGCGGGCCTACGACGCCATCGGCAACAAGTCGGCGTTCGCGACGCTGACCGTGGTGCTCGACCCGCCGCCGCCGACGCCATAACCGCGCGGAAGTCCCTATATTGGCGCCGTGGACAGTTGGGTGCCGTTCCGGCGATCGCGGCCGGACCGGGTCGTGGACCTGGTCCGGCTCGTCGCCGAGGCACGGGACCCGGGCGAGCACGGGCAGGGCGTCGAGGTCGTCGTCGAGGCGCCCCGCACCGAGTGGTGGCGGGCCCTGTTCAACCGCGACGACACCCTCGCGCAGGCCCGGATCGTGGTGACCCGCGAGGGCGGCGAGGTGCGGTACCCGTTCGACATCCGCCTCGTCACGGCGTACGGCGCCAACGCCGCCCACCGCCTCGGCACCCGCCCCGGGTGGGCGGTGAGCAACTCCGCCGGGATGGCGTTCGTCATCCAGAAGGGCACGCACCGCACCGGCTTCGACTTCGAGGAGCTCGCCGCCGGTGCGGTCGCGGCCCTGGCCAAGCTGCGCCGCAAGCCCCGGGAGCGGGGCTGGCGGGCGCGGATCGACCGGTCGGTCACACGGAGCTGACGGCCTCGATCTCCTCGCTCGTCAGCTCGAAGTCCAGCACCGAGAGGTTCTCGCGCATCCGCTCGGGGCGGGTGGACTTCGGGATGACGACGATGTCGTGGTGCAGCTGCCAGCGCAGCACCACCTGCGGGACGGTCACGCCGTGCCGCTCGGCGATCCCGACCAGCACCGGGTCGTTCAGGGGCGTGTTCTTCAGGGAGCTGTACCCCTCCACGACGACCCGCCGCGCCCGCATGTCGTCGAGGAACTGCGGCTCGTGCTGGCCCGGGCTCCAGGCGACCTGGTTCACGACCGGCGTCTCGCCCGTCTCCTTGGTCAGCTCGTCGACGAGCGCGGTGTCGTAGTTGCTGACGCCGGCCGAGCGGATGCGCCCGGCGTCGCGCTGCTCCAGGAACGAGATCCAGGTCGGCAGCGACTTGCCGCGCGCCGGCGGCCAGTGGATGAGCCACAGGTCGACGAAGTCCACGCCGAGCGCCTTGAGGCTCGCGTCGAGGGTCTGCCGCTCGCGGCCCGCGTGGGACGGCGGCAGCTTGGTGGTGATGAAGACGTCGGAGCGGTCCAGGCCGCTGTCGCGCAGCGCCCGGCCGATCTCCTCCTCGTTACCGTACATGGTCGCCGTGTCGATGTGCCGGTAACCGGCGTCGAGCGCCGCGCGGGCCGACTCGTACGCGGAACGGCCGGTGATCTGCCAAGTGCCGAACCCGATCGTCGGCAGGTTCACCCCCGGCGCCAGCTCGACGGCTGGAATGTCATGTGCCATGGGTCAATCTTGCCTCGGCGCGGTAGCGTGCGCCCTATGCCGGATCTTCCGCCGTTCCCGCCGGGCTTCCGCTTCGGAGTGTCCACCGCCGCGTACCAGATCGAGGGCGCCGTCGCCGAGGACGGGCGCGGACCGTCCATCTGGGACACCTTCGCCCACACCGCCGGCACCACCCGCGACGGGCAGACCGGCGACGTGGCCTGCGACCACTACCACCGGTGGGAGGCCGACCTCGACCTGATCGCGGGCCTGGGCGCCGGCGCTTACCGCTTCTCGGTGGCCTGGTCCCGGGTCCAGCCGACCGGCAGCGGGCCCGCCAACCCGGCCGGCCTCGACTTCTACGAGCGGCTCGTCGACGGCCTGCTCGCCCGCGACATCGACCCGCTCGTCACGCTGTTCCACTGGGACCTGCCGCAGGCGCTGCAGGACCAGGGCGGCTGGGCCAACCGGGACACGGCGATGCGCTTCGGGGAGTACGCGGAGCTGCTCGGCGAGCGCCTCGGCGACCGGGTCAAGCTGTGGATCACCCTGAACGAGCCGTACATCCACTTCGCGCTCGGGCACGTCCAGGGGGTGCACGCGCCCGGGCTGCAACTGCAGAGCGACCAGCTTCCGGTGGTACACCATCTGCTCCTGGCCCATGGCCTGGCCGTCTCGGCGCTGCGCCGCACCTCGAACGCCCCGGTCACGCTGGCCAACAACCATTCGCCGGTGTGGCCCAAGAGCGACTCGGAGGCCGACCAGACCGCCGCGGCGATCTACGACCTGGTGCAGAACCACCTGTTCACCGACCCGATCCTGCTCGGCGAGTACCCGCCCGGCTACGAGTTCCTCACCACCGCCGACGTCGACTCCATCGTGATGGAGGGCGACCTCGAGGTGATCTCCCAGCCGATCCAGGCCCTGGGCGTGAACTACTACAACCCGTCGCTGATCGCCGCCCCGCCCGAGGGCGACCCGCTGCCCTTCGCACGGCTCGAGATCGACGGGTACCCGCGCACCGCCTTCGACTGGCCCGTGGTCCCCGACGGCCTGCGCGAGCTGCTCGTCGGCCTCAAGGACCGCTACGGCGACCGCCTCCCGCCGGTGTGGATCACCGAGAGCGGCTGCTCCTGGCCCGGCCTCGACGACCAGTTCCGCATCGACTACATCGCCGGTGACCTGCGCGCCGTGCGCGCCGCGATGGACGCCGGGGTCGAGGTGCACGGCTACTGCACCTGGTCGCTGATGGACAACTTCGAGTGGGCCGAGGGGTACCACCAGCGCTTCGGCCTCGTCCACGTCGACTTCGACACCCAGCAGCGGACGCCGCGGCGCTCCTACCAGTGGTACCGCGAGGTTTGCACCACAGCTGCACCCCGCCCGGACTTGCAGCAAGACCCGACCGGATGACACGGTGGGTGCGGCGGAATCCGTAGCGTTGCGCAGGTCAGACGTGTGCAGCCGTTGGGAGTAGCCGCCGTGGCCGAGCAGTACGCCGGAGCCCTTCTCTACCTCGTCCCCGTCCTCGTGGCGGCGGTCGTGGCGTTCATCGTGACGCGCCCGGAGAAGGACGACGCCGAACCTTCGCCCGCCGCACCCCCCACCGGCGCCCCGCGGCGGCCGATGCCGGCCGCCGCCCGCCCGGCCCCGGCCCGGCCGCGCGTGCCGCAGCAGCGCACCTACCAGCCGCTGAACCGCCGCGCGAACCCGTCGACGGCCGCCCCGAACCCGGCGTCGTCGCCGACCCTGCTGCACGCGGCGCTGTCGTCGCACCTGGCCGCGGTCGCGGGCGCCACGGCGGGCACGACGGCGCCGGCCTCGTCGAAGCAGCCGGTGATCCGCCCGACGCGCCTGGTGTCGATCCGGCGCCCGGCCCGCATACCCCGGCGCCCGGTCCACCGCTGCCCGCACAAGCCGGAGCCCCCGCGAAATCTTCGAACGCTTGGCACGTTCCTATATGGCCACATGGCCATGTGGGTGATACCGTCCTCGCCATGCTCGATCGCCGTTCCGCGCTTGCGTTGTACCGACAGCTCGCTGACGCGCTGCTGGAGCGGATCAAGGGCGGCGAGCTCCGGCCGGGGATGGAGCTGCCGAGCGAAAGCGTGATCTCGTTGCAGTACAAGGTGAGCCGCGACGTGGTGCGCGACGCGATGGCGGTCCTGCGCAGCGAGGGCGTGATCGCCACGGAGCGCGGCCGCCGCTCCGTGGTGCGCAAGGCGGGGCCGGTCGAACACCTCCCGGCACCGCCCTCGGCCCAGATCACCGCGCGGATGCCGACGTCGGACGAGCGCCGGAGCCTGAACCTGCTGGAGGGCGTGCCGCTGCTCGTGGTGCGCACCGAGGAGTTCGAAACCGTCCACCCGGCCGACCGCGTGATGCTCCTCACGCCGCCCGGGGGTGAAGAGCCCGCTTAGCGGTACCCGATCTCGGCCGCGTCCGCCTCGAGGTCCGCGACGGTCAGCTCGGGGTTGAGCGCGCGCACGAGGCCGGCGGTGAGGGGCTCGTGCGCGTACACCCGCCGGATCGCGGACAGGTCGGCGTCGACCTCGAAGTAGTCCTCGGCGTAGCGCCGGTATGCCTCGGGCGTGCGGTCGACGAGCAGCTCGCACAGGTGCCCCGACCCGTCGGGGTCCGCGCCCGGCGGGAAGTCGACGGCGCCGGCCCGCCAGCCGTCGTCGGTGGTCTCGCGCCACACGCAGAACGTGGCGCGCAGGCCGCCGTCGTGGAAGCCGAACGCGGGCTCGTGCACGAACTCGGTGAACACGGCCGGCACCGCGTCGGCGACCCCGGGCCGGAGCCGGCCCGCCATCGGCGACTCGTGGTCGTACCCGCGCATGAACGCCCCGCCGCGCCCGAACGCGACGAACCAGTCGTTCCCGGAGCCGTCGCGCATCGAGGCCACCTCCTCGCCGGGCGACCAGCGCGAGTCGAACGAGTACAGCCGGAACTCCCACTCGGGGCAGAGGATCGCGTCCAGCATCGCGAGCGCACGGCAGTGCGCGCGGAGCTCCTCGATGCCGGGCAGCCGCCCCGCCAGGTCGTGCACGGTCACCGCGGCACCCGCTCAGTCGTCGGCGTAGCTAACCAGGTGGCGTCCGACGCCCCGCATCGTGAGCAGCGGTTCGAGGGGAAGAGGTAGTCCCAGCCCGATGCTCCCATGCGCCGATGATGTCAGAGGTACGCGGCGACCGGGCCGAGGGTCAGCACCCCGCTGCCGGCCGCGTGCTCGTGGGCGGCCGGGCGCAGCTGCGCCGACAGGCGCGCGTGGGACTCGCCGTCGGCCAGGGCGATCGCGGCCCGGGCGGCCAGGGCCAGCCGCGCCTCCCACAGCAGGTCGTGCGGTGACGGGGGCAGGGCGCGCAGGGCCGCGCGGGCCTCGCCGGGGCGGCCGGCGCTCAGGAGGAGCAGCGGGCGGGCCCACGGTTCGTACGGGCCCAGGTCGTCGGCCTCGGTCCGGCGGCCGATCGAGAGCAGCGCCAGGCCCAGGAGGCCCTCGTGCATGCCCGGCATCTGGGCGCGGGCGAGGTCGGCGTCGGCGGCCCGGTACGCCCGCTCGGCCTCGTCGACCTGCCCGGCCGCGGCCAGGCGCAGCGCGGCGTACCACCGCGTGAAGACGGCCACGACGGGCAGGGCGTGCGCCGCGGACAGGGCGTCGGCCGCGGCCGCGTGGGCGTCGGCGCGGTCCGGGTCGTCGAGGGCGCACGCCGACTGCAGGGCGATCAGGTGGCCCAGCACCTCGAACGTCGCCAGGCCGTGGGCGGACGACACGGCCAGCAGCTCCTCGGCGATCGACCGGCGCAGGGCGGCCCGGCCCGGGCTCGGGAACGCGTGCAGGAAGCGGGCGTTGAGGGCCAGGGCGCGCAGCATCGGGTCGTCGCCGGCCAGGGCGTAGGCCTCGTCCGCCGCCTCCGCGCCGCGGCCGTCCCGGGTGCCGCGCAGCTCCATGGCCAGCGCGGTCAGCAGGCGCGACCGGGCCGGGCCCGCCGCGCCGGCCAGGGCCTTCGTCGCGGCCGCGGCGATCGTGGCGGACAGGGCCTCGTCGTCGTTGCGGGGCCAGATCGCCGGTACGTCGAACGCGCCCAGCTCCCCCATCGACAGCGCCGCGGCCCGCAGGCGCCGCGATTCGGCCAGGTGGCCGATGACCGCCAGGGAGCGGCTCAGGCCCAGCAGCGCCGCGACCGAGCCGCCGTCGTGGGCCAGAGCCTGCCGCCACAGGCGGGCCGCCTCGTGCGGGTTGTTGCGGCGCTCGGCGCGGGTCGCGGCCAGGGCCGAGTACCGGGCCGCCCGGGCCTTCGCGGTGCGCGTCGCCGCCGCCGTGAAGTGGTACGCCAGCGTCTCCGCATCGTCCGGGGACACCCGCTCGGCCGCCTCCCCCGCGGCGAGATGCCAGGCCGCGCGGCGCGGCGCGGACAGGTCCCCGTACACGGTGTCGCGCACCAGCACGTGCGCGAACCGCGTGCCGTCGGTCAGGAAGCCGGCCCGCGTCGCCTCCTCCAGGGCGTCGAGCACGTCGGCGCCGGCCAGGGCCGCGAGCAGCTCGGGGTCGATGTCGCGGCCGAGGACGGAGGCCTGACGCAGTACCGTCCGCGCCGGCTCCGGCAGCTGCGCCAGGCGGTGGCGGATCACGTCGCGGACCCCCGGCGGCACCGTGCGCAGCGCGGCCGGGCCGTCGGTGGCGAGCAGGCGGGCGAGCTCGCGCACGAAGAACGGATTGCCCCCGGTGCGTTCCCGCAGCAGGTGTACGTCCTGAGCTTCCACCGCCCGCCCGACGACCTCGCCCGCCAGGGCCGCCGTCGCCCGCTCGTCGAGGCCGCCGAGGCGGATGCGCAGCGGCTCGGCGCGGGCGAGGCGGGCCAGGAGCGCCGTGTACTGCGGGCCCGGGTCGGCGTCGCGCGCGGTCGCGAGGAGGTGCACGTGCCCGGGCAGCGCGGCCAGCACGTCCGCCACGTCCTTGTCGGCCCGGTGCACGTCCTCGGCGACGAGCAGCACCGGGGCCGGGCCGAGCTCCTCGCCGGCGGTGCGCAGGTCGGTCCACGGCCACGTGCCGGGGGCGCCGTCGTGCTCGCCGGCCCGCCCCCACCGCACCGTCCAGCCGCCCGCCTCCCGCTCCCGCGCGAACGCCTCGGCGAGCGCGCTCTTGCCCGCGCCCGCCTCCCCCTCGACGATCGCGACGGCCGACGCGTTGCCGCGCAGCCGGGCGAGCTCGTCGTCCCGCCCGAACAGGCGCCCGGACGGCTCGGCGACGACCAGCCGCTCCGACTGCCGCAAGATGTCCGTCTCCAGGGTGCGCAGCGCCGGGCCCGGGTCGACCCCGAGCTCCGCGGCCAGCTTCGCGCGGGCCTCGCGCAGTGCGGCCAGGGCGTCACCCTGGCGGCCGGAGCGGTACAGGGCCAGGGCCAGCAGGCGCCAGGGCTCCTCGCGCAGCGGGTGGGCCGCGACGAACGAGCGCAGGTCGGAGGCGGCCTCGGCGGCGCGGCCCGCGTCCAGCAGGGCCGCGGCCCGGCGCTCCGAGGCCAGCTGGTGCAGCTCGTCCAGGCGCTCGATCTCCGCCCGCGCCCACGGCTCCGCCGACCACTCCGCATAGGCCGGCCCGCGCCACAGCGCCAGGGCCTCGTCGAGGGCGGCGAGCGTCGGCGTGTTCAACGCCTCCTCGAAGCGCCAGGCGTCGACGTCGGTGGCGCGCAGGGCGTACCCGGGCGGGGCCGTCACCAGCAGGCGCGGCGGCGTGCGGGGCGCGCGGCCGGGCTCGAGGGCGCGGCGCAGGTCGGCGACGAACGTGCGGAGCGCGGCCAGGGCGCCCGGCGGCGGCGCACCCGACCACACGTCGTCGGCGAGCACCCCCACGGGCACGACGCGGCCGCGGGCGATGAGCAGGCGGGCGAGGATCGTGCGGTGGCGGGGGCCCTTGAGCGGTACCGGATCCGGATCCCAGGCCTCGAGCGGGCCCAGGACGCGGAACGAGGTCACTGCTCGATTATTCGCCGCTGATCGGCTGCTGATCCGGGGGGTGCACGGTGGCGGCATGGAATTCTCGTACCGTCGCGTCGAAGTCGCGCCCGCCGTCTCGCTCAACGTCGCCGTCATCGGCGAGGGGCGACCCGTCGTCCTGCTGCACGGCTTCCCGCAGACGCACCTCATGTGGCGGCACGTGGCACCGGCCCTTGCGGCCGCCGGGCACCTGGTCATCTGCCCGGACCTGCGCGGGTACGGCGACAGCGACAAGCCCGAAGGTACCGCCGCCTACGCCAAACGCGTCATGGCGCAGGACGTCGTCGCGCTCGCCGGGGCGCTCGGCCACGACCGGTTCGCGCTCGCCGGGCACGACCGCGGCGCCCTCGTCGCGATCCGGGCCGGCCTCGACCACCCGTCGCGCATCACGCACCTGGCGCTGCTCGACGTGCTGCCGACGCTGGACTCCTGGGAGGTACTGCGCGGCACGGCGGGCATCGTCGGCTTCCACCTGTACCTGATGGCGGCCCCGGCCCCGCTGCCCGAGCGGCTCATCGCCGGGGCGCCCGACGCGTTCTTCGGGCACTTCCTCGACCTGTGGGGCAACGGTTCCCTGCCGGCGGAGATCCGGCAGCGGTACCTCGAAGCCTCCCGCGACGCCGTCGCGTCCATCGTCGCCGACTACCGCGCGACCGCCACGGTCGACGTCGAGCACGACGAGGCCGACCGCGCCGCGGGCCGCCGCCTGCGCATGCCGGTGACGGTGCTGCAGCAGGACTGGGGCGCCGCGATGGGCTTCGACGCGAAGGCGCGCTGGGGCGCGTGGGCCGAGGACCTGAGCCACCACACGGTGAGCGCCGGGCACTTCATGGCGGAGGAAGAGCCCGAGCCGGTGGTACGCCACCTGCTCGAGCTCCTCGACCGGACGCCCGCTCCCCCGTCTAGCTGAAGCGGGCGCCCTCGTCGCGACGGAAGGCCCAGGCGGCCAGGGCCGCCATCGCGAGCGTCCAGGCGGCCAGGGAAACCATCGCGGTCGTCGACACGCGGAAGTCGCCGACCGCGGCCCAGAGCAGCTCGACCGCGCCGCGCGTGGGCAGGTACGGGGCGATGGTCTCGACGAAGCCGGGCGCGTCGTTCGGGGCCGAGAGCAGGCCGCCGCCGAACGCGAGCGGGAAGAAGATGATCTGGGCGACGGCGAGGGCGGCCTTCATCGGCAGCGCGTAGCCGATGGCGAGGCCCATGAACGTGAACGGCAGGGCGCCGAGGACCACGGCGCCCAGGGCGAGCAGCAGGCCCGGCGCGGTCGCGGTGGCCGCGGTGAACAGCCAGCCGATGATGACGACCGGCACCAGTGAGATGGCCATGAAGGTCAGGCCGGACAGGATGCGCCCGGCGAACGCGGCCGCCGGGCCGGCCGGGAGGGTGCGCGTGAACGGGTCCCAGGGCTGCGCGCGGTCCTCGGCGACGCCGACGCCGTACGTGAACAGCGAGCTCGTCATGACCGCGAACAGGACCATCGAGGCGGTCGCGAACGTGGCGCCCTCGGGGTCGTCGCCGGCGAAGGGTACGACGAAGAACAGCATCGACGCGGCCGGGAAGAAGGCGCCGCCGACCACGGCGATCGGGATGCGGATGGTCTCGAGGATGCGGAAGCGGGCGTGGGTGAGGGCCAGGGAGCTCATCGCGTCTACCGTCCGGTGCTCGTCAGGGTCAGGAACGCCTCTTCCAGCGTGGTCGGCTGCACCTGCAGGCCGTGGAAGGGCACCCCGGCGTGCACCAGGTCGCGCACGAGCTGGTCGGCGTCGGGGGTGAGCAGGGAGGTGCGGCCGTCGGCCTGTTCGACGCCGACGACGCCGGGCAGGTCAGGCAGGTCGGCGGCGCTGACGCTGACCCGGTGGATGCCGACCATCGAACGGATCGCGGCGACGGTGTCGTCGGCGAGGATGCGGCCGTCGCCGACGACCACGACCCGGTCGGCGAGGGCCTCGATCTCCTCGAGGTAGTGGCTGGTGAGCACCACCGTGCCGTTGCCGGCCTCGGTGAACTCGCGGATCGCGTTCCACAGGTCGCGGCGCGCCTGCACGTCGAGGCCGGTCGTCGGCTCGTCCAGGAACACCAGGCCCGGGCGCCCGGCGAAGGCCAGGGCGACGGCGAGCCGGCGCTTCTGCCCGCCCGACAGGCCGCCCGTCTGCCGCTTCGCCACATCGGTGAGGCCGAAGCGGGAGAGGAGCTCTGCCGTCGGTACCGAATCCGGAAAATGCCGCGCCACGAACTCCACGCATTCACGGACCCGCAGGGTCGAGGGCAGCCCCGTCTCCTGCGGCGTCACGCCGATGCGGCGGCGGTTCTCGGGCCGGCGCGGGTCGCCGCCGAAGAGCTCGACCGAGCCGGCGCTGGGCCGGCGCAGCCCGACGAGCAGGTTGATGAGCGTCGACTTGCCGGCGCCGTTGGGGCCGAGCAGGCCGACCACGCCGCCCTGCGGGATGTCGAGGGACACGCGGTCGAGGGCGAGGGTGTCGCCGTAGCGGCGGCTGACCTCTATGGCACGGGCGAGCATTACGGCTCCTCTGTCGTCTTCGGGGGGTCGATCAGCGCTCGTAACGCGGCGGTGTAGTCGTCGAACGCGACGCGGCCGCGGTTGGTCAGGCCCGCGGAGGTGGTCGGGGTGCGGCCGCGGAACGACTTGACGACCTCGACGTAGCCGGCCTGTTCGAGCTTCGTCAGGTGTACCGACAAATTGCCCGCGGTCATGTCGAGGACCTGCTGCAGCCTCGGGAACGTCATCCGGTCGCCGTCGCCGAGGCTCGACAGCGCGGCCATGATGCGCAGGCGCGCCTGCACGTGGATCACCGGGTCGAGCTCAGTCACGCCGTCGCCTCCGCAAGCTACGGCGCCGGCGCGTCACACTGCGCTTCATGCGGGCGGCCCCTCCACTTCGTTCCGGACCGCCCGTCCCCGGAACTGGAACAGCAGCCCGAGCAGGATCAGCCCGCCGCCCCCGCCCAGCGAGATGATCAGCGAGTGCCAGCCGGCCCCGGCGAGCACGCCGGCGATGTTGATGAGCGTGAGCCACGCCCCGAAGATGAACATGTCGCGGGAGAGCCAGATCGCGGCGCCGCACATGTACATCGCGCCGACGAGCCCCACCGACGCGCTCGCCCAGAGCAGGCCGCGCTCGGCCTCGGGCAGCAGCTTCGCGAAGTGGCTCATCGTGGTCCCGACGCCGGCGAACGCGAAGAACCACGAGAACCCGTACGCCGAGCCCTGCCACGACGAGCGCCCTTCGAGGCCGCGGCCGCGGACCGCGCTGACCAGGATCGTGCTGAGCATCGCGAGGGCCATGAGCACGAAGAGGCTGGCGAGCGGGAGCCAGTCCGGGAGGTCGACGAACACCTTGCCGCCGGGGCCGTACCGCAGGAAGAGCAGCCCGAACCCGATGAACCAGGCCAGCCCCCACGGCACGTAGTAGAGCAACGGGTTGAGCCCGACGACGCGGGCGGCCTTGGCCTGCTCCTGACGAATGAGCGCGAGCGACTCAGCCGCTGAAGCGGGCGGCGCATCATCATCGACGGGGGTCATGGTAAACAACTTTACGCGACAAACCTGTTTACGCAAGTCTGTTCTGCGTGGGCGCCCATTCACGCAGTTCACGCTCTTGCTCTTTCCCTATCCTGATTTTTATGCATTTATCCGGATTTACCGACTTCGGAGTGATCCCTAGTCGGCCGAATTCGCGCAGCTCAGAACGGGGGCCGAGGCATTCCGGGACCGTCGAGGGCTCGAAGTCACAGCGGACAAGCGGCTCTAGCAAGCCGGCGGAGGGACGCCACTTCGAAATCGTTCGGGCGGCCAATGCCATGACAGCGCCCGAAGGGTCATCGCCACAGCCGAGGACCGTCAACCCCTCCGAGATCATCCGGCCGCTCAAGGTCGAAGGTTGAAGGCCGCCACCAGCCCGAAACCTTTGGCCGCCGCCCGAAGGTCATCCCGCCGCACGACGCCGAAGCCGCGAGCGGCCACCAGCCCCGAGGATCGTCCGACCGGCAAGACCGCGGCGGGGCTCGAAGGCCGACGCCGAAGCACCGCCGTGGGCTGGGCCGGGAAGTCGGCGGCGAAGCCGGGCTCGAGCCGCCGCGCCACGTGCCCCAGGCCGTACCGCGGCGCCGCATGTCTCAGCCGAAGCCGTGACGCCGCACGCCCCAGCCGTGGCACCGCACGCCCCAGCCGTGGCACCGCACGCCCCAGCCGTGGCACCGCACGTCCAGCCGGAACCGTGACGCCACGAGCCCCGGCCAAATCGTCGGCGCCGCAAACCCCAACTCAAGCCGCGCCACCGCAGCCCGAGCCGGAGCACCGCACACCCCAACTCAAAGCCGCGGCGCCGCAGCCCGAGCGCCACACACCCCAACTCAAAGCCGTGGCACGGCAGCCCGAGCCGGAGCGCACACACCCCAACTCAAAGCCGGAGCGCTGCCCACCCCGACTCAAAGCCGCGGCCCAAGCCGCGGCGCCGCAAGTCAAGGCCTGAACCGTGGCGCCGCAGGTCGAGGTCTGAACCGTGGCACCACACGCCCGGCCCGAACCGTGTGACCGCAGGTGGCGCCCCAAAAGGCAGGCTCGCCCCCCGTGGTCGCGCGCGGGCGTGTGCGTATGCGGCCGTCGTCGACTCGTTGTGGCCGTTCCGAAAGACTTCGTTGCGCGTCCCGGTTGGCGAAAGGCGGGACACGTGCCCGCGGGGCCGTTCCGCTCAAACCCCACGCTACACACCCCCACCAAGTTGATCTGGGGTCGAGTAGTCACGTTATTACACAGCGAAAGGCCGGCCGCGCGAAGGCGGCCGGCCCTTCAGAGATGTGTTACAGGGACGGGGCCGGCTCCAGCGGGTCCACGCGGTGGCGGCCGTCCGGCTCGTCGCCGGCGTCCGGCTCCGGGGCCGTCAGCGGGGACGCGTGCTTGCCCTCGCGGCGCAGGCGGCGCTTCTCCTTGGTCGACTCGACCATCGTGTAGAGGGTCGGGACCAGGACCAGCGTCAGCAGCGTCGAGCTCAACAGGCCGCCGATCACCACGATGGCCAGGGGCTGGGAGATGAAGCCGCCCTCCCCCGTGAGGCCGACCGCCATGGGCAGCAGGGCGCAGATCGTCGCCACCGCGGTCATGAGGATCGGGCGCAGGCGGCGCCGGCCGCCCTCGATTACCGCCTCGCGCACGTGCATTCCGGATTCCTGGTACTGGTTGATCAGGTCCATGAGCACGATGGCGTTGGTCACCACGATGCCGATGAGCATGAGCACGCCGATCATGGCGGGCAGGCCCAGCGGGGTGTTCGTGGCGAGCAGCAGGATGATCGCGCCCGTCGCCGCGAACGGGATGGACACCAGCAGGATCAGCGGCTGGGCCACGCTGCGGAACGTCGCCACCATGATGATGAAGACGATCGCGATCGCGGCCAGCATGGCCAGGCCCAGCTGGCCGAAGGTGTCGGCCTGCTGCTGGCTCGCGCCGCCCAGGGACACGGTCACGCCGGCCGGGAGGGTCAGGCCGTCGAGCGCCTTCTGCAGGTCGGCCGAGGCGTTGCCGAGGTTGTCGCTCGGGGCACGGCCGGTGACCGAGGCGCTGCGGTTGCCGTCGATGCGCGTGATCGCGACCGGGCCCGCGTCCTGGGCGACGTCGGCGATCTGGTCGAGGCGCACGAACGGCGGGTTGCCCGCGACCGGGATCTGCAGGGCCTTGAGCTGGTCCAGCGAGGCCGGGGCCGGGCCGGAGCGCAGCACCAGGTCGCGCTGCGAGCCGTCGATCGTCATCTGGGTGAGGGTCTGGCCGCGGTACGCCGCGGAGACGATCCCGCCGACCGCCGCGTCGTTCAGGCCGTACTTGGCGGCCTGGTCGCGCTTGACCTTCACGTCGATGCGCGGGTTGCTCGCGGCGAGGTTGCTCTCGACGTCGGAGATCTCGAGCTCGCCGGTCTTCTTGTCCTTGACGCCCTTCATCGCCTGCTCGACGAGGCCGGCGCCCTTGGCGAGGTCGTCGGCGCTGTTGGCCTTGACGATGACCTCGAGCTGGTTGCCGGAGTCGCCGCCGCCGGCGGTGATCTTCACCGTGCCGAGGCTCTCGCCGGCCGCCGTGACCTGCGTGCGCAGCTCGTCGATGGTCTTGTTGACGTCGGTGCCGTCCTTCGCGGTGACCGAGAAGTTGGCCGTGTTGCCCGACTGGGCACCCGCGAAGCCGAAGCCGGCCGAGGCGCCGATCGTGGCCTGGTACGCCTCGATGTCACTGCGCGCCCCGAGCAGGTCCTCGATCTTCTTGGCCGCCGCGTCGGTGGTGGCCAGGCTGGAGCCGAGCGGCAGCTCCTGCGAGATGGAGAACTCGGTCTGCCCGGACTGGTCGATGAAGTTCGTCTTCAGCATCGTGGCGAGGCCCATCGTGCCGATGAACACCAGGATGCTGACACCGACGGTGACCCACCTCGACAAACGGCTCCGCGTGACCAGCGAGATGAGCGGCACGTACGCGCGCTGCAGCGGGCTGCGCCGCTCCTTCTCCAGCGCCTTGGCCTCGACGGCCTCGCGCTCCTCGGCGCCGAGGGCCTTGGGCCGGCGCAGGAACCAGTACGCGAGCACCGGTACCACGGTCAGGGCCACGAACAGCGACGCGAGCAGGGCCACGGCGATGGTGACCGCGAACGGCCGGAACAGCTCGCCGGCCAGGCCGCCCACGAGGCCGATCGGCAGGAACACGGCGACGGTGGTCAGCGTCGAGGCGACGACCGCGCCGGTCACCTCCTTGACGCCGGTGAGGATGGCGTGGACCTTCTCCTCGCCGTACTCCAGATGTCGTTTGATGTTCTCGAGCACCACGATCGAGTCGTCGACCACCCGGCCGACGGCGATGGTGAGCGCGCCCAGGGTGAGCAGGTTGAGCGAGTAGTCGCCGACCCACAGGCCGATGAGCGCGACGACGACCGACAGCGGGATCGACACCGCGGTGACGAGCGTCGAGCGCAGCGACACCAGGAAGATCAGGATCACCAGGACGGCGAAGAGCAGGCCGAGCGCGCCCTCGGTGGACAGGCTCTTGATGGAGGACTTGACGAACGGCGCCTGGTCGAAGACCGCCGTGATCTTCGTGTCGCCGCCGAGCGACTTCTCGAGGTCGGCGAGCTTGCCGCGGACCGCGTCGGAGATCTTCACGGCGTTGCCGTCGGGCGAGGCCGTGACCGAGATGCCGAGGCTGGGCTTGCCGTTGGTCCGCGTGATCGAGGTCGCCTCGACCGTCTTGAGCTCGACCGTGGCCACGTCGCCGAGCTTCGCGGTCGGCGTGACGTTGAGGTTCTTGAGCTCGTCGAGCGTGGTCAGGGTGCCGCCGACCTGGACCGCGAGGGACTTGTCGCCCTCGGTCAGGGTACCGGCGGGGAAGGACACGCCGTTCGACTTGAGCGCGGCGGTCAGCGTCTGCGCGTTGACCCCGGCCGGGAAGGCCTTCGCCGGGTTGAGCGTGATGAGCACGTTCTGCGTCTCGGCGCCGGTCACCTCGACCTGGCGTACGCCCTCGATGCCCTGCAGCTCCGGCACGACGACCTGGTTGAGCTGCTGCGCGAACGCGATCTGGTCACCCGAGCGGGACGCGGCGAGCGTGACGGCCGGCAGGTCGTCGGTCGAGCCCGCGATGACCTGCGGGTCGACGGTCGACGGCAGCTGCGTGCGGATGCGCGCGAGGGCCGTGTTCATCTTGTTGGTGATGTCGTCGATCGACGAGCCGTACTCGAACGACACCTGCACCGTGGCCACGCCCTCGCGGCTGGTGGAGGTGATGTCGTTCAGGCCGGGCACGCCCTGCAGCGCGCTCTCGATCGGTTCGGTGACCTGCTGCTCGACGATGTCCGGCGACACGCCCGGGTAGGACGCGACCACGAAGGCGGCCGGGAAGTCGATCGAGGGAATGAGCTGTTGCTTCAACTTCGGGATGGCAATGGCGCCGAAGCCCAGGACGACGATCGCGATGATCGCGACCAGCCCCCGGTTCGCCAAACTGAGCCGGGCGAGGAACGACATGTCTGGAGTCTTCTTCCGATCGGCTAGACATACGTTAGTTCGTGTGATGCTAACGGTTCGCCTCGCGCAAAGTTTGTCCAGGGGGTAAAACGTTCCTGTGAACACTCACAGGGAAGCGCTTCTGCTTCGCGTCGCCGCCTCCGACGAACGGATGCGCGCCCTGCTCGCCTACGACCGGACCAACCCGCTGCTCTCAGTTAACCTCACGATGCAGCAGCTCAAGGTGCTAATGCTGCTGTCCCGGCACGACGGCATCGCCTCCGCCGAGCTCACCCGCCGCCTCGGTGTGAGCCTGGCCACGCTGTCCGGCATCGTCGACCGGCTCGTGGCGCACGGTTACGTCACGCGCACCGAGGATCAGCAGGACCGCCGCATCCGCCGCATCCATCTCGCGGCCGCCGGGCGCGAGATCCTCACCGAGATCATGGACGGCGGGGCGAAGGCGCAGCGGCGGCTCCTGGACCGCCTCGACGACGAGACCCTGGGCATGCTGGCCGCGGTACTGGAACGGGTCGTCGAGGTGGCCGTGGCCGACGCCCTGGAGCGGGGCGAGGATGGGCCGGCGCCGCCGAACGGCGACCGGTTCACCCCGGCCGCGAGATAGACCCGCCGCGGCCCGGGTAGCCGCCGCTTCTATGAGGAGCGTGCTGGTCCTGCTGCTGTTCGTCGCTTCCGCGGTACTGCTGAAGGCCCCCGCGCAGGCCGCGGAGGCCGCCAACGGCATCGAGGTCCGCAACGGCCGCCTGGTCGAGGCGAACGGCAGCGACCTGGTGCTGCGCGGGGTCAACCACGACTTCATCTGGTACCCGGACAAGAACGGCTCCTTCGCGGCGATCAAGGCCGCGGGCGCCAACGCGGTGCGGGTGCCGCTCGGGATGGGCCACCAGTTCCGCCGTACCAAACCGGAAGAGGTGCGCACGATCGTCAACCTCTGCCGGCAGGAGCGGCTGGTCTGCATCCTGGACGCGCACGACACGTCCGGCTTCGGCCAGGACAAGAAGGCCGCGACGATCGCCGACGCGGTGGCGTTCTGGACCTCGCTGCGCACCGTGCTCGCCGGCCAGGAGGACCACATCATCGTCAACGTGGCCAACGAGCCGTTCGGCGTCGGCGGGGAGTGGCCGTGGGTACAGCAGACGTCGGATGCGGTCCGGGCCCTGCGCGCGGCCGGGTTCCGGCACACGCTCCTGGTCGACGCGCCCGGCTGGGGCCAGGACGAGGCGTTCGTGATGCGCGACAACGCCGAGAAGGTGCGCGCCGCCGACCCGACGGGCAACACGGCGTTCGACATCCACATGTACGGCGAGTTCGACAACGCGGCGAAGGTCAACGCGTACCTGGGCTCGTTCACCAAGCGCCGCCTGCCGGTCGTGATCGGCGAGTTCTCCGGCGAGCACGAGTGGGGCGACCCCGACGAGGACGCCATCATGGCCTACGCCGAGGGGCACTCGGTGGGGTACTTCGGCTGGTCCTGGAGCGGCAACGACACGCCCTACAGCTACCTGGACCTGGTCCACAACTTCGACCCGACGAGCCGCACGGCCTGGGGCGAGCGGTTCCTCACGGGTCCGAACGGCATTTCGACTGACACTCGAGAAGCGACGACCTTCCGCAACGGTACCGCGGGAGCCTCGCTCAAGGTCGCGAACGTCACCGCGAACAGCGTGCACCTGACGTGGCCGCGCCGGTCCCCGGGCACGACCTACATCGTCGTGGCCGTCAACGGCGCGAGCGAGTCCCGCGTCGCGGCGACCGCCCGGCCCGAGGTGACCCTGCGTGGCCTGCGGGGCTCGACGGAGTACACCTTCGCGGTCTATGCCCGTGGCCTGCTCGGCACCCGCTCCCCCCGCTCGGCCGCGGTCTACGCGGTGACGCCGCCGGCCTGAAGCGCCTTGTCGACCGCCTCGCGCACGCGGGCGTCCTGGCGGGCCTTGGTGCGCCGCCGGAGATACCGAACCAGGAAGAGGATCCCGATCAGCGCGACGAGCCCGGCCAGCCACAGCCACGGCAGGGCCACCGTGCGCGCCTCGGCGTGGACGGCCGGCAGCGACGTGGTGGAGCCGGACGCGTCGGTCAGGCGCGGCGTGAGCGAGGCGCGGGCGGTGAGCCAGCCGGCGCGGGGCACGCCGTGCACGGGGACCGTCATCTGCCACGTCTCGCCGGGCAGCAGCTGCGGCGGGGCCTTCACCGTGCCCGCGCCGGTGCGCAGGAGCCCGAACGGGCCGGCCACCGAGACGTCCTGGTCCGCGGAGAGTATCGCGTTGCCGGTGTTGTGGATGGTGTACGTGACCGTGGCGTCGCCGCCGTCGAAGTCCACGGTCAGGTTCTCCACCGCGAGGGCCGGGTGCAGCGCGCCGCCGACGCGCAGCTTGACGGCGATGCCGAGACGCCGCTCGACGTTGATGCCCTGGGCCGAGTCCGGCTGGGCGAGCGCGGTGACGATGCCGCCCGCGTAGTCGCCCGGCGTCGCGTTGCCCGGCACGTCCAGCGTGAACGGGACCTCGGCGGTCTGGCCCGGCGCGACGGTCACGGTGGCGTTGCCGGCGTGCAGCCAGGCGCCGATGCCGATCGAGGGCTTGTCCTTGGTGAGCAGGTCGAGCTGGCCGGTGCCGGTGGTGAAGCCGTCGCCGGGGTACACGGCCAGGCTCAGCGGCGCCTTGCCCCGGTTGGCCACCACCATGGCGTCCTTGACCTGGCCGCCGGGGTTGACCGCGTAGCTGTAGCTGGAGCGCTCGGCGCCGTAGGTGTTCGAGGCCGTCCGCACGGTCCAGGCGACGTCGCCCTCCTCCGCGTGCGCGGGGGCCGCGACCCCGGCGGCGGCGAGCAGCCCGAGGGCGATGGCGATGGTTCGGAAGCGCATGGCGTACCTCGTCTGTCGGGGAGGTCGGGGCGGGCCGGGGCCCGCCCCGACGGTTCTCAGCTGCTCAGTGCGGTGATGGTGAGCGTGGCGCGGTACTCGCCCTTCTCGACGTCACCCGGGATCTTCAGGTCGAGCCCGGCTCCGAGCTGGGCGGTGCCCTTCGGGTGGCCCTGCTCGGCGTAGCCCAGCTGGCGCGAGACGGCCAGGCCCTGGCCGTGGTCGTCGTACGCCGTCGCGACCGGGGCGCCGGCCTGGGCGCCCGCGCCGGGGGCCAGGATCTTCGGCGTCCAGCCCAGGTACGAGCCGGGGAACGTCTTGTTCGCGTCACGGAAGTCGCTGACGCTGGCCGAGACGGTCCACGGCGCCTGGGTGCGGCGCGTGTCGGACACGACGATCGGGTTCAGGTTGCCGTTCGCGGCGAAGTACTCGCCGTTGTGCTCCTGCGCGGTGCCCAGGTTGACCAGGCCGTTGTAGCCGTCGATGGTCCAGCCGAACTCGCCGGGGGCCGCGTTGGGCACGTTGACCTGCAGCTGCTGGCCGTCGCCGTGGTACGGGTGGACCGTGACCTTGTCGACGACCGAGCCCACCGGCTGGCCGGCCGGCGTGTTGTTGCACCAGGACACCTTGCCGAGCTCGACCGCCGCGTTCGGGGCGGCGCAGGTGCCGCTGCGGAGGTTCTGCACGACGAGCTTGTCGCCGCGGACCTCGACCTTCACGTAGGAGCGGACGTGCTCCTGGTTCTGGACCGAGTTGTACCAGTAGTCGTTCGGGTTCAGCGGGTCGGCGCCGTTGCCCGCGCCGCTGGTGCCGCTGTTGTCGGGGGCCGTGATGTCGTAGTACTTCGACCCCGACGCCGAGTTGCCGGTGACGTAGATGACGCCGCCCGGGCCCGGGTACACGTCGGCCGCGCCGGGCTGCTCGTCCGGGTTCGCCTTCGCGCCGTTCTTGATCTCGTAGCTGCGGGAGTAGGAGTGGTCGTGCCCCTGCAGCACCAGATCGACGCCGAGGTTCGAGAAGACGGTCGGGAAGTCCACCCGGCGCGTCTTGTTGTCCCCGTCCTTGGCGTGGTCGGCCGGCGAGTAGATCGAGTGGTGGTAGACGAGCACCTTCCACTTGGCCTCGGCGCCGTGCTGGTTGATGACGTCGGTGACGTACGCGATGTGTGCCGCGTCGCCGCCGCCGCCCGAGGTGGTGGCGTAGGAGTTGCTGTTCAGGTCGATGAACAGCACGTCCTTGTAGATGTACCAGTAGTCGCCGCCGGACGTGTTCGACGCCGGGTTGCCGTTGGCGTAGAGGGCGTTCGAGCGGTCCGTGTTCGGCGTGAACAGGTGCTGCTCGTAGGCCTTGCCGCCGACGTCGTGGTTGCCGATGGTCGCGGCCCACGGGTACTGCCGCAGCTTGTCCGAGGACAGGAACGCGTCCCACTGCGGCTCGGTGTTGGCCGTCTCGACCTGGTCGCCGCCGGAGACCAGCAGCTCGGCGTTCGGGTTGGCGGTCAGGGAGACGTCGAGGGTGTCGCGCCAGCCGGCCGCGTCCTTCGCGACGTCGCCGGACGAGCCGATCTGCGGGTCGCCGTAGAACAGGAAGTCGTAGTCGCCCTCGAAGTCCTGCGTCTTGAAGGCGTACGCCGGCGACCAGTTGCCGTCGCCGCCGACCCGGTAGGAGTACTGGGTGTTCTCCTGCAGGCCGGTCAGGACGGCGTGGCGGTTGAAGCCGCCACTGGTGGCGATGTTCGCCCCGCCGATGGCCGCGAAGGTGGCGGCCGAGGCGGGGAACTCGCCGGACGTGAGCGCCGCCGTCGGGGCCAGCTGGACCTGCTGTGCGGTGTCGGCCGAGGAGTACCAGGTCACGATCCGCTGGGACTCGTTGGCGCCGACGCCGAGGATGACGCCCGTGAGCGTGGCCGGGTCCGCGGCCGCGGCGGGGGAACCGCCGGAGCCGAGGGCCATGGCCAGGCCCAGGAGCGCCGCGGTGGCCGCGGCGGCCACGCGGGAGGTGCGGTGGTTCATCGGATATTTTTCCTTTTCCGATGGGGGTAGGGGAAAAGCGTGACCACGCTTTCGCCGGCTCATGAACCCCTCGTGAACGCGAGCCGGACGCCCATTTAGAGGCGCTGGAAGAACCACACCAGCCCCATGGCCGCGACGCCCGCGGCGATGGCCCCCGTCACCCAACGCCCGGTTATGGGGGCTTTGCGGCGCAACCGGAGCAGCAGCGGGAAGGTGAGCCCGATCAGCCCGAGCTGCACGGCCTCGATGCCGACGTTGAACACCAGCAGCGACCACAGCAGCGTCCACGAGAACGGCTCGTCGATGCCCAGCGCGCCGGCGAATCCCAGACCGTGGACGAGGCCGAAACAGAACACGACGGCGAGCCGGGCCCGGCCGGTCACCTCCTTGTTCACCGCGCTCATCGCGGCCACCACGGCGATGGACAGGGCGATGACCGGCTCCACGACGCCCGCCGGCACCGCCACCAGGCCGAGCGCGGCCAGCATGAAGGTCACCGAGTGCGCCAGGGTGAAGCTCGTGGCGGCCAGGACGATGTCGCGCAGGCGCCGGGAGCCGGCGATGAGGGCGAGCAGGAACAGGATGTGGTCGACGCCGGTGAGCAGATGCTCGGCGCCGAGGCGGAAGAACTCCCAGAACCGTTGGTACCAGGCCTGGCTCGTGTCGAACGCGGGGTGCTGCCCGTCCAGGGCGGCGCTGCCACGCTTGCCGTCCAGGTCGTACGTGACGATCGTCTTGACGTCCTTGACGTAGCCCTCGCCGTCCGGGAACAGGGCGCTGCGCACGGTGTGGCTGCTCGCCGGCGGGCACGCCCAGTCGACCTCGAGCGTCGCGTACGGCACGCCCTCCTGCTCGCCCATGGTGAAGGCGGGCGCCGGGGCCGCGGTGCAGCCCTGAACGGTGAAGCGCTCGGTCACGTACCGGCCGGCCGGCTCCGCGTGCGCGTTCAGGGCCGCCGCCATGGCCGGGACGTCGCCGGCCTCGAACGCGGCGGTGCCCGCCCGGAACAGCGCGTCGTCGTGCCCGGCGTCGGCGGTGGAGACGACGAGGAGGTCGTACTCGAGCTGCAGCCGCGTGTGCACGCCGTGCGGTGCGGCCGTCACGCCGGCGTACACCGTGGAGGAGAACCCGTGCGCGCCGGCCGGGCCGCTCCAGAGCAGGGCGACCAGCGCGGCGGCGAAACCCACGACGGCAAGGCGGGACACGCGGCGTCACGTTGCAGGGCGTAGGTGAACTCCGGCCCCTTCCCGGGCGAACCGATCAAGAACGTCTTCTCCGACCGGTTGAATGGGTTGCCGGTCGTCTGCTGGTATTCCGTGTCGTGAGACGCCTCGTGGCCGGCCTGGCGGTCGCCCTGCTGCTGTCCGGCTGCGGAGCCGGGACCGACGGCTGGGCCGAGCCCCGGCCCATGCCGTCGCCGGTCGGCACCCTCGGCCCCGGCTTCGTCGACCCGTCCGCGCCGCCGACCCCGGAGGGCACGATAACGCCGGTCCCCGGCTCGTGGGACGGCGTGCAGCCGGCGCGCGGCTACCGCGTGGTCCTGCTGACCAAGGGCACCGACGGACCGACGACGGCGCTGGTCACCGCGGTGCGGGGGTGGGCCGCGGCCGCGCACGCGGACCTGCGCACGGTGACCGTGGGCGCCGACCCGGTCCCGGACATCGTCAGGGCCGTCGACATGCACCCGGACCTCGTCGTGAGTGCCGGCAACGAGCTCGTCGACCCGCTGGCCGTCATCACCGCGAGCCACCTGTCGCAGCCGTTCCTCGTGGTGGGCGCCGAGCTCGCCGAGCCGACCCACAACGTGACGGCGGTCGACTGGGCCGGGGCGTCGTTCCGCGGGGAGGGTCTGGGGGCCTCCTCGACGTATGACGCGGCGTCCTTCACGGCCCAGCGCTGCGACGCGGCGATCCGGGCCGGCGCCGCCGCGGTCCTCACCGGCCTGACCGGCATCGTCGTCTGGCTCGAGGACCGGTAGACGGCCGTCGCTGCCGGGCTAGCCTGGGGTCATGGGCCGGCTGGAGCAGTTGCGTGACCCGTCGTCGTGGCGGCGGGCCTTTGTACTGGTGCGGCGGTTCCGGCAGGAGCCGGGAACGGCGAACCTGCGCCGGTTCGACCCGTTGGTCGAGGCCGTCCGGCGCGAACGGGCGGCGCTGCCCGGGCTCGGCGAGGAGGCGCTGCTCGAACGCGCCCGGTCGGCGGCGACGGCGGACCTCGCCGACGACGGCGACCTGGTCGGCCTGCTCGCGGTGGCGAGCGAGGTCGCGCGCCGCCGGCTGGGGCTCGAGCCGTTCGGGGTGCAGCTGTCGGCGGCGGTGAGCATGCTCCGCGAGCGTGTGGTGGACATGGCGACCGGCGAGGGCAAGACGCTGGTGGGGTTCCTCGTCGCGGCCGGGCTGGCCGCGACCGGCCGGCGGGTGCACGTGCTCTCGGCCAACGACTACCTGGCCGGCCGGGATGCCCGCGCGGGGGCGCCGCTGTTCGCGGCGTTCGGCCTGTCGTGCGCGGCGGTGGTCGACGGCATGGACCATGCCGCGCGGCACGCGGCGTACCGCAGCGACGTGGTCTACGCGACCGTGCACCAGGTGGGGTTCGACCTGCTCCGGGACCGGCAACGGCCGGCCGATGCGCAGCGGCTGGTGCCGGAGCTGGACGCGGCGGTGATCGACGAGATCGACGCGGTGCTGCTCGACGACGCGATGGTCCCGCTGGTGCTCGCCGGCGACGCCGAACCGCGGCCGGAGGGTGCCCCGCTGGCCGGGGTGGTGGCGGCGATGACGGCGGGCGTCGAGTACGAGGTCGACGGCGAGGGGCGCAACGTGTCACTGCTCGAGGCGGGCATCCGGGCGCTGGAGGAGCACTTCGGCGTCGACGACCTGTACGCCGAGGACCAGGTGGGCCTGCTGACCGCCGCGCATGTGGCGTTGCACGCGCAGGCACTGGTACACCGCGACGTGCATTACATCGTGGCCGACGGTCAGGTGCGTCTGATCAACGACGCCCGCGGCCGGGTCGCCGACCGTCAGCGGTGGCCCGACGGCCTGCACGCGGCGATCGAGCGCAAGGAGGGCATCGCGGTGACCGCGCAGGCCGAGGTGCTCGACCAGATGCTTGTCGAGACCGTGGCCCGCGGCTACCGCGTCGTCACCGGGATGAGCGGCACCGCGCTGGAGGCGTCCGAACGCCTGGCGGAGGACCTGCACCTGCGCACCGGAACGATCCCGACCAACCGGCCCGGCATCCGCGTCGACGAGCGCGACCGGCTGTACCTGACCGCCGAGCGGCGCGACGCCGCCGCGGCCGGCCGGGTGCAGGCCGCGCACGAGGCCGGGCAGCCCGTGCTCATCGGCACGGCGAGCGTCGCCGACTCCGAGCGCTTCGCCGGGCTCCTGGCCGCCCGCGGCGTCGCCGCGGTCGTGCTCAACGCCAAGAACGACGCCGCCGAAGCGGAGATCATCGCCCGCGCCGGGGAGCACGGGGCGGTCACCGTGTCCACCCAGATGGCCGGCCGCGGCGTCGACATCCGGCTCGGGCCACGGGCCGCCGAGGCGGGCGGGCTGCTCGTGCTCGGCCTCGGGCGGTACGACAGCGCCCGCCTCGACCACCAGCTCCGCGGCCGCGCGGGCCGGCAGGGCGACCCGGGCCGTTCCGTGTTCTACACCAGCCTCGACGACGACGTGGTGACCGAGCACCTGATCATCGGCCTCGACCCGCGCTCGGTGGACCCGGACGGCCGGATCAACGACAAGAGGTTCCGCCAGGTGTACGAGCACGCCCAGCGCGTCGCCGAGGGCAAGCTCCTGCAGTTGCACCGCACCACCCGCCGCTACCACACGGCCACCGACCAGCACCGCCGGCTCGTGCTCACCACCCGCGAGGCGCTCCTGGCCGACCCGGCCGCGCTCGAGGACTACCTGACCCGCATCTGGCCCGCGGGCTCCGACGAACCGCGCCGGTGGACCCGCCCGGCCCGGCGCTCCCTGGCGGTCGAGGTGGCGCTGTACCACCTGGACCGCGCCTGGGCCCGCCACCTGAACCTCCTGGCCGAGCTCCGCGAGGGCATCCACCTGCGGGTACTCGGGCGGCAGGACCCCCTGGAGGAGTTCAACCTCATCGCCACCGACGACTTCCGCACCCTCGCCCACGAGGCCGCCGCCGCCACCCGGGACACCCTCGCGGCCGCGTCCGAGGACGCCGCGACCCTCGCCGACCTGGGCCTGCGCCGCCCGTCGTCCACCTGGACGTACATGGTCGCGGACAACCCCTTCGGCTCGGAGGCCGACCGGTTCTTCGAGTTCATCGGGCGGGCCCTGCGCGGCGACCGCCCCCCGGCCATCTCCTACACCTGACCCGGGGGCTGGCAGGATGGGCTGGTGAGCTCCCTCGACCTCATCCTGGTGCTGCGGTACCGCAAGGCCGTCACGTACGGCTTCCACGTGCTGCTCGGCGCGCTGGAGCAGCACGAGACCGCCACGGCGTACGAGGTCGTCTTCGCCGAGTCGCCTTCGGCCACGATCGACGCGATCGTCTCCTCGCTGGGGCGGGCCAAACGGGTGCTCGTACTGTGGTCGTTCTACTCCCCCGACGCCGAGGCCCTCGCGGCCGAGCTCACCACCATCAAGGCCGCGGCGCCGGGCGCTCTGCACGTCGCCGGCGGGGTGCACGCCACCGCCGAACCCGTCCAGACCCTCGACGCCGGCTGGGACGTCGCCGCCATCGGCGAGGGCGAGACCACGCTGCTCAAGCTCGTCGACGCCGGTGGCGAGCCGACCGGCGTGACCGGCCTGGCGTACCGCGACGCCGCCGGCAACGTGGTCAAGACCGGGCGGCCGGAACGGCTGCCGCTGGACCGCTTCCGCGGCTTCTCGCTGCGCTGGCAGCGCTTCAACGCCCTCGAAATCACGCGCGGCTGCGCGTTCTCGTGCCGGTTCTGCCAGACGCCGTTCATGTTCTCGGCGCGGTTCCGGCATCGCAGTGTGGAGAACGTGCGCTGGCACGTCGACCAGATGCGCGAGCGCGGCCTGCGTGACGTCCGGTTCATCACGCCGACCGCGCTGTCGTACGGCAGCCAGGACGAGTCGCCGAACCTCGACGCCGTCGAGGAGCTGCTCGCGTCGTGCAAGGAGGGGATCGGGCCGAACGGGCGCGTCTTCTTCGGCTCGTTCCCCAGCGAGATCCGGCCCGAGCACGTCAGCCGTTCTGCTTTGCGGCTCGTCAAGAAGTACTGCGCGAACAACAACATCATCGTCGGGGCGCAGTCCGGGTCCGACCGGGTGCTCGAGGCGGCGAAGCGGGGGCACGGGGTCGAGGAGGTCAGGCGGGCGGCCCGGCTCGGCATCGAGGAAGGCTTCCGGATCAACGTGGACATGATCTTCGGCATGCCCGGCGAGGATCAGGAGGACGTCGACGCCTCGCTCAAGCTCGCTACGGAGCTGGCCTCGCTCGGTGCGCGCATCCACGCGCACACGTTCATGCCGCTGCCGGGCACGCCGTGGCGCGACGCGGCGCCCGGCGACGTCGACCCCGAGACGATCCGGGCGGTGGACCGGCTCTCGCAGCAGGGCGCGCTGTACGGCCACTGGCAGCGCCAGCGCGAGCATGCGGCGAGGCTCGCGGCCGCCGCGGAGGCGTACCCGCGCCCGGGCCGCAGCCGGACGCTGCTGCCGATCCGCCCCGCCGCGGAGTAGCCGGCCCGCACGCCGCTCGGCCCGCACGCCGCTCGGCCCGCACGCCGCTCGGCCCGCACGCCGCTCGGCCCGCACGCCGCTCGGCCCGCACGCCGCACGCCGCACGCCGCACGCCGCACGCCGCACGCCGCACGCCGCACGCCGCACGCCGCACGCCGCACGCCGCTCGGCCCGCACGCCGCTCGGCCCGCACGCCGCACGCCGCTCGGCCCGCACGCCGCACGCCGCTCGGCCCGCACGCCGCACGCCGCTCGGCCCGCACGCCGCACGCCGCACGCCGCTCGGCCCGCACGCCGCTCGGCCCGCACGCCGCACGCCGCTCGGCCCGCTCGGCCCGCACGCCGCACGCCGCTCGGCCCGCTCGGCCCGCACGCCGCTCGGCGCTCGGCCCGCACGCCGCGGAGTAGCCGGCTCACACGCAGCGAGGGCTCGGGCCCGCCGCGCGATAGGCGGCTCGCGTATCATCCGCGCGGCGAAGTCGTAGCGCAGAGGTCGTCGCGCCTTGACATCACGCAGGAGGACGCCGGTTCGAGTCCGGTCGGCTTCGCCGCTCAGGCCTGGCTCGGGGGGTGTGGCACGGGTGGCTGGCGGACCGTTCGCGGAGCTGGACCACTGGCGGCTGGTCCGCCGGTACGCAGTTCCCGGCTGGATGATCGCCGAGTGCACCGCGGCCCGTGAGCGCGGCGACTGGCGCGCCGCCTGTGCCGCCGCCCGCGTCACTGTCGCGTTCGGCGAGCCCGGGCCGGAGGCCGCCGAGCTGCTCGCCGGGTTCGCGCCCGATCTGCTGCGCTGGCACCTGCCCCGCTCGCGGGGTGGTTCGGCGACGCTCGCGGCCGGGCTGCGGTACGTGCTGGCGCCCGACGGCCCGGTCGGCGCGGACACCGTCGTACTCGAGATCCGCTCGCCGGACTGGTCGACGGGGTCGCAGCGGCTCACCCTGCACGCCGGGCGCGCGGGCGACCTGGCCGAGGGGCTGGTGGTACCGCTGCCGCCGCATTTTTGGGATGCCCGGCGGGCCGGCGAGCTGCGGGCCGAGCCGGAGATCCACGGTCTCGGGGCGGTCGAGGCGTGGACCGCGGCCGGGTGGACCGTCGACGAGGCGGTCATCGACTCGTGGGGGCTGCCCGGGATGGAGATGCTGGGCCCGGCGGACCCGTGGCTCGCGGCGCGCGAGGTGCGGCGCCTGGCCGCCCAGTTCGGGCGGGAGTCGTGGGCGCTGCGGACGGTACAGTTTCAGCGGGCTTCCGGGAGGCGCGACTGGCATCTGCGCCTCGAGGTGGCCGCGGACCGCCTGCGGGTCACCCGCGACACGACCGGCGCGCGGGCTCCGGGCGCGGAGCCGTGCCTGCATCCGGAACTGCTGCGCGGGCCGGTCGACGCGGAGCTGGTGCGGCACGGGCGGATCGACGCGGCCGAGCTGCATCCGCTGGTACGCGACGCGCTGTTCCCCGGCGCCGCCGGCGGCCTCGCGCGGTCCCTGCCCGGCGGCCTCGCGCGGTCCCTGCCCGGCGGCCTCGCGCGGTCCCTGCCCGGCGGCCTCGCGCGGTCCCTGCTGCCCGGCGGCTTCGCCGGCGAGGAGCGGGTCCGGGTCCGCTGTGGCCGCGACTGGCACTGGATCGCGCTGCGGGCCGGCCACCTCGAGCTGCTGCACCCCCACACCGACGACGAGCGGCGGCGCGAGGCGACGATGCGTGCCCTCGGCGGGGCCGTCGGCGGCTGCGTCGAGGCCGAGCGCATCTGGCACGGCGGGGCCGGCAATATGCCGAGGCGGCTGCGGGAGTACCGCGCCGAGCTGTGGCGGCACATGGAGCACGGCGGCGGCCGGGTGGTGCTCGCGCTGCTGGACGCGGGCCTGGACCCGCACCTGCGCGACGCCAAGGGCCGGACCCTGCTGCACCGCATCCACCAGTTCGAGCATCCCGAGCTCCTGCCGCGCCTGCTGGCCGCGGGCCTCGACGTGAACGCCCGGAGCCGGCGCGGGTACACCCCGATGTGTGAGGCCCTGGTCCACTCGGCCTCGGCCGAAGTGCTCGCGGCCCTGCACGAGGCCGGCGCCTTCCCGCCGCTGAGCCGGCCGGATCAGGTCCGGCCGGCCGCCGCCTGAGCCGGTCGGATCAGATCCGGCCGGCCGCCGCCTGAGCCGGCCGGATCAGATCCGGTTCCCCGTCGCCGCCTGATCCGGGGGCGCCAGCGACCCGAGGACCATCTCCCGCGCCGCGCGGGCCGTCGCCGCGAAGGCGTCCGGGTCCCGGCCGATGCGCTCCGCGCCCGCGCGCATCACGCCGGACAGCAGCTCCACCGCGAGCTGCACGTCGCCGACGTCGCGGAACTCGCCGCGGGCGATGCCGTCCCGCACGACGTTCTCGACCTCGACCACGATCGCGAGGAACGGGTTGTCCGGCCCCTTCGGCATCTCGGCACCCGGCCGGAACATCAGCTGCAGCGTACGGTCGGTGAACGCCTCCAGGACCACGGCGACGATCTCCCGCATCCGCGCCGGGGCCGGGTCGTCGCGGCGCGCGGCGATCGCGGCCACCCGCTCGACCGCGGCCCGGCCGCCCCGCTGGTTCAGCGCGAGGACGAGCGCGCTCTTGTCGCGCGCGTAGTTGTACAGCGTGTTGCGGGCGAGCCCGACCCGGGCCGCGATGTGGCCCATGGTGATGGAGTCGTAGTCGCGCTCGAGCAGCAGCTCCCGCATCGCCTCGGTGAGGCCGGCCCACACCATCTCGTGGTGCTGCTCGATGCTGGCTCCCCGGATCCGCGGCATCCGGTCATCCTCCCCCGCCGGTCACACGGTGGCCGGCTTCGGGTGGTACCGCTTTACGGTGGCCGCGCTCACCCGGTCGAGGGCGCGGTCGGACAGCACCCGGGCCAGTCGGACGAGGACGGCGGCGTCACGGCCGATGGTGTACCGGGTGCGCGGCCGGCGGGTCGTCACGGCCTTCGCGACGGTGCGGGCGGCGGCGTCCGCGGTCAGCCCGGAGGCGGTGCCCTCGGCCATCATCGTGTTTATCGCCCGGACCAGGCCGCCGTAGCGCTCCTCCTGCTCCGGCGTCATCTGCGCGGCCAGCCGGTTCGCCGTCGCGACGCCGCGGCCGGCCATCTCCGTGCGCACGCCGCCGGGCTCGACCACGACCACCTGCACGCCCAGCGGCGCGACCTCCCGCCGCAGCGAGTCGCTCACCGCTTCGAGGGCGAACTTCGCGCCGGCGTACGCGCCGTAGGTGGGCAGCGCGAACCGCCCCCCGATCGAGCTGATGTTGACCACACGCCCCCGGCTGCGCAGCAGCGCCGGCAGGAGCGCCTGCGTCACGGCGACGTGGCCGAAGAGGTTGACCTCGAACACCCACCGCCACTGCTCCATCGGCAGGGCCTCGACGGGCCCGTTCACCTGGATGCCGGCGTTGTTGACGACCGCGTGCAGCGCGCGCGGGTCACCGCCGACCCGCGCGGCGAGCGCCGCCACGTGCCCGGGCTCGGTGATGTCGAGGATGACCGGCTCGACGCCGGCCGACCGGATGGCGTCGGCGTCACGGTCGCGCCGGACACCGGCCAGCACGTGGTACCCCGGCCCGGCCAGCCGGCGGGCGACGGCCGCACCCAGGCCCGTGGACGCCCCGGTCACGACAACCAGCTTCTCAGTCACTGTGCCCACCTTCTTTCGCGACTACCTGTCGTAAAGATTACGACGAACTGTCGCCAAAACCAACCAGCGTGATGCGCTGTTGGCATTCGAGGGCGCCGGCGAAGGTCTTGAGGGGGGTGTGGGTGGAGCGAAGCTCCCCCACCGCGAGCGGCGGCGAGCTAGGAACTCAGGGCCAGGCTGTCCAGGCGGCGGCCGACCTTGGCGTCGACGATCGCGGTGACCAGGGCGGCCTTCGTCGACTTCGCCGGGGCCGCCACGCCCAGGACCTTGGCCAGTTCCTTGGTCTGGGGCACGGTCAGCTTCAGGTCGTTGACGTACTGGATCGCGGCCTGGCGGGTTTCCAGCTGCGACAGCATCGACTCGATCTCGCTCACCGGGCGCGACAAGGCCGGAGCCGCCGCCGGGGGCCGGGCGGGGCGGCCGCCCTTCGGGACCAGCTCCAGTTTCGCCGCGCCCGAGGCCAGGTCGGCCAGCTGGTCGGCCGGGAGGGTCTTCACGAAGGCGGCTACGCGGAGCAGCACCTCGTGGGCGAGGTCGGCCGGGTCGGTCATGGAAGCTCCGCTCAGGTTCTCGTGCGCGCCAGGAACTCGCTCGTCAGCTGTTGCAACTCGTATCGTAGGTTCTCGATCGCGGGGGTGCCCGGCGGTGCCAGCACCACCGGGACGGCGCGCAGGCCCGCCTCCGTCACGGCCGACTTGTTGTCGCGGACCGTCTGGCGGAAGACCGGCATCTCGATCTCCGTCGTGGCTTGGACCGAGGTCTGCTGCGTGTTCAAGGGGCCGTTCGCGGTGTACTGCACCATGGTGTACACCACCCCGGCGATCTCGGGGTTGATCGGGTGGCCGGCGACCGAGTTGTACTCCTCGACCAGGGCCGACAGGCGCGTGCGCAGCAGGTCGATGCCCAGGGTCGACAGGTAGTCGGGGCGGGCCGGGACGACCACGTGGTCGCTTGCCACCAGGGCCGTGCGCGTCACGAGGTTGAAGTTCGGCGGGCAGTCGATGAGCACCGTGTCGTACTTGTTGAACGACTGGTCCGCGAGGGCGTCCGCGAGGAGGCGGTACACCTGCAGGTACCGCGGACTGCTCTTCTGGAATCTGGAACCGCCCAGGCCGGCCGCCAGGTCCAGGTCGGCGTCGACGAGGCCGAGCTGGGAGGCGATGAGGTGCAGGTTGCCGCCGAGCGGCTGGACGAGGGCGTTGACCGCGTGCGGGGCCAGCACGTACTTGAACAGCGGCTCCGGGGCGCGGGTCGCGATGAACGCCTCGAACCAGGCGCGGATCGTCGGCTGCTCGTCGAAGTCGGAGGGGCGGTAGAAGGAGTACGTCAGGCTGGCCTGCGGGTCCAGGTCGATGAGCAGCACCTTGCGGCCCCGCGCGGCCAGCTCGGCGCCGATGTTCGCGGTGATCGTGGTCTTGCCCACGCCGCCCTTGTAGTTGATGACGGACACGACGCTCATCGGCGGTGGCGGCCCTTCGGTGGTCGGCCGCGGCCGCCGCGCAGGGCGGGCACGACGCTCATCGGCTGTGGCGGCCCTTCGGCCGGTCGCGGCCCGCTCGCTCGTCCAGCAGGGCCGCGGTGCGCTGGAGCACCTCGTCCCACAGCGGTGGCGGCGAGCCGCCGGCGACCATCGCGGCCAGGTCCTCGGCCAGGCGGTCGAGCAAAGAGAGCTCGACGGTCGGGTCGGGGTCGGGCTCGATGACGCGGCGCTGGCGCGGGATGCGGTTCGTGACGTCGCGCGGGGACTCCAGCGGCAGGGTGTCGCCGCTGGCCACGATGTCGAGGTAGCGGATGGTGCGGGTGAGGGCGACGAAGAGCAGCCGGTGGCCGCGCGGGTCCTCGGCGACGATCTCCTCCGGCTCGACCACGATCACCGCGTCGAACTCGAGGCCCTTGGCCTCCTGCGGGGAGACGAGGTTGAGCGCCCGGTCGAGCTCGCCCTGGTCGGCGCGGCCCCACGGCAGGTCGTTGGCGTGCAGCGCGAACTCGAGCTCGGCGCGCAGGACCGCCGGGCAGATGATGCCGACGAACCGGCCGGCGTCCAGGTGCTCGCGGGCGATCTGGGCCACCCGGCCGGCCCGCTCGACCGGCTCGACGACGTGGGTGCCGGGGTCCTGCGGGCCGTCGCGCACCACGCGGATCGGCTCGGCGCCGGGCGCGGCGATCGGCAGCAGCATCGCGGCCAGCTCGTACACCTGGCGGGGCACGCGATAGCCGTAGCGCAGGCTGTGCAGCACCCGCGGCTGCAGCGCCGGCAGGTGGCCGGTGACCTCGTCCCAGGAGTCGCGGGCCCAGGCCCCGGTGGACTGGGCCAGGTCGCCGACCAGGGTGAACGAGCCGTTGGCGGAGCGCCGGCCGATCGCGCGCAGCTGCATCGGGGAGAGGTCCTGGGCCTCGTCCACCACGATGTGGCGGTAGCGGCCGGTCGCGCCGTTGACGAGCTCGTCGAGCTCGTCGAGCAGCGGTACGTCGGCCGCGCTCCAGACCTGCGCGGAGAGGCGGTCGGCGCCGCGGCGGTACAGCAGCAGCGTCTCCTCCTCCGTGAAATGCCCGGCGGCGGCCGCGGCGAGGCGGGTGCGGGAGCCGAACAGGCTGCGCAGGAACGCGGCCGGGCTCTGCAGCGGCCACAGCCGCTCCAGCAGGTTCTCCACCGGGGGCAGGCGCTCGGCCTCCAGCGGGCCGCCGCGGTCGCGGACGAGCTCGGCGAGGCGGGCGCGCAGTCGCTGGCGGCGCAGCGCGTAGTGGCCGGCGGACTGGCGGGCGGCCGCGACCGCCTCGGCCACCTCGGCGCCGGTGAGGGTGAGGAAACGGCCGTCGAAGAGCATCCGCTCGGCCGCCTCGGGCGCGCCGATGCGGGCCTCGAGCGCCCGGGCCAGGAACCCGGCCATCCGGGAGTCGCCCTTGAGCCGGTGGGCCGCGGGCTCCTCCTGCCGGCCCCGCTGCACGGGCGGCCCGAGCTGGTCGATGTCGACCTGCTCCACGTCGGTGTCCCCGAGCGAGGGCAGAACGCGGCGGATGTACCTCGTGAAGGCCGGGTGCGGGCCCACGACGAGCACGTCGCGCGGGCGGAGGCGGTCCTGCTCGTTGTAGAGCAGCCAGGAGACCCGGTGCAGGGCGACCGCGGTCTTGCCGGTGCCGGGGCCGCCCTCGATGACCAGGCAGTGTTCGAGCGGGAAGCGGATGAGCTGGTACTGCGCGGCCTGGATCGTGGCGACGATGTCGTGCATCTCGCCGGTGCGGCCGCGGTCGAGCTCGCCGAGCAGCGCCGCGTCGGGCCCGTCGAGGGCCTCGACCGCCGCGGCCAGCTGCTGGAAGACCAGGTCCTCGAAGTCGAGGATCCGGTTCGCCTCGGTGGTGAAGGTGCGCTTGCGGGCCAGGCCGCGCGGATCTTCGTGCGACGCCTCGTAGAACAGCTCCCCGATCGGGGTCTTCCAGTTGACGACCAGGACCTGGCGCTGGTCGTCGAAGATCGACTCCCGGCCGATGTAGAAGAACTCCCGGTCGGCCTGGTCGACCCGCCCGAAGGCGACGTCCTGGTCGGGGCCGGCGAGCGCGTCGCGACGGCCGCGGCGGAACCCCGCCAGCCAGCGGCCCGCGCCGGCGTTGGCGGCGGCGTCCGGGGTCTCCCCCAGCTCGGCGCGCGCCCGTTCGCGGTGCTTGTGGGCGAGGTCGAAATGTTGCTGCTCAGCAGCGATCTCGGCTGCCTTGGACTCCACGGAACTCCCTTTTCGCACGCTGCGTGCGCCTCACGCTACCTTGCGCCAGGGAGGGCGGTCGATCCCCGCGCGGCCGAATCACCCTCGGACAACGGGTGGATGGCACCGGCCCGGGTAGCGCCTCACCCGTGGTCAAACGGATGGTGGTCAGGTCGGCGTTTCCCGCGCTGCTCCTGGCCTTGCTGGGGGCGGCGTACGTCACCCCGGCGCGGGCCGGCGCGACCGACGGCATCCACGTGGCCGGCGGCCGGCTGACCGAGGCCGGCGGCGAGCCGCTCGTGCTGCGCGGGGTCAACCACGGGTACGCGTTCGGGCACGGTCCGGCGTCGGTCTTCGACGACATCCGCGCCACCGGGGCGAACGCGGTGCGGGTGGCGCTGGGTACCGGGCACGAGTGGCCGGCGACGCGGCCGAGCGAGGTCGCGTCGATCGTGTCGCGGTGCAAGGCGGCCCGGCTGATCTGCGTGCTCGACGTGCACGACACGATGGGCTACGGCACCCAGCCGGGCGCGGCGACCATCACCGAGGCCGTCGACTACTGGCTCACCCTGCGCGACGTGCTGCGTCACCAGGAGTCGTACGTCGTGCTGAACATCGCCAACGAGCCGTCCGGCCATGCGGTGGACGCGGACTGGCTCGACAACACCGAGGCCGCGATCGCCCGGCTGCGCAAGGCCGGGTTCACGCACGCGCTGATGGTCGACGCGCCGAACTGGGGCAACGACGCGTTCCGGGTGATGTACGACCACGCCGACGCCGTGTTCGCCAGCGACCCGCAGCGCAACGTGGTCTTCGACGTGCACATGTACGGGCCGTTCGACACCGCGGAGAAGGTGGCGGCGTACCTCGGGCACTTCGTGGCGCAGCGGCTGCCGATCGTCGTCGGGGAGTTCTCGTCGATCCACGAGTACGGCGACCCCGACGAGGACGCGATCATGGCGTTCTGCCAGACGTACGGGCTCGGGTACCTGGGCTGGTCGTGGAGTGGCAACAGCCCGCAGTACGAGTACCTCGACGTGGTCGCCGGCTACCGGCCCGGGCGGCTGACGGCGTGGGGGCGGCGGCTCGTCGACGGTACCAACGGGCTGCGGGCGACGGGGCGGACGGCGAGCGTGTACGGGCGGCTCTGGCTGGCCGCGGCGCGGTGAGCCCGGCGGCTTCGGCTCACGGCAGCCCGGTGAAGCCGGCGGCTTCGGCTCACGGCGGGCCGGTGAAGCCGGCGCCTTCGGCTCACGGCAGCCCGGCGAAGCCGGCGCCTTCGGCTCACGGCAGCCCGGCGAAGCCGGCGCCTTCGGCTCACGGCAGCCCGGCGAAGCCGGCGCCTTCGGCTCACGGCAGCCCGGCGAAGCCGGCGCCTTCGGCTCACGGCAGCCTGGTGAAGCCGGCGGCTTCGGCTCGCGCGGACCGGTGAAGCCGGCCGTGCAAAGCTGTGCGGGTGAACGACCTGGGACCGGACCTTCCGGAGCTGCCGGAGGTGCTGGGCGGCCTTGACGCGAGGCCGCCTGCGGCGCCGGGCCCGCTGGAGGACAGCGTCCGCTCGATCGAGCGGGCCGCGGGCGCGCTCGCCACGGCGAGCGTCGCGCGCATGGACGAGACGCTGCTGTGGTTCCGGGAGCTGCCCGCCGACCAGCGGGCCTGGGTGATGCTCGTCGCCCAGGCCGGGGTGCGCTCGCTGGTGGAGTGGCTGCGCAACCGCGACCAGGACGGACCCGCGCCGCCGGACAACTCCGAGGAGTTCTTCGACGCCGCACCGCGCGCCCTGGCCCGCTCGATCAACCTGGGGCAGACGGTCCAGCTCATCCGGGTCACCATCGAGGTCGTCGAGGAGCACCTGAAGCCCCTGGCCGCCCCCGGGCAGGAGAGCGCGCTGCGCGAGGCGGTGCTGTACTACAGCCGGGAGGTCGCCTTCGGGGCGGCGCGCGTGTACGCCCGGGCGGCCGAGACCCGCGGCGCCTGGGACGCCCGGCTGCAGGCCCTGCTCGTCGACGCGCTGCTGCGCGGGGACTCCTCCGACGTGCTGGCCAGCCGCGCGGCCGCGCTGGGCTGGGCCGACGCGCCCCCGGTGGCGGTCGCGGTCGGCCGCTCGCCGGGTGGGGAGGCGGCGGCGGTACTGCACACCGTGTACCGCGCCGCCCGCCGCATCGGCGTGGAGATCCTGGGCGGCGTGCACGGCGACCGCCTGGTGGTCGTGCTCGGCGGGGCCGCGGACCCGATGGCCGCGACCGAGCGCCTGCTGGTCGGGTTCGGCGACGGGCCGGTCGTGGTCGGGCCGGCGGTACCGTCGCTGGACGAGGCGACCGAGTCCGCCCGCGCGGCCCTGGCCGGCTTCCGCGCCGCGCCCGCCTGGCCCGCCGCGCCCCGGCCGGTGGCCGCCTCCGACCTGCTGCCCGAGCGCGCCCTCGCCGGCGACGCCGAGGCGCGGCGGATGCTGCGGCAGGAGGTCTACGGCGCGCTCGTGCGGGCGGGCGGGGAGCTGCTGGAGACGCTCGACGCGTTCTTCGCCGGCGGCGGGGTGCTGGAGAGCGCCGCGCGGGGACTGTTCGTGCATCCGAACACGGTGCGGTACCGGCTGCGGCGCATCGGCGAGGTGACCGGATTCACCCCGCTGGTGCCGCGGGACGCCTTCGCGCTGCGCATCGCGCTGACCATCGGCCGGCTGGACCCGCTCGCCCCGGCCGCGGCGAGCCCGCCCACCTCGGGGTGATTTGCCCGTTTATCCTGTCCGGGACGTGAACAACGGGCCGCGACGGGTAACGGCGCGGTGCTGTTGGCACAACACCACGCGATCTTTTGTAGGGTTCCTACAAGTGAGGTCGTTCACTTTGGTGTCTCGCGCTACCGCGGGACGGTAGGGGATCCGGAACAGTCATAGACGTGCTCGCCGTACTCGCTCCCGGCCAAGGCTCGCAGAAGCCCGGCTTCCTGGCCCCCTGGCTCGCCCGGCCCGGCGTGGAGGCCCGTCTGCGCTGGTGGTCCGCGCTGTCCGGGGTCGACCTGGTGCACCTGGGCACCGAGGCCGACGCCGAGGAGATCAAGGACACCGCCAAGACGCAGCCGCTGCTCGTCGCGGCCGCGCTGCTGACCGCCGAGCACCTGCCGCTGCACGACGCCGCGGTCGTCGCCGGGCACAGCGTCGGCGAGCTCGCCGCCTCGGCCCTGGCCGGCGTGCTGAGCCCCGAGGCCGCCGTCACCCTCGCCGGGGTGCGCGGCCGCGAGATGGCCGCCGCCTGCGCGCTGGAGCCGACCGGGATGAGCGCCGTGCTCGGCGGCGAGCCCGACGAGGTCGTCGCGGCGATCGACGCCGCCGGGCTCTACGCGGCCAACCGCAACGGGGCCGGCCAGATCGTCGCCGCCGGGTCGCTCGCGGGGCTGGAGAAGTTCGCCGCCGAGCCGCCCGCGCGGGCCAAGGTGATCAAGCTGCAGGTCGCCGGGGCGTTCCACACGCCGTTCATGGCCCCCGCCGAGGCCGCGCTCGCCGCGGTGGCGTCGGGCATCACCGCCGGTACCCCCGAAAAGATCCTGCTCTCCAACCGTGACGGCACGCCGGTCGGCCACGGCCCGGCCATGCTGCTGCGCCTGGTCCGCCAGGTCACCGCCCCCGTGCGGTGGGACCTGTGCATGCAGACCCTCGCCGACCTCGGCGTCACCGCGATCGTCGAGCTCGCCCCGGCCGGCACCCTGGCCGGCCTGGCCAAGCGGGCGCTCAAGGGCATCGAGATCGTCACCGTCAACACGCCGGACGACCTCGCCAAGGCGCGCGACGCGATCGCGCGCCACGGCTCGGCGGCCGTTGCCGCACCCGGCGCCTCCGGGGACAGCGTCGCCGTCGCCACCGGCGCCGGGACCTTCACTCCGGCTTTTGCCGAGGGCGACCGTGTCGAGGCCGGCCAGGTCATCGGGAGCGTGCAGACTGCACACGGCCCCGTCGACGTGGCCGCGCCCGGCGCCGGCGTGCTCACCGAGTGGCTCGCCCACCACGACGACCCGGTCGCCCCCGGCCGGCCGCTCGCCCGCATTGGAGGCCAACTATGACCCCGGCCACTCCGGCCGCCGGATCGAAGATCCTGGCGTTCGGCCACTACCAGCCGCCCCAGGTGGTCACCAACGACGACCTGTCCAAGGTGATCGAGACCAACGACGCGTGGATCCGCGACCGGGTCGGCATCGCCGAGCGGCGCGTGGCCGGCGCCGAGAGCGTCGCCGACATGGCGATCAACGCGGCCGGCAAGGCCCTCGCGGCCTCCGGGCTCACCGCCGCCGACATCGACACCGTCATCGTGGCCACCTGCAGCTCGGTCGACCGCTGCCCGAACGTGGCCACCCGGGTGGCGGCCAAGCTCGGCATCAACGCGCCGGCGGCCTACGACCTCAACACCGCCTGCTCCGGCTTCTGCTACGGCCTGGCCGGCGCGGACCACGCGATCCGGGCCGGGGCCGCCCGCAACGCCCTGGTCATCGGGGCCGAGAAGCTCTCCGACGTGGTCGACTGGACCGACCGCACCACTGCCGTGCTCTTCGGCGACGGCGCGGGCGCGGCCGTGGTCAGCGCCGTCGCCGACGGCGAGCGGCCGGGCATCGGCCCCGTGGTCTGGGGCTCGGCGCCGGAGAAGGGCGACGTGCTCAAGATCGAGGGCTGGCGGCCGTACATCAAGCAAGAGGGCCAGGCCGTCTTCCGCTGGGCCACCACGGCCATCGCCCCCTACGCCCAGGCCGCGCTCGACCGGGCCGGCGTGGAGGGCAAGGACATCGCCGCGTTCGTCGCCCACCAGGCCAACACGCGGATCATCGACGGGATCGTCAAGCGCCTCGACCTGCCCAACGCCGTGATCCTCAAGGACCTCGTCGAGTCGGGCAACACGTCGGCCGCGAGCATCCCGCTGGCCCTGTCCAAGGCGATCGAGCGGCACGAGATCCCCTCCGGTGCGCCGGTGCTGCTCTTCGGGTTCGGCGGGGGCCTGACGTACGCGGGTCAAGTCATCTACTGCCCGTAGCGGTCTGTTCATCTTTCATCGACGAGCGCGTCAACCCTAGGAAGGAAAGCTCTATGTCCACCCGTGAAGAGATCGCCGAAGGCCTCGCCGAGATCCTCGAGGAGGTCGCCGGGGTCAACCCCGACGACGTCGCCGAGGAGAAGTCGTTCACCGATGACCTCGACGTCGACTCGCTGTCCATGGTCGAGGTCGTCGTGGCGGCCGAGGAGAAGTTCGGCGTGAAGATTCCGGACGACGAGGTGCCGAACCTCAAGACCGTCGGCGACGCCGTTTCGTACATCGAGAAGTCGCAGGCCTGAACCAAAGCCGGGGTCCCGACCGGGGCCCCGGCACACCAGGTCAGCCGTTGAGGAGTTGTTGAGCAGTGAGTGTTGAGGTCGTCGTCACCGGCTTGGGGGCCACCACTCCCCTCGGTGGAGATGTGCCGTCCACCTGGGACGCCATGCTCGCCGGCAAGTCCGGCGTGGGGCCGCTGACCCAGGACTGGGCCGCGCAGCTGACCGTCCGGATCGCCGCGCAACTCGCGGTCGAGCCGACGGAGAAGATCGACCGGGTGCAGGCCCGCCGCCTGGACCGCAGCGAGATGACCGCGATCATCGCCGCCCGCGAGGCCTGGGCCGACGCCGGCTCGCCGGAGGTGGACAAGGACCGGCTCGCCGTCAGCGTCGGCACCGGCATCGGCGGCGCCCAGACCCTGCTCAACCAGGACGACATCCTGGAGGCCAGCGGACCCCGCAAGGTCTCCCCGCACACCGTGCCGATGCTCATGCCCAACGGGCCCGCCGCCTGGATCGGCCTGGAGCTCGGCGCCCGCGCCGGCGTGCACTGCGTGGCCAGCGCCTGCGCCACCGGCGCCGAGGCCATCGCGCACGCCCTCGACCTCATCCGGCTCGGCCGCGCCGACGTGGTCGTCGCCGGCGGTACCGAGGCCGTCATCCACCCGCTGCCGATCGCCGGCTTCGCCGCCATGCGCGCCATGTCGGTGCGCAACGACGACCCAGAGGGCGCGTCCCGCCCCTGGGACAAGGGCCGCGACGGCTTCGTGCTCGGCGAGGGCGCGGGGGCCATCGTGCTCGAGCGCGCCGACCACGCCCGCGCGCGGGGGGCCCGCATCTACGCCCGGCTCGCCGGGGCCGGAATCAGCTCCGACGGGTACGACATCGTGCAGCCCCACCCCGAGGGCGACGGCGCGGTGCGGGCGATCGAGTTCGCCCTCCGCGACGCCGGCATCGTCAAGTCCGACGTCGTGCACGTCAACGCGCACGCGACCTCGACGCCGGTCGGCGACCTCGCGGAGATCAAGGCGCTGCACCGCGCGCTCGGCGACCACCCGATCCTCACGTCGACCAAGTCGATGACCGGGCACCTCCTGGGCGCAGCGGGCGCGGTCGAGTCGATCGCGACGATCCTGGCCGTGTACCACGGGGTCGTACCGCCCACGATCAACCTCGACGACCCGGACGACGGCCTGGACCTCGAGGTGGCGGCGCACAAGGCGAGGCACATCGAAATCCCGGCGGCGCTGAACAATTCCTTCGGGTTCGGCGGGCACAACGCGGCGCTGGTCTTCGCGCGCGTCTAGCTTTTCCTTCCGGTCGCGGCCGGCACACAGGTCTTCCTGGGTGCCGGCCGCGATTTTCTGGCACGCAGGTCCTCCCGGATGGGCCGGCGCCGCGCGCCACTCACGGTCGGGCACGCAGCTCCTCCCGGGCGCAGGCCACGATTTTCTGGCACGCAGCTCCTCCCGGGCGCAGGCCACGATTTTCTGGCACGCAGGTCCTCCCGGATGGGCCGGCGCCGCGCGCCACTCACGGTCGGGCACGCAGCTCCTCCCGGGCGCAGGCCACGATATGTCGGGCGCTCCGCGCCGCGACATATCGGATTTATACCCCGTCAGGCGAAAAGTCAGAAAAGTCGCGGCGCGGAGCGCCCGACTTTTCGGGAAAGCGCGCTTTGTACGAGCTCAGGCGCACGCGGTCGGCGACAGGCCCGACACCGGGACCGGCGAGCGGCCCGGGGCCTTCGCCTTGCCCAGCAGCACGTCGGCCAGCGCGGACATCGAGGCGCGCGACCCCGAGTACGTCGCGAGCAGGGTGCCCTTGGCCGAGCCGAGCACGTACGGCGTGTCGAGCGCGACCGTCACCGCCGCCGACGGCGACAGGTCCGCGGAGCCGCGGCCGTAGCCGACCAGGCGTACCTCCGCGCCGCCCTGCGTGACCACCTCGGCGCCCGCCTGCTTCAGCGACTCCTCCAGCCAGCCCTTGGCCGTGTCCGCGCCGGCCGCGGTGACCCGGACCGGGCCGGTGACCAGGGCGCCGGTGCACTTCCCGCGCAGAACGGTGATCGCGGCCGCGGCGCCCGCGCGGGCGGCGCTCTTGCCGTCCGGCCCGTCCACGACGCTGAATTCCGGCTTCGGTACCGCGGCCAGCCGCAGCTTCAGCGCCAGAATCCGCGTCACCGAGTCGACCAGCCGCTGCTTCGTGATGCGGCCGGACTTGACCGCGTCCAGCAGCCCCTTGTACGCCGTGCCGAGGTTCGGCGGCATCAGCAGCACGTCGTTGCCGGCCAGGATCGCGCGTACCGCCGCCTCGCCCGGGCCCCACTGCTCGGCCGGGGCCATGTTGAGGGCGTCGGTGACGATCACGCCGGTGTACCCGAGCTTGCCCCGCAGCAGGTCGGTGAGCACCTTGCCGGAGAACGAGGCCGGGGTACCGGGGTCGATCGCCTTCACGTCGAGGTGGCCCGACATGATCAGGCCGACGCCGGCGTCGCGGGCGGCGGTGAACGGCGGGAGGTCGCCGGACTCCAGCGCCGTGACGTTCTGCGAGAGGACCGGCAGGCTGCTGTGGCTGTCCGTCGTGGTGTGCCCGTGGCCGGGGAAGTGCTTGACGGTCGCGGCGACGCCGGCCGCCTGCAGCCCGCGCACGGCCGCCGCGACCTGCGGGGCGACCTTCGCCGGGTCGCTGCCGAACGAGCGCGAGCCGATCACGCCGCCGGGCTGGGTGCCGAGCACGTCGGCGTCCGGGGCGAAGTCGACGTTGAGGCCGATCGCGGCGAGCTCGGTGCCGGCCGCCTTCCACGCCGCCTCGGTGAGCTTCGGGTCGCCCGCCGCGCCGAACGCGAGCGCCGCCGGCAGCTGCACGATGCCGTCGCGGACGCGGGTGACCTGGCCGTACTCCTGGTCCGTGCCGATGAACAGCGGCAGCCGCGCGGGCAGGCTCAGGGCCGCCTGCTGCAGGCCCGCCGTGAGCTTCGCCACCTGGGCCGGCGACTCCACGTTCGTGGTCTTGTTGGTCCCCGCGGTGGGATCGTCGGCGCTGGAGGAGACGAGAATGACGCCGCCCAGGTGGTACTTCCTGACGATCTCGGCCGGCGTGGACGCCCCCGCATACGTGCGGTTGGCCGACGCCGAGCCCGAGGACACCTTGTCGGCGGCGTTGCCGTACGCGTACGGCATCAGGAGTTGTCCGACCAGTTCCTCGTCCGACAGGCGCCCGGCGATCTCGGCCGCCTGCTTCGCGGGGTCCGCCCCCGGCACCAGCGCCGACACCGGGCCGCTGTCACGCGGGTCGGCGCCCCGCCGGCCGCCGTCGGAGCAGCCGCCCGCGAGCAGCGCGAGGGCCGTCATGGACAGCAGGAGGCGGCGCGTGGGACTCGGCACCCGCCCACTCAATCATGACCGTGCAACGAAGATCTCTCACCCGACGCGGGTGAGCAGGGTCATCGGGACGCCGTCGGCGGCGTGGCGGTACGGCTCCAGCTCGGCGTCCCAGGGGGCGCCCAGGGCCTTCTCCAGCGTGTGCGCGAGGGTCTCGTAGCCGCGCGCGCTCGCGACGAGGGCGCGCAGCCGGTCCTCGGACAGCACGATGTCGCCGTTGGCGCTGGTCGAGCCGTGGAACAGGCCACGGCCGGGCACGTGCATGAACCGCTCCCCGTCCACGCCGGGGCTCGGCTCCTCGGTCACCTCGAAGCGGATCATGGGCCATTGCCGGAGCGCGGCCGCGAGCTCTCCGCCCGTGCCGGTCGCGCCGGACCACGAGCACTGCGCCCGGCGGGCCGAAGGCTCGACAGGCTGCACCGACCACTCGAGGCGGACCGGCGCGCCGAGGACGCGAGCGATCGCCCACTCGACGTGCGACGACACGGCGAGCGGTGACGAGTGAACGTATATGACGCCACGCGTGGGCACGTAAGACCTCCTGGAGACCGAGGTGCGTCTTCCCCTACGACCTCGTGCTCCGGTGGTCATGCCAGGCGTGCGGCGGTGACTGTTGGGACCAATGATGACGATGTTGAGCGCGGTACGCCAGAGAAACGGCTACACCGGTCCTCCGAAATGTCCAACGGACGGACCTTCCATCAGGTAACTCACCTTTTTTGCCAGGACCGGCAGGCTGTTACACTTTCTTGTCTTCCGCAAGTAGAGCCTCGACAAGGAGTTCCCGCCGTGGCGAGCAACACCTCAAAGACCGCGCGGGCCTCAGTCCGCGCCGGTCAGGCCGGTGCATCCGGCGCCCTCAGTGTGCTGGGTGAGTTCAAGTACCTCATCCCGCTCAACAAGGGCAAGCACGTGTACGTGCGAAACCTGACCAACGGCAAGACCGTCCATCTGAGCACCTCCTCCGACGCTTTCGCCGAGGAGATCCGGGTTCTCGCCGCGGCCGGTCACGCCACCAAGATCCGGGCCGAGATCCAGGCCCTCAACTCGGCCGAGCCGAACAACGGCTGGGACGCCACGGAGCAGCGCCTCGTCGACGCGGGCGTGTTCGAGGCCGCCTGACGCGCTGGCTTCTTGCTTTCTTCGAACGCCGCTGAGCTTGGGCTCGGCGGCGTTCGTCGTGTTTGTACGGAAAAGTCCGACACTCCGTGATCGGACTTTTCCGACTTTTCGCCTGTCGGGGTATAAATCCGAAAAGTCGTGGTGCGGAGCGCCCGACTTTTCGATGTACGCCCGCGGTGATCGTCCGAGTCACGCCGCCGAGGGCGTTGCGAGAAGGACTTTGCGGCGCGGCGACCGCGGAAAGCCGGCGTTGAGGGCCCTGCCCGAGAGCGCGAACGGCAGCCGCACAGAGCAGGCGGCGACCGCGGAAGCCGGCGGTTGAGAGGCCCCGGCTGCGAGACCGAGAGCGCGAACGGCAGCCGCCCAGAGCAGCCGGCGACCGCGGAAAGTCGGCCGTTGACGGGCCCCCGGTGCGAGCCGGCCCCGCGCAGCGCGCGTTGCGAGAGCAGAGTGTTATCGGAGTAGTCCCTGGGTGACAGGGGTAATCCTCGACACTTCCGGGTAACAATTGCCCATGGGCACCGTCGTCTCCTCGCCAGTGCGGCTCAAGGACGGCGCCCGCCTGTACAGCGTTCTCCACCCCGCCGCCGGGCGCCGGCCCGTGACGGTGGTTTTCCTGCACGGATGGACGCTCGACAACCGTCTGTGGCGCCAGCAGATCGCCGACCTGCCCGAGTGCCTCGGCGCCCCCGTCCGGATGCTCGCCTTCGACCTGCGCGGGCACGGCCGCTCCGACGCCACGCACGGGGCCGATGCCACGCTCGAGCAGCTCGGGGACGATCTCGCCGAGGTCATCCGGCAGCGCGTCCCGCGCGGGCCGATCGTGCTCGTCGGGCACTCGCTCGGGGGGATGGCCATCATGGAGTACGCCCACCGCCACGCGGCGTCGTTCGCGCGCCGGGTGGTCGGGGTCGTGCTCGTGTCCACGTCGGCCGAGGGGTCGTCGCGTACCAGCTACGGGCTCAGTCCCCGGCTCGCGCGGGTCATGCGCGTGCTCGAGGTGCAGGGCGCGGGGCTGCTCGCCCGCTCCGGGGCCTGGCGGCCGCACCGGCGGCTGATGCCGCTGCTGGCGCCCGGCGTGCGCTGGCTCGTCTTCGGCCACCGCGTCGACACGAGCTGGGTCGCGCTCACCGCGTCAATGGTCGGCAACGCCCCGCTCTGCGCGATAGGCGGCTTCCGGCCCTCCGTCGACCTGCACCACCGCGTCGACACCCTGGCCGCGATGAGCGGGCTGCCCGTGGCGGTGCTGGTCGGCTCCGCGGACCGCCTCACGCCGCCGGTCTGCGCCGAGACGATCGCCCGGGAGCTGCCCGACGCCGAGCTGCGCGAGTGCGAGGACGCCGGCCACATGCTGCCCATCGAGCGTCCCGAGTGCGTGACGGAGGCGATCGTGTCGGTGATCCGCCGGGCCGGCCGGAGCCGCACCCCGCGGCAGCGCCAGGCGGAGGCTCCGGGGCGCCGTCGTACCGTCAAAGCAGGCTGACGGTCACCCCGTCCAGCGTGCGCACGAAGCCGGCGCCGAGCGCGGACGAGGGCGTGTGCACCCCCGGTGCCGCCTCACCGGCCAGGACCCGCTGGACGCCGTCGTACCGTCAAAGCAGGCTGACGGTCACCCCGTCCAGCGTGCGCACGAAGCCGGCGCCGAGCGCGGACGAGGGCGTGTGCACCCCCGGCGCCACCTCACCGGCCAGGACCCGCTGGGCGGCCCGCAAGGAGGCGTCCGCGGTCAGCGCGTAGGCGTTCGGGCCGGTCAGCGTGGCCGAGCGCGTTGCGCCCGCGGCGTCGCGGACCTCGGCCCACGCCTCGCAGCCGGCCGCCGCGCGGACCGACGAGGACGGGCCGCCCGGGCGGACCAGGGCCTGCACGGTCCGCCGCAGCGGGGCGAACCGGAACAGCGGGGCCAGGGCCGTGCCCCGGGGCAGGGGCATGTAGACCGTGATGTCGGGGATCGACGTCGAGCGGTACGCGGTGGCGAGGTCGCCCCAGCGGGTCGCGCCCACCCGCTGTACGCCCGACGGGAACGGCACCGAGCGCGACGGCGCACCGAAGCGGGTCGCGACCAGCTCGCCGCCGACCCGCCGCAGCGCGCCGGAGCCCATCTCGGCGAGGGCCGTGCGGGCGGTACCCCGGGAAAGGCCCCCGGGCGCGGAGAACGCGATCTCCAGCGCGACCGCGCCGGGCAGCTCGGCGGCGAGGAGCGCGGCCAGGCAGTCGGTCGGCACCACGTCGAAGCCGGCACCGGTGATCATCGTCACGCCGGCCGAGCGCGCGGCCCCGTCCTGGGCGAACATCCACGCGAAGACGTCCAGCTCGCCGGTGATGTCCAGGTAGTGCACGCCGGCCGCGAGGCAGGCGGCGACCATCGGGCGGGCGGTCGCGGCGAACGGGCCCGCGCAGTTGACGACGGCCCCGACGCCCTCGAGCAGGGCGGGCGAGGGGGCGCCGACGCGGTACGGTAATCCGAGCTCCTCCGCCAGCGCACGCACCGGCGCCTCCGATCGCCCGGCCAGGATCGGACGCTCGCCCCGCGTCACCGCGAGGCGCGCCAGGAGCGCACCGCTGTAGCCGTTCGCGCCGTACACCAGACAGCCCACGCTCAGGAAACTATGAGACGCTGGGCGCGAACGGAAGTCTCGAGGGGGAGGGTCCGCGGGTGCATCACATCGAGGTGTGGATTGGCACACTCTCCCCGATCTGGGTCTACCTCCTGGTCGGGGCCGTGATCGGCATCGAGAGCATGGGCGTCCCGCTACCCGGCGAGATCGCGCTCGTCACCGCCTCGCTGCTGTCCGTCACCACCTCCGTGAACCCCTGGCTGGTCGCGAGCGCCGCCGCCGCGGGGGCGATCGCGGGCGACAGCGCCGGTTACCTGATCGGCCGCCGGGGCGGGCCCGCGCTGCTGGAGCGGTTCGGGCGGCGCTTCCCCAAGCACTTCGGCCCCGAGCACCTGGCCAAGGCCGAGCGGGCGTTCCAGCGCTGGGGCGTGTGGGCGGTCTTCTTCGGCCGGTTCATCGCGCTGCTGCGCATCCTGGCCGGGCCGCTGGCGGGTGCGCTCAAGGTGCCGTACGGCAAGTTCCTCCTTGCCAACGCCACGGGCGGCATAGTGTGGTCGTTCGGCACCGTGTTCGCGATCTACACGCTGGGCCAGGTCGCCGAGAAGTGGCTCAAGGACTTCTCGTGGGTGGCGCTCGCGCTGGCCGTCGTCGCCGGCCTCGCCACCACCTTCTACCTGCGGCGCAGGGCGGCCGCGGAGGCGAAGGCGCTGCGCGCCGAGGCCGAGAAGGAGCCCGCGGCGACGCCGTGATCGAGAAAGCCCCGGCGCGCGAGTAGGCTTTCGGGGTTGTTTTTCGCCGGGCGGCAGGAGTAAAGCGTTGAGCGACGCGGTTCGCGACTCGGAGATCGCCGCTGAACAGGCCTATCTCGACCGGGTCTACGTTCGGCTGGACCAGCTGCGGATCTCCGCCGCCGAGGTCGAGAAGGCCGGGTACAACATGGCCCGGGTCGGCAACTTCGGCGCCCTGGTCGAGCGGGACGCGATGGTGTACCACGCGGCACGGCGGCGCCGGGCCCTGGAGAGCGAGCACGACGGGCTGGTCTTCGGCCGGCTCGACCTCGGCCCCGACGGGGTCTCCGGCGCGGACGCCGCGGCCGTCGACCCCGCGGTGCCGGACGGCGAGGTGCGCTACATCGGGCGGCTGGGGCTGCGCGACGAGCAGTACGACTCGCTCGTCGTCGACTGGCGGGCCCCCGCGGCGGCGCCGTTCTACCGGGCCACGCCGGCCGACCGGATGGGCGTGGTGCGGCGGCGCAGCATCCGCAGTACCAACGAGAAGGTCGTCTCGATCGAGGACGACCTGCTCGATCCGGCCGCCGCGCCCGCCGATCTGCCCGTGATCGGCGACGGCGCGCTGCTGGCCAACCTGTCGCGGGCCACCGGCCACGGCATGAAGGACATCGTCGCGACCATCCAGCGCGAGCAGGACGACGCGATCCGCTCCCCCGCGTCCGGGATCACGATCGTGCGGGGCGGGCCGGGCACCGGCAAGACCGCTGTCGCGCTGCACCGGGCCGCGTACCTGCTCTACGCCGACCGCAACCGGTACGAGAGCGGCGGCGTGCTCGTCGTCGGGCCGTCGGACGTGTTCGTCGGCTACGTGTCGCGGGTGCTGCCCTCGCTCGGCGAGGACACCGCCACGCTGCGCTCGCTCGGCCAGCTGGTCGAGGGCGTGCGGGCCACCCGGCACGAGCCGCCGGAGGTCGCGGCGGTCAAGGGCTCGCTGCGCATGCAGCGGGTGCTCGCCCGCGCCGCGCGGGGCCCGGTGCCGGGCTCACCAGACAAGATCCGGATTTTGTACCGCGGTGAGCTGCTCAGCCTCGACAAGCCCGCCCTGGACGAACTGCGCCGCACGGTGCTGAACCTGGGCGTGAAGCGCAACGCGGCGCGGGCCAAGGCCGCCGGGCACGTCCTGGACGCCCTGTGGCGCCAGAGCGTGGAGCTGCTCCCGTCGGGCCGGCAGCAGCAGCGGCCCGAGTTCGCCTCGGAGATCGCCGAGCGGCCGGAGTTCGTGCAGTTCATGCGCGGCTGGTGGCCGGTCCTGCGCCCGGCCGAGGTGCTCGGCTGGCTCGCCGACCGCCAGCGCCTGCAGCGGTGGGCCAACGGGGTGCTCTCGAACCGCGAGATCGCGACCCTGGCGGCGGCGGTCGACCCGTCGTCGCTGTCCGTCGAGGACGTGGCGCTGCTGGACGAGCTCTACGAGTACCTCGGCGACCCGCCCGTGCGCAAGCGCGCCGCCCGCGACCCGTTCCAGGTGGCCGAGGGCGTGCGGGAGGTCGCGACGGCCTCGCAGCGCGCGGCGGCGGCCCGCGAGCAGGCGCTCGAGCGCCCGGACGACTACCGCGACTACGCGCACGTCATCGTCGACGAGTCGCAGGACGTCTCGCCGATGCAGTGGCGCATGGTCGGCCGCCGCGGCCCCCACGCCACGTGGACGATCGTCGGCGACCCGGCCCAGGCCGCGTGGGCCGACGCCGCGGAGTCGGAGCGCGCGATGGAGGCGGCGGTCGGCACCCGCCGCCGCTCCCTCTTCACGCTCACCACGAACTACCGCAACTCGGCCGAGATCTTCGCCGTCGCCGCCCGCGTGATCCGCGCGGCGCAGCCGGACATCGAGCTGCCCACGGCGGTTCGCTCCGCCGGCATCGAACCGGTCGAGACCGTCACCGACGACCTGGCGGCGGCCGTGCGCTCGGCCGCGGCCACGCTCCTCGACCAGGTCGAGGGCACGGTCGGCGTGATCACCCCGACACCCCGCCGCGGCGAGATCGCTGGGTGGCTGGACGGGCTCGACGGGCAGCGGCTGCAGACCGTGGGCGCGCTGGACTCGAAGGGCATGGAGTACGACGGCGTGCTGGTGGTGGAGCCGGCCGACATCCGCGACGAGGCGACGACCGGCTTCCGGACGCTGTACGTGGCCCTGTCCCGCGCCACCCAGCGCCTGACCACGGTGGGCACGCGCCCCTTCTGAGCAACCGGCCTGACCCTCGGCGCCCGTTCAGCCCTTCGCGGCGCCCAGGGTCAGGCCCGCCACGAACTGCCGCTGGAGCGCGAAGAACACGATGAGCGTCGGCAGCGCCACCAGCAGGGAGCCGGCGGCCAGCAGGTTGTAGTCGGTGAAGAACTGGCCCCGCAGGTTGTTCAGGGCGCTCGTCACCGGCAGCTTGTCGCCGGTGGAGATGAGCACGAGCGCGTACAGGAAGTCGTTGTAGATCCAGGTGAACAGCAGGGTCGCGAGCGCCGCCAGGGCCGGGCGGCACAGCGGCAGCGTCACCTTCCAGTACTGCAGCCACACCCCCGCCCCGTCGACGACCGCGGCCTCGGTGATCTCCACCGGGAGCGTGCGCATGAAGTTCGACAGGACGAAGACGCAGAAGCCGACCTGGAACGCCACGTGGATGGCGATGAGGCCGGCGTAGGAGTCGTACAGGGTGCCCGAGGACGAGACGAAGCCCGGCACCGGGATCTGCTTGTACATCTCGTAGAGCGGCGTCACCAGCACCTGCGGCGGCAGCAGGTTGCCCGCGGTGAACAGGACCAGCAGCGGCAGGGCGAACCGGATGCGCAGGCGGGCGATGCAGAACGCGACGAAGGACGCCAGGAACAGGGTCAGGATCACGCCCGGCACCGCGACGATCATCGAGTTGGTGAAGTACTTCGGCAGCTCCGCGGAGTCCCAGACCTGCGCGTAGTAGTGCAGCGTGAGCCTGTCCGGCCACGAGAAGTACCCCTTGCGGGACGTCTCCGCGTAGGGCCGCAGCGAGGCGTAGACGGCCAGGGCGAGCGGGGCCAGCCAGCCCAGCGCGACCACCATCAGGAAGGCGTTCAGGACAACGCGTGCGGGTCGCGGGGCCCCTCCTGCTTTCATCGCTCCTCCCGAAGGATGCGCACGAGATAGGTGACGATGAAGCCGAGCGAGATGAGTAGCAGGATCACGGCGATCGCGGAGCCGAAGCCGATGCGGCTCGCCTCGCCGATGATGTTGTCGGTCACGAGCACGGACAGCAGCTCCAGGCCGTTGCGGCCGCGGTTGATGGCGTACACGATGTCGAACGCGCGCAGGCCCTCGATGACGGTGATGACCAGCACGATGATGTTGACCGGGCGCAGGGTCGGGAACGTGACCCGGAAGAACGTCTGGGCCTCGTTGGCCCCGTCCAGGGCCGCGGACTCCTTCAGCGCCGGGTCGACCGCCTTGAGGCCGGCCAGGTACAGGATCATCACGTAGCCGACGTGGCGCCAGCCGACCGCGATGAGCACCGCCCAGATGTTGATGTCCGGGTCGCCGAGGAAGTCGATCGGGTTGCCGGTACGGCCCAGGATGTTGTTCAGGGCGCCGTAGTCGCGCGAGTACACCAGCTGGGCGATGAAGCCGACGATGGCCAGGGACAGCACGACCGGCAGGTACAGCGCGCTCTGGTAGAACCGGCCCAGCCGCAGGTTCTTGTCCAGCAGCACGGCGAAGAACAGGCCCAGCGGGGTGGCGACCAGCCCGAGGAACGCCAGCCAGAGCAGGTTGTGCCGCATCGCCGGCCAGAACGGCGGGTAGACGTTGACGATGGTGTCGTAGTTCTTCCCGCCGACCCACACGGGGTCGGTGACGCCGTTCCAGGACGTGAAGGACAGCCCGGCCGAGGCGATCGTGGGACCCCAGATGAGCGCGAGGTCCAGCACGATCGCCACGCCGAGCACGACCGCGATGACGGCGCGGTCGCCCAAACCGAAGCGCTTGATCTTCACGACGTGAAGATGGTCTTCTTCTGGGCCTCGATGTTCTTCAGGAGGCCGTCGACGTCGTCGGGCTTGTTGATGAAGCTCTGCAGGGCCGGGATCATCACCTGGGAGGCGAAGTCCGGGCGGGTGTCGCGGTCGAGGAACTGCGAGATGTGCTTGGCGCTGCTGATGAGCTGGGCGGACTTCTTCTGCAGCGCGCTGTAGCCCGAGATGTCGGCGGTCTTGTTGGCCGCGACGTTCGTCGGGTTGTTCTTCAGGTAGGCCAGCTCGGCGGGGCCGGTGGCCAGGTACTTCAGCAGCTCCTTGGCCCCGGCGGCGTTCTTGGGCTTGGCCGCCATCATGAACCCGTCGATCGGCGCCTCGACCGAGTCCTGCCCGAACTCCGAGTTGATCTCGGGGAAGGCGAAGAAGTCGAGGTCGTCGAGGTCGGCGCCGGAGAACTGCTCGCCGACGAAGGTGCCGCAGACGTACATGGCGGACTGCTTGTTGAGCAGTGACTGGGCCGCTTCCTGCCAGGTGCGGCCGTTCGCGCCCGGCTGGTGGTACGGCAGCAGCCCCCGCCAGGTGTCGAAGACGGTCTTGACCTTGGCGTCGGTCCAGGTGCCCTTGCCGGCCATGAGGTCGACGTGGAACTGGTAGCCGTTGATGCGCATGTTGAGATAGTCGAAGGTGCCCATCGCCGGCCAGCCGTCCTTGTCGGCGAAGGCGACCGGGACCAGCCCGTCGGTCTTGATCTTCTCGCACAGCGTCTTGAACTCGTCGAGCGTCTTCGGGGCGGTGTAGCCCTTCTGCTGCCAGACGCTCTTGCGGTAGAACACGCCCCAGGGATAGTTGTAGAACGGCAGGAAGTACTGCTTGCCGTCCTCCCCCGTCGAGGCCGCCTTGAGGGCGTCGGAGAAGTTGCCGCCGACCTCGCCCCACACGTCGGAGATGTCGCCGGCGAGGCCCTGCTTGGCGAAGAACTGCATGCGGTAGCCCGCGAACCAGCAGAACACGTCGTCGGGGTTGCCCTGCAGGTACCGGTTGATGTTCTCCTGGAACGAGTTGTGGTCGACGGTGTTGACCTTGACGTTCTTGCCGTTGGTGTAGCCCGAGATGACGTTCGCCATCGCGGTCTTCGGTACGTTGTCGGAGTAGTTGGACCCGAAGGTGACTTCCGAGGTGGCGCTGCCACTGTCGCCGGAGTCGCCGCAAGCGGCGAGCAGTGACGTCGCCGCCACCCCTCCGAACCCGGCCATGGCGCCGCCCAGAACGGTACGACGGGAGAAGTTCATCGCTTCCTCCTCAGCAAGGCACAGAACCAAACGAGAACCTCCAGTACGGCGACAGTCCTCGGATAAAGGGACATTGTCAATGGATCACCGCTCATGGTCAGGTGCAATTTGCCAGGATCGATGGGCGTTTGCCCGGAAAGATCAGCGACACATGTCGGTAACGAAGGGCGGTGCAAGGGGTGTGACGCGGACAGCTGCCTGTTCGAGTTTGTTGACTTCTGGTCGTCTAGGTTCGAAGCTGTACGCCATGCGAGCGGCCGAGGACTTCGACCGGGCCAGCGGGGCGCGCCGACGTATGGGAGTCGTAACGTCTGCGTTGGAACCCGTTGTGGGTCCGGCCACTCGCGCAGCCGTGCACACCCCCGCTGCGCCTGCGAAGGGAACAGCGTGATGCTCGCACAGCAACGGCAGGCGGCCATCCTGGATCTGGTCCGCCGCCACGGTGGCGTGCGCGTGAGCCAGCTGGTCCGCCAGTTCGGCGTCTCCGACATGACCATCCGGCGCGACCTGGAGGCGCTGGCCGACCGCGGCCTGGTCGACAAGGTGCACGGCGGCGCCACGATCGCCGGCCCCGGCTCCACCGAGGAGCCCGGCTTCGACGCCAAGTCGGTGCGCCAGCGCAACGAGAAGGCCTCGATCGCCGAGCGGGCGGCCAAGCTCATCGAGCCGCACACCGCGGTCGCGCTGTCGGCGGGCACCACCACCGCCGCGCTCGCCGCGCACCTCGTCGATGTCCCGGGACTGACCATCGTCACCAACTCGATCCCGGTCGCCGACACCCTTTACCACGCCGGGCGCCCGGACCAGACGGTCGTGCTCACCGGCGGGATCCGCACCCCCTCGGACGCCCTCGCCGGCCCGGTCGCCGAGGCCGCGATCGGCTCGCTCAACGTCGACGTGCTGTTCCTCGGCGTGCACGGGATGAGCCCGCGGACCGGCTTCACCACCCCCAACCTGATGGAGGCCGGCACCAACCGCCTGCTCGTCGCGGCCGCGCGCCGGCTCGTGGTGCTGGCCGACCACACGAAGTGGGAGATGGTGGGCATCGCGACAATCACGCCGCTGGATGAGGCGGACATCCTCATCACCGACGTCGGGCTGGCCGCGGAGGCGCGGGTACAGCTCGCCGAGCGCGTCGGTGAGCTCATCGTCGTGGACCCGAACGGTTAGCCCAGGACCCTGGAGAACGAGTGAAGCGCACGGTCACCCACCTCGCCGACGGCCGGGAGCTCATCTACTTCGATGAGCGCGACGACGCGTCCCGGGACGCCGTCGACCTACGGGATCTGCCGCCACCACCGCCGGCGTCGGAGATGCGGTACGACCCGATCCTCGACGAGTGGGTCGCCATCGCCGCGCACCGTCAGGCCCGCACGTTCCTGCCGCCGACCGACCAGTGCCCGCTGTGCCCGTCGACGCCCGAGCGGCACAGCGAGATCCCCGCGTCGGAGTACGACGTGGTGGTCTTCGAGAACCGCTTCCCGTCGTTCAGCCACCGCGTCGGGCCGGCCCAGGGCGACATCCTGCCCGGGCTCGTGCCGACCCGCCCGGCCGCCGGGCGCTGCGAGGTGGTCTGCTTCACCTCCGACCACAACGCCTCGTTCGCCTCGCTGACGCCCGACCGGGTGCGCACGGTGATGGAGGCGTGGGCCGACCGCACCGCCGACCTGTCCACCCGCGACGACGTCGAGCAGGTCTTCTGCTTCGAGAACCGCGGCGAGGAGATCGGGGTCACGCTCTTCCACCCGCACGGGCAGATCTACGCGTACCCCTTCGTCACCCCCCGCACCCGCCGCATGCTGCGCTCGGCCCGCGAGCACCGCGAGCGCAGCGGCGGGTCGCACAACCTCTTCGCCGACGTGCTGGCCGCCGAGCGCGCGGCCGGGACGCGGATCGTGGCCGGCAACGAGCTGTGGACCGCGTTCGTGCCGGCGACGGCCCGCTGGCCCTTCGAGGTCCACCTGTACCCCAACCGCCAGGTCGCCGACATCCCGGCCCTGAGCACCGAGGAGCGCGACGCGTTCGGCCCGCTGTACCTGGAGGTGCTGCGCCGCCTCGACGGGATGTTCGGTCTCGCCATGCCCTACATCGCGGCCTGGCACCAGGCCCCGGTGCGCGTCGCGCGCGACCTGGCCTACCTGCACCTGCAGCTGTTCAGCACGCGGCGGGCGCCGGGCAAGCTCAAGTACCTGGCCGGCTCCGAGTCGGCGATGGGCGTGTTCGTCAACGACGTGCGGCCCGAGCAGGCCGCCCAGATGCTGCGGGAGGTTGCGCTGTGAGCACCGCGCTGGAACGGCTCCCCGAGGGCCCCTGGGACGCCGTGTGGGCCAGCCCGGGGCGGGTGAACCTCATCGGCGAGCACACCGACTACAACGACGGCTTCGTGCTGCCCTTCGCCCTGCCGCACCTGACCGTGGTCGGCGGCCGCCGGGAGGGCTCGCCGCGCTGGACGGTCGCGTCGGAGCAGACCGGCGAGTCGGTCACGTTCGGCCCGGACGAGAAGGTCGAGGGCTGGGCGTCGTACGTCGCCGGGATCGTGTGGGCGCTGCGCGAGGCCGGCCACGATGTCCCGGGTGCGTCCCTGGCCGTCGCGTCCGATGTCCCGTTCGGGGCCGGGCTGTCGTCGTCGGCGGCGCTGGAGTGCGCGGTGATGGCGGTGCTGCTGGACCTCGCCGGGCTCGACGTGCCCATGGCGGTGCGGCCGCGGCTGGCCCAGCGGGCCGAGAACGAGTACGTGGGCGCGCCGACCGGCATCATGGACCAGTCGGCCTCGACGCTGTGCCGCGCGGGCCACGCGCTGTTCCTGGACTGCCGGTCCCTCGCGACCGAGCAGGTGCCGTTCGACCTCGCCGCGCAGGGGCTCGCGATCCTGGTGGTGGACAGCAAGGCGCCGCACGCACACGTGACGAGCGAGTACGCGGCCCGGCGGCGCAGCTGCGAGGAGGCCGCGAAGATCCTCGACGTGGCGGCGCTGCGCGACGTGGAGCCGGACGGCCTCGACGCCGCGCTGGCGCGCCTCGACGACGAGGTGATGCGCAAGCGGGTCCGGCACGTGGTGACCGAGGACCAGCGCGTGCTCGACACCGTGGCGGCGCTGCGCGCCGGGGACGCCCGCGCGATCGGGCCGCTGATGACCGCCTCGCACGAGTCCATGCGCGACGACTACGAGATCACCGTGCCCGAGGTCGACACCGTGGTGACGGCGGCGCTCGCCGCGGGCGCGTACGGGGCCCGGATGACCGGGGGCGGGTTCGGCGGGTGCGTGCTCGCGCTCGTCGACGCGGACCGGTGCGCGGCGGTGGAGGCGGCGGTGCGGGAGGCGTTCACCCAAGCCGGCTTCACGCCCCCCGACGCCTTCGTGGTCACCCCGGCGGAGGGGACCCACCGAATCGGTTAGCAGACCAGCCGGGCGTCCGCCCAGTCGGCGTGGTCGTAGTCGATGCTGCCCGCGCCCCCGACGACGAGGCGCAGGCCGGCCCGGCCGGACACGTCGACGTCGATCGCCACGGGAGCGGCGGCGGTGACCGTCGGGCTGGTGTACAGCGTCGTGCCGTCGCCGAGCACCGAGAACGTCACGCCCGTCGAGCTCGTGCCCACCTCGGCGTCCAGGCCGGCCACGGCCGTGAACCGGGTGCAGCCCGACGACGGGACGGTGATGTCGGACGCCGCGTGGGCGCCGACGCCCTTCGGGTAGGAGACGCCGCCGACGGTCAGGACGCTGCCGTCCGCGGCCGCCTGCTCGCCGTTGGACATGTCACGCTCGGCCGGGCCCCAGCCGTTGGTCGCGGTGCCACTTGACGAATCCCATGTGCGGTCGCTGACGAACGAACCGGCGCCGGGGGTACCGCAGACCAGGGTCGGGCTCCCCCAGTCCGCGTGGTCGCTCGTGATGCCGTTCGTGCGCGCGTCCGTGACCCGCAGCTCCAGGCTCAGGTAGCCGCCGGTGGAGACGGTCAGGCGGGTGGGCGCCTGGCCGCCGGTCTTCACGCCGGAGTACCCCAGCAGCCGGCCGTCGCCGTAGACCGCGAAGCGCACGGAGCCCGCGGTGCCGGACTCGGCGTCGACGCCGACCTGGGCGGTGAAGGTGCGGCAGGCCCGGCCCAGGTACACGTGGATGGCCGCGTCCGCGTGGACGCCGACGCCCTTGGCGAACGTCGTCCCGCCGACGGTCAGCGTCCTGCCGTCGCCGGCCGCCTGCTCGCCGTTGGAGCGGTCGCGCTCGGCCGGGCCCCAGCCGTTGCTCGACGCGGCCCAGGTCATGTCGCTCACCTGGTACGTCCCGGCCGCCGGGGCCCCGGCCAGGGTGCCGGCCCGGGTGACCCGGAACATCGCGACGCCGTGCGAGGGCACCGACGCGCTCAGCGCCCCGGTGGTGGTGCCGGTCGCGCCGGTCCAGAGGTTCTTCGTGGCGTACGAGCTCGAGCCGGTGAGCCCGAGCGCGGCCGCGGTGGTGGCGACGGTCGCGGTGGCGGCGCCGCGGTTGAACAGCACCACGGCGACCGAGCCGTCGCTCATCGGCTTGGCCCAGACCTCCTGCTCGCCCGCGTCCGCGATCCGCCGGCCCTGGGACCCGGCCCAGTCCCGGTTCACCGCGATGACGTCGGCGTTGCGCAGGATGCCCAGCGTCGTCGCGCTCACCGAGCGCAGGTCGTTGCCGAGCAGCAGCGGCGCGGACAGCAGCGACCAGAGCGAGAAGTGGGCGACGTTCTCGTCCTGGGTCAGCGAGCCGTTGCCGACCTCGAGCATGTCGGGGTCGTTGAAGTACCCCTTGCGCGCGAACGGCTCCAGCCCGGCCTGCTGGTCCAGGAGCGAGGTGATGCTGCCCCAGCTGGCGTTGATGTCGCCCGTGGTGCGCCAGGAACTGCCCCCGACGTTCGGGCCGAAGACCCAGGGCTGGTCGTCGCCCCAGTTGCACAGGCTGTAGACGATCGCCCGCCCGGTCGCCTTGAGCGCGTCGCCCATGGCCTTGTAGCGGTCGAGGGCGGGCCGGCCCTGGTTGTTGCAGTTGTCGTACTTGAGCAGGTCCACGCCCCAGGAGGCCCACGTCTGGGCGTCGGTGGCCTCGTGGTCGAGGCTCGCCGGCAGGCCCTGGCAGGTGGCGGTGCCGGCCGAGGAGTAGATGCCGAGCTTGAGGCCGCGGGCGTGCACGTAGGTCGCGATGGCCGCGATGCCGCCCGGGAAGCGCACCGGGTCGGGCTGCAGGCGGCCCTGGGCGTCCCGGGTGCCCGCCATCCAGCAGTCGTCGATGTCGACGTAGGTGTACCCGGAGTCGCGCAGGCCGGAGCTGACCATGGCGTCGGCGGTCGCCTTGATCAGGTTCTCGTCGATGTTGCAGCCGAACCGGTTCCAGCTGTTCCAGCCCATGACGGGGGCGGTGAGCGGACCTGGTTGGGGTGTTGCGGTCGCGGTGGCGGGCGACGCGCCGGTAACAACGAGCGGGATGGATGCGGTAAGGGCCAGTCCGAGGGTCGTGACGGCGGCGGTCAGGGCGCGGTGCAGCGCCCCGAGAGGTCGGATCATCGCAGCTCCCAGGCGGTACTCGATCGAATATGTTGAATGTTGTTGTACGCCGCTCAACACCGTCGCACAAGGTCCGTCATCGATGTCGGTCCGGCATCGCCCAGGTCTCGGCCATGTGACAGTTGGTGTTTGGTTTTGGGCGAGTGGGTGGAAACTCTTGACAGAAAAAGTTGGAGGATGAGTGAATGCGATACACCTCGATGAGGTTCCGCACAGACACCCCCGTCGACCCCTCGCTCAAGGGAGTGACACACCATGATCGATATGCGTGGCCGCTGGCGGCCCGCCCTGGCCGTGCTCAGCGCCGCGGCCCTGCTGATGTCCGGCTGCGCGAAGTCCGAGGACGACAACGCCGGGTCCGGCACGTCGGCGAACGCATCCGCCGCCGCGCAGGCCACCAAGTCGGCCGACACCGCGGGCGCGACCTGCACGCTGCAGCAGTTCGGCGGCACCAAGATCGACCTCAAGACCGCTCAGGTCGGCTTCTCCCAGTCGGAGAAGGAGGCGAACCCGTTCCGCATCGCCGAGACCCAGTCCATCAAGGACGAGGCGAAGAAGCTGGGCATCCCCGAGGCCAACCTCAAGGCGACAAACGCCGACTCGAACTTCAACAAGCAGATCACCGACGTGAGCACCCTGATCGACCAGGGCGTGCAGCTGCTGATCGTGGCCCCGCTCAACTCGGACGGCTGGGACTCGGTGTTCGCCAAGGCCGCGGCGAAGAAGGTCCCGATCGTCACGATCGACCGGAAGATCAACGCGAAGAGCTGCACCAACTACCTGACCTTCATCGGGTCGGACTTCGCGGAGCAGGGCAAGCGGGCCGCCGACAAGATGGCCAAGGCCCTGAACAACACCGGCACGGTCGCGATCCTGCTCGGCGCCCCCGGCAACAACGTCACCACGCTGCGCACCAGCGGTTTCAAGGACGAGATCGCCAAGGTCGCCCCGGGCATCAAGGTCGTCTTCGAGCAGACCGGCAACTTCTCCCGTGAGGACGGCCAGAAGACGGCCGAGCAGCTGCTGCAGGCCAACCCGAACGTCAACGGCATCTACGCCGAGAACGACGAGATGGCCCTCGGCGCGGTGACCGCCCTCAAGGGCGCCAGCAAGAAGGCCGGCGACGTCAAGATCGTGACGATCGACGGCACCAAGGGCGCCGTGCAGGGCATCGTCGACGGCTGGATCTACTCGGTCATCGAGTCCAACCCGCGCTTCGGCCCGCTGGCCTTCTCCACCGCCACCAAGTTCTTCAACGGCGAGGCGATCCCGGAGAACATCATCATCTCCGACCGCGAGTACGACTCGACCAACGCGTCCTCGGACATCGGTCAGTCCTACTAGACCCTCGAACCCCGGCCCGCGAACGGTGTCGTTCGCGGGCCGGGGTCGACGCGCGGAAAGAGGCAGCATGTCTTTGTTGGAAGTCGTCGGGGTCAGCAAGCAGTTCCCGGGCGTGCGTGCGCTCGACGACGTCTCGTTCACGCTGCGCGCGGGCGAGGTGCACGCGCTCGTCGGGGAGAACGGCGCCGGCAAGTCGACCCTGATCAAGGTCCTCACCGGCGTGTACAGCCCGGACGGCGGCGAGGTCCGCTACCAGGGCGAGCCCGTCTCCTTCGGCGGCCCGCTCGACGCCCAGGCCGCCGGGATCTCCACCATCTACCAGGAGGTCAACCTCGTCCCGCAGATGAGCGTGGCGCGCAACCTCTTCCTCACCCGGGAGCCGCGCAACCGCCTCGGCCTGGTCGACGTGGCCCGGATGAACCGCGAGGCGGCCGAGATCCTCTCCGGCTTCGGCATCACCTCCGACGTGCGCCGCCCGCTGGGCCGCCTGCCGCTGGGCGCGCAGCAGATGGTGGCGCTGGCCCGGGCGGTCATGGTCGACGCCAAGGTCGTCGTGATGGACGAGCCGACCTCCTCGCTCGAGCCCCGCGAGGTGGAGACGCTCTTCGGCGTCATCCACCAGCTGCACGAGCGCGGCGTCGGCATCATCTACGTGAGCCACCGCCTCGACGAGCTGTACCGCATCTGCGACAGCGTCACGATCCTGCGCGACGGCCGGCTGGTCCACGCGGGCAAGCTGGCCGGCCTCGAGCGCGTCGAGCTCGTCTCGCACATGCTCGGCCGCCCGGTCTCGGCCGGGCGCGCGTTCACCAGCTTCGCCGGCGAGCACGACGCCGCCGGCGGCCCCCCGGTGCTCAAGGCCACCGACCTCGTCAGCCGCCACCGGCTCGCCGGGGTCAGCTTCGAGGTCCGGCCCGGCGAGGTGGTCGGGCTCGGGGGCCTGCTCGGCGCCGGGCGCAGCGAGACCATCAAGGCCGTGGCCGGCGCCCTGCCGCTGGACAGCGGGGCCGTCGAGGTCGACGGCAGGCCGCTGCGCCGCCCGACCCCGGTCAGCGCCCTGAAGGCCGGCATCGCCGTGCAGCCCGAGGACCGCAAGGCCGAGGGCGTCGCGCTGGGGCTGTCGGTGCGGGAGAACATCGCGCTCGCGGTACTGCCGCGGCTGTCCACCGCGGGCGTGGTCTCCGAGCGGAAGATCGACGAGATCGTGGACACCTTCATGCGGCGGCTGCGGATCAAGGCCTCCAGCCCGCACCAGCGGGTCGGCGACCTCTCCGGCGGCAACCAGCAGAAGGTGCTGCTGGCCCGGCTGCTGGCCACCGGGCCCAAGGTGCTGCTGCTGGACGAGCCGACCCGCGGCATCGACGTGGGCGCGAAGGCCGAGGTTCAGGCGCTCATCGACGAGCTCGCCGCCGAGGGCCTCGGCGTGGTGCTGGTGTCCTCGGACGCCGAGGAGCTCATCGAGGGCTCCGACCGGGTGGTGGTGCTGCGGGACGGCGCCGTGGTGGGAATGCTGCGCGGCGACGAAGTGACGACGGAGCAACTGATGAACGTGATCGCGGTGGCCGCGTCATGAGCGACACGACCGCAGTGAACAAGATCGACCTTTCCCGCTGGCGGCGGCTGCTGCCGGTGTACGGCGTGTACGTGGCCCTGCTCGTGCTGGTGCTGTTCAACGTCGTGTACACCGACAACTTCCTCGAGTGGTCGAACCTGCGCATCCAGCTCGTCCAGGTCACCCCGGTGGTGATCGTGGCGCTGGGCATGGCGCTGGTCATCGGCACCGAGGGCATCGACCTGTCGGTCGGGTCCGTGATGGCCCTCGGGGCGGCGATCATCCCGCTGTACCTCGGCTACGGCCCGGTCGCCGCGATCGTCCTCGCGCTCGTCGGCGGGCTGGTCATCGGCCTGGTCAACGGCGGCCTGGTCGCCTTCGTCGGCCTCCAGCCGATCGTGGCGACGCTGGCGATGCTGGTGGCCGGCCGGGGCATCGCGCTGGTGCTGTCCAGCGGGCGCTACAAGGACATCCACGACAAGAACTTCATCGAGATCGGCACGGGGCAGTTCTTCTACGTGCCGTACACCGTCTGGATCGCCGCCGTGCTGGCCATCGTCGTCGGCTTCGTGGTGCGCCGGACGGTCTTCGGCCGGCGGCTGCTGGCCGTCGGCGACAACCGCCCGGCCGCGGTGCTCGCCGGCGTGCCGGTGCGGCGGGTGCTGGTGACGGTGTACGTCATCAGCGCGGTCCTCGCCTCGGTGGCCGGCGTCATCCAGGTCTCCCGAATCGGCTCGGCCGACGCGTCGCGGATCGGCCTGCTGATCGAGCTCTCGGCGATCACCGCCGTGGTCGTCGGCGGCACCCCGCTGACCGGCGGCAAGGTGCGCGTGCTCGGCACCGTGGCCGGCGCGCTGCTCATGCAGCTGCTGACCGCGACGATGATCGCCAACAACCTGCGCGACTCGACCGCGCAGATGGTGCAGGCGGTCATCATCCTGGTGGCGGTGTACGCCGCCCGCGAGCGGAGGACCCGATGACCCCGGCGGCCGGCCACGCCGTGGTCGCTCCAGCAGCACAAACGCTCCGCGAACGGAGGACCCGATGAGCAGCCCGACCGTGGTGACTCCCCCGGCCAAGGCGGCCCGGGCCGAGGCGGCCTCGATGCGCACCGAGCGGATCGTCGAGCTCGTCCAGCGCCAGGGCGCGCTCGCCGTGCTCGTCCTCGTGATCGTCGTCGGCGTCGTCATCTGGGACAGCTTCCGCACCTTCGACAACCTCGGCACGGTGCTCATCTCGACCGCGCCGCCGGCGCTGATCGCGCTGGGCATGACCTTCGTGATCATCAGCGGCGGCATCGACCTGTCCGTCGGGTCGCTGTACGTGCTGGGCGGCGTGCTGGCCGCCTGGGCCTCGCAGTACGGCACCTGGGCCGCCTTCGCGCTGCCGCTGGCCGCGTGCGGGCTGTTCGGGCTCGTGCAGGGGCTGATTATCGCCTACGCGCGGCTGGCGCCCTTCATCGTGACGCTCGCCGGGCTGCTCGGGGCCCGCGGGCTGATGCTCGCCCTGTCCGGCGAGGGGGCCGACACCTACCTCGTGAAGACCGACTCCTTCAAGCACTTCGGGACGGGCGAGCTCGCCGGCATCGGCTACCCGGTCTACCTCGTCGTGGTGCTCTTCGCGGCCGGGATGCTGCTGCTGTACCGCAGCCGCTTCGGCCAGTCCGTCTACGCCATCGGCGGCAGCGAGGACGCGGCCCGCCTGATGGGCGTGCGGATCCGCAGCACGCAGGTGCGGGTGTACGTGCTCTCCGGCGTGCTGGCCGGGCTCGCCGGCGCGATGAACGCGGCCCGCCTCGGCTCCGGCGTCACGGTGCTCGGCACCGGCATGGAGCTCGACGCGATCGCCGCGGTGGTCATCGGCGGCACGCTGCTGACCGGCGGCGCGGGCACCCTCGGCGGCACCATCGCCGGCGTGCTGCTGCTGCAGGTGATCCAGAACCTCATCAACCAGATCGGCACGGTCACGTCGGCCTGGCAGACGGTCATCAGCGGGGCGTTCATCGCGCTGGTGGTCGTGGCCCAGACCTACCTGGCCCGGCTGCGCCGGGTGGCCTCCGGATAGTGGAAACACAGCCGCCGCGAGGCCTGCGTCGTTGAGGGGTCCGATCGGGGAGCGTCGCCGGTACCTTCGGCGGCGCTCCCCGTCGTTTCTGCAACTTGCAATAGCTGACGCTACGACGCCGGCCACACACGTTGTGCGGCTTCGTTCGCCCGGGCGCTTACACGATGTGCTCCTTGCCACGTTGGAGGTAGCGCGTGAGCGGTTCGGAGCGAAGCGGAGAGGCCGCTCACCAGGTGACTCAGCCTGATGAGCGGCGTCACCGTAGCGAAGCGGAGGTGGCGGCGTGACTGTCTGGGACGATCACTGCCCCGTTGACCCGGCGGAGGCCGAGGACTTCCTCGCCCTCTTCCATCACGAGCAGCCCGGCGGCAACGAGCGGGAGCGCATGGCCCGGGTCCGCGACGAGATCGCCGAGACCGGCACCTACGCGCACACGTACGCCGAGCTCGTCTTCGGCGCCCGCGTCGCCTGGCGCAACGCGAGCCGGTGCATCGGCCGGCTCTACTGGCGCAGCCTCGTGGTGCGGGACCTGCGCAAGGTCACCGCCCCCGGCGAGATCGCCGACGAGCTCGTCCGGCACCTGCGCCTGGCCGGGCAGCGCGAGCGGCACGTGATCCGCCCGGTCATCTCGGTCTTCGCGCCGCACCGGCCCGGCACGCGCGCCGTGAGGCTGTGGAACGAGCAGCTCATCCGCTACGCCGGGCACCGCCACGCGGACGGCACCGTGGTCGGCGACCCGCGCTACGTCCAGTTCACCGAGACGCTGCACCAGTACGGCTGGCGCGGCAAGCCCGACAACCCGTTCGACGTGCTGCCGCTGGCGCTCGAGGCCCCCGACGGCTCGGTGAGCCTGCACGAGCTGCCCGAGGACGCGGTGTGGGAGGTGCCGATCGAGCACCCGGAGCTGCGCTGGTTCGCCGAGCTGGGGCTGCGTTGGCACGCCATCCCGGCCATCGCGAACATGCGCATGCACATCGGCGGCGTCGACTACCCGCTCGCCCCGTTCAACGGCTGGTACCTCGGCACCGAGATCGGCGCCCGGAACCTGGCCGACCACGACCGGTACAACCTGCTGCCGGTCGTCGCCGAGCGGCTGGGCCTCGACACGTCGACCGAGCGCTCGCTGTGGAAGGACCGGGCGCTCGTCGAGCTCAACCGCGCGGTGCTGTGGTCCTTCGACCAGGCGGGCGCGCGCATCAGCGACCACCACACCGAGTCGGAGCGCTTCCTGGCCCACATCGCGAGCGAGGAGCGCTGCGGCCGCCCGACCCCGGCCGACTGGTCGTGGGTCGTGCCGCCGATGAGCCCCGCGACGCTCGGCGTCTTCCACCGGTACTACCCCGAGCCCGGCGACCAGGGCCCGGGGTTCTCCCTCGACCCGGACGCCCGCGAGCTCGGCCGCCGCGGGCGCTCGCCGGTCCCGCCGGCGGCCGCGCGCTGCCCGGTGGCCCACGGTGACCGCCCGCCCATGACGCCCGCGGACCGGCACCCGTTGCCCCGCCCGCGCCCGATGCCGGCGCTCATCTCACCGGTCCGTCTCGCGTCGCCGGACGTCGTCGTGCTGGAGGCGCCGGCCCCGGCCCAGCGTCAGGGCTTCTTCAGCCGGTTGCTCGGCCGCTGAGGACCCGCCGCCGGGGCGTCGGCCTAGGGGCTGCATCGAAGTGGGGGTCGGAGCGAGGCGAGGCTCAGGCGTCGGCTGGGGCCGCGCCGGGCGCGCCCCGATACCGGGGTTGTATCGGGGTGTGACCGCTACGGTTCCCGGCGGCGTCTGAGTCCGCCGCAGCCCGGCCATCCACTTCGATACAGCCCCTAGGCCACCTCGCCACGGAGGACCGCCGCCAGGGCGTCCACGGCGAAGTCGATCTCCTCCTCCGTCACCACGAGCGGCGGGGCGAGGCGCAGGGTCGAGCCGTGGGTGTCCTTGGCCAGCACGCCGCGGGCCATGAGGTGGACGCTCGCCTCGCGGCCCGTCATGAGCGCCGGGTCGATGTCGATGCCGGCCCACAGGCCCCGGCCGCGCACCGCGGTCAGGCCGTGGCCGACCAGCGCGTTGAGGCGCCGGTGCAGGTGGGCGCCGACCTCGCGGGCGCGGGCCTGGGGCTCGCCGGTCTCCAGCAGGGCGATGACCGCGCGGGCGACCGCGCACGCCAGCGGGTTGCCGCCGAAGGTGGAGCCGTGCTCGCCCGGGCGCAGCACGCCGAGGATGTCGGTGTTCGCGGCCACGGCCGAGACGGGGACGATGCCGCCGCCGAGGGCCTTGCCCAGGATGTACATGTCCGGGACGACGGACTCGTCGTCGCACGCGAAGGTGGCGCCGGTGCGGCCGAGGCCGGACTGGATCTCGTCGGCGACGAAGAGCACGCCGCGCTCGGTGCACAGGCGGCGCACGCCCGGCAGGTAGCCGCTCGGCGGCACCAGGACGCCCGCCTCGCCCTGAATGGGCTCCAGGAGTACCGCCACCGTCGTCTCGTCGATCGCGGCGGCGAGCGCGTCGAGGTCGCCGTAGGGCACGACGACGAAGCCGGGCGTGTAGGGGCCGTAGTCGGCCCGGGCCTCGGGGTCGGTGGAGAAGCTCACGATGGTCGTGGTGCGGCCGTGGAAGTTGCCGTCGGCCACGATGATGGTCGCCTGGCCGGCGGGGACGCCCTTGACCTGGTACCCCCACTTGCGCGACACCTTGATCGCGGTCTCCACGGCCTCGGCGCCGCTGTTCATCGGCAGCACGAGGTCCTTGCCGGTCAGGCGGGCCAGGTCGCGGCAGAACGGGCCGAACTGGTCGTGCAGGAAGGCCCGGCTGGTCAGGGTGACCCGGTCGAGCTGCTCGTGGGCGGCGGCGACGAGGCCGGGGTGGCGGTGGCCGAAGTTCAGCGCGGAGTACCCGGCAAGGCAGTCGAGGTAGCGGCGCCCGTCGACGTCGGTGACCCACGCTCCCTCGGCCTCGGCGATGACGACCGGCAGCGGGTGGTAGTTGTGCGCCGTGTGGCGCTCGGCCTCCTCGACCGCCGGGGCCGTGCGGTTGGCAACGCTCGTCATGATGACCGGACCTCCAGGGTGCAGCACTTCGGGCCGCCGCCGGCCTTGTGCAGCTCGGACACGTCGACGGGGACCGGCTCGAACCCCTTCGACGCTAGCTCCCCGGCCAGGCGGGTGGCGGCGGATGGCAGGACGACCCGGTGGCCGTCGCTCACCGCGTTGAGGCCCAGCACGGCGGCGTCATCGGCGGTGGCGAGCACGGCGTCGGGGTACAGCCGGCGCAGGACCGCCTGGCTGCCGGCCGAGAACGCGCCCGGGTAGTACGCGATGTTGTCCCGCGACAGCACGGTCAGCGCGGTGTCGAGGTGGTAGTAGCGCGGGTCGACGAGCTGCAGGGTGAGCACCGGCCGGCCGAAGAGCTCCTGCGCCTCGGCGTGCGCGGCGTGCTCGGTGCGCAGCCCGGTGCCGGCCAGGATCCAGTCGCCGGCCAGCAGCAGGTCGCCCTCGCCCTCGTTGACGCTCTTGGCCGCGTGCACGTCGAAGCCGTTGCGGGCGAACCACTCCAGGTAGGCCGGGCCCTCGTCGGCGCGCTCGGGGTGGCGGAACTGCGCGCCGTACACCCGGCCGTCCACGACCGTCGCGCCGTTGGCGGCGAAGACCATGTCGGGCAGGCCGGGGATCGGGTCGATGAGCTCGACGGTGTGGCCGAGCGCCAGGTACAGCTCGTAGAGGGTCGTCCACTGCGCCACGGCCCGAGCGGCGTCGACCGGCCGGCTCGGGTCCATCCACGGGTTGATCGCGTAGTCCACCGCGAAGTACGTCGGGCGGCACATGAGGTAACGACGGCTCATGCTTCACAACCTACGACCCCCTTCGGCGGCGAACCATTGCGATCCGGTGCTTGATAGCGCAGTTTTGTTGTGCAGTACCGCCGGGAAACGGCGGAACGTTGTTCAGTTGATCTCGCGCCAGTTGCCCGGCTGCGCGAGCAGGCCGGACACGCAGTTCATCGCGCTCTCCTCGTCGGTGAACTCGTAGCGCCGGCAGCGCCCGTCGGCGCCGCCCTCCCGCGACTCGACCCACCAGATGCCGGCGTCCTCGAGCAGATAGACGTCGCGGCGGGCCAGCCGCCCCCAGGTGCCGTTCCACCAGTGCTTTCTTCGCTCCATGGTCGACTATTCGAACACATGTACCAACATCACGGTAGAGTGGGTTAGCGGATGTCCGCTCTGGGTACGCCTGCACCATGTCGGCGGATCTCCTCGAGCTCCTCACGGCCGAGCACCGCCGGCTGGAGTCGCTGTTCGCCGACGCGGAGACGGCCTCCACCCCGCAGCGGCGCCGCGACGCGCTCGCCGCCGCCGCGGACGCCCTCGCCCGCCACGCCGACGCCGAGTCGCGCTTCCTGCACCCGGCCCTGCGCGAGCACCTGCCGGCCGGGCCGGACATCGCCTCCTACGAGGAGGCCGAGCACGCCTCGTTCGCCCCGCTCACCGCCGAGCGCTTCGACGCCGTTCGCCAGCACATGCAGGAGGAGGAGACCGAGCTCTTCCCGCGGCTGGCCCAGGCCTGCCCGGCCGGTGAGCTGCGGCGCCTGGGTGAGGAACTGGCGAATTCGGTGCGTGTGACGGAATGACGGCGGGGGTAAGCCGTCAGGCATGGCAGTTTCCGAGGACAGTCAGCCGCTGATCGCCACGCTCAAGAAGGCCGCGTTCCACCTCAAGGACGCGGGCATCCCCTTCTGTCTGGCGGGCAGCTTCGCGGTGTACGCGCGCGGCGGTGAGTCCGTCGACCACGACATCGACTTCCTGATCAAGCAGGAGGACTCGGAGCGGGTGCTGGCCGCGCTGGCCGAGGTCGGCTTCCGCGGCGACGTGCCGCCCGAGGGCTGGCTGGTGAAGGGCTGGGACGACGAGAACCTGATCGACTTCATCTTCTGCCCCGTGCAGCGGCCGGTGACCGACGCGACGCTGGAGGACACCGACATCATCGCGGTCAACGCCTGCCACATGCCTGTCCTCTCGGCGACCGAGCTGATGATCCACAAGGTGCTCACCTGGTCGGCGCACTACTGCGACTTCGCGCGCGGGCTGCCCGTGGCGCGGTCGCTGCGGGAACAGATCGACTGGCCCCGGGTCTACCGGGAAACGGCCCACTCGCCGTACGCCCATGCTTTCCTGTTCTTGATCGACCGACTCGGCGTGATGTCGATGGCCGAGGCCAGCGCCCTGGCCGCGGCCATGTGAGGGGAGACCACGATGTCCACGGAGCAGTACGTCGAGGGTGAGCTGCAGCATCTGCTCGCCGAGGACGACCGGATCACGGAGCAGGGCATCCGCTTCGTCCGCACCGGCGCCGGGATCGCGCTCGTCGGCGAGGTGGAGAGCGCCGAGCGCCGCGACACGATCTGCCGGGTGGTCTCCGAGGCGTTCCCGGACCTGCCGGTGCAGTGCAACATCGGCCTGACCCGCGTGCACGAGCCGGAAGAGGTGGAGGAGCTGTGACGGGTACCGACGAGGGGTGTGTGCGGATCGCGGCGGTCGGGGACGTCCACCTCGACGCCGACGTGGTCGGCCGCTACCGCCCGGCGCTGGAGCACCTCGGCGGCAAGGCCGACCTGCTGCTGCTGGCCGGCGACCTCACCCGGCACGGCACCCCGGAGGAGGCGGCGTGCGTGGCCCGCGAGTTCGGCGGGCTGGCCGTGCCCGTCGTCGCGATCCTCGGCAACCACGACTACCACTCCGACCGGCCGGAGGAGGTTACGGCGGTCCTGCGCGACGCCGGCCTGACCGTCCTGGAGTGCACCGGCACCGTGCTGGAGTGCAACGGCATCCGCGTCGGCGTGGCCGGCACCAAGGGCTTCGGCGGCGGGTTCGCGGGCGCGTGCGCCAGCGAGTTCGGCGAGCCGGAGATGAAGGCCTTCACCCGCCACGGCCGCGAGCTCGCGGCGCGCTTCGGCGAGGCGCTGGCCGCGCTGGAGTGCGACGTGCGGATCTCGCTGACCCACTACTCCCCCGTGCCCGAGACGCTGCTGGGCGAGCCGGTGGAGATCTACCCGTTCCTCGGCTCCTACCACCTGGCCCAGGCCATCGACGGCGCGCCGGGCGTGGGCCTCGCCGTGCACGGGCACGCGCACGCCGGGTCGGAGCGCGGGACGACCCCCGGCGGCGTGCCGGTGCGCAACGTGGCCCACCCGGTGATCCGGCAGGCCTACAACGTGTACCAGCTGACGGTCTCCTCGGTCCTCACCCCGGCCTGAGCGCTCACAGCGGGCCGTTCAGCTCGCCCCGCAGGAACGTCAGGGCGTGGCTCAGCAGCCGGGACACGTGCATCTGCGAGATCCCCAGCCGCTGGGCGATCTGCGTCTGCGTCAGGTTGCCGAAGAACCGCATCGCGATGATCCGCTGCTCCCGCTCGGGCAGCCGCTCGATGAGGGGCCGCAGCGACTCACGGTCGTCCACCGCCTCCAGGGCCCGGTCCAGGCCGCCCAGGAGGTCGGCGAGCTCGGCCCCGGTGTCGTCGCCGCCGGCGGGCGCGTTGATCGACAGGGCGCGGTACGCGTGCCCCGACTCGAGGCCCTCGATGACCTCCTCCTCGCTGACCCCGAGGCGGGCGGCGAGGTCGGCGACGGTCGGCGAGCGGCCGAGCTCCTGGGCCAGGCCGCCGGAGATCTTACCGAGCTCCAGGCGCAGCTCCTGCAGGCGCCGCGGCACCCGCACGTCCCAGCCCTTGTCGCGGAAGTGCCGCTTGAGCTCGCCCGCGATCATCGGGATGGCGTAGCTGGGGAAGGCGGCGCCGCGGGCCGGGTCGTAGCCGTCCACGGACTTGATCAGGCCGACGCCGGCGACCTGGACGAGGTCGTCGAGGGGCTCGCCGCGGTTGCGGAAGCGGCGGGCGAGGTACTCGGCCAGCGGGAGGTACAGCTCGATGAGGCGGGCCCGGACGCGGGGGCGGTCGGGGCTGTCGGGCGGAAGGTCGGCCAGGAGGGTGAGCAGGGCCTGGGCGGCCGATTCGACGTCTTTGCCGGGTGCACGGGGTCCGCGGGAGGTGATGGTCATGAGGGGGTCTCCCTGCCTGCCGGCCGGGAGGGCCACGACGCACGGCGGCGCACGGCGGTCTCACGGCGAAGTTCGGCCAGTCGGCGCCCTGGTCTCGAGCGCCCGGCACGTCCCGCGGCGACTGGATCGCGGCTGATTTGACGACCCGCCGAGGCCATCCGACGAAGGACTCGGTCCAACGAAGGATGCGGATGTGGTTCGACAAACGTACCGCGCCGCCCGGTCCATGAGCAAGACGCGAACCACCGAACGTGATCAGGAGACCTCGGAGAGTTCGTCCTCCTCGGACGACTCCTCGGCGCCGTCGGCGGCGACGGGGCCGCCGGTCACCGTCTGGTACACCCGCTCCAGCTCCGCCGCCGCACGCTCCCAGCTGTAGCGGGAGCGGACGCGGTCGATCGCGGCGCTGGCGAAGCTCATCCGGCGCACCTCGTCGCCGAGCAGCGCGCGCAGGGCGCCGGCCATCGCGTTGACGTCGCGGGGCGGCACGAGCACGCCGGTGACGTTGTCGATGACGCTCTCGCCGATGCCGCCGACGGCGTAGGCGACCACCGGCACGCCGCAGGCCATCGCCTCCAGCGGGGTCAGGCCGAACGGCTCGTACCAGGGGGCGCAGGCCAGGACGTCGGCGGAGCGGTACCAGGCCGCCAGCTCCTCCGGGGTGACCGCGCCGACGATGCGCACCCGGTCGGCGACGCCGTGGGTGTCGGCCAGCTGGATCAGGCGGCGGGCCTCGGGGTCGGCGTCGATGTCGCGCGGCGGGCGGGCCGGGTCGGGGCCGCCGACGACGACGAGCTCGGCCCCCGGCACGCGGCGCAGCGCCTCGACGAGGTCGCCGAAGCCCTTGCGCGGCACGAGCGGGCCGACCGACAGGATGCGGCGCAGCCCGGGGCGGCGGTGGTCGGCGGCCGCGCCGGACGGCGTGAACAGCTCGGTGTCGACGCCCGACGGGACGATCACGGTCGCGGCGCGGCGCACCCCCATGCGGCCGAGCTCGGCGACCTCGTCCTCGCTCTGCGCGACGACCCGGTCGGCCAGCGAGCCCAGCGTGCGCTCCATGCCCGCGCGGGGGCCCGGGCCGGCGTTGTGGTCGACGGGCAGGATGCGGCGCTCGGCGGAGGCGAGGCCGTGGTACGTCACCACGACCGGCCGCCGCACGTCGGCGGTGGCGGTGAGCGCGGCGAGGCCGGAGAGCCAGTAGTGGGCGTGCACGACGTCCGGGCCGGCGCCCGCCTCGTCGCCCCAGCGCGCCGCGAGGGCGCGGCCGAAGTCCCCCATGTGAGGCAGGGTGTCGTCGGGCGGCAGCGACTCGACCGGGCCGGCGGGCACCTGCTCGACCGTGACGCCGGGCGCGAACGGCAGGCGCTCGGGCGCGGCGCGGTCCTCCCGGCGCACGTACACCGTCACCTCGTGCGACATGGCTCCGAGGGCCCGGGCCAGGGCCGCCACGTGCGTGTGCCGGCCTCCCGCCGTCGGTCCGCCCAGCCCCAGCGGGCTGGCTTGGGCGGAGACCAGGGCAATCCTCAAGACTCCGACCTCCACGAACCGACTGCGCTGACCTGCCAACGCCCCTACCCGGGCCGGATGGTGGTAAACATCAACGGGCGAGCCGGACGCGGTGCGCCGGGACACTGGCACGGACGGGAGAGGCGACAGGCATGGCCGAGAGGGCCCCCGCGGAGGGCGGCAACAGCAGCGCGGAGCCGGCGGAGGCGCTCGCCGCGCTGGTCGCCAAGCTGCGAGCCGAGCTGACCGGGGTGCGCACCGCCATGCGGAACCGCGCGGTCATCGAGCAGGCCAAGGGCGTGCTCGTCGAGCGGCTCGGGATCACCCCCGACCAGGGCTTCGACCAGCTCGTGCGGCTCAGCCAGCGCACCAACATCAAGCTCATCGAGGTGGCCGCGGCGATCGTCGGCACCACGTCGCCGGACCCGAACGCCCCCGATGTGGTGAACCTCATCGACGACGAGCTGCGCCAGCACGTCGCGCGCTCCCGGGCCTCCACCAAGGTGGAGAAGCCGGATGCGGTGCCCGTTCCGGCCGCCCGGAAGCGCGCCAGCCGAACCCCCGAGGTCGAGGCGCTGCAGTCCCAGCACCAGCTCCTGAGCGCCCGGATCGCGGCCGCCCGCAGCTACGACGAGATCTGCGACGTGCTCGGCACCGCCCCGACCGCGTGGCCGCCGCCCACGGCGGTGCTGCTGACCCTGCTCGACCCGGACGGCGCCCAGCGGGGCGTGGGCACCTTCGGGGTGCCGGGCGAGGTCCGCAGCCGCTGGTCGCGCATCCCTCCCGACCCGGGGCTGCCGCTGGTCGTCGCCGTCCAGGAGGTGGAGACGCTGTGGCTCGCGCCCGAGCCCGACGCGCGCCGCCGGTTCCCCGTGCTCGGCCAGCAGCCCTTCGGCGGCGAGACCCTGCTGGCGTCCCCGCTCATCGCCGGCGAGCGGGTCATCGGCGGCATCCTCATGACCTGGGCCGAGGGGCTGCCGGCCGGCGAGGAGCTGCGGCGGTACGTGGCCGCCCTGCTCGAGCCGGTGGGCCGCCAGGTCGACGCGCTCATCGGCGACGAGATCGCCAGCGCCTGGTTCCACGTGGGCGGCGAGGAGAGCGGGCAGGCGGCCCCGGCCCAGGTGTGGCTGCCGACCGTCGTCGACGCGCTGCACGACCCGGGCGCGCTGCTCTCCCCCGTGCACGAGGACGGGCAGCTCGTCGACTTCCGGGTGGAGTACGCCAACGGCCTGGCCCGGCAGATCTTCTCCGGCGCGCGCGTCGACCCGGACGAGGCCACGCTGCTGGCCGCGTACCCGGCGCTGGGCAGCGCGACGCTGCTGCCGGAGTTCGCGCGGGTGCTGCAGGACGGCCAGCCCCGCCGCCTGGAGGGCCTGCGGGCCGACCCGCGCACCGACGGCGTGCCGGGCCCGCAGACGCTGACCGTGCACGCGGTGCGGCTGTGGGACCGGGTGTTCGCGGTGTGGAAGGTCGCCACCGAGGCCGATCTCCTGCACGACCAGCTGCTGCAGGCCGAGCGCATCGCGGGCATCGGCTCGTTCTGCTGGGAGCTGCGCGACCCGGAGCCGCGCTGCTCCCCCGAGCTCGTCCGGCTGTTCCACCGCGGCCAGGCCGGCCGCGGCGACGCGGGCCGCATCCCGGTCGACGAGCTCACCGCGAGCGTGCACCCCGACGACCTGCTCGCCGTGCAGGACGCGGTGCGCCGCACGATCGTCGAGGGCAAGCAGCTGCTGGCCGAGATCCGCGGCGCGGGCCGCGTCAACGGCCGCCGCCTCCGCCTGACCGCCGAGGCGATCCACGACGACACGGGCAACGTCACCGCGGTCCGCGGCACGCTGCAGGACGTCACCGAGGAGCGCGCGATCGAGGGCCGCCTGCGCCGCGCCGAGGAGGCCCTGGCCGCCCAGCGGCACCGCCTCGCCGACGAGCGCCGGGCGGCCGAGGCGCTGCAGAAGGCCCTGCTGCCGACCGACCCCGAGCTGGGCCACCTGGAGGGCGTCGAGATCTGCGGCCGGTGCCGCTCCCCCGAGCGCGTCGGCACCATCGACGGCGACTGGTACGACGCCACCCCGGTGGGCGGAAGCGGCTCGATCCTCGTGCTGGGCGACGTGGACGAGCGAGGCCTGTCCTCGATGACGACGGCGGCCCGCCTGCGCTACGCGGTCCGGGCCTACGCCATGCTGGACATGTCGCCGGGAGACATCCTGACCGCCGTCAACGGCATGCTGTGCGCGATGGAGGTGGAGCACACGGCGTGCCTCATCGTGGCCCGGTACTCCCCGCAGACCCGCGAGCTGCGCTGGGCCGCCGCGGGCCAGGTGGCCCCGATCCGCTACGACGCCGCGGGCCTGGGCACCGTGCTGTCCGGCCCGCTCGGCCTGCCACTGGGCGAGGTGGACCAGATGCAGTACTCGGACACGGCCGTCACCCTCGCCCCGGGCGACCGCGTGCTCTTCTACACCGGCTTGAACGCGACGGTGGCGCGCTCACGGGGCGACCGGCGGCGGGGAGGCGGGCTGGAGCTGGTGCGGCGGGCCGGGGAGAGCGTCGACCTGGCCGACTTCGACGCCGTGGTGTCGCACCTGATGACGGTGCTGAACGTGCCGGAGGACGAGGACGTGTGCGCGATGCTGGTGCACGTGCCCTGATTCGCGGCGTGTTCGGCGCGACAAGTCGGGCGCTCCGCGCCGCGACTTATCGGATTTATCGCCCGCCGGGTGGCATATCCGGTTTTCGCCGGGTGGGGAATCAGAGCAATCTTGAGTCCCAGTCCCATGGGATCGCCAGGCCGTCGAAGCGGCCCAAGGCGTCGCGGTGGCGGGCGGCGATCACGATTCGGTCCGGGCCCAGGTGGGCCAGCAGGTCGTCGTCGCCGAACCAGCGTACGGACGGGTCGGGCCACCGCCACAGGCCGTCGTCCAGTTCGCGGAGGCGGACCTTCACCGCACGGACCGCGGTGGGCTCCGGGTCCATGTGGACCAGGCCGTGCACTGGGGCGTACACGGCCTCGTAGACGGCGGCGTACACCAGGAACCGCGACAGGGGCAGGCCGGTGCGCAGCTCGTCGTTCTCGATCACCTCGGGGTCGGGGGTGCCGTTGTCGTGAGCTTCGGCGTCGTAGGAGTACCAGTCGGTGGCGCCCTGCCAGAAGCGTGCGCCACCGGGCGGGAGCATCTCGTGGTCGCGGCTCAGCGGGTAGGTGTAGCGCGAGGCCAGGCGGTGCCACTCGGCCAGGGGTCCGGGCACGCGGGGCAGGTCCAGGTCGGCCGGAGGGCGGTCCGGGGGGCCGTACCAGCGATACACGAACCGGCCCAGGCTGTCGGGCGCTACGACGTCCAACTCGTACACGCGCAACATCATGCCGCGTTGTTGCACGTTCGCTACCAAATCCCGGAAGTAGACCGCTACGAATATTGATGAAAACGCGTATTCTCCGGCGCATGTCGGACGAGTCCGGAACGGGGACGGCTCGGGACGAGGCGCGCGGCACCGTCGCGGATGGCCGGCCCGAGGAGGCCGTGGATGGCATGGACCAAGAGGGCGAAGCCGTCGACGCCTCCGTGCTCGAGGACGCCGGCGTCCGGGAGCTCGCGGCGCAGTTCGAGGAGGAGAAGCCGGGGCGGCGCGTGTACGGCTCCGTCGACGCCGGGGTCACCGCCGTCGCGGCGATCGCGGCGCTGCTCGTGCTGTGGCAGGTGTTCCGGCCGCTCGCCCAGGGCAGCCAGTACTACCTCGTCATCTTTCTCGGGCTGGTGCTGCCCCTCGTGTTCGTCCTCTACCCGTCAGGCATGCGGCTGCGGCGACGCGGCGGAACACCGCCGGGAGACGGCCCGGTCCTCGGCGGGGGCCCGACCGCCGGGGACTGGGTCCTGGCCGTCGTCGCGCTCGTCACGTGCCTGTACCCGGTGCTGCCCTTCGTCGGCGGCGGGTACGACGCGTTCCTCGACCGGCAAGGGCTGCTCGACCCGCTCGACGTGGTGATGGGCGCGGCCCTGCTGCTGCTCATCGTCGAGGCGTGCCGGCGCACCACGGGCTGGGTGCTGCCCGTCGTGTGCGGGCTGTTCCTGGCGTACGACTACTACGGCGGGCTGCTGCCGCAGGGCTGGGAGATCGCGCACGCGGGGCTGGACTTCGACCAGATCGTCGACGCGCTGTACAACTCGCCGAGCGGGTTCTACGGTACGCCGCTCGACGTCGCGGCCTCCTACATCGTGCTGTTCACCATCTACGGCGCCGTGCTCGACCTGTCGGGGGCCGGCGCGTTCTTCGTGGAACTGTCCGTGGCCGCGTTCCGGCGCTCCCGCAGCGCGGCCGGGCGCACGGCGGTGGCGTCGGGCTTTCTGCTCGGTACCGTATCCGGCTCCGGCGCCGCGACGACCGTGAGCATCGGCGCGGTCACGTGGCCCATCCTGCGCCGGGCCGGTTACCCCGCGGAGCGCGCCGGGGGCATGCTCGCCGCGGCCGGGGTGGGCGCGATCCTGTCCCCGCCGACGCTGGGCGCCGCGGCGTTCATCATCGCCGAGTACCTCGACGTGTCCTACCTCAAGGTGCTCGGCTGGGCCACGGTGCCGACGATCCTGTACTACCTGGGCATCCTGCTCTCCGTCGAGATCGACGCGCGGCGGTTCGGGGCGCGGGCGGTGCGGCTGAAGGTGGCGCCCGCGTGGTCGCTGCTCGCGCGGTTCGGGTACCACTTCCTGTCCCTGATCGTGATCGTCGTGCTGCTGGCGCTCGGCCGCTCCGCGACGCAGGCGGTGGTGTGGGCGACCCTGCTCGCGGCCGCGCTGTCGTTCCTGGACCGGCGGCACCGGCTCACGCCGCGGCGGCTGGTCCAGGCGCTCGCCGCCGGCATCCGCGGGGTTCTGCCGGTCGTCGCCGTGTGCGCGGCGGCCGGGGTCATCACCGCGAGCACGACCAAGACCGGGCTCGGGCCGCAGCTGTCGAGCCTGATGGTCGACTGGGCCCAGGCCCTCGCCACGAACCACACCGCGGTCGTCGCGCTCACCGCGATCTTCGCCGCGGTCGCGATGACGCTGCTCGGCCTGGCCGTGCCCGTCACCGCCTCGTTCATCATCGGCTGGGTCATCCTCGGCCAGGCGCTGCTCAACCTCGGCATCCCCGAGCCCGCGACCGCGATGTTCATCTTCTACTTCGCGGTGCTCTCCGAGGCGACGCCGCCGACCGCGCTCGCGTCCGTGGCGGCGGCCGCGGTGACCGGCGGGCGGGTGTTCCCGACGATGTGGCAGACGCTGCGGTACGCCCTGCCGGCCTATCTGGTCCCGATCGCCTTCGTGGTGACCCCGGCCGGGCAGGGGCTGCTCGGCATCGGCGGCTGGGACCGGGTCGCGTTCGCCCTGGCCGCCTCGGCCGTCGGGGTCCTGGCGCTGTCCGTCGCCGCCGGCGGCTGGTTCACCGGTCTGGGGGCGGCTTCGGCGGTACCGCGGGTGCTGGCCGGCCTGGCCGCGCTCGCCCTGCTGTGGCTCGACCTGTGGACCGTCGTCGCCGGCGTGGTGCTGCTCGCGCTGGCGGGACTGCTCGTGTTTCTCTCACCGCGAAGGAGCTCACGTGCGAACCCTGAAAATCCTGTGCGCGACGGCGATCCTGCTGGCGGGGGTGGCCGGGTGCGGGGGCCGGCAGACGCCCGCGGGGACGTCCGCTAGCGCGGCGGCCGGCGCCGCGGTCGACTGCAGCGTCAAGAGCGACACCCGCATCTCGATCGCGACCGGCAACACCACCGGCGTGTACTACGTCGTCGGCAACGCCCTCGCCGAGCAGGTCACCAAGGCCACGAGCAACAAGGTGAAGGCGACCGCGGCCGAGACCCAGGCCTCCGTGGGCAACATCCAGAGCCTCGACAAGGGCGACTACCAGGTCGCGTTCTCGCTCTTCGACACCGCGACGGACGCGGTGCAGGGCACCGGCTCGTTCGACGGCAAGCCGGTGAAGATCGCCGCGCTGGGCCGCATCTACGACAACTCCACCCACGTCGTCGTGCGCGCCGACTCCGGCATCAACTCGGTCGCCGACATGAAGGGCAAGCGCATCTCGACCGGGTCGCCCAAGTCCGGCACCGAGGTCATCGCGCAGCGGCTGCTGAAGGCGGCCGGGCTCGACCCCGACAAGGACATCCAGCCGCAGCGGCTCGACCTGGCCAAGACGACCGACGGCATGAAGGCCGGCTCGATCGACGGGTTCTTCTGGTCGGGCGGCCTGCCGACGTCGGGCGTCACCGACCTGTTCACCACGGCCGGCGACAAGGTGAAGTTCCTCGACATCGACTCGCTGCTGCCGAAGATGCAGCAGCTCAGCCCGGCGTACCAGGCGGGCACGATCCCGGCCGCGACGTACAGGACCGCGGCCGACGTGAAGACGATCGTGGTGCCGAACGTGCTGCTGGTGCGCTCCGACATGGACGCGGGCCTGGCCTGCGTGCTGACCAGGACGCTGGTGGAGAAGCGCGACGAGCTGGCGAAGGCGAACCCGGCGGCGAAGGGCATCACCCTGCAGACGGTGCGCAGGACGGCGCCGGTGCCGCTGCACCCGGGCGCGACGGCGGCCCTGGACACGCTGGGCGCCGCCAAGTAGCTACCGCAGCATCCCGGCCAGGTGGGCGTGGACGGTCCGGGCGGCCAGCTGGGCCTCCCGGATCGCGGTGACGTCGGCGGCGTCGTGCGGGAAGAACGTCAGGCGGCCGTCCTCGCCCACCACGACCGGGACCTCGATCCGCTCGAGGATCGCGGTAAGCGTCCACTGCGCGTCGAGCGCGGCCCGTCCCGCCCGCCGGACCATCGCGGGCGGGACGCGCCAGACATCGTCCACCGTCATACCTTCAGGCTAGGAACGGCTCAGGTGGTACGACAGGATGATTTTCCGCCTGTGGAAAACCCCCTCAGAGGGCCAGGATGATCTCCGTGCGCCGGGCCGGGGCACCGTCGACCGGGGCCGGGTCGTCGGCGGTCGGGGCGACGCCGCCCGCGGCGATGCAGTCCAGGGTGTGCAGGCCCAGCGGGCGGACCGAGCCGAACACCGTGTAGTTCGGGCGCAGCACCGAGTCGGCGAAGACCAGGAAGAACTGGCTGCCGTTGGTGTCCGGGCCGGCGTTGGCCATGGCGAGCAGGCCGCGGCCGTAGATGCGCCGCACGCCGGTCGGGTCGGTCGGGGCCGGGGGCAGGTTCGTGGGCAGCTCGTCCTTGTAGCGGTACCCGGGGCCGCCCTCGCCGGTGCCGGTCGGGTCGCCGCACTGCAGGACCTTGAGCGTGGGGTACGTGGTGAGCCGGTGGCACACGGTGCGGTTGTAGAAGCCGTGCCGCGCGAGGTGCAGGAAGCTCTGCACGGTGCAGGGCGCCTCGGCGCGGTCGAGGGTCAGCGGGATCGGCCCGAGGTTGGTGAACAGCGTGACGGTGACGGTCCCGCGGTCGGGCGTGTGCCGCGGGTCGGGCGGCAGCGAGACCGGGCGCGCCGGCGGGTCTTCGGGGGTCGCGGTGTACCCGCAGGGGCCGGGCGCGGACGCGGAGGCCGCCGGGGCGGCGGCGGTGATGCCCACGGCCGCGGCAAGCACCACGAGAGCGACGAGTGATCGGACCACGCTGTCCTCCATAGACGTTTGACGATACGACACCTGCCGGTCTAACGGATGTCGATGCGCCCGTCAAGCGCGGAAACCGGACCCGTTGAGCCGATAACACCCCGCTCACCAGCCCGTATATTGGCTGCGTGGACGCGCGAGGTTACCGGCTCGGGGTCGACTTCGGTACCTCGAACACCGTGGCGATGCTGGCGTGGCCGGACGGACACGTCCGGCCGCTGCTCTTCGACGGTTCGCCGACGCTGCCCTCAGCCGTGTACGCCGACGCCCAGCAGGGCCTGCTCACCGGCCGCGACGCGGTGCACGCGGCGCGGATCAGCCCGGAGCGCTACGAGCCCAACCCCAAGCGGCGCATCGACGAGCCGGCCGTACTGCTCGGCGAGCACGAGGTCGCGACCGTGGACCTCTTCGCCGCCGTCCTCGTCCGCGTGGCCGGCGAGGCCCGGCGCGTCTCCGGCGGCGAGCTCGGCCCCACGACCATCACCTGCCCCGCCGCCTGGGCCCAGACCCGGCGGCGCGTGCTGCTCGCCGCGGCCGAGCGCGCCGGCCTGGGGACCGTCACACTGGTGCCCGAGCCGGTCGCCGCGGCCGAGGTCTTCTCCTCGATGGGCGGCTCGAGGCCGGGGGCCGCCTTCGTGGTGTACGACCTCGGCGCCGGCACCTTCGACGCCTCCGTCGTCCGCCGCGGCAACGGCACGTTCGAGGTCCTCTCGGCCGAGGGCCTGTCCACGTCCGGCGGGCTGGACATCGACGCCGCCATCGTCGGCTTCCTCGGCGCGGTCCACGCCGGCCACGACCCGCAGGCCTGGCACCGCCTGACCCACCCGGACACCAGCAACGACCGCCGCGCGCACCGCATGCTCTGGGACGACGTCCGCTCGGCGAAGGAGATGCTCTCGCGCACGGCCCAGACCATGATCCACGTCCCGTCCCTGGAGTCCGACGTCCCGCTCGGCCGCGACCAGTTCGAGCAGCTCGCCCGCCCGATCCTCACCGCCACGGTGACGTCGACGCGCGCCGCCATCGCCGCCGCGGGCCTCACCCCCGCCGACGTGCAGGGCGTGTTCCTGGTCGGCGGCGGGAGCCGCATCCCGCTGGTCGCGACCCTGCTGCACCAGGCCCTCGGGATCGCGCCGACCGTCGTGGAGCAGCCGGAGCTGGTGGTGGCCCAGGGCGCGGTGGGCGCTTCGGCGCAGTTCACAACCCCGGCGGCGGTACCCGCTGCGCCTGCCCCCACCACCGCCCGCGCCACGGTCGCGGTGCCCCCGTCGTCGCCCGCCTACTCGCCGGCGGCCCCGGTCTCGCCGACACCACCGCCTCCGACGGCCTCGCCGGTTTCCGCCGCGCCGGTCTCGGCCGCGCCCATGTCCGCCGCGCCCATGTCCGCCGCACCCATGTCCGCCGCACCCATGTCCGCCGCACCCGTGTCCGCCGCGCCCACCTCCGCCGCGCCCATCTCCGGCCCTCCGACGGCATCCCCGGTCTCCACCCCGCCGGTTTCGGCCCCCCCGACGTCCTTCTCGCCGCCGCCGGCCTACGCGCCGCCGCCCGCGGGACGCCCGCCCGTCCCCGCGGCGTACGGCGCCCCGCCGGCTCCGCCCAGGCAACGCCGCACCGGAGTCCTGATCGCCGCGGCCGTGGCCGTCCTGCTGATCCTCGGCGGCGGCGCCTACGGCATCAGCAAGTTCATGGGCGACACCACCGACAACAACGGCGGCGACGGGCCGGGCTCCGGCTCGAGCGCCGGGGACGGCTCCCAGGTCCAGGCCGACCTCGAACGCGACAGCCCCGACTGGTACACCACGGCCGAGGAGTACGACGAGAAGGCGGGCACGACCGTCGCCTACAACTGCCCGAACAAGGGCACGATCGGCACCGTGTACGGCTCCAGCCCCTACACCACGGCGTCCTCGGTCTGCACCGCCGCGGTCCACGACGGCCGCATCACGCTGGAGGACGGCGGCCGCGTGGTCATCAAAATCATCCAGGGCTCCGAGTCCTACGAGGGCACCCTGCAGTACGGGATCAACACCAGCTCGTACGGCCCCTGCCCCTGGGCCTTCCAGATCGTCGGCTGACCCGCCCCGGCCGGCGCTCGACCGGGGCGGCGCTCGACCGGGCCGCTACAGCGTCTGCGTCGCCGCCACCGCCACGAGCTCGCTCGAGTGGCTGCCGAAGACGCCGACCGTGGCCGGGCGCGGCGTGAAGCCCGGCAGCCCCGTCAGGCCGTCGCTGCCGTCGACCAGCCGCAGCTTGAACGGCCCCGCCCCGCGCAGCACGAGCGTGACGTCCAGGCCCGCCGCCGGGGGGCCGTGGAAGACGACGCCGAAGCGGTCCTGGTCCTCGATGTACGTCGTGGCGGCCCGGCCCTCCACGGTCGCCGAGACCACGCGGTGGTCGCCGGCCTCGCCGTAGAAGGACAGGAAGCGCACGTCGCGCCCGGAGGCGATGCGCAGGTGCAGGGTGCGCTGGTCGCCGGACGTGTCGTCGGCGAGCACCGTGGCCCGGGGCGCCGGCAGGTTCGCGGCCTCGGCCGGGCCCACCGACAGCTCGCCGGCGGGCAGCACCGGGAACTGGCGGTTGAGCTGCTGGTGGCTCCGGACGTACTTGCTGGTCCAGTCGCCCGGGGACTGCTCCAGGCTCACCCACTCGGCGGTGCCGGTGTCGCGGTCCAGCGCGTACATCAGGTGCGTCGGCTCCGGATGCCCCTCGTCCCAGTTGTCGACGACCATGCCCGTCGCGGTACACACGAGCGCGACGCCCAGGGCCGCCAGCGCCGGCGCCGAGCCCAGCCGGCGGTGCCCCGGCGCGGTCGCGGCGCGGAACAGCGGCTCCAGGGCGGGCAGCGCGGCCAGGCCGAGCAGCATCGCGAACAGCGCCGGCGCCGCGCCCGTGGCCAGGCCCAGCGCCGGGAAGAACAGCGCCACCGTGGGCGCGAGCACCAGGGTCGCCACCGCCGCCCCCGCGGTCAGCACGGCCGTCTTCGCGAGGCGGTTCCGGATGTACAGCACCGCGATGCCGGCCACCGACCCGAACAGCGCCGGCACGGTCACCAGGTACGAGCCGCCCGGGATGACCGCCGCGAACAGCGCGCCGAGCAGCGCGAGCAGGCCCAGGGCGCCCGTGGCCAGCGGGACGGGCCCGACGCGGCGGCGGCTGAGCGCGTACCACCCCAGGAGCACCGCCGCCGTCAGCGCCACGACGCCGAAGCGGAACCAGGTCGGCCGGGCCGGGTCCAGCAGTTCGCCGTAGCCGGGCCGGATCGCGACCAGCACGGTCCAGAGCAGCTGGGCGGCGACGGCGACGACGATCAGCGGTACCAGCGCCAGACCGGCGCCCGCCAGCGTCCGCGGCACCGAGGTGAGGCCCCGGCGCCGGGCGAGGAACGTCAGCGCGGCGACGGCGAGCAGGGCCAGGATCGCCAGCGGCCACGTGAGGGCGGCCGGGTACCGGACCAGCAGCCCGGCGAACGGGAAGTAGACGGCGTCGCCGCTCGCGGGCTTCATGAGCGGCGGCAGGTCGGCCCGGCCGAACTCGCGGGCCAGCGCCAGGGCGTTGTCTCCGTGGTGCTGCAGGCTGGCGCGGTTCATCGTGGAGGGCCGGTCGAACGGGCTGTGGTACACCGAGGAGCCGTCGATGTACGCCGTGTTGAGCCCCGTGAACCGCTGCTGCGCCAGGAACGGGGTGAAGTCGGTGTCGTTGGACAGCAGCCGGTAGACCTCGACGGCCAGGCTGGTGCCGACCGGGTGCGGCGTGCGCGCGTAGACGTCGATCAGGTCGGCGTTGCCCTCGGACGTCTGGAACATCACCGCGGGGCCGCTGCTGCCGCGCGCCTCGAAGTTGAGCACGACCGACTGCTTCTGCCCGAGCGGGTGCCGGCTGACGAACGCCTCGGCCCCGCACAGGCAGGCCTCCTCGGCGTCGGTGAACACGAACACGACGTCGTTGCGCGGCTTCGCCCCGCCGCCCTGGGTCAGCGCCCGCGCGACCTCGAGCAGGGTGCTGCTGCCGGCGCCGTCGTCGTTGGCGCCGTAGCTCACCTGCACCGAGTCGTAGTGGGCCATGAGCACGACCTGCCCGGTGGAGGCGGTGCCGGGCAGCACCGCGACGACGTTGCGCACGTGGGCCATGCCGCCGTCGCCGAACTTCCCGGCGTTGACCCCGACCGCGTCCTGCACCTCGGGCTTGAGCCCGTAGCCGGTCAGCGTCTCGACGATGTACTCCCGCACCCGGTCGGCGGCCGGGCTGCCCGTCACGTGCACCTCCTGCCCCATGCGCCGCACGTGCTCGAACGCGCGGGCGGCGGAGAACTCCGCGGCCGGCGTCGAGCCGGGGCGGGGCGAGGGCGGCTGCACGTCGGCGATCCCGAGCGCCGCGACCAACGCCAGCACCAGGAGCACCACGGCCGCGACCAGGGGCCGCCGCGGCGGCTCCCCGAACGCGCGATCGGGCGCAACGGCGGTCTCGGCGTCGGACAACGCGGATGGAACAGGATCGGACATGGGTCTCGTCCTCCAGGAGCGGCGCGGGGTGAGGACATTCTGCACGCCCCCTCCGACAGTTTCGGCCGGGGTCGCGGAGACCGATTTCGGAGCGTGACGTCGCCCGAACGGTGTGCTGTGGTTCATGAACGGGTGCCGGTCGGTTGTTGACGGCCCGATCGGCCCGCGGACTGCCTAGCGTCATCGTCCATGAGCAACGAGAACACCCCTGCCGCCGCCGTCGAGTTCGACGCCGGCTACCTGGCCACCGCCGAGCTCGACGCCCGCTTCCACCTCGACCAGGTCATGGCCATGGTCGGCGTCGACGGCCTGGTGGAGGCCCTCGCCCAGCCGTTCCTGCTCGCCAAGGTCGACCAGCACGCGGCCGCCGTGCGGGAGAGCCTCACCGCCGCCGGGAAGCCGATCGGGCCGCTGTCCCTGGCCGGGTACGCCCGCTCGGTCATCGCCGTCCACCAGCGCCACGGCCGGCCGCTGCCCACCCCGGACAGCGTCGACTGGGCCGACGCCGACTGGACGGTCCTGCGCCTGGTCGCGGTGTGCCACCTCGCCGACGACGCGGACGCGTTCTGAGCCCGGAGCCCGCCGACAGTCGTCAGCGTCGACGACCCTGGGACTCGTTCCAGCGGAAATGCACGAACAACCGTCCGAAGTTGTCCGAATCCTTCTCCACCCGGTGGTACAGCGCCTTGATCTCCCGCTGGTCGAGGAACCGCAGCACCCGCTTCTTCAGCGCCCCCGAGCCCTTCCCCGGAATGATCTCGACGAGGGTGGCGCGCTTGGCCACCGCCTCGTCGATGATCCCGCGCAGCGCACGATCGATGTCGCCGTTGCGGTTGAAGATGTCGTGGAGATCAAGCTTGAGCTTCACCCCACCAGCGTAGACGTGACCGGATGCCCGGCCGCCTTCCAGGCGTGGAAGCCCCCGTCGAGGTCGGTCGCCCGGTGCAGCCCCAGGTCCTGCAGCGCGGCCGCGGCCAGCGACGAGGTGTACCCCTCCGAGCAGAACACCACCACCGGCAGGTCGTAGCGGTCGGCGATGTCCAGCCGGGCGTCGCTGCGCGGGTCGAACCGCCACTCGAGCACGTTGCGCTCCACGACGAGCGCGCCGGGAATCTCGCCCTCGCGCGCCCGCTGGGCCGCCGGCCGGATGTCCACGAGCACGGCCCCCTCCGCGAACGCCAGCCGCGCCTGGTCCGCGTCGAGCCGGTCGAGCCGTGAGCGCGCCTCGGCGAGGATCGTGTCGATGCCGCGCCCGGGCGCGAGTGCCGCGCTCACCAGTCCGCCCCCGCCTTCGTGATCGACTCGACCGAGAGCCGGCCGTCGTGCAGGTGGTACCTGGTCATCGCGGTCAGCGCCGGCCCGTACACGTGCACGGTGACGGCCGGCTTGTCGCCCGCGTTCACCATGCGGTGCACGAAGTGCGCGCCGAAGCGGTGCCCGTCCCCCGGCCCGTACGCGGCCGCGGACAGCTCGCCGCCGCGGACGGTCTGCTCGACGAGCTCGCCCGAGACGACGGTGAACGCACCGGCCGAGCCGCCGTGGTCGTGCAGGTCCGTGCCCTGGCCCGGCAGCCAGGTCAGCAGCCAGACCTCGTGGTCCCCGGCGACGGCGAGGCGGCCGTACCAGCGTCTCGCGGGGTCGAAACGGGGCGCGAACGGCCACTCGTCGGGCTCCGCGGCGTAGGTCTGGGCGATCGACAGGAGGTCGGTCGCACGGGCGACCGTGGTGACGACAGGCATGCGGGTTCTCCAGTATTCGGACGTACTAGATAGGAATTAAAGCAGAGAAGAGGCCCCCATGGACAGTGCCGGGGCGGCGACTACCGGAACGGGTGGGAGACTTCCGCGAGCGGGGGCTCTAGCGGGTACAGCAGACGCCGGCCATCCGAACGAGGTCAATGACCAGTCGTCGGGTCAACAGCGCCATGCAACCGATGGTGCCCAGCGCCGCAGGCCGGCGTCAACTTACGTCCAACATACGGGAATCGCCGGATACTCGGAGCTGTCAGCGGATGACAGGCCGATGTGCGCGGTTTGACAGCGCGGTCGTGCAGGCTGCATGGGTCAGAAGAGACATTCCACAGGGGGAATGAGTTATGAGCCTCGCTTTCCAGGCCACCGGCCTGGTCAAGCGCTTCGGCAAGACCACCGCGCTGGCCGGGGTGGACCTGGCCGCGGAGTCCGGCACGGTCCTGGGGGTTCTGGGGCCGAACGGCGCCGGGAAGACCACCGCGGTGCGCATCCTGGCCACGCTGCTGCGCCCGGACGCGGGCCGGGCGGTCGTCGGCGGGTACGACGTGCTGCGCCACCCGGCCCAGGTGCGCCGCATCAGCGGGCTGACCGGCCAGTTCGCCTCGGTCGACGAGGACCTGACCGGCACCGAGAACCTGGTCATGATCGGCCAGCTGCTCGACCTGCGGGCCAAGGAGGCCAAGGTCCGGGCAAAGGCCCTGCTGGCCGAGTTCGACCTGACCGAGGCGGCGGACCGGACCGCGAAGACGTACTCCGGGGGCATGCGGCGCCGCCTCGACCTCGCCGCGAGCCTGGTCGGACGGCCCGCGATCGTCTACCTCGACGAGCCGACCACCGGCCTGGACCCGGCCAAGCGCGAGGACGTGTGGAACATGGTCCGCGCCCAGGTCCGGGAGGGCACGACGGTGCTGCTGACGACGCAGTACCTCGAGGAGGCCGACGCCCTCGCCGACGAGATCTCCGTGATCAACTACGGCAAGGTCATCGCCCACGGCACGCCGGCGCAGCTCAAGCACATCGTGGGCGGCCAGACGATCAGCGTCCGGCCGACCGACCCGACCCACCTGGACACCGTCGCGACAATCCTGACCGCCGTGTCGGGCAACGAGCCGGAGTCGCACGGGCGCGGGGTGCTGTCGGTGCCGGTCGCGGACGACAGCGCCATGACGGCCGTGGTACGGCGGCTGGACGAGGCCGGGATCGGGGTCATCGAGCTGTCGCTGCACCTGCCCAGCCTCGACGAGGTCTTCTTCACGCTGACCCGCGAGCGCCAGGAGGTGCCGGCATGACGACCACGACGACGCCCGCGAAGACCGGCGAGGAGGCCCAGTTCATCGCGGCCGTCCCCGCGCGGCCGTTCGGGCTGGTGCGGCACAGCCTGGTAATGGCCCGCCGCAGCCTGATCAAGACGATGCGCACGCCGGAGCAGCTGCTCGACGTCACGCTCCAGCCGATCATCTTCATCGTCCTTTTCGTGTACCTCCTGGGCGGCGCCATCGCCGGCAACCGCCACGAGTACATGCAGTTCCTGCTGCCGGCGCTCATGGTGCAGAACGTGCTCTTCGCGTCCGCGCCCACCGGCGTCAGCCTCAACACCGACATCAAGACGGGCGTCTTCGACCGCTTCCGCAGCCTGCCCATCGGCCGCTCGGCCCCGCTCATCGGCGGCGTCCTCGGCGACATGATCCGCTTCGTGGTGTCGATCGCGGTGATGATCGGCTTCGGGTACCTGCTCGGCTTCCGCGTCACCACCTCCCTGCCGGAGGTGCTCGGCGCCTGCCTGCTGATCATGTTCATGGCGTTCTGCTTCAGCTGGATGTTCGTCCTGCTGGGCATGGTCGTGCGCGAGCCCGGCGCGGTGCAGGGCCTCGGCTTCGTGATCATGTTCCCGCTGACCTTCGGCACGAACGTGCTCGTGCCGACCGACACCCTGCCGGGCTGGCTGCAGGCGTGGGTGAAGGTCAACCCGGTCGCCGACGCCATGCAGGCGGCGCGCGGCCTGATGGTCGGCCAGGGCGCGGTGGCGGGCCCGGTCATCAAGACGCTGATCTGGTCGGTAGCGATCCTGGCGGTCTTCGCCCCGCTGGCGGTGCGCGCCTATCGCCGCAAGGCCTGATCCGGTGCCCGCGCGCCTGCGTCGCAAGGCCTGATCCGGTTCCGCGGCCTAGCGCCGCAAGGCCTGATCCGGTACCCGCGCGCCTGCGTCGCAAGGCCTGATCCGGTTTCGCGGCCTAGCGCCGCAAGGCCTGATCCGGTACCCGCGCGCCTGCGTCGCAAGGCCTGATCCGGTTCCGCGGCCTAGCGCCGCAAGGCCTGATCCGGTACCCGCGCGCCTGCGTCGCAAGGCCTGATCCGGTTCCGCGGCCTAGCGCCGCAAGGCCTGATCCGGTTCCGCGGCCTAGCGCCGCAAGGCCTGATCCGGTACCGACGAAGGATTCACCAGTTCCAGCGCCTCGGCCCGCGGCATGCTCATGCCGCGGGCCAGCGCCGTCTTGAAGGCCTCCTCGCCGAGCTCGTCCCGCAGCGCGGCCAGCCGCCCGGTCCAGTCGGCGTTTGACGCGTCGCGGGCGCCGGCCAGACGCTGGGCCGCGCCGAGCGTCGCCGCGCCGCGCTCCGGGTCGCCGAGGGCCGCGGCGAGGCCGGCGACCGTGACCGCGACCTTGCCGACCACCGGCATGTCCCGGGCGCCGAGCGCGAACGCCATGGCGTCGACGAGCCGGGCCCGGGCGGCGCCGGGCTCGCCGCGGGCCAGGTCGATCTCCGCGCGGGCGGTGACCACGATGGCCTTGTACTGCGGCGCGACCAGCGGTGACTCCTGCTGCAGCCGCCACGACTCGTGGTACAGCCGCTCGGCCTCGATGAGATCGCCCTCGGCCCGCGCCAGGTGGCCCAGCTCCAGCATCGCGTGGGACACGTCTCGCGAGGACTGCCCGAGGTCCTCGACGAACGCGCGCAGCCGGGCCCGGGCCACCGCCGGGCCCTCGGTGTGCCGGCTCAGGGCGGCGCGGCTGACGAGCAGGTAGGCCTCGCTGGAGCGGATGCCGAGCCGCCGGTGCAGCTCGATGGACTCCTCGAAGTGGGCGAGGGCGGCCGCGAAGTCGCCGCGGCGGGTGTACGCGTCGGCGAGCGAGGCCAGCGTCATCGACAGCCCCCAGCGCTCGCCGATGTCACGGAACGCGGCCGCCGAGATGGTGAGCTCCCGCAGCATGCCGTCGATGTTGCCGTCGTTCTCGCACAGGTGGCCGAGGACCGAGTGCAGCATGCCGCGGCTCCACTGGTCGATCGGCCCGGCGAGGCGGGCGCGCACGAGCGCGGTGCCGTGCTCGGTGTCGTCGCGGAACAGCGCCACCACCGGCGCGATCAGCTCGACGATCGGGTGCCCGCCGGGCGGCTCGGCCACGGCCTCGGCGATGAGCGCGTCGAGCTCCGCCCGGTCGAACTGGAAGTCGCCGGCGAACCCGCTGTTGACCAGGTGCATCGAGCGCACCACGAGCCCCAGGTCGGACGGGACCGCGGCCGGGTCGCGCCGGCCCGCCTCGATGATCCGCCCGAGCCACAGCGCCGACTCCGCGTGGTTGTCCTCGAACGTCCAGAACCATCCGCTGGCCGCGCCGAGCCGGAAGGCGCGCACCACGTCGCCGGCGTCGCAGAGGTGCCCGACGGCGGCGTGCACGTTGTCCTGCTCGGGCCGCAGCCGTTCGAGCCACTCCAGCTGCGCGGCGGTGCGCAGGTGCGGCTCGGCCCGCTCCATCAGTTCCAGGAAGTACGCGGCGTGCGCCGCCCGCACCGCCCCCACCGCCCCGCGCCGCCCGAGCTCCTCGAGCGCGAACTCGCGGATGGTCTCGAGCATCCGGTACCGGATCGGGCCCGCCCCGCCCGGCACGACCTGCAGCAGCGACCGGTCGACCAGCGTGTGCAGCATCTCCTCGGCCGCGAGCCGCCCGTGATCGTCCGAGCCCCCACCGGAAGCGGCCGCGTGGGCGGCGTCGGCCGCGAGCCGCCCGTGATCGTCCGAGCCCCCACCGGAAGCGGCCGCGTGGGCGGCGTCGGCCGCGAGCCGCCCGTGATCGTCCGAGCCGCCACCGGACGCGGCCGCGTGGGCGGCGTGGGCCGCGAGGGCGGCGTCGGCCGCGAGCCGCCCGTGATCGTCCGAGCCCCCACCGGAAGCGGCCGCGTGGGCGGCGTCGGCGTCGAACGTGCCCGGGAACACGGCCAGGGACTCGGCGAAGGCGCGCTCCCCGGCCCCGAGCAGGTCCCAGCTCCAGGCCACCACCGCATGCAGCGTGCGGTGCCGGGGCAGGGCGGTGCGGCTGCCCCCGGTGAGCAGCCGGAACCGGTCGCCGAGGCGGCTCGCGAGCTGCTCCGGCGTGAAGGAGCGCAGCCGCGCGGCGGCCAGCTCGATGGCGAGCGGCAGCCCGTCGAGGCGCCGGCAGATCTCCACCACGGCGGCCACGTTGTCCGGCGTGACCTCGAAGCCGGGCCGCACCGCCGCCGCCCGGTCCCGCAACAGCTGCACGGCGGGCGCGGCCACGGCGGCGGCCAGGGCGCCCGCGTTCGGCTTGGCCCCGGTGGTCCCGGCCCCCGTCACCGTTTCTCCGGTCACCGGCGCTTTTGTCATCGGCGCTGTTGTCATCGGCGCTTGTGTCGTCGCCGTTTTCGCCGTCGGCGCTTCTGTCGTCGGCGCTTTCGCCGTCGGCGGTTGTGTCGTCGGCGCTTCTGTCGTCGGCGCTTTCGCCGTCGGCGGTTGTGTCGTCGGCGCTTCTGTCGTCGGCGCGGCACCGACAGTCGCGATCGCACCGGGCGCGAACGGGGCCGGCGCGATGCCGGGCGCCGGGAAGACGACGGCCGGCAGGGGCAGCGGACCGACCGGGAACAGCGTCTCCCCCAGGATGCCCAGCGGCTCCCGGCTCGTGGCCAGGATGCGCAGCTTGGGACAGCGGCCGAGCAGCTCCTCGCTCAGCCCCGCCGCGGCGTCGACGACGTGCTCGCAGTTGTCCAGAATGAGCAGCATCCCCGGCAGGACCAGCGCGTCCGCGAGCTGCTCGACCACGTCGCCGCGCCGCAGCCGCCCCGCCACCTCGGGCTGGACCAGGCCGCCGGCGATGAGGGTGCGCAGGGCGGCCGCCGGGACCTCGGTCGCCTCCGCGACCGGGGCCAGCTCGACCAGCCACGCCCCGTCGGGCAGCTGCCGGCCCAGCTCGGCCGCGACCGTGGCGGCCAGCCGGGTCTTGCCCGCGCCGCCCGGCCCGACGAGCGTCACGAGGCGGCTGTCGGCGACCTGGACGGCCAGCCGCTCGACGTCGCCGGTACGCCCGACGAAGCTGGTCAGGGCCGCACGCAGGTTGCCGCCGCGGCGGGGCCCGGCCTCGGCGCGCAGCACCGCGATGTGAGCGTCGCGCAGCTCCGGCGACGGGTCGGCGCCCAGCTGCTCGGCGAGGCGGGCGCGGCACCCCTCGAACGCGGCGAGGGCCTCGGCCTGGCGACCGTCGGAGTGCAGGGCCCGGACCAGCAGCGCGACGAGCCGCTCGCGCAGCGGGTGGGCGACGATGAGCTCCTGGAGCTCGGCGATGGCGCCCGCCCGGGTGTCGGGCGCGAAGCCGGACGCCTCGATGAGATCCTCGGTCGCGGCCAGCCGCAGCTCCGCCCAGCGGGCCGCGACGGCGTCGGTGTCCGCCGCGCCGAGGTCGGCCAGGGCGGCCCCGCGCCACAGGTCCAGGGCCTCGCGCAGCAGCCGGGTGGTGCCGGCCCGGTCGTCGTCGCGCAGCGCCCGGCGCCCCTCGGCGACGAGCCGCTCGAAGCGCACGGCGTCGACGTCGCCGGGCTCGATCCCCAGCCGGTACCCGCGCGGGCCCGACTCCAGCTCCGGCGGGTTGCCCAGGGCCTTGCGCAGCCGCGAGACGAGCGACTGCACGGCGTTGGCGGGATCGGCCGGCCCCGGACCGCCCGGCCACAGCGCCTCGACGAGCCGCTCGACGGCGACGAACCGCCCGGGCTCCAGCGCCAGCCGGGCCAGCAGCGCCCGCAGCCGGGCCCCGCCGACCTCGACGGGCCGGCCGGAGACCTCGACCGAGAGCGGTCCGAGCAGCCCCACGCGCATGCCCTAACTCTGCCACCCGGGTACGACACTTCGGATGCCGCGAATACCCCGGCGGGCGAAAAATGCGGATATGTCGCGGCGCGAAGCGCCCGACATATCAAGCACACGGGCCGACGAGTCAAGCACCAGGGGCCGACGAGTCAAGCACCAGGGGCCGACGAGTCAAGCACCAGGGCCGACGAGTCAAGCACCAGGGCCGACGAGTCAAGCACCAGGGGCCGGACGAGATCGCCCGGCCCCTGTGAGGAAAAGGAGCAAACCTCAGTAGATGCTCACCCCGTACGCGCTCAACGGCTCGGTCACCGGCTGGAAGTACGTCACGCCGCCGCTGCTGCAGTTGCCGCTGCCGCCCGACGTCAGGCCGATCGCCTTGGTGCCGTCGAACAGCGAGCCGCCGCTGTCGCCCGGCTCCGCGCACACCGTGGTGCGGATGAGGCCCGAGACCCGGCCCTCGGAGTACGTGACTGTCGCGTTGACCTGCGTCACCTGGCCGCTGTGCACGCCCGTCGTGCTGCCGCTGCGGCGGACCGACTCGCCCACGAACGCGTTGGCCGCGCTGCTGATCTCCTGGTAGGAGCCGCCGCCGAGGGAGACGTTGCCGGCGTGCGTGACGCCCGAGGCGTAGCGCACGATGCCGTAGTCGTTGCCGGGAAAGCTCGTGCCGGCGCGGGTGCCGAGGACCGACCCGCTGCTGGTGGTCCAGGTCGCGCCGATGTTCGTGCAGTGCCCGGCGGTCAGGAAGTAGTACGTGCTGCCGCTGACCACGTTGAAGCCGAGCGAGCAGCGCGCGCCGCCGGTGTAGATGGCCTGGCCGCCCGAGATGGTGGGCCTCAGCGCGGCGCCGAGGCGCTCGAGGCGCGCGCCGCTGCCGAGGCTTGCCACCAGGGTCTCGAGGGTCTTGACGTGCTCGGCCGGGACGGTCGTGTCGACCGAGACGACGACCTGGTTGGCGACCGGGTCGACGGCCCAGGCGGTGCCGGGGATGGCGGCCTTGGCGTCGAGCGTCGAGGTGATCTTCGCCAGCTCCGCGCCGCTGTGCTCGACCTTGCGGGCCACGGCGCCGCCGGCCTCGACGGTCGCCGCCGTCGACGCGTCGGTCACGGTGACGACCATCTTGTCCAGCTTGGCGTCGTAGTAGGAGCCCGCGGTCCGGGTGCCCAGCTGGGCGACCAGGGCGTCGGTCGACTTGGCGGCGAGCGCCGTCTGGTCGGCGGCCGCGAGGGCGGCGGACGGCGTCACCACGGCACCGGCGGCGAGCCCGGCGGCGATGACCGCGAGCAGCCTGGATGAGGTCTTGGTGGGTCTCACGGGAGCCTCCCCTATATCGGAGCCGATAAATATCGGCCGCGACCGATGCTTTCATCGGGAAGGAACCCACACAAGATTCACCGGCGATTTACCCCCATAGCACCCGAGTCATACTTTTACCCCGATAACCCCGTCGAGCAGGAAGTCGCTGACCGGCCAGTAGTGGTGGGGCTGCACGTTGTCGTCGATCGGCACGGTCACCCGCACGCGCCCCTCGGCCTCGCCGATGAACAGGGCCGGGTCGTTGCTGTCGGCGAACGACACCACGTCGAGCCCGGCCGCGGCGGCCGCGCCGGCGAAGCCGTGGTCGGCCACGACGAGATCCGGCGGCGCCTCGCCGAGCCGGTCGAGCTCGGCCAGCATGGCGCGCATGCCGTCGGGCGAGTGGGTGTGCCACAGCGCCATCCCGCGCTCCGCGGCGACGGCGACCCCGCCGATGTACCGCACCGCCAGCGGCAGCTCCCGCCCCAGGTACCACCCCGGCGACGCGAACGGCGCGCCCGGCGCCGGCTGGAGCAGCTCGCAGCCGGCCGCCCGCAGTGCCGCGGCGACGGCCAGGTGCACCTCGATGATCCCGGCCGGGTGGCCGGTCGCCACGATGACGCGCTCCCGGCGCTGGGCGGCCTGGCGCAGCCGGTCCCGCATGCGCTCCAGCGCGCGGGCGGTCTTGTCGGGGTCGATGACGTCGGTGCCGGTCGAGCGCTCGGGGTCGGCGTCGATGCCGACCCGCTCGGCCATCACGGCCAGGACTTCGGCGAGCGTCCACGTCTTGAGCGGGGCCAGGCCGAAGAGGTAGCCCTCGCGGCCTTCGGCGAAGGCGGCGGCGTTGCCGTGATTGGAGTCCCGGGTGGTCTCGACATCACCGGCGAGCAGGGCTTCGCGAAGATGATTCACTAGCTCAGGCATATGAACCATGGTAGGTACCGGCCCGCGCGCCAACGAGGAAAGCGGCTTAAGGTCACAGCATGGCCGAGATCTACCTCGAGACGGGCAGGAAGAAGGTCTTCGCCGGGAGCCTCGACTGGCCCGGCTGGGGACGGTTCGGCAAGAGCGAGGAGGACGCGATCGAGGCGCTGGCCGCGTACGGCGCCCGCTACGCGCCCATCGCGACCGCGGCCGGCTTCAAGTTCCCCGCCGCGCCCCGGCTCAGCGTGGCCGAGCGGGTGCCGGGCACCGCGACGACCGAGTTCGGCGCGCCCGACGGCCGGCCCGGGGCCGACGCCCAGCCGGTCACGGCGGCGGTCGCGGCCCGCCACACCAAGCTGCTGCGCGCGGCGTGGGAGGCCTTCGATGCGTACGCCACGCAGGCCCCCGAGGAGCTGCGCAAGGGCCCGCGGGGCGGCGGGCGGGACCGGGACAAGATGGTCGGGCACGTGCTCGACTCCGAGGGCGCGTACGCGCGCAAGATCGGCATCAAGCACAGGCCCGAGGCCCTGCGCGACGCCATCATCGAGGTGCTGGGCACCCCGAGCGACGGCGGGCCGCTCACCGAGAACGGGTGGACGGCCCGCTACGCCGCGCGCCGCTTCATCTGGCACGTGCTGGATCACCTGTGGGAGATGGAGGACCGCTCAGACGTGGAAGGCGCCCAGTAGCCCGGCCTCCGCGTCGACCTCGTCGCGCACGCGGTCGGGCAGCGGCTCGAACGCGGTCCACGAGACCCGGTCGCCCTTGACGGCCCAGGTGCCCGCGACCTGCCCGTCGACCAGGAACGTCCCGATGGACTGCGGCATCCGCATGTGGAAGATCTTCGTGCGGTGCTCCTCGGGCAGGATCAGCGTGCGCCGGGCGTGCACGAGCAGCGCGGCGTCCCAGGTCGGCAGGAACCGTACCGGCGCCGGGGTCTGCGGGTCCGGCAGCGGCGCGTCCGGCAGGTCGACCAGCTCGCGCCCCCGCTCGTCGGCGAACCGGCGCAGCTCCAGGCGCCCGAGCACGGCCGATATCGCATCGACCGGCAGCCCGGCCCAGTTCGCGATCTCGCTGCGGTGGGCCGGGCCGAAGGCGCCGAGGTAGCGCCGCACGAGCAGCTCGCGCGCCTCGGCCAGGTCGACCGCGGGCGGGCCGATCCAGTCCTCGGCGAGCCCGTAGACGTCGGCGCGGCGCCGCGCCCAGGTGCCCGACGGGGGCACGCGCACCAGGTCGAGGTACAGGTGGATGCGCTGGCGGACGCTCGGGTCGATCTCGGTGCGGCGCATTGGGCCCTGGGCGAGGAGCTTCGCCACCGCCTCGACATCGGCCACCTGCTCCGGGTCGGGCCGCACGCGGGTCTGCCGCACGGCCTCCACGAACGGCCAGAAGTCGGCCCGCGACACCAGGTGGATCGTGCCACGCAGGACCGTCGCCTGGACCACCGCGCGCTCCTCCAGCAGCCGCGTCACCGACGAGCGGTCGAGGTCCGCGAGGCGGGTCCAGAGGCCGATGTACATCGAGGGCGCGTACTGCGCCTGCAGGCCGCCCATCCGCTCCAGCGCGTCCGGCACGGGCACGGCGGCCCGCTCCAGCAGCATCTGCCGCGCCAGCAGCGCCCGGTTCAGCGCGCGGGCCGTCAGCACCGTCATGCGGCGTCCCGCCGGGCCGCCCGGTACAGCGCGCGGGCCGTCATGCGGCGTCCCGCAGGACCGCCTGCACCCGCTCCACCGTGCCGTCGTACGTCAGCCCGTGCTCCCGCAGCAGCCGCCCCCCGGCCCCCCGCTCCTCCTTGAGCACCCCGAGCAGCAGGTGCTCGGTGCCGATGTAGTTGTGCTTGAGCGACAGCGCGACCCGCAGCGACAGCTCCAGGGCCTTCTTCGCCCCGTTGTTGAACCGGGTCGGCAGCTTCGAGCGGCGGAACAGGAAGCCGCCCCGCTCGGCCGGCTCGGCCCGCTCCAGCGCGCCCGGGCCGAAGGTCTGCTCCACGCTGGTCCGCACCGCGTCGAGGTCGATGCCGATCGAGCGCAGCGCGGCCGCGTCGTCCCCGGCCGCGATCGCCGCGCGAATCTCCGCATGGGTGACGCCGGCCCCGTCGAGCACGGTCCGCGCGACCCCGCCCTCCTCCAGCAGCAGCGCCAGCACCAGGTGCTCGGTGCCCATCATGGGGTGCCCGAGGCCGTCGGCCTCGCTCTTGGCCAGGCGCACCACGGTGCGGGCCCGGTCGGTGAACCGCTCGAACATCTACCCCTCCTTCGAAGACGCCCGGCCGGCGTGCTTCTTGTGGACCGCCTGCCGCGTCACGTCGAGCGCGTCGGCGATCTCCTGCCACGACCAGCCCTGCCGGCGCGCGTTGTCGACCTGCAGCACCTCGAGCGCGTCGGCGAGCCGCCGCAGCGCCACCGCGGCCCGCAGCCCGATGCGCGGGTCGGCGCTGGCCGCCGCCTCGGCGAGATCGTTGGCCTCCGTCATGTCGTCAACTGTAGTTGACACAAACCAAAGAGTCAACCGAAGTTGACACCTAGCCTGAACGCCGTGAACACACTTCCGGTCATCGACGTCGCCGGGCTGGTCCGCGCCGGCCAGGACGAGCGGGCCGCCCGCGAGATCGAGGCGGCCTGCCGGGCCAGCGGCTTCTTCTACATCTCCGGCCACGGCGTGGACCCGGCGCTCATCGCGCGGCTCGACGCGGCCGCGCGGACCTTCTTCGCCCTCCCCGAGGCCGAGAAGCTCGAGATCGCCATGGCCCGCGGCGGCCGCGCCTGGCGCGGGTTCTTCCCGGTCGGCGCCGAGGTCACCTCGGGGGTACCGGACCGCAAGGAGGGGTTGTACTTCGGCACCGAGCTCGGCCCCGACGCGCCGCAGGTGCGGGCCGGGCTGCCGCTGCACGGGGCCAACCTGTTCCCGCCGGGGGTACCGCAGCTGCGGGAGGCGGTGCTGGCGTACCTCGACGCGCTCACCCGCACCGCCCAGGCCGTGCTGCGCGGCGTGGCCCAGAGCCTCGGCCTGCCCGCGGGCTACTTCGCGACCGGGTACACCGCCGACCCGACGGTGCTGTTCCGCATCTTCCACTACCCGCCCAGCCCGCCGGCGAGCACCGACTGGGGCGTCGGCGAGCACACCGACTACGGCCTGCTCACCCTGCTGCTGCAGGACGACAACGGCGGGCTGCAGGTGCGCCGGCCGGACACCTCGCCCGCAGATGACGAGGGCTGGATCGACGCGCCGCCGATCCCGGGCACCTTCGTGTGCAACATCGGCGACATGCTCGATCGGATGACCGGCGGCTGGTACCGCTCCACGCCCCACCGCGTGCGCAACACCAGCGGCAACGAGCGCCTGTCGTTCCCGTTCTTCTTCGACCCGGACTTCGCGGCCGAGGTGCCCCCGCTGCCGGGCCGCACCGGCACGGGCGATGCCCGCCGGTGGGACGGTCAGGATTTGCGCGCATTTACCGGTACCTACGGGGATTATCTCGTCCGGAAGGTGGGCAAAGTGTTCCCGGAGCTGATCGCGGACGTCAACGAGGACGGCCGGGCACCGTTACCCCCAGCGGGTGTGGATCGGTAGTACCCAAGGAACGTTCCACGAGGCCAGTGGCACGTTCCCGGGAGCAAACCTGTCCGCGGTGTTCGTAGCGTAGTAGTCACAACACCGCACAACAGGAGGCGACCGGCGATGACCACCCCCACCCCGACCACCACCCGCAAGCTGACCCGCTTCGACGCCGAGCAGGGCATGATGATCTTCCTTGCCGCCCTCGTGCTCGTCAGCGTGATCGCGGTGATCGCCGTCGGCGGCTGACCGAGCCGCCGGCGGTGATCGCCGGCCAGAACTCGGAAGGGACCTCGCGAGCGCGTGTTACAACTCGACGACCCCCCGACCGGGGAACGGCCGAAGCCTCCGAGCGCCCTGCGCCGCACCCGCCGCGACCCCAGGTGGGCGCGCACCCTCGTGGTGACCGGCGCGATCATGATGCTGCTGGCGGGCGGCGCCTTCGTCGCCAAGGACCTGTTCGTCGGCTACGTCACCGGCAACGTGCAGCAGGACGACCTCATCGTCCCGGCGGCCGAGCAGCAGGGCCGCCACGCCTCCAACAACGGGGCGAAGACCATCCTGCTCGTCGGCACCGACACCCGGCCGGACCAGAGCCCGGGCGACGCGGTCCGGTCGGACTCGATAATCGTCGTGCACGTGCCCGCCGACCACAGCTCGGCGTACCTCATCTCGATCCCCCGCGACACGTGGGTGCGCATCCCCGAGTTCAGCAACGGCCGGGCCAGGTACTACGGCGGGCACGACAAGATCAATGCCGCGTTCGCCGTCGGCGGGCTGAAGCTCACCGGCCGCGAGCAGCGCCGCTACGGCATGGCCCTGCTGGCCGACACCATCGAGGAGAACTGGGGCCTCACCTTCGACGCCGCCGCGATCGTCGACTTCGCCGGCTTCACCCAGATCGTCGAGGTGCTGGGCGGGGTGGACATGTACGTCGACCAGGAGACCCGGTCGGTGCACATCGGGCACGACGCCAAGGGCGAGACCAAGGTCCCCTACATCCAGCGGTTCAACACGTCCGGCGGCACCGACCTGATCCCGGTGGCCGGCATCACCCCGCAGACGTACCACGTCGGCTACCAGCACCTGGAGCCGTGGCAGGCGCTGGACTACGTGCGCCAGCGCGACACGCTGCCCAACAGCGACTACGACCGCCAGCGCCACCAGCAGCAGTTCATCAAGGCGCTGCTGCGCGGGATCGCCGGCCGGGACACGCTCACCGACCCGGCCAAGCTGCGGAAGGTGCTCGACGTGGTCGGGCAGTCCATGACGATCGACTCCGGCGGCATCGACCTGCAGGACTGGATCTTCGCGCTCAAGGGCATCGGCGGCGACACCCTGCTCACCGTGAAGTCGAACAACGGCACGTTCCACGAGTCGTCGGTGCAGCCCGGGGCCGAGGCCCTCGACGACACCACCCTGGCGCTGCTCGAGGCCGTGCGCGCCGACCGCGTGTAGGATTTCCTGATCGCGCACACCGACCTCGTGAGCAGCTCCTAGACCCGCGTGCGCAGGTGCTCCACCACCATGTCGGCGACGTCGCCCAGCACCCGGATCTGCTCCTCGGTCAACAGGTCGATGAGGTGCTCGCGCACCGCGGCCACGTGCCCGGGCGCGGCGGCGGCCAGGGTCGCCATCCCCTCGTCGGTGAGCACGATGAACGCGCCGCGGCCGTCGGAGTCGCACTCCTTGCGGGTGACCAGGCCGCGCTGCTGCATGCGGGTCACGTGGTGGGACAGGCGGCTCTTGGACCACAGCATCCGCTCGGCCATCTCGCTCAGCCGGATGCGCCGGTTCTCGGCGTCGGCCAGGCTGGTCAGCACGTCGTAGTCGGGCTCGGAGAGGCCCTGGTTGGCCGCGAGCTCCCGGGAGATCTGCAGATCGAGCAGGGCCCTCATCCGGCGGTACCCGATCCAGGCCCGGAACTCCCGCTCGTCGAGCCAGCGCGGTACCTCGTTGTCTGCCACGTCTCACAGCGTAGTCGTTGACGTGTCACCAAACCAGTGTCACGATGATGACATGTCAACAACCGCGCTCCGCCCTCGCCTCGAAGTCATCGTCGCCAGCACGCGCCCGGGCCGGGTCGGCCGTCTCGTCGCCGACTGGTTCGTCGGCCGGGCCGAGGAGCACAACGGCTTCGACGTGCACGTCTCCGACCTCGCCGAGCTGAACCTGCCGCTGCTCGACGAGCCGCACCACCCCTCGCAGCGCAACTACACCAAGCAGCACACCAAGGACTGGAGCGCGACAATCGACGCGGCCGACGCCGTGGTGTTCGTGATGCCGGAGTACAACCACAGCTTCACGGCCCCGCTGAAGAACGCGATCGACTTCCTGGCCCAGGAGTGGCGCGACAAGCCCTCGGCGTTCGTGAGCTACGGCGGGCTGTCGGCCGGCACCCGCGCCGTCATCGCCCTGCGCCCGGTCGTGAGCGCGCTCGGCATGATGGCGATCAAGTCGCAGGTCGCGATCCCGTCCCGCACGCACATCACCGCGGAGAAGACCTTCGAGAGCGACCCCGCGCTGGACGCGTCGGCCAAGGCCGTCCTCGAGGAGCTGGCCCGCCTGGCCCCGGCGTTCCGGACGCTGCGCGCGGCCAAGTAGAAAGAACGCATGTCACGGATCGTCGTTACCGGTGCCGGCGGCAAGACCGGCCGAGTCGTCGTCGAAGACCTGCTCGCCCACGGCCACGAGGTGATCGCCACCGACGCCGTGGGCGCCGCCGGGCACCTGAGCATCCCCACGCTGGGCGTGCCGCTGCTGATCGCCGACCTGACCGACTACGGGCAGGCATTCGAGGCGCTGCAGGGCGCCGACGCGGTGGTACACCTGGCGAACATCCCGGCCCCGGGCATGTATCCGCCCGCGGTGACGTTCAACCGCAACACCGCCATGAACGCCAACGTGTTCCTGGCCGCCCGGGCGGCCGGGCTCGGACGCGTGGTGTGGTCCTCCAGCGAGACCACCCTGGGCCTGCCCTTCGACACGCCGCCGCGCTACGCCCCGGTCGACGAGGAGCACTTCCCGCTGCCGACCACGACCTACGCGCTGTCGAAGGTCGTGGGCGAGACGCTCGCCCGGGAGATCTCGGGCTGGAGCGGCATCCCGTTCGTCGGGCTGCGGCTGTCCAACGTGCACGTGCCGGAGGACTACGCGGCCGTGCCCGGCTACTGGGCCGACCCGCACGCGCGCAAGTGGAACCTGTGGGGCTACGTCGACGCCCGGGACGTGGCCGCGGCCTGCCGGCTGGCCCTGACCGCCGCGGTGCCGGGGGCGACGTCGTACGTCATCGCCGCCGCCGACACCATCATGGACCGGCCCTCGGCCGACCTCATGCGCGAGGTCTTCCCCGAGGTGCCGCTGCGCCGGGCGCTGGACGGCTTCGAGACCCTGCTCGCGATCGACCGCGCCCGGGAGGTCCTCGGCTACTCCCCCGCCCACTCCTGGCGCGATCACGTCGGTCGCTGAGCGCGCGACAGCAGTTCCAGCAGTACCGCCATCGCCGCCGGCGAGTCCACCGCCGCCCGCGCCAGCAGGTTGAGGTTGTGCTGCTCGCCGTCGGGGCTCACGAGCACGCCCGCGGCCGCCGGGTGCACCCGCCGCCAGCCGATCGCGGCCAGCGCCGCCTCGGCCACGACCACCACGGAGGGCGTCCCGTCGAGCTCCTCGGGCTCGGCGGGCGGCTCGGGCTGGGCCGGCCAGTTCGCCGCCACCAGCTCGTCGAGCCGGGTCAGCAGCACCTCGACCACCTCGGCCGGCCCCAGCGGCGGCCGGCGCAGCAGCGTGGCCACCTGGTCGCTTACCGCCCGGGACTGCCGCTCGAGCCAGCCCGGCCACTCCTCGCCCGGCACCGCGGCGAACGTGACCCACTGGCCGCTGTCCCGGCGCAGCACGTGCCGGGCCAGCTCGCGCTGCAGGTCCGGCGGCAGCGGCCCCAGCGGCACCGAGTCGGTGACCCGCAGCGCCACGTGCGCCGGGGACAGTGACGCGATCGCCCCGGCCAGGCTCGGATGCCGCGCCATCAGCGCGGTGCGGGTGTCGTCGTCGAGCGCCGCCACGACCGCGCCCGCGCGCACCGCCTCCTGCCAGCCGGCGTGCAGGTCCTGCACCCCGGCGCTGGTGCGCTGCCAGATCTGCTCCTCGACGTCGAAGGCCAGGTCGGCGAACTCGAACGCGGCCAGGTCGGCCTTGACCACCGCCCGGGCCGCGGTGTGCAGCCCGGACGCGGAGCTGGCGGCCTGATCCGCCTTGCGCTCCAGCGCGGCGGCGAAGTCGCGGGTGGCCCGGGCGATCGTCTCGGCCCGCGGCGACGGGAGCACCGCGAGCGGGTCGACCGCCTCCTCGTACAGCGCGCGCAGCCGCACCACGAGGTGCGCGCGCCGGTGGTCGACGACGGCGAGCTCGTGCGCGACAAGCGCCCGCACCTCGTCGACCGTCAGGCACTGCAGCAGCGGCAGCCCCACGAGCAGCAGGCGCCGCCGGCGGCTGGCCCACGACCGGATCAGCCCGAACCCGGTCAGCAGCACGGCGTCGGGCCGTGCCACGCCCACGCGGGCCGCCACCTCAGCCACGAGCGCTTGCAGCTCGGTCTGCGCGGCGGCGGGCACTCCCGGATACGAAACCTCCCCTGGTTGGCGGCCGCCGTAGCGCATCAGCAGCCACCGTGCTCGCCAAATGCTGATATTGCCGGGCAATTCGCTTCTGGGTTCTTCCACGACGGCAACCGACACAGCGAAGCATCCTCACGACAGCACCGGGACCCGTCAACGAGGGCGCCCGACGCGCCCGGGGTGAAACCCGAAACTCACCCGGATTGGCGCCGATAAGACCAGCAGTGACCCGGGGGTGAGATGTACCAGACGTTCAGGCCGCTTCTGGACGCGCTGAAACAACGCGGTGCCGATGCGCGGGCGGTCGACCGTGCGGCCGACGAGGCCGAGCGCACCGGCCGGTCCATCCGCGCCGTGCTCATCAACGACCACGTCGTCACCGAGGAGCAGCTGACCGAGGCGTCGGCCGACGCGTACGGCATCGCCACCCTCGACCTGGTCGGCTACCCGATCGACCCGGCCGCCGTCACCAAGATCCCGATGGCCCTGGTGCTCAAGCACCGCGTGCTCGGCATCGCCCTCAAGGACAACGAGATCACCGTCGGCATCACCGACCCGGGTGACGTCCTGGCCCTGGATGACGTCCGCGCCGCGACGGGGCTCCTGGTGCGCCCGGTCGTGGTCGCCCGCTCCGAGCTGCGCAAGATCATCGACCGGCTCAAGCGCGAGGAGAACGATCTCGGTGAGGTCGCGGAGAGCCTCGCCGCCGAGGCCGTGCCGTCCGTGTCGAGCCTCACCTCGCTCAACGAGGACGCGCCGATCGTGCGGTACGTCAACTCCCTGATCGAGCAGGCGATCGTCAACCGCGCCTCCGACCTGCACCTGGAGCCGGGCGAGCACAGCATGCGGGTGCGGTACCGCATCGACGGCGTCCTGCACGAGGTCGACACGGTGCCCAAGCACGTGCAGGCGGCCCTGATCTCGCGCCTGAAGATCATGTCGAACGTCGACATCACCGAGCGCCGGGTGCCGCAGAACGGCCGCATCACCGTCGAGATCAACAAGCGCGCGGTCGACCTGCGCACCGCGACCCTGCCCACGGTGTGGGGCGAGAAGATCGTGCTGCGGGTGCTCGACACCAGCGGCATGGACCTCAAGCTGACCAAGCTCGGCTTCGGCAAGGGCAACTACGAGCGCTTCGCCACCTCGTTCAACAAGCCGCACGCGATGCTGCTCGTCACCGGGCCGACGGGCTCGGGCAAGTCCACGACGCTCTACGCGACCCTCGCCGAGATCAGCAAGCCCACCGTCAACATCATCACGGTCGAGGACCCGGTGGAGTACCGGCTGCGCGCCTCGGCGCACGAGATCCAGGCCGTCGCCTACCGCGAGGGCCTGCTCGACCTGCGCGTCGACGGCCTCGCGAAGGCGGCCGACGGGCAGACCTCCGTCCCCGAGGTCGTGCGGGTGGCCGTCTAACGCTCAGCTCCGGGCCCATCCGGCCGATCCGGGGAACGAGGACCATTACCCGCAAGGGAGCGCTCGTGACCCAAACGATCCCCGGCGCCCTGGCGTCCCGCACCGCCACGAGCGACGAGCGGGCGTCCCTGGACGCGATGCTCGTCTCGCTGGTGCGCGTCGGCGGCTCCGACCTCCACCTGACCGTGGGCGCCCGGCCGACGGTGCGGATCAACGGCGGGCTGCGGTACCTGCCCGGCTACGACGACCTCACCCCCGAGGACTGCGCGATGCTGGCCCGCGCCGCGATGACCACCGAGGCCCAGTGGCAGCAGTTCCTGGAGGTGCGGGAGCTCGACTTCGCCTACGCCATCGAGGGCGTCTCGCGCTTCCGCGTGAACCTGTACAAACCAGCGCGGCTCGTTCGGCGCGGCCTTCCGGGCCATCCCGCACAACATCAAGCCGCTGGACCAGCTCGGCGTGCCCGAGCAGGTGGCCCGCTTCGCGCACCTGCACCGCGGGCTGGTGCTGGTGACCGGCCCGACGGGCTCGGGCAAGACGACGACCCTGGCCGCGATCCTCGACCTGGCCAACCGAACCCGCTCCTCGCACATCGTGACCATCGAGGACCCGATCGAGTTCCTCCACGAGCACAAGCGCTGCCTGGTCAACCAGCGCGAGGTCGGCGCCGACACCCAGTCCTTCGCCCTCGCGCTGCGCCACGCGCTGCGCCACGCGCTGCGCCACGCGCTGCGCCAGGACCCCGACATCATCCTCGTCGGCGAACTGCGGGACCTCGAGACCACCTCGACCGCGCTCACCGCCGCCGAGACCGGCCACCTGGTGCTGGCCACCCTGCACACGCAGAGCGCGGCGCAGACCGTGGACCGGGTCATCGACATCTTCCCGCCGCACCAGCAGCAGCAGGTCCGCGCGCAGCTGTCCAACGCCCTGCAGGGGGTCGTCACGCAGGCGCTCGCGCCGCGGGCCGACGGGCAGGGCCGCACGATCGTCTCCGAGATCATGTTCGCCACGCCCGCGATCCGGAACCTCATCGCGAGGGCAAGAACCACCAGATCCCGTCCTTCATGCAGTCCAGCGGCAACGACGGGATGCTCTCGTTCGACCAGCACCTGGCCGAACGGGTCCGCCAGCAGCTCATCACCTACGAGTCGGCGCTGGAGCTGAGTCACTCGGCCGAGGAGTTCCGCCGGCTGGCGGGCCGGCAGTAAGGGCAGAGGTGTTCCGAATGGTTGCCACCAAGACGTACGAGTACCAGTCGATCGACCACGCCGGCAAGCGCGGCAAGGGCAGGATCGAGGCGTCCAACGAGCTGGCCGCGGCCCAGGCGCTGCGCCAGCAGGGGCTCACCCCGCTCGCCATCACCATCGCCGACACGCTCATGAAGCGCGATCTGCACATCCCCGGGCTCGGCGACCGCACGACCCTGAAGGACCTGGGCGTCTTCGCGCGCCAGTTCGCCACGATGACGCAGTCGGGCATGTCGCTGCTGCGCTCCCTCGGGGTGCTCCAGGACCAGGCGGCCAAGCCGTCGCTGAAGAAGGCGCTGGGCGAGGTGCGCCTGGACATCGAGGGCGGCACGTCGCTGTCCGGGGCGCTGGGCAAGCACCCGAAGGTGTTCCCGACGCTGATGGTCGCGATGATCCGGGCCGGCCAGACCGGCGGCTTCCTCGACAACGCGCTGGATCGCATCGCGACGAACCTCGAGAAGGACGCGGCCCTGCGGGGAAAGATCAAGAGCGCGCTGACGTACCCCGTGATCGTGCTCGTCTTCACCGCCGTGATGATCAGCGCCGTCCTGATCTTCATCGTTCCCATCTTCGAGAAGATGTTCAAGCAGCTCGGCAGCCAGCTGCCACTGCCGACCCAGATCATCGTCACCGCCAGCCACACGCTGTTCTGGCTGGGCCCGCTGCTCATCGTGGCCGGGATCGTCATCACCGTCGCGTTCCGCCAGATCATGGCGAACAACCCGGCCGTGCGGCTGTGGTTCGACAAGGTGAAGCTGCGGCTGCCGGTCTTCGGGCCGCTGTTCACGAAGATCGCGTTGAGCCGCTTCTCGCGCAACCTCGGCACCCTGCTCGGCGTCGGCGTGCCCATCCTGCAGGCCCTCGACGTGGTCGGGGCCACCACCGGCAACACCGTCATCAGCACGGCCATGGCCGACCTGCAGCAGGCGGTTCGGGAGGGTCGCCCCATGTCGTCACAGCTGGGAACGCACAAGATCTTCCCGCCCATGGTGGTCCAAATGGTGGAGGTCGGCGAAGAGAGCGGCCAAATCAGTCAGATGCTCGAAAAGGTTGCCGATTTCTACGACCGAGAGGTCGACAGCGCGGCAGAGGCGCTCACCGCGTCGATCGAGCCGATCATGGTGCTCGTCATGGGTGGCGTGGTCGGCGGCATGATCGTCTGCCTGTACCTGCCGATGTTCTCGATCTACCAGAACATCCAGAGCAACTAGACCGCAACGGACCCCGCAGCGCCGGTGCAACCGGGGGTCCCGTTACTGAGAAAACCCGCACCACCACCCGAACACCCCAGGCCCAGGCCCCGGAGCAGGAGGCTCATCCATGACCCAGACGCTGCGCAGGATGCAGAAGAAACGTGCCGCCGGCGACAGCGGGTTCACGCTCGTCGAGCTGCTCGTCGTCGTTGTCATCATCGGCGTGCTCGTCGCCATCGCGGTGCCGATGTACCTCAACTACCGCAAGGGTGCGGCCAACAAGTCGGCCGAGTCCGACGTGCGCGCCGCCGTCAGCGCCGTGGAGCAGTTCTACACCGAGAACGGCAACGCGTACCCGTTCAGCGGCTCCAGCACCGCCGACAAGCTCGTCTTCGGCACCACGGCGAGTGGCGCGACGGCTACGGGCGGCACGCCGCAGACCGCGACGCTCTCGCCGGGCAACAGCATGCAGTACAAGAACAACGGCGCTTCGTACCGCATCTGCGGCATGAACGCCGACGGCAAGGTCATCTACGTGTACGACTCGGCCGTCGGCGGCTCGGTCAAGAAGGCGACCGCCCAGGACGACCTCGCCGCCTGCATCGCGAGCGTCAACCCGTAGTCCCGTCCGACGGCGGCCCGCACCGGGGTTCACCGGGTGCGGGCCGCCACCGACCCCCGGAAAGGAGACCTTGGCGTGGCGTTCGTTCTCGTCGTCGCCGGCGTCCTCGGCCTCGCGGTCGGCTCGTTCCTCAACGTCGTCATCCACCGGGTCCCGCGCGGCGAGTCGCTGCTGCGGCCGGCGTCGCACTGTCCACAGTGCACGGCCCCGGTGCGCCCCTGGCACAACGTCCCCGTGCTCGGCTGGCTCGCCCTGCGCGGCCGCTGCGCCGACTGCGCCGCCCCGATCAGCGTGCGGTACCCCCTGGTCGAGCTCGGCACCGCCGCGCTGTTCGTCGCCGTCGCCGCCCGCTTCGGCGCCTCCCGCCCGCTGCTGCTGCCCGCCTGGCTCTACCTCGCCGCGATCGCCGTGGCCCTCGCGCTCATCGACCTCGACGTGCTGCGCTTGCCCAACGCGATCGTGCTGCCCGCCTACGCCGTCGCCCCGCTGCTGTTCCTGCCCGCCGTGATCGTCGATCGCGACTGGGGCACGGCCGTGCGCGGGCTGCTCGCGATGGCCGCGCTGTGGGCCTTCTACTTCCTGCTGTCGATCGTGTACCCCGGCGGCATGGGCTTCGGCGACGTGAAGCTCGCCGGCGTGCTGGGCCTCTACCTCGGCTCGCTGGGCTGGTCCTCGGTCGCCGTCGGCACGCTCGCCGCGTTCGTCCTCGGCGGGGCCGCGGGCCTGGCGCTGATGGCGTCCGGGCGCGCCGGGCGCAGGACCGCCCTGCCGTTCGGCCCGGCGATGCTGGCCGGCGCGCTGCTGGCGCTGTTCGCCGCCGCGCCGATCACCGCCTGGTACACGAACCTGCTCATCCCTGCCTGAACCGGTCCTGCCGAAGGAGCACGATGGCCGCAGTCAACCTGATCGGACTGGACATCGGCACGGTGTCCATCCGCGCGGCGGAGACCAGCAACAGCAAGGACGGGCCGGTCATCAGCAACTTCGGCCACATCCTGCTCCCGCCCGGGCCGTGCAGAACGGCGCTGTGCAGGACGAGCACGCCGTCACCGCGGCGCTGCGGCAGCGGGCAGATCTGGACGTACGACAGCTCGAAAACGAAGACGAACGTGTGCCTGACGACCGCCGAGCCGGGCGCCGCCTCGCACTTCGTGACGGCGAAGACCTGCCCCGCCCTGACCGACGCCTCGGCGCTGTGGACGGTGTCGTACCAGGAGAAGACCTACGGTGCCAGCTACGTCATCAAGGACCACAACGGCAGCTGCCTGGTCCCGACCAACCTCGACGACCCGAAGCTGCCGGCGGCGGCCATCTTCAAGGGCAGCACCACGGTCAGCAAGCTCGTCGTGGCCGCCTGCGACGGCTCGAAGCTGCAGAAGTGGAACGCCCCGGCCAACATCGAGGACCCGACACCCCTGAAAGAACATCGGGGAAAAGTAGGGGCATCGACCGGATGGCATCGCGGCCGCTGCGGACGAGGCTGAGGCGCATGAGCATCACGGTGGGGGCGCCGCGGGGCGAGGTGTCGCTCGGGCGGCAGGCGGGGATCGGGCTCGGGGCGGCAGTCGCGTACCTGCTCGTGCGCGGGGCGGTGAGCGCGACCGACGGCCGCGCCCAGTCCAACGCGGACGCGGTCGCGCGGCTGGAGGGCTCGCTCGGGCTGCGCGAGTTTGTGACCACGAACGCGTTCGTCGCGGACGCGTCCAAGTGGCTGTACACGTGGGGGCACTGGCTGGCCGCGGCGGCGATGCTGGTGTGGCTGGCCCGCCGGCAGCCGGCGCTGTACTACCGGGCGCGGGACACGATGCTGCTCACCGCCGGGGTCGCCGTGTTCGTCTTCGTGGTGTTCCCGGTGGTGCCGCCGGACCTCGGGGGCGGCCTGGCCTCGCTGCCGTCGCTCGACGCCGGGTGGGACGTCGTGCTGGGCCTGAGCGTCGCGGCCGCGGCCGGGCGCGCCTGGGTGCGGGCCGCCGGGGCCGGGCTCGCCGCGCTGATGGCCTGGTCGGTGGAGCTGACCGGGCACCACTACCTGCTCGACGTGCTCGCCGGGGCGGCGCTGGCCGGGGGCGCGTGGCTCTTCGTGCGGGCCCGTCGGCGGCCGCAGCGGCTGCGCGGGTACGCGGGCTGGGACGGGCTGGACCTGCACAAAACCGACAACGCGGAGTAGTCCTGCGGCTACCCTGTGCGGTGCTGACCGGCGACGAGGTCCGGGTGCGCTTCGACTACGCCCCCGGCGACGAGATCCCCGCGCTCACCGGCGCGCTGCGGGTCTCGGTCCCGGCCCACGCGCACTGAGCGGCGGTCGCGATGAGGTACAGCGCCGCGCCGTAGGTGGCCATCACCACCAGGTCCCGGCCGGGGAAGTGCAGGCCGGCCGCCCCGACCCCGATCAGGAGGTCGGAGACGAGGAACAGGGCCCCGCCGGCCCCGGCCCGCACCGAGACGCCCGTGGCGGCGCACGCCATCGAGACCAGGGCGAGGCTGTACCCCAGGATGGGCCCCCGCAGCGCGCCCAGCTCGCCCCAGAGCGCGGCGTTGGCCCCGGCCCAGAGCACCGCGTACCCGGCGACCGCGAGCGCCCGCGGCCGGTGGTCGCGCAGGAACGCGACGAGCAGGGCGACCTGGGTGCCGAGGAACGCGGCCATGCCGAACAGGAACGCCCCGGGAATCAGGAGCACGATGTCGCCGATCGTGGCGAACACGAGGGCGATCGTGACCGGGCCGCCCTTCTTCAGGTACCAGATCAGGATCGGGGCCATCAAGGGCTTGGCGATCCACTGCAGCACGTGCACATCGGTCGCGACACCGGCCAGCTCCACGGCGACCGCGAGCCAGAACAGCTTGAGCTTCACGCCGCCGGCTCCCAGCCCGGCCGGCCGAACACGAAGCGCAGCCGGTCGCTCCAGCGCGTCGCCGCGCGGACGTCCTGCCAGATCGCCGCGTACTCGTGGGTGGCCACGCGCAACGGGTTGTAGGTGGCGATGTTCTTCGTCAGGCCGTAGCGGACCGGAGCGCGCTCGGGCTCGAACGAGCCGAAGATCCGGTCCCAGATGATGAGGATGCCGCCGTAGTTGCGGTCGAGGTACTCCGCGTTGGCGCCGTGGTGCACGCGGTGGTGCGACGGGGTGTTGAAGAACCACTCGATCGGCGCCCAGAGCCGGTTCACCCGCTCGCTGTGCAGGAAGAACTGGTACGCCAGGCTGATCGACTGCTGCAGGAAGACCATCCAGGGCGGGATGCCCAGCAGCGGCAGGAACAGCCAGAAGGGCGTCCCGGTCATCGGCGTCCAGCTCTGGCGCAGGGCGGTGCTGAGGTTGAAGAAGACCGACGAGTGGTGCACGACGTGCCCGGCCCAGAACACGCGGACCTCGTGGTGCAGGCGGTGGAACCAGTAGTACGCCAGGTCGTCGGCGAAGAACAGCACCGCCCACGTCCAGGGGCTGTGCGGGTCCATCTTCAGCGGCGTCAGCACGTAGAGCCCGGCGAAGGCGACCGCGACCAGCAGCTTCCAGGGCACGCCGATGACCTGGCTGCCCAGCCCCATCGACAGGCTGGTGGCGGTGTCGCGGACCTCGTAGCCGCGCTCGTCGTCGTCGGGCAGGAAGCGGTACGAGACCGCCTCCATGACGATCAGCAGCAGGAACGCCGGCACGGCGTAGAGAACGGCGGGGATCATACGGCGGCCGCCGGCGCGTTGAGGAGCGTCGCGGCCTGAACCTCCGCCGCGGCGGCGTCCCCGGCGGCGATGTACTCACCGAGCCGCCGATGCCCGGCGACGTCGAGCAGCTCGGCCGTCCGGTGCGCGGCCGGCACCCGCCCGACCGCGAGCGCACCGCCGACGAGGCTGTTGAACGCGAGCAGGTAGGCGGTGTTACCGCTGCCGAGCAGGATCGCCCGCCACAGCACGATGTTGGCGGCGCCCATCCGCTCGAGGTCGGGCGCCTCGGCCGCGTACGCCTCGACCGCGGCGGCGACCGCGGCCTTGTCCGCCTCCCGGCCGCGCCGCGCGCAGAGCCGCGCGGCATCGGCCCCGAGGCAGGCCCGCATCTCCAGCACGTCGCGTACGAGGTGCTCGACCGGGAGGAGATCCTGGACGCCCGCGGCCATGGCCAGGTCGAGGCCGGCGTGCTCGCGCCAGTCCAGGACCTTGGTGGCGCCGCCCTGGGCGACCCGGACGAGGCCGAGCTGCTGGAGCCTTCGCAGAGCCTCCCGCACCGCGTGCCGGTTCACCGCGAACCCGGCGGCGAGGTCGCGCTCACTCGGGAGGCTGTCGTCGGGGCGGTACTCGCCGGCGAGGATGGCGTCGCGGAGCTGGGCGAATACGTGGTCGGACACTGAGGTGCGGCTGGCGGGCACGAACTCCATGCCCGGGAGTCTGCCACTCATCAACTGGTTGGACCAGTGGTGCAGTCGCGATAAGTTCGAGGCTTGGTAATCGGACTTATCGCACTTGTGCCCGACCAGACGATAAATTTAGATAAGTCACGCACGGAGCGTCCGACATTTGTGACCGCCTTTGCACGCCGTGGCGCACAGCCGGGACCACCGAATGACGACCCGCACGAACCCGGCAGCAAACAACGGCCAAGAGGCACAACCGTGAGCAACAACGAACCGGGACCACGCTTACCCATTGCGGGCGCCGGAGGCTCCCGCCACCATCGGCCGAGCGTCGCCGGTCAGCCCTCGTCCCGGTAAGTTGACCGTAAAGCCACAAACCGGATACGCCACCCGTCAGGCGATAAATCCGATAAGTCGCGGCGCGAAGCGCCCGACTTATCGCGCCAACACGGCGCGAATCAGTCGTTAGCCGTCAGCTCGTCGACGATCTTCTGAGCCGTCGTCGTGTGCTTGGCGTAAGCGCTCGCGAAGGCGCTGCGCTGCACGGCCTGCGCGGCGTTCGTGACGCTCATTTTTTCCCAGCCGCTGACCTTCTGCAGCTTCGTGTAGAACTTGGCCGACGCGAACGCCGGGTCCATGAGCTGCTCCGGCGTTCCCCAGATGCTGACCCGCTGCTGGAAGATGCCCACCGAGTCGTAGTTCGTGCCGGTGCCCTCGTGCGGGAGCTTCATCGACGCCGGGACCTTCGGGTTCGCGAGGTTCTTGAGGTACGTCTCCTGCAGGGCCGTCGCGATCGCCACGACCATCGCGCGCTCCGGCAGGTTCATCTGCCGGGCGACCTCCACGACGATGTAGGCGTTGTTCGTCTGCTCCTGGGTCATGCCCGCGACCGGCTTCGGCACCAGCGGCTGGCCCGGCAGCACCGCCTGGGCCGCGCCCCGGGCCGCGTTCGCCCGGGCGTGCGTCTCGTAGAACTTGGCGGAGTCGAAGCTGACGTCGTCCGCAACGGGGGTTGCCGGCCGATCCGGGAAAATCGCCCAGGACACACCGACACTGATCAACGAGGCGACGAGGCTGACCACGGCCAGCAGCATCAGTCTGCTCAGGTGCAGACGACGTGCGGCCGCGCGCCTGCGCCGGGGGGTGGCGCCACGCACCGCGACAGCTTACGAACGTGGCGCCCGTACCGAAAGGCGGGATCCACCGCCTTATGAAAAACCTAAGGAAGACTAAGGAACCTTACTCAGCGTCACCGAGTAGCCCACGGCGCCTGAGCAGCGGTTCGATCAGTGGGTCGCGGCCCCGGAACGCGCGGTACACGTCCATCGAGTCGGCGCTGCCGCCCTTGGCCAGCAGGCCGTCGCGGAACGCGTCGCCGCTGTCGCGGAGCAGGCCGCCGCGCTCGGTGAGCCAGTCGACGGTGTCGGCGTCGAGGACCTCGCTCCAGATGTACGAGTAGTAGCCGGCGCTGTACGCCGCCCCGCTGAAGATGTGGGCGAAGTACGGCGTGCGGTAGCGGGGCGGCACGAACGGCGTGGCCACGCCGGCCCGCTCCAGCGCCTCGGCCTCGAAGGCCACGACGTCGGTGACGGCCCCGGCGCGCTCGGCGTCCAGGGTGTGCCAGGCCAGGTCGAGCAGGGTCGCGGCGAGGTACTCCACCGTCGCGTACCCCTTGTTGAACCGCTCGGCCGCGTGGAGCCGGTCCACGACCTCCTGCGGGAGGCGGTCGCCGGTCTCGTGGTGGCGGGCGTAGTTCTCGAGCACCTCCGGCCAGAACATCCACACCTCGTTGACCTGGGAGGGGTACTCGACGAAGTCCCGCGGCACGCGCGTGCCGGCGAACTTCGGGTACTGCACCGAGGAGAACAGCGTGTGCAGCGCGTGCCCGAACTCGTGGAACAGGGTGCGGACCTCGTCGAGGGTGAGCAGCGTCGGCTCGCCGTCGGGCGCGCGGTTCACGTTGAGGTTGTTGCACACGACCGGGGACGTGCCGAACAGCCGCGCCTGCGGCACCAGCGCGTTGGCCCAGGCGCCGCCGCGCTTGGACGCGCGGGTGAAGAAGTCGCCGATGTAGAGCCCGAGCGGGCTCCCGTCATGGTCGAAGACCTCGAAGACGCGGGCGTCGGGATGGTACGCGTGCAGGTCCGGCCGCTCGGTGAAGCGCAGCCCGTACAGCTTCTCCGCGGCGAAGAAGACGCCGTCGTGCAGGACGCGTTCCAGCTCGAAGTACGGCCGCAGCTCGCTCCCGTCGATGGCGTAGCGGTCGCGGCGCAGGCGCTCGGTGTAGTAGGACCAGTCCCAGGGCCGCAGCGTGAACTCGTCGCCGATGACGGCCTGCAGGTCGTCGGCCTCGGCGGCGGCGTTGGCCATCGCCGCCGGGACGAGCTTGGCGAGCATCTCCTCGACCGCGGCGACCGAGCGGGCGGTGTTGTCGGAGATGGTGTACGCGGCGTGGTGCTCGTAGCCCAGCAGCCGGGCCCGCTCGGCCCGCAGCCGCACGATGCGCAGCACCAGGCCGGTGGTGTCGTTGTCGCCGCCGGCCCCGCGGCCGATGGAGGCGTTGTGCAGCCGCTCGCGCAGGGCCCGGTCGTGCAGGGCGGCCAGCGGCGGCTGCGACGTGGGCAGGACCAGGTTGAGCGCGTACTGCCCGTCGAGGCCCCGGTCCTTGCCGGCGACCGCCGCGGCGGCCACGGCGTCGGCGGAGAGCCCGTCCAGGGCCGCCTCGTCCTCGACGATCACGGCGCGGGCCTTCATCTCGTCGCGCACCAGGTTGCCGAACTCGGTCGCCAGCCCGGCCAGCTCGGCGTTGATCTCGCGCAGCCGCTCGTGCTGCCCGGGCGACAGCTCGGCGCCGGCCCGCACGAAGTCGGTGCGGTAGCGCTCCAGCAGCCAGGCGCCCTCGGCGTCGAGGCCGAGCTCGGCCCGGCGGTCGTAGAGGTCCTTGATGCGGGTGTACAGCCCGGCGTCGAGCATGATGGCGTCGCTGTGGGCCGACAGCCGCGGTACCACCTCGGCCTCGATCTCCTGGAGCCGGTCCGAAGTGTGCGAGCTCGTCAGGGTGAAGAACGCGGCGGAGGCGCGCTGCAGGGTCCGCCCCGAGCGCTCCAGGGCCACCAGGGTGTTGTCGAACGTCGGCGGGGCCGGGTCGGCGACGATGGCGGCGACCTCGGCGCGCTGCTCCTCCATGCCGCGCTCGAAGGCCGGCAGGTAGTGCTCGACCTCGATGCGGTCGAACGGCGGCAGCTGGTAGGGCAGGTCGCTCGGCACGAAGAACGGATTGTCCGTGGTCACCAACCGACTGTATCGTCGTCGGCTACTCCAGCGGGCCCGTGTAGGCGGCGCGGAGGCGCAGCCGCGTCGGCTTCGCGTACTCCTCCATCGCGTGGGCGAGCCAGCCGGCCGTGCGCGCGATGCCGAAGATCGCCTCGCCGGCCCCGCGGGGCATGCCGGCCAGGTGGGTGAGCAGCCCGAGCGGGAAGTCGATGTTCATGGCGGGCAGCGCGCGCCGCCGCGCCTCGTCCAGCACCGCGTCGGCGACCGCGAGCCGCGGGTGGCCGGGTACCGCCTGGCGTACCCGCTCCAGCAGCGCGTCCCCGCGCCCGTCGCCGGCCCGGTACACCACGTGCCCGAACCCGGCGATGCGCTCGCCGCGCCGCAGCCGCTCCCCCATCGCCGGCGCGGCCCGCCCCGGCTCGGCGACCTCGGCCAGCAGTGACTCGACCCCGAGCGACGCCCCGCCGTGCAGGGCCCCGCTGGTGGTGCCGAGCCCGGTGGTGACCACGGCGTACGGGTCGGCGCGGACGGAGGCGGCGACGCGGGCGGCGAGCGTGGACGCGGCGAGCTCGTGGTCGGCGAGCAGGACGAGCGCGAACCGCAGCACGTCGGCGAGGCGCTCCCCGGCCCCGGCCCCCGACAGCTTGCGCCACAGCCGCGCGTGCAGCCCGCGGTCCCGGCCGTCCGGCGACGCCTCGGACGGCAACGCGTCGACCATGCCGGCCATGAGCCCCTTGCCGGTCTGCGCGACGGCGGCCGGTTCGAGGTTGTACCGCACCGGATCGGCGACGGCGAGTGCGGTGACGATGACCTGGAGCCGCTCGAGCGGCAGCACTTCGGGCGAGAGGCCGCGCTGGGCCTCCCGGGCGGCGGCGAGGGCGTCGGGCGCCGTCTCCCAGACCTCCGGCGCCCCCGCCTCCGCGCCCGTCCACAGCCAGGTCGCGGCCTCCTCGAGCCGCCAGGTGGCGGCGAGCCCGACCGCGTCCCGCCCGCGGTAGTAGTGCCGGTCGGCGCCGAGCATCGTGACGGCCGACTCGATGACGAGCTCGGTGGTGCCGGCCTGGCGCCGCGGCCGCCCGCGCCGGGCCAGCTCCTCGATCTCGGCGCGGTTGAAGACGCTGCGGCCGTCGGCCTTGCGCCGGGTCAGCGTGCCCCGGCTGACGTACGCGTAGAGCGTCGCCGCCTTGACCCCCAGCCGGAGCGCCGCCTGCTCAGCACTCATCCACTCGCTCATGCCACGACCTCCGCTTCGCTCCGGCCGCGCCATGACGAACCCTGGGCCAATTGATGAGCGGCCACTCCGCTTCGCTCCGTACCGCTCACGCGCGTTGACCTTACGACGTTGATTTTAGTCAACGTTGACACAAATCAGGTACGACAGTCAACCTGAGGGCATGCCTCAAATCCACTTCCTCGACGTCACCAACCGCGACGGGGTACAGACGGCCCGGACCGGGCTGTCCAAGTTCGGCAAGACGATGGTGAACTTCTACCTGGGCCGGCTCGGCGTCGCGCAGTCCGAGATCGGGTTCCCGTTCCTGTTCCACGAGGTGCCGTACGTGCGCGCCCAGACCGCCCTCGAGCGGGCCGGCGCGTTCGGGTCGCTGCGGCTGTCGGGCTGGTGCCGCGCGGTCGCCGCCGACGTGGAGCGCTCCGCGGGGCTCGGGCTGCGGCACTACAACCTGTCCATCTCCACGTCCGACCAGATGCTGCAGAACAAGTTCCGCGGCCGGCTCGACCGCGACGCGCTGATCCTCCAGATGTCGGCGGCCGTGCGCGCGGCCAAGTCCGCCGGCGCCGAGACGGTCGGGGTCAACGCCGAGGACGGTTCCCGCACCGACGAGGGCTTCCTCACCGAGTTCGGGCTGGCCGCGCGGGAGGCCGGGGCGGACCGGCTGCGGTACTGCGACACGATCGGCGGCGACACCCCCGCCCGCATCGGCGAGCGCTTCGCCAAGCTGGCCGGGGCCGTCGGCCGGCCGATCGAGACGCACTGCCACAACGACCTGGGGATGGCCGTGGCCAACTCGCTCGCGGGCGCGTTCGGCGACCTGGCCGCCGGGCAGGACGCCTGGATCAACACGTGCGTCAACGGCATCGGCGAGCGCTCCGGCAACGCGGACCTGATCTCGTGCATCCTGGCCCTGCGCCACGGCTTCGGCGTGCCGGAGGGCGCGGAGATCGGCGACGCCCTCGACCTGACGTGGGCGCGGCGGTTCGCGGCCTGGGCGGCGTACGCGTTCGGCCAGCCGCTGCCGAACAACCAGCCCGGCGTCGGCCCGAACGCCTTCGCGCACGAGTCCGGCATCCACGCCGACGGGGCGCTGAAGGACCACCGCAACTACGAGCTCTACGACGAGGAGTTGCTCGGCCCGTACCCGGCCGACCGGCACGCGCGCGCCGGGCGGATCGTGCTCACCGGCGAGTACGGCGGGCTGGCCGGCTTCCGGCACGTGCTGGAGGACCTCGGCGTCGAGGTGACCGACGAGGCCAAGACGTTCAAGCTCGTCCAGCTCGTCAACGCGTCGACGGGACGCCCGCTGACCGACGACGAGCTGCGGCTGATCGCCGCCTACCCGGACGAGCTGGCGCTGCTCTACCCCGGCTACCTGGACTGAGCGGCCGCGCCGCTCAGAGCATCGCGTGCTCGACGATCCAGTCGAGGCGCAGCGTCTCCTCGTGGCTGAACTCCAGCTCCACGATGTCGGTGTAGCGGCGGGTCACCTGCAGCGGCGTGAACCGGTGCACCGCGCACTCCATCCACACCGGGATGCGCGAGGCCGGGTTCGCCAGGACGACGTGCTTGCCGCAGCGGAGTGGGTTCGCCATGTCGGCCAAGCTATCCGCGGGCCGTTCGCGCACCCACCCGGACACCCGGGGCCGGGGCATACACCAAATGGTGTACGCCCCGGTGTCACCGCCGGCAGGACGACCGCGACCGCGCCGGTCCCTAGCGTCGGCGGCATGAACAAGACGAACCAGGGCCTGGTCATCGGCCTGGCCTCCGCACTCATCGGGGTGCTGTACACGCTCGGCCCGCCCACCGCCGCACGGGCGGCGGGCGGGCTCACCGTCATCGGACGTGCGACGGTGGTCCAATGCAACCGCTGACCCGGGCCACCACCGGCGCGTTCGGCGCCATCACCGTGCTCGGCGTGCTCAGCGCGACCGCGGCGGCCGGGGCCCCGCTCGCCGACCCGGGGCCGATCAGCCTCGCCGGGGCGCTCTTCGGCCTGTTGTTCCTGCAGCGGCGGTACCCGCTCAGCGCGCTCGCCCTCGCGGCCGCGACGATCGCGGCGCTGCGCATCTCGCACCTGACCGACGCGGGCTGGCTCTGGCCGGCCACGCTGCTCTACGTGCAGGCGGCGCTCGCCCGGCGTACGACGACGGTGGTCGCGGCCGTCATTCTGCACGCGCTGATCGCGTTCAACCTCGACTGGACCGTGCTCGGGCACACGGCCCGCGCGGCCATGTCGGGTGTCGCGACCGACGCGTTGTGGGTGTCCGCGGCGATCGGCTTCACGGTGTCGTACCGCAACTGGCGCAACCTGCAGGCCGAGTCTCTGCAGCGGCTGCGCACCGAGCTCGACGAGCAGCGCACCGCCGAGCGGCTGCGCCTGGCCCAGGAGGTGCACGACGCGGTGGCGCACACGCTCGCCGTGGTGGGCGTGCACGTCAACGTCGCCGCGGACGCGCTCGACTCCGACCCCGACGAGGCCCGGGCGGCCCTGCGCCTCGCCCAGGACATCCGCCGCCGGGCGATGGCCGACCTGTCCGCGCTCGTGGGCGTCCTGCGCACCACCGGCGACGGCGTCGCCCCGCCCGTGGCCCCGCCGGCGCTCGAGGACCTCGTCGCGGGCGTCCGCGCGGCCGGGCTGGACGCGGCCCTGCACGTCGACGGCGACGAGGATCAGGTGCCGTTGCCGGTACGGCTGGTCGCGGCCGCCGTCGTCCGGGAGGCCCTCACGAACGTGGTCAAGCACGCGGGGGCCCGCCACGCGACGGTCCGGGTCCACTATGGACCGTCCACCGAGGTCACCGTGGCCGACGACGGGGCGGGCGCGGGCGCGGGGCCGACCGGGCACGGGCTGCGGGGGCTCGCCGAGCGGGTCACGGCGCTCGGGGGCTCGTTCAGCGCGGGGTCGCCGCACGGCGACTCGTCCGGCACGGGCGCGCCGCACGGCGACTCGTCCGGCACGGGCGCGCCGCACGGCGACTCGTCCGGCACGGGCGCGCTGCACGGCGACTCGTCCGGCACGGGCGCGCCGCACGGCGACTCGTCCGGCACGGGCGCGCCGCCCGGCGACTCGTCCGGCGTGGGCGCGCCGCCCGGGGGCTCGTTCAGCGCGGGGTCGCCGCCCGGCGACTCGTCCGGCACGGGCACGCCGCCCGGTGGCTCGTCCGGCGTGGGCGCGCCGCCCGGGGGCTCGTTCGGCGCGGGGGCGGGCGACGGAGGCTTCGTGGTACACGCGAAAATTCCGGCATGACCGTGCGCGTCCTGCTCGCCGATGACCAGGCCCTCGTCCGGGCCGGGTTCGGCAGCCTGCTGCGGCGCAGCCGGGACATCGACGTCGTGGCCGAGGCGGGCACCGGGGACGAGGCGGTGCGCGCCGCGCGGGCGCATCGGCCCGACGTCGTGCTCATGGACATCCGGATGCCCGGGCTGGACGGGATCGCCGCGACCCGGCTCATCTGCGGCGATCCCGCGCTGGCGGGGACGCGGGTGGTGGTGCTGACGACGTTCGAGACCGACGAGTACGTCTTCGCGGCCCTGCGCGCGGGGGCGAGCGGGTTCCTGACCAAGGAGGTCGAGCCGGACGACCTGCGCCGGGCGGTGCGCGTGGTGGCGGCGGGCGAGGCGCTGCTGTCGCCGAGCGTGACGGCCCGGGTGGTGACCGAGTTCGCGCGGCGGCCGCTCGGGGGCGGCGGGCGGCGGCTGGACTTCCTCACCGCGCGGGAGGCCGAGGTGGTCCGGCTGGTCGCGAGTGGACTGTCCAATGAGGAGATCGCGCGGGCGCTGTACATCAGCCCGCTCACCGCCAAGACCCACGTCACCCGGGCGATCGCGAAGGCCGGGGTGCGCGACCGGGTGCAGCTGGTGATCCTGGCGTACGAGTCCGGCCTGGTGAGCGTGCCGGGCCCGGAGTGATCGCCGCGGCTTGTCCGGACAAATGTGGACATGATAGTGGCGGTTCGGATGACCCAGCGGCGCCGTTCGGACGACTCACCGTATCGAGGGACGACGTCGGCCAATCCGTGACTTCCCGGAAACGCACAGTTCACTGGTTCAACCTGACAGGACGGCCACGACGGGTGATGATTTGCCCGTGACTAGCCAACTCCGCGTGATGTCGATCTATGAGGGCTTCTTCTCCGGGGGTGCCCGGGCCCTGCACACCACGGTCGTGGCCGGGCTGCACACCGGTGGGAGCCACCACCATTCGGTGCTGAGCATCTATGCGGCAATGCGCCGCGAGACGCTCCTGCAGCGCATGGAGGAGGACGCCAGCTACCGCTCGCTGAGCGCGATCGGCGTCGAGGTCCGCTCGCTGGGCCGCCGGATCGGGGGCGACACCGCGGCCCGCAAGACGTTCAGCCCGTCGGAGGTCGCGACCGCGATCGCGCAGGCGGAGCGCGCCGACATCATCCTGTCGCTCAAGGAGCAGCCGCTGCGGCTGGTGAACCGGCCGGGCTTCCCGCACCGCCCGGTGATCGTCTGTCTGCACCGCTCCGACCCGGAGAACCAGGGCAGCGCGCTGACGGAGTTCAAGACCGCGGTCGCGGACGGCCGGGTCGCCGCCGCGATCTGCTGCGCGGAGTCGACCCGCTCGGCGTACGAGGCGGCGGGCATCCCCGCGGGGCTGCTCAAGGTGATCCCGAACGGCGTGGACCTCTCCCGCTTCCAGCCGGTGCCGGCCCGGCGCCGGGCCGCGCTGCGCCGCGCGCTCGGCGTACCGGCCAAGGCCGAGGTCGTCACCCTCGCGGCCCGCTACGACCCGATGAAGAACATCCCGTTGTTCCTGGCCTCCGCGCGGCGCTACCTGGAGCGCGAGCCCAACGGCCACGTCCTGCTGTGCGGGGCGGGCATGACCACGGCCAACGCCGAGCTGTGCGGGCTGCTCAACGACCTCTTCGACGACGAGCCGCGGTTCCTGGCCCGCGTGCACCTGCTGGGCATCCGCCGCGACATGGAGGCCGTGTACGCGGCCAGCGACGTCGTGGCCCTCACGTCCACCAGCGGCGAGGCGGCCCCGCTGTGCCTGATCGAGGGCGCGATGTGCGGCGCCGTACCGGTCTCGACCGACATCGGCGACACCGCGATCATCGTCGCCGGCCACGGCCTGATCACGGCGGCGGAGCCGGACGCGATCGCGGCGGGCTGGTCGGAGGCGGTCGACCGCCGCGCGGAGTTCACCCCGAGGCTGCTGGGCAGCCGGGAGCGGTTCAGCCACACGCGGATGATCGCCTCGTACGCGACAGTGATCGACGCGGCCTACCACGACCTGGGCCTGCGCGTGCCCCAGCGCCTCTGACGGTCGCCGCCGCTCCTACCACCGCCGGAGGGCCGGCCACACCAGGGCAGCACCGCCAGGTACGCCGGAACCAGCAGGCCCGCGACGATCAGCCCCCACCAGCCCGAGCCGAGCGGCGCGGCGGTCAGCCCGGCCGCGCCGCCGGCAAGCGCCCGCAGGCCGTGCGTGAACAGCCCACCGACCCGCAGCCCGGTCGCGTGCCGGATCCACAGCAGCCCGACGGGCCAGGTCAGCGCGACCGCTGGTGAGGGCCTGCGCGCGGGCGGCGTGCACCCGCAGCCGCCCGGCCGCGGCGGTGACGGCGGGCAGGTCGCCCCCGGGCCGCGGCCGTGCGCGCCGCCGTGCCCGCGTCGCGCACCTGCAGCAGCTCGCCGCGGGCGAACCAGCCCGTGACCGCGATCCACAGCGCGCCGGCCAGCACCAGGCCGAGCAGCTGCAGGGCCCAGAAGCGCACGGAGGAGACCCGGGGCCGCAGGAGGTCCCAGACGCGGACCGCGCGCTGCCGGACCCACGGGTTGGTCAGCGCCCGCGCGAACGTCATCGCGTGGCGTGGGTGGCGACGTGGGCGCCGCGGCGCAGGCGGGCGACGGTGATCAGGGCGGCCCCGCCGACGACGAACGCGAGTCCGGCCGCGGTGTAGCCGAGCGCGCCCGAGCCGGTGACCGGCAGGCCCGAGGTGCGCGCGGCCGGGCCGCCCGCGGCGACGGTGAGCGCGACGGTCAGGGTGACTCCGGAGGTCTGCCCGGTGAGCAGGATCGGCAGCTGGCCGGAGAAGCCGGCCGGGAGCTGGACGGTGGCCGAGGCGTTGCCCTGGGCGTCGGCCTGGACGGTGGCCAGGTGGGTGCCGGCCTCGGCCCGGACGCGGGCACGGGACTCGCCGGTCACGTTGATTGTCGCGTCGAAGCTGACCCACTCGAACGGCTGGAAGCCGTGGCCGGTGACCACGACGGTGCCGCCGGCGACCGGGGTCTGGTCGGAGACCTCGGCGCTGCTGGGCATCGGCTGCGGCTCGACCAGGGCGGGCGAGGACGACGGACTGGGCTCGGCGAGCGCGACGCTACCGAGCGCGGTGGCGGCCGCCAGGCCGGCGAGGGCCGTTCCGGCCACTGTCAGGCAACGCATAAGGATGGTTCCTCTCGTCGCCGGCCTGGGCGCGCTCGGCCCGCTGCTGCGCGCCCGGGCGCTGCTGCCCGCCAAGTACTTCTACGACGGCGACTACATCGCCGCGCCGCACTCGGTCACGGCCGGGCTCGTCAACGCCTGCTGACGTTCGCGGCGCTGCTGGTACCGCTGCCGCTGGCTCTTGCCGGCGACCGGGCTCGCGTTCTCCTGGCCCTTCGACCGCCCGGCCGCTTCCTCAAGCGGCCCATCCGCCGTCGGCGCTGATCGACGCGCCCGTCACGTAGCCGGCGTCGTCGCCCGCCAGGAACGCGACCACCGAGGCGATCTCGGCCGCGTCCGCGTACCGGCCGAGCGCGGTCAGCCCGGCCATCGCCGCCGCGTTCGGCTGGGAGGCCGGGTTGGCGTCGGTGTCGGTGGGGCCGGGATGCACGAGGTTCACCGTGATCCCCCGGGGGCCGAGCTCGCGCGCCAGGCCCTTCGTCAGGCCGGCGAGGGCGGTCTTGCTCAGGGCGTACATCGTGAGGCCGGGAAAAGGCACTCGTTCGGCCACGTTGCTGCCGATGTTGACGATCCGGCCGCCGGCGCCGAGATGCCGGGCCGCCGCCCGCGCGGCCGCGTAGGGGCCGCGCACGTTGACCGCCAGGGTCCGGTCGAGCTCGTCGATGCCCTCCGCGCCGGGCAGGAAGATCGCCGCGTTGTTGACCAGGATGTCCAGGCGCCCGAGCAGCTCGGCGGCCTCGTCGACGGCGCCCGCGACGGCCGCCGCGTCCGCGCTGTCGGCCTGGAGGGTAAGCGCTCTCCGACCCCGCTCCTTGATCTCGCACGCGACCGCGGCCGCCGGGGCCGCCCCGCTCTGGTACGTAATCGCCACATCCGCGCCGCGGGCCGCCAGCTCCCGCGCGATCGCCGCCCCGATCCCCCGCGAACCCCCGGTGACCAGCGCGACCTTGCCATGCAGTTCGTTCATGCCGTTCAGCATGGCTGCCGCCGCCCCCGCGGTCTGGCGGTGATCAGACCTGGCGTTGGGAGTGGAGAGCGCTCTCCCTGACTGTCTTAAATTCCGCTCATCTTCGTCCTATTTGCACGGTTACAGGGCATCCGGCACGGCCGACGTATTGACGGGTCGCCGCAGCGGGCGCAACATGGGAGAGCGCTCTCCGAGCGCGCACCCAGCCGGTCCGCCACCGGCGCCCCACACCCCTGGGAGCTGCATTGAGAACCAGACGCCTCAGAAGAATCGGGATCCCCATCGGGGTCACCACCGCCGTGGTGGCGTCGATGGTCGTCGGCGCCTTTCAGCTGACGTCCGCCGACGCGGCCACCGCCACCCTGCTGTCACAGAACCGGCCCGCGCTCGCCTCGTCGACGGAGCTCGGCGAGTCCCCGGCCGCGGCCGCCTTCGACGGCAGCGACACCACCCGCTGGAGCAGCCAGTGGAGCGACCCGCAGTGGCTGCGGGTCGACCTCGGCTCCACCGCCACGATCTCCCAGGTCGTGCTGCAGTGGGAGGCCGCCTACGCCAAGGCCTACCAGATCCAGACCTCGGCCGACGGCAACGCCTGGACCAGCATCTACAGCACCACCACGAGCACCGGCGGCACCCAGACCCTGAACGTCACCGGCTCCGGCCGCTACGTGCGCATGTACGGCACGCAGCGCGGCACCGGCTACGGCTACTCGCTGTACGAGTTCAAGGTCTACGGCACCTCGGGCACCACCCCGCCGGCGTCGGACGGCCCCGGGTACGTCATGGCCAACCCGCCGGTCACCGGCGTGGTCCCGTCGACGGCCACCCCGCCGGCCACGAACCCGCCGACGACCCACCACGAGTTCCAGGCCAACTGCTCGGTGAGCCGCAGCAACCTGCCGGACGACCCGATCGTGTTCTACGGCCTGCCGGGCGCGTCGCACTCGCACACGTTCATGGGCAACACCACCACCAACGCGAACACGACGCTCGCCTCGCTGCAGGCCGGCGGCACCGCCTGCATCACGCCGGGCGACAAGACCGCGTACTGGATGCCCACCCTGCTCAACGGCGACCAGGCCGTGCAGCCGGTCGGCCGCCAGGTCATCTACTACAAGAGCGGCGTCCTCGACTACCGCAGCGTCCGCCCGTTCCCGGCCGGCCTGCGCTACGTCGTCGGCAGCCCGGCCTCGACGCTCGACGAGTTCAAGAACCACCCCGGCCACGTCGAGGGCTTCGAGTGCGGCGACATCACCAACCAGTGGGACATCCCCGCCAACTGCGTCGCCGGCAGCCAGCTCAACGTCCGGTTCCAGGCCCCCAGCTGCTGGGACGGCCTGCACCTGGACACGCCGGACCACAAGTCGCACATGGCGTACCCGGTCGTGGGCGTCTGCCCGCAGGACCACCCGGTCGCCGTGCCGATGATCGAGTTCAAGATGGCCTGGCCGGTCAGCGGCAACATGGCGAACGTGCACTTCTCCAGCGGCCGCGGGTACTCGTTCCACTACGACGTCTACAACGCGTGGGACGCCCCGACCCTGAAGGCCCTCTCGGACCACTGCATCAACGGTGGCCTGCAGTGCGACCCGCGCGGCTTCGACCAGTACAAGCCGGACCGCGGCGCGGCGCTGAACGAGAACTACGTTCTGCCGTAACGGTTTTCCGAGGGCCCGCCCGGTTTTCCCGGGCGGGCCTTCGCCTTACCCGTTGCAATCCAGCGCCGTCAGCGCCGTCGAGATCATCCGCTTGTGCTCCTGCAGCGTGGGCAGCGTGTTCCGCGCGAACGCGACGATGTCCGCGTTGTCGCCGTGGTCCGCCTCGTTCTCGAACATCGCGATGACCCCGACGTGGTCGAGGTACTCGGCCGGCACGTACGCACAGTCGAACAGCAGCCCGTCGAGGCGCGACCACGCGTTGAGAATGTTCTGCTGGGCCGAGTCGGGCAGGTCCGGCGTCGACATGCCGTTCGCCCGGGCCAGCTGCGAGAGCTTGGTGCCCGCCCGGTTGTGGTCACTGACCATCCTGGTCCCGAAGTCCTTGACGCCCTGCGAGTAGCCCCGCCCGTGCGCGAGCGAACCGGCGGCGACCTCGAAGTTCCCGGCGTACCCGGCCGCGATCACGAACTGCGAGTCCTGCGCCGACAACTGGGTGGGGGCCGCGGGGTCCGTGGGCACCGGGTCCGTGGGCACTTGGTCTGTAGGTGCCGCCGGGTCCGGCGGGTCCATGGGCGCCGCCGAGGCCGGCACCGTCCCGAGCACGACGGCGCCGACCACCGCCACGGCAAGCATCGGCAATCGCATGACAACCTCCCGCTGAAGCGATCTTGGTTGCCTGATTGCCGACGCCCGCGCCGCCAAACGGTTCGCTCGGTTGCAATGCGCCGCTGCCGCAGGGCCCCTCAGGTCTGCCGCAGGGCGTTGACGACCGCCGTGAGCTCCGCGACGACGCTCGCGATCGACGTGCCGTCGTTGCCGCCGATCGTCACCGAGCGCAGCTCCGCGGGCTTGGGCAGCTTCGCCACGATCTCCGGCAGGCGGTCGATCAGCTGCGCCTGCACGCTCTCCGGCGAGCGTACGTTGGCGATCTCCGCCCGCTGCCGCTCCCGCTCGACGTCCAGCAGCGCCCGCTCGTGCGCGTCGCGGGCCCGGGCCGCACCCAGGGCCAGCTCCGCCTCCGCGCCCAGCCGCGTCAGCTCCGCCTCGCGCTCGATGCGCAGGCGCCCGATCTCGGCCTCCTCGGCGGCGAGCTCGCGCTCCAGGGTCAGGGCGTGCCGGTTCGTCGCGTCCTGCAGGTCGGCGAGCGCGCGGGCGTCCTCCTGCTCGCGCTGGGAGCGGCGCAGGGCCTCGCTCGCCTCGCGGTCGAACTCGTGGGCCGCGCTCTGTGCCCGCAGGTCGGCGAGGTCACGGTCGCTGGCGATGCGCTGCGTCTCGCGCTGGCGCTGGGCCGTCAGTTCGCGCTCGGCCACGGCCTCCTCGGCCGCGAGCTCGGCCAGGCGGGCGATGCGGCCCTGCTCGCTGCGGTACGGCTTCTGCAGGTTCTCCCACAGCCGCGGCGAGCTGACCACCGCCTCCTTGATCTGCACCGTGACGATCCGCAGCCCGAGCCCGTCGTCGGCGCCCGAGCCCTCCGCGACCGCGCGCAGCCGCGCCGTGAGCTCCTCGATGATCGGTTGCTTGTCGCTCAGTACATCGGCAACGCCCAGGGTTGAGACCTTGTCCTTGATCGCCGCCTCGGCCTGCTCCTTGAGCTGCAGGTTGACCAGTCGCATGGGGTCCTCGGCGTCACCGAAGTCGAGCCGGCGGTACGCGGTCGCGAAGTCCTGAATGATCCACTGCACATAGGCCTGCACCAGTACCCCCTGAAGCTCGCGGCAGATGCAGTACGCGTTGATCAGGATGGTCTGCATGGCGCCCGGCACCACCAGGTACGAGTCGGTCGCCGGGTTGTACCGGAACGACACCCCGAGCCCGACGTGCAGCGGCTCGGCCCGGCCGCGCCGCGTGTGCACGACGAACGCGTTCGGCGGGACGAGTACCGTCTTCCAGCGCCCGAACCCGGTCACCCGCACCTCGACGGCGTTGGGCGTGGGCTGGCGCCCGCCCTCGGCGCGCGTCCGTTCCTGCGGTGGCGGCGGCCCGCCCGCGGGCGCGGCGCGCTTCGAGCGCAGGTCGGACTCCAGCCGCTCCTGCTGCCTGACGACCTGGTCGAGGTACGTGTTGGTGTTCGACATCCGCCGCTCCTCTTGGGGGTGTCCGCAGTGGACGGTGCGGCATCAGTCTGCCAACCTCGTACAACCCTTTCGTTCGGTCAGGTCGACGTCGGCCGGGGCCCGGTCGTCGTCGGAGCGGGGCGGCTGGACGGCGTGACCGGCTCGGAGCCGACGGTCAGCGTCACCGTGCCGTTCTTGGCCACGCGGTTGTTCGCCTTGGGGTCCTGCGCGAGCACGTGGTCGACCTGGTCCGGGTCGTCCGTCGGCCGCTTCGTGATCTTGAAGTTGCCGGTGAACCCCTTGTCGCGGAACTGCTGCTTGGCGTACTCGACGTACTGGCCGCTGACGTCCGGGGCGGTGACGGTCTCGGTCTTGGTGGCCGTCGTCGCCGGGGCGTGGGTGGTCTCGGTCGGCTCGGTACCGGTGCCGGTCGGATCCGCCGATCCCGCGTTGCCCGCACCGGCGTTGCCCGGGTTCGCGGACGTTCCGGCGCCCGGGGACTGGCTGTTGGCGGAGGGCTTGTCCTTGCCGAGCTGCACCAGGTACACGGTGGTGCCCGCCCCGGCCACGGCGAGCAGCGCGATGACGACGAGCAGCGCGTTGAGCCAGTTGCGCCCGCCCTTGCGCGGGGGCGCCGGGGGCCGGTCGTCGTACACGGGCACGACCCGGCTGGACGGCCCGGGCGACACGGGCGCGCCGGCCATGGCGGGCGGCGGCGGCAGGTACCGCGGCACGGCCGGCATCGGCGCGGGCGCGGGCGGCTGGAACGGTGGCGGCTGGTTCGGCGGTGGCTGGACGGTGGGGTACGCGCCCGTCTGGTACACGCGGCCGCGCGGCACTCCGGAGACCGGTGCGCCCGACACGGGTGGTCCGGAGGCCGGCACTCCTGACACGGGCGGGGCCGAGTACGGCATTCCGGATACGGGGGGCGCGGAGACGGGGGCGCCGTACCCGGCCGGCGGCGCGGAGGCGGGCGCTACGTAGCCGGCCGGCGGGCCCGAGGCGGGCGGCGCATACGACGTCGGGATGTAGCCGGCGGGCGGGGCCGAGGTCGAGGCGGCGGGTGGCGTGGTGAATCCGGCCGCGGCGGGCGAGCCCTGATCCGGCCACATGATGCCCGGATCCGTTCCTGCTTGATCCGCGGGTGGCGCTTGCATCGGCTGGGCCTGCGCCGCTTGCGGACTCGGGGCGGCGGCCGGACCCGCGGCGGCGGCGGCTCCAGTGAGTGCGCCTGCCCCGGCGCCAGCGCCAGCGGCACCGCCGGCCAGCTCTTCCCCAGCGGCGCCCCCGGCCAGCCCTTCCGCGGCCCGCCCGGCCCCGGCCAGCCCGGCTCCGGCTCCGGCTCCGGCTCCGGCTCCGGCTCCGGCCAGCGAAGCACCTCCGCCGAATGGGGACGAACCGGCCATCGGGGGCGACATCGACGGCGCTGGGGACGACGGACCGGCGGCCATCGAGGCGTACGGGGCGGCCGCCGCGGCCGCGGCCGGCCACAGTGGCGAGCCCTCCCCCGTCCCGTCGGCGGGTGGCGCCGACAACGACAGCAGGCACCCCTCCGCCACGACGATCTCGGGCTGCTCGGTGATGGTGGGGGCCACGTTCAGGGCCCGGTGCAGCATGGTCGCCACGAGCGGGATACGGCTGCCACCGCCGACGAGCAGCACGCCGGCCACATCCTCGGGCGCGATGCCGGCCTGGCGGATGAGCGCGGCCGTGGTGAACACGGTGCGCTCCAGCAGCGGCTTCGCGGCCGCCTCGAACTCCTCGCGGGTCAGCTGCGAGTCGACGTTGAGCGGCGCCGGCATCTGCAGTACCACCGCGGGCGCGCGCGAGAGCATCTCCTTGGCGACGCGGGCGTCGTGCCAGAGCATCCGCCGGTGCCGCAGCGACTCGGGGTCCTGCGCGTCGGCGAGGCGGGTCCAGAGCTCGGGGTCGCCCGGCGAGTACCGCTCCGCGAGCCACCGCACAATCGTCGCGTCGATATCGAGCCCGCCGACATCGGTGAGCCCGTCCACGGCGACCGCCTCGAACCCGGCCGAGCGGCGCACCACGACGCTGGCATCGAACGTGCCGGCGCCGAGGTCGTACACGACCAGCGCCTTCCCGTCCGGCACCTGCTGCCCGAGCACCGCCGTGAACGCGTGCGCGGCCGCGACCGGCTCGGGCACGAGCAGCGCGGGCACACCGCCACCGCCCTGTGCGCCGCCGCCCGCGCCACCGCCCTGTGCGCCGCCGCTGGCGCCACCGCCCTGTCCGCCGCCGCTGTTGCCGAAGCCGCCTGCGCCGCCGCCGTTACCCAAGCCCCCGGCGCCGCCCGCTCCGCCGCCACCGTTGCCCGGGCCGCCGCCTCCACCGAGCCCGGCCCGGCGCGCGGCCTCGGCCAGTACCGCCCGCCGTTGCGTCCCCCACCCGGCCGGGTGCGCGATCGCCACGGCGAAGTCATCGGACCCGGCGACGCGCTTGGCCTCGGTGAACACGTACCGCAGTACCGCCGCGAAAAGATCGACGACGGCAACCTCACGCTCGCCGAGGAGGATGGTCGGCTCGTCGATGTGCTGCTTAGGATTGGGCTCCAGCCCCGCGGGGTCGAACCGCGCGTGGTGCAGCGCGTCGCCCCCGACCACGAGATCGCCTCCGGGCACGGCCGATCCCGCGCCCGGCTTGGTCGGGGCAAAGACGGCGGACGGGAGCAACGGGTTGGCATCGAACAACAGCGGCCTGACCCGGCCGTCCGGCCAGCGCATCAGGGCCACCGTGTTCGAGGTACCGAAGTCGATCCCGAGCCCGTAGGCCGGTGACATGCCCTAATCGTAGTTCGCCGGAACGCTCCCCTACGATCACGTTTCGGACGGCGACGGTCGCAGTTCGGACAGCTTCGATACGCCGCGAGGAGGGCCACCGCCCCTTACATCACGTTTCGCACAGTTCCCGAGCCCACCGCCGCGCCGCCGACAGTCGTCCCCCGCCACGCGCAGGCTCTGAGGTCACCGCCCAGACGGCAACGGTCGCACGTTTCGGACATTGCGCCGGCCCCCACACCACCACTCAGACGGCAGCTTGCGCACGTTCGCGCAGTTTCCCAAGGCAGCTTGCGCACGTTCGCGCAGTTCCCACGGCACCGCTCAGACGGCGACGGGTCGCACGTTTCGCGCACTGCGCCAACCCCAATGTCACCACTCAGACGGCAACCTTCGCACGTTCGCGCAGTTCCCACGCCGCGCGGACTCCCAGATCACCGCGCAGACGACGACGGCCGAAGCTCGGACAACTCCCGGTACGCCGCAAGCGTCGCCGCCGTCCGCTCCCCCACCTCCGCGAACGGATCGGCGAGCAGCGTCGCCCCCGGCATGTCACCGGCGAGCAGCACCCGAGCCCGGGCCGTGGCAACCTCACGCCGCTCATGCGCGTCCAGCGAAGCAGCGAGCCGCCCGAGCGCCGCCGTCCGCGCCGCGAGCTGCGCACCGAGGTCCCGGAGCCGATCCTCGGCCGCCTCGATGCGCTCGTCGAGCTCATCGCGCAGATCCCCACCGCCGAGCACCCAACGACCGGCGCGCACCTCCTCCGCGCCGGAATCATCACGGATCGCCCGCAGCTCCCGCGCGCCGGAAACCTCGCGGCTAGCGTCCAGCTCGCCCCGCAGCTCTCCCGCGCCGGAGACATCGCGGCTCAGGCCGGACTGCTCGCCCCGCAGCTCTCCCGCGCCGGAGACATCGCGGCTCAGGCCGGACTGCTCGCCCCGCAGCTCCCGCGCGCCGGAGACATCGCGGCTCACGTCCAGTTCGCTCCGCAGCTCTCCCGCGCCAGAGTCCTCGCGAATCGCGCCCAGCTCCCGCGCGGCGGAAACCTCGCGGCTAGCGTCCAGCTCGCCCCGCAGCTCCTCCGCGCCGGCGCCGTCCCGGCTCCCGTACAGCTCGCTCCACGAATCCCGCGCGCCGGACTCATCACGGCTCGCACGCAGCTCCCCGCGCGGATGCCCCGCCCCGAGGTCCTTGCGCGTGGCGCGCAACTCGTCGAGGTTCGCGCGCAGCCGGACCCGGGCCGCAATGAGACGCGCCAAGTTGTACCGCGTGATGTCCAGCGTCGGCCCGATGTCCGCAGGCTCGGCCATCGCCCCGAGCGCGGGCCACCGCAGCCGTACCTCCCGCAGCGCCGCCTCGGCCGCCTGCCACTCCGGGAGCGCGGAGCCCTCGATGCGGACCCCGCCCTGGCCGTACCGCATGCACGCCCCGACCACCAGCAACAGCATCGCGGCCGCGAAGAGCCCCGCGGCCACCCCAACCGGAAGCAGCGCGAGCCCGAGCGGCGGGAGCAGCCACGGCCACCGCGGCACGGCGCGGCGCGGATCACGAACGATGCAGACCCCCGCCCGATGCCGCTGCTCGTGCCGTCCCATCGGCACATCATGCCGCACGCGGCCCGTCCGCACATCGAAGCCTCACACTGTGCCACCCGAGGCATCACCCGATCCGGACGATCCCGGCACCGTACGCCTAACGGCCCGCCACGCGCACCGACACGCCGTCGTGCCATTACGCACGACCGACACCGCGCATCAACGCCGCCACCGCGCAACGAACGCGACACAGCACGCCCCACGGCCCGCCACGCGCACCGACACGCCAACACGCCAACACGCGGGCATGCCGGCACGCACAGCCAACTCGCGCATCAACCTCGCCACCGCGCAAACGACCGCGACGTTGCAAACTCGCGCAGACCGAACGACGAAACGCTTCGATCGCCCACCACGAACGACCGGCATCCGCGCATCATCGCGCAGACCGAACGCTCAACCGCCCCATCGCCATCGACCGACGTCGAGTCCGCGTTCGAGATCCGCAGCGTCCAGCCGAAGCCCCAAGATTCCGGCGTAACGGATTCATGGCCCGGCAGGCGAAAAATCCGGAAAGTCGCGGCGCGCAGCGCCCGACTTTCCGGCCCACCGACGGAGCCCCGCCACCGGATGAGGGAGGGTGACTACACGCGGACCTGGCAGCGACGGCGCGCCAGCGCCGAGCGGTGTCTCGCGGGAGGAACGGTCCGGACCACCACGGACCCGAGCCATCGAAGCATTGACTTTTAGTTAAGTTTATTTATCGTTGTGCCTCAATAGGATTCTGTCTTGTCTGGAGGCAGCGATGACATCCCGACTCCGGATCGCCCTCGCGGCCGCGGCGGTCCTCGTGACCGCGGGCGGCATTGCGGCGATCACGACGCCGGCGCAGGCCGCCGGTTCCCTTACCGCGACGCTGAGTTACGACTCCGACTGGGGCAGCGGCTACCAGGCGAAGTACACGATCACGAACGGGACGGCCGCCACCGTCTCGGCTTGGAAGGTCGAGTTCGACCTGCCGTCCGGCTCGGCGCTGGGCAGCTACTGGGACGCGCTCATGAGCCAGAGCGGCACGCACGTGACCGCGAACAACCGGACGTACAACGGCACGCTCGCCCCCGGCGGGACGGCCAGCTTCGGGTTCCTCGTGTCCGGCTCGGGCAAGCCCGCAAACTGCAAGCTCAACGGCGCTTCCTGCGCCGGGGTTACAGACACGACCGCGCCGTCGGTACCGGGCACCCTCCGCGTCACCGCCACGACCTCGTCGAGCGTCAGCCTCGCCTGGAACGCTTCCACCGACAATGTGGGCGTCGCCGGCTATGACATCTACCAGGCCGGCGCGCTCGCGGCGTCGGTCACCGGCACCAGCGGTACCGTATCCGGCCTCTCCGCCTCGACCGCCTACACCTTCACGGTGAAGGCGCGTGACGCGGCCGGCAACGCCTCGGGCGCGAGCAACCAGGTGAGCGCGACCACCCAGGCCGGCGGCGGTGGTGGCGGCGGCGGTACGGGCACGACGCTGGCCGTGGCCCCGTACGTCGACATGGGCGCCTGGCCCACGCCGACGCTCACCGACATGGCGACGAGCGGCAACCTCAAGAACTTCACGCTCGCGTTCGTGAACAGCGCCGGGTGCAAGGCATCGTGGTTCAACGCGTACGACCCGCGCGCCGCCTGGGCCAAGGACCAGATCGACGCCGTCCGCGCCCGCGGCGGCGACGTGAAGATCTCGTTCGGCGGGGCCAGCGGCATCGAGCTCGCCCAGGCGTGCTCGACGCCGGCCCAGGTCGAAGCCGAGTACCAGGCGGTCGTGGACGCGTACGGCCTGAAGTACATCGACCTCGACATCGAGGGCGCCGCGGTCGCCGACCCGACGACGATCGCCCGCCGCTCGCAGGCCCTGGCACTGCTGCAGGCCGCCCGCCCGAGCGTGAAGATCTCGCTGACCCTGCCGGTACTGCCCGAGGGCCTCACCAGCGACGGCGTCAACGTGGTCCGCTCGGCCCGCGACGCCGGCGTCAACCTGGACCTCGTCAACGTGATGGCGATGGACTACCAGCGCAGCAGCGGCGACTACGGCAACTTCGCGGTCCAGGCCGCGCAGTCCACCTTCACGCAACTGAAGGGTTTGTACCCGAGCAAGACCGACGCCCAGATCTGGCGCATGCTGGGCGTCACCCCGATGCTGGGCAAGAACGACGACGGCGGCACGTACGACCAGAACGACGCCCGCCAGCTGGTCGCCTTCGCCCAGACGAACCACCTGGGCATGCTGGCGTTCTGGGAAGAGACCCGCGACAGGAACGCCTGCAACGGCGCGCTGTACATGTGCACGAACATCGCGCAGTCCCCGTACGAGTTCTCAAAGATCTTCGCGGCGTACACGGGGTGAGCTCCGTGTAGGCGCTGGGTGACCCGGATGCAGTACCCGGTCCGGGTCACCGCTTCCTGGGTGTACCCCGCCCGAGGTCACTGGACTGCACCGCGCGCACAGCCCGACTTCCTGGGTGATCCAGATGTATTGCCCCGTCCGGGTCACCAGCCCGGAGGGCCGCCGTTCTCAAAGAGCTCCCGTCAGGTGTGGGTGATCCGAATGTAGTACCCGTCCGGATCACCCACCCGGAAGTCAGCCAGCCCCCACGGCCGCTCGCGCAGCTCCTCCACCACGACCTGCGCGTTCGTGCAGTGCTCGTACAGCAAGCGCAACTCCGCACGATCGCGCGCCTCGAACACGATCTCCACCCCGAGCCCGCGCACCCGCCCGGCGAGCCGCTCCTGGCTGAACCCGGGCCCGTCCCCGAGCTCAGGGAGTCCGGAGACGGGCCCGAGCCCGAGCACAACGTCCCCGCGGCGAACGCTGACGTAACCGGGGCTGCGCCGCTCAACAACGAACCCGAGTGCCTGGACGTAGAACGCAACCGACGCCTCGAGATCGTCGACGAAAAGCTCCATACGCAGCCGCATCCGGCCATTGTCCATACGTGCACGTCCACATCCACACGCCGCCGGTCGAACGCACACATCCGAACACCGCGAGCCGCACGCCGCCGGCCGCACGCGCACGTCCACGCCGCCGGCCGCACGCGCACGTCCACGCCGCCGGTCGCACGCGCACGTCCACACGCCGCCGGTCGCACGCGCACGTCCACATCCGGACACTGCGAGCCGCACGCGCACGACCGCACGTCCACATCGACGCGCATTCGCACGCATTCGGACGTTCCCACCCGTCGGCTCGATCAGCCGTAGGTCGGGCGCTGGGGCCACCCGTCGGGCGAGTCCTCCCAGTCCTCCTGCCGGCCGTACGGGGTCAGGTCGAAGATGCTGTTCGTGAACACGAGGCGATCGACGCCGCGCTGGGTGGTGTTGTACGTGCGGTAGACCTCGTCACCATCGCGCAGGAAAACGCTCAGCATGAACCCGCCGCCGGCGTCGCAGTCGTCCGCGAACGTCGTGCCGCGCGAGGAAACGAACGGAATCGTCCATCCACGCTCGGCCTTGTACTGCTCGATCTGCGCCAGCGGCATGTTGGACACATTCGACCAGCTCACGCCGCGCGCGGCGAGCGGAGCCAGTGCCGTCGGCGGGATGCCGTCCGTGAACCAGGTGCAGCCCGGGCAGAAGTGATCCGGTCCGTTGTCCATGAACTGGTACACCACGAGCTGGGACCGCCCATCGAACAGATCGAGCAGCGTGCGCGGCCCGCTTGGACTGTCGAACGTGTACTCCCCGAACCGCACCATCGGCAGCCGCCGGCGCCGGGCGGCGATCGCGTCCAGCTGACGGGTCGCCTCCTTCTCCGCCTTGAGCAGCTCGTCGCGAGCCTCCCGGTACTCCTGCACCGAAACAATCCGTGGCTTCTCCATGCGCCCGATTCTGCCCGCCACGAGGCCCCATTGCGCGTTTACGCGCGCTCCGCACATCGAGTTCGACGGGTGGCCGTCGCTTGTGCGCAGTCCAACCGCTCGATTCTGACCACTCCCGCCGAACCGGCGCATATACCGCACGACCCCGCATCCACCCGCACGACCGCCGCGCCGTTCTACGATCGGAAGCGTGAAGCCCAACCGCTCGATTCCGGCCGCCGCCGTCATCCCGGTCCTCACCTACCCCGACGTCCGCCGCGCCGTCGCCTGGCTCGAGGCCGCGTTCGGCTTCGCGGAGCGCGTGCGCATCGGAGCGGACCACCGTGCCCAGATGCGCGCCGGCGAAGGGGCGATCATCGTCGCCGACGACGGCAGCGAGCGGCGCGCGCCCGAGCCCGGCGCCGGTGTGACGCACGCGGTCATGGTGCGCGTCGACGACGCAAACGAACACTGCGCGCGAGCACGCGCGGCCGGTGCGCGAATCGTCATGGAGCCGACCGACTTCGAGTACGGCGAGCGCCAGTACCAGGCCGAGGACCTCGCCGGGCACCGATGGACGTTCTCGCAGACCCTGGCCGACGTCGAGCCCGAGTCCTGGGGCGGCATCACCGTCTCCTGAACGCCCCCGGGGCAACAGCCGGGCCGCAAACGCCGTGCCAAACCCGCGTCGAGTCGGAGCCCGGGGCGAGCCGCGCAGTCCTGGCCGAACAGGTCCGCGAGCGCCGTATAGCAATGCCATCCGCGCAGCGGGGAGGCAAAGCCGGGACAGCCGGCGTCACCGAGACCAGCGGCGAGCGCCGTCCTAACCGAACAGGCCCGCAAGCACCAGCGCGTACAGCAGCGTCTCCGCCACCCACGCCACGTACAGCGGCGCCGGCGCGGGCGGCGCCACCGGAGCCGGTGGCAGCGACACCACGTCCCGCACGCGGTCGCGCGCGCGAGCCTCCGCCCGCTCGGCCGCGAGGCGCAGAGCGCCGGAGAGCTGCAGCCCGGTCCGCTCGTCCCCCGACAGGAACCGCGGCAGCAGCGCGTGCTCGCCACGGGCCGTCACCACCAGGCCCGCCCCGTGGTGGTCGGTCTCGATCGTCACCGCGCCGTGGCGGTCGGCGCGGATCGCGTGCACGTCCGACCAGACGAGCAGCCGGGCGCCGATGCTGCCCACGACGCTCAGGCCCGCGCCGTTCCAGCTCACGCGCGGGCGCAGGAACATCCGCCAGCCGGACAGGCACGCGATCGCGGTCACCGGCGCCGTCACCGCGACCGCGCCCCAGTACGGCAGCGTCGGCAGCAGCCGCGACAGGATGAGCAGGAACGGCCAGGACGAGGCGACAACGACCGCGTACCCGGAGAAGCGGTTGTGCCGATGGGTGTGCACGGTCTCCGGGTCGGCCGCGACGTCCTCGGGGCGCAGGGCGAGGATCTCCTCGGGGCGCAGCGGCAGCCGGGCCGCGTCCGGGACCGCGGCGGGACCGTCCACGTCGGGGTCGGGCGCGGGTCCGCCGTACGCGGGGGCGAAGCGGCCACTGCGCGCGGGACCGCGCGGCACGAGCAGCTCGCCGTCGACGGCGACCGCGCACCAGTGGCGCTGCGCGGGTACGCCGAACAGGATGCCCGGGCGGATGTCGTCGGAGCCGTGCCGCGCGAGCGCGAAGAACTCCACGAGCGCCGGCTCGCCCGGCCGCGCGTCGGTGGCGTAGACCGCGACGCGGCCGCCGTGCGCCCAGACGTACACCTCCGTCGCCGGCTGCTCCCCCTCGAACAGCGCGCGGGCCACCGCGGCGCGCTCCCGGGCGCGGGCCAGGCAACCCGCGGCGACGCCGGCGAGCAGGACGGCGAGGGACAGCCAGCCGCTGGTGTCGTACGGCTCGCTCACGAGCTGGTAGAGGCCGTCCCCGGACACGAGGACGGCGACGTGCGAGCCGACCGGGTGCTCGTCGGCGTCGGCCACCGTGACACGCGCGGGCGCGTCCGCGGGGGTGGCGCCCGGGAGCCGGACCTCCAGCGTGTACTCGTCCGGGTGCGCGGTGACCTCGGCCGTGACGCGGTCGGCCGCGGCGAGGCGGTCGTCCGCGCCCGTCTGATCCGCCAGCGCCAGCCCGGCGACCGCAAGAGCCCCAAGCAGCAGTGGTACCGCGAGCAGGCGCCAGCCGAACCCGTACCGCGGAAGGACCGCAGGCGCCGGGGGCTTGCGGTGCGATGTCGTCGCCGCCCACATCTCCGCGGCGCTGCCCAGCCCGGGCGGGTCGAGCCGGGCGGTCACGAAGGCCAGCAACGCGAGCGCCGCGTCGGCCCCGGTGAGCCACGCGGGCGAGGCGAGGCCCGGGTGCGCCTCCTGCCAGATCGCGTCGGCGGTGAAGAAGAGGGCCGCGAGCCAGGCGGTGACCGGCAGCGAGAGGAACGCCACGACGGGCAGCGCGGCGACGAGCCCGAACAGCAGCGCGTTGAGCCAGTCCGGCCCGCACGGCGCGGCGTCGGAGCACTCGACGGGCGGATCGAACGCTACGTGCAGCGAGAGGACTGCGGCCGCCGCGACGACGACGAGCAGCGCGCGGGCGCGACGCCAGCGCACCGGGCGCATGGTCCAGCCGAAGACGTCGGCGGTCAGCAGCGGGGTCATTTGCCGCCATTCTTCCGAGCGCGGCCCGGCCATGCTTGCGCGGGGTCGGACCACGGGCCGTCAAGAGAGCGAGATCCGTGGGGATCGGAGGCGATTTGTACCCGTGGACCAGTCGCGATGTTCCCTGTAACGTCCCCCCGTGAAAGCGCTCTCTCGCATTTGTGGCGCATCACCCCCGCCCGCGATGCCTCGCCCCACCGTCGTCTGGGGTCGTGGGTTGATGAGCCACCAGAGGAAAGTAGGTCACGTTTCATGCCATTGGTCCCCTCCGGCATGGCGTCCGCCAGGTCTGCCGGGTCAGCCCCTCGCGGACGCCGTGGCCGGTGGTTCGCCCTCGGGGCCGCTGTACTGCTGACCGCTGTCGCCGCCGTATCCACCCCCGGCGTCGCCGCGGCCGCGCCCGCCGGCCGCCCGTCCGGGCAGCCCGACTTCGGCCCGAACGTGAAGATCTTCGACCCGTCGATGACGGTGGAGCAGATCCAGGCGACCGTGGACGCCGTCCACGCGCAGCAGGTCGACAACGAGATGGGCACGCAGCGCTACACGCTGCTGTTCAAGCCGGGAACGTACGGCACGCCCGACCACCCGCTGGTCTTCCAGGTCGGGTACTACACCGAGGTGGCCGGCCTCGGCCTGAACCCCACCGACACGGTCATCAACGGCCACGTCGACGTGTACAACCGCTGCCTCGCGGCCGACAACTGCATCGCGCTGGTCAACTTCTGGCGCTCGCTGTCCAACCTCACCATCAACGTGGCCGGCGCCGCCGACTGCCGCGCGTCCGGTGAGTTCTGGGCCGTGTCGCAGGCCGCGCCGCTGCGGCGGGTGAAGATCAACGGCAACACGACGTTCATGGACTACTGCACGGCCGGCCCGCAGTACGCCAGCGGTGGCTTCATCGCCGACTCGCAGCTCGGCACGGCCACGAACGGATCGCAGCAGCAGTTCCTCGTCCGGGACTCCAACCTCGGAGGCTGGTCGAACGCCGTGTGGAACCAGGTGTTCTCCGGTGCCGTGGGCGCGCCCGCGCAGCAGTTCCCGAACCCGCCGTACACCACCCTGGACAGCACGCCGTCCAGCAAGGAGCGGCCGTACCTGTACATCGACGCCAAGGGCAAGTGGAACGTCTTCGAGCCCGCGCTGCGCAAGAACTCCTCGGGCGCGAGCTGGGCCAACGGCCCCACCCCGGGCCGCTCGGTCCCGCTCTCCGACTTCTACCTGGCCAAGCCGTCCGACTCGGTGCTGGCGATCAACATCCAGCTCGCCCTGGGCAAGCACCTGCTCTTCACGCCCGGGGTGTACAACATCAACAGCTCGATCCTCGTCTGGCGGCCCGACACCATCGTGCTGGGCATGGGCATCGCGACGCTGACCGCGGTCAACGGTGCGGTACCCCTGTGGATCGCCGACAGCAAGGGCATCTCGGTCTCGGGCATCATGATCGACGCCGGTACCGTGAACTCGCCCGCGCTCATGCAGGTCGGCACCAAGCTCGGCGGCGCGCTCAACCTCGGTGACGCCAACGACCCGACGGTGCTGCACGACGTGTTCTTCCGCGTCGGCGGCCCGCACGTCGGCAAGGCGGACGTGAGCCTGGAGGTCAACTCCGACCACGTCATCCTCGACGACATCTGGGCCTGGCGCGCCGACCACGGCGTGGCCGGATCGGTAGGCTGGGACGTGAACACCGGCCGCAACGGCGTCATCGTCAACGGCGACGACGTCCTCGCGACGGGCCTGTTCGTCGAGCACTACCAGCAGTACAACGTCATCTGGAACGGCGAACGCGGCAAGACGATCTTCTTCCAGAACGAGCTGCCCTACGACCCGCCGAACCAGGCCGCGTGGCAGCACGACGGCGTGCTCGGCTGGGCCGCGTACAAGGTCAACGACAAGGTGAAGACCCACGAACTGTGGGGCGGCGGCGCCTACATCTTCACGAACGTCGACCCGACCATCCACGCGGCGCACGGCTTCGAGGTCCCCAACCGCCCGGGCGTCAAGCTCCACGACATCCTGACGGTGAACCTCTCGGCCGGCACGATCGACCACGTGGTCAACGACACCGGCGCCCCGGTAGCCACAGAAACCGGCGTCGGCGTACCGAGCTACGTAACCTCCTACCCGGCGAGCTGATCCAGGCACGCCAGTTGATCAGAAGACGGCGCCCGGCCTGGATTCAGGCCGGGCGCCGTTCCACATTCCCGAGCGCCCGACCACAGCCGTGCGCAATCACGCAGACGCACAACGCTCGGACGCCCGACGCGAACACGCCCAGCACACAACCCTCCAAGGCCCGCGAAGCGCACAACGCGCACCGCGCGCAAGGCACGCACCGCGCACCGCTGTAACGCGCGCACCGCGTGCAATGCGCACCGCCTGCACCGCGCACCGCGTGCACCGCGCACCGCGTGCAATGCGCACCGCGTGCACCGCGCACCGCGCACCGCGTGCACCGCGCACCGCGTGCACCGCGCACCGCGCACCGCGTGCACCGCGCACCGCGTGCACCGCGCACCGCCTGCACCGCGCACCGCCTGCACCGCGCACAACGCGCACCGCGCACCGCGTGCACCGCGCACCGCCTGCACCGCGCACAACGCGCACCGCGCACCGCCTGCACCGCGCACCGCCTGCACCGCGCACAACGCGCACCGCGCACCGCCTGCACCGCGCACCGCGCACACCGCGCACCGTGTGCACTGTGGGCAGTGCGCGGTGTTCGTTCTGCACGGTGCGCAACGTCCGCGATGCACGAACGGACACGACGCGGATGGACACGCGTGGACGGACATGACGCGAACGGACACGATGCGCGGATGAGGCGCTGCGCGGATGGGCGCGTTCGGCCAGTGGGCAAGCGAAAGCCCGGCGAATCGAACGCCGGGCTTTGCGAAACAGCGGTTATGGAGCGACCTTTCCGAACGAGGCCGCTGAAATCAGAGGATGAACCGCCGATCGGCGTGCGGGCCGGCGATCGAGGTGCCGGGCTCGACCGGCAGCCAGAACAGATCGTCCGACGCGTCCTGTGGCTCGACGTTTGACTGTTGTTCCCGAACGTCACTGCTGAGCACCGCGCTATCCATGTCGACATCGGTACCCCCAAAGAGTGACGGCAAACGTTTTCCCCTGTGAGGTAGCGCTCATATTCGTAAGGTGCGAGATCCGGTCCTGCCCCTTGTCTCCGCGCCACCGGGCGGCGCAAAAGGGCCAGGTCACGCATTGTGATGTGGGTCTGCCTGGTCGCACGCCCCAGTGGAATTGACCGGCCCCGCGTCGGCGCGCGGTCGGGTGAGTCACCAGGACGTGGCCAAGAGCAGCCCGACGGTCACACAGAACGGGATGCCGAAGCGGTCGGTCGATCGCGCCACGACGACGTGACGGAGAGTAGTCGTCCCAGCCCAGGCCGTACAGAATCGCGGACCCGGCGGCGATCGAACGACGTGGCCGCGATCGGGCCGACGATCGCATCGCATCGCATCGCGTCAAGTCACGAACGACGTGGCTAAGGTCGGTCCGGTCCCACAGCTGAGGCGGGACAGCGCGTCACAGTGACATGGCGAAGATCAGGACCTCGGTCCCAGGGCCGTAGTCGGACGTGCGCTTCTCCAGTGTCAGACCGACGTTCTGCGCCACCCGCTGCGACGCGATGTTGTCCGGGTGGATGATCGCGATCACGCGGCGGGCGCCCAGGATGTCGCGGGCCCAGTCTCGGCAGGCCCGCGCGCCCTCGGTGGCCAGGCCCGTACGTTGCAGGCCCGGCACCACGTGGTAGCCGAGCTCGAGCTCGTCCACGCCGTCGACATGCTGGATGGTCAGGCCGCAGTCGCCCGCGAAGGCGTCGCCGTCGCGCAGGCGCAGGGTCCAGAGGCCGTGGCCGTGCTCGCGGTACCGCCGCCGGTTCACGCCGATCCACTCGAGCGTCTCCGCGCGGGTCTTCGGCCTCGGGTAGTACCGCATGACCTCCGGATCGCCGAGCAGCTCCGCGAGATCGTCCAGGTCGGCCTCGTCCATCTCGCGCAGGACGAGGCGCTCGGTGGTCAGGACGGTCACTCGACGTACAGGTTGATCACGGCACTGATCGGCAGGGCCACCATCACCAGGAGGAACGCGAGGAGGGTGGCCGCGCCCGTCTGCTGCTGGGCGTGAATGGTCTTGAGGGTGCACTCGCCCGTGAGCACGAACCAGTCGATGAGGTACCGCGCGATGTACAACCCCACATAAGCGATCCCGAGCGCGGCGCCGAAGCCCGCCAGGCTCTCGGGCCACGTAGTGAAGTCGCCCGCGATCGAGCCGTACAGGATGAGCCCGACGGCGGTGAGCACGGCCGCGGACTCGAGGCCCTCGGTGACGCCGCCCTGCACCATCGCGAGCCGCAGGTTGCCGTGGGCCACGAGGCCGTGCAGGTAGAACGCGATCACGAGCCCGGCGATGCCGGCGAGCGTGAACACGGCCGTCGAGATGAGCGAAGTGCGCAGGTTCGGCGCGTGTCCGATGAACGTGGCGCGCACGACGAGCGCCAGGCCCAGGTAGAAGCCGAGCCGAACCAGGCCGACGGAGAGCGGCACGGTGTTGAGCGCGCCGATCGGGGTTGCGCGAGTGCGCAGAATCATCCAGTCCGTGATCCAGAACCCGAGCACCGCGAGCACGGTGGCCCACACGATCCCGCCGCCGACCCAGGCGAGCGAGCTCCAGCTGGTCAGGTCCTGGCCGATCAGGCTCGACACGCCGATGACCTGCACGGCCACGAAGCCGATGCGCTGGACGAGGTACCCCCAGTTGGCCCGTTCCCAGAGCTCATGGTGGTCGTCGAAGGAGGTGACGGCGTTGAGCAGCCACCAGCCGCCGCCGACGCCGAGGATCACGATGAGCACCTGGAGCACCGCGATCAGGGCGGCAGTACCGTTCATGCCGTCTCCTACTAAAAGCCGTTGTGGTCGATGGTGTGGGGAACGAAATGGCTCAGATTGTCGGTGATGAGCCCGGCGCTCTCGCGGATGCCGAGCCCGGCCGGTTCGCCGTCGATCATCCAGACGCCGAGCACGGGGTGCCATTCGCCACCCCGGGGATCGGTGTACGCCGGCAGCGGCGCGAACGACTGGCACACGAACGGGCCGCCGTACTCGCCGGGGGTGCTGGCCTTGGTGATGCCGTCGACGATGATCGAGACGTTGGCGCCCTCGCGGCCGAGCAGGGGCTTGCGCACGTACGAGGTCATCCAGTCCGGTTTCTCGGACTCGAAGTACGCGGGCAGGAGCAGGTCCTTCTTCTCCGGGTCGTCCCCGAAGAGGTGCCAGAGCACGGGCAGCAGGCCCTTGTTGCTCCAGAGCATCTTGTACGGCGGCTCGATCCAGACCGTGCTGTCGCGGCGCGGGTCGCTCATGTCGCGGAAGCACTGCTTGGCGAACTGCTCGCTCGTCATCCACTCCCACGGGTACAACTTGAAAATAACGTCGATGTGCTGCCCGTCCGGGTCATAGAAGCGGTCGCCGGCCTGGACGTCGCCGGCCCCGATCTCGTCCATCCACAAAAATTTTGTGTTGTACCCGAGGGGGCCCAGCGCCTGCCGCGCCGTCTCCATCATGTACTCGGTGTTGAACAGGTCCTCGCCGCTCTCCTCCGACCGGTCGCACGCGAAGTGGATGGTCATCGGGTCGAGCAGGTGGGTGCGGGCCTGCCGGAGCCGGCTGATGTTGCGCTGCCAGGCCGCGACAAGCATCTCGTGGATGGTGGTCCACTGGTCCTTGCCCTGGCCGGTCTGCTGCATCCAGTACCACTGCGCGACCGCCGCCTCGGGCAGTGCCGTCGGGGTGTCGGCGTTGAACTCCAGCAGCTGCGGCTTGCCCGCGAACTCCCCCGCGTAGCGCACGTCGAAGCGGCCGTACAGGCTCGGCGAGAAGTCGCCCTTGCTGCGCCCGCCCGGCTCGGTCTCGTCGTCCCACCAGGTGCGCTTGACCTGTTCCCACGCGAACTCGGGGATTCCCAGCAGCTGGAACATGTTGTGATCGATGACGAAGTCGCCGGCCGCGATGCACATTTCGAACAGTGTCGCGGCGCTCGCGGTGAGCGTATCGATCTCGGTCGACGTGAAGTCGTAGAACGGGCCCTCTTTCCAGTACGACATCGTCCCGCCGTCCGGCGTCGGCGTGTCGTTGTACACGATCCCCTGCGTGGCCAGCTGCTGGCGCCAGTCCGGGCGGACGACGCCCTCGGCGATCCGGCGCACGTCAGCTGCCCGAGCTCTTGCTGCCGCTGCTGCTGCCGAAGCCGCCGGAGCTCACCTTGCCGTTGCTCACGTGCCCGGTCGCGGGCAGCCCGGCGTTGGAGCGCCCGACCGAGTCGGTCGACGCGACCCGGCTGCCGCCGCTGAGCCGGTACCCGGGCGAGCGGCCGCGGCCGTAACTGCCCGTGTAGTAGTAGTGACCGGAAGAACCGTCGTCGCACCGGTAGTCGGGCACGACCACGCCACTCTGGTCGGCGCAGTAGGTCTGCTTCTCACGGCCGCACGCCGCGAGACCGCCCGTCGCCGCCAGCGCCGCCAGGGCGAGGTAGCTGCGGCCAAGCGGTACCGACTTCGATCGCCTCATCGTCTGCTCCCTCAGGTGTGCCTTAGCACGGTAAATGACCTTCGCAAACTGCGCGAGGGGCCCGGCCGTTCCGTGACATTGACCGAAAGGTGCCTGGCGATCCGTCAAATGCTGGATTTCGTACCCGAAACGCTCGATGGGCACGGCGACGCGCACTTCCGTAGCCTGAGAAGTGTGAGCAACTTCGAGATCGGGCGCGTCGATGCGACAAACGTCCAGTTCGGTGACCACGGGCTCATGATCGTGAACCAACAGGGCGACTCGGCCCTGGTCGCGGCGATCCGGCGCGAGCGCGGACGAGTCGCCGACCCGGCTGCGGCCGAGCGGGCCGCGATCGCCCTGCAGGCCGAGCTGGCGGCGCCGAAGCCGGACGCCGCGAAGGTACGCGACCTCATCGACCGCGTCTCGGCGACGGCGGGCACGGCGCCCGAGGTAGCGGCGGAGCTAGCGACCGTGCGCCGACTCGTGGACGAGCGCCGCTGAGCCCCGGCCGGCTCCCGCCCGACGGCCATTGAGTCTCGGCCGACCTCCTGGGCGACGGGCGCCGAGCCTCCGCCGGCTCCCGCACGACGGACATTTAGTCTCCGCCGACTCCCGCACGACGGACATTTAGTCTCGGCCGTCCTTCTGGCGACGGGCGCTGCGCCTCGGCCGGCTCTTGAGCAACAGCCGCGCTTTGACGGCGGGCGCTGAATCTTCGCCGGCTCTTGGACGCAGGCGGCTGATCTCGACCACGGCCGCGCGCTCCCGGGCGACGAGCGCTCATCTCAACCCACGGCCGCCACCACGCTCCCGCGCGACGAGCACTCATCTCGACCACGGCCGGCGCCGCGCCCCGCGCCCGCTCCCCGGCGCCAAATCCCGGCCACGACCCGCACCGCTTCGTGGGCTGATCTCCCGGGCGACGGCCGCTGAATCCCGGCACCACTCGCCCCCGCTTCCCCAGGTCCCGACCACACCCCGCCCCCTGGCTCGCCGGACGCCGATTCTCGATTCCGCCGGGATCTGGCTGGAAGAATTCCCCGTCGCAATACTCGCCGCATCGACTTGCCACGATGAAGTCATCGAGGAGATCTGATGCGATCACGGCTCCGCGCCGCCGCCGTCCTGCTGCTAGCGCTCGGGTGCCTCGTCGCACTCCCGAGCGCCGCCCAGGCCGCCACGGCCCAGCCCTGCGACATCTACGGCGCCGCCGGCACGCCGTGCGTCGGGGCACACAGCACGACCCGGGCCCTGTACTCGGCGTACAACGGCCGCCTCTACCAGGTACGCCGCGCCTCCGACGGAGCGACGCTCGACATCGGACTGCTCGCCACGGGCGGATTCGCCAACGCGGACGCGCAGGACGCGTTCTGCACCGGCACCGCCTGCATCATCACCGTCATCTACGACCAGTCACCGCGCCACAACGATCTCACCGTCGAGGGCCCGGGCACCGCGGGCGGCCAGGACGTCGGCGCCAACGCGGCCGCCCTGCCCACCACCGCCGGTGGACATCGCGTGTACGGCGTGTACTTCAACGGCCACACCGGCTACCGGCACCGGGTCGGCGACGGGGTGGCCACGGGCGGACAGCCCGAGGGCATGTACATGGTCGCCAGCGGCGTCCATACGAACAATCTGTGCTGCTTCGACTACGGCAACGCCGAGGCCGAGATCGCCGACACCGGCAACGGGCACATGGACGCGGTATCGCTGACCACCCGCTGCGTGAAGACCCCGCCGTGCACCGGTTCCGGGCCGTGGGTGGAGGCCGATCTGGAGAATGGGTTGTACCTCGGCAGTGCCTCCAACCCCGCCAACCTCGGCAACGCGACGCCGTTCGTGACCGCACTGCTCAAGAACGACGGGCAGCACACATTTGCACTCAAGGGCGGCGACTCGCGCACCGGCGCGCTGAACACGTGGTGGAACGGCGCACTGCCGGCGGGCGGCTACCAGCCGATGCACCTCGAGGGTTCGATCGTGCTCGGTACCGGCGGCGACAACAGCAACCAGGCGATCGGTTCGTTCTTCGAGGGCGTGATGACGGCCGGGTACCCGACCGACGCCGCCGACGACGCGGTGCAGGCGAGCATCGTCGCGGCCGGGTACGGCGGGGGCGCGAACAGCCCGGCGCCCGCGGCCACGGTGACCGGCCCGGGCGGCAAGTGCGTCGACGGGGCCGACGCGAACGCGGCCGGGGTGGCGGTACAACTCTGGGATTGCCAGGCGACGGCCGACCAGCGCTGGATTCACGGCTCCGACCTGTCGGTATCGGCGCTCGGGCGCTGCCTGCACCTCATGGGCAACGCGACCGGCAACGGTACGAAGGTGGAGCTCGCCGACTGCGCGGGCGGCCCGTACCAGAAGTGGGTGCAGCAGGCCGACGGCTCGCTGCGCAACCCGGTCTCGGGCCGGTGCCTCGACTCCCCCAGCGGCGCCACGGCCAACGGCACGAAGCTGCAGATCTGGGACTGCAACGGCCTCGCACCGCAGAAGTTCGCGGTAAACGGCGGCGGTACCGTCACAACGAACACCTCCAAATGCGCGGACGTGTCCGGCGACGACAACGGCGGCAACAACGCGGCCGTGCAACTGTGGGACTGCCAGCCCGGCGCGCTGGACCAGCACTGGTTGCGCGGCGCGAACGGTTCGCTGCGCACACTCGGCCGCTGCCTGGACGTGTCGTCCGGTTCGAAGCTGCAGCTTTCCGACTGCAACGGCGGCAGCGCGCAGAACTGGGTGCAGCAGGCGGACGGTTCACTGCGCAACTCGGCCTCGGGCCGCTGCGCCGACTCACCGGGCGGCGCGACCGCCAATGGCACGCGGCTGCAGGTCTACGACTGCAACGGATCGACCACGCAGAAGTTCCTTGTAGGCTAAATCCTAAAGCCATTAGGCTGTACCGCATGGTACGAGCCGGCTTGTCGCGCGCCCAGGTGTGCACCGCCGCGCTCGAGCTGGCCGACGAGGTGGGCATCGACCACGTGACGATGACCGCCTTGGCGCGCCGGCTCGGCGTGGCGGTGCCCAGCCTGTACGAGCACGTCCGGGGCGTGCCGGACCTGTTGGACGCGGTGGCCGGACAGGCCACGAACGAACTGGCCGACCGGTTGGGCGAGGCGTTGCAAGGGCGAGCGGGGCGGGGGGCCTTGATCGCGTACGGCACCGCGCTGCGCACCTGGGTCCTGGCCCATCCCGGCCGGTACGCCGCAACGGTGCGCCCCCTGACCGACCCCGCCGGCGCAGCGGCCCAGGCAAGAATCGTGACCGGCTGCGCAACTTTGCTGCGCGGTTACGACCTGGAGGAAACCCGCGCGATAGACGCCGTCCGTTTCGTGTACAGCACGATGCACGGCTTCCTACACCTGGAAACGGACGGCGGCTTCCACCACGCGCGCAACCTGGACGCGAGCTGGTCCTTGGTACTGGACGCCGTCGACCGGGCACTGTCCACTTGGCCATCGTCCTGAACGTTCAAGCACATCCGACGCCGCGCAACGCACTCAACCGCGCAGTGTCCGCGCAGCCGCCGGTGTAGAGATTCGCGCACATCCCACCGCGCACTGCACTCAACCGCGCAGAGTCCACCAAGTCGCCATCATGAAGACTCGCTCACGCCGCCGACCGCGCGTCGCGATCAACCGCGCAGTGTCCACTCAACCGTCATCGTGAAGGTTGCGCTCATCCCGGACCGCGCACATCACGCACGGCGAACAGTCCCCCGACCGTCCACGGTCACCTCGCTCACCCCGAACCGCACGCCACGACCAACCGCACTGTCCACTTGGCCGTTCCATGCCGCTCAACGTCGCCTCGCTCATCCCAAACCACACGCCACGACCAACCGCACTGTCCACTTGGCCGTTCCATGCCGCTCGACGTCGCCTCGCTCATCCCAAACCACACGCCACGACCAACCGCACTGTCCACCTGGCCGTTCCAGTGTCGGTTCGCTCATCCCAAACCGCACGCCACGACCAACCGCACTGTCCACCTGGCCGTTCCAGTGTCGGTTCGCTCATCCCCGGCGCGACGCATCCTTCCAATAGGCTGTCCGCATGCTCGAGACCGTGGTCCCCGGTGTGCACGCCTGGGTACAGCCCGACGGCACGTGGTGGGTGAACAACGCCGGCGCGATCGTCGGCGGCGATGACGTGTTCATCGTGGACACCTGCGCCACCGAGGCGCGCACGCGGCGGTTCCTCGCGGCCGTCGACGGAGTCGCCGGTGGACGAGCAGTGCGGATGGCGGTGAACACGCATCAGCACGGCGATCACACGTACGGCAACAGTCTCCTTCCGCGCGCGACTGTGCTGTTCGGACATGAGCGAATGCGCGAAGCACTGCGCACCGACCCGATCATCGACGGCTGCCCGCCGTTCTGGGAGCCCGTCCCCGACTGGGGCGACGTCACGCGCCGCGTGCCGGATGTCGCCGTGCGCGACCGGCTGACCGTGCACGCCGGCGGCACGCGCATCGAACTGCTGCACCCGGGCGAGACCGCGCACACGACCGGAGACCTCGTCGCATGGCTGCCCGACGAGGGGGTGCTCTTCGCCGGGGACCTGGTGTTCAGCGGACTCACCCCGCTCGTGTTCATGGGCTCGGTCGGCGGAGCGATGCGAACGCTGGACTGGATGGCCGCCCTGCAACCCGAGCACCTGGTGCCGGGCCATGGGCCGGTGCTGCACGGTTCCGAGATCGCCAAGGCGTTCGGGCAGCTTCGGCGGTACTACGAGTTCGTCCTCGCCACCGTCCAGCCCGGCCGCACCCCGCTCGAGGCGGCCCGCGCGTGCGACCTGGGCGAATTCGGGGGCTGGGCGGACGCGGAGCGGATCGTGCTCAACCTGCACCGTGCGTACGCGGAGCACGACGGCACCGAAATGGACCTCATCGCCGCATTGAGCGACGCCGTCAAATGGCGCGGCGGACCGATGCCCACGTCCGTCTGACGCACGAACGCTCAACGGACCGAGCTCGTCTGCGCCCGCCAAGCGCGCGAACGAACATCATGGCCCGGGGTCAACGTTCGACGAATGTGCGACCGGACAACTCGGCGCAGGTGAGCGTTCGACCAATGTGCGAACGGACAACTTGGCGCCGGTCAGCGTTCGATTAATGTGCGAACGAACAAGTTGGACCGGGTCGGCGTTCGACGAATGCGCGAACGAACAACATGGGGCTCGGGTCGGCGTTCGACCAACGCGCAAGAGCGGTCAACCAGCCGCCGCCAACGCACTCCAAACAGCCAGCAGACCGGCCAAGTCCACATCCGCAAGGTGGCGCCGGGGCCGAAGTTCGACCAACACGCAAGAGGCAGCCCGAGCTCCACCGCTCGCGCGCACGAGCCGCCGTTTAACCGGCCGCCATCTAGCGCGCTCGGACGGTCAGCAGGCCGGCCAGGTCCACGTCCGCGGAGTGGCCGCCGTGGCCGGAGTCGGCGATCAGGCGGGCACCCAGCACCGCGCTCCAGAAGGTACGCACCTCCATGGCCGGTTCGCGGTCCACGGCCCAGGCGCGCCGGTCCAGGAGGGCGACCAGGTAGTGCTCGGCCTGGCGGAACAAGATCGTGAGGTACAACTGGGCGGTCGAATGCAGTTCCGGTCGCTCCCGGGCGATCGCCATCGCCTGCACCGCCTGGGGGATCGAGGGCAGGGCGAGCGCCGTTCGGGCCAGGGCGGAGCGGAAAGTCTCGGGCGTGCGGCGGCGGTAGCCGACCGACTCCAGGCGCGCGGCGTCGCGCAGCAAAGTGGACATGGCCGCGTGCACGAACAGACAGTCCTTGGAGCCGAAGTAGTACGTGATCTGGTGCGGGTACGCGTCGGCCGCGCGCGCGATCGTCGCCACGCTCACAGCGGCCAGGCCGCGCTCGGCGAAGAGGTCCGCCGCGCACCTGAGGATCCGCGCACGGGTGCGGCGGCCGCGGGCCCGGGCCGGTTCGCTCATGGACATGTCATATTTGTATGCGATACAAGTATCGGGAGGCAATCGGACCGGGGAGGGTACCGTGGGCGCAGACGTAGTTGTCACGGGAATGGGGGCGCTGTCGCCGCTCGGCGAGGGCGTCGAGGCGCTGTGGCAGGGGCTGCTCGAGGGGCGCTCGGGCGTGCGACGCATCGACGACCTGCTGCCCGCCGGGGTACTGGACGAGTTGCCGGTCCGGATCGGGGCCACGATGGCGGTGTCGCCCGACACGCTGCTGAGCCGCGTGCAGGCGCGGCGCATGGACCGCTGCGAGCAGGCGGCGCTCGTCGCGGCGCAGCAGGCCTGGCGGGACGCGGGCGCGCCGGAGGTCGACACCGAGCGGCTGGCGGTGGTGATCGGCACCGGGATCGGCGGCGTGAGCACGCTGCTGGCCCAGGATGACGTGCTGGAGGCGAAGGGGCCGGGGAAGGTGTCGCCGCTGACGGTACCGATGCTCATGCCGAACGGGCCCGCGGCGTGGGTGAGCATCGAGTTCCATGCGCACGCCGGCGTCTACACGCCGGTTTCGGCCTGCGCGTCGGGCGCCGAGGCGATCGCGCTCGGGGTGCGGCTCATCCGCGCCGGCGAGGCCGATATCGTCATCGCGGGCGGCTCGGAGGCGGCGATCACGCCGCTCACGCTGGCCGGGTTCGCGCAGGCCCGGACGCTGTCCAAGCGCAACGACGAACCGCACCGCGCGTCACGGCCGTTCGATGTCGACCGTGACGGCTTCGTGATGGGCGAGGGCGCGGGGATCGTGATCCTGGAGCGGGCCGAGCACGCCGCGGCCCGCGGGGCGCGCGTGCACGGGCGGGTCGCCGGGGTCGGGGTTACCTCGGACGCGCACCACATCACGGGCCCAGACCCGAGCGGCGCCGGACAGGTGCGCGCGATCCGCCGCGCGGTCGCCGACGCCGGCTTCGCGCCGTCCGACGTGGCCCACGTGAACTGCCACGCCACCTCGACCGTCGTCGGCGACGTCGGCGAGGCGGTGGCGATCCAGACCGCGCTCGGCGACGACGTGGTGCTCACCGCGCCGAAGTCGGCCCTCGGGCACCTGGTCGGGGCCGCGGGCGCGGTGGAGAGCATCGTGACTCTCCTGTCGGTGGTCAATGGTGTCGTACCGCCAACGCTCAACCTCGAACAGAAAGCCCCCGAGGTCACGCTCGACGTCGTCACCGGCGAGCCGCGAAAGTTGCCGATGACGGCAGCGGTGTGCAACTCGTTCGGTTTCGGCGGCCTGAACGTGTCGCTGCTGTTCACCGCCTGAGCGAATGAACGACCCGCGCGAACCGTGCACCATCTGACCGACCTGCACGAACCGTGCACCATCTGACCGACGTACACGAACCGTGCACCGTCAGATCGACCTGCACGAACCGTGCACCATCTGACCGACGTACACGAACCGTGCACCGTCAGATCGACCTGCACGAACCGTGCACCATCTGACCGACGTACACGAACCGTGCACCGTCAGATCGACCTGCACGAACCGTGCACCGTCTGACCGACCGACCTGCACGAACCGTGCACCATCTGACCGACGTGCACGAACCGTCGTGCGCGGTCGAACCGAATGATCGATCGGTCTGCCCGGGCGAGCCGTTGCTCATCGCCCGTGCAGACCGATCGTGTCGGCCCGGATTCGTGCACGCGCGTCTGCCCGAATGGACTGCACGAACTTGCGCGAACCGCCGGCGGCGTCAGTGGACCTGGTCCTGCTCCTCCAGCTCAGTGAGCTTCACCGTGCACAAACCGCCGCGCTCGGTGGTCACATCCGTCACAGTCAGCTGTGTGCCGGGCGTCAGGATGTACTCCTCCTCGCCCGTGAACGCCGAGTAGCTGCGAATGCCCACCGCGCGCAGCGGTACGACCTCGAACAGTGTCCGCTTGCCGCTGCCGCCCATGAACGCCCTCGCCACGCCGAGGCTCGACGTGCACGACGACACGCCCCACCAGGTGACGGTCTGCCCGAGCGGGTACTGCCGGCGCAGGTCCATCCGCACACCGCGCCACAGCGGCTCGCGGCGGGCGGGCAGGCGCGACACGGCCGAGAAGAGCAGGCGCAGGTAGGGCAGGTACGGCACGATCCGGTCGCGGTCGGGATCGCGCAGAGTCGCGTTGATCTGGCGATAGAACGCGGACTCGCAGGTGTACAGATATAGCGCCGCCACCTCGTCAGCGCTCAGATTCGAACTCTCGGCCTGCTTCTGGCCGAACGTGTGCGAGGCTTCGATGTGCCAGTCGAGGCCCTTGAGCACCCCGACCGTCGGCGCCAAGGCCGCGCGGAAGTCCATGAGCGGAGTGTCGAATACGCCACTGATCGCGGGCAGCGCAAGGCCCTCGTCCTTGACGCTTTCGAGCCGTTCCAGGTACAGCTTGTGCAGCTCCATCGTCGAGGCGATGAAGTCGCCCATGCGCAGCGCGGCCGGGTCCTGGTGCGCGTTCCAGCCGACGCTGGGCAGCCAGTCGATCTCGTCCACGCCGAGTGAGCGCAGCGCCTCGTTCACGGTCGCGAAGTGCTCGTTGTCGCAGAAGATGTCGCCCTGCGCCGCCGGGTTCGGGTGGTCGATGTGGCGGACCTCGACGCCGGGGTACTTCTTCTGGAGCCTGGTCACAAGGGTCTTTAGGCCCCGCGCGTGCGCGCCCCACCAGGCGAAGACGACGCCCCGGTCCTCCTCGGCCGCGTCCTGCTTCGCGCGCAGGATCTCCTCGACGATGCGCTCCACCACGGGGCGCCAAAAGCCGGTGTGCTGATCGGTACCGTACCCGCCGTCGGCACTCGCCGTCAGCGAAGCGTTGAGCAGCAGCACACCCTGCGTGAGCATCGAGGAGAACCACTCCGGCGGCTGCACCGTGTCGTGCTGTTTGAGCAATGCGCGAATGTCGGCGATCGGTGTCTTTTTCGGGATGTCGTACTTCCACATCGCCGCCGCCTTGATGATGCAGCGGATGCTCACGACCCGGCCGAACTGGCTGTCGGCCCAGTTGTGGAACGTGTTGTCGAACATCGCGATGCCCGTGGCGGACTCCGGCCGCGGGTACGGGTTCTGCCCGAAGACGACGACCTTCCACTTGTGCGGCGGGTTCGGTTTGAGCGCCTGGAATGTCAATTCGCGCACCGGCACGATCTGCGGGCTGCGCTTGGGTCCGATGAACTGCGGCGCGCTCGACTGAGCCTCGATGACCGGCCGCAGCAGCGGCAGCCAGGGCTCGCCGCCGCCGGCGAAGAGCTCGGCGAGGCCCAGCGCGTCTTCGGTGTCGCTCACGGTAACCTCCGCGCAGTTCCACTGTGGACACCGAACCGTATCGTGTACCTTCCGGCCCCGGCACCCGGGGTCGATCGGCCGAACGAAAGGCAAGCGATGACCGTCAGGGTCGTGCTCAGCGACGTCAACGCCAAGGTTGTGCAGTCCTGGATGTCGGCTTTTGCCGACGAGCCCGGAGTCGAGATCGTGAAGGGCTCCATCCTCAACCAGCACGTCGACGCGTGGGTCACGCCGACCAACTCGCACGGCGTCATGAGCGGCGGGGTCGACGCGGTGATCCTGCGTCAGCTGGGGCCGGGCATCCAGCTGCGGGTCCAGCACGCGATCCGCGACGAGTTCGGCGGCACGCTGCCGATCGGGGCCGCGGTGTGCGTACCGTCGGGGGCGGCGAATCCGAAGTACCTCATCTCGGCGCCGACAATGCACGCGCAGGCCGAGAACGTGCGTCACACGCTCAACGTGGCGCTCGCGTGCGCGGCCGCGTTCCAGGCGGTGCAAATGCAGAACGAGCGCGAGCCGGGCAGCATCACCTCGGTAGCGCTGGTGGGGATGGGCGCGGCGACGGGGAAGGTGCCGCCGCAGGTGTGCGCCAACCTCATGTGGGCGGGGTACACGCTGTTCAGTGAGAGCACGTTCGACGACTACGCCGAGCTGCGCACCACGGTGAGCGAGCAGCTCGGCGACATCGAAACGCGGCCGGCCACCGAGCGAGTGCGCATCACGCCACCGGCAGCCCGCCGCCGTCGCTGACCATCGGCCCGTAGCCGATGAGCAACGATTGGTGACGAACAGCCACCGACACGAGCGGCCGTCGCACATAAACAGCCATCGGCACGAACGGCCGTTGCACACGAACAGCCATCGGTCACGAACAACCGACTGCAAATGAACTGCCGTCGCTCACGAACAACCGGCGCGCGAACGGCCGTCCGTCACGAGCAATCGCCGTGCACGAACGGCCGTCCGTCGCGAGCAACCGGCGGTCACGAACAACCGTCGGACTTGGACCGCCATCGGATCGACCTGCGGCGTGGACCGACGTCCGACGTGGACTGACGTCGGACTTGGACCGACGTGCGGCGTGGACCGACGTCCAACGTGAATCGACGTCCGACGTGGACCGCAATCCGACGTGAACCGCAATCCGACGTGAACCGACGTCCGGCGTGAACCACAGTCCGACGTCAAGGCGACGTCCGACTTGGACCACAGTCCGACGTGAACCAACGTCCGGCGTGAACCACAGTCCGACGTCAAAGCGACGTCCGACTTGGACCACAGTCCGACGTCAAGCGACGTCCGGCGTGAACCACAGTCCGATGCGAAGCGACGTCCGGCGTGAACCACAGTCCGATGCGAAGCGACGTCCGGCTTGGACCACAGTCCGATGTGCCGACGTCCGGCGCGGGTCGGTGTTGTTGGTTGTCAGTCCTCGCTCAGCACAGGGTCGTGGAGCGTGTAGCCGCTCTCGGTCAGACGCTCCACGACCTGGTGCCGCGTCAGTGACAGCACGTGGGTCTCCACCTCTGCGTTGCGCAGCAATTCCTCGTACGTCTCCCGCACCAGCCGCTCCACCTCCGCGCTCGGTGCGTCTGGGAACCGCTCCCGCGCGATGTCGACCTCGCGCCGTAGCGCCGTCTCGATGTCGCCCAAGTGTGCGACGCCGTCATGTTCGGACATGGGGGCACCGTCCTTTCGTTGAGATCTTTCAAGTTCCCCGCCGAAGTGAACGCGGAGTGAACAAGGCCGATGGCCGAATGTGCAAGTTCCACGGCCTACCTGCGGCGGGGCGGGAGCAGAGTGGGCGCACCTTGACAGGCTTCGAAATGTTGCTCGACCCTCAGCGCAACATTTACATCCGGCCCGCCCCGACCGGACCTTCCGGAAGGAGAGCCCTGGTGAAGATCAGATCGGGTCGCCTGGCGTTCGTCGCCCTGGCGGTCGCGGCCCTGCTCGTGGGTGCTGGGGCGCTGGTCCTGCACTCCCCCGACGCCGTGGCCGCCAGCGCCGGCGTCGAGGACGAGGGCGCCGGCTGCTCGGTGCCCGCCCTGCCCGACGCCGGCTCGCTGCCCACCAACGCGAAACTGCCCGACCCGTTCAAGAAGCTCGACGGCTCGCGGATCACCAACAAGTCGGACTGGACCTGCCGGCGCGAGGAGATCAAGAAGCTCGCCGAGAAGTTCGTCTACGGCGAGAAGCCGGCGAAGCCGCAGACGGTCAGCGGTACCGTCTCCCGAACCTCCATCACCGTCAACGTCACGAACGCGGGGAAGTCCGCCAGCTACTCCGCCGCCGTCGACCTGCCCAGCGGCACCGGTCCGTTCCCGGCCGTGTTCGTCCTTGGCGGTTTCGGCGCCGACACCGCCGCGATCAAGGCCGCGGGCGCCGCGGTCATCACCTACGACCCGTACGCCGTCGGCAAGGAAGGCACGCCCCGCACGAACAAGCAGGGCGCGTTCTACACCATCTACGGCGCGAACAGCAGCACCGGGCTGCTCATGGCCTGGGCGTGGGGCGTCAGCCGGCTCATCGACGTAATCGAACAGTCCGGTGGCAGCATTCTGCGCGGGGATGCGACCGGAGTAACCGGTTGCTCACGCTTCGGCAAGGGCGCGTTCGTCATCGGCGCGTTCGATCAGCGCATTCAGCTCACGATGCCGATCGAGTCGGGCAGCGCGGGCGTGCCGATCTTCCGGGGCATCCCGGGCGAGGGCGCACAGAGCCTGAGCAGCGCGTACGGTGAGCAGCCCTGGCTCGGCGACGCGTTCGGCTCGTTCACGAGCAGCCCGAACCGGCTCCCGGTGGACACGCACGAAATGGTGGCGATGGTCGCGCCGCGCGGACTGTTCATCATGGACAACCCGCACATCGTCAACCTCGGCCCGAAGTCGGCGAGCGTGGCGGCCCTCGGCGGCGCGGAGGTCTACAAGGCCCTCGGCGCCGGCGACAGCATCACCTACTGGTCGGACATCCAGGACGGCAACCACTGCGCGAACCGACCGGAGTGGCGCACGCCGTTGCAACAGAACATTCAGCGGTACCTGCTGAAGACCAGCTCCGCCCCCGGTTCCTTCCACGTGTCGAGCAAGGCGTCGGGCAACCTCGCCGAGTGGCGCGACTGGACGACGCCGACCCTGGGTGGCGGCACCACGAGTCCGACGCCGTCGGCGAGCCAGTCGCCGAGCGCGTCGCCAAGTCAATCACCGAGCCAGTCGCCGAGTCAGTCAGCGAGCCAGTCGCCCAGCCAGTCGCCCAGCCAGTCGCCGAGTCAGTCGCCGAGTCAGTCAGCGAGCCAGTCGCCCAGCCAGTCGCCGAGTCAGTCGCCGAGTCAGTCCGGCGGGTCGAACGGCGGCTGCACCGCGTCGGTCTCGCTCAACCAGTGGACCGGCGGGTTCGTGGTCACCGTGAAGGTCACGGCCGGTTCGGCGCCGATCAGCGGATGGACCGTGAACACGACGCTGCCGTCCGGTACGACGATCACGAACACGTGGAACGCCACGCGCAGTGGGAACAGTTTCAGCAACGTGCAATACAACGGCAGCGTCCCCGCCGGGCAGTCGACCGAGTTCGGCTTCCAAGGGACGGGCACCGCCACCGGGACGACCGCAACCTGCGCAGCCCGGTAAAACGCGCACGACCGAACGCGCACAACAGAGCACGCACGAACAAGCACGGACGACCGAACGTGCACGACAAAGCGCGCACAACAGGGCGCGCAGGATCGAACGCGCACGACAAAGCGCGCACGACCGCACGCGCGCGGACCGAACGTGCATGACCGAACGCGCACGACAAGCGCGCACGACCGAACGCGCACGGACCGAACGTGCATGACCGAACGCGCACGACAAGCGCGCACGACCGAACGCGCACGGACCGAACGTGCATGACCGAACGCGCACTACGAGACGCGCACGGCCCATGTCGCGCACGACTGAACGAGCAGGACCGAACGCGCACGGCAAGACGCGCACGACCGAATGGGCACGACGGAACGCGCACGACGAAGGGGCCCGGCTCGCGAGCCGGGCCCCTTCTCACAAACGAGCAGCCACAGCCGAGCGAAGCTCCGGCAACCGATCGTGCAACAACCCGGGGCACTGCGTCGTGTTGAAGTCCTTGTGCCCGTAGATCTCCGCCGGCGGAATCGCGTACTGGTGGCACACGAACGCGCAGAAGTCGACCAAGCTGTTCCACAAGGCGGCCGGCGGCTGCTCCGTCAGGTACGTGCCCTCGTTCTCGATCCCGATCGCCTGGTCGTTCTGGCCCACGCAGTGCGCGCCCTGCACCATGGTCTGCCCGTGCAACAGCGCGTACAGGCTGCCGTTGCGGCCCTCGGTCAGCCAGCCGCCGCGGCTGTTCGTGAAGTGCTGGCCGCTGTCGACCCAGTGATTCGTGTCCATGTGCAGGTTCTGGATGTCGCGCGAGTTGGCGAACGCGTGCGCCTGCGAGTAGTCGGTCGAGTTGGCCAGCGCCGTGTGGTGCACGATGATCTTGTTGGGGCGATGCTCGTCGATGGTCAGCGAACCCTGCGGCGGTCGGGCCCCCCAGGCGCCACAGCTGGCGATCGTGGGTTGTTCAAGCGCGGCCGCGGCCGGCAAAGCGGGTGTGAGCAGCGCGGCAGCGCCGCCGAGCAGCACGCCGCGGCGGGTGATACGAGCCATGGAACCTCCCCGAAGCATCGATTGAAGTCACTGTAGATTTTTTCCAGACTTCGACGCAAGCCTATTGAAACTTTCCGACGAGCATGAGCTAATCGGCGAAGTTCTTTCCCAAATGAGGAGGAAGAGTGTCGGTACGAAGGCTCGCCGTACTCACGGCGCTCGCGCTGGTCGCCACGGTGCTGATCGGCCGGCCGGCCGAGGCCGCGACCGTGACGTACGGCCAGGACGTGTCGGGTCACCAGGGCAACGTCAACTGGTCGGCGCAGTGGAGCGCCGGCTCGCGTTTCGCCTACATCAAGGCGACCGAGGGCACGTACTACACCAACCCGTACTTCGCCCAGCAGTACAACGGCTCGTACAACATCGGGATGATCCGCGGCTCCTACCACTTCGCGATCCCCGACGGTGGCGGCGGCGCGGCGCAGGCGGACTACTTCATCGCCCACGGCGGCGGCTGGTCCAAGGACGGCAAGACCCTGCCCGGCGCGCTGGACATCGAGTACAACCCGTACGGCGCGACCTGCTACGGGCTCTCGCAGTCGTCGATGGTGAGCTGGATCCGGGCGTTCCTGAATCAGTACCACACCCGCACCGGCCGCTGGGCCGTGATCTACACGACCACGGACTGGTGGGTCACGTGCACCGGCAACTACAGCGGCTTCTGGGCCAACTCGCCGCTGTGGCTCGCGCGCTACAGCAGCACCCCCGGCACCCTTCCGGCCGGGGCGCCGACCTGGTCCTTCTGGCAGTACTCCAGCACCGGCCCCTTCGCCGGCGACTCGAACCAGTGGAACGGCGCCCTCGACCGTCTCAAGGTGCTGGCCTGTAACGGCCCCTGCTAAAGGCCGCAGGCGCTCTTGAACGCGGTGATCGCCGCGTTCAGGGGCGCCTTGTCGGGCTTGGAGCTGTTGTCGACGTACTTGTCGGCGACGACACCCATCGCGTCCGCGACGGCGCGGCCGGCGTCCGAGATCGCCTTCGGGGCGTCGATGACGTGCGAGTAGATCTGGGCGGCGCCGGCCGAGTACTGGGCGCTGACCGCGTTGAAACCGGCCGGCGGGCCGATCTTCTCCGCCTCGGCGACCTTCGTCAGCGTCGTCTGGATGTCGGCGTTCACGGCCGTGCAGGCGGCCTTGCCGCCGGCCGTGTCGCCGGTCGGGCTCGGGCCGGCCGAGGGCGGAATCGAAGGCGACGGCGCCGGGGCCCCCGCCGCGGCCGAGGCGGCCGGCGGGGTCGCGGTCCCGTCGCCGGTGCAGCCCGCGGCCGCGAACAGGGCGACCCCGAGCACGATGGTCATTGATGTGATGCGCACGGCTGGGAGCGTAGCGATCACCACGTCCGCGCGCTGACCCGTCCCGTTCAGTCAGGATTCGAGAAGCAGGCCGGCCGCAAGCCCTCCTAGCATGGGAAACGTCCCAATCAAACGGAGGTACCAGCCATGGCCCGCAAGTCGACCCCGACGTTCACCGAGGACGAGCGCGCCGCGATGCGCGAGCACGCCACCGAGGTGCGCTCGTCCGCGTCCCGCCGCGGTTCGAAGGCCGACAAGGCGGCCGAGGACGCGCAGGCGCTGCTGGAGAAGATCGCCGAGATGGCCGACGAGGACCGGGCGATGGCCGAGCGCGTGCACGCGATCATCACCGAGAACGCCCCCGAGCTGGCGCCGAAGCTGTGGTACGGCATGCCCGCCTACTACAAGGGCACGAAGTCGGTGTGCTTCTTCCAGCCGGCGCAGAAGTTCAAGACGCGCTACTCGACGCTGGGCTTCAACGACGACGCGGCGCTCGACGACGGCAACGTGTGGCCGGTGGCGTACGCCCTGAAGACCCTGACCGCGGCCGACGAGGCCCGCATCGCCGCCCTGATCAAGCAGGCCATCGGCTGACCTCCCCCACCACCGCTCCCGCGGGCCCGTCCGACACGTGTCGGACGGGCCCTTTTCAATAAATTCAAGATCAACTTGTTGTTTGATTAAGAAAATCAAGGTACAACTTAGATATGAGCGAGCGGGCGATGGACTGGCAGGAACTGACGAACCTGACCCGGGGCCGGCCGTTCGTCGTGGAGCGGGTGCGGCTGGACGGCGGGGTGGCGATCGAGGGGGCGTTCGAGCCCCCGCAGCTGGGCCAGCTCAGCCTCGAGGACCAGGTCTTCGTCACGGCGTTCGTCCGCTGCCACGGCTCCATCAAGGAGATGGAGCGGATCTTCGGGGTGAGCTACCCGACGATCAAGTCCCGCCTCAACCGGATCGGCCAGACGCTCGACTTCGTCGAGACCGATCCGGCGCCGTCGCGCGCCGACGTCATCGACCGGCTGCGCCGCGGCGAGATCGACGCCCAGCAGGCATTGCGCGAGTTGGAGGGTCGCCCATGATGCCACAACTGCTGACCGCCCGGGTGCAGCGCCCGGACGGCCGCCCGATCCGGATCTGGGTGCCGGTGCTGCCGGTGCTGCTCGTCCTGTCCCCGGTCCTGGTGCTCGCGGTCGCCGTCGCGGCGATCGCCTGCCTGGTGTACCGGATCAGTGTCCTGCGGGCCTTCGGCTCGGGATGGCGGGTCCTGTCCGCCCTCCCCGGCACCCGGTTCGACATCGAGCAGGGCCGCACGGCCGTGCTCGTGACCATCAGATGAGAGAGGTGCACCGTGAACGAACAGCGTAGGGAGATCCTGCAGATGCTCGTCGAGGGCAAGGTGACCGCGGAGGAGGCGGACCAGCTCATCGCCGCGCTCGAACGCGACCAGCCGGTGCCGGCGGCCGTGGGCGCCGACGTGCGGCCACAGGGGCGGGCGAAGTACCTGCGGGTCGTGGTGGACGCCTTCGACGAGGGCGTCCCGAGCAAGGTCAACGTGCGGGTGCCGCTGCAGCTGCTGCGGGCCGGGGTGCGGCTGGCCGCGCTCATCCCGCCGCAGGCGCTCGGCGAGGCCAACGCGCAGCTGATGAAGGCGGGCGTGCCGATCGACCTGACCCAGCTCAAGCCCGAGCAGCTCGAGGAGCTCGTCGAGCACCTGGAGGAGATGACGGTCGAGGTCGACCAGCCGGACGCCAAGGTCCGCGTCTTCTGCGAGTGAACACCGTCCGGACGCCCGGACGGGCCCCCGAGAAGGTGCGCCAACACCTTCCCAAGGTCGCGCCCGCAGAAGCAGACACGAGGTACTGCCAACCTCCAGTTTAACCGACCCGCACGCCCGGCCTGCCGGCTGGCAGACTGGCCGACGTGCCCAATGTGAACCCGACCGGTGTGATCATCCCGAGCGTCGACGGCAAGCCGAGCACGTCGGCGCTCGGGCGCGCGGTGGTGGCCGACGCGCTGCGCGGTGTCGACCCCGTCGGGGCCCGCGGCGCGGAGGCGTCGACGGACTGGCGCCACGACTACCTGGTGCACTTCCGACGGCTGGTCGAGGCCGGGCTGCCGTCCCGCGAAGCCGCGCTCACCATCGCCCGCGAGGGGCTCTCTTCACTGCACAAGCGGATGCGGTACCGCCAGAAGCCGGACGGCACCGAGGAGCCCCTCGCGGCGGCGTTCACCCCGGCCGCCCCTCCCCTGACGACCGTCACCGTCACGGGGCGGGGTGAACCGGAGCGGGAGCTGACCGTGCCGTACCGCGGCCGCCGCCTCGCCGGCGCGGAGCTCGACCGCCAGCTCGAGCGGTGGGTCGCCGCCGGCACGATCGAGCGCTCCTGCGCCGACACCGTCCGCACCGTCGCCGCGAACCCCGACTGGCTGTCGCTGTCCGGGCGGCGCGTCGTCGTCCTCGGCGCCGGCGCGGAGATGGGCCCGCTGCGCGCACTGCTGCGCTGGGGCGCCGACGTCGTCGCCGTCGACCTGCCCCGCCCGGCGATCTGGGAGCGGCTGACGGGCCTGGCCGAGCGGTACGCCGGCCGCCTGCACCTGCCCGCCACCGGCGACGAGCGCGGCGCGGACCTGCTGCACGACCTCGGCCGGGTGGCCGAGTGGATCGACGGCCTCGACGGCCGGCTCGTGCTCGGCAACTACGTGTACGCCGACGGGCCCCTCAACGTCCGCGTCGCGATGGCCGTCGACGCGCTCACCGTCCACCTGCGGGAGCGCCGCCCCGACCTGGGCCTCGCGTTCCTGGCCACGCCGACCGACGTGTTCGCCGTGCCCGACGACGCCGTCGACGAGGCGACCCGCCGCTACGCGGCCGCGGCCGGCATCGGCCGGTTCCGGCGGCCGCTGCGCGTGCTGAGCGCGGGCCGGCTGCTCACCCGCAACTATCCGCCGGGGCTCTATCCGGGGGTCAACGACAGTCTGGTACCGCAGCAGGGTCCGAACTATGCCCTGGCCAAGCGGCTGCAGCGCTGGCGGGCGGCCGAGGCCCGGGCCGCGGGCCTGACGGTGGCGTTCGCGGTCGCGCCGGCGACCCGCACCCGCAGCGTGGTGAAGAACCGCCTCCTGGCCGCCGCGTTCGCGGGCGCCCACCGCTTCGGCATCGAGATCTTCGAACCGGCGACGAGCAACACGCTCATGGCCGCGCTGCTGGTCCACGACCTCAACGCCGGCCGCCCGGCACACGAGCACCCGTGGCAGGACGAGGCCTTCGCGGCGGCCCACGGCGGGCTGTGGCGCCAGCCGTACTCCGCGCGCAGCGCCCTGGGCATCGCGGTCCTGATGGGTATCGGCGGCGCGCGCGGCTGATCCCGGTGTCAGCGACCGCGTCAGGGCGCTGACCGTTCGGTGTCAGCGGCGGCCCGCATGGTGGTGGCACACAACAACCGCCACGAAGGAGCGCCCACCATGTCGACCACCCTCACCACCCAGGACCAGAACACCATCCGCCTCGCCGCCTACGGCGCCGTCACCCTCCTGTCGGCCGCGGCCGCCGCGGGTGGTTCGCCGCACAAGGTCGCCAGCAACGGCAGCATCGCCCTGGGCACCTCCACCGGCCTCGTCGGCCACATCCTGGCCAAATACCCCAGCCACAAGGACCTCAACGGCCGCTCCGTCGCCGAGATCGCCGACCGGGTCCTGCCCGCGCTGACCGAGGCGTCGGCGCTGCTGCGCACCCAGGCGCCGGACGAGGCCGCCAACTTCCGCGGCACCGTCCTCACCGCCCTGGAGTCGGCCACCCACAACACCCGGCCCACCCCCGCCGTCACCGACATGATCCGCAAGATCACCGCGGCCATCGACGCCGCGTAACGGCCCCGGGCAGTGTTGTCACACCGCGGTCGCCGAGTGCCGCTCCAGCCACTCGGCGACCGCCTGGCGGATGATGCCCGACCGGCCCGCCCGGTCCCGCCCCGCGGCCTGGTCCAGCTTCGCGACCATGTCGCCGGGCATCTTGACCGTGACCACCTTCTCGACCGGCGTACCGTCGGCCTCGACCTGGACGAAGTGACCGCTGCCGACCCGCTCGCCCGACGCGATCAGCTCGCTCACGTCGTTGGTCATGAACCAGTCGGCGATCTCCTCGCGGGTCATGGCCTTGAAGTCCGGCACTGCCATCATTGCGCTCCGTTCCGCTGGTTCCACTGCACGATCTCGCCGGCCCCGGCCAGGCGGGCCCGCAGGACCACCCAGATGAACGAGTCATCGCCGCGCCGCAGCAACAGGGCGGCGAGGCCCGGTCCGGCGGGAGCGACCACGGCGAGGATCAGCTCGTCGAGCCTGACCCGCAACGTCAGCTCGCCCGGCCGCTCCAGCGCCTCGGCGACGTCCGCGACGGTCAGGCTCTCCTGCAGGATCGCCTCGGGGCGCTCACCGGGCTGCGGCATCCGCCACAGGACTTCGGCCATGCCCCATGGTAATACCGGTAATACGGCTCGCGCTGTCGAAATGGACCCGCGCCGCTCGGAACCGCGATGAAGATCGTTGCTGGGCTGCACATCTCGCTGGACGGCGTCATCGAGTCGCCGGAGCGCTGGAGCTTCGACTACTTGTGCCCGGAGGCCGGCGAATCGATCAAGGGCCGCCGCGACAGTACCGACATCCTCCTGCTCGGCCGCAACACCTACGAGGAGTTCGCCGCGATCTGGCCCGGCCAGGACGGCGAGGTCGCCGACTTCATGAACAACGCCCCGAAGCTGGTCGCCTCGACGACCTTGACCTCGGCCGACTGGTCCGGCGCGACCCTGCTCGAAGGAGACGCCGCGACCGCCCTGACCACCCTGAAACAGCAGCCGGGCCGCAACATCACGATCACGGGCAGCGCCACGCTGGTCCGGTCCCTGGTCCTGGCCGGCCTGGTCGACGAGCTGCACCTCATGATCTGCCCGATCGTCCTGGGCGGCGGCAAGCGCCTCTTCGACGACGCGGACGGCCGGGTACCGCTGCGGCTCATCGCGTCGGAAACCTTTCCGACGGGCGTAGCGCACCTGACGTACGGGCCGGCCTGAAACCGGTGGCGCTCGCGCACGGCGGCCACCATGCTTCCCCCCGTGCCCGAGACCTCCCCGTTCGCGACCAAACCCACGCTGCTCGGCGAGCTCACAACCCTGCGCCCCTTCCGCGACGAGGACCACGACGCCATGGCCGAGGCGATGGCCGACCCCGAGGTGCTCCGGTTGACCGGCTCGGTCCACTCCACGGCCGAGGCGATCGGCCGGCGGCCGGTCGTCGACGAGGCGCTGCGGCGGTGGTACCGCTCCCGCAACGACCAGACCGATCGGCTGGACCTGGCCGTGGTCGACAACGCCACCGGCCGGTGCGTCGGCGAGGTCGTCCTGAACGAGTGGGTCCGGGCCGATGCCAGCTGCGGCTTCCGCATCCTCATCGGTCCCCGGGGGCGCGATCGCGGCCTCGGTACCGAAGCGACACGGCTCGTGCTCGACCACGGATTCACGGCGCTGGGCCTGCGCCGGATCTCGCTTCGGGTGTACGCCTTCAATCCGCGGGCCCAGCATGTGTACGAGAAGGCCGGTTTCACGGTGGACGGCATCACGCGGGAGGCGTTGCGCTTCGACGACCGGTGGGTGGATGCGGTGAACATGTCGGTGCGGCCGTCCGAGGTGCGGTAGCCCCCGGCGCTGGTGCCAGTCGACGTCCGGATCGTATGCCGGCGCAATCGACGCCAACGCCTTGACCTCGGCCAGTTTCAACTGCTGGTCGATGGTCATCTCGTGCTCGTCGAGCCTTTCGATCGCGTCGAATGTGTCGACCGCATCCGAGAAGAATCCACCCGGCCGGAGTAGCCACCGGCGCAAGGGCACCACGGCGCGCGTACCAGCATCGCCCCGGCACCGACCGCCCGGCCGCGATCGAGGCCGGGCGCCGCGCCGTGGCCGGAAGGGGCGCAACCGTCGGAACCAGCGCCGAGCTGAGGCCTCCGAAAGCGCGTTCGCCAGACACCTGATCGCCGTCCGGCAGAAGCCGGTGGCCGGCATCGTCGTGCTGTTCTGCTGCATCGCGATCGTGAACATCCTGGTAATTGCGGCCGTCGACCGCCGCCGCGACTCGACGGCCCTGCGCCTCGACGGCGACGAGCCGGCAGGTGCTGAGCGTGTTCGCGGCCGGGTCGCTGCTGGTGGTGGGCATCGACCTGGTACTCGCGGTGGCGTCGTCGCCCTTACCCCGGCTGTTCGGCCCGGTCCCGCTCGTGATCCCGTACCGCACCCTGCTCCCCATCACGGGCGCATCCACCGCGCTGGCCCTGCTCAGCACCGTTCTACCGGCGGCGGCGACGCTGCGGCGCCACGAGTAGCCCGGATCGCGATCTGAGCCCGGCCACGCTGGAGGGACACGTCATGCGAGGTGAGTCCCGCCCGCGCCGGGCACGCGTGCGGATCATTCGGTCAGCTCCCGTCGCTGAGGCGCAATGCCGTCGAAACCGCTTCAGGCTGCTCACCGGTTGGCGACCAACGTCACCAACTGTCCGCCCGCGGACCTGGTGGCTTTACACCGCACGTCGACACTCGTGGGCAGGATGCCCAGCATCGACGCGATGCTGAACTTGATCGTCCCGTCGACCGTCCATGCATGCGGGGTCTCACCCCAACGTGGTTCGGTGACGGTGACGTCTGAGACGGTCGCCGTAGCCAGGCCGTTGCCGCTCTGCGCCGCGGCGTCGACCCGGCGGCGCCCCTCGGCGGCGATCGCGTCCCGGCATTCGCGGGCCGCGTCCTTCGCAAGCGGGCCGAGGGATCGCGACGCCGCTTCGACGGGCCGCACCGACCACGCAAAGACGGCAATGCCGGCGACAACGACCACCGCTGCGACACCAATCGCAGCGACCCTCCACGGTCGTTTCGAACGCCGCGCCCGCGCCGGGCCGGGCATCAACTCGGCAAGGGTGATCGGCTGGTCGTCGGTGGCCACAATCGACATCGTGCTCGCGCCCGAGCCGGAGTCGGTCAGCCGGACGGGCGGCACACAGGAGAAGAAAGTGTCGTACCCAACCGATAATCCGGCGGCAGCAGGACGGAACCGGCCAGACGCGGAGACGGCTGTAGGAGTGCGCGTCGGCCGTAACGATGCCTTGACGCTGGCGCCTCCGATGGGCGCGCGGACAGCATCCGGCAAGATCCGACCGGCCAGGCTCGCCGTTGTTCTCGCGCCAGTCTTCTCGATCATGATTGCCGGCGTCCCGGTGACCGAACGTTCGAACAGTTCACGGGCTAGGGAAGCGGTTGAGCACCCCTGCCCATCAACGCCGCGGTCGGTCTCACGGCCCTCGCGAATCGTCTACCGGCGACGTTATGGTTGTGCCATGGCAGAACCTCGCACCGTCACCGTGCCGGTCGTCGTCGAGCGTGACGAAGACGGCGTCTGGTGCGCCCATGCCCAACTTCGTCCTGGTGTCGGCGCCCACGGCGAGGGCGACACCGAGGACGCGGCGCTGGAGGATCTCCGCGAGGCACTCGTCGGCCTGATCGAGGAGTTCGGGGTCCCTCGTGAGCTGTCCATCACGCCGGCAGCCTGATGCCGCCTCTTCCGTCACGCCCGCTTGGTCGGGTATCTCGTGCGGTCCGGCCGGAGACGGGGCCGCGCCGGCGTGCATGGCGGCCGGACGGTCGTACGGATGCCAGCCGAAGAGCGAAGAGCTTCAAATTTCTGAGGGAGGAAGAGCAATAATTTGAGCCGAGTCCGGAGCGCCTTGCGGACGCGACTTGTTGCCGTGGTTGCGCGCCGTCGGGGTTGAAGAGCGGGCCGCCCGTACGGTCACCATCGGACTTGGGGGCACGGATTTGCCGCCGTCGGTGCGCCAACCACCGCCGCGGGCTGGTGCAGCCGAGAGCCGACGGCCGCGTGCACGAAGGTGGAGAACGTTCCGTTCCCTTGGGACCCGCCGTAGATTGCGAGGAGGCGTGGGTGGAGGCGAAGCCTCCCCCACAGAAGGCAGGCCAGTGGGGCGGACGCAGCACCATCCGAGCCGGACGATCATGGTTGCGGACAGGCCACTGACCGAGGGCTTGGCCACCGCACGACGCTTGCCGGCAAGCAGCGGCGCCGACCGTACGAAAGACTGATGTCGCCGCAAGTCGCCCTCAGCCGTCACTTCTGAGGCTGCCAATGCCCGGCGGGGAAGGAGGGCGGTTGCGGGCACTGCTGACCGCTGCGTTCCGTGACGGTGAGCAGGTCGGCGCCATGATCCCTCGAGGATCAACCGGCATCGGGGCTGTACGTCGACACCACCGGGGCATGATTCGGCTGTCCGGCCCGCCGTTCGAGACGCTCGGACTGGCCATCCTGGCCCAAGGCCGCCCCGCCGAGGCCGTACGGACGTCGCCTGGGACACCTGCATCGCGGGCCCCGGACTGCGGACGCTGCTTCCTGGCAGGCTCCTGCCGCCACGCGGCCGGCACCACGTGATGCCCAGGGGCACGGTGTCGCCCTGGCCGGCGAGTCCACGCCGGAGATGGCGGGCGGATGCTGCCGATCGTCCTGGACGGGCTACGCCCACAATCGGGCCGACGGGGGACAATCAGGCGGTGGAACGTGAAGAGCGCAGCGCCCGAGCGCGCCAGCTCGCCGACGAATCGGCCGCCCGCGGGGTACGGGCTGTGGCGCTGACCTTCGTCGATAACGCGGGCGTGACGCGCGTGAAGACGGTCCCGATCGGCCGGTTCGGGCATGCGGCGGCGTGGGGCGTCGGCGTGTCACCGGTCTTCGACGTGTTCCTGCTCGACGACTCGATCACCACCAGCCGCCACATCGGTGGCCCGGTCGGTGATTTGCGGCTGTACCCCGACCTGGACCGGTTCACCGTGCTCGCCGCCCAACCCGGCTGGGCCTGGGCGCCCGCCGACCGGCTGACCCAGGAGGGCGGGCCGCACCCCGGCTGCCAGCGGATCTTCGCCCGTACCGGCGCCGAGCGCGCCCGGAAGCGCGGCGTCGACCTGCGGATGGCGTTCGAGGTCGAGTGGTTCGTCGGCACCGACGACGCCTCGCCGGCGTGTCAGGGGCCGGCGTACGGCATGAACCGCGTCGTCGAGCTCTCGTCCTATGTAGACAGTCTGCTGGCGGCGCTGGACGCGCAGGACGTGCCGGTCGAGCAGTTCCACCCGGAGTACGCGCCGGGGCAGCTGGAGATCTCCGTCGGCGCGGACGACCCGGTGGCGGCGGCCGACCGGCACGTGCTCGTCCGGCAGACGATCCGCGCCGTGTCCCAGTCGTTCGGCCATCGGGTCTCGTTCGCTCCGGTCGTGGTCGCCGGGCAGGTCGGCAACGGCCAGCACCTGCATCTGTCCGCCTGGTCGCACGGCCGCAACCTGTTCAGCGGTGGCGACGGGCCGTACGGGCTCACGGCACGGGGTGAGACGATCCTGGCCGGGCTGCTCGACCGGCTCCCCGCGCTGGCCGCGATCGGCGCACCGAGTGTGGCGAGCTACCTGCGTCTGGTACCGCAGCATTGGGCGGCGCCGTACCAGTGCTGGGGCCGCGAGAACCGCGAGGCCGCCCTGCGCCTGGTGACCGGCAGCCTCGGCGAGCGGGACACTGCCGCCAACGCCGAGCTCAAGTGCTGCGACGGCGCGGCGAACCCGTATCTGCTGGTCGGTGCGGTGGCCGCGGTTGTGGCCGGGATCGCGGACGGTGAGCGGCGGCTGCCGCCCGAGGTCCTCGTCGACCCGGCCCTGCTGCCCGACGCCGAACAACCGCCCCGGCTGCCGCGTGGCGTCGAAGAGGCGGTCGAGGCACTGCGCCGCGATGATCTGCTGCCGGATGCCCTCGGTGAACCGTTGCTCGAGGCGTTCTGCGCGGTACGGCGCGCCGAGGCCGAGCTGTTCCGCAACGCCGATCCGGCGGCGATCGCGGAGGCCGGCCGGTGGCGGTACTGATCGACGCCCATTGCCATACCGTCGTCGCGGGGGAGCTCGACGCGGAGGCATTCGAGCTGGCATGCACCGAGGCGCACCTGCCCGCGCCGGCCGGAGCGTCCTATTTGGACAGTCAGGTCGGGCTGGCCGTCCGGCGCTGGTGCGCGCCCGCGCTCGGGCTGCCCGGACACACGGAGATCGGCGACTACCTCGCCCGCCGTTCGGCCATCGGCTGGCGCGACGCGACGGAGACCCTGCTGCGATCGGCGGGCCTCGCGACGTTGCTGGTCGACACGGGCCTGGCCGGCCCGGACCTGCTCGACGCCGCGACGCTCGGCAGTCTCGCCGGTGCGGCGGTCCGCGAGGTCGTACGCCTCGAGGCGGTGGCCGAGGACCTGGCGTCCACGGGCGTCGAGGCGTCCGGGTTCGCCGCCGCGCTCACCGAGGCCCTCGAACGCCGGACGGCCCGCGCGGTGGCGGTAAAATCGATCATCGCGTACCGCGCCGGGCTGGCCGTGCCCGCCGAGCGCCCGGCCGCCGCCGAGGTACGACGGGCGGCCGGCGACTGGCTGCGCGGGGGCGGTGGCCGGCTCACCGACCCCGTGCTGCTGCACCACGTGCTGTGGGCCGGCGTCGATACGGGACTGCCGCTGCAGGTGCACACCGGCTTCGGCGACCGCGACCTGGCGCTGCCGGCCGCTGATCCCGCACTCCTGCAGCCGTTCCTCGGCGCCGTCGGCGTGCCCGTGGTGTTGTTGCACTGCTACCCGTACCATCGCCAGGCCGGCTGGCTGGCACAGGTCTATCCGCACGTGTACCTCGACGTCGGCCTGACCGTAGGGCACCTCGGCGTGCGCGCCGACGCCGTGCTGGCCGAGTTCTTCGAGCTCGCCCCGTTCGGCAAGGTGCTCTTCTCCACCGACGCGTACCTGCTGCCCGAGCTGTATCTCATCGGCGCCGCGCAGTTCCGCCACAGCCTGCGCCGCATGCTGGACGCCTGGCGGGCCGACGACGCGATCAGTTCGGCGGATGCGGTGCGGCTCGCCGAGCGGGTGTGCGCCGGCACCGCCCGCCGGGTCTACGCGCTCTGATGCATGCAGCACGCCCGCGGGAGCGGTGCCGGCGTCCTCGCCTGATCCCGGGTTCGCAAACGACTTCGCCGCCTATCCCGGTCAGCCGGGCGGCACCGCCACCAGGGTCTCGCTCAGCGCCCGGGCCACCGACCAGTGCACGAGGTTCCGGGTGACCATCTCGTCGACCGAGGCCAGCGGGCCGCGCATGTGCCGGTCCGCGACGATCCGCCGGGCGTCGTCCGGCCCGATCCCGTGCAGCGACCCGATGATGCTCTCCGGGGCGCTGTTGATGTCGACGAGGCCGCCGTCGTCGAACCTGCGCGGCAGGTCGGGCCGCCCGATGCACAGCTCACGCGCGATCGACGGGTGGTGGTTGACGAGCTGCCGCGCCTGCTCCCGCTGTACCTTCCGGGTCAGCTCGATCTCGGCCGACGGCTTCGGAAGGCGGCCGGGCGGGCGGGCGACGATGAACGCGCCGGCCGCCGAGCCACCCGCGGTCGCCACGAGGAGGGCGACCACCCCGACGCCCGCCCAGGGCCCGGCCTCATCCTGCGGACCGTCCAGCTCCATGGCCACCATGAAGAAGACGAGCAGTGCGAGGAACGCCGCCGCGACGACGCCCAGCATCCGGCTGCGGTAGCGGGCGGCGAGGAAGCCGACGACCAACCAGCTCGTCACCCCGCACGTCGCCAGCGGTATGACGGCCGCGATGGTGCAGGCCAGCCAGACCGGAAAGGGATCGGACCGTGGCGCGGGGGGCGGCGGCAGGGCGGGCAGCAGTACCGCGGGCGCCGCCGTGGGCACCAGCACGACGCTCGGCGGGTAGGCCGTGGGTGGCTGGTGCCGGTGGTCGCCGGCCGCCGGATGCGACGGTCCGGGCGCCGCCAGTGAGGGATCCGCGCGCAGGATCCCGCGGTGCAGCTCCTGCAGCCGCTCGCTGGGTTCGACGCCGAACTCGTCGGCGAGCAGCCTGCGGGCGTCGCGGAACGCCGCCAGCGCCTCCGGCTGCCGGCCGCACCGATAGAGCGCCAGCATCGACAGGTACCGCAGCTCCTCGCGCAACGGAAACTCGACGACCAACTCGCCGAGCCTCGGTAGGAGCCGAGCGTGGTGACCGCGCTCCATCTCCAGCGACGCCCACGACTCCAAGGCGGTCGCCCGGCTCTCGGCGAGCCGGTCCCGGGTCGCGTCGAAGTGCGCGCCGGACAGCCCGGCGAGCGCGCTGCCCCGCCAGAGCCCCAGCGCGCGCTGCAGCAGCCCGCTGGCGTCGGCCAGCCGGCCCTGGGCCCGCGCGGCTTGCGCCGCCTGCACATAGCCGTGGAAGACATCGGCATCCAGCCGCTCCGGGCCGACCGAGAGCTGGTACCCGGCGTCGGTCAGGACGAGCAGGCTGCCTGGGCTTCGCGGCGACCGGTCGGGCTCCAGCACCCGCCGCAGCCCGGCCACATACTTCTGCACCACGTTCGCGCCGTTCTCCGGCGGCTCCGCCTGCCACACCATGTCCACGATCTGCGCCGTCGAGACCGGCCGGTTCGCGTTGATCAGGAGCGCGGTCAGCACCGCCCGCTGCTTGGCCGGCCCGAGGTCGAGCTCCTCGTCGCCTCGCCGGGCGCGCACCGGCCCGAGAATCTCAAACAGGGGCAACTCATGCCCATCCGGCGTCCCGGCCACCCCGACCTCCCCGTGCCGCCGGACAGTCTACGGCCGCCGCCGCCGCGCGCCAGGCCCCCTTCCGACCACGGACAACACGCCGACGGCAGTGCGATCGCAGCGCCCGGCAGTGCGACGGCAGCCGGTCTGCAGCGGGCTTGCCGACGATGTCCCGGCGGCCGACGGTCGCCTGTGAAAACGATCCATGAGAGGGACGAATGCTGTCCAGATTCATCGTCGGTTCGCTGCTCGGCACCGCCTTGGTCGCCACGCTGACCGGCTGCGCGGCGACCGGTACGGCCGCCGATACGGCCGCCCCGCCCGCCTCGTCCGCGGCGTCCCCGGCTCCGGACGGCGCGCCGGCGCTGGCTGCCGCGGCCGCCAAGACCACCGGGATCAACCTGAAGGCGGTCCTCGTCGGCGACAAGGCCGAGGAGAACGTGACGGGCGCCTACGACGCGAAGCACACCATCGGGTCGATCACCCAGACCTCGGGAACCGATCGCATGACGATCATCGCCACCCCCGACGACCTGTACCTCTCCGGCCTGAGCGACCTCGCCGGCAAGACCATGCGCCTGAAGATCACGAAGATCGCCGCGAAGAACCCGCTCGCCATGTTCACCGACGTCCTGACTCCGCTGACCCTGCTGACCGGCGTCAAGAACGTCAAGCTGACCGCGCCGGGCTCGTTCACCGGCACCCTCGACCTGACGAAGGCGACCGGCACAACGGCCGGCTCACGGAAGTTCCTCGAGTACGTGCTGGCGTTCGCGACCGACCGTGCCACCGCGGTCAAGTTCACCGCCGCGGTCAACGAGCAGGGCTACCTGGCCGAGTTCAACGCCACGCTGCCCAACATCGACGACGGAAAGGACGGCGAGTACGACCTGAAGTTCTCGGACTTCGGCTCGCCCATCACCATCACGAAGCCGACCGGCGCAAAGGTGGTCGACGCACCGGCGGCCATGTACAGCCAGGAGTGAGCTCCGTGCGCATCGGCGCCACGGGGGCACCGATGCGCACGCCCAGCCCCCTCACCAGGGGGCGATGACAGCCGCGCCGTTCAGCGCCACCTACTGACCCAGCAACCGCAGTCCCGCGTCGATCGCCGGCGCGGGGCTGCGCCGTTGCCGCCGAATTTGTGTTATCCGGGTCGTCTCCGGCCGGACTGCCATACCGCGGTACCGCATGGACAGTCGAGGAGTGGGTTGTGCACGTAACGCGATGGGAAGCCCGTTGGCGAAGGCTGCTCACGGTGGCGGGGGTGGTTGTGACGGGGACGCTGCCCGCACCACCCGCGCACGCCTCCTACCTCGCCGGCATGGACGTGACCGCCGACGTCCGGGCCAACCGCAACGTGGGCCTCTCCGGTGACGCCGTCGTGCGGCTGGCCGGCGGCGTCACGACGTACACGGGGGTCATCTCCGGTGAGGGCACTTTCACCGTGACCGGTACCGGCACGCTGGTGCTGACCAGGGACAGCGACTTCACGTTGCCGAAGTCCCGGCAGCGTCAGCGGGTCGTCACGGTCGGCGGCAACCATCCGGTCAGCGTCGTCGAGGACCCGGATCCGCCCGCGGTCATCGTCGAGAAGGGCGCGACGCTGCAGTACGGGGCGGGAGGCACGGCGACCGGAGCGATCGTGCATGGCCTGCCGGCGCCGGGCGTCACCTTCAACGCTCTCAACCATCGCGTCGACGGCACCCTCGACGTGGCGGTCCAGCGACGGATCCACCTCGGCGTCATGAGCGGATCCGGTCTGATCATGCAGCGCCGGCTCACCTGGCCCGGCATCGACCTGGGCGGCAACCACCCGTTCTCCGGGGTGCTCTACATCGGCACCGGCGTGGACTTCGGCTCGAACCAGTTCCTGACCTCGATGCCGAACGTGAAGAAGATCGTCAACCTTGGCTCGGCCATCCACAGCGCACCGGACGGCGCCACGGTGACCGACAGTGCCGACGTGTACTCGCAGGTCTACGGCAACGACATCAACTTCCACACCTGGGGCAGCGGTGTCGTGCGGATGACCGGCGTTTACAGCTGGTCGGACAACGGATCGGACACCGACCCCAGGCTCAGCTCGCCATCGTTGAACTTCGCCGCCGTCGCACACCGCGACAACAAGCGCGGCATCAACATCGAGGGCGCCACCGTCGAATGGGGCAACGGCACCAACAACCGTTTCTTCCTGCCAGGTAACGAGGACACCGTCTACATCAACATGCACTTCGACGGGCGGGACCGCAGCAGGCTGACCTTCAACTACAACGGCCCGGTGACCCTCGACGCCCCCATCTCTGGCGGGAAGTACCACGACACGATGAACGACGTCGGCCGCGGCGACGTGGTCATCGCCGCGACGCCCGGCAACGCCGTCACGTTCAGCGCGCCGCAGAACTACGACGGCAGCACGACGATCGGCAAGGGCGCGTCGCTGCGGCTCGGGGACGGCACCGCCGGTGGCGACAGCGCGCTGCTGTTGACCGACCGGTACCAGATCGTCGACGACGGCACACTCATCCTCCAGAACACGAAGCAGGGACTCACCCTGTCGAAGATCAGCGGCGGCGGCTCTCTCAAACAGGCGGGCGCTGCGACGACCACCCTGACCGGGCAGACCACCTACCAGGGCAGTACCACCGTCGTTGCGGGGACCCTCGCCGTTACCGGCGGCAGCATCGCGACCAGCAGCGGCGTCGACCTGTCGGGGTCAGGCGCCCGCCTCGACCTGACTCGCGCCGGTACCCAAAAGATCAACAATCTTGCCGGTACCACCGGAAGCTCCGTCGCGATCACCGGCGACCTGACCGTCAACGCCGGCACCGCCACCACCTTCGGCGGTGCCATCACCGGCACCGGCGCCACAACCGTGACGAAAACCGGTCCGGAGACCCTCACCCTCACCGGTGTCAGTACCATCACCGGCGCGTGGATCGTCGGGGGCGGCACGCTGCGCCTCGGCGCGGACACCGCGTCCATCCGCGCGACCGGCCTGGTGGTGCAGGACAAGGCGACGCTCGACGCCACCGGCACGATCGAGGCCCCGGTCACGAACGCGGGCACCGTGTCAGCCCGGCAGCTCACCGTCCGCGGCGACTACATCCAGCAGCCGAGCGGGTCCCTGGTCGCCGACAAACTGACCGTGTCCGGCAACGTGACCCTCGCCGGCGCGCTGCGGCTCGCCCCTGACCAGACGAAGACGGTCATCGACAACACCGGCACCGGCCCCGTGAAGGGAGCCTTCGACGGCCTCCCCGAAGGCGCGACGATCAACGGGTACACGATCAGCTACACCGGCGGCGACGGCAACGATGTCGTGCTGTCCGGTGACCATATCGGCGAAGGCGCCGCTGATCACTCCGCCGGGCCTGGTCTCGCGTCAATCATGACCGGCAAGGGATCCGCGCTCGGCTGGAGCATCGCCGCGATCGCCGTCCTTGTGCTCGCGGCACTGCTGGTCCTGGTCTGGCGTCGGCGTGCGCGTAGCCACACCGGGTGAACGGCGCACCGCCGCCAAGTACGCCGAAACCCGGCCACCGCTGGACGACCTGTCCACGAACGCCGGGTCGCCATCTACGTCCGGCGCTCCACCGACGACGAGCGCCAGCCGTTCTCGATCGACGCACAACTCGCAAGCCTGCGTTCGTATGTCGCTTCGCAGCCCGGCTGGACGCTTGTCGGCGAACCTTTCACGGACGACGCATCGGGCGCCAACACGGACCGGCCGGGCCTCCAGCGGGCGCTCGGAGCCGCGAAGGCCGACCGGTTCGACATCCTGCTCGTGTACCGCGTCGACGCTTCACCCGCCGCCTGTCCGACCTGCTCGACCTCCTGGGCAAGCTCGACGAGGCGGGCGTCGCGTTCGTGTCCGCCACCGAGCCGTTCGACACCTCGACCTCAATCGGCCGCATGCTCGTGCAGCTCCTCGGCGTCTTCGCCGAGTTCGAGCGCGAAACCATCATCGACCGAGTCATCAACGGAATGGCCGCCAAAGCGTAGAAAGGCCAGTGGGTAGGCGGCAACCGCCCCGGCGTTCGAGGCAGGCACTCCCGACGATTCAACAACCGGCGAAAGGGTAAAAGCGCTCAAACAGGAAACCGTCGCGCTAAAGGCGCGAAGGGACGAGATCACCGACCTGATCGAAGACGAGCCGACCATGCCCGAGCCGGCCACCCTGGAGGGCATCCGGCGCGAGTTGAGCCACGCGATCACCGAGGGCTCCCCCGCCGAGCGGAAGGCCCTCATCGAGCGTCTGGTCGCGGAAGTCCGCATCACCGATGACTATCAGATTGTCCCCGTGTTCAGGGTGCCGTTGGGCACCCCGGTTCGCGCACTGCCTCACACGGTGGGGCGGGCGGGACTCGAACCCGCGACCAAGGGATTATGAGTCCCCAGCTCTAACCTGCTGAGCTACCGCCCCGAGCGTCGCAAGCTTACCGAGCCGCGCAAGTGCAATGCCGCCCAGAAACGGGCACAGACATGAAAAGGGCCTCCGAAGAGGCCTGAAGGGCTCCCGCGATAGGACTCGAACCTATAACCTGCCGGTTAACAGCCGGCTGCTCTGCCAATTGAGCTACGCGGGATCGTGCATCCCCCTCTGTTCGAGGGCGACCGGGAAAGAGTACAGCACGACTCGGGGGTCTTCGCCACCGGGTATCCCCGTTCGGGTGCCGGAGATCGGCAAACCGAGGCAAGATCCATGTGTCGGGACGACGATGGGCGGGTATGTCAACACAGGCGGCGCGCACCTGGCAACGATGATCCCGCGCCGTCAGAAGGAGGTCGTCGCTATGCGCGGCAAGCTACTGTTCCTCGGCGGACTGGCCGCGGGCTTTGTGCTCGGTGCCCGGGCTGGTCGGGAGAAGTATGAGGAGCTCAAGGCCACTGCTCTGAAGATCAAGGAGAGCCCGACGGTGCAGGAAGCCGCCGGGGTCGTCCAGGAGCAGGCTACGCGGCTCTACAGTGACAGCAAGACCAAGGTGACCGACAAGCTGGCCAACAGCCGCTTCGCCGACACCGAGGTCGGACAGCGTCTGCTGAACACGTCGCCGAACCCCGCGATCGAGCGGGATCTGGCGACCACCGGAACGCCGACGACGCCGTCGACGGGGTCCAGCTTCTAGCGGTACACCCGATCGTGTAATGGCCGGCCCGGGAGCACCCGAGCCGGCCATTGGCGTCAGGAGGACGACGAGAAGGCCGCGTCGAAGGCGGCCGCGGGCGCGTCGAAGGCCAGGCCGCGGACGAACCGCAGCGCCTCGGGGGCGCCGACCAGGCGATCCATGCCGGCATCCTCCCATTCGATCGAAATCGGGCCGCTGTACCCGATCGCGTTCAACGCCCGGAAACAGTCCTCCCAGGGCACGTCGCCATGGCCGGTCGAGACGAAGTCCCAGCCGCGGCGCATGTCGGCCCAGGGCAGGTGCGACGCGAGCCGTCCGCGGCGCCCGTCGCCGGTGCGCACCTTCGCGTCCTTGCAGTCCACGTGGTAGATGCGGTCGGCGAAGTCGAAGATGAAGTTCACCGGGTCGAGCTCCTGCCACACGAAGTGCGACGGGTCCCAGTTGAGGCCGAACGCGGGCCGGTGGCCGATCGCCTCGAGGGTTCGCTTGGCGGTCCAGTAGTCGTACGCGATCTCGCTGGGGTGCACCTCGTGCGCGAACTTGACCCCGACCTCGTCGAAGACGTCGAGGATCGGGTTCCAGCGATCGGCGAAGTCCTGGTAGCCGGCCTCGATCATCTCCGGGGGTACCGGCGGGAACATGGCCAGGGTGTGCCAGATGGACGAGCCGGTGAAGCCGACGACCACGTCGACCCCGAGCTTGCGCGCGGCCCGCGCGGTGTCCTTGATCTCCTCGGCGGCCCGCTGCCGTACGCCCTCGGGCGAGCCGTCGCCCCAGATGCGCGCCGGCAGGATGCCCTGGTGCCGCTGGTCGATCGGGTGGTCGCAGACGGCCTGGCCCACCAGGTGGTTGGAGATCGCCCAGACCTTCAGGTTGTACTTCGCCAGCGTCTCGCGCTTCCGGTCCACGTAGGACTCGTCGGCCAGGGCCTTGTCGACCTCGAAATGGTCGCCCCAGCAGGCGATCTCGAGGCCGTCGTAGCCCCATTCGGACGCCAGGCGGCAGACCTCCTCGAACGGCAGGTCGGCCCACTGACCGGTGAAGAGCGTGATTGGACGCGCCATAGTGCTGTCCTTCCGGAATGAAGGTTCAGGCGCGAGGGATACCTGCGAAATTTACGACGTAAACCAACAGTGGGTTGCGCCCCCACGAGCCAATCCTAAAAGACCTGGCAGCAAAGCAAAAGAGGTTGCCCGCCCGGGCAGCCGAGGTCGAAGCGGCCCGGGGCGGCGAGCAAAAGAGGTCGCCCGCCCGGCCGGCCGGGGCCGAAGCGGGCCGGGGCGCAAAGTAAAGAGGTTGCCGGCCGGCCAGGGCCGAAGCAGCCAGGGCCGAAGCGAAGAGGTTGCCCGCCCGCCCGGACGCCGCGACGGCGAACCGGTCCGGAGTCGGCGTCACCGAACCGGAGGGCCGTGCGCGGAGCAATGTCCGGGCGGGCGGGTCCCGAAGGAGGGGCCGGTCGGCGTCTCGGCCCCTCCCCCGCCAGCGACGGCCGACGAATGTCAGCCGATCAGGGTGTACTCGTCGATGTCGAACAGCGAGCCCGTGCCGCCGTGGCACACGAGGTACAGCGCCTGGGCCGTCGACGCCGACAGCGGCACCGCGGCCTCCCGGAACGTGTCCCATCCGCCCGTGTTCGTCACCGGCAACGTCCCCAGCAGCGCCCCGGTCGGCGAGCCCGCGCGGAACTCGATGGTGCCGCCCGCCCCCGCGGACGACCAGCGCACGCGCACGCCGGCGACCGCGCTCAGCGACACGCCGCCGTACGCGGCCCAGTCGTTGTTGTCGATGAAGCCGGCCGTCTGCCCGCCCGTGGCGCCCGCGTGCGCGGCCGCCTGCATGCCGCTCGTGGACGTCCATCCCTCACCCTGCCGGGTGAGCGCGGTGCGCGCGATCGTGAACTGGTCGACGTCGAACAGCGAGCCGCCGGTGCCTTTGAACACCAGAGCGACAGATGTGGACGTCGAACTGGACAACGTCGCGAACACGTCGCGGTACGACTCCCAGCCGCCGGTGCCGGGCACGGTCACGGTCCCGAGCAGGGTGCCGGTCGACGAGCCCGCCCGGACCTCGATCGTGCCGCCGGCGCCGGCCGAGGCGACACGCACGGTGATGCCCTTGGCCGAGGAGAGCGCCACGCCGTTGTACGCGGCCCAGTCGCCGTTGTCGATGAAACCGGCTGTCCTACCCCCGACTGCAGGAGTGTGCGTCGCAATCTGCACGCCACTGGTCGACGTGAACGACTCGCCCTGCACGGCCGTGGACGGCGGGATGGACGCAACCGAGCAGTCGCCGTCGACACGCTTGGCGGTGTACCGGATCGCGCCGAGCAGCAACGCGACGAACGCCGAGTCCGTGTAGCTCTCCTCGGTGTGCCCGAAGCCCGTGTAGAACGAGCGCCCGCTGTCGATCGTCTTGCACCACGTGATCGGGTGATCGCCGTTCATGGTGCCGCCCGAGTACGACGACTCGTTGAGCGAGGCGAGCACATGCGCACTCGCGCGCGGGTTCGTCTGGTAGTTGTACCACTCGTCCGTTCGTGTCCAGGTCGCGCTCAGATGCGCGGTCGCCGGGTGCGCGCGGTCCTCGACGCTCACCGTCGCCGGCTGGATCGCCGGGTGCGACGAGAACCAGGCCCCGACCAGGGTTCCGTAGAAGGGCCAGCTGTACTCGGTGTCGGCCGCCGCGTGCACGCCGACGTACCCGCCGCCCCCGCGGATGTACGCCTCGAACGCCGTCTGCTGCGCGTCGTTGAGCACATCGCCGGTGGTCGACAGGAAAACGACAGTCTGGAACTGCGCGAGGTTGCTCGCGGTGAATGCGCTGGCATCCTCGGTGGCGGTCACGGTGAAGTTGTTGGCGGCGCCCAGGGCCTGCACGGCGGCGATGCCGTTGGGGATGGACGAGTGGCGGAAGCCGGCCGTCTTGGAGAAGACCAGCACCTTGTACGGCGCGTCGGCCGCCCTGGCGGGGACGGCGAGCAACACGCTCAGCACGGCGATCAGGCTGGCCGTAGCGGCGGCGAGCCACGAGCGGATGGTCATGACAGTTCCTCACGATCGCGTCGTTGCCGGATGTGCGCGCGCCGCCGCGCTGTCATGTCGTGTTGTGTGTGAAGTTGTCCGGGCCCGGCACGTCGCCTGGCTGGCGCCGCACCGTCACTCCGGTCGTACTTTGTCTCCGAGCCCGGCGCGTCACCCGAATGAGGGCACCCGCACCGGTCGTACTTGTTCCCCGGGGCCCGGCGCGGTGCCCGGCTAAGGGCACCGCACCGGCGCTCCGGTCCTGCTCTCCACCGGGCCAGGTACCCCCGCCCGCGGGGCGCAACCGCGGGCGGTCCCTCGCCACCGGGCCCGGCGAAGCAGACTCAGCCCCGAATCCCCAGCAGATGCTCCATCGCCAGCTGGTCGAGGCGCTCGAACGCCATCCCGCGCGCGGCCACGGCGTCGATGTCGATCTCCTCGGCCCGCAGCTGCGCCACGGACTCGCCCGGCAGCAGCGTCGGCACCGACAGCTCATCGACGCGAGCGCCGGCCAGCGCGGCCGACACCTCCGGGTCGTCGCGGAACGCGCGGACCTTCTCACGCAGGATCAGGTAGTTGCGCATGCAGGCCGCCGCGGTGACCCAGACGCCGTCGGCATCCTCGGTGCGCGGGGGCTTGTAGTCGAAGTGGCGCGGGCCGGCGTAGGCGGTCGGGTAGCCGGAGCTGTTCTCCAGCACGTCCACCGTCCAGAACGCGCCGCGCAGGTTGCCCGCCCCGAAGCGCAGGTCCTGGTCGAACCGGGGCCCGTGCTGGCCGTTGAGGTCGATGTGGAACAGCTTGCCGTGCCACAGCGCCTGCGCGATGCCGTGCGCGAAGTTCAGCCCGGCCATCTCCTCGTGGCCCACCTCGGGGTTGAGCCCGACCCGGGACGGCTCGTCGAGTGTGGAGATGAGCGCGAGCGCGTGGCCGATCGTGGGCAGCAGGATATCGCCGCGCGGCTCGTTGGGCTTGGGCTCGATGGCCAGGCGGATGTCGTACCCGCGCTCGCGGATGTAGGCGCAGATGGCGTTGATCGCCTCGCGGTACCGGTCCAGGGCCGCCCGCATCTGCTTGCCGGCCCCGGACTCCGCGCCCTCGCGGCCGCCCCACAGCACGTAGGTGGGCGCGCCCAGCTCGGCGGCGAGGTCGATGTTGCGCAGCACCTTCTGCAGCGCGTACCGGCGGACGGCGCGGTCGTTGGCGGTGAATGCGCCGTCCTTGAAGACCGGATGGCCGAAGAGGTTCGTGGTCGCCATCGAGACCACGAGCCCGGTGTCGTCCAGAGCCTCGCGGAAGCGCGCCACGAGCTTGTCCCGCACGGTCTCGTCGCTGCCGAACGGGATCAGGTCGTCGTCGTGGAAGCTGACGCCGTACGCCCCCAGCTCCGCCAGCCGGTGCACGGTCTCGACCGGGTCGAGCGCCGGCCGGGAGGCCGAGCCGAAGACGTCCTGAGCCTGCCAGCCCACGGTCCAAAGCCCGAACGAGAACCGGTCGGCCGGAGTCGGAGCGAACGGGTCGCTCATGACGGCCGCCCGGCCGGGAACCGGTCCGCGGGCGTGGGGGCGTACGGGTCGCTCATGCCGTGGCCTCCGCTTCGCTGCGGCCCCGGCACAAAGCCCTCCGGGTGAGCGGCCTCTCCGCTTCGCTCCGAACCGCTCACGAGACGCTGATCCACGACGAGTCGGAGCGCGCCACCGCGTCGAGCACCAGCTGCACCTGCAGCGCGTCCTCGAACGACGGCGTCGGGTCGGCGCCCGTCGCGACTGCCTCGATGAAGTCGCGCATTTCGTGGGTGAAGGAGTGTTCGTACCCGATGATGTGCCCCGGCGGCCACCAGGCGCCGAGGTACGGGTGCTCGCCCTCCGTCACCAGGATGCGCGACCAGCCCTGCTCGGCCGCGGGCCGGGTGGCGTCGAAGAACTCGAGCTCGTTGAGCCGCTCGAGGTCGAAGGCCAGCGAGCCGTGCTCCCCGTTGACCTCCACCCGCAGCCCGTTCTTGCGCCCCGTCGCGAACCGCGTCGCCTCGTACGTCGCCACCGCTCCCCCGTCGAGCCGCGCGATGAACAAGGCGGCATCGTCCACGGTGACCTCGCCCGTGGCCGCCGAGACCGCCGACCCCGGGACCGCCGGCCCCGAAGCCGCCGACGCCGACAGCCCGGTCGAGGACGAGGGCAGCGGCCGCTCCTTGATGAACGTCTCCGTCAGCCCGGACACGCCGGTGATGCGCTGCCCGGTGACGAACTGGGTCAGGTCGATGATGTGCGCGCCGATGTCGCCGAGCGCGCCCGAGCCGGCCTTCTCCTTCTGCAGCCGCCACACCAGCGGGAAGCTCGGATCGACGATCCAGTCCTGCAGGTAGGCGGCGCGGACGTGGCGGATCGCGCCGAGCCGGCCCGCGGCGACCATGTTGCGCATGAGGCTCACCGCCGGCACGCGGCGGTAGTTGAACCCGCAGGCCGAGCGCACCCCGGCCGCCCGGGCCTTGGCCGCGGCCGCCACCATCGCCCGGGCCTCGTCGACGGTGTTGGCCAGCGGCTTCTCGCAGAGCACGTGCTTGCCCGCCTCGAGCGCGGCGATGGCGATCTCGGCGTGGCTGTCGCCCGGGGTACACACGTCGATGACGTCGATGTCGTCCCGGGCGATCAGCTCGCGCCAGTCGGTCACCGCCTCGGCCCAGCCGAGCCGGGCCGCGGCCTCGGCCAGCCGGGCCGCGTCGCGACCGCAGACGGCGACCATGCTCGCCCGCGCCGGCAGGTCGAAGACCCGGTTCACGGTGCGCCACGCCTGCGAGTGGGCGGCCCCCATGAAGGCGTACCCGACCATGCCGACGCGCAGCTCCTGACTGGACACTGGCGGTTCCTTTCTGAAGTGCGGTCGTTCAGGACTTGAAGCCGAGCGGCAGGTACTTGTCGACGTTGTCCTTGGTGATCGTCTCGGACTGCAGCACGATCAGCTTCGGCACCTGCAGCTCGACCAGGTCGCCCATGCCCTTGCCCTGGGCCGCGAGGCGGGCCAGGATGATCGCCGACGAGGCCATCGACGGCGGGTACGTGACCGTCGAGGTGAGCACGGTGTCGCCGGCCTTGATGTGGTCCATCGCGTCGCGGGAGCCCGCGCCGCCGACCATGAAGAACTCCTTGCGCCCGGCCTGCTGGATCGCGGCGAGCACGCCGACGCCCTGGTCGTCGTCGTGGTTCCACACCGCGTCGAGCTTCGGCGCGGCCTGCAGCAGGTTCGCCGCGGCGGACTGGCCGGTCTGCACCGTGAAGCCGGCCGCGACGCGGTGCTTGACGGTGAGCCCGTAGGTCTTGAGCGTGTCGGCGAAGCCCTTCGAGCGGTCCTTGGTCAGCTGCAGCTCGTCGATGCCGGGGATCTCGCCGATGACCGCGTCGGTCTTGCCCTTGAGCTTCTCGCCGACGTAGTGCCCGGCGGCGACGCCCATGCCGTAGTTGTCGCCCTTGATGAGGCAGAACGACGCGGCCGAGTCGGAGAACTCGCGGTCGAGGTTGATGACGATGATGCCCGCGTCCATGGCCTTCTTGCCGATCGCGGTGAGCTGGGCGCCGTCCTGCGGCAGCAGCACGATCGCGTCCGGCTTGCTGGCGATCAGGGTCTCCAGCGCGGCGATCTGGGCGGGGGCGTCCTTGCCGGCGTCGACCGCCTTGAGCGTGACGTCGGAGAACTTCGCCGCCTGGGCCTTGGCGTTGGCGGTGATGGCGCCGATCCAGCCGTGGTCGGCCGCCGGGGCGGAGAAGCCGATGGTGACGGCCTTGCCGGGGGCCTCGCTGGCGGCGTTGCCCTCCTTGGTGTTGGTCTGCGGCTCGCTGTCCTTCGTGTCGTTCGACGTGCAGCCGGCCAGCAGCGCACCAGCGCCGAGGGCGGCCCCGCCGAGCAGGAGCCGGCGGCGGGACATGTCGCTCATCACGACCTCCAAATTGGGGTGTTTTTGGGTGTGGGGAACGGCGCGACCGTCCCGGCGTGGACGGCAGCGTGGGATTTTCGAGCAGTGCAGGGACCCTGCGGCGGCGCTAGGACGCTTTTCGGCGGCGCCAGAGCGAGATGACCGGGAACGCCTGGATGAGTACGGCGACGACGATGATGCCGCCCTTGATGATGCGCTGGGCGTCGGTCTGCAGATTGTTGATCACGAACAGGTTGGTGATCTGCGTGAAGATGAGCACGCCGAGCAGCGAGCCGACGACGGTGCCGCGGCCCCCGGTCAGCGCGGTGCCGCCGATGATGGCGGCGGCGATCGCGTCGAGCTCGTACAGGTCGCCGTGGGTGTTGCTGCCGGAGGTGGTCTGCGAGACCACGATGAGGGCCGCGATGCCGCAGCAGACGCCCGACAGGACGTACAGCAGGACCGTGTGCAGCCGCACGTTGATGCCGGCGAGCCGGGCGGCCTCGGCGTTGCCGCCGATGGCGATGGTCCGCCGGCCGAACGTGGTCCGGTTCAGCAGCACCCAGCCCAGCACCACCACGACCAGGAACATGATGGCCACGACCGGCACGCCGAGGAGCTTGGTGGTGGCGAAGCCGTTGATGAACGCGTCGTGGTTGATCTGGGTCTGCGAGCCGGAGATGCTCTGGGCGAGCCCGCGGGCCGACAGCATCATCGCGAGCGTCGCGATGAAGGGCACCAGCCGGCCGTACGCGATCAGGCCGCCGTTGATGAGGCCCGCCACCGCGCCGACCGCGACCGCGGCGAAGAGCATGGAGAAGGTGCCGTAGCTCTGCGTGGCGACCGTGGTGCACCAGACGCTGGCCAGGGCGAGCAGCGCCCCGACGGACAGGTCGATGCCGCCGCTGATCATCACGAAGGTCATGCCGATGGTCAGCACCCCGATGCTGGAGGCCTGGGTGAGTACCGTCAGCTCGTTGTTCCACAGACGCTCGGCGTCGAGGTAGATCTCGGGCTTGGTGATGGCGCCGATGACCAGCAGCAGGAGCAGCACGCCGATCAGGGCCAGGTTGCGCTTGGCGTGGTCCGCGCTCTCGCGCTGCCACCAGCCCTGCGCGGTCACGCGGGGCGCGTCATGGACGTCCACCGGTTCAGTGGCGGTGCTCATACGGCGGTCCCTTCGGGGCTAATGCTCGTCAGATCGGCTCCGTCGAGCAGCGACCCGGCCATGACCAGGTCGAGCACGGTGTCTTCGTCGAGCTCGCCGGCGGGCGCCTCGCGCACGAGCCGGCCCTCCCGCATGACGAGCACGCGGTCGGCGAGGCCGAGCACCTCGGGCACCTCACTGGAGACGAGCAGCACGCCGACGCCCTCGTCGGCGAGGCGGCGGATGACCTGGTACAGCTCGGCCCGCGCGCCCACGTCGACGCCGCGGGTCGGCTCGTCGAGCAGCAGCAGCTTCGTGCCGCCGAGCAGCCACCGCCCGACGACGACCTTCTGCTGGTTGCCGCCGGAGAGCGTCCGCACCGGCCGGCGCACGTCGGCCGGGCGCAGGTCGAGGCGGCGGGTGACGTCCTCGGCGACGGCGCGCTCGCGGCCGGCGTCGGTGAAGCCGCCGCGGGCGTAGCGGGCGAAGCCGGCGAGGGTGACGTTGCGGTAGATCGGCTCGCCCAGCAGCAGCGCCTGGCTCTTGCGCTCCTCGGGCGCCATGCCGATGCCGGCCCGCACGGCCGCGTTGACGCTGCCCTTGCGAACCTTTTTTCCAAGCATTTCGACGGTACCGGTGGAAGGCCGGCGCGCCCCGTAGATGGACTCGAGGACCTCGGACCGGCCCGAGCCGACGAGGCCCGTGATGCCCACGATCTCTCCGCTGTGGACACGCAGGGACACGTCCGCGAACCGGCCCGGCAGCGTCAGCCCGTCGACCCGCAGCAGCAGCGGGCTGCCCGTCTTCGGGGCCGGCCGCTCGGGGAAGACGTACTCGATGGTGCGCCCGGTCATCCGGCTCACCAGCTCGCGGTTCGGCGTCGTCTTGGCGTCGAGGTTCGCGGCGGTGGTGCGCCCGTCCTTGAGCACCGTGACCCGGTCGCCGATCTCGCGGATCTCGTCGAGGCGGTGCGAGATGTAGATGACCGCGATGCCCTGGCCGGTGAGCCCGCGCACGATCCGGAAGAGGTTCTGGACCTCGTCGTGGGCGAGCACGGCGCTCGGCTCGTCCATGATGAGCAGCCGCGCCTCCCGCGACAGCGCCCGGCCCATGCTCACGATCTGCTTCGCGGCGGCGGGCAGCTTGCCGACCTCCCGGGCGACCGGGATCTCCGGGTGGCCGAGGCGGGCCAGGATCGCGGCCGCGCCGCGGCGCATCGTGCGGCGCCCGACGAAGCCGGCGGTGCCGGGCTCGTGGCCGAGGTACATGTTCTCGGCGACGCTGAGCCCGTCGACGAGGTCGAGCTCCTGGTAGATGGTGGCGATGCCGGCCTTCATGGCGGCCTGCGGGCTGCCGAAGGAGGCGGGCTCGCCCAGCCACCGGACCTCGCCGGAGTCCGGGGCGTGCACGCCGGCGAGCACCTTGATGAGGGTGGACTTGCCGGCGCCGTTCTGCCCGAGCAGGCAGTGCACCTCGCCCGCCCGGACCTCCAGCTGCACGCCGTCGAGCGCGCGCACGCCGGGGAAGGTCTTGACGACGTCGGTGAGGCGGAGGACTTCTTCGCGGTCGGGTGCCGGGGGATCTGTCATGATGGCCGTCCATATGCGAGTTCGCTGGCCAGCACCGCGGCGCCGACAACGCCGGCGCGGGGGCCGAGCTCGGACAGGACGACCGGCAGGTTGCCGGTCGCAAGGGGCAGCGAGCGCCGGTACACCACGCTGCGGATCTCGGCGAGCAGGATGTGCCCGAGCCCGGCCAGGCCGCCGCCGACCACGATCATCGACGGGTTGATGAAGCTGACCAGGCCGGCGAGCACCCCGCCGACGCGCCGTCCGCCGTCGCGGATCAGCCGGATGCAGGTGACGTCGCCCTCGGCCGCGCCGTCGGCGACGTCCTTGGCGGTCACCGAGCCGCCCGCGGCGAGCCGGTCCGCGAGCGCGGGCGACGCACCGCTGCGCGCCGCCGCCGTGGCGTCCCGCGCGAGCGCGCCGCCGCCGAAGAGGGCCTCCAGGCAGCCGACGTTGCCGCACGAGCACACCGGCCCGTGGCTGTCGACCTGGATGTGGCCGATGTCGCCGGCGCAGCCGTCGGTGCCCCGGTACACCTCGCCGTTGAGGTAGATGCCGCACCCGATCCCCGTGCCGACCTTGAGGAACAGCAGGTTGTCGACCGAGTGCGCGACGCCGCCGTAGCGCTCGCCGATGCTCATGATGTTGACGTCGTTGTCGACGACGACCGGGCAGTTGTGCTCGCGCCCGAGCGCCTCCCGCACCGGGAACCGGTCCCAGCCGGGCATGATCGGCGGCGACACGGGCACGCCGTCGCGGAAGCTGACCGGCCCGGGCACCCCGATCCCGATGGCGTTCAGGCGCTCGTACGCGCCCTCGGCCCGGAACTTGTGCAGGATCTCGTTGACGCGCTGGAGAATGACCTTGGGTCCGGAGCGGATGTCCGCCGGCTCCCCGTACGCGGCGAGGGGCTCCAGCCGCCCGTCGGTGATCTCGACGTCGATCGAGCTGGCCCCGAGGTCGACCGCGGCGAAGCGCAGCCCCGGGTTGAGCTCCACGAGCGTCGAGCGCCGCCCGCCCCGGCTGGCCGCGGGCCCGGCCTCACGGATCAGCCCGGTGGCGACGAGCGCGTCGAGGTCGGCCAGCAGCCGCGGCCGCGGTACCTCGAGACGGTCCGCCAGCTCGGCCCGCGACAGTGCCCCGGTGTCCCGCAACAGCCGGAGCAGGCGCGACTGAACCGGGTTGTCGATGGCGCTGACCGTGTTCATTGAGGCACCTCCTCGTCAGGTCGCAGTCCCCTGGCGCACCGCGACTTGCGGCAACACCACCACACCGCCGGAACCGGGATGATTGCCGGCCTGTGTGGCCCGCGTTACACCCGTGTTGCGTCGAGACTCTAGGCGCTGCCGAGAACCCCGTCTAGACCTTCTGGCGCCCGTTACCAAACTTTTGCTGATTCCAACGGAAGTTCGCCCGTTCCAGAAATAAGAACATCACAGCAGCTCAAGAGGCCTATGGCGAGATCATCACCAGCGCCAAAATCGGGGCGAATCGCGCACCATAACGTTCGGGACACGGCGCCCGCCCACGGCGAGTGAGTGCTCCCATACCGACCGACCACTGCGGCGGGTGAGCGCTCCCGGCACACCAACCACCGCCGGCGGGTGAGCGTTTCATACGCACCGCCCACCGCCGGCGGGTCACGCCAGGAGCAGCCGCCCAAGCGCCGGCCACACCGGAAGCAGCGGCCCGGACAGGCGGCGGCCGATCACGTCGAAAGCAGCGGCCCAGCCAGGCGGCTGCAGGTCCCGTCGGAAGCAGCAGCCCAGACAGGCCGGGACGGGCCACACCGAAAGCAGCGGCCCAGCCAGGCGGCGGCCGATCACGCCGAAAGCAGCGGCCCAGCCAGGCGGCGGCCGGGTCACGTCGAAACCAGCGGCTCAGCCAGGCGGCTGCAGGTCCCGTCGGAAGCGGCGGCCCAGACGGGCGGCTGCAGGTCCCGTCGGAAGCAGCGGCCCAGGCGGGGCGGCGGCCGGGTCACGTCAGGAGCAGCCGGCCCAGGCGGCGACCGGCCAGCCACAGGCCGGCCAGGGCCAGCGCCACCAGGTACGCCGCGTGCCCCGCCAGACCCCACGACCACACGCCCAGGCTCAGGCCGCGAATCAGCTCCACCCCGTGAAACAGCGGCGTCAGCTCCACCACCGCGCGCGCGAGCGGCGGGTAGCCCGCCGGCGGCGCGAAGGTCCCGCTGAACAGGAACAGCGCGAACTGCCCCACGTTCACGTAGTCGAAGTCCTGCCACGAGCGCAGGAACGTCGACACCGCCATCCCCAGCCCGCCGAACGCGAACCCGACAAGCATCGCGGCCGGGAAGGCGAGCAGGGCCCGCGCCCAGGTGGTGAGGTCCAGGACGACCATCACGACGAGGAACGCGGCCGAGTAGAAGGCCCCGCGGGCGAGGGCCCACAGCAGCTCGCCCGAGGCCAGCTGCAGCGGCGTCACCGGCGTGGCCAGCGTCGCGTCGTACAGCTTCATGAACTTCAGCTTCCCGTAGAAGTTCATGACCGTCTCGGCCATCGCGCCCGTCATGGCCGAGGCGGCCAGCGTGGCCGGGGCCACGAACTCGGCGTAGGACACCGCCCGCCCGCCCCCGATCGGCACGTCGCCGACGAGCCGGCCGACGCCGACCCCGATCGAGAACAGGTACAGCATCGGCTCCGCGAACCCCGACACCAGCACGAGCCAGTAGGTCATGTGCCGCGCCGCCGCCACGTTGCGCGCGGCCACGGACAGGGCGCCCCCGAGCAGCATCGCTCAGTCCTCCAGCCGCCGGGCGAACCCGCGCACGGCGAGGGCGTAGCCGACCGCGGCGTAGGCGAGGAGGACCGCGGTGTGCGCCCACACGCCCCAGGCCGTCGCCGTGCCCAGCGTCGCCGCGCGGCACAGCTCGACCCCGTGCCACAGCGGCGAGGCGTAGGCGAGGGCGCGGGCCGGCGCCGGCAGCCCGCCGACCGGGAAGAACACCCCGGCGAAGAGCGTCATCGGCACCACCACGAGCCGGAACAGCACCGCGAAGTACCCGTCGCTGTCCACCGCCGCGGCGAACGCGAACGACGGCGCCGCGAACGCCAGCCCGGTCAGGATCGCCGGCGCGAACGTCGCCAGGGCCCACCACGAGTGCAGCGCGCCGAACGGCAGCAGCACGAGCAGGAAGGCGAGCGTGGCGACGCCGACGCGCAGCCCGACGTACAGCAGGTGCCCGCGCAGGATCCCGGCCGACGTCACCGGAGTCGCCCGCATCGCGTGGTAGCTGCGGATCCAGTGGAACATCGAATACACCGGCCAGGTCGCGTCGTTCACCGCGACCTGCAGCGCCGTCGAGGCGAGCAGCCCCGGCCCGATCCAGTCGAGGTAGGGCGCGCCGAGGCCGGACGGGCGCGCGTCGACGTAGCCGCCGACGGTGACCCCCATCGCGACGAGGAACATCACCGGCAGCGCGAACGAGCTGAGCACCGACCCGCGCCAGATGCGCCGGTAGGACACCAGGTGGTACTCGAACACCGCGAGCGTCCCCATCACTCCACCAGCGTCCGGCCGGTGAGGTGCAGGAACACGTCCTCCAGGGAGCCGCGGCGCACGAGCGTGCTCGACGGCCGCAGCCCCCGCGCGGCGATCTCGGCCAGCGCGGCGTCGCCGTCCTCGGTGTAGACGAGGGTGCGGTCGGGCAGCACCTCGACCCGCTCGCCGATCCCGTCGAGCTTGTCGGGCGCGTCGCTGTTGTCGAGGTCGAGGCGGACCTCCACCACCTCGCGGGTCGAGTGCCGCGCGATCAGCTCCCGTGGCGAGCCCTCGGCGACGATCCGGCCGTTGTCCATCACCACGAGCCGGTCGCACAGCTGCTCGGCCTCGTCCATGTAGTGGGTGGTCAGCACCAGCGTCACGCCCCGCTGCTTGAGCCGGAAGAGCCGCTCCCACACCAGGTGCCGGGCCTGCGGGTCGAGCCCGGTCGTCGGCTCGTCGAGCAGCACCAGGTCGGGCTCGTTCACCAGCGCCCGGGCGATCGTCAGCCGCCGCTTCATGCCGCCCGACAGCGGCTCGACCTTGTCGCCGGACCGGTCGCCGAGCTGCACGAAGTCGAGCAGCTCCCGGGCCCGTTCGCGGGCGAGGCGGCGCGGTATGCCGAAATACCGCGCGTAGACCACCAGGTTCTCCAGCACCGTGAGCTCCGGGTCGAGGGTGTCCTGCTGCGGGCACACCCCGAGCCGCGCCCGGATCGCCGGCCCGTCCCGGGCCGCGTCCAGGCCCAGGATGCTCAGCCGCCCGCTCGTGGGCCGCGACACGCACCCGATCATCCGCATCGTGGAGGACTTGCCGGCGCCGTTGGGCCCCAGGAACCCGAACGCCTCCCCGGCCGCCACCCGGACATCGATGCCATCGACAGCCGCGAAATCCCCGAATCGTTTGACCAGTGCCGTCGCCGCTATCAATGCCCTGTTCTCGACCACGACCCGACCCTAGCCGTGGGGTACGACAATTTTCGGGGCCATTAGGATGCCCAGGTGCGATGGCTCGGGCTGGCCGCCTCAACCCTGCTGGCGCTGAGCGGATTCCTGGCCGGCAAGCCCGGGACGCACGACGCCGCCTGGGTGACAGGCGTCTGCGTGTGGTTCGTGGCGCTGCTGATGCTGGCCTACGCCTGGTGGCACCTGCGCGGCGAGCAGCCCCGGAGTCTCCTGGTCACGGCCGCCCTGTGGAGCCTGCCGCTGCTGGTCGCGCCGCCCATGGGCGCGCTGGACGTGTACGCGTACGCCTGCCAGGGTCAGCTCTTCGACGCCGGCATCAACCTCTACGAGCACGGCCCGTCGGCGCTGCCCTGCACCTGGCTGTCGGAGGTCCCGCCGCTGTGGCGCGACACCCCGACGCCGTACGGGCCGCTGTGGTTCGCGATCTCGGGCGCCGTGGCCTGGCTCGCGCACGGGCACCTGCTCGTCGCCGTCGGGCTGTTCCGGCTCGTCGCGATCCTCGGTCTGGTGCTCTGCGTGGCGGCCGCGCACCGGCTCACCGACGGCAACGCCGTCCTCGCGGCCAGCCCGCTCGTGCTGGTACACGTGATATCGGGCGCGCACAACGACATCCTCGTGGCCGGGTTCGTGCTCGCCGGCTTCGTCTTCGCGACCCGCGACCGGGCCGGACTGTCCGGGATCGCGTTCGGGCTGGCCGCCGCGGTCAAGGTGACCGCGCTGGTGGCGTTGCCGTTCGCGGTACTGCTGCTGCCGGTCCTGCGCCGCCGCACGATCTCGGTGGCCGCGACGGTCGCGACCTACGCGCTGCTCGCCGCCGTCACCGGCCACGGGCTGGGCTTCCTGCGCGCGCTGGGCGCGACCGCGGGGCTGGTGCAGTGGCTGTCGATCCCGAGTGGCGTGGGCATGGCGGCCGGCTACGTGCTGCGGGTCGCGGGCCGGCCGGATGCGTTCGGTACCGTCGTCGCCGCCGCCCGCGCGATCGGCTTCGCGGTCCTCGCCGCCCTGCTGCTGTGGCTCTGGCTGCGCGCCCTGCGCCGGCGCACCGACATCGACGCCGTGCTGACCGCGGCCGGCCTGGCGATGCTGGCCACGGCGGTGCTCGGCCCGGTCTTCTACGCCTGGTACGCGCTCGCGGGCATCGCCGTCCTCGCCGGCACCGAGCTCACCGGGCGCCTGCGCACGGGCGTGCACGTCGCGGTGGTCGCGCTGCCGTTCCTGACCTTGCCCGACAGCCTGGGCCTGGCCACGAAGACGAAGGTGCCGGGCGCGTTCCTCGACGTCGCCCTGGTCACCGCGGTCGTCGTGCGCCTCGTCCGGCGGCGCTCACGCGACCGAGCCGACGCCTGACGGCGCCCCGGTCGTGGTGCGCCTCGCCGTCAGTCCCCGGGCGGCGCCGACGCCCGACGTCCCGGCCGCGCTCACGCGACCGCGCTGACGCCTGACTTCGCCCCCGTCGTGGTGCGCCTCGCCGTCGGTCCCGGGGCGGCGCCGCCGCCCGACGTCCCGGCCGCGCTCACGCAACCGTGCCGACGGCTGACTTCCCTCCGTCGTGGTGCGCCTCGCCGTCAGTCCCGGGCGGCGCCGCCGCCCGACGTCCCGGCCGCGCTCACGCGACCGTGCCGACGCCTGACCTCGCCCACGCGACAAGCTCCGCCGTGTACTCGGCCACGCCGGGCGCGGACGCGTCGACGCCCTCGTCGTAGCGCACCGTCCAGCGCAGCCCGTTGACCCCGGGCACCCGCCGCCCCACGACGCGCACCCCGCCCCGCGCGCCGGTGAGCTCCTCGAGCGGATGGTGCGACGTGTGCGCGATCGACTTGTTGACGCGCACGCGCACCTGCTCGGGCACCCGGTCGGGGTCGAGCAGCGTGACGACCAGCGGCGGCAGCTCCTCCATCACCGCGTAGTCGCCGTCCGCGACCGGCACCTCCCGCGCCGCGATCACGGCGAGCTGCCGCCCGGACCACGTCGCCTTGTGGATCTCGTGCCAGCCGAGCCGCTCGTCCGCGCCGGGCAGCCACAGCCCGTGGTTGGTCGCCACCAGGACGTTGTCGCCGGTCGCGCCCGCCCACGCCACGACGCGCTCGTCCGGCCCGAGCTTCGGCCGGCGCTCGGCGGGCAGCCTTCTGCGCTGCAAGAACCCGAACACGGACTATGACCTCGTTTCGTTCAAGATGCCCGACCGGCTCACCAGCGGCTCGCGCCGCGATCGCGCAGGGCCCGCGCGTGCTGCTCCAGCGACACCAGCTCGCTGAACAGCCGCAGGTGCTCGTCGGCGCTGCTGACCGGGTTGATCCGCTGCAGCTTCGACTTGAGCTCCGCGATCGTCCGGTTCAGCGCCATGAGCTGGAGCCGGTTGATCGTCACCTCGACGTAGCGCGGGTCCGGCTCGCCGTCCAGCCGCAGCGGCTCCACCGCCAGCTCGGCCACCGTCGCGCCCGAGGCCAGGTCCAGGCAGGCCTCGCGGACCTGCTCGATCCAGACCGCGCCGCCGGTCGCGCTCGACGCGCCGCCCGCCTCCAGCACCGCGGTGCGCAGCGCGGCGTAGGTCGGGTGCGTGTACATCTCCGGGCCGATCGCATCGAACATCGGCCCCGCGAGGACCGGCTCCTGCAGCGCGAGCTTCAGCGCCTCCCGCTCGACGAGCGCCTCGGCGCTGTCGGGGGCGAGCACGCGCCGCTGCTGCGGGGGCGGCATCGGGTCGACCGCGCCCTTGGCCGCCGCGGCGACCGCCCGCTGCACCGTCTCGAGCTCCATGCCGAGGTCACCGGAGAGCTTGCGCGCGTACTCCGGCCGCAGCGTCCGGTCCTTGATCTTGGCGACCAGCGGCGCCGTGGCCCGCAGGGCGCCGACGCGACCCTCGGCGGTGTCGAGGTCGAAGCGCTGGATGACCGAGCGGAGCGCGAAGTCGAGCAGCGGCTGCCGGTCGGCGACCAGGTCCCGCACGGCCGCGTCACCCTTGGCCAGGCGCAGCTCGCAGGGGTCCATGTTGTCGGGCCCGACGGCGATGAACGTCTGGGCGACGAAGCGCTGGTCGTCCTCGAACGCGCGCAGCGCCGCCTTCTGCCCGGCGGCGTCGCCGTCGAAGGTGAAGATGATCTCCCCGCCGTAGCCGTCGGCGTCCATGAGCAGCCGCCGCAGCACCGAGATGTGGTCGCCGCCGAACGCGGTGCCGCAGGTCGCCACGGCCACCGGCACGCCGGCCAGGTGACAGGCCATCACGTCGGTGTAGCCCTCCACGATGACGACCCGGCTCTGCTTGGCGATCTCGCGCTTGGCCTGGTCGATGCCGTAGAGCACGTGCGACTTCTTGTACAGGGGCGACTCGGGCGTGTTGAGGTACTTCGGCCCGTCATCGTCGTCGAACAGCTTCCGCGCGCCGAAGCCGATGACCTCGCCCGCGATGTCCTTGATCGGCCAGACCAGCCGGCGCCGGAACCGGTCGATGAGCCCGCCGGAGCGCCCCTCGCGGCACAGCCCGGCGGTGGTCAGCTCGGTCGCCGAGAACCCCTTCACCCGCAGGTGCTTGGCGAGGTTGTCCCAGCCCTCGGGCGCGAAGCCGCACCCGTAGCGCTCGGCCGCCTCCTTGCTGAACCCGCGCTGCGCGAGGAACTCGCGCGCCTTGCGGGCCCCGGGCGTGCCGAGCTGCTCGGCGTAGAAGCGCGCGGCCTCGGCGTGCGCGGCGATGAGCCGGTGCTTCTGGCCACTGGGCCGCACCGGCGCGCTGCCGGCCTCGACGTAGTGCAGCTGCAGCCCGGCCCGGGACGCGAGCCGTTCGACGGACTCCACGAACGAGAGGTGATCGTGGTCCATCAGGAACTTGATCGCGTCGCCACCGGCGCCGCAGCCGTGGCAGAAGTACACGTTGCGGGTCGGTGAGACGTTGAAGGAGGCGGTCTTCTCGTCGTGGAACGGGCACAGCCCCTTGAGATTGCCGCCGCCCGCCGAACGCAGCGTGACGTGCTCGGAGATCACGTCCTCGATCGACGTGCGCTCCCGGACCAGGGCGATGTCCTCGTCCTTGATCTTGCCGGCCAACCGCCACCTCCCCCAGTCCGTCCACGCCTATCCTGCCTCGCGGCTACGACAATTTACGACTCGCGCGGCCGCACCGCCCCTCCGGGCGGCACCCGGCGCGAAGGTGCGGCCCTATGGCCCTGGACCGGACCATCTACTGTGGACCCAGCACGACCGGCGGCGCGACACGCGGATTTTGTCCCGACACGCACCGTACGGGCGACCGCGGTCTTCGCCACATGACCCCTCCATTGCGGAATCCGGCATGTCCGCCCGGCGGCACCGGCATACTTGACCAGGCTCACGAGAGCCCGGCGGCCGCATCGGCGCGGCCCGATCTTCCAGTACCCGCTGACTGTGCGATTTGCGATGGGTGGTGCGACCGCGGTGGTCATCGTGCTGAGGACCACGGACGACGTGCTGCGCTGGGCCGGGAGGCTTGTCGACCCGCCCCTGCGCACGGCGATCGGGCGGCTGCCCGAGCCGTCGCGGGAGGTCGCCGAGCTGCAGCTGGGCTGGCACCACCTCACCTGGGGCGGGGTGGACGCGCCGGCGGTCTCGGTGCGCAGCGCCCTGACCCTGGTCTGCGCGGACGCGGTCGGCGGCGACCCGCACGACGCCGTGCCCTCCGCGGTCGCGGTCGAGCTCATGCACCACTGGTCGGCCATCCGCCGCGACCTGGTCGACGAGCACGCCGACGGTACCGCCTGGGGCGTGGTCGGCGCCGAGCCCGCCTCGCTGGGCGGTGAGGCGCTGCTGGCGCTGGCCTTCGACGTGATCGCCACCGGCGACCCCACCCGCAGCAGCCCCGCGCGCATCCGGCAGCGGTCCGGACAGGCGAGCCCCGACCGGGCGATGCTGCGCGTGCTGGGCGATACCGTGCAGGAGCTCCTGCACGGCCAGCACGCCTCCCTGGCCCTGCGCGACACCCGCCCGGGCGCGACCCCGGCCGGCGAGGAGCGCACCGACCTGCTGCGCGACACCCTGGCCATGGTCGAGCAGCGCACCGGCGCCCTGTTCGGCTGCGCGTGCGCCCTCGGCGCGGCCGCGGGCGGCGGCGACCCGGCCCAGGTCGAGCGGCTGCGGCTGTTCGGCGTGCGCCTGGGCCTGGCCGTGCAGTTCACCGAGGACCTCGCGGGCATCGGGCCCGACCTGCGCCGCCGGCGCCGCTCGCTGCCGGTCGCGGCGGCGATCGCGGCCGGCGCCGACGAGCTGGCCGCGCTCTTCGAGGGCCGCACCCGCCTGAGCGACGCCGACCTGGAGCGCGCCGCGAAGACCATCGAGCAGTCCGGCGCCCGCGAGTGGTGCCGCCGCCAGGCCGACGAGCTGCTCTCCCAGGCGCTGCTCACGCTCGATCTCGCCTCGCCCTCCCCCGCCGCCGTGGCCGAGCTGGTCGCCCTGGCCCGCCGAGCCACCGCGACCGCGCGGTAAAGCACAAGACCCGCGCGGCAAGCACAGACCCGCGCGACCGCGCGGTAAAGCACAAGACCCGCGCGGCAAGCACGGACCCGCGCGACCGCACGGTAAAGCACAAGGCCGCGCGGCAAACACGGACCCGCGCGACCGCGCGGTAAAGCACAAGGCCGCGCGGTAAGCACGGACCCGCGCGACCGCGCGGTAAAGCACAAGACCCGCCGCAACCGCCGAACCGTTCCGGGCCCCGCCGACGCCTAAGGGGTATGGCCGACGCCATCGAGGATGAGTTTCACGAGTTCGTACGGGAACGACTGCCCGGGCTGCGCCGCGCCGCGTACCTGCTGTGCGGCGACTGGACCCGCGGCGACGACATCGTCCAGCGCACCCTGACCGACGTGTACGTGCGCTGGCGGCGCATCCGGCGGGCCGGGAACGTCGACGCGTACGTGCGCACGGTCCTCGTCCACCGCTTCATCGACGAGCGGCGCCGCGGCTGGGCGGCGCGGGAGTCGCCCGTCGACCGGCTGCCGGAGCGGTGCGCCGAGGACGTCGCGCTGGAAGGTGTACCGGAAGGGCTGGAGCTGCACGCGGCGCTCGCGCGGCTGCCGCACCGCCAGCGCGCGGTACTGGTGCTGCGGTTCTTCTGCGACATGTCCGTCGAGCAGACCGCGCGGGTCCTGCGCTGCGCCCCGGGCACGGTCAAGAGCCAGACCTCGGCCGCGCTCGCCACGATGCGGCGCCTGCTCGAGGACCCTTTGGACGCGGGGAGGACACGATGAACGACCGGCAGCTGCGGCGCCTCATGCACGGCGGTGACGAGGCCCCGGCCTCCCGCGTCGACCTGGCCCGCGTGGTCGCCGACGGCCGCCGGCGCCGGTTTCGGCGGACCGCGACCGCCGGCGCCGCGACCGCGCTCGCGCTGACCGTCGTGACGACGCTCGCCCTCAACGCCCCCCGGGCCCCGGTCCCGCCTGCGCCCGCGTCGACCCCGGTACCGGCCGCTTCCCCGCCCGAAACCTCACCGGCCACCGGCCGGGAACCGCCGTGACCAACGGCGGACGGTGAGGCCACGGGAGTTACGGTCCGGACCACCGCGGACGCCGCGGTAGCTCTGAGAAAAATCAGGCGATAGCCGCGACCACCTGCCCGGCCCGGTCGGCGTGCTTCTGGTACGCCCCCGGGAACGCGGAGCGCTGCACCGCCTGCGCGGCACCCGTGACGCTCATCCCCTGCCAGCCCGGCACCCGGGCGAGCGCGTTGAAGAACAGCATCGCCGAGTGCGCCGGGTCCATGAGCTCCGGCACGCTGCCCCAGCCCTGGCTCGCGCGCTGCTGGAACAGCCCGATCGAGTCGTGGTCGGTCGAGACGGCGTCGTGCGGCAGCTTCATCGAGGACGGGACGGTCGGGCTCGCCACGTTGTACAGGTCGCTCTCCTGCATCGCGGTGGCCACCGCGACGACGAGGCCCTTGTCCGGCACGCCCTGGGCGCGGCCCTGCTTGACGATGGCGGCGGCGTTGTTCATCTGGGTCTGGTCCAGCCCGGCGACCGGCCGCGGCCGGGCGGGCGGCGGCGGCGTGGCCGGCGCGGGCGCGTCGCCGAGCGTGGCCTGCCCGTCGAGCTCGGTCACGACGAGCGAGGCGTCCCGGGCGTAGGCGGGCGCGGGGGCCGCGGCGACGGCGACCGGCGAACCGGGCGGGCCGGCGGCGGAGCGGCCGGCCGAGCCGGACGCGAGCAGCGTTGCGGACAGGATGACGGCCGACACGACCGCGGGCTTGACTGGTTGCAGGGCCCGGCGATGCCGGGGCTGGAACTGGCGTGGCAATGGTTTGAGCGACAGCGGTTTCAGCAAGATGGGTTCCTCGGACGGATGCGGGCGCGCGCCATCGGCACGATCCCGTGGTGCCAAAGGGATCGCGCGGCGGCGGCGAACGGTCAACGGGTGTGACAGGCCAGGCTCAGGTCCTGGCGATCACCCGTCCGGGAGACAGACGACACAGGGCGTCGACGAGCACGCGTGGTTCTCCTTCCGGTGCCGCCTACCGGGTTAGCTGACGGGTTCGGACGGGAGGATTCGCCCTACCGTGACTCGGTCACGGATACACCCCAAGGACTGCGATGGGTCCCCGGCCCGCGACGCCGAAGTGGACGGCGCGGCTCGACGGCGCCTGCGCGGTGACCCCGCTGTTCGGGGTGCGTCGACCGCGGCAGACCATCCGACACTAACCGGCCGTTCAGCCCTCGGCCAGCCGGACCAATGGCATACCACCCGGTGCACCGGAACGCTCACCGTGCGCTGTCACCCGATCGGTCATCCCGCGCCCGTGGCGGTAGCCTTTCACCTGGTACATCGCCCGATCGGCGGTTCGCAGGGCCGCGCCCGCATCCCCCACCGTGGCATCGATCACGGCCGCCCCGACGCTGACGCGCACCCGCAGCACGTGCCCGTCGTGCACCACCGGCGCCGCGACCGCGCGCTCGACCCGGTCGACGAGCGCGGCCACCCCGGCCGCGTCGAGGCCGGCCACGTCCTCGGTCAGCACCACGAACTCGTCGCCGCCGAGGCGGGCCACGGTGTCGCCGGGCCGCACGAGCGCGCACAGCCGCTGGGCCACGGCGATGAGCACCGCGTCCCCGGCGTCGTGGCCGAGCGTGTCGTTCACCGACTTGAAGTCGTCGAGGTCACAGAAGAGCAGCGCGCTGTCGCCCCGCCCGGCGCGGGCGCGGCGCACCGCGGCGGCCAGGGGGGACGCCAGGGCGTCGCGGTTGGCCAGGCCGGTGAGCGGGTCCAGGGACGCGCGGCGCACCAGGTCGGCCTCGGCGGCCTTGCGCCCGGTGATGTCCTGCACCTGCAGGATGCCGAAGGCGGGCGGCCCGGCCACGAGCGAGAGCGTCGTGGCGACCCAGATCACGGCGCCGTCGCCGCGCACGCAGCGGATCTCGTAGTCGCGCACCGGGATGCCCTTGCCGGTCGTCGCGGCGGCGAAGGCGAGCCGGGCCAGGTCGAGGTCGTCGGGGTGCAGCAGGTCGGCGACGGGCCGCTCGAGCAGCTCGGCCTCGGCCCGGCCGAGCAGCTCGCACAGGGCGGGGTTGACGCGGGTCAGCCGGGCCTGGGTCGCGCCGTCGACGCCGATCATGCACATGCCGGTACCGGCGCCGGTGAAGGCCAGCCGGAAGGCCTCTTCGCTGGCCGCGAGGTGCCGGCGCTCCCGCTGCAGGGCCTCGACCAGGTTGGCGTTGTTGATCGCGATGCCCGCCTGCGCGGCGAGCATCTCGAGCAGCTCGCGCTGCAGCGGCCCGGGCCGGCGCCCGTCGGCGGGCAGGTCGACGCCGAGGATGCCCACCAGCTCGCCGTCGGGCGCCCGCAGCGGCGCGAACAGGGCGTCGAGCGGGTGCCAGCGCTCCTCCTCGGGCACGCCGTCGCCGCCGGGCACCTCGTCGGGCACCCAGGAGTGGATGTGGGCGCTGTGCCGCTCGTGCGGGAGGTACCGCAGCTGCCCCCAGGCCTCCGCGCGTTCGAGGTACTCGTCGAGCACCTCGGCCGGGTAGCGCGCCCCGAGCAGCGTCGCGCGCGCCTCCTCGGAGCCGGCGAGCGCGACCGCCTCGTACTCGCCCTCGGGGTGCAGGTAGTTGACCACGGCGACGGCGAACCCGATGCCGTCGACCACCGCGTCCACGATCAGCTGGAGGGTCTCGGCGAGCGTGGTGCCGGTGTTGATGCGGCCGGTGATGAGGTACACGGAGCGGATGGCGGCCATCGCCGCATCACGATCACCCATCGCGCGCCTACCCGGGTCCGGCCGACCTTGCACCCCTACATCGACGCATCAAACCGGATCTGAAGTAAACCCTTTGGGGTCAGGAGATTACTGCGGGCAGTGTCAGGGCGCCGGCCGCGCGGCGCGCCTCGCGGGTCATCGCCGCGATCATGAGGTTCCGCCCCGGCAGGTACGGCAGCATGCGGATGCTGAGGTGCTGCAGCCGCACGGCGAGCTCGGACTTCGGCGCGAAGGCCCGGGCCGGCATGAGCGCGGCGCGTTGGTTGACGTCGACGAACTCGCGCAGGTCGCGGTCGTACCCGGCCAGGTCCGCGTTCCGCGCGATGAGCCCGGCCAGCAGGTACGCCCCCACGAGCGCCATGCCGGTGCCCTGCCCGGTGAGCGAGGAGGGGGCGTAGCCGGCGTCGCCGACGAGCGCGACCCGCCCGGCCGTCCAGCCGGGCATCCTGACCTGGGCGTTCGGCGCCACGTAGAGGTCGGGTGCGGCCCGCATCAGCTCCAGCAGCCGCGGTACGACCCACCCGGCCCCGGCGAACGCCGCCTCGACGCCGCGCACCCGCTCGGCGCGGTCGCGCGGGGGCATCGGGCCGCCGTACAGCAGCGTCACCTTCACCGTGTCCGAGCCCCGGTCGGTCTTGACGCTCACCACCCGGCCCGGCATCGAGTACACCAGCTGCCAGCGCTCGATGCCCAGTTCGTTCGGGGCCGTGAAGACCGCGCTGACGCTGCCGAGGTGGTGCAGGTACCGCTGCGAAGGCCCGAACGCCAGCTCCCGGATGCGCGAATGGATGCCGTCCGCGCCGACCACGTAGTCGAACTCCCGCACGCCGCCGCTCGCGAGCCGGACCGTCACGGTGTCGCCCCCGTGCACCTCGGCCACCGTGTCCCCGAAGATCCACTCGACCCCCGCGGGCACCTCCGCGTGCAGCAGCCGGGTGAGGTCGCCCTTCATGATCTCGATGTCGGCGGGGTCGAGCACCCCGAACCCGAGCGGCAGCGTGGCGATCCGCCGGCCGCTGCCGTCGACGAAGCTCGTCCCTTCGGTGTCGGTACCGCACTCCCGCGCCGGCGCCGCGAGTCCCATGCGCTCGGCGACCTCGAGCGCCACCCCGCGGATGTCGACGGCGTACCCGCCGGCCCGGATCCCCGGCGCCCGTTCGACGACCGTCACCTCGCACCCGGCGCGGGCCAGCGGCGCGGCCACGGCGTTCCCGGCGATGCTCGCGCCGCAGATCAGTACCCTCGTCATGCGTACACCGTACGAACACCGCGTCCGGGCGCTCAACGATGCGCGAGCGACGGTAGGGTGTGCACTAGTGCAGCCCGAGCCCCCTTCCCAGCGCATCGTCGCGCGGATCCGCACCGCCATCGCCGCGGGCGACCTGCGCCCGGGCGACCGCGTCCCGTCCACGCGCGAGCTCATGCGGACCTACGGCGTGGCCATGGCGACGGCCACGAAGGCGCTGACCGCGCTGCGCCAGGAGGGCCTGGTCGAGCCCCAGCCCGGCATCGGCACCGTGGTGGCGCGCCGCCCCCGCGCCCGCGCGTCCGCGGCGCCCTCCCCCGCGGACCGGCTGGTGGCGACCGCGATCCGGCTCGCCGACACCGACGGCCTGACCGCGCTGTCGATGCGCCGCCTGGCCGCCGCGCTCGGGATGCCGACCATGACGCTGTACCGCCACGTCGCCGGCAAGGAGGAGCTGCTGCTGCTGATGACGGACGCGGCGTTCGCCGAGGCCCCGCTGCCCGGCTCCGACCCGTCGACCGGCTGGCGCGCGAGCCTGGCGACGTCCGCGCGGCTGCAGTGGGGCGTCTACCGGCGTCACCCGTGGGTGGCCGAGGTGATGTCGTTCACCCGCCCGCCGATGGCCGAGCGGGCCATGGCCCACACGGAGTGGAACCTGGCCGCCCTGGAGCGGGCCGGGATGGCCCTGCCGGTGGCCATGCACGCCACGATGATGCTGGCCAGCCACGTCCGCGGCACGGCGGTGAACCTGGAGTGGGAGGCCAACGCCGAGCAGGACACGGGCGTGGACAACGTCGAGTGGTTCACGGCCCAGGAGGCCCGGTTCGCGCGGATCACGGCCGGCGGCGCGTTCCCGGCCTTCACCCGGCTGGCCGCCCTGGGCCCGGACGCGGTGGACTACGAGCTGGACACCCTGTTCGAGTTCGGGCTGGGTCGCCTGCTGGACGGCCTGGCGGCGCTGCTGAGTCCGTAGGGTTGGACCATGCAGATCCCAACCGTGACGCTGAACTCCGGCCACCGGATGCCCGTCGCCGGCTACGGCACCTGGCCGCTGCAGGGCCGCGCGGCCACCGACGCCGTCCTGGCCGCGCTCGCCGCCGGCTACCGGCTGGTCGACACCGCGGCGTCGTACGGCAACGAGGACGCGGTCGGCGCCGCCGTGCGCGAGTCCGGCCTCCCGCGCGCCGAGCTGTTCGTCACCACCAAGCTCCGCGGCTCCGACCAGGGCCGCGGCTCGACCCGCGCCGCCCTCGAGGCCTCGCTGGAGCGCCTCGGCCTCGACTACGTCGACCTGTACCTCATCCACTGGCCTTTGCCGGCCGTCGGGCGCTACGCCGACTCGTACGCCGAGATGGCCGACCTGCACCGCGAGGGCCTGATCCGCACGCTCGGCGTCTCCAACTTCCTGCCCGAGCACATCGCGGCCGTCGTCGCCGAGACGGGCATCGTCCCCGCCGTCGACCAGCTGCAGGTCTCGCCGTCGCACGCGCGGCCCGAGCTGGTGGCGGCCGTGCAGGGCGGCGGCACCGTCGTGCAGGCGTGGAGCCCGCTGGAGCGCAACACCGGCGTGCTCGAGGACGCCGGGATCGTGGCCGCGGCCGACCGGCTCGGGGTCACCCCCGCCCAGGTCGTGCTCCGCTGGCTGGTGCAGCGCGGCCTCACCGTGGTACCGCACTCCTCCGACCCGGAGCGGCAGCGGGCCAACGCCGACCTGTTCGGCTTCGAGCTCACCGGCGAGGACATGGCCGCCGTGGACTCGGTCGCGCAACTGCCGGTCAAGCAGGACCCCGCCACCTGGGAGGAGTTCTAGGACGGTGGCGCGGCGGCCCTCGGCCGCCGCGCCACGCATGCCGTGCTCAGATCCGCGGCGTCACCCGGAACTGCAGGAGACCGACGGCCACGTCCATTGCCCGTTGGCCATGATCGTGACGCCGAAGTTGTTGCCGCTGCCGTTGGGTTTGCCGACCATCACGTACTGGCTCGGCCAGGTCGCGTTGACGTTCCAGGTCGAGCTGATCGTCGCCGGCGACGGGACGTTCATCGTCACGGTCCAGTTGCTGGACCCGGACACCGCGACGTTGAGGTTGTACCGGTCGCCCCACTTCTGGCCCGCGGACAGCGTCGCCGTACAGCCGCCGCCCCCGCCGCCGCCGGTGGTGGGTCCGCCGGTCGGGCCGCCGGTGTTGCCGCCCCCGCCGGAGCCCTCGCTGACGGTGATGTTGGAGCTCACGTTGCTCTGGTAGCCCTCGGTGGCCATGATCTGGTAGTTCGGGCTGCCGAGCGTCAGGCCGGCCTGCCGCCACGCGTTGAAGTGGTTCGCCACGTTGATCGTGCCGCCGGTACGGTGCTGCTGCCGGACGCTCCAGTACTGGTAGAACGTCGCGTTGCCCTGGATCGAGGGCTGGTTGACGCGCTGGGTGCGGTACAGGTCATAGGTGCTGCCGTCGCTGGTGACCGACCCGAGCCGGGTGGCCCCGCTGCTGGGGTTGTACGAGCCGAAGTTCTCGACGATGTAGTACTCGACGAGCGGGTTCGTCATCCAGCCGTACAGGGCGAGGTAGCAGTTGCCGCCGCAGTTGAAGGATCCGGAGTAGTTCACCGTGTGGGACGTGGAGCCGGGGTTCCAGCCCTTGCCGACCACGGAGTTGTTGATGCCGTTCATCTGGACGCTGTAGCTGCCCCCGGCGCCCAGGTTCATGGTGACGTTGCCGCTGTCTTTCCAGTACGAGAAGAAGTAGCCGTTGTGGGTACCGGTCGTGTTCGAGGTGACGGTCCGGTCGGCCTCGGCGTGCGCGGTGCCGGCGACCGTCAGCGACGCCGCGGCCAGGACCACGGCGCTGGCCACGCTGATGAGCAGCCGTGTGCGGCGGCGCCTGTGACCGGTCGGGTGCGCGGGGGTGTCGTTCATGGATTGCTTCCTCCTCGGAGGGGCGGGCGGACGGCTCGACCGGCGATGCGGGGCGCATCGACGCGCACCAGGCACGGACCGGCCGGGCCATGCGCTCGGCGGCCGGGACATCCGGGTCGCGGGCGGGCGAACCCTGGATCGATGACCGTCGAACGCGAGCTAGCGAAATTATGAGCACGAGATTGCCCGGCTGGCAAGAATTATCGGAAGACTTCCGGAGATTACGCGGACCGTCCGACCGATGGAGCCCACGTCAGACCCACTATGACCCGACCGCATCCTGCGTGTAAGCAGCAGTTCCGGGCCTCCGGTATCGAAAGTTTCGAGCACCTTTCGGGCCACGCGAAGCAACGCGCTCTGGAACGATCACGACCATGCTCCCCTTCGCCATCTTCGGCACGCTCGCGCTCTTGCTGGTGATCGGCCTGATCGTGGTCGGCGCCCGGCGGCTGCTCGGCCTCCGGATCGGCATCGTCCGCACCGCGGCGGCCTGCTTCGTCGCGCTGTTCACGGCCGGCGTCGTGGCCCGCGGGGTGGGCGGCGTCGAGCGCCACCCGTTCCTGCTCACCGTGGTCATCGGGGCCGCGCTGCTCGTCACGATGGCCTTCCTGATGCTCGCCGAGCTCGTGGTGCCGCCCGGAGGCACGCCCGTGAGCTGGGTCCGGAGCCTGAGGCGACGACTCGCCCGGTCGCGGCGCTACACGCAGATCGCGGCCATCGGCATGCGGCACGGGCTCGGGCCGTACTTCCGCAGCCGCCGCCCCCGCGTCGCCGGTCGCGGCCGGGCCCGCCTCGCCCGGCACCTGCGGCTCGCGCTGGAGGAGGGCGGAGTCACCTTCATCAAGCTCGGCCAGGTGCTCTCCACCCGCCGCGACCTACTGCCGCCCGAGTTCATCACCGAGCTCGGCCAGCTGCAGCACGAGGTGCCGCCGGTCCCCTGGCCGCAGATCCGTGAGGTCCTCGTCGAGGAGTTCGGCACCGAGCCGGAGACCATCTTCGCCGCCTTCGACGAGGAGCCCATCGCGGCCGCCTCCATCGCCCAGGTACACCGCGCGACCCTGCGCTCGGGCGCCGAGGTCGTGGTCAAGGTCCAGCGCCCGGGCATCCGGCCGCTGGTCGAGCGCGACCTCGACATCGTCACCTCCCTCGCGCACGGCCTGCACCAGCGGATGGGCTGGGCCCGCGCGATCGGCATCGAGGACCTCGCGCAGGGCTTCGCCGACGCGCTCACCGAGGAGCTCGACTTCCGCGTCGAGGCGGCCAACACGGCGGCCGTGCGCAGCACCGCACTGGCCCGCGAGGCCGTCTCCCCCGCGGTCGTCGTCCCGCGGATCGACGCCGAGCTGTCCACCGCGCGGGTGCTCGTCATGGAACGGCTCTCCGGCGAGCCGTTAGGGGCTGCGGTGGTACCGCCCGAAGGCGCCGCCCGAGCCACCGAGCTGCTCTTGTTCATGCTCGAACAGATCATGATCGACGGGATTTTCCACTGCGACCCCCACCCGGGCAACGTCTTCGTCCTCGACGACGGCCGGATCGCACTGCTCGACTTCGGCACCGTAGGCCGGATCGACGCCAACGTGCAGGTGGCGCTGCAGGACCTCCTCATCGCCGTCGACCGCCGCGACCGCGCCGGCCTCAGCGACGCGCTGCTCGAGGTCGTGGACCGCCCGGAGGAGCTCGACGAGCAGACCCTCGAACGGGCGCTCGGCCAGTTCATGGCGAGCCACCTCTCCCCGGGTGTACCGCCGCGGCTGGACATGTTCGTGGACCTCTTCCGCATCCTCGGCGCCCACGGCCTACGCGTACCCCCGGCGGTGGCCGCAGTGTTCCGCGCAGTCGCGACGCTGGAGGGCACCCTGAAGGTCCTGGCCCCCGAGTACGAGATCATCAACGAGGCGCGCACCTTCGCGGCGAACCGCATGACGGACCGGTTCAGCCCCCCGTCACTACGCCAGGCGGCCACGGACGAGGCCCTGAAGCTGCTACCACTCCTGCGCCGCCTGCCCAGGCGCGTGGACCGGATCACCAGCGCGGTGGAACAGGGCCGCCTCAGCGTCGGCGTACGCCTCTTCGCCGACGAACGCGAGCGGCGCTACGTGTCGGGCCTCGTGCGGCAGGTGACCCTCGCCTTCCTGGGCGCGGTAACGGGAGTCATGGCGGTACTGCTGCTGGGTATCAAGGGCGGGCCGTCGGTGTCGGCGGGGCTCGGCCTCTTCCAGCTGTTCGGGTACAACCTTCTGGTGCTGAGCGCGGTACTGATGCTCCGCACACTGACCGCCGCCCTGCGCCGCGACCCGTAGGCGCTCAGCCGCCGGAGTCGTCGAGTTCGGCGCCTTCCGGGACCTCGTCGGTGTCGCGGTCCTCGAGCCAGTTCTGCGGCAGGACGACCTTCGCCGGCGTGCCGGTGCGCCCCCGGGGCTGGCCGAGGATCTCGCGCGGAAAGGGCACGTCCGGCGCCAGCTGCCCCAGCAGCGCGCCGAGCTCGTCCAGCGACGACGACGTCGCCATGGCCGCGCGGAGCTCGCCGCCAACGGGGAAGCCCTTGAGGTACCAGGCCACGTGCTTGCGGAAGTCCGTGACGCCCTCGCGTTCGCGGCCCCACCAGTCGACCAGCAGAGACGCGTGGCGGTGCATGAGCGCGGCCACCTCGCCCAGGGTGGGCAGGGTCCGCACCGGCGAGCCGGCGAAGGCGGCGGCGAGGTCGGCGAAGAGCCAGGGGCGGCCCAGGCAGCCGCGGCCGATGACGACGCCGTCGCACCCCGTGGCGGACATCATGCGCAGCGCGTCCGTCGCCTCCCAGATGTCGCCGTTGCCCAGGACCGGGATGTTCAGGGCGGACTTCAGTTCGGCGATCGCCGACCAGTCGGCCTCGCCCGAGTAGCGCTGGGCGGCGGTGCGGGCGTGCAGGGCGACCCAGGCGACGCCCGCGTCCTGGGCGATGCGGCCGGCGTCAAGCATCGTGCGGTGATCGTCGTCGATGCCGATGCGCATTTTGACGGTTACCGGAATGCCCGCGGGAGCGGCGGCCGAGACGGCCGAGTTGACGATCGAGGAGAACAGGCGGCGTTTCCACGGCAGGGCCGAGCCGCCGCCACGGCGGGTCACCTTCGGGACCGAGCAGCCGAAGTTCATGTCGATGTGGTCGGCCAGGTTCTGGTCGACGACCATTTCCACGGCCTTGCGGATGGTCGCCGGATCCACGCCGTACAGCTGCAGGCTGCGCGGGTGCTCGCCCTCGGCGAACTGGATCATCGACATGGTCTTCGGGTTGCGCTCGACCAGGGCCCGGGTCGTGATCATCTCGCACACGTAGAGGCCCGCGCCCTGTTCGCGGCACAGCCGGCGGAAGGCCACGTTGGTGATGCCCGCCATGGGGGCGAGCACGACGGGCGGGTCGACGGTGTGAGGTCCGAGCTGCAACACGCCACCGATGGTCCCACGTCCCCACGGTGCGGCCCAAACGCGAAAAGCGCGGAAGTGCGCGGAAACGGCGTCGCCGAAACATAAAAATGCATCGACCCGAAACAGCGAAAAGAGAGCGCTCTCAAGGGTGCCGATGCGTGTTTCTGCTCGTGGGACCGCTCCCAAATGCAGTGCGAATCGAAGGGTGTGCCGTTTCTTGTCAGACTTGTCACCCGGCATGGCCGCGAACCGGAAACACGACTTACGGTGGCCCGCACACCCAGGACCTAAACGAGGGCTCAGTGGGTATGGAGGCGTTGTGCAGAAGTTCGTGTACGACTTCGAAGAGGGCAACCGGGACCTCAAGGACCTGCTCGGGGGCAAAGGCGCCAACCTGGCCGAGATGACCAACCTGGGGCTGCCGGTGCCGCCCGGCTTCACGATCACCACCGATGCCTGCCGCGCGTTCCTGGAGACCGGCGAGATGCCCGGCCGGGACGAGATCTCCGAGCACCTCGCCGCCCTCGAGCAGAAGATGGGCCGCCGCCTCGGCGAGCCCGCCGACCCGTTGCTGGTGTCGGTGCGCTCGGGCGCCAAGTTCTCCATGCCCGGCATGATGGAGACCGTCCTCAACGTGGGGCTGACCGACGACAGCGTCGCCGGGCTGGCCGGGCAGGCGGGCGGCGACGAGCGCTTCGCCTGGGACTCCTACCGCCGGCTCATCCAGATGTTCGGCAAGACCGTCTGCGACGTGCCGGGCGAGGAGTTCGAGCACGCGCTGGACGACGCCAAGCACCGCGCCGGCACCCGCGACGACGTCGGGCTCGCGGCCGGGCACCTCAGGGAGCTCGTCGGGGCGTACAAGCAGATCTTCCGCGCGCACACCGGGCGCGACTTCCCGCAGGACCCGCGCGAGCAGCTCGACCTCGCCGTCGGCGCCGTGTTCCGGTCCTGGAACGCCGACCGCGCGGTGCTGTACCGCCGCCAGGAGCGCATCCCCTCGGACCTCGGCACCGCCGTGAACGTGGTCGCCATGGTCTTCGGCAACCTCGGCGCCGACTCCGGCACCGGCGTCGCTTTCACCCGCGACCCGGCCACCGGCGAGCGCGGCGTGTACGGCGACTACCTCGCCAACGCCCAGGGCGAGGACGTCGTGGCCGGCATCCGCAACACCATGCCGCTGCAGGACCTCGAGCAGCGCGACAAGGCCAGCTACGACGAGCTGATGTCGATCATGTCCACGCTCGAGGAGCACTACAAGGACCTGTGCGACATCGAGTTCACCATCGAGCGCGGCAAGCTCTGGATGCTGCAGACCCGCGTCGGCAAGCGCACCGCGGCCGCCGCGTTCGTGATCGCCACGCACCTCGTCGACGAGGGCGTCATCGACCTCGACGAGGCCGTGCAGCGGGTCACCGGCGCGCAGCTGGCCCAGCTGATGTTCCCGACGTTCGACCTGTCCGGGGCGCCGGAGCAGCTCACCCGCGGCGTCGGCGCGTCGCCGGGCGCGGCCGTGGGCAAGGCGGTCTTCGACGCCCAGCACGCGGTGGCCCTGGCCAAGGAGGGTGAGCAGGTCATCCTGGTGCGCCGGGAGACCAACCCCGACGACCTGCCCGGCATGATCGCCGCCCAGGGCATCCTCACCAGCCGGGGCGGCAAGACCTCGCACGCCGCTGTCGTGGCCCGCGGCATGGGCAAGACGTGCGTGTGCGGGGCCGACCAGCTCGACGTGAACCTCCACAAGGGACAGTTCACGGTGGACGGTCACGTGGTCTCGGAGGGCGACGTCATCTCCGTCGACGGTACGACCGGCCGCGTCTACGTCGGCGAGGTGCCCGTGCAGCCCTCGCCCGTGGTGCAGTACTTCGAGGGCACCCTCGACCCCCGGGCCGACGCGCTGGTCTCCGCGGTGCACCGCCTGCTCACCCACGCCGACGAGCGCCGCCGGCTGCGGGTGCGCACCAACGCCGACACCGGCGAGGACGCGGCCCGGGCCCGGCGCTTCGGCGCGCAGGGCATCGGCCTGTGCCGCACCGAGCACATGTTCCTCGGCGAGCGCCGCGCCCTCGTCGAACGGCTCATCCTGGCCCGCACCACCGAACAGCGCGAGGCCGCCCTGGCCGAGCTGCTCCCCCTGCAGCGCGACGACTTCACCGACCTGTTCCGCGAGATGGCCGGACTACCGGTGACCGTACGGCTGATCGACCCGCCCCTGCACGAGTTCCTCCCGCCCCTGGAGGACCTCGCGGTAAAGGTCGCCGTGGCCGAGGAGCGCGGCGAGGACCCCGGGCGCGACAAGGACCTCCTCGACGCCGTGCGCCGCATGCACGAGGAGAACCCGATGCTGGGCCTGCGCGGCGTGCGCCTCGGCCTGGTCATCCCCGGCCTCTTCGCCATGCAGGTCCGGGCGATCGTCGAGGCGGCCGCGGCCGTGCCGGACTCCCACCCGGAGATCATGGTGCCGCTGGTCGGCGCGGTGCAGGAGCTGGAGACGATCCGCGCCGAGGCCGAGAAGATCATCGGCGAGTTCGACGTCGAGGTGAAGATCGGCACGATGATCGAGGTGCCCCGGGCCGCGCTCACCGCGGGCGACATCGCCCAGGCCGCGGACTTCTTCTCGTTCGGCACCAACGACCTGACCCAGATGGGCTGGGGGTTCTCCCGCGACGACGTCGAAGGGGCCTTCTTCTGGCGGTACCTCGAGCTGGGCATCTTCGGCGTCTCGCCGTTCGAGTCCATCGACCGCGACGGGGTGGGCCGGCTGGTCCGCATCGCGGTCGACGAGGGCCGGGCGGCCCGGCCCGACCTGCACTTCGGGGTCTGCGGCGAGCACGGCGGCGACCCCGACTCCGTGCACTTCTTCCACGAGGTCGGCCTGGACTACGTGTCCTGCTCGCCGTTCCGCGTGCCGGTCGCCCGCCTGGAGGCCGGGCGCGCGGCCATCGAGACCACCGGGTCCGACTCCCGCTGATGTGAGCCGGACACAGGTGAAAGTTCACCGGGTTTCGAGTCCCCGGTGAGCACTGAGAAGGCCGGGGCAACGGCGCCCCGGCCTTCTTCTCAGTGGAGGGGTCAGACCTCCATGTCGTCCTCGACGCGGGACAGCGTGTGGCGGGCCAGCGCCAGGTTCGCCCGCTGGCGGTTGAGCGCCAGGTAGAGGAACAGGCCCTTGCCGGACCGGCCGGTCACCGGGCGGATCAGGTGGTACTGGTTGGCCAGCGTGATCAGGATGTCCTCGATGCCGTCCTTCATGTTCAGCATCTCGATCGTGCGCATCTTGGCCCGCACCACATCGGTGTTGCCGGCCGCGGCGACGGTCAGGTCGAGGTCCTTCGACCCCCCGAGGACGCCGAGCGCCATCCCGCTGTTGTAGTCGACGAGCGCAACGCCGACCGCGCCGTCGATCTGCATGAGTTCCTTGAGTGCAGTCTCCATGTCCGCCATGGCTACCTCCGAGAGTTTTGGGCTGGGGGAAGTGGGGGAAGATTCGGTACTTCGCCGGGATCTGCGGTGCAGTCCACCGTTGCGGCTCACCATGCCGCCGGCTCCGGCACGGACTGCGCGAAGCTCAGCGCGGCGTCGGCCATCACCCGGGACACCAGTGCGGTGGCCCGCCGGGCCTCGTGGTGCAGCCGGGCCACGTTCGCGTCGGCGCGGGTGAGCAGCAGCAGCACCGCGCCGTGGCCGGCCAGGTACATCGCGACGTGCCCTCCCGTGCTGCTGATGAGCACCTCCTGAAAGTCCTCGTGACCGGCACTGTCGGCGATGCGCTGGCTGACGCCGAGGCAGGCCGCCGCCAGGGCCGCGACGCCCTCGACCATGACCGCCTGGGCGTCGTCGGCGATGAGCAGGCCGTCCGTGCTGGCGACCAGGCACCCGGTGATCTCCGGTACCGCCCTGCGCAGCCGGCCCAGCTCCGCGAGCAGCTCGCCGCGTAGCTCCGCGTCGGTCCTCATCGAATCGTCTCCTCCTTTCCGCCGCGGCGGGCGCCGGCCCTACCGCAGCGCTTGCAGCGCCGCCCGGATCCGCTTCAGCAGCGAGTCGTCCGGCACCTTGTCGATCGCCCCCGGAAGCACCGCCAGGGCGCTGACTCCGGCCGGCAGTTCCCGGCGCGCCGGGGCGGGGGCCGGTTCCTCGAACGTGAAGGTGCCGGGGAGGCGCTGCGGCAGCGACTCCTCCGGCGGTTCCGGGGCGGGCTCATGCGGTACCGCCGCCGCCGCTTTTGCTGTTTGCGGCTTCTCGTCGGGCTCCTGCGGCGGCACGACCAGCCCCGCCGCCGCGAGCCGACGCACGTCCAGCGTCACGGCGTAGGCCGAGCGCCCCAGCAGGCCCGCCAGCTCCTGCGGGGTGCGCTGCCCGTCCGCGTGCAGGACGATCTCCCACTGCAGGCCGGACAACAGCACCCGGTCGAGTCCCGGCCGCGGGACCGGCACGGCCAGCTGCCCGAGGGCCTTGGCGGGCGAGGTACCCCGGGGAAACCGGGGCTGCTTGCCGGGGGCGCCCGCCTTCGCCCCTACCGCGACCGCGTTCACGCGAGGTCGTCGGCCAGCGCGCGGATGCGCCGGCGGGCCATGGCCAGGTAGCCCTCGTTGCGGTCGAGCCAGACGTAGAGGACCAGTCGCGAGTCGAAGCTGGTGCGTACCGGCCGGATCAGGTGGTACGCGGCCGATGTGCTGATGATGACGTCCTCCACCGTGTCCCCCGGAACGGCCGGGGCGTAGGCCGCGGTCTGCATCGCGGCATGGATGACGCTCGCCGTGCCCAGGGCCGCGGCGGTCGGGTCGGCGTGCGGTGCGGCGTTCTCCTGGCCGCCTTCGAGGCCGAGGGTCTGGCCGGTGGTGTAGTCGATGAGGCTGGCCCCGATCGCACCCCGGATGGTCATGGCGCGGCGGAGACAATCATCGATAGCAGGCAACACTTGCTCCTGACTGGCTGATCGCGGACGCGCGGGGCCGTTCGCCGGCCCGTAACCATGCGCTCCGGGCAAGTTACCCCGCGTTCATTGATCGACTACTCTGTGCTTTCGGGCACGTTCGTCTGGCTGATCAGCCTTTGAATTTTGCAATACGCACGTTTGGCTCCTGAGGCGTCCGGAAAGGTACTAAGCTGCCCGGCCCCCCCGGCTTTTCGCACGGCTGCGACGGCCGTTCACCCGGCGTATGGTGGGTGCCCACGTCGACCGGAGGTGTGTATGGGGAGTTGCTGGTACGCCCTGATCGTGGACGCCGTCGACCCGGAACGCCTCGCCCGTTGGTGGGCCGAGGTGCTCGACCACCGCGTCGAGAGCGTAGCCCCGCACGAGGTCGTGATCGGCCCGGCCGCCGACGGCCATCCCCGCATCGTCTTCACCCTCCAGCACCATGAAGAGCGCGCCCGCAACCGCCTTCACCTCGACCTTCGCCCCGACGACCTCGACGCCGAAATGGAGCGGCTGGTGAACATGGGTGCCCGGCACGTCGATGCCGTTGAGCAGAATGACGCCTGGGTCGTGCTCGCCGACCCCGAGGGCAACGAATTCTGCATCATCCGGCCGAAGCGATGACCTTCACAAAAACCTACCGGCTGGCCATCGCCGCGGGGCTGGGCCTGCTCACGGTGGCCGCGGGGGCGTTCGCGGTCTACTCCGTGCGCCAGGTGCTGGTCCAGGTGCTCATCGCGCTGTTCGTGGCGGTGAGCCTCGATCCCGCGGTACGGCTGCTGATCCGCCACGGCGTGCGGCGCTCGATCGCCGTGGGCATCATCGGCGTGCTGGTGCTGGCGGTGCTCGCCGGCTTCGTCTGGTCGCTGGTGCCGCCCCTGGTCGGGCAGGCCGGCGACCTGCTCGCCAACATCCCGCACTACCAGCAGGAGCTGCAGGAGCGCTCGCGGACCTACCGGGAGATCGCCGACCGGTACGGGCTGACCGAACGGCTCACCGAGCTGGCCAAGACGCTGCCGGCCAAGGTCGGCGGCGGCGCGCTCGGCGTGGTCACCGGGATCTTCAGCGCGCTGGTGAACGTCCTGCTGGTCACCGTGCTCACCATCTACTTCATGGCCGACCTGCCGCGCATCCGCCGCGGCCTGGTCCGGCTGGTGCCCCGGTCGAGCCGGCCCCGCGCCGCGCAGGCGGTGAACGTGGTCGTCGACAAGGTCGGCGGCTACATGATCGGCAACCTGATCATCAGCCTCTTCGCCGGCGTGTCGTCGTTCGTGTGCCTGATCGCCCTCGGGGTGCCCTTCGCGCTGCCGCTGGCCGTGTGGGTCGCGCTCACCGACCTGATCCCGATGATCGGCGCCACCGTCGGCGCGGCCGGCTGCTGCATCGTCGCGCTGGTCACCGGCGACGTGACGTCGACGGTCGTGGTGGTCCTGTTCTTCGTGGCGTACCAGCAGCTGGAGAACTACCTCATCGCGCCGCGCGTGCTGCGCAACACCGTCGACCTGTCTTCGGTCGCGGTCCTGCTCGCCGCGCTCACCGGGGGCGCCATCCTCGGCGTCGTCGGCGCGCTCATGGCCATCCCGATCGTCGCCGCGATCAAGGTGCTGATGACCCCGATGGTGGAGGCGCTCAACGAGCCGCCGGCCCGCGAACCCCCGGCCGAGCCGCCGGTACCGATCCCGGCGCCCAGAGATGAGGACTCTTCTAAGCTCGAAGCGTGACCACCGCAGATGTCCAGCGTTTCGTGCCGGAGCCCCAGAAAGACTCGGTCACCACGTCCGCCGACAACGGCCGGACACCCTTCCAGCGCGACCGCGCGCGCGTGCTGCACTCCGCGGGCTTCCGCCGGCTGGCGGCCAAGACCCAGGTCCACACGGCCGGCGCCGACGCGTTCCTGCGCACCCGGCTGACGCACTCGCTGGAGGTCGCCCAGATCGGCCGGGAGATGGGCGCCCGGCTCGGCTGCGACCCCGACGTGGTCGACACCGCCGGGCTCGCCCACGACCTCGGGCACCCGCCGTTCGGGCACAACGGCGAGGACGCGCTCGACGCCGTCTCCGGGGCGTGCGGGGGCTTCGAGGGCAACGCGCAGACGCTGCGGGTGCTGACCCGCCTCGAGGCCAAGGTGCCGGAGGCCGGGCTCAACCTGACCCGGGCCGCGCTGGACGCGGTGTCGAAGTACCCGTGGTTCCGCACTCCGGGCAACCGCAAATTCGGGGTGTACCCGGACGACGCCGCCGTCTTCGCCTGGCTGCGCGCCGAGGCCGGCCCGGGCCGCTGCCTCGAGGCCCAGGTGATGGACTGGGCCGACGACGTCGCCTACTCCGTGCACGACCTCGAGGACGGCATCCACGGCGGGTACGTGCACCTCGCCCCGCTGCGGGTCGACGCCGGCGAGCGCGCGGCCCTGTGCGCCGACGTCGCCGCCGCGTACTCCCACGAGTCCGCCGCCGACCTCGAGGCGATCCTGCTGGAGCTGCTCGCCGACCCCGTGTTCGAGCCGCTCGACGACTACGACGGCAGCCACGCCGCGCAGATCGCCCTCAAGCGCATGACCAGCCTGCTCACCGGCCGCTTCGCCGCCGCGGCGGTCACGGCGACCCGGGAGCGCCACGGCCCGGCCCCGCTGCGCCGCTACGCCGCCGACCTGCTCGTGCCGCCGCTCGTGCGCGCGCACTGCGCCCTGCTCAAGGGGATCGCGCTGCGGTACGTCATGCGCCGGCCGGGGTCCGCGCAGCGCTACGCCGACGAGGTGGCGATCCTGCAGTCGCTCGTGGCCCGGCTCCTGGAGCGGGCGCCCGAGGGCCTCGACCCGGTCTTCGCGCCGATGTGGCGGGCGGCGCCGGACGACGCGGCCCGCCTCCGGGTGGTGATCGACCAGGTGGCGAGCCTGACCGACCAGTCGGCCCTGGCCTGGCACGCTCGGCTGACCGGGACGCACGCCTGACGGGCGGCCCGCTTGCCGGGCGGCCCGCTTGCCGGGCGGCCCGCTTGCCAGGCGGCCCGCTTGCCAGGCGGCCCGCTTGCCAGGCGGCCCGCTTGCCAGGCGGCCCGCTTGCCAGGCGGCCCGCTTGCCGGGCACGGGATCGTAGGCGGCTGGACCCGCCGTGGCGTGGCACGCGCGCGTGGCCGGTTCGTGACAGGCTTACACCATGGCTGATGAGCGCACGTTTGTGATTGTCGGGGCGAGCCTCACCGGCGCGAAGGCGGCGGAGACGCTGCGCGCCGACGGCTTCACCGGCAAGATCATCCTGATCGGCGAGGAGACCGAGCGCCCCTACGAGCGCCCCCCGCTGTCCAAGGACCACCTGCACGGCAAGGAAGGCGCGCGCGAGAAGGCGTTCGTCCACGAGCCCGGCTGGTACGCCGAGCACGACGTCGACCTGCGCCTCGCCACCCGCGTCACCCACCTGGACCCGGCCGCCCGCACCGTCACCCTCGACGGCGTCGATGAGCTGCACTACGACCGGCTCCTGCTGGCCACCGGCTCGCGCGTGCGGATGCTGGACGTCCCCGGGGCCACGCTCAACGGCGTGCGCTACCTGCGCACCGTCGACGAGTCCGACGCGCTGCTGGAGCACCTGCGCACCGCGACCGACGTCGTCATCGTCGGGGCCGGCTGGATCGGCCTGGAGACCGCGGCCGCGGCCCGCCACCACGGCGCCAACGTGACAGTGGTCGAGCTGGCCGACCTGCCGCTGCAGGCGGTCCTCGGCGACGAGGTGGCGCGGGTGTACCGCGAGTTGCACGAGGCCCACGGCGTGACCTTCCGCTTCGGGTCGAAGGTCGCCTCCTTCAAGGGCTCCGGCACCCTGTCGTCCGTCGTGCTCGACGACGGTACCGAGATCCCGGCCGACGTCGCCGTGGTCGGCATCGGCATCCAGCCCAACACCGAGCTCGCCGTCGACGGCGGCCTGGCGGTCGACAACGGCATCCTGGTCGACGCGGGCCTGCGCACCTCGGCCGCCGACGTGTACGCCGCCGGCGACGTGGTGAACCTGGACCACCCGCTGCTGGGGCGGCGGGTGCGGGTGGAGCACTGGGCGAACGCCCTCAACGGCGGCAAGGCGGCGGGCAAGGCCCTGCTGGGCGAGGAGGTCACCTACGACCGGGTGCCGTACTTCTTCTCGGACCAGTACGACCTCGGCATGGAGTACAGCGGGTACGCGGCCCGGGACGGCTACGACCGCGTGGTGTTCCGCGGCGACCCGTCGATCGCCGGCGGCAAGGCCCCGGAGTTCATCGCCTTCTGGACGAAGGACGGCCGCGTGCTGGCGGGGATGAACGCCAACGTCTGGGACGTGACCGAGCCGATCCAGGCCCTGGTCCGCGCGGGCCACAAGGGCACCGCCGTCGACCTGGCGAAGCTCGCGGACCCGGACGTCCCGCTGGACAAGCTCCTCGACTGACGATCTTCACCCGCGGCCCACAGGCTCTCCACAACCCGTCGCTACGCTCGCCCGAATGGAGCGACTCCGGGGCCTGTGGGCCTGTCTCGCCGGGCTGGCCGGCCTGGTGCTGCTGGTCTTGTACCTCGACCCGATCACCGACAAGCACCAGTGCCCGAACTGGGGCGCCAACGGCAACGCGAGCGCGTTCCGGGACGAGCGGTGGGACGTCTACCTGCCGCTGCTCGTCGTCGTCTGGATCGGCGCGGTGCTCGTCGAGCAGGTCCTGCCGCCGGCGCGGCGCTCCCCCGCCCGCGGCGTGCGGGCCGTCGCGGCGGTCGTCGTCGCCGTCGTCGCCGGGTGCTGCGGCGGGTTCCCGCTGATCGTGATGTGTCGATAGCCTGGCCGCATGCGGGCACGGGGCGTGATGTTCGACGCGGGCGGGGTGCTGATCGGGCCGGTCGGCGGGCGGTGGAACCCGCGGTACGACTTCGAGGTCATCGTGCTCGCCCACCATCCGGGGGCCGGGTCGTTCGACGGCGCGATCGCGGCCGGGCAGCGGTTTCTCGACGAGAGCCCCACTACGCCCGAGCGGGTCGAGTACCACCGGGTGATGCTCGCCGCGCTCGGCATCGGGGAGCCCTCGGCGCGGCTGCTCGACGAGCTCGAGGCGCCCGCGGCGGGGCCGGTCGTCGAGGTGTTCCCCGACGTGCGGCGCACCCTCGACCGGCTGCAGGCCGAGGGCGTGCGCATGAGCGTGGTCTCCGACTCGTGGGCCGGGCTCGTGCGCATCTTCGAGTCGCTGGACCTCGCCCGGTACTTCCGGGGCTTCGCGATCTCCGAGGTCCTCGGGTGCAACAAGCCGGACCCGCGCATGTACGCCGAGGGCCGCCGGCTGCTCGGCCTCGAGCCGCACGAGTGCCTCTTCATCGACGACGACCCCGCGCTCGTGGCGGCCGCGCGGGCGCTCGGCTTCCAGGGGCTGACCCTCGACCGGAGTGCGGCAGCGGCGTCCGGGACGGTCATCACCACCCTCGACCAGCTGCCGTAGGGGATCCCAAGGGGCTGTATCGAAGTGGATGGCCGGGCTGCGGCGGACTCAGGCGTCGGCTGGAACCACCCCGGTCACACCCCGATACAACCCCGGTATCGGGGCGCGCCCGGCGCGGCCCCAGCCGACGCCTGAGCCTTGCCTCGCTCCGACCCCCACTTCGATACAGCCCCTAGGCGGCCCGGCGGTGCTGGGGCGCGGGGTCGGCGACGCGCGCCTGGCCCTGGATCAGGCGCAGCCGCGACGGGCCCGGCGCCGGGGCCGGGGGCTCCTCGTCGAGAGCCGCGGGGCGGCGCCACCGCCACGGCGGCCCCTGGCGGTTCGCCGGCGGGCGGCCCGGGTCCAGCGCCGGGCGGGACAGGGCCAGGACGATCCCGTAGCCGGCCAGCACGAACCCGTGGGAGATCAGGCGGGTCGTCTCGACGGTGCCGTTGAGCAGGTCGCTCGTGCTCAGCAGCGCCAGCAGGGCCACGAACGCGGTGAGCATCGGCAGCGCGCCCGCGGGGGTCGCCCGGCGCGTGGCGATCCAGGCGAAGCCGGCGCCGATGGCCACGTTCCAGGCCGCCGACTCGTGGAAGACGTGGCCGGAGTCGTGGAGGTGGTTGGCGGTGGCGGCGCTCGCGGCCTGCGCGATGCCCAGCATGAACTGGGCCAGGCCGAAGAGGCCCAGCAGGACCCGCAGCAGGAGGATCAGGCGGCGGCGGGGCTTGAAGCCGGCCAGGAGGGTCGGCACCGGCGGCGGGGTGCCGGGCATCGGCTGCAGCCGCACCAGGCGCGTCACGGCCTGGGCCGAGCGCTCCCACTGGCGGCAGGCCGGGCAGCCCGCCAGGTGGGCGTCGACCAGCGCCGGCTCGATCGGCTCGTCCTCGCCGTCGAGCCGGGCCGACAGCGCCTCGCGGTACCGCTCACACTCCACGGTTGGATTGTCGCCGGGCGGGCCCGGATAGTTCCACCCCGCCCTCAGGGAACGCCCAACGCCCGCGTCCACAGGTGGGTCAGGGTGTCGACAAGCACCTCGCGGTCGTCGAACGGCGCGACGCCGCAGGCGGCCAGGTAGTACACCCGCTCCCCCAGCCAGGTCAGGGACGCCGCCAGGGCCGGGACGTCGACGCCCTCCAGGGCCGGGTCGTCCGCGATGCGCTCCAGGGTGGCGGCGGTGAACGTGGCCATCTGCCCCAGCCACAGCTCGCGCAGCAGGGGGTCGGAGCCCCAGCTCTCCACGATCGCGCGCAGCACCCCGGCGTTCGCCAGCCACAGGTCGGCCCCGGCCGCGATGCCGTGGCGCAGCGCCGCCCGCGGGTCCGGCGCGCCGGAGAGCCACGGCTCGGCGGCCTCGTGGCCCGCGCCCACCGCGCGGCGGACCAGCTCGGCCAGCGCCGCCTGCTTGGACGGGAAGTAGAAGTAGAAGCTCGCCCGGGACACCCCGGCGGCGGCGATGATCTCGGCCACGCTGAGGGAGTCGAAGGTGCGCTCGTCCAGCTGCGCCCGCAGCGCGTCGAGGACGCGTTCGCGCAGTTCGGCGGCCGAGGGCTCGTCACGACGGGCGTTCACGGCTCCCACGGTACCGTATGCGATGTCTGGACAGTGTGACCAGACAGCTTGTATGGTCGAGGCATGACACAGATTGCCGTCCATCTCGTGGTGGACGATGCCGCCGCGGCCGCCGCCTGGTACGCCGAGGTCCTCGGCGCCCGGGAGACGAGCCGGGTCGACCGGCCCGACGGCCGCCCGCTCACCGTCGAGCTGCGGGTCGGCGACACGGTGGTGGCCGTCGCCGGCGCCGCCATGCAGAGCAGGGCCGCGTACCACGTGCGCGTCGAGGACGTCGACGCCGTCTGGGCGGCGGCGCTGGCCGCGGGCGCCACGCCGTTCGAGGCGCCGCACGACGCGTTCTGGGGTGAGCGCACCGCGCAGTTCCTGGACCCGTCCGGACACCGCTGGGCGATCGACCAGCACCTTCGCGACGTCGAACCGGACGAGATCGCGCGGCACGTGGCGGCGATGTTCGCATGAGCATGAAGTACCGCACATTCGGACGCACCGGCCTGCGCGTCTCCGAGCTCGTGCTCGGCGCGATGACCTTCGGTGAGCAGGGCGGCGTCGGCGCCCCGATCGAGGAGTGCCGGAAGATCCTCGACGCGTACGCGGACGCGGGCGGCAACATGGTCGACACCGCGATCAACTACCGGGGCGGCGCCAGCGAGGAGATCCTCGGCGAGCTGCTGCAGGGCCGGCGCGATCGGTTCGTGCTCTCCACGAAGTACACGGTCACGCGCGACGCCACCGACCCCAACGGCGGCGGCAACCACCGGCGCAACCTGCGGCTGTCGCTGGAGACGAGCCTGCGGCGCCTGCGCACCGACCACGTCGACGTCTACTGGGTGCACATCTGGGACCGGCACACGCCGATCGAGGAGACCGTGCGCGCCCTCGACGACGCGGTGGCGGCGGGCAAGGTGCTGTACCTCGGGATCTCCGACGCCCCCGCCTGGCTCGTGGCCCGCGCGAACACGCTCGCCGAGTGGCGCGGCTGGACCCCGTTCGCCGGCCTCCAGGTGCCGTACAGCCTGGTGAACCGCGACGCCGAGCGCGAGCTCCTGCCGATGGCGGACGCGTTCGGCCTGTCGGTGACGGCGTGGAGCCCGCTGGGCGGCGGCGTCCTGACCGGCAAGTACGACCTGTCCGAAGAGGGCCGTCTCAACCGGGCCGACATCAGCGAGCACGACCTCAACGTCGCCCGCACGGTCCGCGAGGTCGCCGGCGAGCTCGGCGCATCCCCGGCCCAGGTGGCCCTGGCCTGGGTACGGCAGCGGCCCGATGTGCTGCCCATGCTCGGCGCCCGGACGGAGGCCCAGCTCCTCGACAACCTGCGTTGCACCCAGATCGAGCTCACGCCCGAGATGTCCGGCCGGCTCGAGGCCGCCACCGGGTTCAAGGCCGGCTTCCCGGCCGACTTCATCAGCCAGACCGAGCCGTGGGTGCTGGGCCGCGCCGCGCTCTAGGCCGCGGCCACGACCACGATCTCGATAAGCCACTCGGGGCGGACCAGGGCGGGCACGGTCAGCAGCGTGCTCGCCACGAGCCGCCCCGACATGAAGGTGTCGCGCTCGGCCATCGCCTGCGCGAGCCCGTCCTCGGCGGCCCCCGCGACCACGTACGTCGTGATGCTCACGACGTCGTCGGCGGACATGTCCGCCTCGGCGAGCACCAGGGCGATGTTGTGCCAGATGACCTTCGCCTGCGCGGCGACCCCGTCGGGCACGGTCCCGTCGGCGGCGATGCCGACCTGGCCCGCGAGGTGCAGCCAGCGGGCCGGGTTGGTGACGAGCGTGGCGTGGGCGTAGCGCGCCGCCGGCCGGGCCATCCCGTCGGGCATGATCGGCTGATGCATACCTAGGACTGTAGGCGCCGCAGCAGGTACGTATCCATGATCCAGCCTTTTCGGGCCCGCGCCTCGGCCCGCACGGCCTCGATCTCGTCGAGCACCTCGCCGAGCCGGCCGTGGCGGAGGATCTCGTCGGGCGTGCCGAGGTACGCACCCCAGTAGATGTCGATCGGCTCGTCGCGGTACCGCCGGCAGGAAAGCCCGGCGTCGAGCATCACGACGACGTCGTCGCACCCGGCCGGCCACTGCGCCGCGAGCCGCCGCCCGGTCGTGATGTGCACGGGGCCGGCCACGCGGTTGAGCGTGACGCGGTGCCGGGCGGTCAGGATCTGCACGCTGCTGATGCCCGGGACGACCTCGTACTCCACCCCGCCGATGGCGTCGAGCACGCGGATGGTGCCGTCGTACAGCGCCGGGTCGCCCCAGGCCAGGATGCCCCCGACGCCGTCCGGCCCGAGCTCGTGCGCGAACGCCGCGCCGAGCCGCCGGGCCCGCTCGTCGCGCCAGTCCTCGACCGCGCCCGTGTAGTCGGCCGCGGCCCGGTCGCGGGGCGGGTCGGCGATGACGACGGTGCGGGAGCCGGGGCGGGTGACGTAGCGCTCCACGAGCGCCTTGCGCGCCTCGGTCAGCTCCGCGGCCGCCTCGCCCTTGTCGAGCACGAAAAACACGTCGACGGCGTTCATGGCGTTGATCGCCTGAACGGTGACGTGCTCCGGGTCACCGGCACCGACTCCGATGATCAACACCTTACGCATGCCGCAATCGTAGGAAAGCCGGCCTACACGGGTACGAGCAGGCCCTGCTCCGTCAGGAAGTCGCGCATCTTGCGCTCCTCCGGCTCCGGCAGCAGGGTGAACGGCACCACGAGCATCCCGGTGCCGCCGACCACGACGATCCAGAACTCGCCGTTGTCCTCGACGCGCTCGACGGCCGGCCAGAGGTACCCCGTGCGCAGGCTCGGCGTGAAGACCCGCACGCCGTCGTCGCTGAGCTCGTAGGTCGCGGTCTCGGCGTACACCCCGGTGCGAGCCTTGGCCGCGGCCTGGGTCAGCAGCCACGGGCCCACGAGGATGATCAGTCCCGGGGGCAGCAGCACGCCGGCGCCGATCGGGATGCCGAGGACGAGCGCGCCGAGGCCGGCCACCGCCAGGCCGCCGCCGGCGAGGTTCCACGTGCGCAGACTGCCCCGCATGCGCGCCCGCACCGACCGGCGCGTCCGGCCGCCGTCGGGCTGGACCGTCAGCGTGATCAGCATCAGTCCCCGTTCATCGATTGCTGCCGTAGGGTACGCCATTCGGGTGGCCCGCCGGGAGCACCCCCGGGCACAGAACCGTGACCTTGGAACATGGCGCGAGGGTGCATGCTGTGGCCATGGACATCCGCGGTGACCAGCGCGCCGATGCCTGGGAGCGGCGCACCGCGGGGCCGCTCACCGCGCTGGCGGTGGTGTTCCTGGTCGCGTACGCCGTGCCGATCCTGCGCCCGGGCCTCGGCCGGGCCTGGCACGACGCCTGCGAGGCCGCGAACATCGCGATCTGGACACTGTTCGTCGCGGACTACGCGGTCCGGTTCCTGCTGCACGTGCGCCGGGTCCAGTTCGTGCGCGGGCACCTGTTCGACCTGGCGGTCCTGCTGCTGCCGGTGCTGCGCCCGCTGCGCGTCCTGCGGCTGTTCACCGCGGTCCTGGTGCTGACCCGGCGCACGGAGGCCTGGGCGCGCGGGCGCCTGGCGCTGTACGTCGGCGCGACGAGCATCCTGCTCATCTTCGTCGCCGCGCTGGCCGTGCTCGACGCCGAGCGCGGCAACGCGGACGCGAACATCACCAGCTACAGCGAGGCCGTGTGGTGGGCGTGCGTGACGATCACGACGGTCGGGTACGGCGACCACTTCCCGGTCACGACGGACGGCCGGCTCGTCGCGGTCGGGCTCATGATGGGCGGGATCGGGCTCATCGGTTTCGTGACGGGCTCGCTTGCCACCTGGATCGTGGACCGGATCTCGGTCAAGGACGACAACACCCAGGACGCCACGAAGAGCGACATCGCGCAGGTGCTCGCCGAGGTCCGGGCGCTGCGGGAAGAGGTCGCGGACCTGCGGTCTCAGATCCCGTCGGCGGCCGAGCCCACCGTCCAGTAGACCCGGTTGTAGTCGGCGAGCTCGAGGTGCTCGCCGTTGTCCCGGTAGGTGGTGACCCCGCAGTTGGCCGGGGACTGTCCCGGCGGCCACTTCTGGGCCTGCGCGTAGGTCCAGCCCTCCAGCAGGAACCGGAAGCAGCGCAGCGTCCCGCCGTGGGTCACGATCATGACCTTCTGGCCGGCGTGGTCGCGCAGCAGCCCGTCGAGGAACGTGTGCACGCGGCCGACGACGTCGGCGAGGCTCTCCCCGCCGGGCGGGCGCGCCATGAAACCGCCGAAGGTCTGCCAGTACTCGTTGAGCCACGGGAACGCCGCCTCGGCCTCCGCGGTCGTCATGTCGTAGGCGAAGCCGGGGTCGCGCTCGCGGATGAACAGATCGGCCTTGACCCGCATCCGGGCGCGCTCCGCCGTGCTGTACGCGGCCAGCACGCCCTCGGCGGTCTGCTCGGTGCGCGCGTACCCGCTCGTGAAGACGTAGTCGAAGGCGCCGAAGCGCTCCCGGACGGCGTGCCCGGTCTGCTCGGCCTGCTTGCGCCCGTCGGCGGTCAGCTCGATGAGATGGTCCGGCACGCCGCGCACCACCTGGCGGGCGGCGTCGTCGGCGAAGTACACGCTGCCCTTCTTGGCCTGGTTGCGCGCCGACTCGGCGTGGCGGACGAGGACCAGCAGGGCGGGACGGGAGGAGTCCATCTACGACTCGTACTGCTCTTGCGGCACCGGGATCAAGGTGACGTCCGACACCGAGATGAACGGGATCGCCTCGCCGTTGACGTCATCGGTGATCTCGCGCCCGCTGTACTTGCCGGTCACGCGCACCCACTGCTGGTCGGCGAGGCCCTCGGGCAGCTCGCCGTCGAGCGCGACCTTGACCGGGCGGGCGTCGGCCGCGCAGCAGCTGACCATCATCCGGGCCAGCAGCCACTGGTCCTGCGGCCCGCGCATCGCGAAGCCGGTGAGCTGGATGCGGCGTTCGCCGAGCGACACGCCCTTGTCGAACACGGCCCGCGAGGCGTAGTCGAGCATCGTCAGGGTGAGCGGGTCGCCGGCGGGCAGCGGCGCGTACTCCGAGCGGGCGGTCACCGCCGAGCCGGAGCGCCCGGCCGCATAGGAGCCCAGCGCCGGCGGGGCGAACAGCAGCAGCCCGAGCACCGGGGCGAGCAGCAGCCAGGCGACCTTGGGGCCGCCGTGCGCGTGGCCGTGCCCGTCGTCGTCGGCGTCGGCGTCGGCCTTGTGGCCCCGCAGCTCGTACCAGAGGGTGAACGCGCCCGCGAGCACGAGGATCGCGCCGGCGGTGACGAGGTACGGCTGCAGGCCCGGCTTGACGTAGTTGAGGTACTGCCCGGACAGCGAGGCCCGCAGCACGGCCCCGCCCACGAGCAGCAGGATGACGGCCTGCGCCTGCTTGTTCACAACAGCACCGGTCCCAGGATCGCGGAGACGAGGATCGCCATGACGAACGTGGCGGGCGCGAAACGCACCGCGAACCGGCGGCCGAAGATGCCGGCCTGCATCGCGAAGAGCTTCAGGTCGATCATCGGCCCGACGACGAGGAACGCCAGCCGGGCGGTGAGCGAGAACTGGGTGAGCGACGCGGCCACGAACGCGTCGGCCTCGGAACAGATCGACAGCAGCACGGCGAGCAGGCCCAGCGTCACGATCGCCAGGACCGGGTTGGCGGCGACGTGCTCCAGCCAGGACTTGGGCACCACGACGGCGATGACGGCGGCCGACGCGGCCCCGATGACCAGGAACCCGCCGGCGTGCAGCACGTCGTGGCGCACCGAGGCCCAGAACGCCGGCCACTTCCCCATCCCGTCCAGGTGCGCGCGCGACGGCATCCGCAGCCAGCTGCCCTTGCCGAACGCCTGCCACAGCCAGCCCATGAGGCAGGCGACCACGAGGCTGGCCACGGCCCGGCCCACCACCATCTGCGGCTGGCCCGGGAAGGCGACGGCGGTGGAGACCAGCACGACGGGGTTGACGGCGGGCGAGGCGAGCAGGAACGCGAAGGCGGCGGCCGGGGTGACCCCGCGGCGCACGAGCGCGCCGGCCACGGGCACGGACGCGCACTCGCAGCCGGGCAGCACGACGCCGGCGATCGATGCCGTCGGTACCGCCAGCACGGGATGTGACGGCAGCGCTTTGGCGAAGAACGACGGCGGGACGAACACGGCGATGACCGCGGAGAGCACGACGCCGAAGACCAGGAACGGGATCGCCTGGGTGAGCACCGAGACGAACACGGTCAGCCAGGTCTGCAGCGCCGGCGTGGCCAGCGAGCGGGTGATCGGGGCCCGCAGCAGCACCACGAGCACGAGCACGGCCGCGAGCACCTCGACCGACCCGGGGCGCCAGCCTCGTCGCGGGGGTGCTTCGATCTGCCGCTCCTCGGTCACCGTCACGACGAGGAGGCTACCCCTTCGATTGGTACCGTCGGCATGAAGCGGCGGCGAACACTTCGGAGCGTGAGGCCATGTTCGACTCACAGGCGTGCGCACTGGCCCACGGGGCGGTCGACCTTGCCCCGGACGGGCGGGCGGTGGTAGCGGTCTTCGACTCGCCGGTCGCCACCCAGCTGCTGCACTTCGCGGCGACGCTCGGTTACCGCGTAGCCCTCGCGGACCCCGGCCTCGACGGGGTGGCGATCGACGCGAACACCGACGTGGTGGTGTGCGACCACGACCGGCCCGAGCTCGGCCCGGCGCTGCGCGACGCGCTGCGGACGCCGGCCCGCTGGATCGGCGTGATGGGCAGCCCGCGGCACACGGGCCCGCACATCGCGGCGCTGCAGGCGCTGGGCGTGGCCGCGGCGGACATCGCGCGCGTGCACCGGCCGATCGGGCTCAACATCGGCTCCCGGACCCCGGCCGAGATCGCCCTGGCGACCCTCGCCGGGCTGGTCGCCGACAGGAACGACCGGCCCGGCGGGTTCGTCTTTTAGGGGCTGTATCGAAGTGGGGGCCGGAGCGAGGCGAGGCTCAGGCGTCGGCTGGGGCCGCGCCGGGCGCGCCCCGATACCGGGGTTGTATCGGGGTGGTTCCAGGCGGCGTCTGAGTCCGCCGCAGCCCGGCCATCCACTTCGATACAGCCCCTAGCAGCCCGGGAGGCGCTCGATCAGGTAGGTCTCGACCTGGTCGATCGACACCCGCTCCTGGCTCATCGTGTCGCGGTCGCGCACGGTGACCGCGTTGTCGGTGAGGGTGTCGAAGTCCACCGTGAGGCAGTACGGCGTGCCGATCTCGTCCTGGCGGCGGTACCGCCGGCCGATGCCCTGCGCGTCGTCGAAGTCGACCGTCCAGCGCTTGCGCAGCTGGGCGGCCAGGTCGCGGGCCTTGGGCGAGAGGTCGGCGTTGCGCGACAGCGGCAGCACGGCCGCCTTCACCGGGGCGAGCCGCTTGTCGAAGCGCATGACCGTGCGCTTGTCGACGGAGCCGCTGGTGTTCGGCGCCTCGTCCTCGTCGTAGGCCTCGAGCAGGAACGCCAGCACCGCGCGGGTGAGGCCGGCGGCGGGCTCGATGACGTACGGCACCCACCGCTCCTTCTTCTCCTGGTCGAAGTAGGACAGGTCGACGCCGGAGTGCTTCGAGTGGGTGGTGAGGTCGAAGTCGGTGCGGTTGGCGATGCCCTCGAGCTCGGAGAACTCCTGGCCGCCGAAGCGGAAGCGGTACTCGATGTCGACCGTGCGCTTCGAGTAGTGCGAGAGCTTCTCCTTCGGGTGCTCGAAGAAGCGCAGGTTCGCCTCGGAGATACCCAGGCCGATGTACCAGTTCCAGCGCTCCTGCAGCCAGTACTCGTGCCACTGCTCGTCGCTGCCCGGCTCGACGAAGAACTCCATCTCCATCTGCTCGAACTCGCGCGTGCGGAAGATGAAGTTGCCGGGGGTGATCTCGTTGCGGAAGCTCTTGCCGATCTGCGCGATGCCGAACGGCGGCTTCTTGCGCGCCGCGCCCGCCACGTTGTTGAAGTTGACGAAGATGCCCTGCGCGGTCTCGGGGCGCAGGTAGTGCAGGCCCTCGTCGTTCTCCACGGCGCCCAGGTAGGTCTTCATGAGGCCGTTGAACATCCGCGGCTCGCTGAAGGTGCCCTTGTTGCCGCAGTTCGGGCAGTTGATCTCGCCGAGCACGAACGGCTTGCCCGCGCCGTTCTTCTCGACCCAGGCCTCCTCGAGGTGGTCGGCCCGGAAGCGCTTGTGGCACGAGGCGCACTCGGTCAGCGGGTCGACGAACGCGTCGACGTGGCCGGAGGCGACCCAGACGTCGCGGGCGAGGATCACGGCGGAGTCGAGGCCGACGATGTCGTCGCGCTGCTGCACCATGTTGCGCCACCACTGCCGGCGCACGTTCTCCTTGAGCTCCACGCCCAGCGGGCCGTAGTCCCAGGCCGAGCGCGTGCCTCCGTAGATCTCGCTCGACGGGAAGACAAAGCCGCGGCGCTTCGCGAGGCTGACGACGGAATCGATGCGATCTGCGGCCATGGTTCCTCCTCGGCCTCACGGCGACTGGCTGTCGGCAAGGCTGGTTATGTGATGTCCGGACTGGTCGTACCCGGGCAAACCGTCAAACGTCACCATCGACGGTACGGTTACGCCGCGTCGAGCCGCACCAGATTAACGGGCGAGCCCGAGCGCTCCGCGCCGCGGTGCGCTCAGTCGACTCCCCCGCAGATCAGGTACCGGGTGCCGGCCTGCTCCATGGTGTAGCGCCGGTCCACCCAGGTCGTCTGCTCGCGCACCCGGGCCGGGACCGTGATCGTGTTGCTGATCGTCACGTTGTCCGCGTCGACCGTGAAGTCGGTGACCGGGGTCGAGCCGAAGTGGTCCTCGAACCAGCCCAGCGAGTGGGTGCGCTGCTGGTCGTCGCAGAGCAGGCGCCGCGCGGTGGCGTAGTCCTCGTCGCGCACGGCGGTCAGGTAGTCCTCGACGACGGCGGCGACCTGGCTCTTGCCGATCGAGTCCGCGTAGGGCAGCAGCATGGTGACGCCGACCACGCCGCCGACGCAGCACAGCACGAGGATCAGCCCGCCGATGCCCAGCCCCCACCACAGCCCGCGCAGGTCACGGTCGCGCGGCGGCGAGGCGAAGGGCGCGACCACGCCCGGCCCGCGCGGCGGCGGCGGGACCTCGTCGGGCTGCTCCCAGAGGGGTGGCGGGCCGACCTGCGGCGGCATCATGGCGTTCAGCCTATCCAACCGTGCGCGCTTCAGGCCCGGTCACTGGCGGTGACCGTGAGCTCGCCCCCCGGGGCGCTCTCGGCCAGCACCTCGAACGCCGAGGGCTCGTCGAGCGCCTGGGCCAGCAGCGGGGTGGCGTGCACCTTGACGTCGTAGTTGGACAGTGCGCGCCGGTAGGCCCCCACGGACGCCCACTCGGTGACGATGCTCCAGTGGCGTGGATCGTCGAACGCACGTCCGAGGCGGCCGCGAAGGTACCCTGGGCAGGCCGCCAGGGCGGCGAGCGCGTCGTGGGCACGTCCGGCGAAGCCGTCGTCCTCCTCGACGACGAACCTGGTCATCACGAGCATGCCGCCGAGCATACGGAAGGACTCCCAGCCCCATGACCGAGCGTGTGCTCTTCCGCCTCTCCCGGATGAACAAGACGGCCGCCTTCCTCGCCACCGCGGCGCTGGTCTTCCTCGGGCTGTGGCTGCCGGGGATCGTGGGGGCCGCGGTGCTGCTGGTGCTGGCCGCCGGCCTCATCTGGCTGCTGAGCAGGACGTGGAAGGTCACGCCGCCGCCGGTGCGGGTCCCCCGCGTGCTCATCCTGGCGCTGCTGATCGCGGCGGTGGCGTACAAGGCAAGTTGACAACGATTCCCATTATCGGGCACGCTCGGAGGGTGGTTCTCCAGGTCGAACGGGCGGTCGTCGCCTACGATGGCCGGCCCGTGCTCGACGGGGTGTCGCTGTCGGTGCGCGCCGGCGAGGTGGTCGCCGTCCTCGGCGCCAACGGGTCGGGCAAGTCCACCCTCGTGAAGGCGTCGATGGGGCTGGCCCCGCTGGCCGGCGGCGAGGTGCGGCTCTTCGGCACCCCGCTGCGGCGCTTCCGCGGCTGGCACCGCATCGGCTACGTCCCGCAGCGCGTCGGGGCCGGCTCCGGCGTGCCCGCGACCGTCGGGGAGGTCGTGGCCGAGGGGCGGCTCGCCCGCCGCGGGTTCCTGCGCCCCGCCTCCGCCGCCGACCGCCGCGCCGTGGCCGACGCCCTCGCCGGGGTCGGGCTGGCCGACCGCGCCCGCGAGCCCGTCTCGGTGCTCTCCGGCGGGCAGCAGCAGCGGGTGCTCATCGCCCGCGCGCTGGCCGGCGGGCCGGAGCTGCTGGTGCTCGACGAGCCGACGGCCGGCGTCGACGCGGTCAGCCAGGAGCTGTTCGCCGGGTGCCTGCGCCGGTTCGTGACCCAGGGCGGCACCGTCGTCTTCGTCGCCCACGAGCTCGGGCCGCTGCGCCCGCTCATCACCCGCGCGGTCGTGGTCAGCCGCGGCGAGATCGTGCACGACGGCGCCCCGCCGACCGACCACGACCACGTGCACCCGCACGCCGACGGCCACGGCCCGGTGCCTCCGCACGTCGCGGCGGCCTGATGAGCATCTTCGCGTACGACTTCATGGTCCGCGCCCTGCTCGGGGCGCTCATCACCGGCGCGTCCGCGCCCGCGATCGGCACCTACCTGGTGCAGCGGCGGCTCTCGCTGATCGGCGACGGGCTCGGGCACGTCGCCCTCACCGGCGTCGGGCTCGGCCTGCTGCTGCACCGGTCCCCCGTGATCATGGCGGTGCTCGCCGCCGCGGCCGGGGCCGTGGTCATCGAGCTGGTCCGGGAGCGCGGCCGCACCTCCGGCGACATCGCGCTGTCCATGCTCTTCTACGGCGGCATCTCCGGCGGCGTGGTCCTGGTGAACCTGTCCGACGAGCAGAGCAGCCGGAGCCTGGTGACGTACCTCTTCGGCTCCCCGCTCACGACCAGCCGGCAGGACCTGACCGTCATGCTGATCCTCGGCGTCGCCGTGCTCACGGTGGCGATCCTGCTGCGGCCGTGGCTCTTCGCGGTCTGCCACGACGAGGAGTACGCCCGCGTCTCCGGCCTGCCGGTGCGCACCCTCAACCTCATCCTCGCGATCACCACCGCGGTCACCGTCACCGTCGCCATGCGGGCCGTCGGGCTGCTGCTCGTCAGCGCGCTCATGGTGGTGCCGGTGGCGACGGCCCAGCAGGTCACCCGCGGCTTCCGCGCCACCATGCTGACCGCCGTCGGGATCGGCGTGCTCGTCTCCGGCCTCGGCGTGTGGCTGTCCACCGCGATCGACACCGGGCCGGGCGCCACCGTCGTGCTGCTGGCGATCGCCGGCTTCTTCGGCGTGACCGTCGGCGTCGCCGCCGTGCGGGCCGCCCGCCGGGCCCGCCACCGCAGCGCCGCCGAGACCGAAGAGGTCGAGGCCAGTGTCGTCGCCTGAGCACCCGCACGACGGCTACGAGGCCGCCGGGGAGCTGCTCAAGGCGCTCTCCGCCCCGCTGCGCATCCGGATCGTCACCGAGCTCGCGGGCGGGCCCCGCTGCGTCCACGAGCTGGTCGAGACGCTCGGCGCGCCCCAGCCGCTCGTGTCCCAGCACCTGCGCGTGCTGCGCGGGGCCGGGGTCGTGCGCGGTTCGCGACGGGGTCGCGAGATCGCCTACGCTCTGATCGATGAGCACATCGCGCACATCGTCGCCGACGCCGTCAGCCACGCGCGTGAGGGCTGACCGCCTCGCCGCCGTGGCGCTGGTGGCGGTGCTCGGGCTCACCGGATGTACCGGTTCCGCCGAACCGGCATCGCCCGGCTCCGCGGCGCCGGCCAGCGCCGCCCCCGCGGCGACCGACCCGGCGTCGGTGTTCCGCGCGGCGGTCGCGAAGACCAACCAGTCCACGATGTCGTTCACGATCGACTCCGACCTCGGCACCCTCGGCACGATGCACGGCGAGGGCGCGGCCGACCCGAAGCAGAAGGCGACCGCCTACCAGGCCGAGCTGCTCACCACCGACCGGAAGATCGACATCGCGGCGGTGCTGGTCGGCCCGGACCTGTACCTCAAGGTCACCGGCCTGACCACCGACCGCTGGGCGCACCTGGACCTCGGCAAGGTCAAGTCGCTGTCCAAGCTCGGCCTGGACGCGACGGGCAGCCCGACCGGCCTCGGCTCGATCGGCGACGAGATCGTGACCGTGACGCGGACCGGCCCGGGCGCGTTCAGCGGCACCCTCGACAAGACCAGGAACCCGCTCACCGCCTCCGCGGGCGCGAGCGAGGCGCTCAAGAGCGTTCCCTTCGAGGCGAAGGTCAACGCCGGGGGGTACGTCACCGAGCTGGTCACCCACACCCCGCCCGTGGGCACCGCCCCCGCCTCGACGACGACGGCGGCATTCGCGGACTTCGGCAGCAAGACGATCACCATCAACCGCCCCGACTCGGCGACGGTCGAGCAGGCGCCCGACTCGTTCTACGACGCGCTGCAGTAGTCCGAGGGTTTACGAGCGCTGCGCCGAGCGGGCCGGTGCGCCACGCTGAAGCCATGAAGCTCTATGCCGACCGCGCCCCCGCCGCCATCCGGCAGTTGCTCACCGACGCGCTCGTCGTCGTCTGGGTGTACGCCTGGATCCGGGTCGGGATGGCCCTGTTCGACCTCATCCAGAAGCTGGCGGTGCCCGGCCGGAAGCTCGAGGGCGCCGGCAACGGGCTGGCCTCGAACCTCAGTTCGGCCGGCGACAAAATCAACAAGGTGCCCGGCGTCGGCGACTCGATCGCGGCCCCGTTCAAGGACGCCGCGGAGGCCGCCAACTCGCTCGCCAACGCCGGCCGGGACCAGCAGGAGATCGTCAACAACCTCGCGTGGATCCTCTCCGTGGTCGTCGTCGTGCTGCCGATCGTGCTCGTCGTCGGCGTGTGGCTGCCGCTGCGCATCCGGTGGGCGCGCCGGGCCGCCTCGGCCGCGCGGCTGCGCACCGCGACGGCGGGCCGCGACCTGCTGGCCCTGCGCGCCCTGGCCACCCAGCCGCTCAAGCGCCTCGTGGGCATCGACCCCGAGGTGGCCGCCCAGTGGCGCCGCGGCGACCCCGACACCGTCGAGGCGCTGGCGCGCCTGGAGCTGCGCTCACTCGGCCTGCGCTGAGGTCAGGAGCTCCGTGAGCGCGGCGACCTGGTCCGCGTAGTGCGTCACGAACTCCGGTGAGCGGGGATCGGCACCGCACAGCGGCTCGATCACGTGCGGCAGCGTGGTGGTCGCCAGCTGCGCCGGGCCCTGCTGACCGGCCTGGACGACGTCGTACACTTCGGCCACCCGGTGACCGGCTACGATCCGCGCGGGCGAGCGAGTGGACCCATGGCCGTCCGGCGCGGTAACCCTGCTGGGCGACGCGATCCACACCACGCCCCCGACGGGCGGAGTGGGCGCGAACACCGCCTTGCAGGACGCGGCAACGCTGGCCGGTTCGCTGCGGAGCGCACCATTGCCGGAGGCGGTCGCCGCGTACGAGCGGGTCATGCTCCCGCGCGGTTTCGACACCGTGGATCGCTCACAAGGTTCGCTTAAGCGTCGCGAACGAATCGGCGGTCGGCGCTTCGGGCGGGGCTTTGTTATAGTTGCGTCGGCGGGGAATTCGGTTGATGTCCGCGCCGGCCGGGGCGAGTTGCGGTTGATTGTTCCGCCGCTTGAGGCATTGGCGGACCGTGCGCGATCGTGGTGCCGTTTTTGACATATGAGGCCGGGTCGGCGCGGGTTCGCTGTGATTGTCGGCGCTGACCTGCTCCTGCGGAACTGGCGGGACTGGATCTGCGGCTTGCTCGGACGGCGGAACCGGGCATTCGGCCTTCCCCGCTGGCGCGACCGGCGGAACCGCGCACCTAGCCTGCTCAGCTGGCAGGACCGGCGGGACCGCGCACCTGACCTCCTCAGGACCGGCGGGACCGCGCACCTGACCTCCTCAGCTGGCAGCACCGGCGGGACCGCGCACCTGACCTCCTCAGCTGGCAGGACCGGCGGGACCGCGCACCTGGCCTGCTCGACCTGCGGGACTGGCAGGACCGGCGGGACCGCGCACCTTGCCGGCGGGACCGGCGGGACCGCGCACCTAGCCTGCTCAACCTGCGGGACCGACGGGATCGGGCATTCGGCCTGCTCAACCACCGGAGCCGACCCGCCTGACGCAAGAGCAGCCCGCTGCTCGTAGTTCGCCTTCGCCTCAGCCGCCCGCCGAGCGAAGCTCGCATACCCAGCCGCCTCACTGCCAAATTCCCGCCGAAGCTTCTCCGCATACCGTCGCTTCAACCCCCAGTAGCGACGCTCCTTGCATTCCCGCCGAAACGCATCCTGAGAAGGCGACCAATTCCGCGCCCGAGTCCGATCCCGCATAGCAGCCACTTGCGCCCGACTGAACAACGATATCTGCCCCACCACCCCACAATTATCCCAACCCACCCCCGAACAACGCTGCCCCACTTCATATAGCGCACAAATCCGGGACCACCGAATGACGACCCGCACGAACCCGCCGGCAAACCACGGCCAAGAGGAATAACCGCACGCAACAACGAACCAGGACCACGCTTACACATTGCGGGAGCGCAAGCTCCCGCCACCATCGGCCGAGCGTCGATTGTCAGTCCCAAAGTCCAAGTAAGCCGACATAAACCCCGTCAGGCGAAAAATCCGATATGTCGCGGCGCGAAGCGCCCGACATATCGAAAAAAGCGGCCCCCGAGCACAAAGAAAAGCCCGGGAGCCGCCCAGCGAACAAAAACTCAGAACCGCCGCCGCACATCCTGCTCAGCAGAGGGACCCGGCGACCAGGTAGACGTAGTAGACCCATCAGACGGCGCCGCCACGACGCCCTCCTCCAGCGAGAGGTACCGCCCGGCCAGAACACGCTTGGCCGCCGACAACTCCACCGAGTCCGCGTTGGTCCACAGGTCGTGGAAGAGCGCATCCGCGCGCAGCGCCGCCTGGCGGCAGAACAGGTCCGCGAGCTCCAGACCCTCCGGCCGGGCCGCCAGCTCCGTGCGCGCCTTCACGCACGCCGCCGACATCGCGAACAGCTCCGCGCCGATGTCGACCACGCGGCCCAGGAAACCCTGCTTGTGCTCCAGTTTGCCCTGCCAGCGCGCCATCGCGTAGAAGGTCTCGCGGGCCAGGCGGCGCGACGCGCGCTCCACGTAGCGCAGGTGGACGGCCAGCGGGCCGTAGTCCGCGAAGCCGCCCGGCAGCTGGCCCTTGCCCGTGACCAGGGTCGGCAGCCACTTGGCGTAGAAGCCGCCGGCCTTCCCGGCCGCCTTCGCCTTGCGGCCCAGGCCCGCCTCGGGGTCGATGATGTCACCCGCCACGGAGAGGTGGGCGTCCACCGCCTCGCGGGCGATGGCCAGGTGCATGATCTCGGTCGAGCCCTCGAAGATGCGGTTGATGCGCAGGTCGCGCAGGATCTGCTCGGCCGGCACGGCCCGCTCGCCGCGGGCGGCCAGGGAGTCGGCGGTCTCGTAGCCGCGGCCGCCGCGGATTTGTACGAGCTCGTCGGCGACCTTCCAGGCCAGCTCCGAGGCGTACAGCTTGACCAGCGCGGCCTCGATGCGGATGTCGTTGCGGTTGTCGTCGGCGAGGCGGCAGGAGACCTCGAGCATGGCCTCCATGCCGTAGGTCGAGCCGGCGATGAACGCGATCTTCTTGGCGATCGCCTCGTACGTGCCGATCGGGCGGCCCATCTGGACCCGCTCGGCGGCCCACTCGCGGGCTACGCCGAGGCACCACTTGCCGGCCCCGACGCACATCGCCGGCAGCGACAGCCGGCCGGTGTTGAGCGTGCTCAGCGCGATGCGCAGGCCCTTGCCCTCGCCGCCGATGACGTTGGCCGCCGGCACCCGTACGTCGTGGAAGCGGGTCACGCTGTTCTCCAGGCCGCGCAGGCCCATGAACGCGTTGCGGCGCTCGATCGTCACACCGGGCGCGTCGGCCTCGACCACGAACGCGGTGATGCCGCCCTTGTGACCCTCGCTCTTCGGGACCAGCGCCATGACCACGTACAGCGTGGCCAGGGTGCCGTTGGTGGCCCACAGCTTCACGCCGTTGAGCAGGTAGTCGCCGTCCTCGGTGGGCACCGCGGCGGTGCGCAGGTTGGCCGGGTACGACCCGACCTCCGGCTCGGTGAGCAGGAACGCCGAGACCTCGCCGGCGGCCAGCCGCGGCAGGAACCGCTGCTTCTGCTCGTCGTTGCCGACCAGTTTGAGCGGCTGCGGTACCCCGATCGACTGGTGCGCCGACAGCAGCGCGCCGATGGACGGGTTGACCGAGCCGACGAGCATGAGCGCGCGGCAGTAGTCGAGGTTCGTCAGGCCCAGCCCGCCGTACTTCTGGTCGATCTTCATCCCGAACGCGCCCAGCTCGCCGAGGGAGCGGAGCACCTCGTCGGGGATGCGCGCGTCGCGCTCGATCTGCTGCCCGTCGACGGTCTCGACGTAGGCGGTGAGCTTTTCGCGGAACTCGACGCCGCGGGCCTCGGCGGCGGGGTCGAGCTCCGGCAGCGGGTCGATGAGATCGAGGCGGAGCCGGCCGAGGAAGAGCTCCTTGCCGAAGCTGGGCTTCCTCCACTCGGTCTCGCGGTTCTCCTCGATGACCTTGCGCGCCTCGCGTTCCGCGCGCACCGACGTCGAAACCATGGACACCCCCAGGTGGACGCTCCTGAACCTCCAGGTTATTACCCGCGAGTAGCGTTGACTATGCCGACAATCGCCGCGGCTACCTCGGCGGGCGCCTCATCGGGGATCCAGTGGCTGATCCCGGCGAGCGGGACGAACCGGTAGTCCCCCGCGACGTAGGAGGCGCAGGCGCGGGCCGCCGTCGGGCCGATCGCCACGTCGCCGTCGCTCCAGACATACGTGGTCGGGACCGTCGCCGGGCCGAGGCCGACCAGGTCGAGGGGGCTCATCGCGCGGTACCAGTTCAGCGCCGGGGTCAGCGCGCCCGGCTCGAGCAGGGCCCGCACGTAGGCGTCGGCGTCGGCGTGGGCCAGCGGGGCGAAGATTGCCCGCAGCCGCCGCCCGCCGTCGGCCAGCAGCACCTCCTCGGCCTTCCCCGGCTGCCGGAAGAGCTTGATGTACGCCGAGCGCTCCTTCTGGTCCGGATCGTTGGCGTACGCGTAGGCCGAGGCGTGCGGGTGCGGCACCGAAACCGCGGTGAGCGTGCGCACCCGGGAGGCGTGCCGCAGCGCCACGTGCCAGGCGCAGATGGCGCCCCAGTCGTGCCCCACCAGGTGTACCGCCGGAATGTCCAGCGCATCGAGGACGGCGACCACGTCCAGGGCGCACTCGGTGATCCGGTAGGCCTCGACCTCCGCGGGCCGGGCGCCCGGCGAGGTGCCCCGCTGGTCGAGGGCGTAGGTGCGCAGCCCGGCCGCGTGCAGCCGCGGGGCGACGTCCGCCCACTCGCCGCTGTGCTGCGGGAAGCCGTGCAGCAGCAGCACCGGCTCGCCGTCCTCGGGGCCGCCGTCGAACACATCGAACGTGAGCGAGCGCGCCGTGATTTTCATGACCCGAGACTACGAGCAGACGACGTTCACTGTTACCGTCGGGAAACAACTGCACATCCGACAGGGGAGCGCACAGCGCTGAGAGTGCGGCGGCCGCGTCAAACCGGCCCCGCAGACCCTCGAACCTGATCTGGGTAATGCCAGCGCAGGGAGCTCGGTCACCTCACGCCAGCACGCCATGCCGCCGTACCCCGGCGGTGCGGCGTCGCGTCTCCTTCTGGTTCGCCTGAACTGGGAGGTATCCAACAATGCAGACTCGTTGGCGGACCGTCGACATCGTCGTCGCGTCCATCATCGCCGTCGCCTTCGCCGGGGTGTTCTACGCCTGGAACAACCTGTGGAACGCGCTGGACAGCTTCGCGCTGCCGTGGCGCGCGGTGATCTACGGCGTGTGGCTCATCCCCGCGGTCCTCGGGCCGCTCGTGATCCGCAAGCCCGGCGCCGGGCTGTACACCGAGCTCGTGGCCGCGATCGTCTCGGCGCTCTTCGGCTCGGCCTGGGGGCTCACCGTCGTCGTGTCCGGCCTGGTGCAGGGCATCGGCGGCGAGTTCGGCTTCGCCGCGACCGGCTACCGCGGGTACAAGCTGGGCAATGCGCTCGTCGCGGGCGCGCTGTCCGGCGCCGGGGCGGCGCTGTTCGACCTGAGCGTGTACTACGGCGACACGTTCACCGCCGGGCAGAAGTGGACCTACGCCGCGCTGGTCGTGGCCAGCGGCGCGGTCGTCGCCGGGGCCGGCAGCTGGGCGCTGCAGCGCGCGCTGGCGCGGACGGGCGTGCTGGACCGGTTCCCGTCCGGGCGGGAACGCGTAGCAATCTGAGTGAGCACGGTCGAGCTCAGGAACTTCGGGTGGCGGCACGCCGGGCGCAAGGCCTGGGCGGTCCGCCACCTCGACCTGCGCATCGAGCACGGCGAGCGGGTACTGCTGCTGGGCGCCTCCGGGGCCGGCAAGTCCACCCTGCTCGCCGCGCTCGCCGGCCTGCTCGCCGAGGACTCCGGCGAGCAGGAGGGCGAGGTCCTGCTCGACGGGCGCCCCGCGCGGCAGGCGCGCGGCGAGACCGGGATCGTCTTCCAGGACCCGCAGACCCAGCTCGTGATGAGCCGGGCCGGCGACGACGTCGCCTTCGGCCTGGAGAACCGGGGCGTGCCCCGGTCCGAGATCTGGCCGCGGGTCGACGCGGCGCTGACGGCCGTCGGGTTCCCCTATGACCGCGGCCGCGGTACCGCCGAGCTCTCCGGCGGCGAGCAGCAGCGCCTGGCCATCGCCGGGGTCATCGCGCTGCGGCCCGGGCTGCTGCTGCTCGACGAGCCGACCGCGAACCTCGACCCGGACGGGGCGCAGCTCGTCCGCACCGCCATCGCCAAGGTCATCCAGGATCTCGACGCGACCCTGGTGCTGGTCGAGCACCGCGTCGACGAGGCCCTGCCCCTGGTCGACCGCACGATCGTGATCGGCGACGACGCGGGCGCCGTCTGGACCCCCGGCGCCCCGCTGCCGTCCCGCCGGGCCGCCTCCGCCCCCGGCGAGGCCCTGCTCACCGCCGAGCGGCTGGCCCTGCCGCACACCGCCAACACGGTCGACGAGGCCGTCCTCGCGGGCCAGGCGCTCGCCGTCGAGGGCCCCAACGGCGCCGGCAAGACCACCCTGGCGCTGCTGCTCGGCGGCCTGACGCGGCCGTCCGGCGGGCGGGTGGTGGCCGCGGCCGCGCTGGCCGGCCGGGACGCGGGCCGCCCGCCGCACCGCTGGCGGGCGCGCAGCCTGGCCGCCCGGATCGGCTCGGTGTTCCAGAACCCGGAGCACCAGTTCGTCACCAGCACCGTCCGGGCCGAACTGGCCCTGGGGGGCGCGCCGGAGGCGACGGTCGACGAGCTGCTCCAGCGGCTGTACCTCGACCGCCTGGCCCTGGCCAACCCCTTCACGCTCTCCGGGGGCGAGCAGCGCCGGCTCAGCGTCGCGACCGCCCTCGCCGCCGCCCCGCGGGTGCTGGTCCTGGACGAGCCGACGTTCGGGCAGGACCTGCGGACCTGGCGCGAGCTGGTGACCCTGCTGGCCGACCTGCGCGACGAGGGCCGGGCCCTGGTGCTGGTGACCCACGACCCGCAGCTCGTGGCGGCGATCGGCGACCGACGGCTGGAGCTGGGACGATGACCTGGCTCGCCCGCCGCGACGCGACCGCCAAGCTCGCCGCCGCGCTGCTGGTCACCGCGGCCGTCGTCACCACCCTCGACCCGGTCGCCTCGCTGACCGTCATCGGCGCGCTGCTGGTGCTGCTGCCCTTCACCGGGCTCGGGCCGGCGACCCTGTGGCGGCGGGGCTGGCCGATCCTGCTCTCCGCCACCGGGATCTTCCTGTTCACGGTGCTCCTCGGGGCCCGCGACTCGCCGGTCGTCGCCCACCTCGCCGGGCTCGACGTGCGCGCGAACGCGGTCGGCTACGCGCTGCGGCTGCTCGCGGTCGGGCTGCCCGGCTTCGTGGTCTTCGCCACCATCGACCCGACCGACCTCGCCGACTCGCTCGTCGCCCACCTGCGGGTCCCGCCCCGGTTCGCGATCGGCGCCCTGGCCGCGCTGCGCCTGGCGCCGCTGCTGGCCGGGGAGTACCGGCTGATCCGGCTGGCCCGGCGTGCCCGCGGTACCGCCGCCGGGCCCTTCTCCACGCTCTTCGGCCTGCTGGTGGCGGCCATCCGGCGGGGCATCCGGCTGGCCACGGCCATGGAGGCGCGCGGGTTCGACCGTGCCGGACCGCGCACGATCGCCCGGGACACGCGATTCGGCTGGATGGATGCGCTGGTGGTGACCCTCGGCCTCACCCTCGCGGCGGCTGTGATCTTGCTGAAGTTCGCGCGGGCATAGGCATATCGCTACCTGTTGTTCGCCCGTGCGGTCGAGGGTCGCCCATGAGGACCATCTAACTCTGCTGAGGAGCCTTCATGGGTCACGGCCATCATCACCACCACGAGGACATGCCGCAGGCCGCCGGCGACGTCCCCGCGGTGCTCGACGCCTCGATCCCGGACAGCGAGCTCTCCCCCGGCGACGTCTCCCGGCGCGGCTTCCTGCGCCGGGCGGGCCTGCTCGGAGCGGCGGCCGCCGCGGGCGGTGCGCTCGCCAACGCCGGCGTCGCGCACGCGCACGACGACAACGACCACCACGACTTCGACGGCTGGGACCGCCACGGGCACAGCCGCCCGACGGCGCGCAGCTACAAGTGGCTGGCGGGCGACCACCACATCCACACCCAGTTCTCCAGCGACGCCATGTACCGGGTCTCCGACCACGTGCGGCACGCCTCCGCCTACGGCCTGGACTGGATGGTCATCACCGACCACGGCAGCGTCCAGCACTCCAAGATCGGCGTCGACAAGGTCAACCCGCTGATCCGCGAGGCCCGCGACGACTTCAAGGACATGCTGGTCTTCCAGGGCCTGGAGTGGAACATCCCGGCCGCGGAGCACGGCACCGTCTTCGTGCACCCGGGCGCCAACGAGCTCGCCGTGCTCAAGGAGTTCGAGGGCACGTTCGACGGCTCGGTCCAGGGCGCGGTCAACCCGGCCAACGTCACCGAGGCCCTGGCCATCGCCGGCATCAAGTTCCTCGGCGACCAGGTCACCAAGCGGCGGGTCCAGGACGCGCTGTTCCTGGCCAACCACCCGGCCCGCAACGGCGTCGACTCGCCGCACGAGATCCGCGGCTGGCGCGACGCCAACCCGCAGATCGCGATCGGCTTCGAGGGCGCGCCGGGCCACCAGGCCGCCGGCATCGCCAAGCCCAACGGCGCCGGCGCCGGCCGCGGCTTCTACGAGAACGCCCCCAACGCGAACTCGTTCGCGGCCTACCCGCCGGAGAGCTACCGCACCTGGGGCGGCTTCGACTGGATGACCGCGACCGTCGGCGGCCTCTGGGACAGCCTCCTGGCCGAGGGCAAGCCGTGGTGGATCACCGCGAACTCGGACTCGCACGTCGTCTACGAGGAGACGGCGAAGCGCCCCGACAACACGGACTTCGCCACCAACGGGTACCACTTCGACCCGGTGTACGGCCAGCCGACCAACCTCACCACCGGTGACTTCTGGCCGGGCTACTACAGCCGCACCCACGTCGGCGCGAGCAACTTCGCCTACGCCGCGGTCATGGCGGGCCTGCGCGCCGGCCGGGTCTGGGTCGACCACGGCGGCCTGATCAGCGACCTCGACGTGCAGGTGCGCGTCAAGGGCTCGCCGGTCGGCGTGACCCTGGGCGACTCGCTGATGCTGCGCCGCGGCCAGAGCGCCGAGCTGGTCATCCGGATCAACCTGGCCAACACGCCGAACTGGGCGAACTTCGTGCCGACCCTGGCCCGTGTCGACGTCATCCGCGGCGCCGTCAAGGGTGCCGTGTCCGACAAGGACACGTTCAAGGCGCCGGACACCAAGGTCGTCAAGTCGTTCGAGGTCAACAAGTCGACCGGGACCGTGTCGTTCACCTACGACCTGGGCGTGGCCGACCAGCCGTTCTACGTGCGGCTGCGCGGCACCGACGGCAACCGCACGGCGCCGGGCTACCTTGGCGCGGCGATCGACCCGACCGGCCCGGCGATCGACGTCCTCGGCGACGCCGACCCGTGGAAGGACCTCTGGTTCTACGCGAACCCGATCTGGATCCTCCCCCGGTAATGCCGTTCCCCGACGTCCAGGCGGCGGACCACCACATCCTGACGGAAGGCCGCGCCGCGTTCACGTACTTCGCCGGCGGCCAGGTCGAGGTCGGCACCGAGGCCCCGCCGGAGGGCGCCCGCCAGGTGGCGTTCGCGGGTCACGAGGGGCTCAAGGGCACGATCCCGGTCTCGGCCATCCTGGCCGGCTCGGCGATCGAGAAGGTCGTGATCCTCGGCGGCCTGGCGGCGGTGCCGGAGATGCTCGTGGACACCCGCGACTTCGTGCGGCCGGTCTGGCGTGACGGCGTGCTGACGCTCGTCACCCAGTTCGCCCGCAACGGGGTCCTGGTGCCCTTCGAACCACCGAACAACCGGCCCTGCTGCGCCGGCCACTAGACGGTAGGGCCCTTCGGAACCCCGAAGGGCCCTATTAGTCTCGTACCCATGCCCAGGGACCACGTCGAGTCGATCGTCGACGAGTGGCGGCAGCAGCTGCCCGACGTCGTCGGCCCGTCCATGGAGCTGGGCAAGCGCGTGCACCGCCTGGCCGGCCGGCTGCAGGAGGCCGTGCGCCACGAGACCGCGGCCATGGGGCTCACCCCGGCCGAGTTCGACGTGCTCTCGGCGCTGCGCCGGGCCGGGCCGCCCTACGCGCTCAAGCCCTCCGAGCTCGCCGCCGGCCTGCTGCTGACCTCCGGCGGGATCAGCAACGTGCTGCGCCGGCTGCAGCAGGACGGGCTCATCGAGCGCGCGGCCGACCCCGCCGACGCCCGGGTCGCCTGGGTGCGGCTGAGCGAGCCCGGCGTCGCGGCGGCCGAGAAGATCGTGCGGGCCGTCACCGGCGCGCAGGCCCGCCTCTTCGCCGCCGCCGACGCGACCCTGGTGGCCGAGGCGGCCGACCGGCTCCGCGAGCTGCTCATCGCGCTCGGCGACACCGCAAAGGACAAGGACTGAAATGCTGCAGCGGTACGACGCACGCAACGCCGGCCTCCGGTACTGGGTCAACGGCACGCTCCGGCACCGCGACGAGCCGGGCATCTCCCCGTTCGACTCCGTCGTGCAGGGCGGCGACGCGGTGTGGGAGGGGCTGCGACTGTACGACGGCGGCGTCTTCGGCCTGCACGAGCACCTGACGCGGCTGCGGCGCTCGGCCCTGTCGCTGGGCTTCGAGGGCATCCCGGCCGACGCCGAGATCATCGCGGCCCTGCGCGAGACCCTGACCGCCAACGACATGCGCGACGGGGTGCACGTCCGGCTCACCCTGACCCGGGGCGTGAAGGTCACCAGCGGCATGGACCCGCGGCTCAACCGCTCCGGCTGCACGCTGATCGTGCTCGCCGAGTTCAAGGCGCCGGTGTACGACACCACCGGCCTCACCCTCGTGACGAGCAGCGTGCGCCGGCCGTCCCCGGACGTGCTCGACCCGCGCATCCACCACAACAACCTGCTCAACTCGATCCTGGCCAAGATCGAGGCGAACGTGGCCGGCGCCGACGACGCGATGATGCTCGACGCGCGCGGCTTCGTCGCCGAGACCAACGCCACCCACCTGTTCGCGGTCGCCGGCGGCGAGCTGATGACCCCGCACGCGGTCGCCTGCCCGGAGGGCATCACGCGCGACACCGTCCTGCGGATCGCGCCGCTGCCGGTGCGGGTGCGCGACCTGGCCCAGGTGGAGATGTACACCGCCGACGAGGTCTTCTGCACCGGCACCATGGGCGAGATCGCCGGCGTGGTCGCGATCGACGGCCGCCCGATCGGCGAGGGCAAGGTGGGCCCGGTGACCCGGCAGATCGCGGAGCTGTACCGCGCCCACGCCCGCGAGAACGCCGTCCCGGTCTAGGGGCTGTGTCGAAGTGGGGGTCGGAGCGAGGCGAGGCTCAGGCGTCGGCTGGGGCCGCGCCGGGCGCGCCCCGATACCGGGGTTGTATCGGGGTGTGACCGCTACGGTTCCCGGCGGCGTCTGAGTCCGCCGCAGCCCGGCCATCCACTTCAACACAGCCCCTAGGAGCGCAGCGCCGCCGCGGCGAGCTCCTCGTACAGCGGCCGGGCCCGGTCCACGAGCGGCCGCAGGTGCGCGGGGACCTCGGCCGGGGCCGGGTCGTAGGGCCCGAAGCCGGTGGAGCGCTCGACCGCGGCGTACCAGTGCGGCGCCCACACCCCGTCCGTGGCGCGCCGCCCGGCCGGCCAGGACAGCATCGCCGGGTCCCAGGCCAGCCCGAGCGCCGCGCACAGGGCGCCCAGCGTGCCGGCCGGATCGCGCAGCACGTCGGCGGCGTCGACGACCGGCCCGCCGTACGCGCGGAAGATCTCGGCCTGCTGCGGGTACCCGAGGTCCTCCAGCGTCGGCTCGCCGCGCACCTTGGCGTAGGAGGCCACGACCGCGGCCGGGTCGCGGATCAGGAACGCGTTGCTCACCCGCGCCAGCCAGTCCCGCCCGACCTCCGGCAGCAGGTGGTGGGTCATGTGCTTCTGGTAGAACACCGCGGCGTCCACGGGCGCCAGCAGCCCGGCGACCGCGTCCGCCCACCCCTGCGGCTGGGAGGCCAGGATCTCCTCCCGGCCCGGGTGCGCCAGGCCGGTCGCGGCCAGGTAGTGGGCGTAGAGCGGCTCGTCGACGACGACCGTGCCGGGCCGCGCGCCGAAGCTGCGCATCATCGCCGTGGAGATGTTGCGGGGCCCTGACCACATCGCGACTCGCACCGTCATGGTCCAGGAGGGTAACCCACGCACCGTTCCACCCGTTTTACTCGCGTATAGCACGAAATCCTGGCGCGCGTCGATGCGATCCACTCGGCGTTGCGGCGCTTACTGTCGAGGACGGAGCCTCGCAGTGCGTCCGCCCCGCCACCAGGCTTTCTGGAGACCGACGACGGATCTGCTGCGCGGGAAGAAGGGGGCCGGTCGATGGACCTGCTGATCGACGTGCGAGTGACGAGGCGCGACTCGTCGGCGACGCTGGATCGCACGGTCCGGCTGCGAGCCGACCCGGGCGGCGCGGTCGCCGACCTCATCGCCGCCCTGCTGGGCCTGCTGGACCCGGCCGAACGGCCGCAGCAGACCACGTGGGCCTGGCTGGCCCGCACCGGCCGCCGGCTGGACCCGAACCGCCCGCTGGGCGACCAGGGGCTGCGCTGCGGCGACACGGTCCTGCTGGCCCCGCCCGAGCAGCGCCCCGAGCGGCCGGCACGGGTCGAGGGGCACCGCTTCGAGCTGCTGGTGCTGGCCGGCCCGGACGCCGGGATCTGGGTGCCGCTGGCCCCGGGCGAGTTCGTGATCGGCACCGACCCGGCGAGCGACCTGGTGCTCACCGACGCCTCGGCCGGGCGGCGCCACCTGCACCTGGGCATCGGCAGCCACGAGGTGGCCGCGACCGACCTGCGCTCCCCGGCCGGCACCCGGCTCGACGGCGAGCCGCTGACCGGGACGGTGACGCTGGCCGGCGGGCAGCTGCTGCGGCTCGGGGCCACGCTCGTCACGGTCGAGGAGGTGCCTGCGGAGGCGCCCGCGCCCAAGGGGCCCCCGCCGGCGGTGTGGCTTCCGGTGGTACCGCAGCCGCCCAAACGCCGCCGTCTCGGCCTGCGCCGCCGGGCCGCCGACCCCACCGCCGAGTTCGCGGACGCCATGGAGCGGGCCGAGGCCGACGCCGCCATCAAGCACCGGGCCGTCGTGGAGGCGCGCCGGGCCGAGGCGCCCAGCGTGGCGCACCTGGCCCGGGCGGCCGACCGGCAGGAGAAGCCGGCCCGCCGCCCCGACGACCGGGACTTCCTCACGCTGCGCATCGCCACCGCCGACCAGCCGAGCCGGCTGCGCTTCGAGCAGGCGGCGACCACCGGCGACTTCGACATCGCGCACACCGACCGGATCGCGCAGCTGCGGCAGCGGTACTCCGTCGACCCCGACGTCCCCGTCGAGGCCGACCTGCGCGCCCTCGGCGCCCTCGGCGCCCTCGGCGACGAGGAGACCCGCCGGGCCGTGCTGCGCTCCTGGGTCGTGCAGCTGGCCACCCTGGCCGGCCCGAACGACCTGGCCCTGGTCGTGCTGGCCACGCCGGAGGAGGCCGAGCACTGGCGCTGGACCGGCTGGCTGCCGCACACCCGCACGCTGACCGCGGCGTTCGCGCCCGGCGCCCGCACCGTGGCCGCCCAGGAGGAGGATCGCCGGCGGGTGCTGGGCCTGGTCGAGGCCCTGCTGCGGCAGCGGCGGCTCGGCCGGCACGCGATCGCCGAGCAGTTCGTCCCGCACGTCGTCGTGGTCCTGCCCGACCCGGACTCGGTACCGCCGGACGCCCTCGCCCGCCTCGTCGAGGACGGGCCCCGGGGCGGCATCAGCCTGCTCACCGCGGCCGGCAGCGCCCGGGCGCTGCCGGCCGGGGTGGTCGCGCTGGAGGGCGACGGGATCGGCGCGGCGGTCGCCGACCGGGTCGCGCACGTCCTGGCCGCCAACCGCGACGCGGCCGGCGGCGCCGCGCCCCGCATCGCGCCGCTGGGCGAAGTCCTCGGCCTCGGCGGGGAGCCGGCCCCGAGCGCGATCGTGAAGCGCTGGGTGCCCTCGACCCGCGACCGCGGCCTGGCCGCCCCGATCGGGTTCGGCGGCACCGGCCCGCTGGTGGTCGACCTGCGCCGCGACGGGCCCAACGGCATCATCGCGGGCACCCCGGGCTCGGGCCGGGCCTGGCTGCTGCGCTCCTACCTGGCCGCGCTGGCGGCGACGTACCCGGCCAACCGGCTCACGTTCGTGCTCGTCGACGCGGCCGGCACCACGTTCGCCGAGTGCACCGAGCTGCCGCACACCGTGGGGCTGTTCACCGGCGACGACTGGGCCCCTGACCCTGGTTACGCCGCCCGGCGGGTTCTGGTCTCTCTCGGGGCCGAGGTGCGCCGGCGGGAGGCGGTCCTGCGCCGGCACAGCGTCAAGGACATCGTCGAGATGGAGCGCCGGCACCCGGCCGCGGCCCCGGCCAACCTGCTCATCGTCGTGGCCGAGCTCACCACCGTGCCGCCGGAGTTCGTCACCGGGCTGCGGGAGCTGGCGCGGCGGGGGCGGACGGCCGGGGTACATCTGCTGCTGTCCACCGCCTTCCCGGCCGGCGCCGTCGACGACGACCTGCGCGCGGAGGCGCCGCTGCGCATCGCGCTGCGGGTCGAGACGGAGCAGGACAGCCTGGAGGTGCTGGAGCGCCCCGACGCCGCGCACCTGTCCCCGCTGCTGCCCGGCCGCGCGTTCGTGCGCACGGTGACGTCGGACCCCGACGCGGTGCAGATCGCGTACGGCGGGGCCCGCTCCCCCGCCGACCGCTCGGCCGGCCCGACCCTGGTCACCGAGTGGCGCTTCGAGTCCGGCCTGCACACGCCGGTGCCGGAGCTCGAGGACGACCCCGGCCCGGCCGCCCCCGCCCCCACCGCCCCGCCCGCCGACGACGGCGAGGTCACCGACCTGCAGCGCCTGGTCGCGGCGATCTCCGTGGCGCACCGGGAGGCGCGGGTGCCCGACCAGCTCAAGGCCTGGCACGCGCCGCTGGACGCCACGTACGAGCTCGACGAGCTGCCGGAGTCGACCGGGGACGCGTTCGCCGCGCCGATCGGGATGGTGGACCTGCCCAACTCCCAGGCGGTGCAGGTCTGGCCGCTGGACCTCGACGAGCTCGGGCACCTGCTGGTCTTCGGGCCGTCCGGGGCGGGCAAGACGACGCTGCTGGACACGGTGGCGGCCGCGTTCGCCCGGCGCTACGACGGGGCGGCGCTGCGGGTGTACCGCGTCGACGCCGCCGACGCCGCGGCGACCGCCAAGCTGCTGTGCACCATCGGCGAGCTCGTCGCCGAGCGGGCCGCGCTCGAGGAGCACGACGGGGCCCGGGTGCTGGTGCTCGTCGACGGGCACGACCCGCTGCTCAACGACGCGCTGACCGCCGTCGCGGCGGGCGGGAAGGCGGTCGGGGTGCACCTGATCCTCGCGACCGAGCAGCGCAGTGCGGTACCGACGTCGCTGTCCCGGCTCATGCCCGGCCGCATCGTGCTGCGCTCGGCGGGGCGGGGCGTGGTGGAGAGCACGGTGGAGCTCCAGGTCGCCCGGGCGGCCTCGCACCCGGTCCCCACAACTCCTGCACAGCGCCCCCGCCAGTTGCAGCTGGAGGTTTGAGTACGCTGAACCATCGTGCAGCACAATTCTGGTGAGTACCGTGCGGGCTTCGCCTGCTTCGTCGGCCGTCCGAACGCCGGCAAGTCGACGCTGACCAACGCGATCGTCGGCCAGAAGATCGCGATCACGTCGCCGAAGCCCCAGACCACCCGCCACACGGTGCGCGGCGTGGTCCACCGGCCCGACTCCCAGCTCGTGCTGGTCGACACGCCCGGGCTGCACCGCCCGCGCACGCTGCTCGGCGAGCGCCTCAACGACCTCGTGCGCGCCACCTGGAGCGAGGTCGACGTGATCGGCCTGTGCCTGCCCGCCGACGAGGAGATCGGCCGCGGCGACCGGTTCATCAGCGGCGAGATCGCCGAGCTCAAGGCGACCCTGGTCGCGGTCGTGACCAAGACCGACCTGGTCGACCGCGCGACCCTGGCCAAGCGCCTGCTGGCGGTGCAGGAGCTCGGCGAGTTCGCCGACATCGTGCCGGTGAGCGCGGTCTCCGGCGAGCAGGTGCAGACGCTCGTCGACGTGATGATCAACCACATGCCCCGCTCGCCCCAGCTGTACCCCGACGACATGCTCACCGACGAGCCCGAGCAGGTGCTCATGGCCGAGCTGATCCGCGAGGCGGCCCTCGACGGGGTCCGCGACGAGCTGCCGCACTCGATCGCCGTGCTCGTCGAGGAGGTAATCCCCGAGGACGGCCTGACCCGCATCTACGCCGACATCTACGTCGAGCGCTCCAGCCAGAAGGCGATCGTCCTCGGCCACCAGGCGAGCCGGCTCAAGGAGGTCGGCACGCGGGCCCGCCGGGAGATCGAGGACCTCATCGGCGGCCGGGTCTACCTCGACCTGCACGTGCGCGTGGCCAAGGACTGGCAGCGCGACCCGAAGCAGCTTCGCCGCCTGGGCTTCTGATGTCCGGCGGCTCCGGCTTTCGGGGAAAGCTGTATCGGGACGACGCGGTCGTGCTGCGGGTGCAGAAGCTGGGCGAGTCGGACCGGATCATCACGCTGTTCACGCGCCACCACGGCCGCGTCCGCGCCGTCGCCAAGGGCGTGCGCCGCACCACCTCGAAGTTCGGGGGGCGCCTGGAGCCGTTCGGGCACATCGACGTACAGCTGCTGGAGGGGCGCACCCTCGACGTGATCAGCCAGGTGGAGGGCGTCGACCTGTTCGGCCGGCGGTTCCTGGACGACTACTCGCGGTACACGGTGGCCAGCGCCATCGCCGAGACCGCCGAGCGGCTCACCCCCGTCGAGCAGGAGCCGTCGCTGCGGCTGTTCCAGCTGACCCTGGGCGCCCTGCGCGCGCTGGCCGTGGCCGAGCACGCGTGCAGCCTGGTGCTCGACGCGTACCTGCTGCGGGCCATGAGCTCGGCCGGCTGGGCCCCGGCGCTGCGCGAGTGCGCCGTCTGCGGCACGCCCGGCCCGCACCGCGGCTTCTCGATCGCGGCGGGCGGCGCGGTCTGCCCCGACTGCCGCCCCCCGGGCGCGGCCCACCCCGCCCCGGCGACGATCGGCCTGATGACGGCGCTGACCGAGGGCGACTGGGCCGTGGCCGACAACGCGTCACCGGTCCATCAGCGCGAGGCGAGCGGCCTCGTGGCCGCGCACCTGCAGTGGCACCTGGAACGCACCCTGCGCTCACTACCCTTGGTGGATCGCGAGGAGCGCCGCATTCCCGCGCAACCGCCCGGCCCCATCCGAGAGGAACGTTCGTGAGCAGGAACTTCCGCCCGCCGTCCGTGCACCCCACCGGTGCCCGCCCCCCGGCGCTGCCGAAGGAGGCCGTGCCGCAGCACGTGGCCATCATCATGGACGGCAACGGCCGCTGGGCCAAGCAGCGCGGCCTGCCCCGCACCGCGGGCCACACCGCCGGCGAGGCCGCCCTGTTCGACGTGATCGAGGGCGCCCTGGAGCTCGGCGTGAAGTACGTCAGCGCCTACGCCTTCTCCACCGAGAACTGGAAGCGCTCGCCCGACGAGGTCCGCTTCCTCATGAACTTCAACCGCGAGGTGATCCACCGCCGCCGCGACCAGTTCCACGAGATGGGCATCCGCGTCCGCTGGGCGGGCCGCCGCCCCCGCCTGTGGCGCTCGGTCATCGGCGAGCTCGAGCACGCCGAGCAGCTCACCCGCCACAACGACCTGCTCACGTTCACGATGTGCGTCAACTACGGCGGCCGCGCGGAGGTGGCCGACGCCGCGGCGCGCATAGCCGCCGACGTGAAGGCGGGCCGCCTCAAGGCCGACCGCATCACGGAGAAGACCTTCGCCCGCTACCTGGACGAGCCCGACCTGCCCGACGTCGACCTCATGATCCGCAGCTCGGGCGAGATGCGCACGTCGAACTTCATGATCTGGCAGGCCGCGTACGCCGAGTTCGTCTCGGTCGACACGCTGTGGCCCGACTTCGACCGCCGCCACCTCTGGTACGCGTGCGAGGTCTACGCCAAGCGCGACCGCCGCTTCGGAGGCGCCATCCCCAACCCGGTGATCCCGACCCTGACGGACTGAGCCGGGATCCGCTGGTCCTTGCCGCCTTGAGCGCGCCGGCGCCGGACTTTCGTCGCCGGGTGGGCGTCAGTCGGTGACGGTGGTGAAGACCTTCGCGTCCGGGGCGGCCACGTGGATCGGCGCCGCCGGCGAGACGTCGCGCACCGCCGCGTGGCCCAGGCCGTCCAGGGTCGAGGCCTCCGTCACCACCGCGGCCGCCTCGAGCTTCGTCGCGCCCGACGACACCGCCGACGCCACGGCCAGCTGCAGGGCGGTGAGCGAGAGCGACGGCAGGGCGACGGACGCGGCGTTGTACGTGCGGCCGTCGCCGTCGCGGACGGCGGCGCCCTCCACCGCGCCGGTGCGGGCTCGGGCCGCGCGGGCCAGGGTCACCAGCTTGGCGTCCTCGGCGGACAGGTCAGGCATCGGCGTGCTGCCTCTCGGTCTCGTGGCTGGCCTGGTCCTCGTCGCCCGGATCGGCCCGGCGGACGAGCAGGGTGTCGATGCGGTTGCGGCGGCCGGCGGTACCTTCGGCGACGAGCACCAGCCCGCCCACGACCGCGGTCGCGCCCGGGATCGGGACGCGGCCGAGGGCCTGGGCCAGCAGGCCCGCGACGGTCTCGACCTCGTCGGCGGGCAGCTCGACGTCGAACAGCTCGCCGAGGTCCTCGATGGGCAGGCGGCTGGTGACGCGCACGGCGCCGTCGGGCAGCTCCTCGACCGGCGGGCGCTCGGCCACGTCGTACTCGTCGGTGATCTCGCCGACGATCTCCTCGAGGATGTCCTCGATCGTCACGATCCCGGCCGTGCCGCCGTACTCGTCGATGATCACCGCCATGTGCGTGCGCGCGGCCTGCATCTCGCGCAGCAGGTCGTCGACCGGCTTGGACTCGGGCACGAATGTCGCGTCGCGCATGGCCTGGGCGACCGGCACCTCCGCGGCCCCGGTGTCGTTGCCGGCGGTACGGCGGACGAGGTCCTTGAGGTACGCGATGCCGAGCACGTCGTCGACGTTCTCGCCGACCACGGGGATGCGCGAGAAGCCGCTGCGCATCGCGAGCATCAGGGCCTGGCGCACGGTCTTGTGGGCCTCGATCCAGACCATCTCGGTGCGCGGCACCATGACCTCGCGGGCGATGGTCGTGCCGAGCGCGAACACGGAGTGGATCATGTCGCGCTCGCCGTGCTCCACGACGCCGCGCTGCTCGGCGATGTCGACGAGCTCGCGCAGCTCGATGGTGGTGGCGAACGGGCCCTCGCGGTACCCCTTGCCGGGCGTCACCGCGTTGCCGATGAGGATCAGCAGCCGGGCGAGCGGGCCCAGGGCCGTGCCGAGCCAGCGCACCGGCGGGGCGGCGAAGCGGGCGACGTGGTACGCGTGCTGGCGCCCCATCGTCCGCGGCGCGACGCCCACGACGACGAAGCTGATGACGGTCATGACGCCGGCGGTGATCAGGGCGGCGAGCCAGTCGCGGCGGCCGCCGACGGCCGCCGCGGTCTCCAGTGCGACGAGGGTGGTCGCGGTGAGCTCGCAGAGCAGGCGCAGCAGCAGGAGCAGGTTGATGTACCGCGCGGGATCGGCCGCGATCACCTCGAGCGCCCCGGCGCCGGGCTTGCCCTCGCGGGCGAGCTCGTGCGCACGGGCCGGGGAGACCACGTTGAGCGCGGCGTCGGTCATCGCGAACAGCCCTGCGAGCACGACCAATCCGGCGGCCGTGGTCAGCAGTGTGACGTCGCTCACGCCGACACCTCCGCTTCGCTCCGGCGCCGGCGCGAGTCATGGCTGCGCCTATGGTTCACGGCCTCTCGGCTGCGCTCCGAACCGCTCACGGGATCAAGACTTTCGCCAGCTCTCCAGCAGTCTCGCCTGGAGGCCGAACATCTCGGCCTCCTCTTCGGGCTCGGCATGGTCGTACCCGAGCAGGTGCAGGATGCCGTGCACGGTCAGCAGCGCCAGCTCGTCGATCGCGGCGTGCCCGGCGGCGGCGGCCTGTTTGGCGGCCACCTCCGGGCAGAGCACGATGTCGCCGAGCAGCGCCGGCTCGCCGGAGCCCTCGCCGGGCCCGTGGTCGACGCTGCCCTCGTCCATCGGGAAGGCCAGGACGTCCGTGGGGCCGTCGCCGTCCATCCAGCGGTGGTTGAGCTCGGTCATGTACTCGACGTCGACGCACAGGATCGACAGCTCGGCGAGCGGGTTGACCCCCATCTCGTCGAGCGCGTGCCGGGCCACCGCGAGCACGGTGTCGGAGTTGACGTCGACGCCGGACTCGTTGGCGATCTCGATGGACAACAGGGCTCCCGTGGCTATCTGCGTCGCCCGGGCCGGCCGCCCTGTGCGGCGCGGTCCGGGACGGCACGCACCGGCTGCTGAGCCTCCTGCGCTTCGTCCCAGCGGGCATAGGCGTCCACGATCTCACTGACCAGCCGGTGGCGCACGACGTCGGCGCTGCCGAGCTGGGCGAAGTGGACATCCTCGACGCCGTCGAGGATCTCACGGACGACCCGGAGGCCCGAGCGGGTACCCCCGGGCAGGTCGACCTGCGTCACGTCGCCGGTGACGACGATCCGCGAGCCGAAGCCGAGCCGGGTCAGGAACATCTTCATCTGCTCGGGCGTGGTGTTCTGGGCCTCGTCGAGAATGATGAAGGCGTCGTTGAGGGTCCGGCCGCGCATGTACGCCAGCGGCGCCACCTCGATCGTCCCGGCCGCCATCAGTTTCGGGATGGACTCCGGGTCGATCATGTCGTGCAGCGCGTCGTACAGCGGCCGCAGATAAGGGTCGATCTTGTCGTAGAGCGTGCCGGGCAGGAAGCCCAGCCGCTCGCCGGCCTCGACCGCCGGGCGGGTCAGGATGATCCGGTTGACCTGCTTGGCCTGCAGCGACTGGACCGCCTTGGCCATGGCCAGGTAGGTCTTGCCGGTGCCGGCCGGGCCGATGCCGAACACGATCGTGTGCTGGTCGATCGAGTCGACGTAGCGCTTCTGGCCCAGGGTCTTGGGGCGGATCGTGCGGCCCCGCCGGGAGAGGATGTTGAGGGTCAGCACCTCGGCCGGGCGCTCGCTGGTGTTCTGCTGCAGCATGCCGACGGTGCGCCGGACGTTGTCCGCGGTCAGGGTCTCCCCCTTGCGCACCAGCTCGATCAGCTCGCTGAAGACGCGCTCGGCCAGCGCGTTGTCCGCGGCGGCGCCGGTGATGGTGATCTCGTTGCCCCGCACGTGCACATCGCTGCTGACCGACCGCTCGACGAGCTTCAGGATCTCGTCGCCGGCCCCGAGCAGCCTGACCATGACGTGCGGGTCGGGAACGGTGATCTTGCTGATGGCCCGCACGGGCTGCTCCGACGACGTCGCCGGCACGGGGTTTGGGGTCTCGGTCATACCTTGGCCGCGGTGGGCCTCAAGCACCTGCTTCCGGGCTCGCTCCAACCTGGGCTCATGTCCAGGCTCTTCATGGTATCGGCTGCGGGCGCGAGCGACCGGCCCCATTTTTTTGCTCCGTACGTGTTCAGCCGATCATGCTGTCTGTGACGAATCGACCACGCACCACCCACCTGGGCTGATAGGGAGGCAGTTGACCGATTCGAATAGGGGGCCGGAGCCATGGTCGAACGCAACGGATACATCGACGGCGAGCCCTGCTGGGCGGATGTCGTGGCGGCGGACGTCCCGGCCGCCCAGCACTTCTACACATCCGTGTTCGGCTGGGAGTACGCCGACACCGGCGCCCACTTCGGCAACTACGTCATGTGCCTGCGCAACGGCCGGATCGTGGCCGGCATGAGCCCGCCGATGCCCGGGTCGGAGCAGCTGCCGGCCGCCTGGAGCCTGTACCTCATGTCCCACGACCTCGCCGCGACGTCCCGGCGCATCGAGGAGCACGGCGGCAAGATGCTCGTCGCGCCGATGGACATCCCCGGGAACGGCCGGATGCTCTTCGCGATGGACCCCTCGGGCGCCGCGTTCGGGGCTTGGGAGCCGGGCCGGCACACCGGCTCGCAGCTGTTCGACGAGACCGGCGCCCTGTGCTGGGCCGAGGTGACGACGCGGGAACCCACCGTGACCGACTTCTTCTACCACGGCCTCTTCGGATACCGGCAGACCAGGATCGCCGGTATCCCCGACTCCGGGGACGAAGCGTTCGACTACTCAGCGTGGAGCCTCGGTGACGCCGACCCGGTCGCGGGCCGCCTCACGATGACCTCGGAGTGGGACGGCGTCCCGGCCCACTGGAGCGTCTACTTCGCCACCGACGACACCGACGCCGCCGCCGGGCGCGTCGTTACGGCGGGTGGCCGGGTGCAGCACGGCCCGTTCGACTCCCCGCACGGCCGCCTGGCCGTGGTCGAGGACCCCAACGGGGCCGTGTTCACCATGATCAGCCGCTAGAAGGCGTGGCCGTCGAAGGCCTCCTGGCCCCGGCTGAAGCGGTACGTCGCCCAGTGCATCCGCACCACGGTGCCGTCGGCGTCGCGCGTGAGCCGTAGCAGCTCCCCCGCCTCCCGCCCGGACACGGTGCGGAACACGTCCGGCGCCCCGTCGACGACCGCGAACACCGCCGGCGGCCGCTTGCCCGGCGCGTCGATCGAGCGCGCGTGCAGGGTGCCGTCGCGCCAGCTGAAGCCGTACTCGAAGCCCTCGCTCCACCACCGCCCGAGCACGCTGCGGTACTGCGCCGGCGCGGGGGGCCCGGGGACCCACGGCGCGATGTCGGCGGGGTCGTGCTCGACCACGGCCTCGAGCAGCTCGTGCGGCAGCTCGAAGATCTCGCCGGCGGTACCCGAAGAGCCCAGCGCGGCCGCCGCGAGCGCCTTGGGCGTGGCTCCCCCGCCGGCCCGTCCGTAGGCGCCGGCGAGGAACCCGGGCATCGCCCCGTCGTGCCCGACGTGCACGACCCGCTCGGGGCCCGGGCGCGGGTGCAGGATCAGGCCGAGCCCGAAGCCGCGGGCCCACAGCACGTCCTCGGTCACCACCTGCGGCGCGCGCATCTCCTCGACCGTCGCCGCGGACAGCACGGTGCCGTTCGGGTCCATCTCGCGCGGGTCGGACAGGAAGGCGGCCCAGCGGGCCAGGTCGGCCGCGGTGCTCCACAGCTGCGCGGCCGGGCCGACGGCGCCGAAGTCGGTCGACGGCTCCGGGTGGGCGTAGTCGGACCAAGCGTCGACCTGGTAGCCGGTCACCGGCCGCTGCGGGACGACCGCCGTGTCGTTCAGGCCGAACGGGTCGAGGATGCGGTCCTGCAGCACCTCGGCCCAGGTGCCGCCGCGCAGCCGCCCGACCAGGTGCCCGAGCAGCGCGATGGCCAGGTTCGAGTAGTGGAAGCGCAGCCCGGGCCGCAGCACCTGCTCGGCCCGGTCCAGCCGGCCCAGCAGCTCCTCCAGGTCGGGCGCCTGCATGGTGTCCCAGACGTCGCCGAACGGCTCGCGCTGCAGGCCCGAGGAGTGCGAGAGCATCCGGCCGACGGTGAGCTCGCCGTGGGCCTTCACGGGCAGGTGCCGGGCGATCTGGTCGTCGAGGTCGAGCAGCCCCTCGTCGCGGCACTGCATGACGAGCACCGCCGTGAAGGTCTTGGTGATCGACCCCATCCGCAGCTGGCTGCCGGCGTCGACCCCCTCGCCCACCTGTAACGTCCACATCGGACGGTCGGCCCGGTGGACCGCGACGCTCAGGGCCGGCACCCGGGCGTCGGCCTGGACGCGGCGGGCGATCCGCTCGTACCGCTGCGTCGCCTTCACCGCGCCACCATCGGCCCGGTCCGGACGCCCCCGAGCACGTGCCCGTGCGCGTGGAAGACGTCCTGGCCGCCGTCGGCGCCGGTGTTGAAGACGAGCCGGAACCCGCTCGCCGCCACCCCCTCGGCCGCGGCCACCGCCGCGGCCGTGGCGAGCACGTCGCCGGCCAGGCCCGGGTCGGCCACGGCGAGCGCGGCGACGTCGGCGTGGTGGGCCTTCGGGATCACCAGCACGTGCACCGGAGCCTGGGGGTGGATGTCGCGGAAGGCCAGCGTCGTGGCGGTCTCGTGGACCACCGTCGCCGGAGTCTCGCCCGCGACGATGCGGCAGAACACGCAGTCACTCGTCACCAGGGCATCCTAAGGACCATGACTGCCCAACGAGTCCTCATCACCGGCGCGGCGCGTGGCATCGGCGCCGCGATCGCGCACGCGTTCGCCGGCGGCGGGGCGCGCGTGGCCGTACACCGCCGCTCGCCCGGCCCGCTCGACCTGCCCGGCGAGGGCCACACGGTGGTGACCGGCGACCTGGCGGACCCGGATGCGGTACGCGCACTGGTCGACGCCGCCGCCGACGCCCTCGGCGGGCTGGACGTGGTGGTGAACAACGCCGCCGTGTACCTCGAGCACAAGATCACCGAGGTGTCGTACGAGGAGTGGCAGGCCGCCTGGCGCGACACCCTGGCCGTCGACCTCCTGGCCCCGGCGAACGTCTGCTGGTGCGCGGTGCGGCACCTGGGCCCGGGCGGGCGCATCGTCAACGTCAGCTCGCGGGGCGCCTACCGCGGGGAGCCGGACCACCCCGCGTACGGCGCGGCGAAGGCGGCCCTCAACGCCATGACCCAGAGCCTGGCGCGGGCTCTCGGGCCGCGGGGCATCGCCGTGTCGGCGGTCGCGCCGGGCTTCGTGGCCACCGGCCTGGTGGCGGGCCTGCTCGCCTCCGCGGAGGGCGACGCGATCCGGGCCCAGAGCCCGTTCGGCCGGGTAGCGACGCCGGAGGAGGTGGCGGCGGCGGTGCTGTACCTGGCCTCGCCCGGGGCCGAGTGGTCCTCGGGCGCGGTCCTGGACCTCAACGGCGCGAGCTACTTCCGCTGAAGCGCCGGTTACCAGCGACCACCTTCGCCGCAGCGCCGGCCACCAGCGACCACCTTCGCCGCAGCGCCGGCCACCAGCGACCACCTTCGCCGCAGCGCCGGCCACCAGCGACCACCTTCGCCGCAGCGCCGGCCACCAGCGACCACCTTCGCCGCAGCGCCGGCCACCAGCGACCACCTTCGCCGCAGCGCCGGCCACCAGCGACCACCTTCGCCGCAGCGCCGGCCACCAGCGACCACCTTCGCCGCAGCGCCGGCCACCAGCGACCACCTTCGCCGCAGCGCCGGCCACCAGCGACCACCTTCGCCGCAGCGCCGGCCACCAGCGACCACCTTCGCCGCAGCGCCGGCCACCAGCGACCACCTCAGCTTCCGCTGCAAAGCCGGCTACCAGCGGCCGAGACGGACCGACAGGGCGGCCACCGCGGCCGCCCCCGCCGTCGAGGTCCGCAGCACCTCCCGGCCCAGGCGCACCGGCGTGCCCCCGATCAGGTCCAGCTCCTCCGGGGCGACCCCGCCCTCGGGCCCGACCACCAGCGTGATCTCCCCGGACGCGGGCAGCCGCACCGACGACAGCGGCTCCGCCGCCTCCTCGTGCAGGACCAGCACGGGGCCGGCGAGCGCGAGCTGCTTCGTGGTGCGCGCGGGCTCGACGACCGGCACCCACGAGCGCCGGGACTGCTTGGCCGCCTCGCGCGCGGTCGCGCGCCAGCGCTCCAGCGGCCGCTCGTCCTTCCAGCGCGCGATGCTCCGCGCCGCCTGCCAGGGCACGATGCGGTCCACGCCGACCTCGGTCAGCAGCTGCACGGCGAGCTCGGCCCGCTCCCCCTTGGCGATGCCCTGCACCACGGTCAGCGCCGGGTCGGGGGCGGGCTCGAACGTGCGCTCGTCGAGCTCCAGCGTCAGCGCGCCCTTGCGGGCGGCGGCGACCACGGCGCGGACGACGCCGCCGCGCCCGTCGGCCAGCAGCAGGGCCTCGCCGGGCGTGATCCGCTGCACATCGGCCGCGTGATGTCCCTCCGGGCCGTCGAGAACGAACGACGGGCCGGGCGGCAGCGCGGGTACCAGAAAAAGCGGCAGGCTCACGCCACCTCCTGGTGAGCGGCCTCTCCGCTTCGCTCCGAACCGCTCACGCCGCCTCCGCTCCGCTCCAGCAGCGCGAGCCAAACCTGCGCCCCCGGTGAGCGGCCTCTCCGCTCCGCTCCGAACCGCTCACGCCGCCTCCGCTCCGCTCCAGCAGCGCGAGCCAAACCTGCGCCCCCGGTGAGCGGCCTCTCCGCTCCGAACCGAACCGCTCACGCCGCCTCCGCTCCGCTCCAGCAGCGCGAGCCAAACCTGCGCCCCCGGTGAGCGGCCTCTCCGCTCCGAACCGAACCGCTCACGCCGCCTCCGCTCCGCTCCAGCAGCGCGAGCCAAACCTGCGCCCCCGGTGAGCGGCCTCTCCGCTCCGCTCCGAACCGCTCACGCGTGCCCGTTGAAGGCGTCGCGCATGCGCGAGAAGAAGCCGCCCTGCTTCGACAGCTCCGCGACCTCCTCGCCCCGGGTGCGGGCGAACTCGCGCAGCAGCTTCTCCTGCTCGGGCTCCAGGCGCGTCGGCGTGCGCACGTCCAGGTGGACGTAGAGGTCGCCGCGGCCGGCGCCGCGCAGGTGGGGCACGCCCTTGCCGCGGATGCGCAGGGTAGACGTCGGCTGGGTGCCGGCCTTCACCTCGACCGTCTCCTCGCCGTCGAGGGTCTTGATGGTCAGGCGGGTGCCGAGCGCGGCCGCGGTCATCGGCACGGTAACGCGGCAGTGCAGGTCGTCGTCCTTGCGGGAGTACACGTCGTGCGGGCGCTCGTGGATCTCGACGTAGAGGTCTCCGGGCGGGCCGCCGCCGGGGCCGACCTCGCCCTGCTGGGCCAGGCGGATGCGCATGCCGTCCTCGACGCCCGAGGGGATCTTGACGGTCAGCGAGCGGCGGGTGCGGACCCGGCCGTCGCCGCCGCAGGTCGCGCACGGGTGCGGGATCACGGTGCCGAAGCCCTGGCAGGCCGAGCACGGGCGGGCCGAGACGACCTGGCCGAGGAAGGTGCGCTGGACCGACTGGACCTCGCCGCGGCCCTGGCAGATCTCGCAGGTCTGCGGGTGGGTGCCCGGCGCGGTGCCGGCGCCCTGGCAGGTGGTGCAGACCACGGCGGTGTCGACCTGGATCGGGGCCTCGACGCCGAACGCGGTCTCGTGCAGGTCGAGGTCGAGGCGCAGGATCGCGTCGGCGCCCGGGCGCACGCGCGGGCGGGGCCCGCGGGCCGACTGAGTGCCGAAGAAGGCGTCCATGATGTCCTGGAAGCCCACGAACGCGCCGCCGGCGGGGCCGCCCCCGCCGCCGCTGGGCGCGAGGGGGTCACCGCCCAGGTCGACCATCTCCCGCTTGCGCGGGTCGGACAGGACCTCGTACGCGGCGTTGATCTCCTTGAACTTCTCCTGCGCCGCCGGGTCGGGATTCACGTCCGGGTGGAACTCGCGGGCCAACCGACGGTAGGCCCGCTTGATCTCATCGGCCGTGGAGTCCCGCTTGACGCCCAGAATCCCGTAATAGTCCTTCGCCACTGAGTCCTATGCCCCTGAGATAGATGTCAACTCTGTGCCAGCAGGTCGCCGACGTAGCGTGCCACGGCGCGCACGGTCGCGATGTTTCCGGGGTAGTCCATGCGGGTCGGGCCGAGCACGCCCATCCCGCCCACGACCATGGTGCCCGGTCCGTAGCCGGTGGCCACGATCGAAGCGGTGCGCAGGTCCTCGATCTCGTTCTCGTCGCCGATGCGCACCCGGGTCATGCTGGGCTCGACCTCGCCGAAGAGCTTGAGCAGGATGACCTCCTCCTCGAGCGCCTCGAGGATCGGCCGCAGCGAGCCCTGGAAGTCCAGCAGGCCACCGCGGGCCAGGTTGGCGGTGCCGGCGAGCGCGATGCGCTCCTCGGACCGCTCGACCAGGGTCTCCAGCAGCACCGTGGACAGGGCCGTCATCGGCGGCCGCAGCGACGGTGCCGTCTCCTCGACGAGGGCCACCACGAGCGGCGGCGTGTCGGCCAGCCGCTTGCCGACGAGCTTCTCGTTGATCAGGCGCCGCAGCTCGGTGACGTCGTCGGCCAGGATCGGCCCGGGCAGGTCGACGAGGCGCTGCTCGACCCGGCCGGTCTCGGCGATCATGACCACCATGATCCGCGTGGTCGAGATCGGCACCAGCTCGAAGTGCCGCACGCTGGCCCGCGACAGGCTCGGATACTGCACCACGGCCACCTGCCGGGTGAGCTGCGCGAGCAGCCGCACCGTGCGGTGGACCACGTCGTCGAGGTCGACCGCCCCGATCAGGAACCGCTCGATGGCCCGGCGCTCGGCCTGGCTCAGCGGCTTGACCCGGGAGAGCTTGTCGACGAAGAGCCGGTAGCCGGCGTCGGTGGGCACCCGGCCCGCGCTGGTGTGCGGTTGCCGGATGTACCCCTCCTCCTCCAGCACGGCCATGTCGTTACGGACCGTCGCCGGGGACACCCGCAGGTTGTGCCGCTCGACGAGCGACTTGCTCCCGACCGGTTCCTGGGTGGCGACGTAGTCCTCGACGATGGCGCGAAGCACTTCGAGCTTCCGCTCGTCAAGGCCCATGACACCTCCTCCAGGACTGGCACTCCCAACTGGTGAGTGCCAGTCTACGTCAGTCGCGCAGGGGCACGCGATGATCGTTTGGCGCACGATAGACGCCAACGGCGCTGGACTGGGCAAAAGTTGTCCAAAAGAAGTCATGACGTGTCGCTGGCGCCACTTGATCGATGCACCTACCGTGGCCCCATGAGTGAACCACCTCGTCCGCCGGGGGATTACGGCCCGCCCTCGGACCCCAATTCCGGGTACCCCCCGCCGTCGAGCGGTGGCGGGGCCTACGGCACCCCGCCCACGTCGGGCGCCGGGTACGAGCAGCCCGGGTACCAGCAGCCGGGATATCAGCAGCAGCAGCCCGGGTACCAGCAGCCCGGCGCGTACCAGCAGCCCGGGTATCAGCAGCCCGGGTACCAGCAGCCCGGCGCCTACGGGCAGCCCGGCGCGCCGGTCGGCTACGCCAACAGCGACGAGAAGACGTGGGCCCAGATCGCCCACTTCGGCGGCCTGGTCGGCTTCATCGGCCCGCTCATCGCGCTCCTCGCGAAGGGCAACGAGTCGCCGACCGTCAAGGCGCACGCGACCGAGGCGCTGAACTTCCACATCACGTGGGGCATCGCCATCCTCGTCTCGGCGATCATCGCGGTGTGCTCGTTCGGCATCCTGTTCTTCCTGCCGCTGCTCGTGTGGATCGTGCCGGTGGTCTTCGCGATCATCGGCGGCATGAAGGCCACGAACGGGGAGCTGTACCACTACCCGATGAGCATTCGCATGATCAAGTAACACCCCGGGAGGGCGCGGGCTCACGTCAGGGCCCGCGCCACCCTGTCGGCGAGCAGCCGCCCCCGCAGCGTGAGCACCGCGCGGCCGGCCGCGAACGCCGACGGGTCCAGCTGCCCGTCGGCCAGGCAGTCGCGCGCACCCGCGAGACCGGCCGCGTCGAGCACCGACAGGGGCAGGCCGTCCGCGAGCCGGATGCGCAGCAGCACGTCCTCCAGATGCCGCTCATCCGGCGTCAGTACCTCACGAGCCTGCCCCGGCGACGCGGAGTCCGCGAGCCGCGCGGCGTAGGCGTGCGGGTGCTTCACGTTCCACCAGCGCACCCCGCCGACGTGGCTGTGCGCGCCCGGGCCGAGCCCCCACCAGTCCCCGCCGCGCCAGTACAGCTCGTTGTGCCGGCACGGCGAGTCGCGCGACCAGTTCGACACCTCGTACCAGCCGAAGCCCGCCGCATTCAGCGCCTCGTCGGCGGCGATGTACCGGTCGGCGGCCACGTCGTCGTCGGGGTACGGCAGCTCGCCCCGGCGCATCCGGGCGGCCATGCGGGTGCCGTCCTCCACGATGAGCGCGTACGCGCTGACGTGGTCCACCCCCGCGTCGACCACGGTGCGCAGGGACGCGGCGAAGTCCTCGGGCCGCTCCCCCGGCGTGCCGTAGATCAGGTCGAGGTTGACCCGCTCGAACCCGGCCGCGCGCGCCTCGGCCGCGGCCAGGGCCGGCCGGCCGGGCGTGTGCCGGCGGTCCAGCACGGCCAGCACGTGCGGGGCGGCCGACTGCATGCCGAGGGAGATGCGGTTGAAGCCGGCCGCGCGCAGCTCGCGCAGCCCGGCCGCGTCGACGGACTCGGGGTTGGCCTCGGTGGTCACCTCGGCGCCGGCGGCCAGGCCCCAGGTGCGGTCGATGCCCGCCAGGATGCGGCCGAGCTCGGCCGGGGGCAGCAGCGTCGGGGTGCCGCCGCCGAAGAAGACGGTGTCCACGCGCGGCGGCCGGACCACCTTCGCGGCCAGGGCCAGCTCGTCGAGCACCTGCTCGGCGTAGCCGGCGCTGAGCACGCCCTCGCTCGCGGTGTACGTGTTGAAGTCGCAGTATCCGCACCGCGTGGCACAGAAGGGCACGTGGACGTACACCCCGAAGCCCGCGCGACCGGCTCCGTCGGCGACGCCGGCGGGCAGGCTCCCGTCGCGGGGCATCGGCTCGCCTTCTGGCAGTGATCCGGGCATCCCACTAGTGTGCCCGCATGTCTCTGGTGCTCTCGGAAACCGTGCGGGGCGTGGCGACGCTCACCCTGGACAGCCCGCCCAACCGCAACGCGCTGTCCACGGCCCTGATCGAGGAGCTGCTCGCGGCGCTGGCCGCGGCCGACGCCGACGACGCGGTACGCGCGATCGTGCTGACCCACACCGGGCCGGTCTTCTCCTCGGGTGCCGATCTGAAGGAGACGGCCGCCGCGTTCGGCTCCGGCCGCCCGCCGGTGAGCCGGCTCGGCGAGGTGCTGGCCGCGATCTGGGAGAGCCGCAAGCCGGTCGTGGCCCGGGTGGCGGGGCCGGCCCGGGCGGGCGGCCTGGGGCTGGTCGCCGCGGCCGACATCGCGGTGTGCGCGAGCACCGCCACGTTCGCGTTCTCCGAGGTGCGCCTCGGCGTGATCCCGGCGGTGATCTCCGCCACAGTCCTGCCGCGGCTGGACCGGCGGGCCGCGGCCGAGCTGTTCCTGACCGGCGCGACGTTCGGCGGCGCCCGGGCCGAGCGCATCGGGCTGGTGAGCGCCGCCGTGGCCCCCGAAGAGCTCGACGCGGCCGTCGAGGGCTACGTGCGCGACCTCGTGCGGGGCGCCCCGCGGGCCCTGGCCGGCACGAAAGAGCTGCTGCGCCGGCCGCGGTCCGATACGTTCAGTGACGAGGTCCGGGCGATGACCGAGCTGTCGGTGTCGTACTTCGGTTCCCCCGAAGGAGTCGAGGGAGTCCTCGCATTCCGCGAGAAAAGGGACCCGAACTGGGTACCCGACGGCGCCGCCTGACCGCGCACGGTGGCCCGCGGCACGTACGCTGTTCGACCTGACGTGTGGGAGGTGACGATGCGTGCACGACGACTGCTGACGGTGGCGGTCCTGGCGGCCGTGGCCGTGGCGCTGTGCGCGTACGTCGTCATCAACCGCATCGGCGAGAACCTCCCGCTGACCATCGCCACCGGCCGCGCCTGCGTGGTGAGCGCGGGCAACGCGGCCGCCGGGGCCACCGCGGGCGCCGCGGAGGTCGAGCTCGACGCCGAACAGCTGGCCAACGCGGCCACCATCACCGCCGTCGGGCTGACCCGCCGGGTCCCGTCCCGCGCCCTCGTGGTCGCGCTGGCCACCGCCTGGCAGGAGTCGAAGCTGGAGAACCTGACCGGCGGCGACCGCGACTCAATCGGGCTGTTCCAGCAGCGGCCGAGCCAGGGCTGGGGCACGCCGGAGCAGATCGCCGACCCCCGCTTCGCCGCCGGCGCCTTCTTCACCGCCCTACTCAAGATCAAGGGCTGGGACAAGATGCGGGTCACCGACGCGGCCCAGGAGGTGCAGCGCAGCGCCCACCCGGACGCCTACGAGAAGTGGGCCGACGAGTCCGAGATCATGGTCAAGGCGCTCAGCGGCGACGTGCCCGGCGCGGTCGCGTGCTCGGTCACCGAGGAGTCCAGCCACGGCCCCGAGGCGGCCCGCTCCCTCGGCGCCAGCCTGAAGCTGGACTGGGGCAGCGTGAAGACCGCCGACGTGAACAACATCGTCGGGGTGGCGCTGAAGGTCGGCGAGGCGAAGACCGGCTGGCAGTACGCCCACTGGCTGGTCGCCCACGCCCAGGAGCGCGGCGTGAAGCGGGTGGTCTACGGCGACATGCAGTGGACGGCCTCCGGCGGCGCCTGGGTCCACGTGACGGAGCGTGGCGGCATCGATGCCGGTCCGGGCGGGGAGCGGGTCGTCGCCGAGGTCTACTGAAGACCTTGACGTTGCGCGCGAGCAGCGGGTTGTCGCCCGTTCGGACATTGTCCGGTGGCCAACTCCCGAGTCGGCCCCGCATGCACCTCGCGTTACCATCGGTCGTTCGAGACATCGCGAGCGCACGACGAAGGTAAGGGGAGGACATGACGTCCGCTGCACCCGACTACGGCGACCTCACCGGCTACGAGCCGATCGGCGAGGCTGACCGCAAGGAGTTCCTCGAAAACGGCTTCCTGCTGGTCCGCAACGTCCTCAAGGAGGACCACCGGGCCGAGCTCGAGGCCGCGATGGACCGGGTCTACGGGGAGGAGAAGGCGGCCGGCTCCAAGAGCATGAAGAAGGACGGCACGCTGCACCTGCTGGGCTTCCTCAACCGCGACGAGCTCTTCGGGCACCTGCTGACCCAGCCGACCATCTTCCCTTACATGTGGGGCCTGGCCGGGTGGAACATCTACACGCACCACAACCACCTCGACGTGACCCCGCCGACGTCCGAGGAGGAGCCGCCCTCGTGGGGCTGGCACCAGGACGGGTACCGCCAGAACTCCGACCCGGAGACCATGGACCCGAACCTGCCGCGGCCCATGTTCTCGCTGAAGGTCGCCTACGTGATCTCCGACCTCTCGGAGACCGGCCGGGGCGCCACGAAGGTCATCCCGGGCAGCCACCTCTGGAACTCGCTGCCCCGCCCGGCCGACACCACGGTGCACAACCCCGACCCCGAGGGCACCGTCGAGATCACCGCGAACCCCGGTGACTGCTTCATCTTCGACCGCCGCCTCTGGCACTCGCGGTCGCCCAACTACTCGGACGTCACCCGCAAGATGCTGTTCGTCGGGTACACCTACCGGTGGATCCGCATCCTCGACGACATGCCGATCGACTTCGACGGCGAGTGGTGGAAGAACCGCACCCCGGTGCAGCGGCAGCTGCTCGGTGAGGCGAGTCACACCGCGAACTACTGGGGCATCAACTGGAACGGTTACATCGACGAGGAGATTCCGCTCCGCAAGGAGCTGAAGACCCGCGGCCTGCTCGACCGTTCGATTCCCTGGCTCCGATAAAATCGGCGCACGTAAACGCGAATGGCCCCCGGTCGAAACCGGGGGCCATTCGCGTTTTGCAGATCTTGAAACTTACAGGGCGCGGCGGCCACGGCCGGCGAACCCGGCCACCAGGGCCACGCCGATGGCGGCGACGACGACCTGGCACAGCAGCTCGCCCCAGTCGACACCCGGGGTGTCGGTGGAGATGCCGATGGCGTTGGCGATCAGGGTGCCCAGGAACGCGGCGATGATGCCGACCACGATGGTCAGCCAGATCGGCAGGTTCTGGCGGCCGGGGACGACCAGTCGCCCGAGCGCACCGACGATGAGACCGACGATCAGCGCGGTAATGATTCCGGTGACAGTCACTGGTCTTCCTCCTTGAAAAAGCTCAACCAGGGGGGCGTTGCTTTGCGGTTGAACTTGTATTGCCCGACGCCTCAGCGACCCAAACGCGACTTGCTTCGAAGTACGACCGGATTGCGCAAAACCGCGTCCATCGTCGGAAACGCCATCTCGGGCGGGTCGGCCAGCGACAACCACGTGTACTCGCTGCCCTCGGCCGGATCGAGGTCGATCTCGCCGGCGGTGATGGTGGCCAGCCAGAAGCAGTCCAGCACCGGCAGCCGCTCGCCCTGGAAGTCGTACGAGCCGATGAACATGCCGGCGAACTCGCCGAGCTCGACGGTCACGCCGAGCTCCTCCCGGGCCTCGCGCACGGCCGCGTCGGCGGGGTGCTCGAAGGCGTCGCAGAAGCCGCCGGGCAGGTCCCAGAAGCCCGCGCGCGGCTCCCGGACCCGCCAGATGGCCAGGAAAGTCCCGTCGCGCACGATGATGGCGGTGCCGGTCGGGCGCGGGTTGAGGTAGCTCTCGTAGCCGCAGGCGGCACACCTGGCGGGCAGCTCACCGGTGGACGCGCCGCAGCGGGGGCAGTGCCGGCCCGCCGGGGCCGTCACTTCTTGGTCTTGTCGCCGCTCGGGGCGTCGGAGGTCGACAGGGCCGCGATGAACGCCTCCTGCGGCACCTCGACCCGGCCCACCATCTTCATGCGCTTCTTGCCTTCCTTCTGCTTCTCCAGCAGCTTGCGCTTGCGGCTGATGTCACCGCCGTAGCACTTGGCGAGCACGTCCTTGCGGATGGCGCGGATCGTCTCGCGGGCGATGATCCGGCTGCCGATGGCGGCCTGGATCGGCACCTCGAACTGCTGGCGCGGAATGAGCTTCTGCAGCTTGCCGGCGATGGTGACGCCGTAGTTGTACGCCTTGTCCTTGTGCACGATCGAGCTGAAGGCGTCGACCGGCTCGCCGTGCAGCAGGATGTCGACCTTCACCAGGTCGGAGGCCTGCTCGCCGGAGGGCTCGTAGTCGAGGCTCGCGTAGCCCTTGGTCCGGCTCTTCAGCTGGTCGAAGAAGTCGTAGATGATCTCGCCCAGCGGCAGCGTGTACCGCAGCTCGACGCGGTCGGCGGACAGGTAGTCCATGCCGAGCAGCGTGCCGCGCCGGCCCTGGCAGAGCTCCATGACCGCGCCGACGAAGTCGTTCGGGGTCAGCACCGTGGCCCGGACGGTCGGCTCGAAGATCTCGCCGGTCTTGCCGTCGGGGAACTCGCTGGGGTTGGTGACCGCGACCTCGGTGCCGTCCGTGGTGATCACCCGGTACACCACGTTGGGCGCCGTGGAGATCAGGTCGAGGTTGAACTCGCGCTCCAGCCGCTCCTGGATGATCTCCAGGTGCAGGAGGCCGAGGAAGCCGCAGCGGAAGCCGAAGCCGAGCGCGAGGCTCGTCTCGGGCTCGTACACCAGCGCGGCGTCGTTGAGCTTGAGCTTGTCGAGGGCGTCGCGCAGCAGCGGGTAGTCCGAGCCGTCGATCGGGTACAGGCCCGAGTACACCATCGGCTTGGGGTCCTTGTAGCCCCCCAGCGCCTCCGTGGCGGGCCGCGCGTTGATGGTGACCGTGTCGCCCACCCGCGACTGGCGCACGTCCTTCACGCCGGTGATGAGGTACCCCACCTCGCCCGCCCCGAGCCCGGTGCTCTTGATCGGCTCGGGCGAGATGACGCCGATCTCCAGCAGCTCGTGCACGGCGCCGGTGGACATCATGCGGATGCGGTCGCGGGCCTCGATCCGCCCGTCGACGACCCGGACGTAGGTGACCACGCCGCGGTACACGTCGTAGACCGAGTCGAAGATCATCGCCCGGGCCGCGCCCGGGGTGTCGCCGACCGGGGACGGCAGCTGCCGCACGATCTCGTCGAGCAGGTGCGCGACGCCGACGCCGGTCTTGCCCGAGACCCGCAGGCAGTCGTCCGGCTCGCAGCCGATGAGGTGGGCCAGCTCCTCCGCGTACTTCTCCGGCTGCGCGGCCGGCAGGTCGATCTTGTTGAGCACGGGGATGATCTGCATGTCGTTCTCGAGGGCGAGGTACAGGTTGGCCAGCGTCTGCGCCTCGATGCCCTGGGCGGCGTCGACGAGCAGGACGGCGCCCTCGCACGCGGCCAGGCTGCGCGAGACCTCATAGGTGAAGTCCACATGGCCCGGCGTGTCGATCATGTTGAGGACGAACTCGTCGCCGGCCTGGCCGCCCTCGCGGACCCGCCAGGGCATGCGCACGGCCTGGCTCTTGATCGTGATGCCGCGCTCGCGCTCGATGTCCATGCGGTCGAGGTACTGCGCCCGCATCTGCCGGACGTCGACCACCTCGGTGAGCTGCAGCATCCGGTCGGCCAGGGTCGACTTGCCGTGGTCGATGTGGGCGATGATGCAGAAGTTGCGAATCCGGTCCGGCACGGTGGCGCCGGGGCGGTTCACGCCGGGGTCGATCGTCGGTGGCACAGGCTTCCGTTCTCCATCGGGCTGGGATCAGTTACATCGTCCCACGCCCGCCGCGGATCCGGCTCATGGCCGTGCCTCGCGGAGATCTCCCCGACCGGCTCTTCCGGGAATCCCGGGCGTTCCCCGCATAAACCGGGCACCATTGGGTACGTGACCCAGGTCGGAACGCCACCGAGAGGCCCGTGAGAGCCGGTCGAGAGGACATCGAGAGGCCTGCATCGAATACTGGACCGCGGTCCCCCGGTCACGTCCGGAACGGGGGTCGGCGAGACAGGTCGCGCGCCCGGCCTCGCCGACCGGACGCCAGTGGGACCGTTGAAGGCACGCTCCGGAGCGGGGCCCCCACAAGGGGCCAACAAGTCAAGAAGAGCGTCAGAGCAGTGCGCCCTCGTCGTGGAGCCAGTCGACGAAGCCCAGGGCCACCACGGCCGCGCAGTCGACGAGCTCGGCGACGAGCGCATCGTGCGCGCCCGACATCAGCGGCACCTGCATCTCGGCGTAGATGGGCAGCTGGCCGCGGTCCGTGGCGTCACCGACGTAGGCCTTGTAGAAGCGCCGCGTGTGGTTCCACTCGTTGATCACCCGGTAGGCGCGGTCGGCCCAGTCAGGCGGGACCGTCGCATGCGGCCGGGCCCGGATGACCAGGATCTCGTCCGACGGTCCCTCCAGCGCGAAGAGCACCGCGTGGCGCTCCCACAGCGCGAGCAGGCTGCCGTCGCCGTCGGTCAGGTATCGGATGTCGAGCTGCTCGAGGGCCTCCGCGACCCGTGGCAGTGTCACGGGCGCTATCCCGCCCGCGAGTTCCTCCTGCGGCTTCTCGCACACTCCGTCGATCGTCGGGGTCACATCTTCCCGCGGCAGCTGAGCGACGTTCGAGTCGGTCTTCGACCCGCTCGCCTGCTCCGCCCGCCATGGCCACCTTGGCATCGTCCCGGCTCCCTGCTCCCCCGTGCGCCTCCACCCGCATGTGCGGTCCGTCGCCAACCGGATTCGCTCGGCGGTGGACCCGAAAGAGGACGGTACCCGTTCGGTCGAGTTTCAGCAGCCCCCAATTTCACCCTCGTACCACCCGTTCGGGTGAGGGTCTTATAGCCGTCTATCCGATGAGCAGTGATCCGCCCCCGCGATGCCAGGCAGAGCCATATGCGCAGGCCAGGGCCGTCCATGGACCCGAAATCCGAACATCGACGAAGTCTTGCGGACCCGGTCCGACGAAACCCATCCGGATGACTGCCTGGACGAGACGCTGCGTGACGGGTATACGCCGGCCGGCGTCGGTGGTGACCACGATGGGTTCATGATCCAGCAGGGTGTCGCGCAGCATCCGGGAGCCGACCGCGCGGCCGCCGACCCCCTCGGCGGCGGCGGTGCGCAGGGTCTCGGCGGCGGCCGCGCCGACCCGGTGGACGTCGGGTGCCGGGATGCGCTCGACGGCCTCGCCGGGCACCGTGGGCAGCGACCATCGCCAATCCGTGTCCCGCGATGCGGGAAGCTCGCCATCGACGGACGCCAGTAGATCACCGGCCGCGACGGTCCGGTCCGAGGCGGTCGTCGCCGGCAGCGCCCGGCACACGAGCACCCCCCAGGGCAGCCGGGACCAGAGCACGAGAACGCCCTGCCCGGCCGGCCGCAGCCGGGCCATCGCCCCGGGGTCCAGGCGGACCACCCGGGACAGGAAGGCGACGGCGTCGGCGCGCCCGGAACCCGTTATCCAAGCCATGGTGAGAGGAACTCGCGCTCGATGTCGCGGACCCGGCGGGGACGCCCGGCCTCGAGGTCGTAGGGCACGCAGACGGTCCGCGCCCGGGACGCGAGATCGTCGCCGTCGAAGAGCTCGTAGGCCACCGTCAGCCGGGAGACCCGGATCTCCTCGATCCACAGCTCGATGCGCACCGGGTCGCCGTAGTCGATCGGCCGGAGATAGTCGATCTCATGACGTGAGATGACGATGCCGTTCTCGAACGACTCCAGGCCGGCCGCCCGGGCGGCGGTGAACATCAGCGCAACGCGCGCCTCCTCGTACAGGGTGAGGAAGCGCGCGTTGTTGACATGCCCGTACGCGTCCAGGTCGGACCAGCGCAGGGCGCAGTGGTAGATGAAGCGTCCCACTACTGTCAGTCGCGGGTCAGCTTGCGGTACGTGACGCTGTGCGGCCGGGTGGCCTCGGGGCCGAGCCGGTCGACCTTGTTCCTCTCGTACGACTCGAAGTTGCCCTCGAACCAGAACCACTTGGCCGGGTCCTTGTCGTCGCCCTCCCAGGCCAGGATGTGGGTGGCGACCCGGTCGAGGAACATCCGGTCGTGGGAGATGACCACGGCGCAGCCCGGGAACTCCAGCAGCGCGTTCTCCAGCGAGGAGAGCGTCTCGACGTCGAGGTCGTTTGTCGGCTCGTCGAGCAGCAGCACGTTGCCGCCGATCTTGAGCGTCAGCGCGAGGTTGAGCCGGTTGCGCTCGCCGCCGGAGAGCACCTTGGTCGGCTTCTGCTGGTCGGGGCCCTTGAAGCCGAAGGCGGCCACGTAGGCCCGCGAGGGCATCTCGACCTTGCCGACCATCAGGTGGTCCAGGCCGTCGGAGACGACCTCCCACACCGTCTTGTCGCCGTCGAGGCCGGAGCGGTTCTGGTCGACGTAGGACAGCTTGACCGTGTCGCCGACCCGCACCTGACCGGCGTCGGGCTTCTCCAGCCCGACGATGGTCTTGAACAGCGTGGTCTTGCCGACGCCGTTGGGGCCGATGATGCCGACGATGCCGTTGCGGGGCAGCGAGAACGACAGCCCGTCGATCAGCACGCCGCGCTCGTCGAAGCCCTTGACCAGGCTCTGGGCCTCGATCACCAGGTTGCCCAGGCGCGGGCCCGGCGGGATCTGGATCTCCTCGAAGTCGAGCTTGCGGGTCTTCTCGGCCTCGTTGGCCATCTCCTCGTAGCGCTCGAGGCGGGCCTTGGACTTCGTCTGGCGGGCCTTGGCGTTGGAGCGGACCCACTCGAGCTCCTCGGTGAGGCGCTTCTGCAGCTTCTGGTCCTTGCGGCCCGCGACCGCCAGCCGCTGGGCCTTCTTCTCCAGGTAGGTCGAGTAGTTGCCCTGGTAGCCGTGCACCTGGCCGCGGTCGACCTCGGCGATCCACTCGGCGACGTGGTCGAGGAAGTACCGGTCGTGGGTGACGGCCAGCACGGCGCCGGCGTACTTCTGCAGGTGCTGCTCCAGCCAGTTGACGCTCTCGGCGTCGAGGTGGTTGGTGGGCTCGTCGAGCAGCAGCAGGTCGGGCGCCTGGAGCAGCAGCCGGCACAGCGCGACGCGGCGGCGCTCGCCACCGGAGAGCTGCGTCACATCGGCGTCGGGGGCCGGGCAGCGCAGGGCGTCCATGGCCAGCTGGAGCTTGGAGTCGATGTCCCACGCGTCGGCGTGGTCGAGCTCCTCCTGCAGGCGGCCCATCTCGTCCATGAGCTCTTCGGTGTAGTCGGTCGCCATGAGCTCGGCGACCTCGTTGAACCGCGCGAGCTTGGCCTTGATCTCGGCGACGGCCTCCTCGATGTTGCCCAGGACCGTCTTGCTCTCGTTGAGCGGGGGCTCCTGCAGCAGCATGCCGACGGTGTACCCGGGCATGAGCCGCGCCTCGCCGTTGCTGGGCTTGTCCAGCCCGGCCATGATCTTGAGCAGGCTCGACTTGCCGGCCCCGTTCGGGCCGACCACACCGATTTTCGCGCCGGGCAGGAACGACAGCGTGACGTTGTCGAGCACGACCTTGTCGCCGTGCGCCTTGCGCGCCTTCTCGAGCACGTAGATGTACTGAGCCACGGTGCGCCCCTACCTCCGGTCAGCTTTCGTGTGCGGAATCGGCTCAATCTTTCCAGGCCCGCGCCGAAGCGCCCAACCCGGCCCTCACGCGGGCGGATATGCCTGGATCGCCGGGTACGTCTTCGACCCGATGGTCAGGCCCCGCGGCGTGACGGTGTAGGTCGTGTCGTCGTTGGTGACCGAGTACGAGCGGTTCTTCGTGTCCGCGCGCACATTCGGCCGCAGCAGGCCGTTGCGGCCCTCCTCCGGGATCTCGCCGCCGACCTCGGCGTACCAGTCCTGGACCCGGTCGTGGCCCTGGTACCACAGCCCGGACCCGTCGCGCTCCTGGCAGATCCAGGCCTCCTTGTTGGTGGAGCTGCGCACGTACTGCACCAGCTGCATCGGCACCGCGGCGCCCGGGTCCTGCTTGCGCGCGCCGTCGCTGATGAACTGCGGGCAGTTCGCCGGCCGGCTGACCGTGCTCGGCTTGGCCGTCGCCCCGCCCGAGGACACCGCCAACGGACCGTCACTGGACGTTGACTTATTCTCATCAATGTCGCGTAAGCCCAGGACGTATCCGAAGAGCGCCCCGACGACGGTGAGGATGAGCAACGAGAGACCGACGACAGTGAAGGTCCGGCTCGACTCCGGGGCGGGCTCGGTCCCGATTCGCGACATGCACAGCAGGATCGCACCTGTGAGCCAGCACTCCGCATGCTGCCAGGTCGCTCCCGCGATCAGTAGGCTGAAAGTACGAGGGTGGATCACCCAGGGGGAGGACTCGACACGTGGCTGGAGACAGTGCATTCGTAGTGGTCGCCAACCGATTGCCCGTCGACAAGGTGGTGGGACCGGACGGGGAGGTCAGCTACCGCAGGAGCCCGGGCGGTCTGGTGACGGCGCTCGAGCCGGTCCTCCAGCAGCGCAACGGGACCTGGGTGGGCTGGCCCGGCGGGGCCGGGGACGCCGACGCCAAGGAGGAGACGTTCGAGGCCGGCGGGGTCCACCTGCACACCGTGCCGCTGAGCGCCGGCGAGATCGAGCGCTACTACGAGGGCTTCTCCAACTCCAGCCTCTGGCCGCTCTACCACGACGCCGTGGAGACGCCGATCTTCAAGCGGCGCTGGTGGGAGTCGTACCGCCTGGTCAACGAGCGGTTCGCGAAAGCGGTCGCCGACGATGCCGCGCCCGGCGCGACGGTGTGGGTGCAGGACTACCAGCTGCAGCTCGTGCCGGCCCTGCTGCGCGAGTCCCGGCCCGATCTCAAGATCGGATTTTTTCTGCACATTCCATTTCCCCCGGTCGAATTGTTCATGCAACTACCGCGCCGCGCCGACATTCTCAAGGGTCTGCTCGGTGCCGATCTGGTCGGTTTCCAACGTCCACTCGGCGCACAGAACTTCGTCCAACTGGCCCGACATCTGCTGGGCACCCGCGTGCGCCGCGGCATCGTGGAGTGGGAGGGGCGCACGGTGCGCGCCGAGGCCTTCCCGATCTCGATCGACGTCGAGGAGATGCGCCGCCTCGCCGCCTCCCCGGAGGTGCAGGCCAGGGCGGCCGCGATCCGCACCGAGCTCGGCGAGCCGCGCACGATCATCCTCGGCGTGGACCGGCTCGACTACACCAAGGGAATCGAAAGAAGGCTCAAGGCATTCAGGGAACTGCTGTCGGATGGACGACTCACGGCGCCCGAGACGGTGATGGTACAAGTGGCTACGCCGAGCCGGGAGCGGGTGGAGCACTACCAGACGCTCCGGGTGAACGTTGAGCGTGAGGTCGGGCGGATCAATGGCGAGTACGGACGTGTGGGCCAACCGGCCGTGCACTATCTCCATCAGTCGTACAGTCGGGCTGAGCTGGCCGCGTTGTATGTTGCGGCCGACGTGATGATGGTGACTCCGCTGAGGGATGGCATGAACCTGGTGGCCAAGGAGTACGTCGGGGCCCACGCCGACGGCAAGGGCGCCATCGTGCTCTCCGAGTTCGCGGGCGCGGCCGCCGAGCTGCGCCAGGCGTTCCTGTGCAACCCGCACGACCTCGACGGGGTGAAAGACGCACTCACGCGTGCGATCCATGTCGACCCGGTCGAGGGCCGCAAGCGAATGCATGCTATGCATTCGCACCTGCGCGCGCACGATGTCCGCACCTGGGCGGACTCGTTCCTCGACGCGCTCGGCGCCGCATCATGACCCGCCCGCCCGCCCGGCGCCCGCACGGCCGCACCACCCGACACCCTGCAGCACACCCGGAATGCACAACCGACTTCCACGAACAGGCCGGACATGAACCAGATCTCGACGACAGGCAGCGGCCTCTCGCTCGACCCGGACCTCCGCGCGGCGGTGCTACGCGTCGCCCGCGTGCCCAACCTCTTGGTGGCATGTGACTACGACGGCACCCTCGCGCCGATCGTTGCCGATCCCACCAAGGCGACTCCGACCGCCGAGTCCGTAGCCGCCGTACGCGCCCTCTCGTCGCTGCCGCAGACGACGGTGGGCGTGATCAGCGGACGGGCCCTGCGCGATCTTGCCGCTCTGTCCCGCCTCCCCGCCGAGGTACGCCTCGTCGGCAGCCACGGCTCCGAGTTCGACGTCGGCTTCGTCGACGAGCTACCCCCCGAGCGCCAGCAGCGGCGCAGCGAGCTCCAGGCGGCGCTCACCGCCATCTGCAACAACCAGCCGGGCGTCCGGCTGGAGGGCAAGCCCGCGAGCGTGGCCGTGCACACCCGGGCCGCGCCGCGGGACGTGGCCCAGCGGGTCTTCGACGCCGTGCGCAGCGGCGCGGCCCTGTGGCCCGACATCGAGGTGACCACCGGCAAGGAGGTCATCGAGCTCTCGGTGGTGCCGACCGACAAGGGCCTGGCCGTCGACGCCCTGCGCATGCAGGTCTCGGCGAGCGCGGTGGTGTACCTCGGCGACGACGCCACCGACGAGAAGGCCTTCGCCCACCTGCACGGCCCCGACCTCGGCATCAAGGTCGGCACCGCGGACGAGGAGACCCAGGCCCGCTTCCGCATCGCCGACGCGGCCGTGGCCGTGGCCGTGCTCGAGCTGCTGCTCTTCACCCGCCGGCGCTGGCTCTTCGGCGAGCAGGCGGTGCCGATCGAGCGCCACTCGATGCTCTCCAACACCCACACCGTCGCGCTGCTGACCCCGGCCGCGCGGGTGACCTGGCTGTGCCACCCCAAGCCGGACTCCGGCGCGGTCTTCGCCGACCTGCTCGGCGACACCGCGGCCGGGCACTTCACGGTGCAGCCGGAGAAGGGCGGCACGCCGCTCGGGCAGCGGTACCGCCCCGGGACCATGACGGTGGAGACCCGCTGGTCGGGGCTGACCGTCACCGACTGGCTGGACCACCACCGCACCGGCAACTCGCTGATCCGCGTGCTGTCGGGCAGCTCCCGGGCCCGCATCGACTTCGTCCCACGCCCCGACTTCGGCCAGGTGCACATCCGCCTGCAGCCGCTCGGCGGCGACGGCCTGCTGGTGCTGGGCTCGAACGAGCCGATCGCCCTGTACTCCCCCGGCATCGACTGGGAGATCAGCTCCGACGGTCACAGCGACATGGCCCGCGCGACGGTCGACCTCAACGCCGCCGGCGGCTCGGCCATGCTGGAGCTGCGCCTGGGTACCGACTCGATCGAGGCCCCCCGGGTCGCCCTGACCGAGCGCCAGATCGCCGCCGAGGCCACCTGGCGGGACTGGGCGGAGTCGCTGAAGCTGCCCTCGGTCGCCAAGGACCTGGTCCGGCGCAGCGCGCTCACCCTGCGCGGCCTGTGGCACAAGCCCAGCGGCGCGATCCTGGCCGCGGCGACCTCGTCGCTGCCGGAGGAGATCGGCGGCTCCCGCAACTGGGACTACCGGTACTGCTGGCTGCGCGACGCCTCCCTGACCGCCAAGGCCCTGGTCGACCTCGGCTCGACCGAGGAGGCCGAGTCGCTCGTGCGCTGGACCCTGCGGGTGGCCGACAACACCGACGGCCATCCGGAGCGGCTCCACCCGCTGTACACCCTCGACGGCAACGAGCTCGGCCCCGAGGCCGTGATCGAGGCGCTGCCGGGGTACGCGGGCTCCCGCCCGGTACGCATCGGCAATGCGGCCAACGGCCAGGTCCAGCTGGACGTCTTCGGCCCGGTCGCCGACCTGATCTGCGCCCTGGCCGACGTGCGCCCGCCCGAGGAGGGCGACTTCGCGCTCATGAGCGCGATGGTCGAGGCCGTCGAACGCCGCTGGCACGAGCCGGACCACGGCATCTGGGAGGCCCGCCGCCGCCCGCGGCACTACGTGTACTCCAAGGTCATGTGCTGGATGACCGTCGACCGCGGCATCCGGCTCTGCGAGCGCCAGGGCCGCCCGGTGCCCGAGGCCTGGCACACGCTGCGCAAGACCATCGCGGGCAACGTGCTGGACAAGGGCTGGAACGACAAGATCGGCGCCTACACGGTCGCCTACGGCTACGAGGAGATGGACGCCTCGGTGCTGTGGATCGGCCTGTCAGGCTTGCTGCAGGACGACGACCCGCGCTTCCTGGCCACGGTCCTGGCCGTCGAGGCCGACCTGCGGGAGGGCCCGACGGTGTACCGCTACCGCTGGGACGACGGCCTACCGGGCGTCGAGGGCGGCTTCCACCTGTGCACCACGTGGATGATCGAGGCCTACCTGCGCACGGGCCGCCGAGCCGACGCCGAGGAGCTGTTCGCCCAGTTCATCGAGTGCGCCGGCCCGACGGGGCTGATCCCGGAGGAGTACGACCCGCTGACCGAGCGCGCACTGGGCAACCACCCGCAGGCGTACTCGCACCTGGGCCTGATCCGCTGCGCCCTGGAGCTCGACCGCGCGTAACGCTCTTTGTCGCCGGGGGCGCTCCTTCCTTGACCGGAGGGGGCGCCCTCTTCTTGCCGCAATATGCGCGATATGTCAGCCGCGTCGCGGCCGACGCGGCCAACATATCGGACTTATACCCCGTCGGCAGAAATGTCGGAAAGAGCGGCCACGACCGGGCCGATGACGATCACGGCCGGTGGGCGCAGGCCCGCGGTCTTCGCCGCGTCCGCGACCGTCGACAGCGTCGCCCGCACCATGCGCTGGTCGCGCGTCGTGCCCTCCTGGACCACGGCCACGGGCGTGTCGGGGGACCGTCCGTGCTCCTGCAGTACCGCCGCGATCGACGCCAGGTTCTTCAGCCCCATCAGCACGCACACCGTCCCCCGCAGCCGGGCCAGCGCGGCCCAGTCGACCAGGGACTCCGCGTGCCCGGGCGCGAGGTGCCCGGAGACGACCGTGAACTCGTGCGCCACCCCGCGGTGCGTCACCGGGATTCCGGCCGCCGACGGTACCGCGATCGCGCTCGTGATCCCCGGTACCACCACGACCGGCACCCCGGCCGCGGCGCAGGCGAGCACCTCCTCGCCGCCACGGCCGAAGACGTACGGGTCGCCGCCCTTGAGGCGGACCACGAACTTGCCGGCCTGGGCCCGCTCGACCAGGACGCGGTTGATCTCCTCCTGCGCGGCCGAGGGGCCATACGGGATCTTGGAGGCGTCGAAGAGCTCGACCTCGGGGCGCAGCTCGTCCAGGAGCAGGCCGGCCGCCAGGCGGTCGATCACCACGACGTCGGCGGCGGCGAGGAGGCGGCGGCCCCGTACGGTCAGCAGCTCGGGGTCGCCGGGGCCGGAGCCGACCAGCGCCACCGTCCCGGCCCGGTTCTCCCCGAGCGGGACCGCGCCGGTCGCCAGCTGCTCGCCGATCGCGTCGCGCACGGCGACCGCGCGCACCGGGTCGCCGCCGGCCAGGACGGCCACGGTGAGCGGGCCCTGGCGGGTCACCGCGGGCGTCCACGCGGTCGCGGCGTGCCGGTCGTCGGCGCGCACGGTGAAGATCCGCTTCGCCGCGGTCACCTCGCTGATCGCGCGGGCCGCCTCCGGGTCGCTGACGGCGACGTGGACGAGCCAGGCGTCGTCGGCGTCGGCGGGCTCGAAACGGCGCTCGCGCCAGGTGAGCCGGCCGGCGTCGAGGTGCGCGCGCAGGGCGGGGGTGATGTGGGGCGAGACGAGCACGACGTCCGCGCCCGCGTCGAGCAGGGCGGGCACGCGCCTGGTGGCGACCGCGCCGCCGCCGACCACCAGGACGCGCAACCCGTCGAGCCGCAGACCGAGGGGGTAGGGGTTCACTTGTGGGCAACTCCAGCGGAATCGAAAGTGGCAACCTCGTGCAACACGCGGACAGCACTGGCCACGATCGGCAGCGCCAGGACGGCGCCGGTGCCCTCGCCCAGGCGCAGGCCGAGGTCGACGAGCGGTTCGAGCTCAAGATAGCCCAGGGCGACGGTCGCGCCCGGCTCGGCCGAGCGGTGCCCGGCGATCATCGCGACGGTCGCGGCCGGGGCGAGCGCGTAGGCGACCAGGGCGGCCGAGGCGGCGATCACGCCGTCGAGCACGACCGGCACCCGCAGCTCGGCGGCCTTCAGGATGTACCCGGCCAGCGCCGCGTGCTCCAGCCCGCCGACCGCGGCCAGCACGTCGAGCGGGTCCTCGGCGTGCAGCCCGACGACCGCGGACGTGACCACGGCCACCTTGCGGGCGTGGGTCTCGCTGTCGATGCCGGTGCCGAGCCCGGTCACGGCGGCCGGGTCGGCGTGCGTGAACGCCGCGATGAGCGCCGCCGACGGGGTGGTGTTGGCGATGCCCATGTCGCCCGTGAGCAGCGCCCGGGCGCCGCCGGCGACCAGGTCCTCGGCGACCTGCATGCCGGCCTCGATCGCGCGTACCGCCTCGTCGCGGGTCATCGCCGGCTCGACGCTCAGGTCGCGGGTACCGGCGCGGATCTTGCGGTCGAGCAGCCCCTCGGCCGGGTCCAGGGTCGCCTTCACGCCCACGTCCACGACCGTGACCGCCACCCCGGCCTGGCGCGCGAAGGCGTTGACCACGGCCCCGCCGGCCAGGAAGTTGGCCACCATCTGCGCGGTGACCTCCTGCGGCCACGGGGTCACGCCCTGGTCGTGCACGCCGTGGTCGCCGGCGAAGATCGCGAGCGCGGCCGGCTCCGGGATCGGCGGCGGGCAGGTGCCGGCGAGACCGGCCAGGCGTACCGCCAGCGTCTCCAGCGCCCCCAGCGACCCCATCGGCTTCGTGAGTCGGCCCTGCAGGGCCCGGGCGGCCGCGATGGCCTCGTCGTCGAGCGGCCGGATCGCGGCGATCGTCTCGTTCAGCATGTTCACCCTCCCAGTACGTCGGACAACACCGCGACGAAGGCGTCACTGGTGGCAGTGTCCCGCACGGCAATACGTAACCAGTCCGGGCCCAGTCCTGGGAAGGTTTCGCCACGTCGCACCGCGAACCCGCGCTCGCGCAGCACGGCCCGCACCCGCTCGCCGCCCGCGACCCTGATCAGCACGAACGAGCTCGCCGGGCGCCCGGCGACGGTCACGCCGGCCCGCCCGAGCGCCGCGACGAGGTGCTCGCGCTCGGATGCGAGCCGGACGGCGATCTCACGCTCCGTGTCGACCGCCCGCTCGGAGGCGCACGCGATCGCGGCGGCGAGCGCGGGCGTGGAGACGCTCCACAGCGGCGCCTGCTCGCGCATCCGGTCGAGCAGGCCGGCCGGGCCGAGCACGTAGCCGATCCGCAGGCCGGCCAGGCCCCACGTCTTGGTCAGGCTGCGGATCACCAGCAGCCCGGGCAGGTCGCGGCGGGCGGCGAGGGACTCGGGCTCGCCCGGGACCGTGTCGGCGAAGGCCTCGTCGACCACGGTGGTCCGGCCCGGTCGCGTCAGGCTCGCGAGCACGGTCGCCTCATGGAGTACCGACGTCGGGTTTGTGGGGTTGCCGACGACCACCAGATCGGCCTCGGCGGGCACGTCGGACCCGCGCAGCGTGAAGCCGTCGGCCGCGCGCAGCACGACCCGCCCGACGGCGTGACCCGCGGCCAGCAGGGCGGCCTCGGGCTCGGTGAACTGTGGGTGTACCACCACCGCCCGCTCGGGGCGCAGCGCCCGCGCTAGGAGCACGAAGGCCTGCGCGGCCCCGGCGGTCAGCAGGACCTCGTCCGGGGGCCGCCCGTGCCGCGCCGCGATCGCCGCGGTGGCCTCGGCCGGGTCCGGGTACCGGGCCAGGTGCGCCAGCGAGGCCGCCACCGGCGCCATGAGCCACGACGGGGGCGCCGCCGTGCGCACGTTGACGGCGAGGTCGACGAGGCCCGGCGCGATCTCAGCGTCGCCGTGGAACCGCAGCATCAGGCGATCGTCGCGTACGGCGACCCGAATTGTCCTAGCTTAAGAATGTGATCGCGCGCACGCTGCGGGTGGCCGGCGGCCTCTTCGCGCTCCTGCGAACCGGCCTCATCGTCGGGCTGGCGCTGGCCGCGCTGATCTATCCGCTGGCGGCGATCGGCGGACCGCGATCTACGCGCCCCTCGGCGTGGCCGACACGACCCCGCTCGAGATGGCGGACGCGTTCGCGACCGTCGTCGCCGACGGCGTGCACTGCGAGCCGATCCCCGTCGTGTCGATCACCGACGGCAACGGCCGGCCCGCCGTCGACGCCAAGGGGGCCGAGGTGGCCAAGCCGCGCTGCGCCCAGGTCCTGTCGGCCGACGTGGCCCGCGGCGCGGTTGACGCGGCCCGGTGCGTGACCGGCTACAAGGCGGCCACCGGCGACTGGGGCGGCTGGTCGACGGCGTCGCGGGTCTTCGCGACGGTACGCCGCCCGATCGCCGGCAAGTCCGGCACCACGGACGACGACCGTTCGGCCTGGTTCGTGGGCATGACCCCGGGCCTCACGGTCTCCGGCTTCATCGCCGACCCGGACAACCCCGTGCACCGCGTGGGCGCCGGCAACGCGGGCAAGCCGCGCGAGACGGTGGCCGAGACCATGCGCGACGCCCTGGCGGGCACGCCGGTGCGCGGCTTCGTAGCGCCCGGCCCGCAGATCGTGGGCAAGAAACCGGCCGCGAAGCCCCGCACCCGCAGCCGGGTCTGAAGCGTTCGCCGTTACCGAATGTCTTCGCCGTTACCGAATGTCTTCGCCGTTACCGAATGTCTTCGCCGTTATCGGATGTCCGAGGGCAGCAACGACCAGCTCTCGAGGTCGACCCGCCCGCTGGCCAGCGATCCCGCGTTGCGCATCAGCCCCTCGTACGTGAACCCGGCCTTCTCCGCCACCCGCCGCGAGGCCACGTTCCCGGGCGCGACCCGCAGCTCGATGCGCTGGAACCGGTGCTCGAGCAGCAGCGAGAGCGCGAGCACGTCGACGGCCTCGGGCGCGACCCCGTACCCCCGGGCGTCGGCGGCCACGGCGTAGGCGATCTCGGTCGAGCGCGTCAGCCAGTCGGTGTTCTTGGTCCAGAGACACCCGACGAGCCGCTCGTCCTCGCGCCGTACGATGCCGTAGTGGTCCCCGGCCCCGCTGTCACGGCGCTCGACCGCGAGCTCGGTGCACCACGCGTACCCGTCGAACTCCTCGATCTCGTCCTGCGCCACGGGCAGCCACCGCCGCACGAGCCGGTCGGCAAAAATCTCCCCGACGCGCTTGTCGTCATCGGCACAGAGCGGCCGCACGCTGAGCCGAGGCGTGTCAACGAGCAACGATGGAAAGCGCCGCAGCGCCACCGACCAGGTCGACACTAGGCCGCCTCGCTGGACCCACCGGCGGGCGGCTTCCCGCCGCCCCCGTCACCGTCCGTATCACCGTCGGCCCGCGGCGCACCGAGCCCCGAGGCGCCGGACGCCCCTGGCGCGGCCCCCACACCCGACACGGCCACGACCCCTGAGCCGCCCGGCCCAGCGACGGCCCCCGGGACACCCGACGCAACCACAGCACCTGAAGCACCCGGCCCAGCGACGGCGCCCGGGACACCCCGACCACCTGGCGCAGCCACGGCCCCTGAGGCGCCCGGCGCAGCCAGGGCACCTGGGTCACCCGGCGCGACGTGACCGGCGCCCAGACCCCCGGCCCCGATGACACCCACGTTCGAAGCGCCGGGCGCGCCCTGCCCGGCGACACCGGAAAGGGGCGGAGCGGAGATCGCGGCGGCGGATGGATCGGACGCCGTTCCCGAAACTGGCGAAGAAGGCACGGAACCGGACACTACCGAACCGGGCGGCGCCGACACGGGCCCCGACACGGGCGCGGCGGGAATCGACGCAGTTCCGACAGAGCGCCCACCCGCGGGCGGCGCCGAGACCGGCGGCGCCGACACCGGCGCCTGCTCCGCGATCTCGACCCCCGGTCGCTCCTGCGACGGGTACGACCCCGCCTCCCCCGACTGCACCGCCTCCGACTCCCCCGCCGGCATCGAGGTCACCCCGCCGGGCGCCGCCGAAACGGGCGCCGAGGCCTGCGGCATCGGGTCGGCGAAGACCGGCATCGGAGCCGACGACACCGGCATGGCGGCCGACGTGGCCGCCCCGCCCGCGACGAGCCCGGCACCCCCGGCCGCCCCGGAGACCGGCCCGGCAACGGGCGACGAGACGGGTTGCACACCGGCGGCGGAGGCGATCCGAGCACCGGCCCCCGGCCCGTACGCGGTGATCGGCCCCGTCACCGAACCCCCCGCCGAAGACACGGACCCGGCAGGCGAAGACACCGGCCCAGCAGCCGAAGACACGGGCGCGGCAGGCGAGGACACAGAGTGATCGGGCGATGACACCGGGCGCGCGGGTGACGACACGGGCGCGGCGGCCGAAGTCGCAGGCTGAGCCGGCGACGACACCGGCCGGGCGGGCGAAGGCACAGACCCAGCGGACGACGACATCGGCCAGGCGGACGACGACACGGGCCGGGCCGGCGACGACACAGGCTGGGCGGAAGACTGGACGGGCACAACCCCAGACGATGGCAGCCCGGACGCCCCCGCGGGCTCGTTCGGCCCGGAAGGCACCCCAACGCTCGCCTCATCCGTCGCGCCAGGAACACCCAGCACCGTCGTAGCCTCGGACCCATCCCCGTCGCCCGAATTGCCCGAAACATCCCCCGAGTCGGCGTTCGCCCCAGAGACAGATTCAGCGGTCGACGAGGGCGCGGAAGACGAGGCCACCGCGGGCGCACCGGACACGGACGCGGGCGCACCGGACACGGACGCGGCCGCCCCGGAAACCGGAGCCGTCGCACCCGGCAGCGATCCCGCCGCGGAGGAGAAGACCGACGACGCCCCGGCTGGAGGACCGGCGACCGAAGCCACCCCGGCCGGAGGACCCGAGACCGAGGACGCGCCGGCCGCAGGGGCGGAAACTGACGACGCTGCCGCAGGGCCCGAAACCGACAAAACCGCCCCAGGAGCAGAGACCGACGACGACGCAGGGGCGGAAACCGCCGACGACGCCGCACCCCCGACGGGCGCGGACCCGGTCGCCGCCGACCACGGCACCGGCATGGCCGGCCCCAGCGCCGGCCCGAACGGCGAAGACGCCCCCGGCGAGGTCGGCGCGCTGGCCGGAGCCGAAGACCGGTACGTCGCGCCCACCGCCGGATGCGTCCCCGCCGACGCGGGCACCGATGCCGCGATGGTCCCGGCCCCGCCCGGGCTGGCCAGGATCGACCCCGGGATCGCGGCCGGCAGTTTCGGGGCCGGCGCGTCCGGCGTCGTGTAGTCGGCCGCGTAACTGAGCGCCCCCGGCGGCAGCGGCTCACCCTCGGACGAAATCCCGTGCGAGGCGACCGGCGCAGGCCCGGCCGCAGAGCCGCCCGGCAAAAAGCCGGCCGCAGAGCCGCCCGGCGAAAAGCCGGCCGCAGAGACGCCCGGCAGAGGACCGGCCGCAGAGCTACCCGGCAAAAAGCCGGCCGCAGAGGCACCCGGCAAAGGGCCGGCCGCAGAGCTGAGCGCGGAGGCAGCAGCCGGCGGAGCGGTGACCGAAGCGGCGGCCGAAGACCCGGCGAGCGGGGCGGCCGGCGGCCCGGTGACCGAGGCGGCGGCCGGAGACGAGGTGAGGGCCCCGGCCGGAGACGAGGTGAGCGCGGCGGCCGGCGGCGCGGTGACCGAGGCCGACGCCGGAACCCCGGTGATCGGCGAAGCGGGCAGCACGGGCGCGGTCGGGAAGTTCATGACGGGCACCGAGGGCCGACCGTACGGGCTGGCCGACGGCGTGCTCCACTGCCCCGGAGCCGGCGCCGCCGTGGCCCCGGCCGCTGCCACGAAGCGGGACGCGATCGCGGGGGTTCCGGCCCAGTGCAGGCCGAGGTAGGAGGCGTGCACGCCGCGCTGCACGAAGCCCTCCGCCGGGCCGCCGGCCCAGGTCCAGGCGGCCTGCAGGCCGGCCCGCGGGGTGATGCTCGTGCGATGCATCTTGTGGCCGATGACCTGCGCGCCGACGGGCAGCAGGACCGAGGAGGAGCGGGCGGTCGCCTCGCGGTAGCCGAGCACGACGAGGTCGGTCTCGCGGGCCGAGGCGTCCACGACCCCGCACATCGGGCGGCCGTTGAAGTCGCGGCAGAGCCAGACCAGGCCGGTGCCCTCCGCGGCGATCGGCTTGCCCGCGGCGGCGTGCGCGGCCACGGCGCTGCGGAGCCGGCCGTTGAAGGTCAGCTCCTCCGCGTACGACTCGGGCAGCGCGGCCCCGATGACCAGGCCGTCGACGCCGGCCGGGAGGACCTCGTCGCGCAGCGGGTCGAACGGGACGACCTCGGCGCCGGCCGCGGTGAGCAGCTCGGCGGTCTCCGGGTAGGCGAACGCGACGCCGATGATCGGGCGGCGGCCGATGCGGGTGGCGGCGACCGGGGACTGGCTCTCGGCGGCCGCGGCGATCTCGGCCTCGGCGCTCCACGGGTCTGAGGTCAGCCGGGGTGCGGAGCGGGCCAGGGCCATGGTGCGGTCGATGTCGACGGCGCCCGCGATGACCTCGCCGAGGCGGCGCACGGCCCGCACGGCGTCGAGGTTGTGGTGTACGACCGGGGCGACGCCGTGGTGGCGGGAGGGCAGCGGGGCCCCCGACTCGCCGGCGTCGGTGAGCGCGTGGCGGCGCAGGGCGCCCAGGACCGGGACCCCGATGTCGTCGAGGGCCTCCCGCAGCAGCTGCTCGTGGCGGGTGGAGGCGACCCGGTTGAGGATCACGCCGCCGAGCCAGAGCAGCTCGTCGTAGGCCCGGAAGCCGTGCACCAGCGCGGCCACCGACTGCCCCATCGCCCCGACGTCGACGACCAGGATCACCGGCGCGCGCAGCAGGCCGGAGATCTGCGCGGTCGACTCGCTGTCGGTGCGCCCGGCGAGGCCGTCGAAGAGGCCCATCGTGCCCTCGACCACGGCGATGTCCAGCGACGCGGCCCCGTGCGCGAACAGCGGGCCCATCCGCTTGGCGCTCACCATGCGCGGGTCGAGGTTGCGCCCCGGGCGGCCCGCGGCCAGGCCCAGGTAGGCGGCGTCGACGTGGTCGGGCCCGATCTTGAAGCCGGCGGCGCGGTAGCCACGGGCGGAAAGCGCGGCGAGCAGCCCCACCGACACGGCGGTCTTGCCGTGACCGGACGACGGGGCGCTGATCACCAGCCGCGGGATCGTGCTCATGGGCTCCTCCGGCGCTGAGGCATACGTGTGTCCCGGACGATACCGAACGGGCGCCAACATGACCGTCCGGAAGTGGACGGGCTACCGTGCATGGTTGTGTACCGGTTTCTCGCGACGCCCCGGTGGCTCGGCTACGCCGCGCTGACCCTGGCCGCGGCGACGGTCATGGTGCTGCTCGGCCTGTGGCAGCTCGACCGCTACGACCAGCGGGCGGAGATCAACGCCCGGATCGACGCCGGCACCTCGGCGACGCCGGTGCCGCTGACGGACGTCGTCGGCGCGCCGCGCGCGGGCGCCGGGACGGTCGGCCCCGAGCCGGCGGAGCACTCGGAGTGGACGCGGGTGACCGTGACCGGCACCTACGACCCGGCGCACGAGATTCTCGTCCGCGGCCGTACGGTCGAGGGCGCCGTCGGCTTCGAGGTGCTCACCCCGCTCGTCCTGCGCGACGGCACCGCGGTGCTCGTCGACCGGGGCTGGGTGCGGCCCGCCTCGTCCGGCGCCCTGACCGCCCCCGACGTTCCCGCCGCGCCCTCCGGCACGGTGACCGTCGCGGGCCGGCTGCGCCCGTCGGAGAGCCGGGGCGGCCGCCCGCAGGAGGTCGCCGGCCACGCGGAGATCCGCCGGATCACGCCCGCGGCGATCGCGCCGACCGTGCCCTACGCGCTCTTCGACGCCTACGTCAGCTCCGACGAGCCCGCGGCCGGCTTCACCGCCGTGCCCGCCGAGAAGCAGAACGCCCTGCAGAACGCCGGCTACGTCCTGCAGTGGTGGCTCTTCGCGGCCATGACCCTCTACGGCTTCGGCTACCTGGCGCGCCGGGAGGCGATCGGCCCGCGGCCGGAGAACCTGCTGGACGAGGAGCTGGACGAGGAGGAGGAGCCGGTTCACAACGCCCCCTTGTGAATCGCCCGAACGGCGTCGATCGTGTCGGCGTCGTCGGGGCGTTTGTCCTCCCGGTACCGCAACACGCGCGCAAACCGCAGCGCCACCCCGCCCGGATAGCGCGGCGAGGTCTGCACCCCGTCGAAGGCGATCTCGACGACCAGCTCGGGGCGCACCTTCACCACCCACTCGGACTCCTCGACGGCCAGCGCCCGCAGCCTCTCCGTCTGCCAGCGCAGCATCTCGTCGGTCATGCCCTTGAAGGTCTTGCCCAGCATCACGAACCCGCCGGTCGCGGGGTCGCGGGCGCCCAGGTGCAGGTTGGACAGCCAGCCGCGGCGCCGCCCGTGCCCCCACTCGACGGCGAGCACCACGAGGTCGAGCGTGTGCCGGGGCTTGACCTTGACCCAGGCCGCGCCGCGCCGCCCGACGTCGTAGGGGGCGGCGGCCGACTTGATCACCAGCCCCTCGTGCCCGGCCGCGACCGCCGCGGCGAACGCCTCCTCGGCCGCCTCGGGCGAGTCGACCACGGTGCGCCCGACCCGCATCGGCTCCGGCACGACCCGCTCCAGGGCCGCCCAGCGCTCCCCGGCCGGGCGGTCGAGCAGGTCCTCGCCGTCGAGGTGGAGCACGTCGAAGAAGTACGGCTGCAGGATCGACACCCCGTCGCGCCGGGCGGCCCGGCTGGACGTCTCCTGGAACGGGATCGCCCGGCCGGTGCCCGGGTCGACGCCGACCGCCTCCCCGTCGAGCACGACCGCGGACACCCCGAGCCCGGCGACGGCCGCGACCACCGCGGGCACGCGGGCGGTGATGTCGTCGAGGCTGCGGCTGTACACCGAGATCGCGTCCCCGTCCCGGTGCACCTGGATCCGCACCCCGTCGATCTTGATGTCGGCCGCGGCCGGTGTGCCGGTGGCCGCGAGCGCCTCGGTGGCGTCGGGGGCGCTGGAGGCGAGCATCGGGGCGAGCGGCCGCCCGACGTTGAGCCGGTAGGCGTCGAGCGCCTCGGGCCCGTGCAGCAGCGCGTCGGCGGCGACGGCCTTGAGGTCGCCGGCGAGCAGCAGGGCGCGGCGCACGGCGGCGGAGGGAATCCCGGCGGCCCGGGCGACGGCGTCGGCGAGGAGCCCGGCCTGGGCGCCCTGGCGCAGTTCGCCGCTGAGCAGCCCGACCAGCAGGCGGCGCTCGGGCTCGGTGGCGGCGCCGAAGAGCGCGGCGACCTCGGCCCGGCGGGCGGCCTGGGAGCCCTTGCCAGCCAGACCGGCCATGCGCTCGAAGGCGAGGTCGACCTCGGCGACGCTCAGCGACGCGCCGGTCGCGGGCGGCGGCAGGTCGCGCAGGCTGGCATACCCGACCCCGGTCTGGCGCTGGCGCAGCTCACCCGCGAGATACCCGGCGCCGGCCGAGACCGTGCGCTCGTCGCCAGAGGCGGCCAGGTCGCGGAGGGCGGCCGCCAGTAGCTCGATCTTGGCGTTGCGGGCGGGGGTGGCCGCCACCGCCCCGGAGACCTCGGCCAGCTGCTCGAATCGCATACCCCGGATTCTCGCCCAGGGGTACGACAAAAACCGGCTCAGACCATCGCGCGGGCGTACGCGCGGCGGATGCAGTCCAGCACCCAGCCCATCCGGCTCACGGCGATGTCGGGGTGCTCGCCGAACTCGTGGGCGACCAACGCCGCGCAGCCGCGGGGCCCGTGCCGGCGCACGCTGAGCATGACCGCCCGGCGGATGCGCTCGGGGTCCAGCGTGTCCGAGGACTGCACGTCCGACACGAAGAGTGCCTCGGCGCGGACATGTTCGAGCAGCTGTGGCGTCATGACTGGCTCCCTTCGCCCGGACCCAGTCCACGCCTCCGCCAGAGCACGGGCGGTCCGGGACAGGTGCAGACCGGGTGGTATCGGTCCGGCGACACAACCTGGCGATCCTTGACGAGATGACGGAAAATAGTGGAGTGAATACGCTCCGTGATCGCAGGCTCGGCCCGGCGGCACTCGACGCCGGGGTCGCGGCGGTCGTCACGGGCCTGCTGAGCTGGGTATACCTGCCAGGCCCGCGCGCGGTGCCGGCCGCGCTCGCCACCTTGCTCGCCGTGATCACGCTGCACCCATGGCTGCGCCGGCTTCCGGTCGCCCGAGCCGCCGGCCCGGCCACGCTGGTTCTCGTGTCGCTGGTGGCTCCGGGTGTACTGCTCGTGCGGTACACCCAAAATCAAATGCGCGACGTGCCGCCGGCCGCGGTCGCCGGCGCGCTGGTGTTCCTGCTGGTCCTCGGGCGGATGGCCCGGCTCGTCGCGGACCAGCGCCGCATCGCCGCGACCGACGCGCTGACCGGGCTGTGCACGCGCCGCGCGTTCGAGGAGCGCCTGCACGGGCTGCGGCGCGGGCGCCCGGTGGCCGTGCTGCTGCTGGACATCGACCGCTTCAAGCGCATCAACGACGCCTTCGGCCACCCGGCCGGCGACCGGGTCCTCCGCGCGGTCGCGCACCGGCTGCGGGAGGCGGCCGGCCCCGGCGTCACCGTCGCCCGCTACGGCGGCGAGGAGTTCGCCCTGCTCGTCCCCGACGCCGAGGCCCCGCACGCGGCCCGCCTGGCCGACCGGTTGCGCGCGGCGATCGGCGCGACCGCGGTCGACCTGGGCGGCGGCGCGGTTCGCGTCGTGACAATTTCCGCCGGTACCGCCGTGCTGCCCACCGACACCACAAGCCCCGACGAGCTCATTCCCCTGGCCGACCGCGCCCTCTACGCCGCCAAGCGCGCGGGCCGCGACCGCGTGGTCGCCGCTACACCGGCCCCGCGCCCCGGAACAACGCGCGACCGAGCCGCAGCAGCCAGGCCCGCCCCGCGCAACCGAGCCGCCGGCGCCGAGGCCACCTCGCGCGACCGGGTCACAGGCACCGAGACCACCACGCGCAGCCGAGCCGCGGAGGCCAAGGCCGCCACGCGCGACCGCGCCGCCGACGCCGAGACCGCCGTGCGCGACCGCGCCGCAGACGCCAAGGCCGCAACGCGCGACCGCGCCGCCGACGCCGAGACCGCCGTACGCGACCGCGCCGCAGACGCCAAGGCCGCAACGCGCGACCGCGCCGCCGGCGCCAAGGGCACCAAGGGCACCACGCGCAGCCGAGGCGCAGAGGCCAAGGCCGCAATGCGCGACCGGGCCGGCGACACCGAGACCGCCGTGCGCGGCCGGGCCGCAAACGCCACGGACACGCCGCCCGCGCGCGCCGCCCGCGACCGGGTCGCGGACGCCGTCGGCGGGCCACCGGCGGGCGCCCCGCGCGACTGGACCGCCGCGAACGCCGCGAACGCAACCGCGCCTGTCGGCCGGCGCGCGGCAGCCGCGGATGTGGCCATCTCCCCCGCTGCGGCCCCGCACGACGAGCCCGCGACCGACGAGTGGCCCGTCCCGCTACCCCGCCCGCGCCGCGCCGAGCTCGAGGCGGCCTGAGAGCAGCGCGTCGAGGTCGGCCGGCGGCACCGGGCGGGAGAAGAGGAAGCCCCTGGGCGTACTCGCAGCCGAGCGCGCGCAGGGTGGCCGCCTGCTCCTCGGTCTCCACGCCCTCGGCGACGGTCTGCAGCGACAGCCCGCCGGCCAGCTGCAGGATCGCGCATCCGGACGATGCGGTCCTTGCCGCCCTCCTTGGCCGCCTGTAGCGCCAGCCCCGCGTCGCGCAGCACCTCGGCCGAGCCCCGCCACCCCCGCGCGACGACCACGCCCGCGCTGCCGGTGAGGTGCACGGAGCGCTCCCCCACCCGGTACGCGGGCCGCAGCCGCGCCAGCGCCCGCTCCGCCGCGTCCGGAGGCGCCGCGCCCCGCCACACCGCCGCGAACTCGCCGTCCCCGTGCCGCGCGAGCAGGTCGGCGGTGGGCAGCGCCGCGCGCAACCGCCGCGCGAGCTCGTGCCCACGCGGACGAGCCGCCCCCAGGCGGCACAAAACGACAGCGGGGCGCCGCGGCTACATTGCCGCGACGCCCCGCCGGTTGCCTGGTGGCTCAGCTCCGCCAGTCGAAGCCCTCCTCCACCACGACCTTGTCGGCCGTAGCGGTGATGCGGTCGGCGAACTTCTTCGCGTGGTGCCCGCAGAACGCCAGGTCGCCGGCGTTGGCGAAGGTCACGACGGCCTTGGCCGCGGCGTTGCAGCTGTCGCAGCGCTCGCCCGCCAGTTCGGGGACGACGTGAACGGCCGGGCGCGAGATCAGCATCGGGGTCATGTCGGTCTCCTCGAAAAATTATGACGGGGTAGGTGCGGTCCGATTTGAGGCTTATCCGGGAGTTGCGCCGTACCTGACCAACATTACGTTCGTCGGATTTGAGCGCCTAGTTCGGATGCGTCGGCATTCGGTCACCGCTCGGTTGCCACTCCTGTCCGATCGTCCGATGCATCACGCGGGCAATTCACATACCCGCCAGGCAACGTTTCGACACCAGGCCCCCGGCGAGGTCGCCGACGGCGGTCCTGAGCGCGGCCCGAGCGCGGCGAGTCCACTGTGGACACATCGACCGGACGGTGCACACCCGAACGGCAACTTCCGGCGAACCGGGGGGAACCCCGACTGCCGAATCTTGTGGAGGTCCGGATGACAACGCCGGATGCAGAACCTGCTCCACAGGATTTCGCCGGCCACGGAAGGGCCCCAATAGATGTTTCCCCGTAACGCCCGCGCATTCATGCCGATCGCCGCGCCTGCGCCTCGCGCCATCGGTGCCGGACCACGATGCACAGCGGTGTTGCCGCCGCCGAGACGACCGACGTTGTGCGCTCGGGCGGAGGACACCTACAGCTCGAGCGCCCGCCCGACGTACAACTTCGGCGCCTCCCCCACGGTCGTCGCCGGCCGCCAGGGCGGAGACCAGATGATCGGCTTCCTGAAGTTCAAGGTCGCCACGCCGGCCTCGGGCGCGACGGTCAAGGGCGCCAAGGTGACCCTCACCCGCGACTCGGGCAACCTGCCCGGCACGCTGACGCTCAACCGCGTCGCCGACACCGCGTCGCTCGAGAAGAGCCTGAGCGGCAGGACCGCCCCGAAGCTCGGCACCGCGGTCGTCACCGCGAAGCCCGCCGCCACCGCCGACGCGGTGACGTTCGACGTGAGCTCCGTGGTCACCGGCGCCGGGACGTACACTTTCGCAGTCTCCTCGGCCGTCGTGAACACCACGGCGCGCTTCCGCTCCGCCGAGGCCAGCGCGGGCCAGCCGGCGCTCGACGTCACGGTCTTCGCGGGCGACGCGGGCACCCTGACCGGCTGGACCCTCACCGTCTGACCCATCCACACCAGAAAGCCCCCGCCACCTCGGCGGGGGCTTTCTGGCGTCTCCGACCATTCCCTGGAATCACCCGCAAAAGGGGCGACTCGGCCGTACGGTGTGGGCAACCATCAGGCTCCGACGGCAAGGGGGACCACCATGAGCACAGCCCGAGATTCGATCGAGGTGGCCGTACCGGTGGCAGTGGCCTACGAGCAGCTCGCCCACTTCGAGAACTATCCGCAGTTCATGTCCGGCGTCATGAGCATGGCGCCGATCGACGCGTCCACCGCGCACATGGTGCTCGACATCGGCGGCAACCGGGCCGAGTTCGACGCGCGGATCACCGAGAGCCGCACCGACGAGTTCCTGTGCTGGGAGGCGATGGACGGCCCGCAGGTCATCGAGGCGCTGCGACTGGAGCCGATGGCCGGGGACATGACCCGGGTCATCGCCGAGCTGCAGATCGACGCGCGCGAGCTGATGCCGACCGAGGCGCACGCGGTCGAGGTGCTCAACCACCGTCTCAAGGCCGACCTGAAGGGCTTCAAGCGCTTCTGCGAGGAGTCGGCCGGGCCCCGCGCGATGGACGCGGCAAACGCGACGAACACGACCGCGGACACCACCACCACCGGGAGCGGCAGCGCGGCCACGCGGGAGATCAAGCCGTCGCCGGCGAACATGCCCGGCGCCCGGCCCGGCCCGGGTGCGGTCGCGCGAGGCGTCGCACCAGCCCCGGGCATCACGCCCACGACCGGCGAGGGGCCCGCGCACGCGGCCAACGAGCGGCCCGCGCAGCCCCTGCCCAGTAGCGGCAACCTCGGCGCGCACCACGGCCCGGAGCGGGCCTCGCACACCCGGCCCACGCCGCAGCAGCCTTTCTAGGACCCGGGCATCCCAGGGGCGTCGGCCGACCGGCCGGCGCCCTTTGGCCATCCCGCAGATATACCTACGAAAGCCGCATATGATCTAAATCGCACCGGTTGAGGGGAGCGAGCGCACCCATGACCGCGATCCTGGTCGCCGACGACGACATGGACATCCGGGACCTCGTCGCCTTCAAGCTGGAGCAGGCGGGCTACGAGGTGGTGGCGGTCGACAACGGCCTTGCCGCCCTCTGTTCGTGCTGCTCTGCGCCGCCCTGGTTTTCGGCACCCTCATCGTCGGCGGCCGCAGCGTGCGGCGCGCCCGCGAGGCCCGGCGCACGCGCCTGGCCCAGCCCGCCCGCCGGCTGCTGCTCGCCATCGCCGCCGGCGACGACGACCCCGCGACGCCCGGCTGGTCATCGACGAGACCCCGGGCGGCGGCACCACCACGCGCGTGACGCTGCCCAAGCCCGCCGGGCAGATCGGTCCGGCGCTCGTCAGCGGACCGACTCGTACGCCGAGTCGATGCGCTCCTCCACGTCCTGCCAGTCGGGCGCGGTGAGCGCGACGCCCACCCAGCCCCGGTGCCCGACGTAGGGCGGCCGGAAGTACACCTCGGAATCCTGCTCGATGAGCAGCTCCTGCACGCCCTCCGGGGCCGCCGCCCACAGGTGCGGGAACCGGTTCTGGTGGTGACCGTCCGGCCAGACCTGCACGAACGCCTTCCGCCCGCGCTTGAACAGGGGCGTGCCGTGGCTGACGTGCTCGGTCACGCCGGGCAGCGCGAGGCAGATCGCGCGGACCCGTGTCACCACATCGGTCATGCGCTTCAGCCTAGATGAGGACGAGTGTCAGCCGGTGCAGCACGGGTGCCGACGAGCGCAGGTCCATTGCAGCCTATGGCCGCGGCCGGGCCACGCTGCGACGCTGATTGGGCAAGACGCCATCCGCCCAGGCCACACCCCTTCTTGAGGAGCCCTTGATGACGATCCGACTGGTCGCCGTCGACGAACACGTCCTTCTCCGTCTCGGTCTCAACCGGGTGGTGGCCACAGTTCCCGACATCTTCCTCGTCGGCGAGGCCAGCAGCGCCGCCGAGGCCGAGCGCGTCGTGGCCGAGACGGCCGCGCCCGTCGTGACGATCGACGCCTCGCTCGTGACCAAGGCCGCCCCGATCTCGTCGGTGCTCGCCGCGATCCGCCACGCCGCGGTCGCCCCGCACTCGTTCACCGCGCCGGGCCTGCCCTCCGCGCTCTCGCGCCGCCGCGGCCAGGCCGGGCTGCTCAGCCAGCGCGAGCAGGAGGTGCTGATGCTGATGCGCGACGGGCTCAGCCTGCCGACCATCGCCCAGCGCCTGACCGTGTCCGAGGCGACGGTCAAGACCTACGTGTCGCGGCTGTACAGCAAGCTGCGCGTGAACAACCGCTCCCAGGCGCTCATGGCCGCGGTCAACCAGGGCCTGCTGCTCTCGGCGGACGCCGCCTAGCGGGGCGTGGACGAACGGCCCGGCTCCTCCCCCTGGAGCCAGGCCGTTTCCCGTTCTACGCCGGGACGGTGACGCGCTGGGCGTTGGTGGCGTTGCAGTCCCAGATCTGGAACTGGGTGCCGTCGGCGGTGCTGCTGTTCGGGTCGTCGAGGCAGCGCCCCGACGCCGGGTTGCGCAGCGCCTGCGAGCCGGACACGTAGGTCCACTGCTGCGCGCCGGTGCCGTTGCAGTCCCACAGCTGGATCTTCGTGCCGTTGGCGGTGCCGGCCGACGTCACGTCGAGGCACTTGCCGAGCGCGCGGACGGTGCCGTCGCCCGGGAAGGTCCACTGCTGGGCGCCGGTACCGTTGCAGCCCCAGACCTGGATCCTGGTGCCGTTGGCGGTGCCCGAGTTGTTCACGTCGACGCACTTGCCCAGTTGCACGAGCGTCACCGGGCCCGTCTTCGACCCTCCGCCGCCGGTTCCGCCGCTGGTGAGCAGGAACCGGTTGTTGGCCGTGTTCCAGTGGGTGGCGAGGTACGACCCGGCGGGCGGGCTGGTGTTGAAGTAGTCGTCCTTGTTGCAGTCCAGGCGGTTGTCCTGGGCCTGGTCACCGCAGACGACCCGCAGGACCGTCCCCGGCCCGTCGTTGTAACACATGATGTCGTAGTCATCGGTGCAGTGCCCGTACGCGGTGTGGTTCGGCGAACTGGACATCACCGCACCCATCGCATGCGTCAGCTCATGCGCGGCCGGCCCCGAACCCCAGCACCCCGAGTCCACCCGGGAGAAACTCGCCCCCGAGTTGTTCGCGTTGTCCTGCCCCGGACGGTCATCCAACGTCACATACGCCACCCCGCACAACGCGGTCGCGTCGACATACATCAGATACTTCCGGTCGGTCCGGTTGTACCCCGCCGCCTTGACCGCATTCACGGAGTTCCCGAAATCGGCCAACGCACCGTTGTCGATCGCCACATCGGCCACCGCGATATTGCACGAGCCGTCCGTCACGAACCGGATGTGCCGCACCCCACCCGTCTGCGCCGCGCTGGCACTGTAAATGTCGTCGACACCCGACGTCCACGTCCGGATCGACGCCAGATACTGGCCGTACCGGTCCGCGTTCCCCGAACCGTGCACATACAACACCTGCACCCGGTTCCCGGACTGCCCGTCACCATCACACACAACACCCGCCGGCGCCGCCGCCACCCCCGCAGCCAGGGGTGCCACCGACTGCCGCACATCAGCACCGGCGAACGCCGCATCCGGCCCGTGGGTACACGCCCCCGGCACGCTCCGCACCTCGAACAGGCCTTTACACCGCCCGGTACCGACCTTGAACCCGTCATAGTTCAGGCCCCGCGCACCGTCATTCGCCGGCATCGTCGGGTCCGGCGGCCCCTGCTGCTGCTGTTGCTGCGCCCATGCAGGCGCCGTACCGACACCGACAACCAGCAAAGCCCCGGCCATCATGACCAGAACCCTGCGCCTCGGCTTGAACCGCAATCGAAACATGAGCATCTCCCGCTGGCGGACGGGTCAGGAGCGCCCAGTGTGTCCCACACCATTGCCATCGAACAATGTCAAATAGTGAATTGTTTAACTTTGTTTACTGGCCGCAGTTCGCACAGGTCAAACGCTGAGGTCGCAGCAGCGTGCGGCGGGCGCCTCCCGCACCCGGTCGGCCAGCAGCGCGCCACGAGCAGCAGGGCGAGCAGCCCGGCGAACCCGGGCACCACGAAGCGCGCCCCGATCTCGGTGGCGCTGGCGCTCCAGGGCGGTCACCACCGGCCCGACCAGTGAGAGCACGAGGAGCAGCGCGAAGCGGCCGCGGGTACCGCTGCGGCGCCGAGGGCGAGCGCGGCCCACAGCAGCCGCCAGGCGCGGCGCGCCCCGGGCCGGTTGCGCCGCAGCCCCGCGGCGGTGGCGGCGACCGCGGCGCCCTGAAGGACCAGGTTCGTGAGGCGCGCGACGGGCCCGTCGTCCCACAGTGCCACCGGCGACACGGCGGCGGCGACGAGGAACGCGCGCCACACGAGCCGGCTCAGTTGGTGCCGTACTGCTGCTTGAGCGCCAGGTAGTCGCCGAGGCCGAGGCCCCGGTACGCGGTGGAGCAGTCGGGCAGCCCGTCGGTCATGGTGAGCGCGGCGTGCTGGGCGTACGCGACGTGGCCGAGCCCGAAGGCGTGGCCGAACTCGTGCGTGACGGTGCCCTCGAGGTCCCAGCGGCCGCCGCACGCCGGCGGGGTGTTCAGGAAGAACAGGCCCTCGGTGTCGTCGATCAGGATGTCGGCCTCGACGCTGCGGCCGTTGTCCTTCCCGCCGTACCACCAGATGCACGTGACCGCGAGCAGCCCCTGGTTGAGCGGGCCGAACGACACGGCGTTGTGCCCGTCGCGCTCGCCGCAGCCGCCGGTGGGCGTGACCCCCGCGACGTGGTCGGTCTTGCCCTCGTAGGACTCGGAGATGCCCAGGTTCTCGGGCAGGCCGCAGTCGTTGCGCCCGGTGTCGACCGTGTAGGCCGCGCTGCGCAGGGCGTTGACGACGGCCGTGCGGTCGCCGAGGTACGCCGGGATGGTCTGCTCGTTGACGCGCCACTTGAGCTCGTTGCGCCAGCGCATGCCCAGCCACGTCCCGGCCGGGTCGGCGCAGCGACCACCGTCCAGGGCCGCCTCGGCGAGCTGCCCGGTCGGCGGGCCCGGGATCACGATGGCGAACCGGGCGGTCTGCACAACGGTGGGCGGCTCGCCCACCAGCCAGGCCGCGCAGAGCACCAGCGGAAGCAGGGCCCGCAGGACCACCGCCAGACCAGTGTCGATCTTCGGCACGAATCCATTCTGATCCGCGCAACCCCCCGCAGGGGTGACTTTCGGCAAATGCGCCCGCGACGCCATGGCCCGCTAGCTGCCCATCTGCGCCCGCTCGACACCCACCCGGCACCGGCCCGCCGGGTGAACGTCGCCGTCCGGCGATCGGCCTCGGGACAGACCGACGGGGTGACACCCGGTCATGCTGGAGCCACACCGAGCCGAGGGGGTTCCACCATGAAGCTGATGGCGCGCGCCGCCCGCTCCGACCGCTCCGACCGCGTCGCTCGACGTGAGCCTGGGCGCGATCCTGCCGGGATCACGCTGGTCGCCGCCATCACCCTGTTCGGATCGTCCTGGTAGTTCGCGGGCGCGCCGCACCCGGCACAATCGGTCCATGGCGCGGTGGGTGTGCCCGCAGTGCGAGCGGGAGTTCGACAAGGCCCGGCAGGGCCACGTGTGCGTGCCCGGGGGCACGGTGGACGAGACGTTCGAAGGGCGGCCGGCGTACCAGCGCGCCGCCTACGACGCCATCCTCGCGTTCCTCGCGGAGCTCGGGCCGGTACACGAGGACGCGGTCAAGGTCGGCGTCTTCCTGAAGGCCGACCGCAAGCTCGCGGAGGTCCGGCCCATGGCCCGCGCCCTCTCCGTCGAGCTCTACCTCCCCCGCCGGATCGAGGGCGACGCGCGGGTCGTGCGGCATTACGCCATCGGCCGCGAGCGGTTCGTCAACGTCGTGCGCCTCACCGGCGACGGCCAGGTCGACGAGCGGCTGCACGGCTGGCTCGCCGAGGCGTACGAGGACGCTGCAACCAACCTGCACACGTAACGCGTTGACTTCGATCGATGTTCGGTTCTAGCGCTCAGGAAAGGCCTTTCCCCGGATCCCGCCAGAACGACCGGGAGGCACTCCGTGAAAGCAATCCGAGCATTGCCCGTGCTCGCCGGCGTCGTCGTGCTCGTCGGCGTCGTGGCCGCCCGCGCGGGCGCGGCGACGCTGTTCGCCGACGACTTCGAGTACGGCGACGCCGGCGGGTGGCCCCGCTCCGGCGGCAGCTGGAGCGTGGTCGCCGGCGGGTCGGTGGCGGGCGCACTCGGTGCGCAGCACGCCGGGGTCCGCCACGGCCGGCACAACGAACGTGAGCGCCATGAGGGCGACGCCGGCCGCGGTGGCGAGCCGGCCGTGGTACAGGCCGAGCCACAGCACGGGCAGCAGGGCGAGCGCGCGTAGCCGGCCGGCCCGCCGTCGCGGCCGATGTTGAGCAGCAGGACGACGCCGAACTTACTCGGGTTCGGTACGCAGCATCCGGCTCAGCGCCCGCACCGCCACGTCGCCGGGCAAGGCGGCCTCGCGGTTGGCCTTCTGGAGCTCGCGATAGACCTCTTCGCGGTGGACCTGGATGCTGCGGGGCGCCTTGATGCCCAGCCGCACCACGTCGCCACGCACGTCGAGCACGGTGACGACGACGTCGTCACCGACCATCACGCTTTCCCCGGGACGTCGGGTCAGGACGAGCACAAGCCGCTCCTTCGCTGGGCGATAGGCGAACAGTAGCCGAATTGTCGGCATCGCCGGGCCGGTATGCCCGGCGCCACCCCGTTCAGGCGACTATGAGCTTCTGCCGCACCGGAAGGCCGCTGTGGCTCAGGATCAGCTACACCGCGGGGTTGTTGCGCAGCGGGAGCGCCGGGCCCCGGTCCGGCTCGATCGTCAGCACGTCCCAGCCCCGCGCCGCGACCTGGCGGGCCAGGGTGACGCAGCGCCGGTAGGCGATCGAGTCGCGGGAGGGCAGGACGACCGCACAGGGCCGGCGTGTGTTGTCGCGCACACCGGCCCCGTCGGCACCCGAATCACACCTTCAGGAAGACCCGCTCGCCCTCGGCGAGCGCGTGCTGCGGCTTGGGCCGCGGGCGCATGAACCGCGGCGCCCACCAGTTGGCGTCGCCGAGCAGGGTCATCAGCGAGGGCAGTACGACCGCCCGGATGATCGTCGCGTCGAGCAGGATGGCCGCGGCGAGGCCGACGCCGAGCTGCTTCATGTCGATGGTGCTCAGCGTGGCGAAGATGGTGAACACGGCCACCATGACCACGGCCGCGCTGGTGACCACGCCGGCCGAGCCGGAGATGCCCTGGGCGACCGCCTCGCGGGTGGTCAGGCCCCGGCGGACCGCCTCGCGGATCCGGCTGACGACGAAGACGTGGTAGTCCATCGACAGGCCGAAGAGGACCACGAAGAGGAACAGCGGCAGCCAGGACACGACCGCGTCCATGGACTTGAAGCCGAGGATGCCCTCGGCCCAGGTGCCCTGGAAGATGAGCACCACCAGGCCGTAGGAGGCGGCCGCGGACAGCATGTTCAGCGCGATGGAGGTCAGCGCGACGACCACCGAGCGGAACGTGAACGCCATGACGATGAAGGTCAGTACGAGTACGAAACCCATCACCAGCGGCAGCTTCTGCTGGACGTGGGCGGCGTAGTCGACGTCGGCCGCGACGAACCCGCCGACGGCGGTCTCGGCGCCGGGGACCGCGCCGAGGGTCTGCGGCACGAGCTGGGTGCGCAGCCGGGTCAGCGACTCCCGGGCCTGTTCGGAGCGGCCCTCGAACGGGGTGGCGACGTCGAGCACGGCGACCCGCCCGTCCGCGGACACCTCGATCCGCGGCTCCTGGTCCAGCGGCGCGAACAGCGGGTCGGCCGCCGCCTTCTGGGCCAGCTGGGTCAGCGCGGCCTTCGCGTTGTCCACCTGCCCGGCCGGGACCCGCACGGCGACGGTGTGCGTCGTGCCGTTGCTCGGGTACGCCTTCACGAGCCGGTCGTACGCCTGCATCGCCGGCGTGGTCCGCGGCAGGTCCTCCATGCCGGGGAAGGTGAGCCGCATGCTCAGCGCCGGCGCGGCCAGCGCCAGCAGGGCGAGCACGGAGATCGTGAGCGTCGCGGCGGGCCGGCGCAGGGCCGGGCGCAGGATCGCGGACCAGACGCGGGAGCCCTGCGGGGGATCGCCGGCGCGGGCCGACTGGGTCCCCACCGACGAGGCCTGTGTCATTGAGCTGCGGGGGCGGGTGAGGCGCCACAGCAGCGGCACGCGGGGCCGGTCGATCCAGCGGCCGAGCTTCGACAGCAGCGCCGGCAGCACGGTCAGCGAGCCGAGCACGGCGACGAGCACGACGAGGATGGAGCCGATGGCCAGGGACGAGAAGACGACGTCGCCGGCGAGGAAGAGCCCGGCCATGGCGATCGTCACGGCGACGCCGGAGACGACGACGGCGTGCCCGGAGGTCTCCGCGGCGATCTCGACCGCGTCGAGGTGCTCGCGGCCGCGAGCCCGTTCCTCGCGCTCGCGGCGCAGGTAGAACAGGGAGTAGTCGACGCCGACGGCCATGCCGATGAGCAGGATGACGCTGGAGGTGGTGTCGGTCGACGGCACGAGGTGCGAAGCGAGGGTCGAGAGGCCGAGGGCGGCCGCGACCGAGGAGAGCGCGAGCAGCACGGGCACGCCGGCCGCGATGAGCGCGCCGAAGGCGACGATGAGGATGGCGAAGGTGACGGGCAGGCTGAGGTACTCCGCGCGCTGGAAGTCCTTGCCCAGGGTGTCGTCCATCGCCTTGGAGATGGACGGCCCGCCGGTCTCCTCGACGCGCAGGTCCGGGTGGCGCTGCTGGACGTCCGCGGTCGCCGCGACGAGCGGAGCGAGGCGGTCCTGAGCGGTGTCGGGGTCGCCCTTCAGGGTCACCCGGACCATCAGGGCGCTCTTGTCGTGCGACGGCAGCGGGTCGGCGACCTCGGCGACGTCAGGCAGCGCCTGCATCGCGGTCCTGACGTCGGCCGCGGCGCGCATCGCCGCGTCGTTGTCCAGCGCGCCGGTGCGCGCGGTGATGAGGATGCTCTCGGCGGCCGGGTTGTCGAAGTGGCCGTCGCCGACGATGACGTCGGCCCGGCCGGACTCGCCGATGGCCTGGTCGCGGTTGGTGGCCTCGACGGTACCGGCCATGCTCCCGCCGACGAAGCAGACGGCGACGAACACGACCCACAGAGCAATGGCGCGCCACGGGTGCTCGGCACTCCAGCGGGCGACGCGGACGGTGACTGGTCTCTTCTCCACGCCGTCGACGCTATGGATCCGGCGGGCCGCGGACATCCGGGCTGCACCCGCCCCGCACCCGGATCCGCGAACCGGGGGTTTCCCTGAGTATCAGGGCTCGACATGCAGACCGCACTGCTGCGACTGCTCATCGCGGTGCCGGTGGCCGCCGTCATGCTGGGCGTGTTCCGGATCGTCACGCAGGGGTACGGCCGCAAGCCCGAAGTGCCCGAGAAGCCCGCGGCCGCGCCCGAGGAGGCGGACCCGGCCACCGGCGAGCCGCTGCGCGCCCGAGGCGGTCGCGGGTGAGCCGTTCCCGCAGCGCCGCTCGGAGGACGGCACCTAGATGTCGTTGGACGACCGCGTGCGCAGCCCGTAGCGGCTCGCGACGGGGTTCCACACGCCCAGGAACCGGCCCTTGGCGTCGCTGGCGTTCTGCGACTGCCGCTGCGCCTCCTCGTAGTCGGCCTGCCCGCCGCCACTGCACCCGCTGGACTGCCGAGCCTGCCCCCACGGCACGAAGCTGCGGTCGGCGGCGAGGGAGAACCCGAGCGCCTCCTTGAGCATCGAGCGCACCTGCTCGCCCTCGGGGATGGCCGACAGGTCGAACCGGCTGACGCTGTCGATCTGGGACTGCCGCTCGGTGCCGACGGTCCGCATGTCCCCGATCGCCTTCTCGAACAACGTGCAGTTGTTCACCAGGTCGATCGCGGCGTTGAGCTTCGTACGGCTGGAAATGCTCGCATCGAGCAAGGCGTCGACCGCCGCGGCCTGCGCCTTGGGGTCGCCGGCCGGCTGGGTCGGCCCGGCCGTGGTCGGCGTCGGCCCGGGCGCCGTCGTGGTGGGCACCGGCGCCGGCGCGTCCGAGGACTGACTCGCCACCGCTGCGCCGCTCGGCCCGCCGGTGAGCTTGACGACGGCGATGACCGTACTGGCGATGACGAGCACGACCACGATGACGGTGAGCGGCAGCAGCACGCGGGATCGGGACGGCTTGAGCGGCTGGTAGTACTCCGGCTGGGGCGAGCCGGAGATCGGCGTTACCGAGATCGGGGTGGGCGAGACCGGAACCCCTGGATAGGGCGCGCCGGAGACGGGCGGCACCTGCTGGTACCCGCCGGTGGGGTACTGCGGGTAGGCGCCGGAGGGGTACTGGCCCGGGTTGGCGGGCTGGTACTGCACGGGATTGGTGGGCGGGTACTGGCCCTGAACGCCGGGCGGGTACTGGCCCGGAGGGCCGGGCGGGTACTGGCCCGGAGGGCCGGGCGGGTACTGGCCCGGAGGGCCGGGCGGGTACTGGCCCGGAGGGCCGGGCGGGTACTGGCCCGGAGGGCCGGGCGGGTACTGGCCCGGAGGGCCGGGGAACGGCGGCTGTGCCATGTAGCCCGGCGGGTACTGCGCCGGGGGCGGCGGCATCGCACCCTGGTCGGACATCGGCTGCACGTCATAGGCGACGGGCGAGCCGGGGTATGCGCCCGCCGTGGGCGTCAACGCCGAACCGCACTGCGCACACTGCGTGGCGGCAGGGTCGTTGCCCGGAAAGTAACAGGTAGGGCAGGGCATACCGCGAGCGTAACGATCCACGGCAACCAGCGTGAACCACCGTGCGTCCCGCGTGGGCGACGAACCGACGGACTGCGCAGGACGGATGGCCGGTTGGTTCCGCCATGCCGCCATCGCACGAACGCGGCGTGGGCGGCCGCGCCGAGGTCACTCCTTCCCCGCGTGGCGTGTGGCAGTGTCATGCCCATGGATACCGACACAGATCGGTACGACGTGGTCGTGATCGGCGCCGGCCCGGCAGGAGCGGCGGCGTCCCTGTCAGCCCGCAGGTCGGGGGCGACGGTCCTCCTGCTGGACAAATCGGACTTTCCCCGCGACAAGCCGTGCGGCGACGGCATAGCGCCGCACGCCTTGGACATCCTGACGGATCTGGGCGTGCCGGATATTTCGGCAAATTTCGCACCAATCCTGGCTTTGCACCTGGTCGGCCCGTCCGGCGGCGCGGTGGCCCGCCCGCATGCCCGCCCCGCGTACACGATCCCAAGGACGATCTTCGACAACCACCTGGTGGAGGCCGCGATTCGGGCCGGCGCGGTCTTCCGCCGCCACACCGTCCGCAGCGTCGCTGACCACGGCACCCACGCCGTCCTCGACGGCGAGATCCACGCCGGCGCCGTGGTGGGCGCGGACGGCGCGTACTCCCTGGTCCGCAAGGCCCTGGGCCACGCCCCCAACGGCCCCGGCCACCTGGCCTTGGCCATCCGCGGCTACGCCCCAGCGCCGAACCTGGCGCCGGAGCAGCGAATCGTCACCACGAAGTCGGGCTGGCCCGCGTACGCCTGGGCCTTCCCCATCGGCGACGGCCGCGCCAACATCGGCTACGGCGAGGTCCTGCGCGGCCCGGCGCTGTCCCGCCGCCGGCTCCTGGACCGCCTGGCCGAGCTCCTCCCGGACCTGGACACAACGGCCGCCACGAACCTGCGCGCCCACCACCTCCCGCTCTCCACGCACCGCCCGCCCCCGGCCGGCGGCCGCCTCCTCCTGGCCGGCGACGCCCTCTCCCTGATCAACCCCTTCACCGGCGAGGGCATCTTCTACGCCGTCCTCTCCGGCGCCCTGGCCGGCGCCGCCGCCGCCCACCGCGACGACCCGGCCGGCCGATACCGCCGCGCCCTGCGCGCCCGTCTCGGCCCGCACCTGCGCCACTCGCGCGTGGCCGCGGCCCTCAGCCAGCGCCAGTGGGTCGTCGACGCCGCCGTCCGAGCCGCCGACCGCGACCAGCGGGTCTTCGACGCGCTGATCGAGCTCGGCCTGGGCGACGGGCGCCTGACCCCGCGCACCTTGGCCGCGATCGCCCGAGCCGCCACCACCAGCCGCCGCTGACGGCGCACCCCGGCGACCGACCGGCCGTGAGCACCGCGGCCGACGGTATCCACCCACCGCCGACGTGTGACCGCCACGGCCGACGGTATCCACCCACCGCCGACGTGTGACCGCCACGGCGGACGGCATCCACCCACCGCCGACGCGTGACCGCCGCGGCCGACGGCAGCCACCCGCCGCCGACGACTGCACCTACCCCATCGCCGTGAGCCACGCGCGCGAGGCAGCGAGCGAGCGGCGACACGAGCGAGCGGCGACCCGTAACCAACGACAGGCGAAAGGCAGCAGCAACCAGAGCACGAGCGAAACAACGCACCCCTGCCGTGCGGTGGGCCGTTCCGCTAAATCCACGCTACCCAGGCCATCCAAATTTCGGCCTCAGTCGATCTCCGCCGATCGCCCACCGTCAACCGCCGTAGCTATCCGTGACCCCCCGCCGGAAGGTTCGCGGCCATGAGCTCCAGCGTCCGCACCGTGACCAGGTAAGAGTCGTCCTCCACGCCTGTCAAGGACTTCGCCCGGATTTCTTCGACCGACTTGGCCAGTGCCGCCCGCGCCGCTGCGCCCGCCTCCGTCACCGTGCCGTCCGGCGTGGTCCAGCCGCGCGCGGTCAAGGATGACACCACGTCCGCGTACGTGGGCTCGCCCGCCACCCAGAACGGCGCGTCCGGGCCCAGGCCGTTCAGCACCTGCCACTCCCGCCGCGTCGCCCCCGATGCCGACAAGGCGTCGGCGAAGGCCAGTTCCAGGCGCCGGTCGAGCTCGCGCAGCCAGTACCCGATGGGACGCATGGCACACTCCTGACGAGACGGAACTACATACACGAGAGGATGTAGATAATAAAGGTTATGCAATACGACGACGAAGACGCAAGAGTGCTTGCCGTCATCGAGGGCGCGATGGTGGCCATCCGGCGGCGGCAGACGCGCCGCGCGCTCGCCCGTAGCTCGCCCGAGGCCGACCCCGCGCTCTTCGACGTCGTCGACGCGGTCGAGGGCGGTGCAGCCGGCGAACGGCCCGTCACCGTGACCGACATCGCCAGCGCGCTCGACGTGGCGCAGCCGCGCGCCAGCAAGCTCGTCGCGAACGCGGTCGAGGCGGGGCTGATCAGGCGGGAGGCGGATCAGCGCGACGGGCGGAAAGCGTTGCTGGTACTCACCGTGACGGGCCGGGAACTCTGCGAGCGCGTCCACGAGGCGCGCCGGCGGCGGTTCGCCGACGCGACGCGGAACTGGTCGCGGGCCGAGCGGGCCGCGTTCGCGCAGCTCCTGGCGCGGTTCGTCGGCGGGCTCACCGAAACGGCGGCAGAACGGTACTGAGCGTCGATTCTTCGCGGGGCCGCCGTGCAGTAATCTTCGCCGGGGGTGATGGAGTGGCGGGCACGGACGGCATCGATCCGGCGCTGTCGCAGCTTGCCCGGCAGTGGCTCGCGGCCGTGCGGCAGACGAGCTATCTCGACCTCAGCGCCGATGCTCTGCAGCGTTTCTTCGAGCGCCAGGCCGTCCAGCTGACCGGCGCCCTCGCGACAGGTGACGCGGCGGCGGCCGAAGAGGTCGGGGCCGCCCTGATCCAGATCGGGCTCAACAGCCCGGAGGCGCTGCAGCGCTCGATCGGGGTGCTGACGAACACGGCCACGGGCGAGGTGCTCGGCGGGTTCGCGGCCGGGTTCGCGCGGGCGCAGCGGCAGAAGATCCTCGACGACCAGGAGCGCATCCGGCGGGCGTGGACCCGGGCGCTCACCGACGCCGAGCACACCCTCCAGCGCGAGCTGCACCACCAGGCCCACCACGACCCGCTGACCGGGCTGCCGAACCGGGTACTGCTCTACGGCCACCTCACCGAGGCGCTGCGCGAGGCCGAGGACGGCGCCCGCATCGGGGTGTGCTTCCTGGACCTCGACGAGTTCAAGACCATCAACGACACGCTCGGGCACGGGTACGGTGACGAGCTGCTCGTCGCCCTCGCCGATCGGCTGCGGGGCTGCGTCAACGGGGCCGGGCACTTCGTGGCGCGGGTCGGCGGCGACGAGTTCGTCGTCGTGGTGCGTGACACGAAGGGGCCCGACGAGCTGACCGCGCTGGCCGAGTCGATGCTCGAGGAGCTGTCCCGGCCGGTGCGCCTCGACGGCCACGAGCTGGCGGTCTCGGCGAGCATCGGCATCGTCGAGCAGCCCGCGCGCGGGGCCGAGCCCGAGGAGCTGCTGCGGGCCGCCGACGCCACGTTGTACCTCGCCAAGGCCGACGGCCGCGCCCGTTACGCGGTGTTCGACGAGCAGCGCAACGCGCAGCAGCTGCTGCAGTACGGGCTGACCGGGCGGCTCTCGGGCGCCCTGGACCGCGGCGAGTTCGAGCTGGTGTACCAGCCGCTGGTGGGCCTGGCCGACAACCGGCTGCGCGGCGCCGAGGCACTGCTGCGCTGGCGGCACCCGGAGCTCGGCACGGTCTCGCCCAACACGTTCATCCCGGTCGCCGAGCAGTCCGGCATGATCCTGCCGCTGGGCCGGTGGGTGCTGCGCGAGGCGTGCCTGGCCGCGGCCGCGTGGCCGCGTGACCCGTCGGGGGCGCCGCTGCTGATCAGCGTCAACGTCTCGCCCCGGCAGTGCTCCGACCCGCGGCTGCTCGACGACGTGCGGGCGGCGCTGGCCGAGTCGGGGCTGGAGCCGGCCAGCCTGCAGCTGGAGCTGACGGAGACGGTACTCATGCAGGAGACCGGCCGCCCGGTGCAGACCCTGCGGCAGCTGGCCGACCTGGGCGTGCGGATCGTCATCGACGACTTCGGGATCGGCTACTCGAACCTGGCCTACCTGCGCCACCTGCCGGTGCACGGGCTGAAGCTGGCCGGCGCCTTCATGGCCGGCATCCGCAAGCTGGAGAGCGACCACGTCGACGAGCAGATCGTCGAGACCGTCATCCGCCTCGCGCACACGTTGCAGATGACGGTCACCGCCGAGGGGATCGAGACGGCCGACCAGGCGGCCCGCCTGGCCGCCCTGGGCTGCGACCTGGGCCAGGGCTGGCACTTCGGCCGCCCGGTCGAACCGGTGCAGATCCCCCTTACACGTTCTCCCGCTTAAGCCTGATCCAGCGGTACCCGTACGGGCCGAGCGCGAGCGCGGAGAAGTCCCCGACCTCCGGGTACTCCTTGTCGGCGAACACGTCGTTGGGGTGGTTGGTGTCGGCCGCCAGCGAGCTCAGGTCCGCGACCACGTCGTCGGTGCCGAGGTTGTGCAGGAACAGCATCGAGCCGGTCGGCCCGTCGGCCCGATGCGCCAGGACCCCCGGCGGCAGCGGCTGGTCGACGGCGGTGCACGTGCCGTTGCCGACCTCCGGGCTCTCCCGCAGCGTGCGGATCATGCGCTCGAACCAGGCGAGCAGGGACTTGTCGTCGTGGCGCTGGGCGGTCACGTTGACCTTCTCGTACGCGTACTCGCCCTTGCTGATCACCGGCCGGATGGGCTCGGCCGCGGAGAACCCGCCGTTCTTGTCGAACGACCACTGCATCGGGGTGCGGATGGCGTAGCGGCCCTGCTGGGACAGGTCCTCGCCCATGCCGATCTCCTCGCCGTAGCGCAGGACGGGCGTGCCGCGCATGGTGAACTGCAGCGAGTACGCCAGCTCGATGCGGGTGCGGTCGCCGCCGAGCATCGGGGCGAGCCGCCGGCGGATGCCGCGCTCGTAGAGCTTCATGTCGGGGTCGGGGCCGAACTCGGCGAAGACGTCGTCGCGCTGCTCGGCGGTGAGCCGGGACAGGTCGATCTCGTCGTGGTTGCGCAGGAACGTGGCCCAGTGCCCGCCCGCCGGCAGCTTCGGGGTGGTGCGCAGCCACTCGATGACCGGCTCGGGGTTCTGCCGGGCCAGGGCGAGCACGAGGCGGACGTTGAGCATGAAGTCGAAGAGCATGTGGATGCGGTTGCCGGAGCCGCCGGAGTCGCCGAAGTACTCGGGGAGCTTCTCCGGCTCGACGTTGGCCTCGGCGAGCAGCATCGCGTCGCCGCGGCGCCACTGGACGTGGGCGCGCAGCTCGGAGAGGAAGTCGAAGTCCATCGGGCTGTTCGGGTTGCCGGGCTCGGTGAGCTCGATGATGAACGGCACCGCGTCCATGCGGAACCCGGCCACGCCGAGCTGGAGCCAGAACGCCATGATCTTCTTGATCTCGGTGCGCACCTGCGGGTTGGTGAAGTTCAGGTCGGGCTGGAAGTTGTAGAAGCGGTGGTAGTACCAGGCCCGGGCCTTGCGGTGGTACGTCCACGTCTCGGCCTGCTCACCGGGGAACACCATGCCCTGGTGGCGGTCGGAGGGCTCCTTGTCCGCCCAGACGAACCAGTCGCGGTACGGCGAGTCCGGCGACGAGATCGCGGACTGGAACCACGGGTGCTCGTCGGAGGTGTGGTTGACGACGAGGTCGATGATGATCTTGATGCCCCGGTTCGCGGCCTGGTGCAGCAGTTCGGCGAAGTCGCCGAGGGTGCCCAGCCGCGGATCGACGTTGTAGAAGTCCGTGACGTCGTAGCCGTCGTCCTTGCCGGGCGTCGGATGGATGGGACTGAGCCACAGGCAGTTGACTCCGAGCCTGGTCAGATAGTCCAGCCGACTGATGAGACCTTGAAAGTCGCCGATACCATCGCCGTTGGAGTCCTGGAACGTCTCGACGTCCAGGCAGTAGATGACACTCTCGGTGTACCACCGCTCGCCCATGACGGACGGGTAACCGAATCGGCCTCGGCTCAAACGCGCGCTTGCGTGTGTGCGGCCCGGAACGCGAGGATGGCTCCCGGGGGGCTGATGGTCGACTTCGCTGGCGCGCTACGAGATGCAATCCAGGCACGTGGTCTGGGGCTGGAGCGCATCCAGGAGCGGTTACGCGCGGAGGGCTACTCGGTGAGCCTGGCCACGCTCAGTTACTGGCAGACCGGGCGCAGCCGGCCGGAGCGGCGCGAGTCGCTCGCGGCGCTGGCCGAGCTCGAGAAGATTCTCGAGGTGGAGCCGGGCTCCCTCGCGGCCCTGGTGGGGCCGCCGCGGCCGCGCGGCCGGCACCTGCACAAGAGCCCCGACACCGTGGAGCTGGGCGCGTTCTGGTCCGAACGGGACCTGATCGTCGACCTGGCCCAGGGCATCGAGACCCGCTGGGACGAGCGGCTGACCCGGCTCAGCCAGCACGACCGGGTCAACGTGGGCCCGGACCGCGGCGAGGTGTCGTTCCTGGTGCGGCAGGTGCTGCGGGCCGAGGCCGACGGGCCGGACCGCTGGGTGGCGATCATCCGCCTCGACGTGCCGGGGAACCCGCTGCCGCTGCTGACCCCGGTGCGCAACTGCCGGCTCGGCCGGGTCGTGGAGCACCCGGAAAGCGGCCTGCTGCTGGCCGAGTTGTTGTTCGACCGCCCGCTCGCCAAGGGCGAGACGGTCATCACCGAGCACGCGCTGAACAATTATCCGCCGTTTCCGCTGGCGACTCAGTACGAGCGCAAGTTCCGGCTGCCGGTGCGTGAATACGTCGTCGAGGTGTGTTTCGACGCCGCCGCGTTACCCCGGGCCGTGTATCAGTTCCAGCAGATGGACGGGCAGGACGAACAGGTCCTGTCAATGGAGGCCGACACGGGCCACACGGTGCACGCGATCGCGCTCGACTACGGTCCCGGGCGTTACGGCCTGCGCTGGGACTGGGAGTAGCGCGAGCGGGCCGGGCCGCCCGGCGGGGTCTACAGAATCTTCGATGGCATTTGTCACAGCACCTTCGATGGCAGTGAAGAACAACGGGGCGCCGGTGTGGCCAGCGCCCCGCCTCTGTTCCCGGAACAATCCGGCGTCACCATCGGAACGGCTGGGATGTCGCCGCGACGGTCAGGGTGGAACGCATGTGCCGCCTCCACAAGGAAGTGTCTTTCCTTGTCAGAGAACATATTGGGCGGCGCCGCGGACCATCAAGATTGTGGATCGTCTTAACAGTTAACGCTCTGGGGTCGACCCGGTATTAACAGTTAAGTTAGCGAGAAAGGGCCGGGCGGCCGCACCCGCCAACTTGTGCGACCGCCCGGCGTCTGAGTCCCCCGTGCAGGTGCCGTTACGCCAGGCGCAGCCAGGCGGAGGCGTCGGCCGGCAGGGTGCCGTCCGGGTTGAGCGGGGCGCTGCTGAGCAGCACCTCGCGGTGCGGCGGCAGCACGGCCGGCTCCGCACCCAGGTTCGTGACGTTGGCGAAGTCGCCGGCGCCGCGGGTGAAGGCGAGCACCTGCGGCGCCGAGTCCAGCCAGTGCATCGGCCCGTCGCCGAGCGCGGGCTCGTTGCGGCGGATGCGCAGCGCGTCACAGTACAGCTGCAGGAACGATCCCGGCTCGCCCTGCTGGGCGGCGACGGCGAGCCCGCCCCAGCGCGCCGGCTGCGGCAGCCACGGCTCCCCGGTGGCGTCGGGCGGGCTGAAGCCGAACGGGGCCGAGGTCCCCGACCAGGGCAGCGGCACGCGGCAGCCGTCCCGGCCGGGGTTCACACCCCCGGAGCGGTGGAACATGGGGTCCTCGCGCAGCGCGTCGTCGAGGTCCTCGACCTCCTCCAGGCCGAGCTCCTCGCCCTGGTAGAGGTAGTAGGCGCCGGGCAGCGACATGGTCAGCAGCGCGGCCGCCCGGGCCCGGCGGGTGCCCAGCTCCAGGTCCGACGGCACGTCGCGGCGCTTGTCGGCGAAGGCGAAGTTGGTCACCTCGCGCCCGAAGCGGGTCACCTCGCGGGTGACGTCGTGGTTGCTCAGCACCCAGGTGGCGGGGGCGGCGACGGGGGCGTGCACCTCGATCGTCATGTCGATCTCGCGGCGCAGCTGCGCGGCCTCCCAGGGGGCGCCCAGGAACGCGAAGTTGAACGCGGTGTGCAGCTCGTCGGGGCGCAGGTACCGGGCGAACGCCTCGTGGTCGGGCAGCCAGACCTCGCCGATGAGCGCCCGGCGCGGGGTGTACGTGTCGGCGATGCGCCGCCACGCCTGGTACACCTCGTGGATGCCCTCGTTGTCCTCGTAGACGTCGCTGACGAGCGGGTCCTTGATGAGCACGGCGGCCGAGTCGATGCGGATGCCGTCGATGCCGCGGTCGAACCAGAACCGCAGGATGTCCTCGAACTCCTCGCGCACCGCCGGGTGGTCCCAGTTGAAGTCGGGCTGCTCGGAGGCGAACAGGTGCAGGTACCACTCGCCGTCGGCGACCCGGGTCCAGGCCGGGCCGCCGAAGATCGACTGCAGGTCGGTCGGGGGCAGCTCGCCGTGCTCGCCGCGGCCCTTGCGGAACCAGAACAGGTCCCGCTCGGGCGAGCCGGGCGCGGCCGCGAGGGCCCGCTGGAACCACGCGTGCTGGTCGGAGCAGTGGTTGGGCACGATGTCGCAGATGACCCGGATGCCGGTGGCGTGGGCCTCCTCGATGAGCTTCTCGGCCTCGGCGAGGGTGCCGAAGATCGGGTCGATGGCCCGGAAGTCGGCGACGTCGTAGCCGCCGTCGGCGAGCGGCGAGGGGTACCACGGCACGATCCAGATGGCGTCGATGCCCAGGCCGGCCAGGTACGGCAGGCGCGACCGCAGGCCCGCCAGGTCGCCGACGCCGTCGCCGTTGCCATCGGCGAAGCTCCGCAAGTACACCTGGTAGATAGCGGCGCTACGCCACCAAGCTTGGTCGGCCACGTGGAACCTGCTTTCTCACGAAGATCGAAGGTGTTGAAACGACGGTCCCGGGCTCAGCCCTTGACCGCTCCTCCCAGGCCGGCGCTCGACAGGAACATGCGCTGGAAGATGAGGAAGAACACGACCGGGATAAGCGTCGAGATGGCCAGGGCCGCGAGGAACACGCCCAGGTCGGTCTGTGACGCGATCGCGGGCAGCCGCACCGACAGCGGCTGCATGTTCGGGTCCTTGAGCACCAGCATCGGCCACAGGAAGTCCTTCCAGCTCGCGATCGCCGCGAACACGGACACCACGCCGAGGATCGGCTTGGACATCGGCAGGACGACCGACCAGAACAGCCGGAACGAGCTGGCCCCGTCGACCCGGGCCGCCTCGAACACCTCGCGCGGGAGGCTGTCGAAGAACCGTGTCACAAGTACCACGTTGAACGCGCTCGCGCCCGAGGGTAGCCAGACGGCGAAGAAATTGTTGATGAGCGACGTACCGACCAGCGGCGGGTTCAGGATCGTGAGGTACAGCGGCACGAGGAGCACGACGCTCGGCACGAACAGGGTCGCGATCACCAGGCCGTTGACGAACCGGGCCCAGGCCGGGCGCAGGACCGAGAGCATGAAGCCGCCCGTGGTCGCGACCAGCAGCTGCACGAACCACGAGCCGGCGGCGAGCCAGATGGTGTTGAGGAAGTAGTGGCTGATCCGGACGTCGTTCCAGGCCTCGCTGATGTTCTGCCAGCGCACGCCGTGCGGGAAGATCGCCAGGGGCGTGCGGATGATGTCCTGGGTGGGCGTGATCGCGTACTTCGCCAGCAGCAGCACTGGCCCGATGCCGACCACGAGGAGCAACACCAGCAGGATCGTATGCATGGTCTTCATGACCAGGCTGACCCGGCGGTTGCGCCAGTCCTGGGCCGAGACGTAACCGCGGCTGCCCTCGAACTGGGACGTCTTGCGCCTGCGGGGCGGGCGGGCCGCCTTGGCCACGTCGACCGGTGTCGCGACGGGCCCGGCGCCCGGCCGCTGCCGGGCGGGATCGATGACGGCCATGGTGCTTCGCTTCCCCTCGGGACCGGTCACGACTTGCTCCAGCCGGACGTGAGCTTGAAGTACACCAGCGACAGGATCGCCAGGAAGGCGGCCAGCAGGACGGACAGGGCCGTCGCGGCGCCGTAGTTCGCGCCCAGGGAGCTGCCGAACGCGTAGTTGTAGATCATGAGCAGGATCGTCAGTGTCGCGTTCGCGGGGCCGCCGCCGGTGAACAGGTAGGGCTCCAGGAACACCTGGACGGTACCGATGATCTGCAGGATGAACGTGATGAGCAGGACGCCGCGCAGCTGCGGCATGGTCACGTGCCACACCTTGCGCCAGAGGCCGGCCCCGTCGACCTCGGCGGCGTCGTAGAGCTCGTCGGGGACACCGATGAGCGCGGCCAGGTAGATGATGACCGTGCCGCCGGCCGCGGCCCACGTCGCCTCGACGACCAGCGAGGGCATCGCCAGGCCGGGGCTCGACAGCCAGGTGTAGGGGCCGAGGCCGACCCAGCCGAGGATGGTGTTGAACACGCCGTCGGGGGCGCCGTCGTAGAAGAACTTCCACAGCAGCACGGCGACGACCGGCGGTACCACCACCGGGAGGTAGGCGAGCACCGAGTACAGGCCCTTGCGCCGCCGGACCGAGCTGATGAGCACCGCCGTCACCAGCGGGATCGGGAAGCCGATCACCAGGGCCAGCAGCGCGAAGTAGAGGGTGTTGCCGATCGCGGTCGGCAGGTCCGGATCGGTGAGCACGTAGTGGAAGTTGTTCCAGCCGACCCAGCGGGGGTCCCCGACGAGGTTGGTCTTCTGGAAGCTCATGACGACCGACCGCACGATCGGCCACCACGAGAAGACGCCGAAGATGACCAGCAGCGGCAGCGCGAACGCGACCGAGCTCAGCCCGCCGCGCTGGACCCAGGTCACCGGACTGCGCCGGCGGCCCCGCCCGCCCTGACCGCCCCCGGCGACGTCCGAGGTACTCACGACAACATCACTCCTCGTCCTGATCTTCGGGGACAGTGCCAGGTGTGGGCCGCCGGACTCCCAGCGGCCCACACCGTGCGGGTCATCGCGGTGCGGGTCAGCCGGCCGCGTCGATGGCGCGCTGCGCCTTCGTGTTGGCGTCGGTGAGGAGCTGGTCGATGTTGGCGTCCTTGTTGGTCAGGACGGCCTGCACGACCGTGTCGAGCGACTTGTAGACGTCCTGGGTGGCCACGGCCGGCTCGTTGACGAGCTTGGCGTCGAAGACCTTGCCGGTGAACGTGGTCATCTGGTCCACCGGGACGTTGACGTACGTCTTGATCCAGTCCTGGTACTGCTGGTACTGCTGCTGCGAGAAGATCGGCAGCTCGGGGGTGCCCACGGGCTGCTTGCTCGCGATCTGGATCTCGGCGCTCTTCTTGGCGGCGTCCTGGTTGGTGTACTTGCGCAGGTAGTGGTAGTCGATCCACTTGACCGCGGCGGCCTTGTCGTTGCCCGCGGCCTTGCTGGACACGGCGGCCATGGTGCCACCGCCGAGGACGCCGGAGTCACCGCCCGCGAGGGGGATCATCGTGAGGCCGTACATCTTCGGGGAGATGTTGTTCGTCTGCACCAGGCTCGTGTAGACGTCCTGGCCCGAGGTGTACATGCCGACCTTGCCGGCGGCGAAGGCCTGGTTGATGCTCGACCAGTCGTAGTCGAAGTTCGCGCCCATCGAGTTGTCGGTCCAGCGCAGGTCCTTGAGGAACTGCAGCGACGCCTTGGTCTGCTCGTTGGTGAGCGTCGCCTTCTTGCCGTCCTCCATGCGCCCGCCGCGGGCGTAGGTGTCGACCGTCAGCTGCCAGCCGCCGGTGCCGTCCTTGGCCATCTGGGCGAAGCCGGCCTGGCCGGTCTTCGTCGCGATCGTCTTGGCGGCGGTGCGGACCTCGTCCCAGGTCGTCGGCGGCTTGTTGGGGTCGAGGCCGGCCTGGGTGAACAGGTCACGGTTGTAGTGCAGGCCGACGGCGTAGATGCTCTTCGCCGGGATGGCGTAGACGTGGCCGTCGGGGCCCTGGCCGTACTGCAGCAGGTTCTTGTTGAAGTTGCCCGCGTACGACAGCTGGTTGAGGTACGCCTGCATGTCGACGATCTGCTGGTTGGCGATCAGCGTCTTGGCGTCGGTGAAGGGGATCTCGAACACCGTCGGCAGCGTGCCGCCCGCGAGGTCGGCCGCGAACGTGGTGGCCTTCCACTCGTAGTCGTGGGTCTTGACCGTGATGTTCGGGTTTTCCTTCTGGAAGTCCGCGACCTCGTCGGCCAGCGCCTTCTGCGCCTCGGGCTTGGCGCCGGGGACCAGGCCCACGACGTTGAGGGTGACCTTGGTGTTCGGGTCGAGCGTGGTCGATCCCGCATCGCCGCTCGGACTGTCGCTCGAGGAGCACGCGACGAGCGTGCTGCTGAGCGCGAGCGCACCCGCGACGGCCAGCGCCATCGTGGTACGTGAGAACTTCATCGTCGCTCCTTGTTGGGGGGTGTTTCGGCAAGGCATGCGGGCGGGGGGCGTCCGACCTGGGCCGCTCGCACGGGCGCGCAGCCTGACGTCGGCTGCCGGAGTGCATCAAGCGCGTTACTGCTCGGTTTCCATCGCATCGCGTCAGGGTTTCCGCCTGGCGTTGGCAAGAGATTAGGCTCACGTCGCACAAGAAGTCCATGGTCCGTTGCAAAATTTTAATGATCTCCGTACAGGCGTTTGCACAGACGCCCTCCCAAGGGCCCGCAACTTGCACGGAATCGCCCGAAAACGCGCAGGCGGGAAGCGCGGCGCCCGCCGGCGGCCGGTGGGAGCGCGCCCAGCAAGCCGGTTGCGCAACCAACGCAAAGAGCGCCACGACTCCCGCAGGAGTCGTGGCGCTCGAGGTCGGTGGGGGTTACGCGGCCGTGGTGGCCGCCCGCGCCTCCTGCAGGGCACCCGTGGAGCCGCGCACGACGAGCTCGGGCTCGAAGAGCATCTCCTCGGTCGGCACGAGCGTGCCGGCCACCTGGCTGACGAGCAGGGTCACCGCGGCCTGGCCCATCGACTGGATGGGCTGGCGCACCGTGGTCAGCGGCGGGTCGGTGCAGTTCATGAACAGCGAGTCGTCGAAGCCGACCACCGAGATGTCGTCGGGCACCTCGCGGCCGAGCCGGCGGGCGGCCCGGATCGCGCCGAGCGCCTGCACGTCGGAGGCGCAGATCATGCCGGTGACGCCGTGCTTGATGAGCCGGGTGGCGCCGGCGCGGCCGCCCTCCATCGAGAAGATGACGCGCTCGACATCGTCGGCGTTGACGGTGCCCGAGTCCGCCGCGGCGGCCTGGAAGGCGGCCAGCTTGCGGTTGGACGGCGCATGGTCGGCCGGGCCGAGGATCAGCCCGATCCGCTTGTGCCCCAGCGAGCTGAGGTGGTTGAACGCCTGGTCCACCGCGTGGCCGTCGTCGACCGACACCCGCGGGAAGCCCAGGTCGTCGATCGCGGCGTTGACCAGCACCGCGGGCAGGCCGCGGTCGTGCAGGCGGTGGTAGTGCTCGTGCTCCGCGGCCGCCTGGTGGTAGAGGCCGCCGCAGAAGATGATGCCGGACACGTGCTGGTCCAGCAGCATCTCGACGTAGTCGGCCTCGGAGACGCCGTCGGCGGTCCGGGTGCACAGCACCGGGGTGAAGCCGCGCTTGGACAGCGCGCCGGCGACCACCTCGGCGAAGGCCGGGAAGATCGGGTTTTGCAGTTCCGGCAGCACGAGGCCGACCAGGCGGGCCCGCTCGCCGCGCAGCTTGGTCGGGCGCTCGTAGCCGAGCACGTCGAGCGCGGTGAGCACCGCCGTGCGGGTCGCGTCGGAGATGCCTGGCTTGCCGTTGAGCACCCGACTCACGGTCGCCTCGCTCACGCCGGCGTACTTCGCCACCTCAGCGAGTCGTCGAGTCATGCCCGCAAGCGTAGTGCATGACTACGCAATTTTTTGCACGATGTCGCCCACGCAACCGTGCGGGCCAGGAGCCGGCCGGTTGGGTGCCCGAAAAATACCGTATTTTCCGGGCACCGCGTCAGCCGACGAGAACGAGGGAGATCTTGCCGCCGCCGTAGCCTGAAACATCCACCTTGAGGTCCGGCCGCCGGCCGAGGGCGAGCATCGAGGAGCAGCAGGACAAGTCGCTGTTCCGCGCGGTGGCGGAGTTGGCGCGCAGCATGTACCTGTCCCCGGTCGCCGAGGGCGTGGAGACCCCGGGCCAGGCGCCGGTGCTGCGCGAGCTGGACTGCGGCCTGGCCCAGGGCTTCCTGTTCGCCCGCCCGCTGCCGGCCCCGGCGCTCGCCTCACTCCTGGCCCAGCAGGCCGGGCAGGCCGGACAGGCCCAGCAGGCCCAGCAGGCCCAGCAGGCCGAGCAGGCCCAGCAGGCCGTCGCTGTTAGCCCTTGACGGTCAGCAGCGGGCGCAGCTCGACGACCGGCTCGGCGACGCCCGCGGTGCGCAGGCTGTCCACGACCGGGAGCACCTCCTTGTACGCCCACGGCGCCTCCTGCTTCAGGTCGCGCCGCCACGCCGCGATGATGTCCCGCCGCGTGGCCACCGCCGGGTCGCGGTGGTTCAGCGGCGTCACCACGCGGAACTCGCGCAGGAAGGCGTCGAGCTCCGCGTCGCTGCCCCGGGCCGCCGCGCCGCGCGGGACGCTGCGCCCGGCGCCGTGGCACGCGCTGCCGAGCGCGCGCTCGTTGCCCAGGCCGCGCAGCAGGTAGCTGGGCGCGCCCATCGAGCCCGGGACGATGACCGGCTCGCCCCAGCCGTCGTCCGACCGGCCGGCGGGCGTGGCGCCCTTGCGGTGCAGGACCGTGTCCTCGCCGGGCCACAGCAGGTTGTGCGGGGCGTCGTAGACGAGCCGGGCGTCGAGCTCGCCGACGGCGCCGGTGAGGCCCGCGCGCAGCATGAGGCTGAGGAAGTACCGGTTGCCGACCGCGAAGTTCGCGGCGTTCGCGAAGCTGGTCAGGTACCGCCGCCGCATTTGCTGGGTCGAATCGTCCAGCAGCATCGGCAGGATGCCGTTCGCGGGCTGCGGCAGCCGGGTCGGCCAGCCCTTGCGGGCCAGGTCGCGGCCGGTGGCGCCAGCCTGGTGCCCCAGCGACAGCGAGCCGCTGTGCACCATCGTGACCACCCGCCCGGGTGCGAGGCCCCACGCGTAGGCGGTCGGGCCGTCGTGGACCGCGGCGACGTACTGCAGCTCGGCGAAGTGGTTGCCGCCGCCGACCCCGCCGATGATGGAGTCGTAGCTCGTGCCGCCGCCGCTGTGCACCCAGTCGCGGAACTCCTCGGCGTGCTCGGCCGGGAAGCCGCTCGCGTGCAGGCGGTCGCCGTCGCGGACGGTGTGCCGCACCGGGGTGTCGAGGGGGCCGTGGGCGAGCAGGCCGGGCAGGCCGGCGCGGAGCAGGCCCTCGCGCTGGGCCGGGGTGAGGCCGATGTGGCGGCCGCCCTCGAAGAACAGGTGGCGCAGGCGGCGCTCGAGCTCGTCGAGGCGGGGGCGGACCTGCTCGACGCTCAGCGTGGTCGCCTCGACGCGCATGCCGCAGTTGATGTCGTTGCCGACGGCCTGCGGTACCAGCGCGCCGCGGGTCTGCAGGACCGTGCCGATCGGGATGCCGGCGCCCTTGTGGAAGTCGGGGGTGCAGACCACGCGCTCGATGCGGGCGTCCGGGGACAGCGCCTCGAGGCTGCGCTGAGTGTCCAGGACCGTCAGCAGCTCGTCGAGGGCGGCGGGCTCGATCGGCACGCCGGGGGCGGCGCAGATCTCGACCGGGATGTCGTAAGGGTTGGGCAGGGTGGTCCAGGACTCGTCGAGCCGGACGAGACGGGGGTCGGTCCGTTTCAGCATCGTGCCCCTTCAGCAGCGTGCCCCGAGCGTAGGGCTCGGGGCACGGTGCGGGCGAAGGGTTTTAGACCGTGAGGGTCCAGCTGTCGAGGGTGCCGGCGCCGCCACCGAGCCGTCCCCGTCGCCGCCGAGGCTCATGTTCACCACGGCCGCTTCTGCGCGTTGGCGGTGATCCAGTCGATGCCGCTGATGATGCCGGAGTAGCTGCCGGAGCCGTCGCAGCCGAGCACCCGCACGCTGACCAGCTTCACGTTCTTGGCCACGCCGTACGCGGCGCCGCCGACGGTGCCGGCCACGTGGGTGCCGTGCCCCTGGCAGTCGCTCGCGTCGGTGTCGTTGTCGACGAAGTCGTACCCGGAGCGCGCCCGGCCGCCGAGGTCGGCGTGGGTCAGGCGCACGCCGGTGTCGAGGATGTACGCGGTCACGTTCGACGCCGTGCTCGCGTAGGTGTAGGCGCCGTTCAGCGGCCGGTACTGCTGGTCGATGCGGTCCAGCCCCCACGGCGCGCCGGACTCGGCGCCCTCGACGCTCACCTTCTTGTCCTGCTGCACGTAGTCCACGAGCGGGTTGACCGCCAGCCGCTTCGCCGCCTTCTCCGACAGCTGCGCCGAGAAGCCCTTGAGCGTCCGGCTGAACGAGCGGCCCACGCGCCCGCCGAACTGCTCGGCGAGCCGGCTGGCGTCGGCCGCGGTACGGCCGGCGTCCACGGAGTCCTTGAAGACCACGATGTAGCGGTCCCGGATCGTGCCGGCCTCGTTCGCGCCGAGGACGGTGCCCTCCGGGGCGGCCAGGGCGGGCGTACCGGCCCCGATCAGCCCGGCGGCCGCCGCGGCCGCGATCAGGGTCGAACGGCGCAGGATCGCTCGCATGATGCCGGATCTCCAATCAGACGACGCCGAGGCGGTGTCGTTCAAGACTCGGGAACCCGGGGTGCGCGTCCAGGTCGCCGGACGTTGCCGCGCGGTTGCGGGAGAGACTGGGGGGCATGGAGGACTCGCTGGCGGTGTTCGACATCGACGGAGTGGTGGCCGACGTGCGGCACCGGCTGAAGTACCTGGACCGCCGCCCGAAGGACTGGACCCGCTTCTTCGCCGCGGCCGACCGCGACCCGGTGCTGGCCGAGGGCGTAGAACTGGCCCGCTCCTACGCGGACTCGCACGTGCTCGTGTGGCTGACGGGCCGCCCGGAGTACCTGCGCGACGTCACGGCGGCGTGGCTGCGCGCCGCGGACCTGCCGGCCGACCTGCTGTTCATGCGCCCGCCGAACGACCGCCGCCCGGCCCGCGACTTCAAGGCGCGCCAGCTCGGGCGGATGGCCCGGGAGACCGGGATCGAGCTGGTCGTGGACGACGACCCGGAGGTGGTACAGCGGCTGCGGGGCCTGGGCTACACGGTACGCCTGGCCGATTGGGTGCCGCACTCCTCGACGCTGCAGCGAGCCCAGGAACAGGAGGGCCGCACCTGAGCGGATCGTGATCGCGGCGGAGCCGGGCCGGCCGCGGTGCACGATCAGCCGGGAGATCACCCCGCCACCGGCATTCGGGTAGCGGCGCCTACCGGCCGGACGCGGTGCACCAGGGCGGCAGGCCGCGGACATGGATCGACGGCCGGCCCGGCAAAACCCCCGGCGGCGAGACGCCGGCCGAACGCCTCATGAAGCTCCGCAGCCCGACGCTGTCCAGCCACGATAAGTCGGGCGCTCCGCGCCACGACTTATCGGATTTATACCCCGACACCGCATAAGTCGGTTTCTACGAGCTGACCCGCTGCTCCACGGTCTGCACCAGGCGCTCCGCCACGGTGGTCAGCGGCAGGCCGAGCCGGGCCGACGTCCCCCGCAGCACGTCCAGCGCGGCCTCCGACGAGCAGGCGCGCTGCACCATCATGATCCCGACCGCGCGGTTGACCATCTCGCCCTCGGTGAGCGCCTCCGTGAGCGCCGAGGTGAGCTGCGCCTGCACCTCGGCGCGGCGCCCGCGGTCGAGCACGGCCGACAGCAGCAGGCCCGCGTGCTCGGCCACGAGCATGGCGGTCAGCCCGATGTCGGCGGTGAAGCGGCCGGCCTCCGAGGCGTACACGGTGAGCGCCCCGATCGCGTGCGAGTCGATGTCGACCGGCACCGCGAGGACCGCCTTCACCCCGGCCTCGAGCGCACGCAAACGCCACTGCGGCCAGCGCTCCTCCGCGGCCAGGTCGTCGCTGAGTGTGATGTCCCGGTTTCGGATCGCCTCCATCGACGGGCCGGCGCCGCTGTCGTACTGGCTGTCGAGCAGCGACTCCGGCAGGCCGGACGAGGCCGCCGCGGTGGACGGCCCGCCCGAGCGGATCAGCGTGACCGCGCACCAGGCCGCACCGTCCACCAGGTCGGCGGCGGTCTCCACGAGGTCCTCCAGCGCCTCGTGAAGATCGTCGCTGGCGATCAGCCGGGCGGTGAGCTGGCGCAGCACGGCGGCGAACTCCACGGTGTGGAGGTCAGTCACGGCTCCCCCTTCGTCGAACCGGGGGGCGTACTACCCGTACCGCGATCGTCTCAACCGTTTGCCTCCGGCCCCATCCGTAACAGGGGCCTCACCCGTCCAGCAGAGCGCGGCGCAGCCCCTCCAGTGTGCGGCTGAGCAGACGGGACACGTGCATCTGGGAAATGCCCAGGTCGGCGGCGATCTGAGCCTGCGTGCGGTTGCCGTAGAAGCGCAGCGACAGGATCCGGCGCTCGCGCTCCGGGAGCCGGGCGATGAGCGGCCGCACGGCCTGGCGGAACTCGACGCCGTCGATGTCCCGGTCGTCGTCGCCCAGCACGTCGGCCAGGGTGCCCGCGTCGTCGTCCCCACCCAGAGGGGCGAAGAGCGAGACCGGTCGGTACGCCGAGGACGCCACCAGCGCCTCGAGCACCTGCTCCTCGTCGATCCCGAGATGCTCGGCGACGTCCTTCGGGGTGGGCGAGCGGCCCAGGCGCTGCCCGAGTGAGTCGCGGACACGGTTGATCTCGATCCGCAGCTCCTGCAGGCGCCGGGGAACGTGCACGCCCCACCCCTTGTCGCGGAAGTACCGCTTGAGCTCCCCCACGATCGTCGGCGTCGCGTAGCCGCCGAAGTCGGTGCCGTAGTCCGGGTCGAAGCCCTCGATCGCCTTCATCAGCCCGAGCGCGGCCACCTGGCTCAGATCGGCCGGTGACTCCCCCATGCCGTGGAAACGGCGGGCCAGCCGGTCGGCCAGCGGCAGGCTGTGCGCCACCGCGCGGTCCCGCAGCGCGCCCCGCCGGGGGTCGCCGCGCTCCAGCGCCGCGGCCTGGCGCAGCAGCTCGTTGACGGTGGTCCACTGGCTCGGCGGCTCGGCGTCGCCGGACGACTCCTCCTCGGCCACCGGCGGCGCGCCGGGCGGCGGGTCGTCGTACGCCCGCAGCTGCTTCGCCGCCCCGATGATCTCGAGCACGTCCAGCACCAGGTCGGACGCGCCCGGGGCGCGCAGTGCACCCCCGCGCTCCTCGGCGTCGGTCTGGGCGTGCAGCAGGGTGTCCGCGGCCGCGCAGTCGAGCAGACGCAGCCGGGACAGGTCCACGGTCAGGCTGAGCTGGCCGGCGTCTAGGCGCCGCGCGAGTGCGACCCGCAGGCCGACGCTCGCCGAATAGTCGAGGACCCCGGAAGGACGCAGAATCTCGTCGTCGCCATTCCGCCAGGTGTCCAGTTCGAGTACCGAATCCGTAGGCATTGTCTCCATGGCGGAGACTCCCCCTGATCTTGAGGCGGATTTGCTTTCCGGATCACTGTAGACACCAATTCCGGCGCGAATTCAACGTCGCCGGATGAGTTCCAGGGTGAGCTTTTCAATTGGCGACGGTCGCCCACACCACCTTTCCGTCGGGCACCGGAATGCAGCCCCAGGCCCGCGTCAGGGCGCTCACGACGAGCAGTCCGCGGCCGTCCTCGCGCGGTCCTTCATCGGGGTCCGGCCGGCCGTTCTCCCGCCCGGTACGGCCGAGGCGCGGGGCCGGGCGGCTCGGCCGGCCGCCGAGGCGCGGGACGCCCTGGCCGCGGTCGCGCACGGAGACGTGCAGCAGGCGGCGGTCGTGGGCGACGGTGACCTCCATGTCGGTACCGGCGTGCCGCAGCACGTTGCTGACCAGCTCGGTCACGACCAGCTCGGCGATGTCGCGCAGGCGGTCGAAGCCCCAGCGCGTGCAGGCCCGCCCGACCAGGTGCCGCGCGGCCGCGGTGGCGTCGAGCATGGGCGGCAGCGTGGCGCGGACCCGCTCGGTCGCCTCGGTGGCGGCGGCGCCGGCGAGGGCGGCGTCGGCGGTCGGGTACATCCGCATGAGCCGCGCCACGGCCATGCGGTCCAGGGCCGAGGCCAGCGACGGCGGGGCGGCGGCCAGGGTCAGCGCGCTGCCCGGCCAGGCCGCGGCGTGCTGGGCCAGCGCGGGGAGCACGGTCAGGGCCACGTCGTCGTCGTGGCGCAGGCCGGCTACGTCGAGCACGATCACCGACGGCTCGGCGGCGAGGCAGGCCAGCACCGCCGCGCGCAGCGCCGGCGAGTTGTCCACGTCCAGCCGGCCGGCGAGGCGTACGACGGTGGCATCACCCCGCCGCTCGACGCGGGCCCGCAGGTCTTCCGCCCTCATGGGGTGATGCTCTACCCACCCCGGGCGTTATAAACACCGCGATCCCGGTGCCAAATCTTTTCGGCACCGGGATCGCGAATGGGTGATGCGGGAATTGCTACACAGGCGTAGGAATCTTGCTGTCGCTCCACATCTGCGAGCACATCTCGAGGACGTGGGCGTCGGTCAGCGGGGCAAAATCGTGGTAGTACAGTCCGAGCGCGTGGAATTCGCGGGGACTGTGGATGTCGATGACCATGTCGACGTCGGCGGCGAGCAGGTCGACCGACTCGGCCGCGCACACCGGCGCGGCGAAGATCAGGTGCTCGGGCTTGCCGACCAGCAGCGCGCGTACGGCGGCCCGGGCCGTCACTCCGGTCGCGAGACCGTCGTCGACGACCACGACCACACGATCCGTCACGTCGGGCGCGGGGCGCGAGCCGCGGTAGCGCTCCTGCCGCCGCCGCAGTTCCACGCGCTCGCGCTGGACGGCCGGCGAGAGGTCGCTGACGGTGAGGCCGACCGCGGCCACGGCGCTGAGGTCGAACACGGCGGGCCCGTTCTCGGCGATCGCGCCCACGCCGTGGTCGGCCTGCCAGGGAAGGCCGATCTTGCGGGAGATCACGAGGTCGAACTCGGCGCCGATGGCCTCGGCCACGGCGACCGCGACGGGCGCCCCACCCTTGGGCAGTGCCAGCACCAGAGGCTTCTTCGTGCTCGCGGTCTCCCGCTGGCGCAGGTGCTCCGCGACGGTGACTCCAAGCATGCGTCCGGCGGCCGTACGGTCCGCGAACCGCTCGTGCTCAGGCGGCCACATGGCCGTCCCCTTCCGTCCGGCCGGCGGTACGCCGGGCGTCGCACGCGATCCGCACATCGATCCGCATCAAGCGGACACCCCCTTCGGTCGGCGCGGTGTTCCGGTGCCAGTAGCGCCCCATCCCTGTCGCCGCTCTGCTGCGGCGCCGCGCCCGGTGCGAAGCCTACCCCCGCATGACCTGCGAAAACGTGGCTTTCGCTCACTCGCACCGGATGAGTGCGCCCGCCTTGTCGGACCTGGCTCAGGTCGACAGGCAGCTGATCGTGGCGAGGAGGCTGTTCAGGGGCCGGCCCTTGGTGAGCCTCGTGTCGGCCAGGGACAGGCCGTGCACCGAGGTGGCGTGCGGGGCGTTCGCGCTGTAGAAGACCACCGGCACGTCGGCCGTCGCGTCGTGCTTGCGCAGCAGGTCCAGCAGCTCGTCCCCGTCCACCCGGGGCAGGTGCAGGTCCAGCACGGCCACGTCGAAATGGGGCTCGTCGGCGGCCACCGTCAGGGCCTCCTGCGGACTGGCCGCGGAGATCACGTGGTGGCCGCCGATCTGCAGACGGATGGCGGTGGTCTCACGGATCTCCGCGTCGTCGTCGATGAGCAGGACTCGCGCCATGAGCGAATGGTTCCCTTCCCGGAGGATCCCAACCTCCCCACCGGGACCATCGGTCGCCGGCGCGGGAAATCAAGCCCGCGGGCGCCGCCGGCGCATGACGATCACGAGCACCACGATCGCGATGATCACGACCACGGCGCAGCAGCAACCGCCGATCACCCCGCCGCCGCCGTAGCTGCGGCGGCGGCGCTCCAGCTCGAGTCCGGTGTCCAGGGCGTCCAGCGTGGCCGGGCTCAGGTAGCTGTACAACATCGCGATCAGAGCGTTCATGCTTCGACGGTAACCGCCGCTGTCACGCCCGCAGCCAGGCCGTGGTGTCGGGCGGCAGGCTGCCGTCGGCGGCCAGATCACCGCTGGCCAGCAGGACCTCACCCGGCGGGAGCGGGGCGGGGGCCGAGCCGAAGTTGGTGATCACCCGGACCGGTCCGTTGATGAAGTCGATGCCATTCTCAACGGCATTCCACGCGACGGTACCGCGACCGAGCCCATGGGTCCGCCGCAGGCGCAGCGCCGCGGTGTACAGCGACAGCGTCGACCCGGGCACGCCGCGCTCGCGGTCGGCGGCGAAGCGGGCCCAGTCCGTCGGCTGCGGCAGCCAGGTCTTGCCGCTCGGTCCGAAGCCGTACGCGGGGGCGTCGGCCTCCCACGGGATCGGCACCCGGCAGCCGTCGCGGCCGCGTACCTCATGCCGCGAGCGGAACCAGGTCGGGTCCTGCCGCACGTCGTCCGGCAGGGTGGTGTGCTCGGGCAGGCCGAGCTCCTCGCCCTGGTACACGTACGCCGAGCCCGGCAGCGAGAGCATCAGCAGCGTGGCGGCCCGGGCGCGGCGCAGGCCCAGGGCCTCGTCGGGCTGGGGGTCGCCGGCGCCGATGCCGCCCTGGGTGGAGTACCCGGGCTCGAAGCCGAGGCGGCTCGCGTGGCGGACCACGTCGTGGTTGGACAGCACCCAGGTGCAGATCGCGCCGACCGGCTCGACGCCGGCGAGGCTGGACTCGATCGCCGCGCGCTGGTCCGCCGCCGTCCACGGGGCCATCAGGTAGTTGAAGTTGAACGCCTGGTTCATCTCGTCCGGGCGGACGTACCGTGCGAGCCGCTCCGCCGGTGCGACCCAGGCCTCGCCGACCATCATGCGGTCGCCGGGGTAGCTGTCGAGGATGCGCCGCCAGGTGCGGTACACCTCGTGCACTCCGTCCTGGTCCCACATCGGCGGCGTGCGGTGCTCGGCGCCGGGCGAGGTGATCGGCACCTGGGCCTCGGTCCAGTCGGGCAGGCCGCTCTCCTTGATCAGCCCGTGCGCCACATCGACGCGGAAGCCGTCGACGCCGCGGTCGAGCCAGAAGCGCAGCACGTCCTCGAACATGGCCCGCACCTCGGGCAGGTCCCAGTTCAGGTCGGGCTGGCTCGTGTCGAACAGGTGCAGGTACCACTCGCCGTCCGGCACCCGGGTCCAGGCCGGCCCGCCGAACACGCTCTGCCAGCCGTTGGGCGGCAGCTCGCCGTCGACGCCCTGGCCCTTGCGGAAGTGGTACCGGTCCCGGGCCGCGGTGCCCGGGCCCGCGGCCAGCGCCTCCTGGAACCACACGTGGTCGCTGGAGGTGTGGTTGGGCACCAGGTCGACCACGACGCGCAGGCCGCGCTCCTTGGCGGCGGCCATGAGCGCGTCGAAGTCGGCCAGGGTGCCGAAGCGCGGGTCGACGTCGCGGTAGTCCGCGACGTCGTACCCCGCGTCGTGCTGTGGAGACGGGTAGAACGGCGACATCCAGAGGGCGTCGACGCCCAGCTCGACCAGGTGGTCGAGGCGCGACGTGATGCCGCGCAGGTCCCCCATCCCATCCCCGTCCGCGTCGGCGAACGAGCGCGGGTAGACCTGATAGATCACGGCATCGCGCCACCAGAGCAGTTGACTCACCCCTTGACTCCACCGGCCAGCAGGCCGCGTACGAAATAGCGTTGCAGCGACAGGAAGACGATCAGCGGAATGATCATCGACACGAATGCGCCGGAGGTCAGCCGCTGCCAGTCGTTGCCCCGGGTGCCGGCGAGCTCGGCGAGCCGCGCCGTCAGCGGGCGGTTGCCCTGGCCCGAGGTGAACACCAGCGCCACCAGTAGATCATTCCAGATCCACAGGAACTGGAAGATCGTGAGGGAGGCCAGCGCCGGTGTGACAAGCGGCAGCACGATGCGCCGGAAGGTAACCGCCGGGCCGGCCCCGTCCACCCGCGCGGCCTCAAAGAGGTCCTTGGGCAGCTCGGACATGAAGTTGTGCAGCAGGAACACGCCCAGCGGCAGACCGAAGCAGGTGTGGGCGAACCACACGGCGAAGAAGCCGCCGCCCCACTCGGTGTACCCCTTGACCAGCTGCAGCATCGGGATGAGCGCCATCTGCAGCGGCACGATCTGCAGCGCGAACACGCCGATGAAGATCCAGTCGCGGCCCCGGAAGTTCAGCCAGGACAGCGCGTAGGCCGCCATCGCCGCCAGCGTGACCGAGAACAGCACCGCGGGGACCGTGATCACCAGCGAGTTGATGAAGTAGCTGGCGAGCCGGCCCGAGGTGGCCGAGGTGCCGAAGACGACCTCGTTGTAGTTGTCCAGCGTGAAGCTGGGGTGGGCGAAGAACGTCCACCAGCCCTTGGTCTTGATGTCGTTCTCGGGGCGGATCGACGAGACGAGCAGCCCGAAGGTCGGGATCGTCCAGACCAGGGCGATGATGATCGACACGACGCTGGCGGCCCGGGAGGCGAGCTTGCGGCGCACCCGGCCCGCCATCGTCTCAGCGCCCTGGGGGCGGTAGAGCGGGCTGGCCTCGGGCACGTCAGCAGCGTCGGTGCTGACGGCGTCAGTGCTGCTCATCGGGTCTCCGTTCGGTGCCGCAGTTGCCGGGCCTGGTAGATGACGATCGGCACGACAAGCAGGAACAGCAGCACCGCGAGGGCGGAACCCTTGCCGTCGTCATAGGAGCGGAAGGCCTGGTTGTACATCTCAAAAGCGAGCACGCTGCTCTTGAACTGACCGCCGGTCATGGTCCGGACGATGTCGAACACCTTCAGGGTGGCGATCGTGATGGTCACGACCACGACGATGACGGCGGGGCGGATGCTGGGCATGGTCACGCGCCAGAACATCTGCCACGGGTTGGCGCCGTCGAGCCGGGCCGCCTCGACGATCTCGGCCGGGATGGCCTTGATCGCGGCGGAGAGGATGACCATCGCGAACCCGGCCTGGATCCAGATCAGGATCACGATCATGTAGAAGGTGTTGCCGGGGGCGTTGCTCAGGACCTGCTGGGGTTTGCCACCGAGCCACACCAGGATCTGGTTGAGCAGGCCGATCTGCTCGACGCCCGGGTCGCGGTACGCGTAGATGAACTTCCAGATGATCGACGCGCCCACGAGCGAGATGGCCATCGGCATGAAGATCAGGGACTTGGCGATGCCCTCGCCGCGGGCCTTGTCCACCAGCACCGCGTACAGCAGGCCGAAGCCCGTGGAGAACAGCGGCACACAGACCACCCACAGCAGCGTGTTGCGCAGCATGATGAGCGTGTCGTCGTTGGTGAAGATCCAGGTGTAGTTGTCGATGCCGATGAACGAGTCACCGGTGTCGTTGAAGAACGACAGGTACACGGTGCGGATGAGCGGGTACACCAGGCCGACCGCGAGCAGTGCCAGCGCGGGCCCCAGGAACCCGGCCATCTGGAGCCGTTCCTTGCCCCTCCCCCACCGGGGCAGGATGTCGAGCACGAACAGCAGCGCGGCGACGACGACGATGAAACCGGCCATGAACATGAGCGCCGGCCAGATTTTGGCGACGTCCTCGGAGAAGTCGTAATCCATGGGGTGTCCTCCGACCAGCCGGGTCCGGCGCCGTGGTGCATGACGCCGGACCCGGACCTCAGTTCAGTTATTTAGGCCAGGTGCTTTCGATGTAGTCCAGCGTCTGCTTGGTGTCCTTCGTGCCGTTGATCCAGTCGGTCATGCCGGTCCAGAAGGACTTCGAGCCGACCTGGGCGGGCATCTGGTCCGAGCCGTCGAACCGCGCCACAGTGGCGGGGTCCTGCAGGATCTGCACGGAGAGCTTGTCGATCGAGCCGCTGACCGCGCTCACGTCGAGGCTCTTGTTGGCCGAGATCCAGTCGCCGAGCTTGGCCTTGCTGTTGGCCCACTCGCCGGAGGAGAGGTAGGTCTGCACCTTGACGACCTCGTCGCGGTCCGTGAACGCGGAGACGAACTCGCCACCGACCAGAACCGGCTTGCCCTTGGCGGGGTCGACGGCCGGGAAGTAGAAGGCGTAGACGTCACCGTCCGGGCCGACGTTGGTGCCCTTCGGCCACTGGTTGGAGTAGAAGTTGGCCTGACGGTGCATGCCGCACTTCTTGTCCTTGACCGGCAGGCCACCCTCCTGGAACGAGGTGGTCACGATGGTCTTGGGGTTGCCGACGTACTTCGGGTTCTTCAGGATCGACGCGGCGCGCTCGGCGGCCGAGAAGATCTTCGGGTCGTTGAACGGGATCTTGTGGTTGACCCACTGGTCGTAGACGTCCGGACCCTGGTCGCGCAGGACGATGTCCTCGATCCAGTCCGTGGCCGGCCAGCCGGTCGCGTCACCGGACTCGATGCCGGCGCACCACGCCTGGATGCCGCTCGCCGCGATCTTGTCGGACAGGGCGATCATCTCGTCCCACGTCTTCGGGACCGTGTAGTTCTTCTCCTTGAAGAGGCTGGGCGAGTACCACACCAGCGACTTCACGTTGGCACCCATCGGCACGCCGTAGACCTTGCCGTCAACGGTCGAGTAGGCCGCCCAGTCCTTCGACCAGTTCTTGTCGAGGTTGGCCTTGACCGGAGCCGGCAGCTCCTTGAGCTTGTTCGTCTTGGCGAACGAGGCGAGCAGGCCGGGCTGCGGGAACACCGCGATGTCCGGCGGCTGGCCGCCGTCGCTGCGAACCTTGATCTGGGTCTCGAACTCGCCGGAGCCCTCGTAGTCGATCTTGATATTGGTGCAGTCCTCGAACTGCTTCCACGACTGCTCGAGCTTGTCGGCCTCGGTGTCGCGGATGGTCGCGTAGATCGAGACGTGCTTGGTCTTGTCGACCTTGTACTGCGCGTAGGGCGCGCACTCGGGCTTGTCGGCGTTGCTGGAGCCGGAGCCGCTGTCACTGCCGCAGGCGGACGCGGCGAGGGCCAACGCGGCCACACCGGCGAGCGTGAACGCTCGACGCCGCCTCGAGAGGACGGCCATGGTTAGCCTCCTTTGGCTATACCCGGTCCTTGGGCGAACCTCGCCCGCGTACCCGGTGTGCTGGGGTGTCCTTGTGTTCCTCGGATGTAAGCGTTTGCAAGGTCGGTTTGTCGAGGCCTTGGGGCGCTTTCATCGATAACGAGTTAGCAACACGGCGGACATATTGCCGTGGGACCGCGCGTTGCCTAGCCTTCCGCGTGTGGCTGACGTTCCATCGCCCGTCAGCATGGAAGACGTTGCCCGGCTGGCGGGAGTCTCGACCGCAACGGTGTCGCGCACGCTTCGCGGGCTGCCCAACGTCTCCGACGAGACACGCGACCGCGTGCTGCACGCCGCGGCGTCGCTGTCGTATGTCGTCTCGCCGATCGCCTCGCGGCTGGCGAGCGGGCGCACCCACACCGTGGGCGTGATCGTGCCGTACGCGTCGCGCTGGTTCTTCGGCCAGATCGTCGCCGGCGCCGAGTCGGTCCTGCGCGAGCACTCGCTGGACCTGCTGCTGTACAACATCGGCGACATCCCGTCCCGCCAGCGCTTCTTCGGCGCCCTGCCGCTGCGCCGCCGCGTCGACGCCGTGCTCACGGTCGCGATGCAGTTCACCGACGCCGAGATCGCCGACCTGCGCTCCCTGGGCGTGCCGATCGTCGCCGTGGGCCACGACGTGCCGGGCGCCGGCTGCGTACGGATCGACGACGTGGCCGCCGCGGCCTCGGCCGTGCAGCACCTGCTCGCCCTCGGCCACCGCCGCATCGGCATGATCTCCACGTTCAACGACCAGAGCATGTTCCTGCCGGTCGCCCACGCCCGGCGGCGCGCGTACGTCGAAACCCTGGCCGTGGCCGGCATCGACGTGGACGAGTCGCTCGTGATGTCGGTACCGCACGGCATGGACGGCGGCGAACTGGCCATGCGTCGCCTGCTCACCCTCCCGGACCCCCCGACCGCCGTGTTCGCCGAATCGGACGAACTCGCTTTCGGGGCCCTGAGCGCACTGCGCCGCACCGGACGTCACGTATCGGTCATCGGCTTCGACGACCACGAACTGAGCGCACTGCTCGACCTGACCACCGTCCGCCAGCGCGTCTTCGAGCAGGGCGTCCTGGCCGCGGGCATGCTCCGCCGCGCCATGACCGCCGGCGACTGGACCCCCGAAGAGCTGCTCATGCCGACCACCCTCGTCCTGCGCGCCTCCACCTGGCCGGTGGCGGTTAGGACGGCGGGGGCCGGGTAGCTCGCGCGTCGCCAGTTGTTCGAACCCACGCACGGGGGTGTTTGATGACAGCCGAGATGCCAAATTCGCGTGTGACCTGGGACCAGCCGGACGACGAGCTGGACGAGCTCGCCGCTCCGGACTCGGACCTGCTCGCCGACGACATGGCCGCCGACCCGGCGCAGACCGCCGAGACGGACTTCTTCTGGGAGGACGACGAGGAGTAACGGAGGCCACGCTCCGGACGGGGGTATCTCGTTTTTGCGGGCCTGCGGGTGCGTGCTAGGGTTACCTCCGTTCGGCCAGCGCCGCTAGCTCAACTGGCAGAGCAGCAGACTCTTAATCTGCGGGTTGTAGGTTCAAGTCCTACGCGGCGTACCAATTAACAAGGCCCTGACCTGGAGCTATCCAGGAATCAGGGCCTTGATTCATTGCATGAATGGTTGGTTTGGTGCTCGGCGGGTGCTCGCTCGCACCAGACCATTCGGTCCTTAATCAGCTGGCCCCGTGACCTTCAGTTCCAACCTGCAAGCAGGACTGATCCGCAACCCGATGAGCCGCGGCAACGGAGCGTAGGCCGCCCTGCAACTCTATGGACGACAGAGCGCACGGCGTGCATGCAGGCTCTCCGCGAGGTAGCTACCCACGCGATCTATTTGACAATCAACAACACGGTCGCACCAACGACGGCCAACGCACGCATGCCATCAGGACCAAGCGCCTTCATTCGCTCGCCACAGCCCAACGGGCGACGGATCAGTCGGGCGGAGCGGCCCGCGTACGCATGCCTAGCGCGATCCTGTGGGGCTCGTAAATCGGGTTTCGGCTATGCGGCCTGCGTGTATTCGTTGATCAGCCCGCCCAGGATCGGGCGTCGTTGAACGCGGGCGGCGGTGAGGTCGATGACCTGTGGTGGTGGGTTCGGTGGTTGCTGGTCGAGCGGTCTGTGTGGTCGGTGGCTGGTGTAGTGGGCGGTGTACTCGGTCAGGACGTTCGTCAGGTGTCGTTCGCTGGCGATGAGGATCCGGTCGGTGCACTCGCGTCGCACTGTGCCGATCCAGCGCTCCGCGTAGGCGTTCGCCCTCGGCGCTTGTGGCGGTGTGCGAACCACGTCGATGCCGGCGGCGGTGAAGACCGTGTCGAACGCTGCGGTGAACTTCGTGTCTCGGTCTCGCAGCAGGAAGCGCAGCCTGTCGGCGTGCTGGTCGAGGCTCATGAGCAGGTTCCGGGCCTGCTGGGTAACCCAGGCGCCGGTCGGGTGTGCGGTGACACCGACGATGTGGACCTGCCGGGTGGCGAGTTCGATGAAGAACAGGACGTAGATCCGTTTCAGCAGCACGCTGTCGACGGTGAAGAAGTCGCAGGCCAGCATCGTGTGGGCCTGTGCGGTCAGGAACTGCTGCCAGGTCGGTCCCGTTCGGCGTGGTGCCGGGTCGACGCCGGCCCGGTGCAGGATCTTCCAGACCGTGCTGGCCGCGAGCCGGTACCCCAGTCGAGCCAGTTCACCATGTACGCGGCGATGCCCCCACGTCGGGTTCTCCGCGGCCAGACACAGCACGAGGTCGCGCAGTTCCCGGTCGACGGGTGCCCGGCCGGGCCCCGCGTGCGGATAGGTCCAGTGCCGGGCGATCAGTTGCCGGTGCCAGCGCAGCAGTGTGGCTGGGGTGACGAAGAACGCCGACCACTTCGGTCGGGGTAGCAGCCGCGACAGTGCCGCCAGCACCACCCGATCTTCGGGCTGCAGGTCGGGTCGGTGCACCTGCCGGCGCAGCACCGCCACCTGATGGCGTAAGACCAGGAGTTCGACGTCCTTCGCGCCGCCGTCGCGAGCGAGCTGGGTCAGCATCTGCAGGATCTGACGCAGGAGCAGGTACACCAGCGAGGCTGCCATACTTTGGATCGTCGCCGCCCTGGTTTGGCCCACCTCGCACAAGCCGCACGTCACACCCACCGAACCGAATTTACGAGCCCAACAGGACGAGCTTGCGAGGCTTGGGCCGCGGTTGGTCGAGTTCACCGCGCAGATGTTGGATGGTGCGGTCCGGCGTTCGGACCAGCGGGTCAAGGGTGAGTTGTACGTACGTGGCCTGTTCAAATCGTTCCTAAATGAGCGAGGTCACACCGGGCGTGATTGTCCCGCTGTGACTGTCCACGGCAGTTCGCGGAAGTTGTCCACGAAGTTGGCGGGGCTGCGTCCACGGGCGTGGTGTACGACGGCCTGGTACGCGGAGTTCGACGGGGCGCCGCAGGCCGCTAGCGAGGCAATCGGCTGGGAGTCGGCGGGCGGTGCGCCGCAGTCAATTGCCGAATTCGCAGTTGTCGATTACCGCACCCGCAAATCCCCGGGTCAACGCGCCGGGCCCGGAGACGCCGGTAACTTTCAACCGTGCCTCCAGGTCGGCTGGGCCGCCCGGCGGCAGGGCTTGACCAGTGGGAGCGTCCGCCGAAACGGTGTGGGCATGAGGCGCTCAATCGCCAGTGCTTGCGTTGTCGTCGCCGCAGCGGCCGCCGGTGTGACGGCCGTCGGGCAGCCGGCCTTCGCGGCGGTTGGGTGCATTGTGCGGTACACCGTGGACAGCCAGTGGCCGGGGGGCTTCGGCGCCACCGTCGAGCTCACCAACACCGGCAGCGCCCTGAACGGCTGGAGTGTTGGCTGGGACTTCGTCGCCGGCCAGCGGGTCGAGCACATGTGGCAGGCCGTCCCGGCGGTCTCCGGGCTGCACGTGACCGCCCGAAACCAGACCTACAACGGCTCCGTGCCGGCCGGCGGGAAGGTCGCCTTCGGCTTCGTCGGCTCGTGGACCACCGCCAACCCGGTTCCGGGCGCGTTCACGCTCAACGGGGCTGCGTGCACCGGCGGCGGCCCGACGCCCGACGCGCATGTCGACAATCCGTACCTGGGCGCGACGGGCTATGTGAACGCCGACTGGTCAGCGAAGGCCGCCGCCGAGCCGGGCGGCAGCCAGGTCGCGAACACCTCGACCGCCGTCTGGATCGACCGGATCGCCGCGATCTCGGGCACCGACGGGGCCAAGGGCGTGCGTGCGCACCTCGACGCCGCCCTCGCCCAGGCCACCGGCAGCACGCCGGTGGTCATCCAGTTCGTGCTCCACGACCTTCCCGGCCGCGACTGCACGAAGCCCGCGCCCGACGGCGAGCTGTCAATCGCCGGCGACGGCCTGAGTCGGTACCGGACGGAGTTCATCGACCCGATCGGCGCGATCGAGGCCGACCCGAAGTACAGCCGCCTGCGCATCGTCAACGTCGTCGAGCCCGATGCCCTGGCCGATCTGATCACCGGCGTGCACATGCAGGCCTGCAACGAGCCGGCCACCAGCGGCGTCTACGTGCAGGGTATCCAGTACGCGCTGAACACGCTGCACCGCCCGAACATCTACAACTACCTCGGCATCGGTCACCACGGGAAGCTCGGCTGGGACGCGGAGTTCGACGCGGCCGTCACGCTGATCACCGACACCGCGCGGGGAACATTCGCCGGTCTCGCATCCGTCGACGGCTTCGTGGCCAACACGGCCGACTACGGCGCGACGACCGAACCGTACTTCACCATCGGCACCACCGTTTCGGGCGTCTCGGTCCGCCAGTCCCGCTGGGTCGACTGGAACTCGTACGCCGACGAACTGACCTTCACCCAAGGCTTCCGCGCCGCCCTGATCGCCAAGGGCTTCCCGGCGGGCCTGGGCATGCTCATCGACACCTCGCGTAACGGCTGGGGCGGCCCGGCCCGGCCCACCGGCCCGAGCACCTCGATCGACGTCAACACCTTCGTCGACCAGAGCCGCATCGACCGGCGGTACCAGGTTGGGAACTGGTGCAATCAGAGCGGCACAGGCCTGGGGGAGCGCCCCCGCGCCACCCCGGCCCCCGGCATCGACGCCTACGTGTGGATCAAGCCCCCGGGCGAGTCCGACGGCGCCGCCACGGGCGGCAACCTGATGTGCGACTCGACGTACTCGGGCAGCGGGAACGGCTACCGCCCCACTGGCGCCCTCCCGAACGCCCCGTCCCGCGGCGCCTGGTTCTCCGCCCAGTTCCGGCAGCTCATGGCCAACGCCTACCCGGCGCTGTGACACCACCGCGCATCTCGAAGACCGACAGAACCGTCCGCCCGCGGCGCGGCTCGACGTCCCGCAGGTCACGCACGCCATGATCGGGTGCGATATGCCGCGTAGTGCGCGCCGGCCACGTGCCCGCCACACGCCGCTAGTCACGGACCGTGACGGATGCACAGGCCACCGAGGCGCACTGAACTGGAGCCGATGTGCGGACGCAGAGGCGCGGTCGTCATGACCCGCTCTGCCAGGTCCATGAGCAGGTTGCGGGTCTGCTGCGTAGTCCACGCGCCGTCGGGGTTGGTCGTGACCCCGAGGATGTGCACGTACCGGGTGGCGACCTCCATGACGAAGAACACGTAGTAATGCGACACTCAGCCGGCCGCGACGTTTCGTGGGGACTGGCTGGAGGGTGGCAGAGCACTATATGGATGACATGCGCATATGGCAATGATTAGCTGACGTTCTCACCGGATTGGTGAGCGCGATTACCCAGTCCGCCATGCACATCCAATCGACCCGTTCATGACGCGATCAACTGGCGGAAAGCTAAGGTCGGGTCCCCGTCGACCGCGCTCCCACGCGGGCATGTCCTGCAGAGAGTGATTCATGGCTATCTCGACATCCCCCGACCGCCGGTCCCGCGGTGCCGTCGCATTCCTCGTGCGGCTGGTGCTGCCGGTGGCGCTCATCGCGCCGACGGCCGTGCTGTTCGGGCTGCAGCGTCAGTCCACCGACGACGATTCCGCGTTCGCCGTCACCGAGCGCCACGGCGTGGCGTACCTGCAGGCCCTCGTGCCGCTGGAGATCGAACTCGTGAATGCGCAGTCGGTCGCGGCCGCCGGCAACCCGGTGCAGGGCGGGCCGCTGACCGCCGCCGTCGGCAGCGCGGCCAGGCTCGATGACGAGTACGGCGGCGAGTTGCTCACGTACGACCGGTGGGCCGACGTACGCAGCAAGATCGAGGCGGTGCCGCCCACCGGCACCCCCGCCGCCCTCTTCGACGCCTACGGCGAGGCCATCGACCTGCTCGTGGACCTCGTCGACAATGTGCGCAGCGCATCCGGCCTGGCCCGCGACCCGCACGCCGAGACCTACAACCTCGCCGACGGCGGCGCCCAGGAGCTACCGGAGGGCATCGCCGCCGCCGGGCGGTACGCCGGCCTTGTCCTGCAGGCCCGGCGGCTGCCCGCGGCCGCGCAGGCCGACGCGCTGTTCGGCATCGCCGCCGCCCGATCCGACCTCGTCGGGTCCGCCCGCGACCTGTCCGAGGACGTCCAACGCGCCGCCCAGGGCACCGCGAACCAGAGCCTCGACACGTCCCTGCTGACCAAGATCGACGGCTTCAGCCGGGCGACCGACGCCCTCGTCCCGTCGGCGGAGACGGCGAGCGCGACGCTCGCCGTCGACCCGGCGCGGTTCGCCAAGGACCGCGACGACCTCGTGCGCGCCGGGGCCGACCTGTCCGCGTCGCTGCTGAGCAAGATCGACGGCCTGCTGCGTGAGCGGGTGTCGAGCCTCGAATCGCGCGAGGCCGTGGCCGTCGCCACCCTGGTCGCGGCCATCCTGCTCGGTCTGGCGGCGCCAGCGCTGACCCTGCTGCAGGCGCTACGCCGACGCAGGCGGCGCAACGACGCCGTGAGCAACCCGCGGCCGGCGTGGCCCAGCGTCGCACCCGGCCCGCAGTACGACAACAGGGAGCGGTTAGGTGCTGCTCGGTAGGTTCCGCATCCGCGGCAAGCTGACGCTGCTGGTCGCGGTGCCGCTGCTGGCCATGTTCGGCCTGTTCGTGCCCGTAGTGGTGAATTTGGTGGGTACCGCGAACCGCGCGGCGGACACCGACGCCGCCGTGAGGCTCACCGAACGGGTCGGCCCCCTTGTGGAGGACCTCCAGCAGGAGCGGCTACTGTCCGTGGGCTACCTGCTCGGCGCGGTCGACCGCACCGACCTGGCCCGGCAGTCGGCCCGGGTCTCCGAGCAGCTGGCCGCCGTGCTCGCCGCGGGCAATGTGCCCGCGGAGCTGGTGACCTCGCTCGACGCGATCCGCCAGCAGCTGCCGCCGCTGCGCGAGCGCGTGCGCATCAGGGCGGCCACCCCGGACGAGATTCTCGACGCGTTCGCGCCGTTCCTGGACGACACGATCGAGGCGCTCGGGCTCGTCGGCCGCGCCGACGCCACCACCGCCACCGGCCGGGAGCTGCTCACGCTCGATGTGCTGCTGCGCGCGAACGAGTCGCTCACCGAGAGCACCGCCATCCTGGCCATGATGTCGCGCGGCGACGCCGAGTCGCTGTTCGTGCGGTACCGCGAGGAGCAGATCGAGCGCGAGTTGTACGAGGAGCGGTTCGCCGCCTTCGCCACGCCCGCGCAGGCCCAGCTGTACGGCCTCGTGGCCACCGCCTTCCATCAGCGGCTGGGCACCTCGTTCGACGACGACTTCGACGTCAACCCGGTCGCCACGATGCAGGAACGCCCGCTGGCGGAGCTGTTCCCGAAGCTGCTGTCGTTCAGCGTGCTCGGCGGGTACGTCGAGAAGCGCCTCATCGACGACCTCAGCTCCACCGTCAGCCGGGAGCAGCAGCAGGCGCTGACCACGACGTACGGCGCCGGCGCGCTGACCGCGCTGATCCTGCTCCTCGTGCTGGTGCTGGTCGCCTCCGTGGTCCGAGCCGTGGCCGCGCCGCTGACCCGGCTGACCCGGTCCGCGGAGCGGATCGCCGAGGCGGGCGAGGAGGAGCTGCGCCGCGTCGCCGACGACGATGTCGAGGCCGGCACGCCGGTGCACCTCGACGTGCTCGACGCCGGTGGCGTCGACGAGATCGGCGACCTGGCCCGCGCGTTCGACCGGGTCCAGACCACGGCCGCGCAGCTGGTCGAGCGTCAGGTCGCGAGCCGGCGCAACGTGGCGGAGATGTTCGGCCACATCGGCCGGCGCACCCAGAACCTGGTCGGCCGCCAGCTCGGCATCATCGACCAGCTCGAGTCGCGGGAGACCGACGGGGCCCGTTTGGAGCAGCTGTACCGCCTCGACCACCTCTCCAACCGCCTGCGCCGCAGCGCCGACAGCCTCGTCGTCATCTCCGGCTCCGGCCAGGGCGAGGACCACGTGGCCCCGGTCCGGCTGATCGACGTCGTCCGGCTCGCCCTCGGCCAGATCGAGGAGTACACCCGCGTCGACACCGACATCCCGATCGAGCTGCTCGTCGCCCCTGGTGTCGCCGGCGACCTGGTGCTGCTCGCGGCCGAGCTGCTGGAGAACGCGTCGAACTTCTCGCCGCCGCACACCCGAGTCACCGTCGCCGCGCGCGCCGTGCCCGGCGGCCTGCGGATCGCCGTGATCGACAACGGCATCGGGATGAGCGACGAGCGCCTGGCCGAGGAGAATGCCCGGCTGGTGCGCCGCGAGCGGCTCGACCTCGCGCCCAGCCGCGTCCTCGGCCTGTTCGTGGCCGGTCGGCTCGCCCGCCGTCACGGCTTCGGCGTGAAGCTTGGCCACACCCCGGCCGGCGGCGTCACCGCGACCGTCGACCTCGGTCCGTCGCACGTCGTCTCCGCCCCGGCGATCAGCACCGACGGCGCGTTCCTGTACGACACCCGCCCGGTTGTCGGTGTGCAGGTGCGGACCGAACCGGCGGTGTCGCTGAACGACGCGCCCACGCGCGAGCTCGAGGCACCCCGCGCGGCCGTCGCGCCGGCCCGCCGGCTGCAGGAGGCCGGCGAGGCGATGCGGAACTGGCGGCCGTGGAACGCCTTCGAGACCGGCTCCCGCGCACTGCCCGCGGCAACCCCGCAGATGCCGGCGACCCAGGAGGACCGCGGGCCGTCCGGCCTGCGCCGTCGGGTGCCGGGCCGTCAGCTGCCGACCGGCCTGGAGCGTGTGGTGCCGGAGGCGCCGCCGGGGCCCCCGGACGCGCTCGCCGCGCGGGACCTGATCGAGCAGTTCGAGGCCGGCGTGCGTCGCGCCGATGCGGACGCCGCGGCACTGGTCGTACCGCCGCCGGATTGTCCTCCCACGCCACCGCCTATGAACGGGACCGGCCCGCGGCCCCTGCGGCGGCGGACCCCCGGCGCCGCCCTCGCCGGGATGGACCGGCCGAACCGCCCGCCCGAACCGGGCGTGGCCGTGGCTGATCCCGAGACAGTCCGTAGTCTCGTCGAGCAGTTCGAAACCGGCGTGGCCCGCGCGCTGCGCGACGCGCCGCCCGCAACCGACACCGAAGAGGGAACACCACGATGAGCAGCACCTTCACGCCCGCGAGCAGCCCGTCGGGGCTCAGCGCCGATGCGAAGAAGTTCAACTGGCTCCTGGACTCGTTCACCACGAACACCGCGGGTGTCCGGGAGGCGATCGCCGTATCGTCCGACGGTCTGGTGATGGCCATGTCGGCGGTACACGACCGGGCCAACGCCGACCGGCTGGCCGCGATCGTGTCCGGGATGACCAGCCTCTCCGCGGGCGCCGCCGGCTGGTACTCGCTGGGCTCGCTCAACAGGGTCATCGTCGACATGGCCGGTGGGTACCTACTCATCACTGCGATCAGCCGGGGATCGGTGCTGGGTGTGATCGCCGACCGGTCGGCCAACCTGGGCACGGTGGCGTACGAGATGACCCTGTTCGCGGGCCGGGCCGGCGCCGCGCTGACTCCCGCCCTAATCGCGGAACTGAAAAACTCCGTCCAGACGTGACCGGGTCGATCGGGCGGATCCCGCCGTATCTGCGTGGTGGCTTGAGCGGCGCCGACGACCCCGCCGAGGAGGCCGGGGGCGGCGCGGCCGAGCCGCGCCCGTTCGTGCTGACGTCCGGCCGGGTCGAGGCGGTCGATCGTGAGATCGGCCTGGAGACCCAGGTGACGCTGCGCGGCGACGCCGCCGCAACGGTGGCGCTCACGCCGGAGATGCAGGCGATCGTGCGGCTGTGCAAACGGCCGATCTCGGTGGCCGAGCTGTCCGCCCTGGTCCCCCTCCACCTGGGCGTCGCCCGCATCCTCGTGGCCGACCTGCGCGTCGCGGGCTACCTCGACGTGCACGTTGTCGACATCGTCAACTCCCAATCCGCCGAGACCATCCTGCGAGTGATGCATGGACTTCGTTCAATCAGCTGATAGGCCCGCTGCCACCCGGGCACCCGTCCCCGTCAAGATCATCGTTGCCGGGGGATTCGGCGTGGGAAAGACTACGACCGTGGGGGCGATCTCCGAGATCGCCCCGCTCACCACCGAGGCCGAGATGACGTCCGCCTCGTTCGGCATCGACGAACCCGGCGAAGCCAGCACCAAGACCACCACCACGGTGGCGATGGACTTCGGCTGCGTGACCATCGACCACAGCCTGAAGCTTTACCTCTTCGGGACCCCCGGCCAGGACCGCTTCGGGTTCATGTGGGACGACCTGGTCCGCGGCGCGCTCGGCGCCCTCGTCGTGGTGGACAGCTCCCGGCTGGACGACTGTTATCCGGCGGTGGACTACTTCGAGCGGGCCGGGCTGCCCTTCGTCGTGGCGGTCAACACCTTCGACGGCCGGATGGCGCACAGCCTCGAGGAGGTGCGGTGGGCCCTCGCCGTCGCCGACCAGGTCCCGGTCGTGAGCTTCGACGCCCGCGTGCGCACCTCGGTGCGCGACGCGATGCTGATCGTGCTCGAAGGCGCGCTGCAGCGCGCCCTGGTCACCGGAGCGCAGTAATCGCCATGGGAGCCCGCCCACCCGACGATGCGCTCACGCGCCTGGCGAGATGGGACGCGCTGCGTCGCCGCGCGGCCGGCGGCGGGGCCGCCCCGCCGGTCATCGACGACGTGATCCAGACCGCGCGGGACCTGGCGGAGCGCCACCCGTCGCTGTCTCTGTCCGTCGTGGCCGAGGACGCCGGGGTCGCCTGGCGCCTACGTGTCACCCGCACCGACAGCGGGGTCGAGGTCGAGGCCGTGCTCGACACCGACGCCGGACCGCCGGAATCGACGGCCGCGCGTCTGGCAGATATTTTGCGGGAGAATCCCGGGATCCTCGATTAGTCCGATGCGGCGGCGGACTCTTCGGCCTCCCACATGGAGATGACTACACCTGGCGGCTAGGCGTACGCGGCGGTGAATCGCCGCCGGTTGAACCTGCCTCGTCCGATGGTGTCAACGTTCGATGGTGTCAACGTTCGCGGCCGCGAAGTCGGGGATGCCGATGCGGCTCTCGCGGTCATGGACGCAGGCCGGATCATCGAGTTGGGCACCCACGACGACCTGATCACTCGCGACGGTCCGTACGCCAAACTCTGGCGGCAGTGGCACGGCTGAGTCCTCGACGTCTCTCCAAAGACGACCACGTCACCGCGCCGGAGCCATCATCGACACCTCCGGAGCGCCGATGAGCGGTCGTTCTGGCCCTTATCGCCGCGGTTCATCGGGTGACGTGACGAGGGTCCGTTCGAGGTTGGCGAGCAGTTCGATGAGGGTGGTGCGCTGGGCGGCGGTGAGCGAGCCGACCAGGTCAGCCTCGCGTTCCAGAAGTTGGCGCACGGTGTTTTCGATGAGGCGATGACCGGTCTCGGTCAGTTTGACCGAGACCGCGCGACGCGACCGGGATGACGGCGATCGTTCAACCAGTCCGGCCTGCTCGGCGCGGGCAACGCGCTGGGAGACCGCGCCGGGTGTGATGAGTGTCCGGCGGGTGATCTCGCGGGTGGTGAGCTCGTACGGCGGGCCGGAACGTCGGATGACGCTGAGCAGGTCGAGGGTGGACGGGTCGACGCCGAGCTTGGCCAGGGTGCGTCGCCGGTCGTCGGCAAGAACCTTCGCAAGCCGCCAGACGGGCGTGATGATCTCGATGGAGTCGGTGCACACGCCCGGCAGTTCTCGCTGCCAGGACTCGGCGATGTCGGCGGCCGGCCACGCCGAGGGCGGCCCCAACGGGTATTCCTCGGCGTCGAGGTTGTTGGTCATAACGCACCCTTCCCACTACGTTTAGAGCTAAACGTAGCAGGGAGAGGGGTAGCTGTGAGTCGCATCGTGCTTGTCACCGGCGGCGGGAACGGGCTCGGCAAGGCCGTCGCCGCGCGCTTCCGATCCGGCGGCGACGCTGTGATCATCACTGGCCGGAACATCGACCGGCTCACCAACACGGCAACCGAGATCGGCGCACGACCGATTCCGTGCGACGCCACAGATGTGCGGCAAGTGGCACGAATGGCCGACGACTTGGGCGCAGACCTCGACGTGGTGGTCAACATGGCGGGTGGCAACACGGACTTCGACCAGCCTGACCCGCAAGGCACGGACCTGGACCGAGTGGCGGCCGCGTGGCGGGCGAACCTGGATGCCAACCTGCTCAGCGCGGTACTCACTACGACGGCCGTGCTCGACAAACTTCGGCCGGGCGGCTCGATCATCAACATCGGTTCCATCGGCGCCGAATACGCCTCCACCTCCTATGGCGCAGCGAAGGCCGCCCTGGCCGCATGGACCGCCGGACTGTCATCGACGGTCGGCGGCAAGGGCCTTACCGCCAACCTGATCGCTCCCGGCTACATCGGCGAAACCGACTTCTTCCGAGGAAAGCTCAGCGAGCAACGGCGAACCGCCCTGATCAACGCGACCCACAACAAACGCGCAGGGCAGCCCAGCGACATTGCCGAAACCGCCTACTTCCTGGCATCCGACGGCGCCCGCCACATCACGGGACAGACCATGCACGTCAACGGCGGCGCGCACACCACAAGATGACGCTGGAAACAAGACGAGCACATAGCGCCCTCATCTGCCGCCGACCGTGCGCGCTAGGTAGCGGTGGCTGTCACGCCGCGTGACGAGCGGCCAGAGACCGAATTCTATATTTAGCCCCACAGCACGGTTGGCACTGATTGACGGAAAGCAGTTCACCTGTAGCTCTCGACGGTGCGGGCCGGCCAAATCGCGGAGCAGGCTTTCGCCGCCATGTCACCGGGACGACGGGTACGGTTCCCGGTTGTTCCGGCCTGCGACGCCCCAGCGTTCGAGCCGTCAGAGATGAAGACACCACGACTCGGGAAACTGAGCGGGCATGGACCGCTCAGTTTCACCTTCGGCCGTTGTCTATACCAGATATGGGACTCGACAAGGTGCCGGAGAGGGGACGCCAGGATGCGGGTCAAGACAGGCAGTTCGCTTCGGCGGGCCGGCAGACCTCCGACGAAAGGAGAGCCGCGGGAGGAGCCAACCCGTGGCCGGTCGGGCATCACCATGAAACCCGGGTAACGCAGCGTGACCGCGCCGCCTGCGCGAATACGCTCAGCCCGTCAACCCAGAATGGAACCCATCATGCGTGTCCGCAGAAAACTGTCCCGTGTGTTGTTCACCGTCGTCGGTGCCGCTGCCATCCTGCTCGGCGCACAAACCGCCGCCCAAGCCCAAACTAATGGCGGTAGTAGTAGTGCCGGGGTGGCCTGGGTTCAGCAAGACACTTCGACCGGCTACTGCCAGGCGGAAGTAAAGCTCGATTTGGGAACCACTACCTACGTGTACGGCAGCTTCGTGAACCAACATGCGGGGTTGAGCTGCATCGGATGGCTTGATCGGTCAACAGATGGCGGCAGCTACTGGTACACGATCTCGGGGTATCATACCGTCGGGAGCTACTCCACTGCTCAATATGACGCGACCGGCGATTATTGGGATGGGATCGGTTACCTCGCGCGGGCATGCTTCCGTTTGAACTTCGCGGGCTCCGCCACCCACTGCAGCTACGGCATTGGTAATTACGTGCACGTCGGATAGCAGTTCGCGCTGATCGCGGCTGCTTACCGGATGGGGCGATAAACGGTGGATGAGGTCAGCCTTGGCAGACGCCTTTCGGTCGGGGCCGTGTCAGCCATGAAGGGGCGGGGCCGGTCAAGTCGATGAGGGCTTGAGGGACTGACGTTGTTTTGTCTGTTTCCGGGATGCGTTCGGAAGGCGTGTATGCGACGTTGGGGTCAAGGCCGGCCCGGAGGGCCGCCCGCGGGGGCTTGGCCTTGATGCCGGCGTCGTGCACGCCAGACTGTGCGATGCCGGAAAGCGGGGTGGGCGGGGTGGCCGCGTTGCACCAGATCAGGAGCGCCGTTGCGTTGGGGGATCGTTGGACGCGTTGAACCCGTGCTGGGGTCGCGGTCCAGGGACCCGGCAAAGTCGTTAGCTGATGCCGAGTAGGGCCAGTGGTCGGTTGGTGTCGTGGGCGTGGTGGCGGTTGGCGGCGGCGATGTTGGTGGCACCGGCGAGGCGGAGCGCGCCGATGGCGGCGTTGCGGAGGGCGGCCATGACGTGCGGGCCGGTGCCGGCGCGGATCTGGGAGCGGTCTTCGTCGTAGGTGACGTCGCGGACCCAATGGGTTTTGTTCTCGATGGACCAGTGGCCGCGGATCCAGTCGGCCAGGTGCATCGGTTTCGCTTGGTGGGCAAGGAGATCAGTGACCGCGTAGACGGTCTCGGTGGTGAAGCGTCGAGGTTCGTCGAGCCGGCGCCGGCGGCGCCGGATCTGTATCGCCTGGGCGGCGTGTGGGAAGTCGATGCCGGTGGAGACGGACAGGATCTTCAGGGTGCGGATCTCTCGGCGGCCGTGACCGCGATCGGTGGTGCGGTCGGCGACAGGAACGAGTCGCCAGGGTAGGCTGGCCAGTTGCTGGTGCAGGCTGGGCTGGTTGCCTTTGACGGTCAGCGTGAGCCGCGCAGGGTCTTGCCGTCCACGGCGATCGCTCGCCGGGACCCGGGTGCTGGTGCGGGGATCCTTGCGGCGAGCCAGATCCCGACCGCGGCAGTGAGCAGATCCGGGTCGATGGCTTGGAGCAGTCTGCGGATCATCGCTTCGGATGGTCGACGGTCCGCGTCGATGCCCAGCAGTACCGCGGTGTCGGCGGGCAGGTCGGCGACCCATTCGGCGATCGCGGTGTAGGAGCGGTAGCCGGCCACGACCGCGCAGACAGCCGCCGTGAGCACCACGGTCAGGTGATGGCGGATGCCCCGGCGGGCGCGTGGATCGGGTACCGCGGCCAGGGCCGCGGGCAGTCCGACGGTCAACTCTGGTGGGCGGAGTCCGGCCGGTGCGGCCGACAACGATGCGATCAGCGATGATGGCAATGCGGGCATGGCTCACTTCGGCAACGATCAACAAGGCGTAGGAACCTCGATGATCTTCCGAACCGGTCATGCCCGTCCTGCTGCGCCCAGCAAGGGCGCGTCTACACGAAGCACCTCAAGCCGGACCCATCCTGGCTTTGCTTAACAGATCCTGCCGCAGCTTCGTGCGAAGGACCCCGACATCGAGATCACCGTGGAGTGGCCGTGAGTTTCACCTTCGACGTCCACAACGAGGAAATCTGGGGCCCGGCCAACCAAGTCGCTCGGCTCTACCTCGACACGGTCGACGCGGCCTCGCGCTACGTCGACCAGCCGACCGGGCTCACCGATGTCTCGGGAGACTGGTACACGATCGAGCCTGACGCCTTCCGCGACTTCGTCGGGGCGATGCTCCACGCCTATGTGGAACGCGGGCGTGGGGACGTCCGGGCGTTGCTCCGCGGGCCACTGGCCGTTTCCCTCGACCTGTTGCGTCGGGCGGACATCGCACTGGAGGGACAGACCGACAACGAGGTGGCCGCGCTGACCGAGCTCAGGTCCGAACTGCCGTTCTGACCGGCCGCACGAGATGAGGCGATCGGCGGGCATCCAGCTTCGGGAACGATCAACAGGGCGTAGGAACCTCGATGATCTTCCGAGCCGGTCATGCCCGTCCTGCTGCGCCCAGCAAGGGCGCATCCACATGAAGCACCTCAAGCCGGACATGCATCACGACTTTGCCGGGGCCCTGGGTCGCGGTCAGATCGCTTGGGCGAGTTCGGTGAACGCAGCGGCGACCCGCAGAGCGGGCGGGGCGTCGATGGCGAGTTCGTAGTGGCCGCGTCGAAGGTTCTGCATGAAGGCGTGTCCGGCGATGAACACCTGGGCGGTCTGGTCCGTTCGTAGCCCGCGCATCGGTCTCAGCCGGTGCTTGAGCCGACTGTGATCGGCCTCGATCGGGTTATTGGCGTACTGCTCGACGTGGTGCCACGCGGACAGGATCAGCTCGTCCAGGACCGCGGGGTAGACCGCGGCGGCGTCGGGTGACCACTTCGCTTGGCTTGACCTTCAGCGTCGACAGCGCCCGGCGGGAAGAACCTCCGCGCCGCCTCGGCGTCCCGGCGCGCCGCGACGAGCACATCGATGACCTGCCCGTACTGGTCGACCGCCCGGTACACGTACCGCCAGACTCCGTTGACCTTGACGCACGTCTCGTCGACGAACCACCTGTCGCCGGGTGCATGCCGGCAGAACTGGGCGGCGTCGGCCAGCACGGCGTGAAGCGCTGCACCCACCACGCCCGGACCTGCATGGCTGTCAGTCACCAGCACGGGGTCGAACGGTTGGGTGTCCCCGGCAAGCCAAAGCTACTTCTACTTCGACACGACGCCGACGGTCAGCTCGACGGACTACCCAGAGAGCGCCGAGGCGGGCGGAGCCGGCGTCAGCGGCTCCTTCACGTTCACCGCAAAGGTGCCCGGTAGCACGCAGTTCGCCTACTCGTTCGACTTCGAGACGACGACGCAGACCGCGCCAGTCGGGCCCGACGGCACAGCGACCATCAACTGGACACCAGATTCGGCCGGCTGGTACGAACTGGACGTCTGGACGGTAAGTCCAGACGGCACTACCTCCGACCCGTATTACTACGTCTTCATGGTCCGATAGCGGCACCGGCCGGGCGGCGGCGCTCCGCCGCCCGGCCGGGCCAACTCACCGGCAAGGGCGTTGTTGCGTTTGCCGATCGGAGGGTGCGTTTGAGCGAGTGCGGCCGGTCTTCAGATAGCGGTAGCGAGTTCGGTGAACGCCGCGGCGACGCGGAGTCCGCGCGGCGCGTCGAGTCCGAGTTCGTAGTGGCCGCGGCGGAGGTTCTGCATGAACGCGTGTCCGGCGATGATCGTCTGGGCAGTTCGGTCGGTGCCGTTGCGTGGAGGGATCGGCGGACCCGTCGAGCCCGTGACGGTGTCCCGCGTTCAGCTCGCCTGGGCCAGTTCGGTGAACGCGGTGGTGGCGACCCGCAGCGCGGGCGAGGCGTCGACGGCGAGCTCGTAGCGGCCGCGTCGAAGGTTCTGCATGAAGGCGTGTCCGGCGATGATGACCGTTGGCCACGGGTGGTCTGCCGGTCGTTGTGCTGCGTGGTGATCTCGTAGCCGAGGAATCGGGCCACGCCGGTGCGGGCGCGATCCCGGCAACTGCGCAGCCGGCGCGTCAGGTTGGCAGCGCGACGAGCGTGAAGTACCGCTTCAGGAACGGCACCAGTGTCTGGTACGCCACGATGGTGTCCGGCTGCACGTTGTCGTGCGACAGGATGATCGAGCCCTGCCGCACCTGCCGCTTCACCTCGCCGATCACCCGCGCGATGTGGGCGGCGTCGCTGGCGTCGTTCTTGTGGTTCCAGTCCTGCGGATCGACATCCCAATAGATCGGGGCCATGCCCATCGACTGTGCCTTCGCCACGAGATCGGCCGTGAAGTTGCCGCCCGGAGCGCGGAAATACTTGATCGGCACGTCGTTGCCGACCGCGGCGTGGATCATCTCGTTGGTGTGCTGGAGGTCCCAGTCGACATAGGTCTGGTCCCGCTGGGCGAGGTCCGTCAGGTGCTGCCAGGAGTGGTTGCACAGCGTGTGCCCGCCGGCGACGATCTGCCGCACCAGCTCGGGATGGTCCCGCACGCGGAAGCCGACCAGACAGAACGTGGCCTTCACACCGTTGGCGCGCAACACCTCGAGGATCTTCGGAGTGTTCACCGGGTCAGGGCCGTCATCGAAGGTCAACGCCACCGCCGTCGACCCCGTGTGCGCCCTGGACCCGGCCGGGCCGGAACCGGCGCCCGGCGGCCGGACGGCAAAAGCGCTCTCCGCGGACGCCTTCGGCGTGCCGGACGGACCCGCCGTCCGCGAGGCCCGGACCGACGGTGCGAGCGACGACGTCGACGGCGTAGACGATTCGGGCGGCAGCGACGGCTCCCCGGAAGCGGCCGACGGCACGACCGCCGCGGGCTGCGCCGTCGCGGGCTGCGCCTTCGAACTGCACGCCGCCGTGCCGAACACCACGAGCACCGCCACGACCAGCAGCGCGATTGCCGTCCTGCGTTGTGTCACCGTCCTGCCCTCCCCCGGGTCCGCGGCCACGCTAGCCGAAACGGCCTCGGGTTCGCAGCCCCGACGACCGAGACACCCGCCGACCATCCGGATCCACAGTGGGAATCACCGTGGGGGCTTTTTCGTGTCGGCGGTCATCCGGCTGGGTGGTCGGTGGGTGCTCGTCCGGGATCCCCCCCACCCCGGTCCGCGGGCGGCCCGAACGGTCCGCCGGCGTCCAGGTAAGGGTGGTGTTGATGGTGCCCGCGCGGGGCGTCGCCTCAGCACGGGATCGCGTGCACGAGAGCGGTGAACGCGCGGTCGGGACTGATGTGGGTGCGGTACAGCGGGCTGCAGGGTGTGGTCGCGAGCCGTGCCGCCAGCTCGTCGAGGTTCGGTTGCCTGCCCCGGTCACGGTAGACGTCCATCTGCCCGGAGGAGGAGCGTCCAGACGTCCACGAACATGGCGACCAAACGTCCACAGATCGTGCGACCGATCGTCCATAATGCTGGCATGGCGTACGACCGCGAACTACTCCCCCGGCACGTCGAACCCCTGGTCGCCGAAGCACTGACCGACACCCGCGTGGTAGCCGTCAACGGCGCCCGGCAGGTAGGCAAGAGCACGCTCGCCACGGCACTGACGTCAAGGGCGCGCAACCCGGTCATCCGGCTGCTGGACGACCCCGCGATCCTGCGCGCCGCCCACGAGGCACCGACCGACTTCGTCGAACATGACGGCCTCATGGTCATCGACGAGGTCCAGCTTGCCCCAGAACTGTTCCGGGCCATCAAGCTCGTCGTCGACGCCGACCCGACGCCCGGACAGTTCCTCCTGACCGGATCCGCCCGCATCCTCGCCCTGCGCGACCTGCCCGACGCCCTGCCCGGGCGCATGGAAACCGTCGAACTCTGGCCGTTCTCCCAAGGAGAAATCGACGGTACGCCCGACCGGTTCGTCGACGCCGCTTTCGCATACGGCCCGGATCTGTCCCACACCTCGACGCTGCGCCGCCGCGACTACCTGGACCGGGTCGTGCGCGGCGGCTACCCGGAGGCGGTACGCCGTACGCCACGCCGGCGCGCGGCATTCTTCGAGTCGTACCTGACGACGCTGATCGAGCGGGACGTAACCGAACTGGCCGCCATCGAACGCCGTGGTGAGCTGCGCCGCCTGCTGGCCCTGCTCGCCGGTCGCTCCGGCGGTCTGCTGGTGGCCGCGTCACTCGCCACCCAGTCCGGCATCCCCCGCACCACACTCAACCGGTACCTCGAACTGCTCGCCGCGGTGTTCCTCATCAAGCAGATCCCCGCCTGGTCCGGCAACCACACCCACCGCGCCGTCGGCACACCCAAACTGGCGTACATCGACAGCGGCCTCGCCAGCCACCTGCTCGGCCAGGACGCCGGACGACTCGCCGAACCCGACGGCGCGGCCGGTCAGCTGATGGAGAACTTCGTCCTGATGGAACTGGCCCGCCAGCTCACCTGGAACGACGAGCGAGTACGCCTGTACCACTACCGCACCAAGGACGGTGTGGAGGTCGACGCCGTTCTCGAAGCCGCCGACGGCCGGATCGTCGGTATCGAGGTCAAGGCCGCGTCCAATGTGCGCGGCGGCGACCTCGCCGGGCTGCGACACCTCGCCGACCGAGTCGGTGACCGCTTCGTCGCCGGCTACATCCTCTACACCGGCCAGCAGACACTCCCCTACGGCGAGAAGATCCGCGCCCTTCCCATCGAGGCACTGTGGTCAACGACCACCAATCAAGACTGACGCCCCTCGATACGACCGTGGCGTATCAGCGCCGGGCCCGCTCGGAGCTGGTTCGCTGCAGCTCCTGCAGCGCGCTACTCAAGCAACTCGCCCCGAGACCATCCTGATGGGCACAGGTCGACCGCACGCCGCCGCCGGATGTCACCCCACTGAGTGACCGCCAGAGTGCGTTCCTGCGGCCCCTGACCCCAACCGCACTCGACCGATTCCGGCCCGTCCACCGCGGCTCGGCCCCGCACGATGCCCCGTCCTGAAGCGAGCGGAGGGGTACCCGACTGTGGGTGCGAGTGCCCGATGCCGCGCACAGACGGTCGGCGAGGACACGCTGGCTGAGCTTGAGCTCCCGCCTGCGCTGGGCGATCAACTGCCCGAACCGCACGCCGTCCGAGTAATGCAGTGGCGCGCTTGACGGACTGGTGCGGCCATCGGACCAGGCTCCTCGCGGGCGGCGAATTGGGACGTGGACGTGGATCCACGCTCCACTTCGCCAAGGAGTCAAGTCATCCACGTCGATGGACAGGCGGCCCGCTGCGGGAACGGCGCGCTTGAATGCGTCGCAACACAAACGATCATCGAGCGGCCAGCCGAAGTCTTCCGAAGTCGCCTACGGCGAGTGACGGGCGAAAGTTGGCACACTTTACCGGCGTGGACGTTCGGCACCGTTGACGGACGCCCATGGACGTTCCAGCACGGATCGACCTCGTTCCGGACGGTCCACTGAGGACGGTTTGGTGTCTCCGTCGAAATGGTCCGGCAGAGGCACTTGACTTGCCGGTTCGGGCGCGGCGTACTGGAAGTACGTTCCCCGTGCGGCGTCTCGCGCCGGGCCACATAGGTCGATGGGTGAGCGCTCCCGTTGGGGGCGCTCGTTGTCGTTGTGGCCCGGTGTTCAACCGACCCTGCCGACCGGGCGCCGGTACGACTGACAGGAGGACCGCCATGAAGGATCTTCTCCTGGCGGGCTGAGCCAGCGCCCCGTCCGTCACCCGCATCGACGAGGACCGGCAGGATGCTCTGTCCAGGGCCGCCGGTTCGCGCCGCTGTTTGTTGTTCCCCTCTGCGCACGGCCGTGCGTGCCACGGTCGTGACGATGACTGCTGCCCTGATCCGCCCGACGCCGGACGGCACGTTCGTTGAAAACTCCACAGTGGATGTACCACCTTGGCCACCCTCGCGCGGCCCGCCCGGCCGGGCGTGACCCGGCAGGGTTCCCCCTTGCCCACTTTCGAAAGGCAGTTCCGTTGTCGTTCCACCACTCGCCATCGCCGTCGCGGTCGCCAGCTGACCGCGGTGAAAGACTCCGGCTTGACCCCTGTTCGGGCGTCCGCCTTGGCGTCCGCGTTGGGGTCGCGCGTCTGATCTTGCCGGACGTCGTCCTACCTTGTCTTCGGCAGGCCCCCGAAGTTCGATCATCCGCTCCAGGTCGTCCTTGCGGCCTTGTGCCCCATCGCCCGGCTTGCGCAACCAGCGCTTCAAACGCACACCACCATCACGATCTTCGGACAGGGCCTTGCCGCACGTCCGCGACGCTAACGGTGGACGGGTTGGTCAGCAGTCGCACCTACCGCAACGGCACCGTCGACGTCCTCAGGCAGACCATCACCGAGCTGCTCTACCGCGAGCGGGCGGGCTCTGCCCGACGGACTCTGCCTCGCCGCCGCCGCCACCACCGCGAGCGCCAGCACACCATCCGGCGCGAAGGCCAGCGCGGACCGCGATTCCGCGGACCTGCACGGCGCACCCCGCGGCCCGGCGACGCGGGTCGCCGTCACTGGCCGGGCAGCGCGTAGTAGTCCTCGGTGATCACCGGCTGGAAGCCGAGGGACGTGTAGAGGTTCAGGGCTCGGTCGTTGCCGGTGGCCACCTCGAGGTGGACGGCGGTGGCGCCGTCGGCTCGGGCCGTTCGGCACAAGCGGTGCAGCACGTCCCGCCCGATGCCGCGTCCTTGGTGGCCGGGGTGGATGACGAAGCCGTAGACGCCAGCCCGATCCCCTTCGCGGATCAACCGGACGGTACCGATCGGCTGGCCGTCCCGTTCGACCACGAGGGTGTTGGGGTCGCGGAGGGCGTCCTCGGGCGGCTCCCAACCGAATCCCAGGCGCAGCAGTTCTCGTACGGCCTGCTGATCAGCGTGGACGGCGGTGCGGACGGTGACACGGGGATCGGCGGGGACGTCGGCGGGTTCGCCGAGCAACTGGAGGGCATGCTCGCTGTGGTCGAGGCTACCGCCCCGCCGCTGCGCGAGTGATCCTCCCGCAACCGAGGTGCGAGGCACGACCAGCAGAACCGAGGCGTGCTCGCGCTGCTGGCATACCCGTAGCCCGGCATCCAGCAGTGCGGTGCCGATCCCGCGCCGCCGCGCGGCGGGATCGACCATGCCGGCCAATTCGATGGTCGGCGCGCCGTGCGTATAGATACCCAAGAACCCCAGCAGCCGCTCACCGTCCCACCACAGGACATCCTCGACGTCCTGCCCGGAACGGTGGCGCAACGCATTCCACTCCAGCTTCAGCCGCCCGCCGTCGGCCGCGACCACACGGCGCTCCAGATCAGCAATAGCATGCAGGGCAGCCGGGGACAGTCCAGCGGAGAGGTTGACCATGGCGCCACCCCATCACGCCGGTCAACCGGATTTCCCACAGTGACCCCGACAGTCGATCATGCGTCATTGCAAACGAGTCAACCCCTCCATCGGACACGGAGACAGCCAAGATCACGTGACCGCTCAAGTAGCCGGTGCCCGCGCTCGATCAATTTCGTACTCTGCCACGAGCTGGCGAAGGCCGCTCACCGGCCCGAGCTGGCTGGGGTTCCGGCTGTGGCGGTGCGCTGGGGAGCGACTGCGCGCCGGTGAACAGGCGAGTGGCGCCGCCAGCTACTGGTTGGGTTTGAACGTGTTGGGCTCGCAAATGAGATTCGGCTACGCTGCCTGCGGGTATTCGTTGATCAATCCACCCAGGATCGGGCGTCGTCGGACGCGGGCGGCGTCGAGGTCAACGACCTGCGGTGGTGGGTTGGGTGGTCGTTGTCCGAGTGATCGGTGTGGGCGGTGGCCGTTGTAGTGCGCGGTGTACGCGGTCAGGACGCTCGTCAGGTGCCGTTCGCCGGCGATGACCCCTACGTATCCGGCTGACCCGCAACGCCCCCGGATGCGCGGCGAACACGTCGACGCCCTCCTCGACGAGCTGTCCAACCTGCCCGAGGCGATCGCCGCACCGATCGCCACAGCCTGGCACGCCAAGGAAGACCTTTGCGCAGCGTTGCGCGCGCTGCTGGACCGCATCGGCTGAACGCACGAACGCCGCAGATTGCCGGGCGACCCGGCGGCACGGTCATCCGGGTCGTCGGCGCAGGCGGGAGCCGTCCGGGTTGGTGCCGCAGAGCCGGTGGGTGAGCACGACGCCGCGCCTGTGTACGAGGTCGAGCACGGTAGCGGCCACCGCCGCGCCCACCACGGGGGCGAGGAGATACACCCAGAGGTAGTCGAGGTGCCCCGAGATCAACGCCGGGCCGAACTGGCGTGCCGGGTTGACCGACCCTCCAGTGGTGGTGCCGAGCACGGGGATCGCCGCCCCGATGAGCAGCCCGACCAACCACGGGACGAGCGGTGCCGTTCGCGGGCTCTTCAGGAACGTCCCGACGAGGTAGACGATGACGCCCATACTGGCGGCCTCGGCCGCGAAGAGCGCACCGGCCGACCAACCGAGCCCTGGCCGTAGCACGGCGTCGGCCACCGGCGGGGCATCGGCCGCCCGGCCCCACAGGGCCCGCGCCGCGAGCACGCCGAGCACGGATCCGGCGAGCTGTGCGGCGATGTAGGGCACGACGGACGCACCGGGAAAGACCCTGAACCGCCACATGGCGAATGAGATCGCGGGATTCATGTGGCCTCCCGTGATCTTCCCGGGCTTGCTGAGGATCAGCCCGGCCAGGAGCGGCCCCACGCAAACGCCGACGATCAGCAACTGGAGCTGGATCTGCGGGACCGCGTCGGAGATGACGGACGGCCCGACGACCCAGCGCACGATCGTGGTCACGCCGAAGAGCAGCATCAACGTCAGCAGGAACTCCAGCGCGCTGTGCTTCGCGGTCGACATTTGTCTCCAGGTACGCGTCGGTGCGCGCGCTGAGCCACGAACAGGACCCGGAACGCGTAAAGCCGCAGCGGCTGCCACGCCGATCCGGCGGCTCCGTGCGGTGCCGCCGGCCGGGTGACGGCCGCCGTAGCTGGATGTTCGGGCTGACTCACCGGCTAACCAGGAAGCGCTACACGGCGACCGGAGTCCAGCGCTACACGGCGACCGGAGTCTGCTGGCGCTTGCCGCGCCCGCGCATTTCTTCGAACCAACCCCAGTCCTCGTTCTGGTCGATGACGGTCTGCAGGAAGCCCTCCACGGTCTCCGTGCGGGCCCAGTCCCGCTGGAGCTCACACGCCACCGAGTTCCACGTCGTGGGCTGCGCTCCGGCGTGATTGATACGCTCGAGAGCATTCTCGTGCGCCTCGATCGTCGTACCGCCGAGCGCGTCGACCACCGGGAAGACCTGGTATCCCTCGTTGAGCGCGTCCAGGCTGGGGAACAGCAGACACGCTTCCGTCCACAGCGCGCCCATGATCAGCTTCCGGCGCCCCGTGGCCTTCACCGCGTCGAGGAACTCCTTGTCCTCCCACGCGTTGATCTGCGTCCGGTCATACGAGGGAATGTCGGGGAGTTCGTTTTTCAGCTGCGGGACCGTGTCCTGGTTCACGCCCGACTTCACGTTGACGGTCGAAAGAATGGTCGGCACATTGAACACCCTGGCGAGGCGCGCAAGCGCGATCATGTTGTTGAGCATCCGCCCGGTGTTCATGGACCGTACGGTGGTGATCTGCGGCGGCTGATAGTCGATGATGATGAGCGCCGCATTTCCCGGGCTGAGCAGGTTGTCCTTTGCCGGGTCACGCTTGGGCAGGCTTACCATCGCATTCCTCCTAGCTGTGAAAGCGAGCGGGAGAAGCTCTCCCGAATGGTCACCAGCCTTCGCATGTGCGCTACCCGCTGTGGTCCGGGCGAAACGGGCGCCCGACCTTGGGCGGGTACCTCATCGCGGCGCAACCGGCGAGGGCTTACCCCCCGTGTTCGCGCAGCCGACCACTTGTCTATTCGCCGCGGAACCTGGGAAGCGCTGTGATGCGGGAGGTCAGGTCGACGAAGACCGGAGGTGGGGAAGCGGCTTCCGCGGCGGCCCAGAGCCGGCGACGCCCGGCCGCCGAGATCGGCAAGTTGTCCTCTCCGCCTGCGGCCACCAGCACATCGAAGTCGAGGGCCGAATCGCGAAGGGGACGCGGATTGTCACGATCCAACGCACGCTTCACCACCGCCGCCATCGGACCGCGGGCCAGCAGATCGAGCGTGGTCTGGTACGAGCCACCGAGAATGTCGGCCAGGTCGAGTGCTTCGCGCAACCCCGCCTCGGCAGCCATGACGACCACATTGGTGATCAGTTTGTAGGCCACGCCGGACCCGAGCGGCCCGACACGAACGACATCCCCGAAAGTTCTGAGGATCGGCTCGGTCAACGCCATCGCGTCGTCGGAGCCCGCCAGCAACACGGTCAACGCGGCTTCCGACGCATAACGCACGCCGCCGATGAGCGGGGCGTCGACGAGGTGTACGCCCGCCGGCATCTTCGACGCAACCGACTGCAGCATGTCCGGAGTCGTCGTCGACAGGACCGCCAGGGCTGCTCCGGGTCGCATATCGGCAAGGATGCCGTCCTGTCCCAGATGTGCCACCGGTATGTCGTCGGACATCACGGTACTGATCACCACATCCGTGTCGCGTGCGGCTGCGGCTGGGCTATCGGCCGCGACGGCCCCCAGCGCCGTCATCGCATCAATTCGGTCCCGTACGACGTCGAAGACAACTACCCGGTGGTCGGAGCGCAGCAGATGGGGCACCATGCGGGAACCCATGTCCCCGAGGCCCACGAAACCGACTGTGGCCATGACATCCTCCCGGATCGGCGCGGATTTCGCGCTACCCCCAGGGGTCTGATCTAACCCCACGGCCCCGGCGTTGTTCCGGCTTGAGGTCTTTTGTTCGTTCCGGGGCCGGACGAGGCGGGAGTTGTGGGACGAGCGCGACTCTGATGATCTTTCGGGTGTCTACGCCTGAAGATCATGTTTCGACCCGGTTGTTGACCACCTCGCTGATCTGGCGTTGTGGGAGGCCGAACTCACGGCCGGCCCTGCTGGGACCGAGCCGTTGTCGGTGGCGTCGTCGCTGCTGGAGCGGTTGCGGCAGGTGCCGGACCCGCGCCGGCTGCGTGCACATCCCAACAGGATCGGCGCTGACCGGAACCGTCCGATTGGGCGCTCCGCGGGTGCTCGGTCGCCGTGGGACAGGCCCGTACGGACCTGGACTACGCGGGACGGGCCCGTCGCGTTCATGCAGAACCTCCGCCGCGGAACTGCCAGATGCCCGCCTCACCGGCGAGGTAGCGCACCGCTCGCCGGAGAAACCGGCGGTTTTCGCGCGCGGCGATCGGCGCGCTCGACCAGGCGACGGCGATGGCGTCGCCGGACGCCCGGTCGGCGGCGAAGTTGTCCTTGCCGCCGAGCCAGTAGTTGTAACGCCGCGCGGGGTGTGCGACAGAGGTGTCGATCGGCTCGGTGGAAACGACAGCGTAGTTCAATGTCCGGCCGAAGGCGGTGCGCCCGCGGCCGGAAACGCCCCACCGGGTGCTTGCGTAAACCGGGTGGGGCGGTTCGGCGGCTCCGACGGTCAGACCCGGATCGGCGTTACCCACGTCGGGTGGGTGGCCACGAACTCGTCGACGGTGTCGGCCCGGACGTCGGCGAACAGCTGGGCGGCGTCCTTCGGCAGCGCCTCGCTGTTCAAGCCGTCCCTGACGACGGTGTGGAACTCGGGTACGCCGATTCCGACGATGTCGGTGGCCTTGCCGTCCTTCAGTCGCAGGTAGAGCTGCGAGAGCGTGACGCCGGAAAGGTCGACGGTCAGCCCGTCGGTCCGGGCGATCTTGTTGACCTTGTCGAAGTCCGTGAGCAGGTTCAGCGCGACGACCTTCGCCACGAGCGCGGCGAGGAACCGCTGCGCGTTGCGATCCCGGTCGTACGCGCCGAGCGGCTGGTCCCGGCGCTGGCGGAGCAGGTCCGCCGCCATGGCGCCGTCGATCGTCTGGCACCCGGTCGGGTAGACCCGCCCGGTGTGGATGGACGTGACCTGGCGTTCCAGGCAGATCCGGACACCGCCGACGGAATCGGTGATCTTCTCGACGGCGCCGAGGCGCACGACGACCGCGCCGTCGAGCGGCACCCCCGTCAGCTTCTCGACCGTCTTCGTGGCGAGATCCGCCCCACCGACGTGGTACGCGCTGTTGATTTTGTCGGGGTCGTGTCCGGGTATGTCGGTGACCACGTCCCGCTCGATCGAGATCAGGTCGACCCGGGTGCCGCCGGCCGGTACGTGCACGATCATGATCGTGTCGGAATGGCCCAACTCGTAGGGGTCGATGCCGAGCAGCAGGATGTTCAGCGGGCGGGCGGGCATCATGCTGTCCGCGACGCCCTGGGCGGGAAGGCCGATGTTCCGTTCCGGGCTCACCCCGAGCCACACCGCCGTGGGTACACCGAGGACCAGCACGACCGCGGCCGCGAGGACGCTCGTGAGCGTTGCGGCGCGGCGTCTGCGGCGGCGCACCACCTCGGCGTCGATGTTCCGTCGAAGCTGTGCGATGTCGAGCAGCTCCAGCTCGGGGCGAGCGAACGCGGCCCGCAGGTCGTCGTCGTTCACCGTGCTCCTTCCGCGATGAGATCCCGGCCGTTCAGACGGGATCGGAGGGTGACCAGCGCGCGGGAGATGTAGCCCCGCGCCGTGCCGACTGTGCAGCCGAGCGCCGCGGCGATCTCCGCGTCCGGCAGATCCTCGTAGTAGCGCAGCACCACGGCGGCCCGCTGCTGGCGGGGCAGCCGCGCGAGGGCCGTCCACAGCAGGTCGCGGTCCGCGGCGCCTTCGGCGATGTCGGCGGCCACCGGGACCGTCGCGTCGGGCTCGGCGCGCAGCAGCACGCGCCGCCACCAGGGACCGCGTTTCCAGTCGACGTACAGGTTCGCCATCATCCGTTTGACGTAGCGCTCGGGCACGTCGGCTCGGCTGACCTTCTTCCAGTGCAGCTGCGCCCGGACCATCGTCTCCTGCACCAGGTCCTCCGCCGCATGTCGATCTCCGGTCAACATCACGGCATATCTGGCCAGGGCCGCGAGCCGGGAGTTGACGAAGTCCTCGTACGTCACGTCCACCTCCTGCCTGTTAGACGAGTGGAGGCGGCGCCACATTGCGCGCCCCGGTGGCACAATTTTGTGAGTCACCGTGCTGCGGCCGCGCCAAGAATGACACCGATGCCGGACCGCTCGGGGCCGGCGGCAGACGGAGAGGCGATGCGATGGCACGGCGCGGGAGCTTGGCGGTGGCGGCGACGTGGATCGCGCTGGCGGCGCTCGGGGCGGCCTCGGTGGTCCAGCTGTGGATGGCCGGGCTGACCTGGCAGACGGGCGTGTACAGCCCGAACGTCGACGTGTACGCGTTCGCGGCGGCCGGGGTGCCGGGCCTGTGCGTGCTGGCCTTGGTGCCGCCGCTGCTGGCGTACCGCCGTGGCGTCCGTTCGCCGCTGGTGTGGCCGGTCGGGCTCGCGCTGCCGACCGCGGTGGTACTGCTGCTGGCAGTGTAAAGAGCCGCCGGCCGATGGCGCACGCCGCACCTGGTGGCCGTGGCGTGCTTCGCGGTGGCCACCGTGGCGCTGGTCGTCGCGGCCGGGGCGGTGCTGGTCGGGGCCGTGCGCGGCGTCCCGGGCCCGCGGACCGCCGACGCCCGGCCCGGCCGGGCCCCGGTCCTGCTGGCCCGCGCCTGGCAGCGCGTCGCGGCCGCGGCGGCGCTGACGCTGGCCGTGCTGGTGTTGTGCGGACCGGACGGGCCCGCGTAGGAGCTGGTCCCGGCCGCGGTGGGCGGCGTGGCGATCGCGTGTTCCTGCTCGCCCCGATGGTGCTCTGCGCCCGGTACGCCAACCGGACGGACGGAAGCGCGGACCGGGTGTCGGCAGTGCCGGCACTGGGTGCCCTGTGGGTGCTGCTGCTCGGCTACGCGTACCTCGTCGCCGTGGATCTCAACCTGACGTACGACAGCGGCCACCACACCGACGGGCGAACGGTTCGCGTACATCCGGGCCGACGCCGACGTCCTTGCGCTCGCGCCCGGCGGCTACTTCTTTAATTGGATCTACGACCTGCGCCCGGCCAGGCTGGGTCGAGGTAGCCGGTGGGATCGCTCTCTTCTGCGGCTGTCCACCTGAGTTTGGGTGTGACTCTCATCTGGCTACTTGTTCAATTTGATCTACGACCTCAGCCCGGCCAGGCTGGGTCGAGGTGATCAGCGGGTTGCTCTCATCATCGGCTGTCCACAGTAGTTGGGTGTGACTCTCATTTGGCCTGCGCCCGCTGGTCACCGTGGCCGGGAGTGGCTCAAGAGGGGCTTGCCCAGCTCGAAGTAGCGTTGCCCTCCTCGCCGATCGTCCACAGTGTACGAACGAGGAGGCGGAGCGGATAGGCCGTGTGGTGATCGGATTGGACCCGCATAAGCGGTCAGCGACGATCGAAGTGATCGACGAGCGCGAGCAGGTCTTGGCGAAGGGCCGGTACGGCACGGACACCGGCGGCTACACGCGGATGCTTGAGGCCGGCCGCCGGTTCGCGGAGCGGACGTGGGCGGTGGAGGGCTGCGCGGGGATCGGCCGGCACGTCGCCCAGCGTCTGGTCGCCGACGGTGAGACCGTCATCGACGTGCCGGCCAAGTTGTCAGCACGGGTGCGGGTGTTCGACACCGGGCAAGGGCGCAGGACTGACCCGGTCGACGCGCACAGCGTTGCCGTGGCCGGCCTGCGCAGCCCAGGACTGCGCCAGGTCCAAGCCGATGACACGGCGGTCGTGCTGCGCTTGCTGGTCGACCGTCGCGACGAGCTGGGCCGGGCCCGCACCGAGACCGTCAGCCGGATCCACCACCTGCTGCTCGAACTCGTGCCCGGCGGGGCGAAGAAGTCCTTGACCCGTGGCCAGGCCAGCTATCTGCTGTGCACCGCACCCGAGCCGGTCGGCATGGTGGCGCAAACCCGTCACCAGCTCGCCCGCGAGCTCATCGACGAGCTCACCGCGATCGACGCGAAGATCCGGGCCGCGGACAAGCAGCTGCGGGAGTCCGTCAGTGCGGCGGGCAGCCGCCTCACCGACCTCAACGGCATCGGCCCGTCCGGAGCGGCCCGGCTGCTCGGCGACGTCGGTCACATCGAACGCTTCCCCACCGCCGCGCACTTCGCGTCCTGGAACGGCACCGCCCCCATCGAGGCATCCTCAGGCGACCGACGCCGCCACCGGCTGTCCCGCGCCGGGAACCGACGCATCAACCGAGTCCTGCACATCATGGCGATCGTCCAGCTCCGCCACGACACCCCGGCCGGGCCTACTACCGCCGGCGGCTGGCCGAGGGCAAGACCACCATGGAAGCCCTGCGCGCACTCAAGCGTCACCTGTCCGACGTGGTCTTCAAACGCATGGCACGCGACGCCAAACACGCTCGATCCGGGGTGGCGGGCCCAGCAGGACAACCGGGAGCGACTCTGCAATCCAGCGCGGCCAGCCCAATCCCGACACCTGACACTTCGGACAAGTCACAAACCGAACCCGCCACCAACCAACCTAGAACATTCGCCGCCCCAACCCCTTGACCTAGAGGGGAGCCTACTTGTGCGGAAACGTGATCAAGCGTGTTGTTGGTCGGCCGTCGACAGCGTCGTCCACAGGGGCGACGAGTGCGAGTTCGGTGATTCGGACCGCGCGCCGCCGGATCGAGCTGCCCAGCCGGTCCCGTTCGGACGCCATCGCCTGGACACCGCAGCGAGTCGAGGCATGGCGGCAGCAAGGCGTCCGGGAAAAGGTCGCCGTCTGGACCGCCGAGCCTCGCCACGTTCCTGAACCGGGTCGCCGCCGACCGGCTCTTTGCGATGTGGTGGCTCATCGCCCTGCGCGGGCTACGCCGCGGCGAAGTGGCTGGGCTGCGCTGGTGCGACGTCGACCTCGAACACGGCACGATGACCATCGCCCAGCAACTCACCTGCGTCGGCTACAAGATCCTCATCGGGCCGCCGAAGAGCGCCGCCAGCCGCCGCGTCATCGCCCTGGACCGGCATACCGTCCAAGCCCTCCGCGAGCACGCCCGTCGGCAACGCCTCGAACGACTCGCCGCAGACAGAGCCTGGCAGGGCACCGGCTACGTGTTCACCCGCGTCGACGGCCAGCCACTGCACCCGTCCTACCTCACCCAGCGATTCCTCAAGTGGTGTGGGCGGCCAGGTCCGGGTTTGGTGGCCGCCCGTCGCGGCGGTGTCGACCGCTACACCACCTTCAATCCGGCGACGGCCGCCTCGAATGGCTTGGCCACTGACGGCTTCACCTTTCCGGTGATCCGGACCAGAACAGACCCGTTCAGGTAGTGGTATTCGGTGCCGAGTATCTGCATCGACTTCTGGGCGTCCTGGATGTACTTCGACCGGGCCTGTGCCGCACTCGCGTCGGCGAAGACTTCGACCACCCCGCCGTGATCGATGTCGTACGGTTCGGCGTCCTTGTCACCGCCGGGCACGTCGAACGATGCCCGGGACAGGTAGCCGCCGGGCCTGCCGAGGAGGTTGTTCGGGTCGGTGTTTTCGTCCTGCGCCGCGACGTTGGTGACAGGCAGCCCAGCGGCGGCAAGCGCGTCGGCGGCGGCTTTGGCGTCCATCTTCGCCACGGTCGGGGACGGTGATGGGCTCGAAGCGGTCGTCGCTGGGACGGACGGCGCGGCTGCGGGCGCACTGGTGGGGGTACTGCTGCTGCCGCAGCCCGACAGCGCGGCGGCAGCGACGACAACGAGAAGGCGACGGGCGATGATCACCGGTGGATCTTGCTCCAGCGGAAGCCGGAAAAGGATCACCGCTACGGACAAAAGTTACCGGTCACCGTTGCGAGCCGTCACAAGATGACGGCTGGCGCCACAGGACGGTTCTACGATCACCCGAGCCGGGCCGGGGAACCCGGCCCGGCAGCTCTCAGTCGGTGATGACGATAACGCCCGACGGCGCGTCCAGCAGCTCGACGGTCCGCTCGGCAGCGCGGTCGATCTGGACTCGCGGATCCGCTGGCGTTTGATCCTCGTTATAGGTACCGGGCCCATAGAACTGGCCATAGCTCAGCACGACACCGCCCTCGGCGAGCACGGAGCGCTCCAGCTCCAGCACTGCTTGGGCGTCGGGGCCTTCAGGTAGCTGCCATGCCACGGTCTGGGCCAGAATCCGGGGTGATCCACTCTGCCGTGCGGCGTCGATCAGATTCTGGTTTCCTTCCGTACGGATGCGGGCGTTCCGCTGCGCGTGGATGCCGATGCTTGCCACGTCGTCCGGCAGATCGGTCAGCTCGTTGAGGATCACGTGGGGTGCGAAGTCCCGAACGGCCTCCATCAGGGCGTCTCGGTCGAAGACGTCGCAGACGATCGGTTCGGCGCCGAGTTCGCGCAGCTGCTCGGCCTTGCCGGCCGAGCGGGTCATGCCGCCGACGACATAGCCGGCCTTGACGAGCAGGGGGATCAGTCGCAGTCCGATCACGCCGGACGCTCCGGCGAGGAATACGCGCTGGTGGTGGGTGGAGGGCATGTGTCTACCTTGCTTTCTTCCCGGTGGGTACGCCGCTTGAGGCGTCGTTGTGCGGTAAGGCTGATCAGGGCGAGGAGCACGACCACGGCGCTGTACCCGCCGACGGTCGCAACGACACCGAGAACGTTGGTGAGCGCTCCGGCGATCACCACGGGCGCCCCGAGTCCGAGGTACGAGACGACATAGATCCCGGCGACGGCTCCCGCGCGCTGGTCCGGGTCGGCGAGCGGGACGATCAGGCCCAAGGCGGCCGTGAAGGCCGCACCGAACCCGAGGCCGGCGATCGCCTGCCCGGCGAACATCGTGGCGAGGCTGCCGGCCGCGGCGCCGACGGCGATGCCGACCGGACCGATGATGGACGCGATGATGCCGGCGGTCATCGCCGTACGCGCGCGGACGTTGGCGAACGACAGGCCGACGACCACCGAGACCGCCGGCGCGATGAACCCGGCGAGCCCGTCAAGCAGGCCGCTGTCGCGGTGGAAGACGCTCTGAACCATGCTCGGGGCCAGGCCTCCGGAGAGCCCGGCGAGCATCCAGACCGCGGCGACCACCGGTGCGGCGGCGAGGAACTCCGTGCGGGCCCTGGGAGGGACGGCGACATTGGGGATCATCGAGCCGAGCGCACCGGGCCCGCGGCCGATCGTCTCCGGCGACAAGAGGATGGCGATGCCGCCGACGATGGTCAACGCGATGAGCGCAACGAACACGATGGTGTTGGCGTGTGGCGTGAGCTGGATGCCCAGGCCGGCGAGCAGGGAACCCGCGGCCAGGCCTCCGGTGAGCCCGACACTGCCGAGGAGCGGGCCGAGACCTTTCCGCTGGGCCGGCGCGAGCTCGACGAGGACCGCGGTGAACGCTGCGGTCGCCGCACCGCTGGCCACCCCCTGCACGACCCGGCCCGCGATCACCCAGCCGATGCCGGGGGCGAAGAGGAACATCAGGTTTGACGCGAGCTGCACGACCAGGGCGCCGAGCAGCACCGGCCGCCGGCCCAGGTGGTCGGAGAGTGACCCCAGGGTGAGGGCGGCGGCGAGGAACCCGATCGCATAGACCGCGAAGGCCACCGTGAGCAGTACCGGCGGGAAACTCCACGCTTTTCGGTAGACCACCAGCAGCGGGGTCAGGGCGCCCGCGGCGAGATAGAGGCTGTTGAACGCGAGCGCGGCACCTGCCAGGGCCAGACCGGGGGAAATCCGATGGGACGACATGGGAACTCCTAGATCCGACGTTGTACCTTCCACGCTAGGAAGCAAATGGTTTGGTAGTAGAATCCATTTCTGTGGGAAAATCGCAGACCAATTCGCTCGCTGAAGCCGGCGTCGACCTCTACCTGGAGCTGACCGGCAGCGGACTACGGTCGGGGCTGTCCGACGCCCTGCGCGAGGCGGTTCGCTCGGGACGATTGGCGCCGGGGACGCGCCTGCCCGCGTCGCGCACGCTTGCCACCGACCTCGGCGTCTCCCGGAGCACCGTGACGGAGACCTACGCTGAACTGGTCGCGGAGGGATGGCTTACCGCGCGGCAAGGCTCCGGCACCCGGGTCGCCCGGCGGGCCGAACTACGCCGTACGCCCGTCGCGGCCGCACCGAAGCGGCCCCGGCCGACGCAGGGTTTGATGCCCGGCGCCGCAGACTTCGCAGAGTTCCCGCGCACCGCCTGGCTCGCCGCCGCCCGCCGGGTGCTGAGCACGGCGCCGCACGAGGCCTTCGGGTACGGCGATCCCCTCGGCCGGATGGAACTGCGCATCGCTCTGGCCGGCTACCTCGCCCGTGTCCGCGGCGTGTCGGCCGACCCGAAGAGCATCGTCATCTGCTCCGGCTTTCACCACGGCCTGACACTGATCGCCCAGGCGCTCAAAGCACGCGGTACCCGATCGGTGGCCGTCGAGGCCTACGGCCTGGATCTGTACCGTGCGCTTCTGCGCGACGCCGGCCTGACCATCCCACCGCTCTCGGTCGACGACCAAGGCGCGCGAGTCGACGAGCTGGTCGCCTTGAAAGGCGTCGGCGCCGCCCTGCTGACCCCCGCCCACCAGTTCCCCACCGGAGCTGTCCTGTCTCCGGAACGCCGGGCGGCCGTCCTCGACTGGTCCCGTACCACCGGCGCCCTGATCCTGGAGGACGATTACGACGGCGAGTTCCGCTACGACCGCAAGCCCGTCGGCGCCATGCAGGGCCTCGACCCGGACCGCGTCGTCTATTTCGGCACGGCCAGCAAGTCACTGGCACCGGCCCTCCGCGTGGCCTGGATGGTAGTGCCCGGCCACCTCCTGCCGGAGGTCGCGGCCGCCAAGGGACACGTCGAGACGGTCAGCGTGCTCGAACAACTGACCCTCGCCGACTTCATCGTCTCAGGCGCCTTCGACCGCCACGTACGCACCCGCCGCCAGACCTACCGCCGCCGCCGCGACCACCTGATCGCCGCCTTGGCCCGCAACGCCCCCGACGTGCGGGTCGCCGACACCCCGGCCGGCCTCCAGGCAGTACTCCAGCTCCCATCGCACACCGAACCCGCGGTCCTGGCGTCCGCCAGTCGCCACGGCCTGCAGATCAGCTCTCTCTCCGACTTCCGCCACGAATCGCTGCCCAGGTCATCCTCACCTGACGCCCTGGTAGTCAACTACTCGGCCGTCTCGGACAGCGCCTGGGAAACCACCCTGACCTCACTCTGCAACGCCATGCCTCAGAGCCCCTGAGGTCTTCGCCCACAACCCGTACACAGCGCGGGAGCCGCCGCTCGATCGAGAGGCTCCCGGAGGCCGACCTGCTGATGCGGATTTCGGCCCCCGCGTGCGTGCGTCGAGGACGTCCTCTCCGCCAACGCGGCCGAGCCAGTCGCCGCCCGGACCGGCCCGCCGGCCTTTGTCGTCGATGCGCCCGATACGTGGGGCTGACCGAGCGACCGTCCGCTCGACGCCTACCGCATCGCCGCCGACCCAGGGGCGCCGTTGCATTTGCCGATCGGAGGGCGCGTTGACGCGAGTGCCGACCGGTTTCAGATGGCGGTGGCGAGTTCGGTGAACGCCGCTACGACGCGGAGTCCGCGTGGGGCGTCGATGCCGAGTTCGTAGTGTCCGCGGCGGAGGTTCTGCATGAAGGCGTGTCCTGCGATGATCGTCTGCGCGGTCCGGTCGGTCTGTAGCCCGCGCATCGGTCTGAGCCGGTGCTTGAGCTGGCTATGGTCGGCTTCCACCCGGTTGTTGGCGTGGCGTTCGACGTGGTGCCACGCCGACGGGACCAGCTCATCGAGCACCGCCGGGTACACCGGCGCAGCGTCGGTGATCACCTCGGTGGGACACACCTTCAACGTGGCCATCGCCCGGCGGAAGAACCGTCGTGCCGCCGCGGCGTCGCGGCGGGCGGAGACGAGCACGTCGATGACCTGGCCATCCTGATCGACGGCGCGGTACACGTACCGCCAGACGCCGTTGACCTTGACATAGGTCTCATCGGTGCACCACCTGTCGCCAGGCGCATGCCGGCCGAATCTGGCTGCGTCGGCCAGCAGCGGCGTGAAGCGCTGCACCCACCGGAAGACCGTGACATGGTCGACCTCGCCACCACGCTCGAGCAGCAGTTCCTCGACGTCGCGGTACGACAGGTTGTAGCGCAAGCAGAGCCGGACGGCGACCACGATGATGTCAGGCGGGAACCGGAACCCGGCGAACGCTGACCGCGGTAGCTGGACTGGGCGCCGGCGGTTCGAGTGCTTCACCGTTCAAGCCTGCCTGAGCAGGGCATCGATCAATGCAACGGACCCAGATCATGCCTGACCCGTGATCCTTTGAAGACACTGCCTAGCGGTGTGGGGCGGGCGAGGCGGGCAGCTGCGGCGGCGTAGGTCGACATGTCAATAACCACCCGGCGGCCGGTTCGGTCGCCCGACAGGCCACGCAGCCGGGCGGCCTCGGCCGTCGCGGCGCCGGTGGGCGCCGTCGGGTCTTGTGCTTGCACGGCCTGGCGTCCGAGAACCTCTCGAGGACCGCGGTTTCCAGGGCCACGACGTGGTGCTGCGCCCGGATGAGAGCGCCCGCGCCGTCGGGGGCTCGGCGGCGCTCCGCGACGGCGGATTCGTGCTCGCAGCGGTGCTTGGCTCGCTCATGCGGGGACTGACGACTAGCCCACGATCCCTTCGCGCCGAAACTGAGGTCGCAGGGGTTGCCACCGACCGCGATGTTGGGCACAACCCGGATCGCGGCCCGCTCGACACGGTGACGACCCGCGCCGCGGGCGCCCGCCTGCAGTGGCGGCGACAGGCTTGACCTACCGGGATCCGAGTCCAGTGCGTCCGTCGAGAAGCTCCCGCGCGGCGTCGAGATGTCCGACATGGCGAGCGGTTTCCTCGAGTACGTGGAGCGCGATGCGACGTAGGTCGGTGACCTCCGCGTCGAGCCAGCCGCCGTGCCGCCCGACAGGCTGGGCGTCCAGTGGCATGGTCGCCAGGACGGCGTTGCCACGTTCGCACTGCTCGCGGTAGAAGGCGAGTACCTCTGCGGCCGGATGGCTGGTGCTGAAGACGTGAGGCCGTCCCTCATCGGGCCACGGCAAATCCACCGCTGTTCCGCAAGCCACCTCCTGGAACCAGTGCCGCTCGGCATGCCCCAGATGCTCGATCAGCCCGAGCGGCGTCCACCCTGACGGCAGGACCGGCGTACGCAACTGCTCCTCGGTCAGGCCGTCGATGATGGCGAGTGCGCTGGTCCGTTGAACGTCGAGGAAATGCCGGAGTGCCGCTGCCTCCGGCGTCATTGGGCCCTCGGTCGTCATGCCATGCTCCTCGGTGAAGGTCATGCCAGCACGACGAATGGAGGAGTCACCCATCGACATCTCGGCTCATGCGACCGCGGCCGATCTGCGCAACCTGCCGCAGCAGAGTCGTGCGCGACGGTCGACTCGCCGCAGGGCGGCTCATCGCTCTGTTCGTTGCCAAGAGACGCCGACCGCTTCTGCCGCGCCGGCAAGGAGGACGAGCTTCAGCCACGTACCGCCAACGCCCAGGGGCCGCACGAGTGCGTCAGTGAGATTCCAGGCCGCGTGCAGCAGAATCGCCGCGGGCACACCACCGCGGAGGCGCTCGGCGACGAACAACATCAGGCAGGTCAGCGGAAAGAGCCCCAGGAAGAACACCGCACCCTGCTGGGTGAACAGCCCCTCGTCGTGCTGTCCGGTTCCGTTGAGGAAGTACAGCGGCACGTGCCACAGGCCCCACGCGGCCCCCAGCATCACGGTAGTCACTGTCATGCCGCCGATCGTGCCTGAACCCAGTCGAGATCGTCGTGGCGGCGCGTGGCGACACGACCCATTTCTGTGCCTCCTCGGCTCGTCCGCGGCTGGAAGTCGTCAATCGGGTTCGACCTGTTCGACGAGCTCAGCAGGGCCAGCGTCATAACCGCGTTCGCGGATCGGGACCAACTCGTGGGCCACGACGCCGACGAGTTGCGCCGGCGTGCCGATCGGCTTCCCGAGCACCGCACTGATGGTGTGCCGGCCACACGCCGGCGATGACGAGGCACGCGGCCCGGATCACGCGCCGGGTTTCGCTGCTTCACCTGACCGACGACGCGGTACGCAACCGGTCGAGCTGGACCGTATCGACTTCACCGACCTGGTCGTGGACACCGCGGAGCAGCACCATCGACGGTCGGCGTGGTGACGGCGGTTCAGCGGGTGCTCCGCGGGCGCTCCATCGCGCCGGGACTAGGTAACACGCGCCGGAACCGAACGCCCAACGCGCGAGCCGCTTATACCCTTATAGCGGTCAAATCGGGCACCGATTGGACGTGCAGCAGCAACGAGTCGCCGAAGATCAAGCTCTTAATCTGCGGGTTGTAGGTTCAAGTCCTACGCGGCGTACAACATTACGCAAGCCATGACCTGGGCACATACTCAGCGATCATGGCTTGTTTCATATCTACAATAGACGTTCGTGTGATCTGCAGAATGCGTCACGGGCCGGCATCAGCCGACACCGGATGAACGCAGGCAACGGTCGGATTACAATATCGCCGCGGGCGCAGGTTCGAATCCTGCCGGGGGCACACAGAACATCCCACCCGTTCGACGGCGCTCGACGATTGTCTCAACTGACCGTCGAGCAGCGGGTAACACAGCCGTCCAGCTCATGACAACGGGCGACGCTCTGGATGGGCTCATCGACAAGATGATCTTCGGGCGGGAACCGGTGATCGGCCCCGTACGATCGCAAGGACCGGAGGACACCCGCGCCTTGCGGAGGTGTGGCCAATACACGTAGTCCCATGGCCACCGGTAGGCATGACCCACGCCACGCACGCGGGGAGGCAAGTGGCGCGTACCTCGCGGCCCCCGGCATGGAGCGACCCCGGGCGGGCGTGCTGGGGACGATAGCGGAAACCGCGGCGGGATCTTCGGTGCCTTGGGGCGTCTGCGCGCAGCCGGGATCTGGATTCCGCGCAATGCAAGGACGAGGCCACACCGCCGACCTCACTCGCCTGACCAACGGATTAAAAGTCCGAAGTGGACGATAAACTCGCTCAAGTTCAAGCATAGCAACCAAAAGTCCGTGAAGGACTCGGCACCTCCGAAGTAGTCCGACTACGTCCGTGCTGGTCAGCGGGCTCGGGTCTCCGCAAATGCCGATGCCCACTTTGGATGGAACGGGCAAGTTCCTGAGCCGTACGGCTCCGTCCGTGCCAGGTAGCGAACATCCGAGCAGCCAGCGAGCAACCGATCATGTGGAGGCCATGCCCGCGGGGGGTCCTTCGGGGCCTGCAGACGTACTGGTTGGCGCCGCATGTCTCGGCCCCGAAGGACCCCAAAGATCAACTAATCCCCTGCGAGGTGGGGACTTTCACTGGCCACGAGCGGGGACTTTGCCGCGGCCGCGGACACCGAGAGAGCGACTGCTTGATCTGATCGCGCTTCTGTCTCTGCTCGCGTTGTGCAGCGTCCTGTTTCTGGCCACCGGGCCGGCTGCGCTCGCAGCAGTGACAGGCGTGGCGGCTGGATTGTTCACCACATGGCGTGGACGGCGTGGTTCCGGTTGACAAGTGCAGCGGGTGCGTATGGGAACGGGGCATACCTACGCATCGAGGTACCAACCGGTCCAAGGGGAGCCATAGGGCTGGGTGTGGTGATTGCACCACCGTTGGTAGTCAAGACCTGTCGCGCAGACACCGTAGAGGTAGGTACTGCCGGTGTACCAGAGCCGGCTGGTCGGTCCGCCATGAAACCCTCCAGCGAGGCTGGCCCAGCTAGTCGGCCAGGCGGTCCCTCCCGGCGGGGTAGCGCCGCTGTTGAGGTACTGAAAGGTGGTGTACATCTGCATGTCGAGGCCGACACCGAAGATCTCGATCCGGCAGTCGTTCACGAAGCCGCTGATTTCGCTGTACAGCACCTGACCGTTGAGCGGGTCCCACCGACTGTATTCACCGTTGACCGCGATCTGCCAGCGGTGCTGTACCGAGCGGTCGCTGAAGACCTTGAACTCCTCGTAACGCCCGCCACAGTTCTGGATGGTGAAGTCCAGATCACCGGACGACACGGAGCCGGACGTTACGGCGCCGCGAGCCGACAAGCCGACCGGCGTGTATACCGATACCGCGCCGCCACGGATGGTCGTAGCGTCTGCCGCGTGTGCGGGCATGTCCGGCACCACCACCGACAGGGCGATCGCACCCATCAGTGCGACCACCCCTCTGATCTTTGACATATCCGATCCCCTCGTAGGCGTATGTCCGGCGAGGACACTATCGGATCTAGATGGACATTTATAGATGGAAATTGTTCAAAATGAACCTTCGAGCAAGTGAGTGGTGCGGGTAGAGTAATAGCGCCGTTCGACGGAGCGTGGCGGTAACGCGTGTATCGAGACGAATCCAGCCGCGCAACGCCTGAGCCGGCGACATCGGCTCGCTAGTTCGAGAACCGGTACGGGCTCATCTGGTAGCCGCCGAAGTACGGGTACGGGATGGCCCGGTGGTGGGTGCCGCCGTCGCCGGACTGTTCGTACCTGACGTACTTGCTCATGGTTGCGTCGGTCCATCGCTCGAAAATCGGAAGCTGTCAAGTGAGACACGGGCTGGTTATGCGGTCTGTATCTGAGGGGCCGGTGTTGGCGGGTTGATCCACGCCGCGACGGGCAGTAGGGATGGGGTGGGTGGTTTGCTGAATCGTTCGGGGTTGCGGGCGTGGGCGGCGTCGAGGACGACCTGGCGGTTGGCGCGGATGTCGGCGGCGGTGCCGTAGTGCACCGAGGCCGGGGTGTGCAGGCCGAGGGCCTTGTGCCGGTGGACGTGGTTGTAGTGGTTGAAGAACGTGTGACAGAACGCGCGGGCGTCGGCGAGTGAGCCGCACCGGCCGGGGAAGGCTGGGCGGTACTTCAACGACTTGAACTGGGCCTCGGAAAACGGATTGTCGTTGGCATTAACCGGCTAACGGGCCGGGTTTCTGGTGTTGGCCGGTTAAAGTACCGACAATGCCTACAGCGAGGCGTGGTTCAAGACACTCAAGTACGCCCCGGTGTTCCCCGACCGGTTCGCCGGCCTGGCCCACGCCCGCGCGTTCATGACCGACTTCGTGGCCTGGTACAACGAGGCCCTGTACCGTGCCAAAACTCGTCGCACATGGTGTGAGCTGCTGTTTCGCGACAGTGGCGCAGGATGGTAGGCGTGTTTGTTCGGCTGCTGTACCTGAGTGCGGTGCGGGTGTTCGGCTGGTTGCCGCAGGCCACGCGGAGCGAGTCCACGCTGGTCGCCGAGTTGCTGGTGCTGCGCCACGAGGTGGCCGTGTTGCGACGGCAGGTCGGTCGGCCGCGGCTGTCGTGGCCGGAACGGGCGGTGCTGTCCGCGCTGGTCCGGGCTCTGCCGCGGGAACTGTGGACGCATCGGATCGTCACCCCGGCCACTCTGCTGGCCTGGCACCGCCGGCTGGTCCGCCGGCACTGGACCTACCCGAACCGACCCCGGACGACCACCGATCAGCGACGACGTGCGTGACCTGATCCTGCGCCTGGCCAAGGAGAACCCCGGCTGGGGACATCGCCGCATCCAAGGCGAACTCGTCGGCCTCGGCCATCGCATCGGTGCCGGCACCATCCGCCGCATCCTCGCCCGATCAAGGACCGGCCCCGCGCCGCGTGAGATCGACACCAGTTGGCGCACGTTCCTGCGCGCCCAGGCGCCCGGACTGTCGGAATGAGGGCCCGATGACCGAGGGGTACGTCGTCTGCCGGTACTGCCGCATGTCCCACCCGCCCAGCGGGCCGTCCTGCCCGAGCTGCGGCGTGGCGCTGGACGTGCGGCAGATCGTGACCCGCTCAGGATGGATCGAGCAGCCGCCGGTCAAGGACATGGCCCGCATCCAGTTCGGGCAGTCGCGGGTGCAGCTCGAGGGCAAGTACGTGCCGGTCGCCGACTTCGCGCTGTCCGGCCAGGAGTGGATCTACTTCTCGCACCACGCGCTGCTGTGGAGCGACGCCGGCGTGCAGCTGGGCAACACCTCGCTCGCCGGGGGCTGGAACCGGATGCTTGCCGGCCTGCCGCTGATCATGGTGGAGGCCCGCGGCCCGGGCCGGCTGGCGCTGTCCGGCGACCGGCCGGGCGAGCTCATCGCGCTGCCGCTGATGCCGGGCCGGCACGTGTGGACCCGCGAGCACCGGTTCCTCACCGCCACCGGGAACATCACCTACACCTGGCAGCCGACCGGCGTTTGGTACGACACCGGCACCGGCGACGACCGCGAGACCCACTACCCGCTGGGGCAGTTCGGCGACTTGTTCACCGCCCAGCAGAGCCCCGGCCTGCTGCTGCACTCGCCGGGCAACACGTTCCTGCGCGACCTGGCCCCGGGCGAGACGATCCTGGTGCAGCCGGGGTCGCTGCTCTACCGGGACGTGTCGGTCCAGACGCACCTGCACCTGGAGTACCCGCGCGGCACCCAGCGGATCTCATGGCGCTCGTCGTTCAGCCAGCGCAACATCTGGCTGCGGCTCATTGGGCCAGGCCGGGGCGCGGTCTCCTCGGTGTTCCACCACACCAGCTCGGAGGCCATCACCCGCAACTCCGGAGCGGCCACCCGGCACTGGTAGGTTTCCGGACGGGTCGGCCTTGCTGGGCAAGGCCAGGGGCGGTACAAGCGCGGCCGGCAGCAGCGCCAGGACGCTACCCGGTCGGCCCTGCTGGTTCCGCTGCGGACGAGCTGGCCGGGCCCCGATCGGGCTGGCGGAGGGGCACGCGGCGCGGGGGAGACCGGCGCCGCCGTCGAGCACGCCGGTCGCGCGCCGGACCTGGCCCGCCAGCACGGCTACGGCATGCTGATCGTCGACGCGCTGATCGTCGGGGCGGCTGCCCGGCCGAGCGCCGCCCGGCTCGGCGCCGCCGGCCGAGAGGAGATCCGCGAGCTGTGCCGGACCTCGGCTGCCCGCAGCGACGCCGCCGACGCCCGGGCCCGGCGGGAGCGCGCGGCCGGGCTGGGGCGGAACTGCACGTGCCGTCCGGGCGGCCGGTGTCGCACGGCCACCCGGACGGTCACGGTTGCTCCGGTCAGTGCCGGGTCACGGCCGCGCGGCGGGGGTGCCGGCGGTGCTGGTCAGGTCGTGGCTGGCCCAGGCCGCACCGATGCGGGGCAGGTAGGTCTCGGACACGTGCCCGCCGGTCGCGCCGACGGTGAAGACGCTGACGTAGCCGTCGTGGACCACCGCCGCGGGCCGGCCGGCCGCGCTCGGCGTCCCGGCGCCCAGGTCCTGGGTCACCCACGCCGCACCCATCCGGGGCAGGTACGTCTCCCGTAGCTGCCCGCCGGTGCCGACAGTGAAGACACTGACGTACCCGTCGTGCCCCGCCGCGGCCGGCGCCGCAGTGACACCGGTCGCGGGCAGCGGTTGCGTCCCCCACGCCGTGCCCAGCCGGGCGAGGTACGTCTCCTGCGCCTGCCCCGCGGACGTCACCGTGAACACGCTGACGTAGCCGTCGTGGACCACGGCCGCCGGGGCCTGCACCGCCGCCGCCGCGCCCAGATCCTGGGTGGTCCAGGCGCCGCCGAGCCGGGCCAGGAAGGTCTCCCGCAGCTGCCCGCCGGTGCCGACGGTGAAGACGCTGACGTAGCCGTCGTGCAGCACCGCCGCGCTGTTCGCCGAGACCCCCGACGCGGGTAGCGACTGCGTCGCCCACGCCGCGCCGAGCCTCGCCAGGTACGTCTCCTGCAGCTGCCCGCCGGGCGTCACGGTGAAGACGCTGACGTAGCCGTCGTGCACCATCACCGATGGGGCCTGCGCCCCGGCGAGCGCCCCGAGGTCCTGGGTCACCCACGCCCCGCCGAGGCGGGCCAGGAACGTCTCCTGGAGGTGGCCGTTGCCCGCGTTCACGGTGAACACGCTGACGTAGCCGTCATGTACCACGGCCACCGGCTGCCCCGCGACCGCCGGCGTACCGGCCGACGCGGACAGGTCCTGCGTCCCCCACGCCCCGCCGAGGCGGGCCAGGAAGGTCTCCTGCAGGTGGCCATCGGCCGCGTTCACCGTGAACTCGCTGGTGTAGCCGTCATGGACGACCGACTGCCCACCGGTCGAGCCGCCCGCCGGCGCGTCCTCGATGACGCCGACGTACCGGAACGGCTTGTACTTGCTGCGGCTGTACCCCGCCTGAGACCAGGTGCGGTGCTTCGTCGACGGCTTCGTCTGCTCGTACATGAGGAAGTCCCCGCCGACCGCACCGGTCCAGTGGTCGAACAGCACCACGTGCGAGCCGTTCACCGGGTTTTCGGGGTTGTGGTACAGCAGCATGTCGCCGGGGCGCAGGTCGTCGTACCCGATGGACACGCCGATCGTGTCCAGGTCGCCGGTCCAGTAGTTGCGGTCGGTGTGCCAGGCCATCGACACGTATCCGGAGCAGTCCGTGCGATACCCGTTCTTGAACACCTCCCGGCTGTAGGGCACCGGGTTGTCGGCCCACGTCCGGGCGCGGGTCAGCATCTCGGCGCGGGTGAGCCGCGGCCCCGGATCGGCCGCCGCGAGCCCGGTCCTCGGCGCGGCTGGCGCGCCGCCCGGCTGCAGCGCCCGTCCATCGGTGCTCACGCCCTGCGGCCGTGCCACCTCCGGCCCACCGGCCGGTGCCGCCGACGCCACGCCCGGCGCGACGAGCGCGACCAGCACGGTGACGGCTACCGCGGTAATTGTCCTGGTGATGAACATCGTCGCTCCCTCTCGCCGGTTCACGGCCGCGCGGCCGGAGTGCCGGCGGTGCTGGTCAGGTCGTGGCTGGCCCAGGCCGCACCGATGCGGGGCAGGTAGGTCTCGGACACGTGCCCGCTGGTCGCGCCGACGGTGAAGACGCTGACGTACCCGTCGTGAACCACCGCCGAGGGCCGGCCGACCGCGTTCGGCGTCCCCGCCCCCGTGGTGAGGTCCTGGCTGATCCAGGCGCCGCCGAGCCGGGCCAGGAACGTCTCGGACAGGTGGCCGCCCGACGTCACCGAGAAGACGCTGGTGTATCCGTCGTGCACGACCGCCGACAACGCCGGTGTCACCCCGGTCGCGGGCAGCGGCTGCGTCGTCCACGCCGCCCCCAGCCGGGGCAGGAAGGTCTCCTGCAGCTGCCCGGCCGACGTCACCGTGTAGACGCTGGTGTAGCCGTCGTGCACCGCAACGGCCGGCGTCTGCGCGGCCGCAGCCGCGCCCAGATCCCCGCTCACCCATGACCCGCCCATCCGGGCCAGGAACGTCTCCCGTAACTGCCCGCCGGTCGAGACCGAGAACACGCTGGTGTACCCGTCGTGCACGACCGCCGACAGCCCCGGCGCGCTCCCGGCCGCCGGTAGCGGCTGCGTCGTCCACGCCGCGCCCAGCCCCGGCAGATACGTCTCCTGCAGCTGCCCGCCCGGCGTCACCGTGAACACGCTGGTGTACCCGTCGTGGACCACGACCGCCGGCGTCTGCGCCGCCGCCACCGCCCCCAGGTCCTGGGTCACCCATGCCCCGCCGAGGCGGGCCAGGTACGTCTCCTGCACATGCCCGTTGCCAGCGTCGACCGTGTACACGCTCGTGTACCCGTCGTGCACCACGGCCACCGGCTGCCCCGCGACCGCCGGCGTGCCCGCCGACGCCGAAAGGTCCTGCGTCCCCCATGCCCCGCCGAGGCGGGCCAGGTACGTCTCCTGCAGATGCCCGTCGGCCGCGTTCACGGTGAACTCGCTGGTGTACCCGTCATGCACCACCGACGCCCCGGCCGGCGAACCCGGCGTCGGGGTCACGCCGCCACCGGCCAGCGCGGCGAGGTCGGCCAGGGTGCCGTTGAACACGTCGAAGTCCTGCGTCGCGCCCCGCCGGCAGTCCGGGATGTCGTACTGCCAGAACGTCCAGTTGCCGCCCCAGCCCGGCGCAGACGGCGGCGCACTCAGGCAGCTGCTGATGTCCAGCGGGTACCGGGCGAACGCGCCGCTGTTGCCGGTGCACGGGTTCCACCAGTTGACGTTCGTGTAGATCATCGGCGTCGTGCCGATCCGGCTCTCGACCTGGCTCAGGAACGAGCTGATCCACGACCGCATCGCGGCCTGCGACAGGCCATAGCAGTCCGGTATCCCCTTGTCGTACGGCCACTCCGCATCCAGGAACGGCGGCAGCGTCCGGCCGTCGCGGGTCCACTGCATCTGGTCGGCGAAGTGGTTCGCCTGCCCGACCGGATCGCCCAGGTCCGGCCGGGCGAAGTGATATGCCCCGACGTACATGCCGGCGGACTTCGCGGCGCGATAGTCGCCACTGAAGTACGGGTTGGTGTAGGTCGTGCCCTCGGTCGCCTTGACGAACCCGAACTCCTCGCCGGCCGCCCGCCACGCCGGCCAGTCGACCGTCCTGCCACCGTTGTGGTCGTGGCTGGACACGTCCCGCCCGTTGATCGCCCGCGGCGGAGCCACCACCGCCAGCCCACGCGGCGCTGGCGCCACGTGTCCGGCGGTGCCGCGACCCGCCCAGCCGGTGTCGTCACCGCCCGGCGGCGCCGCGTTCGCGGGCGCCCCCATGAGCAGCTCCACGGCCGAGGCCGGCGTGGCCGACAGCGTGGCGATGGCGAGTGACGCGGCCAGCGGCACCAGCAAGGTCCGTAGCCATCTTCGCCGGCTTCCCGTGCAATGGTCGGTCATGAGCAACTCCTCACAGTGGCATGTCGCTGAGGTTCGGTGGCGGATACCGGCCGCCCGGGGTCCCGTGGTGCGGGGCGCCGGCTCCGTGGTCATCGGCCAGAAGGGCCCTTCCACGGGCCGGTGGGCTGGCCTCCGCCGGGCTCCACCGTGTCGATGGGCCCGAGCCGGGACCGTACGGCAGGCGTCGATAGAAATCCGATAGGCCGGCGTCCGGGTAGCACGGCCGGGTCCACGATCGGCTTTGAAATCGGGTATACATGAGCGTCGAACCACACCTGGGGAGGCCGATGGACGTCGAGTTCCGGGTACTGGGACCGGTGGATGCGCTCTATGGCGGCACCCCGCTTCACCTTGGCGGTCCCAAGCAGCGCACCGTCTTGGCCCTGCTGCTGGTGCGCCCCGGTCAGCCGGTGCCGGTGAGCCGGGTGGTGGACGAACTGTGGCCCGACCACGCGCCCAGCTCCGCGACCCCGAACGTGATCACCTACCTGAGCGGCCTGCGCCGGGTCCTCGCTGACACCGGGTGCACGCTGGAGCGTCGTGCCGTCGGATACGTGCTGCATACACGGCCCGAGTCGGTCGATCTGCAGCGATTCCTGAGCCATGCCGAGCGCGGCAACACCGCCTGGAGCGCGGGTGATCCCGTCACCGCGGCGCAGCAGTGGGAGCGCGCCCTGGCGACCTGGCGCGGCCACGCCTTCGAGGGCCTGCGGACCGGGCCGGTGCTGGACGCGGTCCGGGCCGAGCTGGGTGAACGCCGGCCGGCCGTCCTGGAGCGGCTCGCCCGAGCGAAGCTGCGCCTGCGCGCGGACACCGACACGGTCGCCGGGCTGCGGCGCCACGTCCTAGCCGAGCCGCTGCGCGAGAGCGGCTGGTCGCTGCTCGTGGCCGCGTCGTGGTTCACCGGCAACTCGGCCGCCGCCCTCGAGACCTATGAGCAGGCCCGCGGCGTCCTGGCCGAGCAGCTCGGCGTGGGGCCTGGGCCCGGGCTGCAGGCGATGCGCCAGGCCGTGCTCGCAGCCGACGACGACGCCGCATGGGCGCTGCTCGACCCGGAAGCGACCGGGTCATCCCCGAGCCGGGCGCCGGCACCGCTGCCGGCGCCCGCGCAGCTGCCGCTGGATGTACGCGGCTTTGCCGGACGCGTCGATCAACTCGCCCGCCTCGACGCGGTCCTCGACAACGGGGACGCACAGCCGACGGCGGTCGTCATCTCGGCGGTCTCCGGCACGGCCGGCGTCGGTAAGACCGCCCTGGCCCTGCACTGGGCCCACCTGCGGGCCGATCAGTTCCCCGATGGTCAGCTCTACGTGAACCTGCGGGGCTTCGACCCGGAGGAGGCGCCCACAGAACCGGCGAAGGCGGTACGCGGGTTCCTCGACGCGCTCGGCGTCCCCGCCTGGCGCATCCCCGCCGACCTCGACGAGCAGGCCGCGTTGTACCGCAGCCACACAGCCGGGCGGCGCATGCTGGTCGTGCTCGACAACGGACGGGACGCCGAGCAGGTGCGGGCGCTCCTGCCCGGCTCACCGTCCTGCCTGGTCCTGGTGACCAGCCGCAACCGCATGGCCGATCTCGTCGCGCTCGACGGCGCGCAACCGCTGACGCTCGACGTACTAGATCGGGCCGACGCGCGGCAGCTCCTGACCAATCGGCTGGGCGAGGACCGGGTGGCCGCCGAGCCGGACGCCGTCGAGGAGATCGTCTCCCGGTGCGCGCAGCTCCCCCTCGCGCTCAGCATCGTCGCTGCCCGCGCCGCTACCAATCCGCGGTCGTCGCTGGCCATGCTCGCCGGGCAGCTCCGCGACGAGGATGGTGCGCTCGACGTCCTCGCCGGTGAGAGCCCGGCGACCGATGTGCGATCGGTGTTCTCGTGGTCGTACCGGCACCTCGGCCCGGAGGTGGCGCGGCTGTTCCGGCTCCTCGGCCGGCATCCGGGCCCGGACATCGGCCTGCTCGCCGCGGCCAGTCTGGCCGGGGTCCCGGCGGCGGCGGCCCGACGGATGCTGGCCGAGCTGAACCACGCCGGCCTGCTCATGGAGCCGGTTTTGGGTCGCTACGCCTTGCACGACCTGCTGCGCGCCTACGCCACGGAGCTGGCCGGGACGCCGCACACCGGCACGACGTCCACGGCCCTGCACCGGCTGCTCGAGCACTACGTGCACAGCGCCGCGGCCGCCGCCGGGCAGCTCGACGCGTTCCGCTTGCCACTACCGCTCGACCCAGCGGCGCCCGGCGCCGTCGTGGCGGTCTTCACCGGCACGGACCAGGCGATGGAGTGGTTCACCGCCGAGTACCGCACGCTCATGGCGTGCGTGTCGCGGGTGACGCAGTTGTCGGACCCCGATCTCGCCGCATACCCCGCCCGCATCGCCCACTGGCTTCGCGCCTTCCAGCAGCGCACCGGACGCTGGAGCGACGGCCTCGCACTGCACCGCCTCGCCGTGACGGGAGCCCGGCGGCACGGGAACCGGCTGGCCGAAGGGCTGGCCCTTGACGGGATCGCGTGGGCCCAGGCGTGCCTCGGCGACCCTGACGCGGCCGAGGCCGCCGGCGCGGACGCCGCCTCGATCTACCGCGATGCCGGCCTGCACGTCGCCGAGGCACACGCGTACGGGAGCATCGCCCACGCCATGTCGCGTGCGGACCGCCACGCCGAGGCCCTGAAGTACGCACGGCGCCAGGCGGCGCTGTGCGCCCGGCACGGCGACGCCGCCGACGAGGCGCGAAGCCTCAACACCTACGGCTGCACACTGGCCGACCTGGGCAGGCCCGCCGACGCGCTGGACCCGCTCAACCGGGCGCTCGCGCTGCAACTGTCCTACGCCGACAACCATGGCTCCGCGTTCGTGCTCGACAGTCTCGGCCTGGTCCATCTGCGGCTGGGGCAGCTCGACAAGGCGGAAACGCACTACCGGCGATCGCTGGAGCTGTTCGAGCAGGACGGCCACCGCTACAACATGGTGTGCCCGCTGTCCGGCTTAGGCGATGTGCTTGCGGCTCGCGACGATCCGGTCGCCGCGCGGGAGATGTACGGACGGGCCCGAAGACTCTGCCACGAGTTCGAGGGACACCATCGGGCATCCGAGCTCGACGAACGCCTCGCCAACGTGTAGCCGGCCGGGCCGCTGCCGCCTGCCGCAACGAAGCTGTCCTCCTGCGACACCGCGTCGCGCATCCAGCGGTGTGCGCGTGAGTGCCTCGGTGTGCCTGCGTTCAACCGCCGAGTTGGCGAAGTCGTCGGCGGTGAGCGAGAGGCTCGCGGCGGCGATGTTCTCCTCCAGGTAGGTGCATCAGAACGTGCCGGGGATCGGCAGCATGGCGGGCGAGCGGTGCAGCAACCAGGCGAGGGCGATCTGGGTACGGGTGGCACCGTGCCGACGGGCAATCGTGGCGACCGGGTCGGCGGTAGCGACGCCTCGGTGAAGGACTCAGGCAGTGCACCGATCACCAGTGATCGCCTCGGCCGGCGAGGGCGGCCTGTGGGGTGTCTTTACTCGGTCATGGTGTCTGACCTGGGTGGACGTGACGTCCTGTCAGGATGTCGGCATGATCGGGGCTGTGTCGATGCGAGTGTTCTACCTTGCATTCTGCCGGCTCCTCGACGGGGTGACCATCCTTGGACGAAGCCGTGCGAGCCTGGAAGCAGAGATTCTCGTCCTGCGGCACGAGAACGCGGTCCTGCGACGGGGCAATCCCACACCGAAGCTGGACTGGGCTGATCGGTTCGTTCTCGCCGCGTTGATCCGGCGACTCCCGCGAGTGCTGCGGTTGCATCGGCTGGTCACTCCGGCCACGGTTCTGGCCTGGCATCGCCGACTCGTCGCGGTGCATTGGACCTATCCGAACAAGCCGGGACGCCCACCCCTGGATCCCGTTGTCGCCACGCTCATCGGGCAGATGGCCAGGGACAACCCAGGCTGGGGATATCAGCGGATCCGCGGCGAGCTCCTGGCGCTGGGCCACCGGGTCGACGCATCGACGATCCGCAGAGTCCTGAACCGAGCCGGGATCCCGCCGGCACCGACCCGCAGCGATCACACCACGTGGCGACGGTTCCTGCGCACCCAGGCATCGACCACGCTGAGCTGCGACTTCTTCCACGTCGACTGCGCGGTCACGCTGCGCGGGTGGTACGTGTTCTTCGTGATGGAGGTCGGAACCCGCTACGTGCACATCCTCGGGATCACCACCAATCCGGACGGACCGTGGACCGTTCAGCAGATCCGGAACCTGCTCATGGATCTGGGCGAACGCGCCAGCCAGTTCACGATCCTCATCCGCGACCGGGCCGGACAGTTCACCACCGTCTTCGACGCCACCCTCGCCGATGCCGGGACCACCGCCGTCAAGATTCCACCCCGGTGTCCCCGCGCGAACGCCCACGCCGAACGATTCGTGCGCACCATCAGGACGGAGGTCACCGACCGGATGCTGATCTTCAGCGGACAGCACCTCCGCAGGGTCCTGGCCGACTACGCCCCACTACAACGGATGGAGACCTCACCGCGCCCTGGAGTTGCAACAACCCCGATCTGAACGCCCAACAGTCGATCTAACCCAGGAACGGATCAAACGCCGACCGATCCTCGGCGGCCTCGTCAACGAGTACGAACGAGCCGCATAGAAGTCCAGGTCAGCACTGAAGCGAAGTAAAGACACCCCACACGGTTGCGGTGAGCCTTACGAGATGAGGCTTCTGCACGGCGCGATCATGCAAGATCGGCGCCGGGGGCGTTGTCCCCGGCGCCGATCTTGGCCGTTCGTCAGTGGTACTCGAACCAGAAGCGTTCCCAGTCGCCCGCCTGGGTGCGGTTGGCGATCAGGGGCAGCCAGCCTGAGTTCTCCGCTGTCACGTACCGGCCGTTGGCGGCCGCCACGAGGGCCTTGCTGCCGAGGCCCAGCGGGTTGTCGACGATCCTGAACTTCTCCCAGTCGCCGACGGCCGTGCGGTTGGCGATCAGCGGTGCCGCGCCGCCGTTCTCCGCCGTGACGAACCGGTAGTTCGCGTGCGCGAGGAACGCGACCTGGCCGTCGCCCGCGTCGATCAGGTCGAAGGTCTCCCACTGGCCGATCTGGGAACGGTCGGAGCGCAGGGGCTGAGTACCTCCGGCCTCGGCGGTGACATAGCCCTTCACGCCCAGGAGGGCGGCGTTCGCGGTACCGAGGACGGCACTGAACTTTTCCCACGGGCCGATCGCAGGCCGGTCCGCGGTCAGTGGGCCGGCGCCGTTGTTGCTGCTGACGTACATGCCGGTGGCGGGATCGCGCAGGCTCAGCACGCCGTTCGGGGCCTTCAGCAGGTCGAATGGCATCGGTTCGGTGCGGTACGCGATCAGCTGTTTCGTGTCCGGGTCGACCCACAGGAAGAGGCCGTTGGCCTTCGAGCGGAGCGCGACCGCGCCGCCGCCGTAGTCGAAGAGCTCCAGGCCCTCCCAGGCGCCGACCGCGGTCCGGTTGGCGATCGCCGGGCGGCGGCCCTGGTCCTCGGCGGTGACGTAGCGCAGGTTCGACAACGACAGCAGCGCCGTCGAGCGCACGAACGTCGTGATCCGCACAGGCCGGCTCGTGCTGCCCACCCGGCCGTCGACGTCGGTGAGCGTCAGCGTGACCGTGTAGGCGCCCGGGGCGGCGTAGGTGTGGCCGGCGCCGAGGTTCGGGTTGTCGTAGGCGCCGCCGACGACGGTGCCGTCGCCGAAGTCGATCGTGTAGGTCGAGAGGCGGGCCAGCCCGGACTTCGTGCCCCAGGTGTGTGCGTAGACCAGGTTGTCGCCCTCGCTGGTCGAGACGTCGAGGACTACCTGCGGCCCGGCCGGGTCGACGAGCCCGACGGCGACGCCGATGGCCGGGAAGCCCAGGGCGACCGGGGCGGCCGCGGTGTTGCCGGCGGTATCGATCGCGATCAGCCGGCCGCCGCCGCCCGTCGTGGTGACGTAGGCGTGCCGGCCGTCCGGGGCCATCGCGACGCGGTGCGGGTCGGGGCCGGCCGGCACCGTGGCAATCACGCTGCCGGACGTGGTGTCGATGACCGAGACCGTGTTCGCGGCCGAGTTCACGACGTAGGCCCGCTTGCCGTCGGGCGTGAGGGCCACGTCGTAGGGCTTGGCGCCGACCGTGATCGTCGAGGTGACCGTGTTGGTGGTGGTGTCGATGACCGAGACGTTGTCGGTGCCGTAGTCGGTGACGTAGGCACGCTTCCCGTCCGGGGTGAGCGCGATGCCGTACGGACGGGTGCCGGCCGGGATGGTCGCGGTGACGGTGAACCGGTTGGCGTCGACGACCTGCACGCCGGCCGCGGTGGTGACGTAAAGGCGCAGGTTGTCCGGGCTGACGACGACGTCCTGCGGGCCGGCCCCGACTGGGTGGCGTCCGGCGGGATAGCCGCGGCCGTCGAGGAGGTATACGTCATTGCTGCCGAAGTCGGCGACGTAGGCCGCCCGGCCGTTCGGCGCTACGGCCACGCCGCGAGGGTCGGCGCCGACCATGGCGCTGTAGAGCAGCCGGCTCGTGGCGGCCTCGATCACGGAGATGCCGTAGTTGCCGCTCGCCACGAACGTCAGGCCTTCGGCGGGGTTGTGAGCGATCTCGCCCTCGCCGCCGCCGGCGGTGAGGGTGTTGACGTCGCGGTAGGTCGCCCCGTCGAGCACCCCGGTGGTGAGCGACGAGGCGGCGGCGACGTAGATGACCGGCCTTGGCGTGGCGGCGGCGGCCGGCTCGGCGATGGCCACCAGGGCCACCGACGCACCGACCGCCGCCGCCGTCAGTCCGGCGATGAAGGGGTTGCGCACGGACGCATTATGCGGGCTGCACCCCGCTCACCGCAGTCCCGTGAACTGCTCCCACGGCCCGATCGCCGTGCGGTTGGCGATGAGCGGCTGCGTGCCGCCGTTCTCCGCGGTGACGTAGCGGCCGTTGGCGTTCGCCAGCAGCGACTGCGTCCCGTCGGCGTTGCGCACCACCTTGAACCGCTCCCAGTTGCCGACCGCGGCGCGGTTGGCGATCAGCGGCGAGCCGCCCTGGTTCTCGGCGGTCACGAAGCGGTAGTTCGCGTGGGAGAAGAACGCCACCCAGCCGTCGCCGGCGTCGACGACGTCGAAGGTCTCCCAGGTGCCGACGGCCGTGCGGTTCGCGACGAGCGGGGCGCCGCCGCCGTTCTCCGCGGTCACGATCCGGCCGTTGGCCCCGGCCGTGATCGTGACGTCAGCGGTCGTGGCATTGGCGAACAGCTCCCACGGCCCGACGGAGGTGCGGTCCGCGGTCAGCGGCCCGGCGCCGTTGTTGCTGCTCACGTACCGGCCGAAGGCTTTGTCCTGCAGGGCGAAGGTGCCGTTGGCGCCGGGCACGATCCGGAACGGGACCCGGCCGTTCGTGCCGGCGATCAGCGTGTTGCCGCCGCCGTAGCCGAGGTAGAGGTTGTTGGCGTGTGACCGGAGCGCCACATCGCCGTCGCCAAGGTCGATGACGTCGAAGCGCTCCCATTCGCCGATGGACGTGCGGTTGGCGACCAGCGGCTGACTGCCGCCCGCCTCGGCGGTGACGAATCGCAGGTTCGACAGCGACAGCAGCGACATCACCCCGACCCGCGGCTGGACGTCGAGCCCGTGCGGGATGGAGTAGCCGGTCTGGCCGAAGGCGTCGACGGCGAAAACGGTGACGATGTAGTGGCCGCCGTGCGCATAGGCGTGACGGAAGTGCGGCGACGTCTGGGTGACCGTGGGCGTGCCGTCACCGAAGTTCAGCTGATAGGAGACCACGCGGGCCAACCCCGGCATCGTTGCGCTGGTGTCGAAGTCCACATAGTCGGCGCCCACGGACGGGCTGTCGAAGGCGACTGTGGGCTCCGGGGTGGTCGCGTCGTAGGTGCCGGCGGCGATGCCGGGCCCGTTGTTGCCGACCGGGATGTTCGCGCCCGCCGTGTTCGTGGCCGTGTCGATCGGGGTCACGACGCCGCCGCTGCCGAAGGCGGTGACGTAGGCGTGCTTGCCGTCCGGCGGGATGTCGATGCCGTACGGGTGGGCCGCGACGGTCACCGTCTTCGCGACCGCGTTCGTCGCCGTGTCGATGACCGAGACGGTGCCGGTGGTCTGGGCGGTGACGTAGGCCCGGGTGCCGTCCGGCGTGATGGCCACGTCGTAAGGCTTGGCGCCGACGGTGATCGTGGCGGTGACCGTGTCCGTGGCGGTGTCGACGACGGAGACCGTGTCGGCGCCCCAGTTGGTGACCAAGGCGCGCTTGCCGTCCGGGGTGATCGCGACACCGTAGGGGCGGGCGCCGACCGGCACCGTCGTCGTGACCGCGCCGGTGGCGGCGTCGATGACCTGCAGGCCGTCGGCGGTGGTGACATAGGCGTGCTTGCTGTCGGGCGTGGTGGCGACGCCGTGCGGGTTCGTGCCGACCGCGATGGTCGCCCCGACGCTGAAGTCCTCGCCGCGGACGACCGTGACGGTGTTGCTGCCCCAGTTGGCGACATAGATGTGCTCGCGGGAGGCGTCGACCGCCACACCGTGGGGGCTGTGGCCGACCGGGATCTCCCGCTCGACCCGGCTGTTGCCGAGCAGCACCGCGTCGAGCGTGTCGAAGCTCTCGTCGGCGGCGAACGCGTAGCCGGCGTCCGGCACCAGGACCACCTCGCCGGAACCGTGGCCGGCGTCGATGTCGTTGACGTTCTGCCCGGTGTCGGCGTCGAGCACCGTCAGCCGACCCGGCCCGCTGCCGGTCACGTAGATGAGTGGCTTGAGCGTCAGCGCGGCCGCGGGCTCCGCCGAGATGGCGAGACCCGCGGCCACGGTCACGACCGATGCCGTGACGCCGGCCAGGATTCGATTGCGCACGGCGGGGATTATGCGCCGCCAACCGCACTTACCGCAGTCCCGTGAGCACCGCGGCGCCCGCCACCTCGAGGAACTGCCGGCGACTCAGCATGCGCCGAAGCTATCGACGGCCGGGCCGCCGATCGTCCGCCTCAGGGTATCCGTCTCGAGGCGTAGGCCGACACCGACTGGCAGACGACCGCGGTCAGCACGTCGTCCAGGGTCACCACGCCGAGCGGCACCCTGCGCCTGCCGAAAACCTCATCCGCCCTGGTGAAGGCCCGCGTACAGGCATCGTGCTCGACGTCGATCCGTACGCTGCGAACGCGCGGCTGGTGATCGCCACGGCATGATGTCAGCCGTGCTGCTGCGACTGGCCTACCTCGGCGTGACCAACGCGTTCGCCATGCTGCGCCTACTGCCGATGAGCAACCGGGACAAGGACGCGGAGAGCCTCGCGTTGCGCCACCAGCTCAGCGTGTTGCAGCGGCAACTCGGCTCCCAGAAGCCACAGTTTCACCCCAGTGACCGGGCGCTGACCCGGACAGGCTGACCCGGCTCGACAGCCTCGACATCCGAAGACGCGATCGCCTTGGCGGCGTCCTCCACGAGTACGAACACGCCGCGTGACCTGCACGGATAAAGTTTTCGGCAACCGCAACGTTGGCGGGGAGTCGGATCATGGCGTCGCCGGGCTCCAAGAAGGCCCAGGTCGACAGCTCGTCGACGGGGAGCCGTATGGCGGCGGTATCGGCGAGTGCGCCGCAGTCGAAGGTGAATGCGAGTACGACGCCCTCCCCGATGTCTCTCAGGCGTACGCCCGCTTGCTCGGCGCCGCCGGGATCGACACGGTCGAGCAACTCTGCCGCTGGTAGCCGACGGCCAGAACCCGGCCGTGTCCAACGTCTTCAGGAACGTCGGCCGCCGCTTGTGCCGCACTCGCAGTTCGGTCAGACACGCGTCGGGGCCAAGGACTCCGGTCAGGCCACGTTGAGCTGGATGTTGCCGATGCGAGCGACGATGTCGAGGTGACCCCCGAGCCCGACGACATAGGCGCGCAACGTCTCCAGCGCGACGGCGTCACCGTTCTCGATCTGGCTGATCCTGGCCTGCGTCAGCCCGGTAGCCTCCGCCAACTGCACTTGGGTCAGCCCAAGTTGCTGGCGGATCTCGGCGAGTTGCGCGCCGCTAACCGAGGCGAGCATCTGCTCGCGCATCTGCCGACGGCGAGCCACCCGCTCAGCGCTGTCCCAGGTGGGGTCGGCGGCACGGGCCTTCGCCTTGACGTCCCGCCAGTTCGCGGCCTCAGTCATGACTCGCCCTCCTCTTTCAACGCCGTGAGATGCTCCGTGAACCGAGCGTCTGCCAGCGGGATCGCCTTGTGGTACCAAGTCTGCCATTCGCCGGACTTGTCTCCTGCCACCAGGAAGACCGCTTCCCGCGCTGGATCGAAGGCAAAAATCATCCGTACTTCGGTGGCGCCGGCCGAGCCCGGCCGTAGCTCCTTCATGTTGTGATACAGGCTGCCCTTCAGCCGATCTACCAATGGGCGACCGAGTGCTGATCCCTGTTCGGCAAGAACATCGATCGCCTCGGCGACCAGGGTCGGACGTGACCGGATCGGCCCGGCATAGCTCCAAGAACCACGCCTCAACCTCGGGATGCAGTCTGACCTCCCACACGACCACAGTATAAACCAAACTTATATTGCGCGCTCGGGGCAGGCGGACAGTCCGGAGGCGCCATACCTGATCCGCCTTGATGGAGCGCCTTGCGCTCCGCGCCGTGGGCCCTTGGCGCCTGCAGGGAACCTCGGGCGGCGGGCGCTTACACCTGTCCGAAGTCCTTCAGGTCTGCGCATCGCCGACAGGGCGGCGCTAGCGGAACCGCTCAATTGGGTGCTCCACGGGTGCTCGGTCGCCGTAGGACAGGCTCGGCACGGGCTGGACCGTGCGGCACTCCCGCGCGCTGGAAAACGGAAGAGTCGGACACAACAGGGATCGGCGGGACTCAGCAGAATGGAAAAGCACGTTCGAAGCTGGCTCTTGATCTGCGGGTTGTAGGTTCAAGTCCTACGCGGCGTACCACTTCAAACGGCTCTGACCTGCGATTACCGCCGGGTTGGAGCCGTTTGCATATGCACCCCCAATCTCCGGGTGCTCCGTGGGTGATCGGCTGGCCGCGTCCAAATTTCATCCAGCGGCAACCATCTCGCGCATGGGTCCCAGCTTGTCCCGTCAAGGCGGTATCGCATTGACTTGTTACGGAGCCAAGCAATTCGTGGCTGGCGGTTTACGTCGTAAATTAAGTCGCCCATGGAGAGCGGCGCTAGTTACCGCGTGCAGCGCAATCCGCCGTCGAAAGCATCTGATCCGTAGTCAGATGCTTTCGAAGAGTTATAACCCTGGTAAACAAGGGTCCCAGCGTGTCGTTACGGACGGTTTTGTGCTCCGGAAGCGCACATCCGTAGCCGCTGGTCTACGCGAGGCGCGGCGGCGAAGCATCATTCCTGACGGTGATGGCCAAGGCAGACGTGCCGGTTCTGTTCGGTTGATGCTCGCGGCGTGCGCGACATCCGATCACCGCCGGAACACATTGCGATCGCGGTGGACGGCCCCGCGCCGGCGGCGAACTGCAGACCGTCGTCGGTGATCGTGGCCCAACGCTCGCCCAGGCAAGCTGGACCGCCTGCGCGGCAAGGACCGACCCCGCCACGCTGGTCATCCACAAGAGCTGCGATCTCGAGGCCGGCACGGCGCCTCCGTCGACAACGCGGTCCACTGCCCGCACGGACGGTAGTAGCACAGAACGATGGGCAAGCCGTGGCGGATGCCGGGGCGACGTGCGCGGACCTATCTCCGGGCCAAGCAACCGGAGCGAAGCTACCACTTTTCGCTGGCGTTTGACCGGCGCGAGCACTGAAGGTGGGACGAAGGCTCTCTCCGGCGCTACGCCGGAAAGAGCCTGTCACCGCCCGGTTTGGGTGCCCAGCCCAATGGTGACGCCCACCGAGGTGGTCGCTGTCGTGGCGCCGGCCTGTCCCCGCCGTGCTCGACGAGGGCACATCATATGCAGAAGTTTCGATGTATCCACTGTGGACTCGGACTCGACGCCCGCCCGACTGGCGAGTCGCACCACGTCCGCCCGGACCCGCCCACCCGAGCGGGCCACCAGCTCCTCGGTCCTCGGCAGGTACTCGTCGATCGGACTAGTCCGATGCGTCCGCGTCTCCAGGGTCTGCCCTGCTTCCCGAGACTTTGCGTTGTGGGCAACCATGTGCTGATTGACCCTTGTCGACCAGCACATGAACGTGATCAGCGGGGAGATATCTGGCCATCCACGGGGAGATCCCTGGCACTAGCGGGGCGGTAAATGGCCGCCTACGGGGGAGTATCTACCGTCCGCGGACATTGAACTCCTGGGCGACCCTCGCCCGCTTGACCTTGGCCCGTCCGCGTACGATGCCTGCCCCGCAGCCGCGTCTTCGACGGCGCCACCGCGACCGACCGGCGGGCTCGCGCCCGCCGCCGCACACAAACACACCGCTTCGGGACACCGGGCTGTCCACCTGGGGCGGGATACCGATGCGTGCGTTGGCGAGCGCGGTGCGGTCACACAGGCCGTCGCGTCAGCACCGGCTGACGCGATTGCAGATGACGAGGTTGATGTCTTGCGGTCACGATGGATCGCCATCCGCGTCGATCCCTCAATCGGCCGTCATCTGCGATGGCGGTCATGTTGATCAGCCACGACGCCGAGGCGTGAACGCTGGCGTGAGGGGTGCACAATCCACTGCACGTGCATTCGCGCCTGCATTTGCACTTGCTCTGTTGGGTGAAGGGCGGCATGATGACTGGCGTGGTGGTTCCGGCCATCCCGTCCGGCGTCGCCGCACTCATTCAGGCGGTCGCGAGGCGGGCTTGAGGTCGGCGGCCGCCGCCACCCAGGTGCTCGCCGTCCGAGGGCGCGGCGCCACTGAACGTCTACGACCGGAACATGTCCCCAAGAACGGCGCATCCGACAAAAGTGTCGAAGAAGGTGGAACCGGGCGCGTGCGCCCGCACGGGTGCCCTCTGTGTGTTGATCACGTGCGAAAGGGATATCGCGCGATGCACGGTCTCAGCGAAGGTTTCGAGCATTTCCTCGTCCCGGACGACGCGCTCGTCGAGGACGCGGTAGTCCACGGACTGGTCGTGCTAGACACGAACGTGCTGCTCGACGGCTACCGATTCCACCCGGCCACCCGGGATGATCTGTTTGGTGTGCTTGAGCGTCTCGGTGAGCGGTTGTGGATCCCGCACCAGGTGGCACTCGAGTTCTTCAAAAACCGGCTGACGGTGATGGCCAGCCTGGACACCACCTACCAACAAGTCATCGATGCCGTCACCGAGCACCGGGCGGTCACCGAGGACAAGCTCGGTCAGAAGATTCGCACTCTGGTGAACCGGGTGGCCATTGACGACGCCACCCGTGACCTGCTGCTCACACACCTGACGGACGGCTTCACCGCGATCACAGACACATTGGAGCAGCTGCGGCAACGTCACGACGGAGGTCTCAGCTCGGCCAGCAACGACCCGGTGTTGCATCGCTTGGACAAGCTCCTCGCCGGCAAGGTCGGCCCAGCACCCAGTGGCGAAGAGTCCGCGCAGCTGAGGGCCGAGGCTGGGCGGCGGGTGGCGGAACAGGTCCCGCCGGGCTTCCAGGACCGGGCCAAGCCCGATTCCTGTGGCGACTACATCGTGTGGGCGCAGTCGTTGCAGGAGGCCCGACGGCGTGGCCTGCCGCTGCTGTTCGTGACCAGTGACGACAAGGGCGACTGGTTCCTGACCATCAAGGGCCGGACCATGTGCGCGCTGCCGGCGTTGCAGGCTGAGGCCCGCCAAGCCGCGGGTGTGCCGCTGGTGCTGGCCCAGCCGCAGACGCTGCTGTGGTACGCACGCCGGTATCTGGACGCTCCAGTCAGTGACGCCACCGTGCTACAGGCCAGCGACAGCGCCGCGCCGCCCGCCCACAGGATCCGCGAACTCGTGGTCCATCGGTTGGCGCTGTTCGACATGATCAATGTCGCGGAGCGGGAGCTGCGTCGTCAGCGTGACACCCACACAAAGTTGACCGTGCGTCGTGATGCCGCCATGGACGACATGACCCGTACCACCCGTCCTGGTCGAGGCCCGCTCGACGACACCCGTTACCACCTCGACCGGCAGCTTGTCGACAGTGCCGAACGTGTCCGGCGTATTGAACGGATTCTGGCGCTACTAAACCGCCCACCGACCGACGTAGGCGGGAGCCACGTGCGGATCACCTGGCATGGCTTTCCCAGCGAAGAGCAGATGGAGGATTTCTTCAATCCAGCCGAAGGCCTCGCCACAGCATCGTCGATCACCCAAGCGTCCACATAGCTCCTCGATGTCCAGGCATCAACGGGCAAACCGGAAGGTCCAGGCGCTGTTGCATAAGCCGTGCGCAAGATCGGGGATGCTTGAGCGGTGAGCCGGCGTTCGCCTGCGCCGACGTTCGAGCAGCTGCTGGGCGCCGAGCCGCGCACCGAAATGGCTGTTATGGGCGACTCGCTGTCGCGCGCGAGCGCTGGTCGCCACGCGAGTGGACCGCGGGAGACCCTACGGTAAGTACTGGTTGATCGCGGCTAGGACTCGCAGCGCTGCCCGCCCGATGTCAATCCCCTGGAATCGTGGAGGACTCCGTTATGCGGCTTGAGCCTCCAGCGGCCAAGCTGTTGATCGTTCGTAGTCGATAGGTGAGAGGCCGTCGCAGACGGAGTGCCGGCGGCGGTGGTTGTAGAAGTCGGTGATCCAGGTGGCGATCTTGAGTCGTGCCTCGGCGCGGGTGCGGAACTGCCGCCGATGCACGTACTCGACCTTGATGGTGGAGAAGGTGGCCTCGGCGACGGCGTTGTCGAAGCACGACCCGACGCGGCCCATCGACTGGCGCACCTTCCAGCGGGCGCAGGCCCGGGCGAAGTCGGCCGAGCAGTATTCACTGCCCCGGTCGCTGTGAAAAATCACGCCGGTGACGTCGCCGCCGCGGGTGACTGCGGCGATGTTCAGCGCTGCGACGACCAGGCCGGCGTCGTGCCGGTCGCCCATGGCGTAGCCGAGGATGCGCCTGGAGTACAGGTCGATGACGGTGGCGAGGTAGAGCTTGCCCTCGTCGGTGACGATCTCGGTCATGTCGCCGCACCAGGCCACGTCCGGCGCGGGCGCGGTGAACTTCCGCTTGATCAGGTCCGGGGCGGCTGATCGCTTGCCCTGCCGGGTCAGCCCACGCCGGCGCCGTTTGACCCGGGCGACCAGGCCGAGTTCGGCCATCAGCGCCGCGATCGTGTTGTCCGACACCCGCCAGCCCTGCGCCCGCACCTGGAGGCCGATACGCGGGCTGCCGTAGGTGCTGCCGCCCGAGGCGTCAAAGACGCGCCGGACCGCGTCCGTCAACCCGGCCCTACGGTCCTGGCGGGGTGTCGGCGGCCGGTCCCTCCACTTGTAGAACCACGACTCGGACACCCCCAGGGCCCGGCAGGCCACCGCGTGCGGCACGTCATGCTCGGCCCTCTGGGCAGCGATGAAGGCGGCCACGCTCACCGGCCCGTCGCTTCCTTGACCCACAGGACCACGGATCGCTTGAGGACATCACGCTCCGTCGCCAGCTCGGCGTTCTCCCGCCGCAACCGCGCGAGCTCAGCCCGCTCGTCCTCGGCCAGCAGCCCGGCAGCCGCTTCGCCAAGCGCCGCACGATCCTGGTGCACCCAGTTGGCCAGGGTGCCGCTGTTGATCCCCAGATCACGCGCTACCTGCGCGATCGACTTCCCAGTCTCCCGCACGATCCGGACCGCACCCGCACGGAACTCCGGATCGAACCGACGTCTCGTCTCAGCCATGAACCTCTATCCCTCAAGTTCTGGCCTCCACGTTACGAGGGGAACCACAACCGGCTTTGTACATCCTGATCTGCCGCGATCCGGTGGTGCAGCTGACATGCGCTCGATCAGATCGATCGGCTGCTGTCAACGACGGTTGAAAGCTGAGCAGGTTGCGACGACTACAGCCCAGTTTTCACGCGGCGCCGACAGCTGCATCCATCGGCGGTGTACCGCATTGGCTGAGTCCGGTGTGCTGCCGCCGATGCAGGCGTTATGGGGCCGCTGCCGGCGATCAACCGTCGCGGCCCGCCTGGTCGACCCGTGGAATGGTGGCGAAGCCATCGGTCCACCGGTCTTCGTCGAGCGTGTAGTGATCAATCAGGAAGCAGTCAGGCTCGTCACGAAAGCCGGGCAACGATCGTGCACTGACAACCCGCTCCTCAGCCTTGTGCTGTGTGGAGTAGGCCCCGAGGATCTTCAGGTCGTCACCGTCCTCTTCGTCCCATTCCAACGTGCCCTCTTCGTTGCGGTGGCGAGTCGGTCTTCCGTCACAAAAGGGGGCGTGCCGCACGTGCCGCAGCAGGTAGATGTCCACGCCCTGAAGGTACGGGGCTTCATTCGCCGCGGCGCCATCAATAGAAGCAAGATCGGATTCGCGCTCATGCCGCAGGTCTTGCGCGCGGTCGGCTCGGAGGTCGTCACGCTTCGTGGCGTCGAGCCGGTTCGTTGCCCCGCAGCATCGATGCCCTGCGCGTGCTAGCGGAGGGAATGCCCGTCTTGGAGCAGGTCGTTCATGTGCCTGCTGCTATGCGGCATGTGAGTCCGCCATGCGCGCAGTCCCGGGGTCACCTCCACGGACCACAGCCGCGGCACGTCCACCGCCGAGTAGCGCGTTGGTGGCCTATGGGTCGCTGCTTCAGGGGATGTCAGTCAGACAGAACCGTTCACCGGTCTCCGTAATGTCGACAGAGGTCGTTTCCGGCAGGCCGGCGCCACGCAACAGGCGAGCAACGAGCCGTAGCGCGTGTTCTCGGGGCATGGGACGGGTCGTCTCGAGGCGAATGATGAGGTCTGATCCGTCGTATCCGTGCGACGTGATGATGATGGCGTCCTGTCCAGCGAGGGCGGCGTTGACGTCGTCCTTGTCGGTCGGCGTACGTGGCGTGAAGCCGACCACCAGGCTCCACGGCAGATCCGCTCGCCCGGCGCGGGCCAGCGCGGTCGAGGCGAAGTACCGCAGCGCGCGGCTCTCCCATGGCGGGCGGCGGTCATCCCAGCCGGCCAAGCGCGCCGGCTGCGGCAGGTCCGGCTCGGCGGCGTCGGCGAGTATGCGTCGTACCGTGGCGGACACGTTTGGACCGTGCCGGTACGACAGGGCGACGGCAGCGGTCGCCGCGACGCAGCCGTCATCGGCATGCAAGCACTGGTGCAGTCGCTCATCGATGCGCCGATCACGGACGTGCAGGGTGGCCAGGGCAAGGTTGGCGCTGGCCTGCACCAATCGACCTTCCGCGGCCAGCAACGCATCGACGGCCCACCTGGTCGGCGGCAACCAGGCCAGCAACGCCGCCGCGCGGGCCGCAACCTCGTCATCGGGGTCGCTGACCCACCGCGCGACGGTCGCGGAACGTTCGGCGCAGGCCTGGTACGCACGGTACGCCCAGCGATCGGGGCCGGAAAGGTCCCAGAAGAACGGCTCGTCCGCGTCGGTACCGTCCTGGTGATACAACCACTGGATCAGCCGCTGCTCCTGCTCATCGGTCAGGTCGTCGGCTTGTGGGTAGAACGTCTCGGCGCAGAATGGCAACGCGACGATGTCCCAGTCGCCCAGCACCGTGCTGGCCAGCGTGTCCAACAGATCCGCCCGGTTCGGGGTCGTGGCCTCGTCGACGAGGCCGACCAGAAACGGCACCACCACCGCGCTGACCGGCCACCGCCCCTGCCCGCAGATGTGCCCGGCCAGGTCGGCGTGCGCCTCCTCCCGGTCTGACGCGTCCGCTGCCGACAACGTCCACAGCCACGACGGCACCCGGCTCGACGAGCCGTCCAGGCCATACAGCCTGTCCCACGGAACCTCCCCGAGCCCCGACAGCGGATCACGGCTCGCAGGCACGAGACATCTCTAACCGAACGAGTCTCACAAAACAAGACGACCAAGATCGCCCGCCTCAGCCGACACCGCGAACGCCAAGCGCGAATGCTGGGGCATCCGCTATGCCGCAAACCGGCTTCGTTGCGTTGTCAGCGGTCGGGATACGGCCCGATCTCAGCTTCCCAATCCGCGGCCGCTTGCATGAGTTGCTCGCGGTTCATTTCGCACCTGATCACGTACGGTGCATCGGCCCCATGTCCAGACCACCAAGGCGGCGCGAACTCCAGGGCCAGGCCGATGTCGAGCATCGCGGTGGCCCGACCAGATGGGAACGCCGCCAACGACAGGTTGGGCTCGGTAAACGCCAGCTCGGCCGATGATCCACTGTCTCCTACGGCGACGGCCATCACGCAACCTGCCGCGACATTGCGCAGCCATCCACCGACCCGCGGTGACTCATCACATGTCAACGCTGGGTAGCGAAACTGCCAGGAACCGTCGACGCAAGTCGCGCTTCCCTCGAGCATGTGCCAGCTGAAGCGTTGGGCTGGAGCGTCCGCATCCGGGAACTGGTATCCAACTACACGCAACGCTACGCCGTGACCGTCGCCCCCCAACCACACGATCAACAGTGTGCGGCATGGCATCCGCTATGCCGCCGACCGCGCTCGCCGGCGCTCGATCCATCGTGACAACGAGTGGTCGAGCTTCTGCGGCAGGGCTTCCGCTCGAAGCCGATGAGCGGATGTCGGACCGTGGGCTGGGTGCTGGTGTCGGCGTCCGGGTGGGCACCCGGACGCCGATACTTGTCGGGTTAGACCGGCGAAGCGCCGGTCTGACTGAGCTGCCGGGTCAGGAACTCCTTGTCGACGCCGACCCACCGCATCGCGCGATGCGTGCCCGGGTTGGCGAGCAACGTCTTGTCCTTCGACGCGAAGGCGTCGAACAACGCGAGAACAGATCCGCGGTCGACGTTCTCTTCGTCCAGCGGGAGCAGGAACTGGATCGGAACAGTGATCCGTCGCGCCGCCTCAAGCACCGCCTCGGACACGAAGAACCCGCCGCCGAAGACGGCAGCGGCGATCCGCGGCTCTGCCGCCGCCAGCGGCACGCCGATCGCGCTGCCCAGCGACATGCCACCGCCATAGCCGATCGGCGCGTCGGCGCCTATCTCGGGCAACTCCTGGAACGCGTCCAGGACCGCCCGCCACTCGGGTACCGCACGCTCGGCCAACGAGTCCATGTAGCGCATGCTGACCGACGCGAAGCGCTCGGTATCGCCTGCCGTCGCAGCCTGCCGCAGGTCACCACGAGCCTGTTCGTCCTCGCCGGTGCGGACGCGATCACCGTGTCCAGGGGCATCGATGGCGACAACGATGAAGCCCCAGCTGGTCACGGCCTCCTGGGCCCGGGCCACCAGGCCGGGTGTCTTCTTGTGCAGGCCGCCACCATGACCCATCAACACCAGGGGCGCGCGGTTGGTGGAGGTTTCCGGGGACCATTGCACCCCGGTGATGTCGCCGAGGGTGAACTCGCGTTCGACGACGCCGTTCGATGAAGCCTTCGTGGTGAAACGCATAGATTTCATAGGACTTGCCCTTCGGGAGTGCCGCAATGATCGGGCGCTCCCGGTGACTCCTACGTCAACCGCCAGCCGTGTGGACCGGTAGGGAGCACCCACGTGCGTACAGCGTCATGGGTCTCACCTCCTCGCATTGCCACGGCTTCAGAGAAGTTACAACGGCCCGGGCCGTACCGCCATCCGATTTCCGCCACCGGATCAGGACCAGACGACATGCCGGCACGCCGCACGGATCTGCCGCTGACCTCGCGCGTGGCCGCAGAGCGCCCGTCACTCTCCGGGGAGTCCGGCCCGGCCGTCGACCTGTCCCACAGGCGCACGACTCTGGCCGATGAGCGCGCACCCGATCTTGTTTGATGAGCGGATGTATCAGCAGGCACTTCTCTCGCGTTAGGACGTATTCGCCACGAGGCCTGTGCCGAGGAACTTGGCGGAATCCTGGAAGGGCTCGGGCTCGCAGAGCTGGCCCTACGCCCGATAGACCGCGGCGAGGCTGTCGACCGCCGCCCGGACGAAGCGCTCACCGAGGCCACGCACCCCGTAGTACGCGTCGTCGTCCGCGCCCGTCAGTCGGACGTGCGCGAGCCAAATGTCGCGCTCCGCCGACTCGAACGGCTGCCCCAGGTCGTGCGCGACCCCACTGCGCTCCAACTCCCAGTCGACGTGTCCCGCGAACCGCTCGCCGTACTCCCACAAGTTGTCAAACGACCGCGCAGCGAGCGGCCGCCCGGAAAGCACCTCCGTTGCCCTGAGCAGCTGCATCACGCACTCGTACGGGTAGTAGCCGACGCCGGTCGGCACCTCCTCATATTCGTCGAAGGCGTCGAGGTACCCCTCGACACGCCGCTTCAGCTCGCCAACCACCGCCGGGTCACCGAGCGAAAGCACCTCGGCGGCAAGCGCTTCGAGAAACCGACGCAGGTGGGCGTCGACGTGGCCAAGCCCGCGTACGGGCGGCATGCCGACGGTCAGTGCCGCGTACCGCACACCGGCCAGCGCCGCCGCCTGACGGCGCCCGGCCGGCGTCAACGTGGCGTTGAGGTCCCGCATGCGTGCTCCCGAAGTTGTCGAGCCTGCCCGATACTAAACAGCCTCAGTGCACGCTATGCCGCCGTCCGAGTGCGTCGGCCGCAGAGGCGCCATCACTCTCCGTGGATCAGGCGGATAGTCCGGCTGCTGCCATACCTGAGTTCGAGCCAACTCCTCAGGCTTGCCGACTGCCCATGCCGCGGAGCGCTCGTAACAGAAGGGTGGCGTCAGGTTTCCGTTGTGCCGCCGATCGTGGGCGGCCCGGCCGTTGGGATCGCTTGATCGGCTGCGCGGTCATGCCGCAAACAACGCGCGCCGGTTCTACAACGCCGCGACGCTCGTGGCAGCATTCCCGGATGCGTGAGTCCGTAGCGGTCGTCCATGACCTGGTGTCCCGGTTCTCACCGCTCGACGAGCTCGGCGCCGCAGCGCTGGCCTGGCTGGCGAGCACGGACGACGTGTTCCGCCGGGTGAAACCAGCGTCCCCGCCGCAGCACCTGGTGTCCTACGTGGTGCCGGTCGCCGCGGACGGGCGGATCCTGCTCGTCGACCACGTCAACGCCGGGCTGTGGCTCCCGCCACCCGTTCATTCGGCAAGTCCGCTGTCGGGTTGCTCGTTGTCGACTGCCGCTCGTCCGGTGGCGAGCATAGGTACGTGGGCCGCAGAGCGGTGAGGCGAACGACGAAGACGTAGGTCGTGGCTATTGGGGCTGGCGATGGCGGGTGAGGAACGCGGGGATGTGTACCAGGAGCAGGAGCGGTAGTCCGATGAGGGCGATCAGGCTGCGGTACAGGATCGTGGTGTCGTGGGCGCCGAAGCTGAGGGTGTAGCCGGCGTTGGCGATGGTGGGGATCCAGCACGCCCACCAGGCCCATGGTTGCCGGCGGCGGAACGGGACGGCCACGATGATCAGGAACAGGAACGCGAAGACGAGTTCGTGCAGGGCGTAGCCGCGTTCCAGGAGCGTCACGTAGCCGGTGACGCCGGGGTCTGTGTGTTGGGCGGTGCTCCAGCTGGTGGCGGTGACGGCGGTGAAGGTGGCGGTGTGGTCGACGGGTAGGCCGGTGCGGGCGTCGGCGATCAGGTCGTTGGTCGCGCCGAAGACGTAGAGGCCGCCGAGGGTGAGTAGCCCGATCCAGGCGGCGGTCAGCCACGGTGAGTGGCGCCGGCTGGGCGATGCGGACGTGGTCGTGGTCGTGGCGTCCATGGTGGTGGCCCTTCGGGTCGCTGCTCGGGTGATGGGGCCAGCATCGCGACCGGCGGGGTAGCTCGCGTCCAGCGGCGGGCGACACCTGCGGATACGCGCCAGGACGTACGCCCGCCGCCCCAGGTACGTCACCAGGCGACCGCCCGGTCCGGGGTGGGTCAGTGTTGGCCCGGGTGGACCAGGCCGGATTCGTAGGCGGTGACGACGAGTTGGGCGCGGTCGCGGGCGCCGAGTTTGGTCATGATCCGGCTGACGTGGGTGCGGGCAGTTGCCGGTGACAGGACGAGTTTCGCGGCGATCTCGTCGTTGGACAGGCCGACGCCGATGAGGGCGAGGACTTCGCGTTCCCGGTCGGTCAGCACCCGCAGCACCGTGTCGGATGTGGGTGGTGTGGCGGGTTCGGGTCGGGCGACGTATGCCTCGATCAGAGCGCGGGTGGCGCCCGGGGTCAGCAGTGCCTGCCCGCCGGCGACGACGCGGATTGCGTGCAGCAGTTCGTCGGTGTCGGCGTCTTTGACCAGGAACCCGGCGGCGCCCGCGCGGAGTGCCTGGAAGACGTAGCTGTCCTCGTCGAAGGTGGTCAGGATCAGGATCCGTACCCCGGTCAGGTCCGCGTCGCTGCTGATCGCTCTGGTGGCGGCCAGCCCGTCCAGCATCGGCATCCGGATGTCCATGAGTACCACGTCGGGGTGCAGCTGCCGGGCCAGGTCGATGGCTTGGCGGCCGTCGCCGGCTTCACCGACGACGTCGATGTCCCCGGCGAGTTGCAGCAGGACCCGGAACCCGGAGCGGACCAGGGCCTGGTCGTCGGCGAGCAGGACGCGGATCATCGCCGGTCAGCTTTGCACAGGAAGCCATGCCGTGACCCGCCAGCCCCTATCTTCGACCGGGCCGGTGTCCAGCCGGCCGTGCACGGCGGCGACCCGTTCCCGCATCCCGGCGAGCCCGTGTCCGGGTGTGTTCCCGTGGCCGCCGTCGGTCTGGGGTGCGCGGAGGCCGTCGTCGCGGACGTCCACCCGTGTCCCGTCCGCGTCGGTAGCGATGGTGACGGTGACCGTGGTGGCGTCGGCGTGGCGTAGCACGTTGGTCAGCGCCTCCTGCACGACCCGGTAGACCACCTCCTCGACCGGTGCCGGTAGCGCGGCGATGGTCTCGTCGATGGCGGTGTGCACGGTCAGCCCGGCCGCGCGGGCGGTGCCGAGGAGTCCGTGCAGTCGCGCGGTGGCCGCCGGCACGGCCGGGGTCGTCGGGGTGTGGCGCAGGGTGCTCAGCGTCGCGCGGATCTCCCGTAGCGCGTCCCGGCTGGTGGCCTCGATCGCCGCCATGGCGTGGCGGGCGGCGGCGGGGTCGGTGTCCAGCAGTGCGGCGGCGGCGCGGGCCTGGACGTGGACGGCGGCGAAGCTGTGTCCGACGACGTCGTGCAGGTCCCGCGCGATCCGCAGCCGTTCTTCGGCCACCCGGGCTCGGGCCTCCTCGTCCTTGCTGCGTTCGGCCAGCTCGGCGCGGTCCCGCAGCGCCTGCACCGTCTGGCGGCGGGCCCGCACGACCATCCCGGCCAGCAGGCAGGCCACCACCCAGCCGGGCGCGGCCCAGCTGAACGCCGACACCTGCCCATGCGCGGCCACTGCGGTCGCCGACCGTGCCGCGACCAGCACCGCGGCGACCGCGGCGGCGGCCAACGCCTGGCGGCGGCCCAGGCGCACACCCACCGTGTACAGGGCGACCATCACCGCCACCACCAGCGGGCCACCGGGGTAGTCCCGCACGGCGAACGCGAGCAACGCCGCACCCAGTACCCCGGCGACCGGCAGCGGGTAGCGGCGGCGGACCAGCAGCGCGGCGCACGACACCACCACCAGTCCGTAGGCCCAGCCGTCGACCGGTCGGGTGCCTGGCTGGCTACGACCGGCGCCCGCCGCCAAGACCAGCGACACCAGCAGCACCACCACGGCGACCGATACATCGAACGCTGCGGCGGACCACCGGGCACCAGGCTGTGCGCGCACTCCACGACCCTAGGCCACCAGCACACCCGTGCGACGACGAGCACGGCACGACGAGCACGGCATCCAGGCGCCCGGCTCGTGAAGCAGTGCCCGGCCTGATCGCGAGGACCTGTCCGCTGCGACCGCATCTCCCGGCGGGGGCACCGGGCGCCGTCGGGTTCTGGCAGAGTCGGCCACCTGCCGTGGTGGCCCATCTAATGGTGCACGCTCATGCCGCAAGTGTTGCGCTGCGACGGGACCGTCGTCGTCACAGTGAGTGACAGGCCGAAGCGGCACCCAGGCTTCGCACCGGTAGGCCGCTGGCGAGGTACCCCTTCGGGTCCTTTTCCAGCGGCCCCCGGCCCGAACCCGCCGTGCCAGTTTCCCGGCAACGGGCTCTCCAGCGACCATCACGTAGGACGGGTCAACGACTGCGTCCACGCAGGGCATCACGTTCCGGTTCGACGCTCGGCATTACGCCTACCTTCCCGGCTGGTGATGCCCGGTCACCTGGCCTGCTTCGCCCTGTGCCCGGCTTTCCCGGACCCCTTGGCAGGTCGTAACTCCTGCGACTACTACCAGGCCTCCGTCGCCATAGGACTCGCGTCCCGTAGGCGATCCCGCGTTCGTCCCTGTTGTACGTATCGAGCGGAACGTAGGCGGCCAACTCATCTCCTTGAATGCCCTCACTGGGCATCGCCCATGCCCCGAAGGGTGCGCCGGCAGATCAGGAATACCAGCGCAGAGCACGGCACCGGCTTCGGACGCCTTGCCAGTGGATGTCGGCTTGCATCGTCTGGAGATTTGGCTTCGGGCAATTCAGCTCTCGCCATATTCCGCGGGTCCCGCAGCGCGCCGCCCCTCACGCCTGGGCACGGCCCCTGCTTTCCTGGCATGCTCTGGTCCCCTTCACCTTTCGGATCCAGGTCAGCCATCAGACCCAGGAACCTCCCTCCGAGTTCCTCCCAGCTGTGCTGGGGATACACCAGGGCGCCTCGCGGCGCAGCTGTCCTGCCGAAGAGCGGAAACGGCAGCTGATCAATGCTTCGGGTCGGCGAGCGGAAGCCGCTGAGCCGTCGCCGCTACCGCCTCGTACCACTGCTGCCACGGCGTCGCTTCCCCCGCGTCCGATTGGTACAGGCAGGCCTGACCGTCCGCATGGTCGGCGATCCAGCGTTCAGGGTGGTCCAGGAGTGTCTCCGCGACCGCTTGAGGCAAGACATCGCCGTCTACAAGCTGAGCGCACCAATCGGCTGGTGTGATGTTCCACCCTGGCGGTGGCTCGGGATAGTACAGAGCGATCCAGCCCAGGCCATACCAGATCCTCAGCACCGCCGCACACGTAGTTGCTGGCCAGGGGCCATGGACTACCGGCGTGTCGCGCATTAGGTCGATAGAACCCCGAGGGATCTCGTACAGCGGCGACTCTTCCACCGCGGCAAGGTGCATCTGAGACAAGAAGTCCGTGAGCGCCTCCATCAGTCGATCATGCGGCCTGACACGACGCCCCGGCAATCCCGGCGCTCGTCTACCAAGGTCAGGTGCACGCAGCCGCTACGGGTGCCCATAGCTAGATCACGTTTCCGCACATGCCGCTGCGGGCGCCCGGCGGCCGACCGAAGATCGTCACCGACCGTGAGTGCGGTCAGTGAGGTCGGACTTCCGATCGTGCCGAGTTCCGTGCATCTGCCGTAGCGTGATCGCAAGTACTTGTCCTATTGTCTTACTGTCGTAGGACAAGTGAGGAAGGGTTTGCTGGTGATCGAGTTCGTGCTGGACGGCCGGTCGGCGACGAACACCTACCTGCAGCTGGTGCAGCAGGTGCGGCAGGCGCTCCGGGTCGGGCTGCTGGTGCCGGGCGACCGGCTGCCGCGGGTCCGCGATGTCGCGCAGTCACTGGCAATCAATCCGAACACCGTCCTGAAGGCCTACCGCCAGCTCGAGCTCGAAGGACTCGCTGAGGGCCGGCCCGGCGTCGGCACGTTCGTCACCGGGACGCTTGCCGGTGACTCGCTCGCCGATCAGGCCGGGCTGCGCGCGGAGTTTCTCGTCTGGCTACACAAGGCGCAGGCGGCCGGCCTGGCCGACGTGGAGATCACCGCGCTGATCGACACGTCGATGCGCGCGGATCGCCAGCAACAACGGGAGGAGACCACAGATGGATCACGTGCTGGAGGCTGAAGGGCTCGGCAAGCGGTACGGGGGACGGTGGGCGCTGCGCGACTGCGCGCTGCGGCTGCGGGCCGGGCGGGTTGCGGCGCTGGTCGGTCCCAACGGTGCCGGGAAGAGCACCCTGCTGCACCTCGCGGTGGGTCTACTGCGCCCTGACGCCGGCGAGGTGCGGGTGTTCGGCGCCACACCGTTCGAGAACACGACGGTGTTGGCGGACATCGGGTTCGTCGCGCAGGACACGCCGGTCTATCGGGACTTCACCGCCGACGAACTGGTCCGGATGTGCGGCAAGGTCAACCGGCGCTGGGACGCCACGCTGGCGAAGTCCAGGCTTGCGCAGCTCGGCATCCCGCCCCGCACACCGGTCGGCAAGCTGTCCGGCGGGCAACGGGCCCAGGTCGCTCTCGCTCTCGCGCTGGCGAAACGGCCCCGGCTGTTGCTGCTCGACGAGCCGGTCGCGAGCCTCGACCCGCTCGCCCGCCGTGAGTTCCTGCAGTCGCTGATGGGCAGTGTCGCCGACAGCGGCACCACGGTGCTGCTGTCCTCACACATCCTCGCCGACCTGGAACGGTCCTGCGACTTCCTCGTGCTGCTGCAGGCTGGCACGGTGCAGCTGGCCTCCGGCGTCGACGACCTGGTGGCCACACACCGGCAACTGACCGGCCCGCGACACCTGGGCGAGCCGATCGCCGGCGTCGAGACCGTTGTGCGGGCCCGGCACACCGACCGGCAGTCGACCCTGCTCGTGCGCACCGACGCGACGGTCCTCGATCCGTCGTGGACGGCACACGAACTCAGTCTGGAAGACCTCATCCTGGCGTACCTCAAGGACGGTGGCGCCAAACCCAACCACGACGCATGGGGAGTTGCAGCATGATCTGGCTGACCTGGCGGCAGCACCGCAAGCAGGCATTGGCTACGGTAGCCGCGCTCGCAGCCCTAGCCGCGTTCCTGATCCCGACCGGAACATCCATGCGCGCCGCGTACGGAAGACTGAGCCTCGACGAGTTCGGCGACAGATACGGACCGCTCGTCTTCGTCAGCGTCCTGCTGCTGATCGTCCCGCTCCTGGTCGGCCTGTTCTGGGGCGCACCGGTCGTTGCCCGCGAGGTGGAGCACGGCACCCACCGGATGATCTGGACGCAGGGCATCAGCCGTCGGCACTGGGCCTTGGTGAAATGCGGCATGCTCGGGGCGGCGGCAACCATGTTCGCCGTCGTCTACGGCGCCGGCCTGTCCTGGTGGTACGCACCCCTGAGTCACATCGATGTCCGCGAGAGCCGCTTCACCGAGGTCTTCTTCGACCTGCAGGGCGTCGCGCCGGTGGGCTACACGCTGTTCGCGGTGGCGTTGGGTGTCCTCGCCGGCACCGTCGTGCCAAAGTCCCTGCCGGCGATGGCGCTGACCCTGGCGGGTTTCACCATCACCCGCGTGCTCGTGGCGCTCCTCGCCCGGCCGCACTACCAGCGCCCCGCCGTCGCCGACCAGATTCTCGGCGCCGGCACCACCGCGATCCCGGACGGCAGCTGGCTCCTGTCCAGCGACGTCCGCCAGCCCGACGGCACGGTCGTCACCACCGGCAGCATCCGCTGCCCCACCGGCAACACCTCATGCCCCGCCGAGACCGGACTCGGCCTGCAGCCCGGCGCCTACAACCACCACGTCTTCCAACCCGCCGACCGGTTCTGGACCTTCCAACTGATCGAGGCCGGCCTCTTCATAACGCTCGCCGTTCTGCTGCTCTGGTTCGCCGTCCGCCGCATCCGCCGCATCGCCTGACGTACGTACCGCCGAGATCAGGTGCACGCATCTGGTTCCCCTCTTGGTCAAGGGATCATGGCGACTTTGTTTAGACTTCTTGGCGGCGGGTCCGGGTTGTGACTTGTCCGAAGAGGCGGCTGTCGGGATTGGGCCGTCCGCGCTGGATTGCAGAGTCGCTCCCGTGTGGGTGCCCGACGTCCGACGCTGGCCGGCGTTCGTCAGTGCAGAAGCCGTTGCGCCCAATAGACCTGGCCGTCGGGGCCCACGCTGATCAGGGCAATCAACAGGTCTTCCACCGCCGCGGGTGCCGTAGCCACCATGTGCTCAGGCGGTGTTCCCGGGCGCGCTGGGCGGAGTACGGTCTGGAACGTCACCGGTGATGCGTCTACCGACCGCACTGACACGGCGCAGCCCGGGTTCGAGAACGACCCGTTGATCTTCCGCAGGCCAATGCCTCGCAGCCACGGGTAACGCTTCTCGGCGATGTCGAGAGATCCGTCCGCCCCTGCTACGACCTTGTCGGGCCGGGCCGAGGTCGCCGCGATGCAGCTCGGCATGAGATGACTGCGCTTGTCCAGCACAACGATGTGAAAGGAACTGCCCTTCTGCGGGTCTGGCGGCCGGTTCCAGGTGACGCGCCCGAGGAAGATCTGGTCGCCGTCACCGGCCACCACCGCGTTGACCGGTTTGAGTGCGGCCGTCGGCTGTCGCCTGGTTAACGAGTTGCAGCGTCGCGTGGGCGTTCAGCGCGTCAGGCCCGTACGGCGGCCGGTTGTGCCACCAGCGCCAGCCAGCCACGCCGGCAGTTCCGGCGAGGAGGATCGCCACGCTCAGAATCAGTCCCGCCCGTCGCTTCATGCTGGCAGTAGAGCACAGCATGTGTCGATTGCTCATCGACAAGCTGACGTCGTGGCGCCAGCATCCGCACATCGGGACAGGACAGGAAGCCGCGGTCTCGCGGGGTGGTCACCACCGGTGACGTGCTCTGGCCGACGGCCGCGCAGGACCAGCGGCATAGCGGATGCTGGCTGACATGCGACGGATTTACAGCCCATGCGCGTAACGGGACTTGGCCTGCGGTGGAACAGGTCCGATTGTCGCCCTTCTCCGTGCAATCTCCGTGCGACCCAAGATGGCAGCTGCGCGCCGGGCCCGAGAGAGCTGGAACAGACGGAGCGCGGACCGCTCTGTTCCAGCCCTCTCGGGCCTCGTCAGCCCATGCCGCGCTGTCAACGACGCTCCAGCACACCGCAGCACTCTGCGCTCAGCTGCAACCCGTCTCACGGAGCTGGCGCGGTCAGAATGGCGCCCCGCGGACGAGGTGCTCATGTCGGCCAGCTCAGCAGATAGTCACATTAACCACCGGGCTGCCCGGCGGGCTCTGGACCTGGATCAGCGGCCGCGGCAGCGATCGACATCGTGAGCAGCCCCAACGCCGTCGGGTTGGTCAGGCTTGGCCGCATACTCAAGCCCGCCGGCCATACATCGTTGCGGCCGGGGCGCAATATGACCTGAGTTTCATCGAACCGCGCGTCGCCGGTGAAGGTCGCCTTTTCGAACCGCGCGTCGCCGGTGAATGTCGCCTCGCCGAACCCCGCGTTGCGCTTGAAGGTCGCCCCGCCGAACCCCGCGGCGCCGGTGAAGGTCGCCTTGCCGAACCACGCGTCGCCGAAGGTCGCCTTGCCGAACCCCGCGGCGCCGGTGAAGGTCGCCTTGCCGAACCACGCGTCGCCGAAGGTCGCCCCGCCGAACCCCGCGGCGCCGGCGAAGGTCGCCTCGCCGAACCACGCGTCGCCGGCGAAGGTCGCTCCGCCGAACCCCGCGTCGCCGGTGAAGGCCGCTCCGCCGAACCACGCGGCGCGCTTGAAGGTCGCCCCGCCGAACCACGCGGCGCGCTTGAAGGTCGCCCCGCCGAACCACGCAGCGCGCTTGAAGGTCGCCCCGCCGAACCGCGCGTCGCCGGTGAAGGTCGCCTCGCCGAACCCCGCGGCGCCGGCGAAGGTCGCCCCGCCGAACCCCGCGTCGCCGGTGAAGGTCGCCTTGCCGAACCCCGCGTCGCCGAAGGTCGCCCCGTCGAACCACGCGTCGCCGAAGGTTGCCCCGCCGAACCACGCGTCGCCGGTGAAGGTCGCCTCGCCGAACCCCGTGGCGCCGGCGAAGGTCGCCCCGCCGAACCACGCGTCGCCGGTGAAGGTCGCCTCGCCGAACCCCGTGGCGCCGGCGAAGGTCGCCCCGCCGAACCACGCGTCGCCGGTGAAAGTCGCCTCGCCGAACCCCGCGGCGCCGGCGAAGGCCGCCCCGCCGAAGTCGGCACGGCCAATGAACCTGCTCCGGTGGAAGGTCGCACCCTGGAGGGAGCCGCGGTGGAGTTGCCAGTCCAGCAGAGTGGCGCCGGTCAGGTCCAGGTCGATGCCCGGCCAGAACGCCTGGTCGGGGTGTGCCGGGACGTGCTGGGCCTGTTCGGGGTCGGTTCCGGTTGGTGCGATGAGGTGTGTAGCGAGGATGCGTTGCGCGGTCAGCCGGACCTGCTGCTCCTGCTCCGGATCGCGGACCGGTGGCGCGGCGACGGGTAGGGGTTCGGGAGTATCGGGGTCGGGTGCAGCCTCATTGTGATCTTTCGGGTTTGTGGTGCTCATCGGCTGCGGCGGGATGTACGGCATACGCAGGTAGGCGCAGACGACGTTGACGATGGTCTGGCGCTGGTCGGGGTTGTCCTGGGCGACGCGTTCGAGTGCATAGAGACCGCCGAGGCGGACGGCGGCGTCGGCGGACCCGACCTGTTCGACGGCCTTGGTGTACAGGTCGGTGACCCGCCGGGCTCGGGCGTCGAGCTCGGTGTGAGTCTGGGCCTGCCGGGCCAACTCGTGGGCACGTTCGGCGAGCGCCTGCGTTTCCTCTGCGAGCCGTTGCCGGCGTACCGCGAGCAGCAGCGCGGCGATCGCGCCGCTGGCCGCGATCGCGCCGAGCCCGTACTTGATTGCTTCGATACGCAGGGTGGCCTGGTCCTTGCCGGCGGGGGCGGCGCTGGCCACGGTCAGCATCCACAGCAGCGCCACCACGCCGAGACCGACCGTCGCTGCCACGGTGGTGGCCACGCCTCGGTCGGTGAGCAGCCATGCCCACCGTGATCCGGCTCGACGCGGGCTGTCGTTGCCGCGCTGCACGCCCGGTTCGTGCCGCCGCAGCAGGACAACGCCGGCCGCCGCGAGCAGCACCGAACCCGCGATGGCCCCGCGGACCACCGGATGTTCGTGTAGGGCTCGCCCAGCTGCCGCCCATACCTGCCAGGCCGAGACCCGGTTCGCGCCGAGGACCGCGGCCACGGCAAGCACCCCGGCGGCCGTCAGCAGCACCGTCGCGATCCGTCCTCTCCGCATAACACGCATGATGAGCCATGAGCGCCATCCGGCGCCTCGGACGGCCAGCCGGTTTCCCGTGGACGCAATACGGGCCTGCACGAGACTGCACCGCGCCCTTCACTCCCAACCGCGCCAAGCGGCCTCGCGCGTTACAAAAGATCAGAACCGCCGAGATGAGACTTGAGCGCCCCCTCTGCACCAGCCGGCGCGTGCGCCAGGGAAAGTCGTGATCAAGGTGTCCCTGAAGAATGCGCAGGTCATAGCTGGTTCAGGGACAGCAGGGACGAGAGGGACGGCGGGCGGGCCGAGGCCGTGCGGGCACGGGACGGCTTGCGTCTCGCGGCGGCTGCCATGCCTAGTTGGTGGGGAAGCTCTGTAGCTCTCGCAACGGATCTACAGTCCGCGCCTAATCCACTACCCACCTCATTCAGAGGCCGCGACTACAAAGCCCGAGGAACTCGACAATCCGCCATGAGACTCCCGCCAATGGGACGGCATTCTTGGCGCACCACTTCAGCTGAGCAGCCAAAATCACGTGCGCGCTCATCGGCCAGATCCGCGCGCTCGGCCCCGGCTCGGTTCATGATTAATTGCACGGAGGGTGAACGGGCTCCGGAACCACCGGATCCAAGATCCACAATTGGTGCCGGTTCGCGCAAACATCTCGGCACACGGCGCCGGCAACATGACACGGTTCCAAGTCGAGCGCGTCGCCGCGGCAGGTGTGAGCGGCTCAGGCGCCGCCCCGCTTGCAGGCATCCGCCGGGGGCACCGACATGTAGCCGCGGCAGCCGCCCTCGTCGCCCAGTTAGGCTGCCAGGTCGTCGGCCGCGTAGATGAACGAGATCGCGGCGACACAGGTGGCGGCGTACTCGTGCAAGCTCGCCGGAACATCCACCTCGAGGATGTAGCCGACCTGGTGCCTTGCCATCTGCAGGGGGTCGTCGAACGCCTCAGCGGCGCTGTCCACTGCCCGCACTGTGCGCAGCACGTTTTCGTGGGTCGCTGCGAGTTCCGCGTTGAGCCGCGCCAGCGGTTTCGCTATCGCTCGTGCGTTGTCCGGGATGGGCTGCTGCTGGCAATTGCTTTAGCGCGCCGCCGTCTGGCACGCAGCTGGCTGACCCAGATCACGGCCAGGCAACCCACCCATCCCGCGAATGCGGTGCTGAGGTGATAGGCCCACGCGGGCTGCGAGGCGAGAGGCCAGGCTTGACCGACGATCAACCCGACGAGGATTACAGCCGGTGCCAAGGGAACGATCTTGTCCCGAAACGCCGGGCCGAGCGTAATGCCGACCGTCATTAACCCACTGAACAGCACCAACGGCCAGAGCGTGCCGGGGGTCTCCGGCCAGACGACGTCGAGGAGCACGAAGGCGGCGGTGATGGCGACGATGACCAGCGTCACCCGGACAATGGCCGACTTCCACGCGTAGTCCTCAGCGATAGCCACACCGACACGATAATTGCCGCCTGCGAAATGCACCGTCCACCAAATGGGCCGTACGTCCCAATCACGGCACGAGCACGGCGGCTTTCCGGCCGTCGTTGGGCCGTAGCTCACGGGCTCAGACGTCGAATCGGTACGGAAGCCGTCGCAAGGCCGTCGCCGGGCCGTCAGGTCGTCGCCAGGCCGTCCGATGTCGACCAACGACGACCGGCGACCTTGCTGGGAAGCGTGCCGTTGGCAGCCGCGGCTCTACAGCTTCGGCTCAACCGGGAACGGCAGCTTTGCGGCCCATGCTTCAAGCACTCCGGTCGCCTTGATGGTCGTTACGATGCGCGGTCGAGATCCTGACGCCGCGGCGCGAGGACGACTCACCGCTTGTGCGGATGAGCATGCAGCTGGTCGTGGCTGTTGAACCCCGTCTGGCAGTGGGTCGGGCGCGGGGCCTCGGGCATACCGAGGCCGTGCAAGAGTCTTGGGATGGAGCTTGACCCGCGTGCCGTGTGGAACAGGGTGTGCGCGGCGCCGCCGACGGATGGACTGGCGGGCGACCGGCATTTGTGGGCGGTGGTGGACCTCTTCACCGCGATCTCTGCGGACGGCACCGAGAGTACGGTCGAGCAGCGTACGGCCGTAGAAATCGAGCAGGCTGCCACGGCACACGACTACTTCGGCTTGCCGCACCTTGGCGCCTGGATCCGGCGGCTGCCAGAGCGGGCGTTCGTGACCGAGTACTCGGTCCTGCTGCGCGAGTACATGAGCATGATCGTGGTGGACGATCACGAAGTTCTGTGGGAAGCGCTGGAACGCAAGCTCGCCGAACGGCCCGACGACTTCAAGCGGACCGGATGAGGACACTACGGCCAGACAAGAACGATCTTGACGTCCGCTCATGCCGCCGGGCGCGCATGATCACGTTTCCGGACATGGCGCCCCTCTAGGTCAAGGGGTTGGAGTGGGGAATGTTCTAGGCTGATCGGAGGCGGGTTCAGCGTGTGACTTGTCCGAAGAGCCGGCTGTCGGGATTGGGCCGGTCGCGCTGGATTGCAGAGTCGTTCCCGGTTGTCCTGCTGGACCCGCCGCCTCGCTCGTCCGGGCCTGTTGGTTGTCGTGGAGCATGCGTTTGTAGACGACGTCGGACAGGTGGCGTTTGAGGGCGCGGATGGCTTCCATGGTGGTCTTGCCTTCGGCGAGGCGGCGCCGGTAGTAGGCCCGGCCGGGGGTGTCGTGGCGGAGCTGGACGATGGCCATGATGTGCAGGACTCGGTTGATGCGCCGGTTGCCAGCTCTGGACAGCCGGTGGCGTTTCTGGTCGCCGGAGGAGGCGTCGATCGGGGCGGTGCCGTTCCATGACGCGAAGTGTCCTGGGGTGCGGAATCGGTCGATGTCGCCGATGTCGCCGAGGAGGCGGGCTGCGCCGGACGGGCCGATGCCGTTGAGTCCGGTCAGGGTGCTGCCGGCTGCGGCGACCAGGTCACGTAGTTGTTTGTCGGCAGCTCGGATCTTGTCGTCGATGGTGGTGAGTTCGTCGATGAGCTCGCGGGCCAGCCGGTGGCGGGTCTCGGCCACGATGCCGACCGGTTGCGGTGCGGTGCGCAGCAGGTAGCTGGCCTGGCCGCGGGTGAGGAACTTCTTCGCCCCGCCCGGCACGATCTCGAGTAGTAACTGGTGGATGCGGCTGACCGTCTCGGTGCGGGCGTGGCCGAGTTCGTCGCGGCGGTCGACCAGCAGCCGCAGCGCGACGGTGGCGTCGTCGAGCCGGACCTGGCGCAGGCCGGGGCTGCGCAGGCCGGCCACGGCCACGCTGTGCGCGTCGACCGGGTCGGTCTTGCGGCCCTGGCCGGTGTCGAACACCCGCACCCGCGATGACAGCTTCGGCGGCACGTCCAGCACCGTTTCACCGTCGGCGACGAGGCGTTGGGCGATGTGCCGGCCGATCCCGGCGCAGCCCTCGACAGCCCACGTCCGGTAAGGCGATCCGGGTGCCGTCAGCGCCGACGGCCTCGACAGTCAGGTCCTCGGGGAGGAGCAGCGGCGGCACCTGCGGCCGTGGCGGTGCGGACACCACCGACAGGCGCTCCCCCAGTGCGAAGTCGATGACGATGCCGGCGTTGTCGACGATGCGCAAATCCATGCGGTAAGCGCCGCGCGGCGCCGCCGGGATCGCGATCTTCGCCGTGTACGCGGCGGGCGAGGTCGTAGCGAACGCCGCCTCGTAGCGTGCGGTGCTGTCGTCGGCGTTGGTGTGCGCCGCCGACACGACGAACTCCCGGACACCGGCCAGCGACCCCGCTGACGCCGCGACCCGTACGTCCGCCCCAAGCTTCGACACCTCCGCGGTGCCCTGCGCGTCGACCACCATGACGTCGGGGAACTCCGTGGCGTCGCGGCCTCCCCGCACCGTCAGCCGCTGATTGAGCAGCTGCACCTGGTGTTGCCGCCGATGTCCACGGTCCGCACGTACACCTGGTACTCGCCGTTGGGGGCATATGCGGGAACAGTGATGGCGGCACGGTAGGTGTCGCCGGTCGCAACGAGGCGGCTTCGTACCTCGCGCCGGCTTCGCCGCCCGGACTGCGCCAGGCCACCCAGGCCGTCGCCTCGGGCGCCAGCTGTATGGGGTTGTCGTCGGTGATATGTGCCGTCACGGTCGTGGTGGCACCGGCCGCGATCTGCGCCGGCTCGACCTTGGCGTCCGACACCTCCGCCGCGGTGTAGTCGCCGACCTTGGCGGCGACCAAGACCGGGTCCGGCATGGTTCGGTCGAGGCGGTTCCCGGCCTTGTCGGTGGTGACGACATGAACCCTGTAGAAGCCGCCCGGCGCGTTGTACCACACCCCTGCGCCGCCCGTGCAGACGCCGTCGCGCGGCGTGCCGTTCAGCGGGGTGAGCGCGGCAGTTGGTGCTTCCACCGCTCCGCCACGAACCCGTTCGGCCGCCCGGAACGCGCCGGCTGTGGCAGTTACCCGTCGCGGGCCGCCGCGCGCCAGGCCTGGGCCGAGTGGTTGGCCACCACCGGCGGATCGCCGGCTCTGTCTCACCGACCTCGATGCCCGTTCGGTTACCGCCGGAGCGTGACACGATCGCGTTCAGGCGTTGAGGTATGCCAGGACGGCGAGGACGCGGCGGTTGTCGTCGTCGGAGGGCGGCATGTCCAGCTTGGTGAGAATGTTGTTGATGTGCTTGCTCACCGCCTTCTCGGTGATACGCAGCTTGGCCGCGATCGCGGCGTTGGATCGACCTTCTGCCATCTCGCCGAGCACCTCACGTTCCCGGGAGGTGAGCACCGCCAGGGGCTCCCGGCGGGCGAGGAGCTGCGAGATCACCTCGGGGTCCATGGCGGTACCGCCGCCGGCCACCCGCCGGATGGCGTCGACGAACTCCTCGACGTTGGACACCCGGTCCTTGAGCAGGTAGCCGACCCCGCCGTGCGGGGTGCTGAGCAGTTCGCGGGCGTACAGGGGCTCAACGTGCTGGGAGAGCATGAGGACCGGCAGGCCGGGCAGCTGGTTACGGGCCGCGATGGCCGCCTGGAGACCTTCGTCGGTGAAGGTCGGCGGGAGGCGGACGTCGATGACGGCGACCTGCGGCCGATACCTGATCAGGGCGGGCAGCAGGTCAGGGCCGTTGTCGACCGTCGCGACGACGTCGAAGTCGAAGGCCTGCAGCAGCCGGGTCAGCCCGTCCCGGAGGAGGGCATGGTCCTCAGCGATGACAACACGCACGGCACCTCCATGGTGATGACGGTCGGTCCCCCGGGCGGGCTCGACAGCACGATCGTGCCATCGAATGCGGCGAGGCGTCGTTCGATGCCGCGCAGCCCGGTCCCGGCGGCGGGGTCCGCGCCGCCGGCGCCGCCGTCGGTGACCACGATGCTCAGCGCGCCGTCCAGGTGCCGGATGGACACCGATCCGGTGCGGGCGCGGCTGTGCCGGATCATGTTGGTCAGCGCCTCGGCGACGGCGAAGTACGCCGCCGACTCCACGGGCGCTTCGGCCCGCCCCGGCAGATCGACGTCGACGGTGATCGGGACCCGCAGGCTGAGCGCCAGCGCTCGGACCGCGCCGCCGAGTCCGCGTTCGGCGAGCACCGGTGGGTGAATGCCCCGGACGAGGTGGCGCAGTTCTACCAGCGCCGCGCCGCTGGACTCCCTCGCTTCGGCGAGCAGCTTGTGGGCCTCGGCCGGCTTGCGGTCGATGAGGGTGTCGGCAAGGCCGATGATGATGCTCAGCGAGACGAGGCGGGCCTGGACGCCGTCGTGCAGGTCGCGTTCGATGCGGCGTAGCTCGGCCGCTTGGGCGTCGACCGTGTCGGCGCGGGTGAGCGTCAGCTCCGTGACGCGTAGGCGGAGCCGGGCGGTTCCGGTCGGTGCGAGGAAGAGCCGGGCGAAGTAGCCATCGACGCGGCGTAGCCACGGTGCCACCCACAGCCCCCCGGCGAGGATGATGGCGCCTTGCGGGAGGCAGAGCAGTCCGGCGGGCAGGGTGTCGATGAACCAGACGGCACCGTAGCCGTACCAGCCGGTGCCGAGCCAGATCCACACTGGTGCGAGCGTCAGACCCGCCAGCCCGTACAGCGGCACCAGCACGCCGATCGTCCCGAGCGCGAACCCGACGACGGCACCCGGGCCGAGCCAGGCAAGGTCGCGCCAGGTCGCCGGGTCGGTCACCACCCATCGGAAGCGCGCCCAGCCGCCGGCGGGCGCACGCTCCGGCGGCGGATGATACGGCCGTATCACGAGCACACCGGCCCGGGAAGCGCGCCTGCGCTCCAGGTCGGTGCGCATCCGGACCAGCGTCATCATCCACGGCACCAGCGCCAGACCGAGGAACGGCACCGGAGTGAGGACGAACACGACGACCGACCCGGCCAGCAGCCCGATGTTGGTGAACGCGAGACCGATCGCGGCCATGCCGCGCAGGACACCGCGCACACCACTCCGGGCCCAGCGGCCCATCCGTACACCGACCCAAACGACGTCCACAGGTCACATAGTGCCCTGCGGCGCGCCGTTCAATGGTGGTGCCAGCACCACCACACCGCAGGCGATAGCGCTCCTGACGTTCCGCACCGCGAACGGTTTGATAGCAGTATGACGACCACCGTGACACCGACGACCGCGTCGACGCAGTCGCCGACAACCACCGGCAGCGACTTCGCCGTCCTGGCCCGGCGGGTCAACGACGACGGGCTGATGCAGCGCCGACCGGCCTACTACCTCGCCCGGATCAGCGTCGTCGCGCTCATGCTGCTCGGCGGCTGGACCGCGTTCTTCCTCATCGGCTCGTCCTGGTGGCAACTGGTGACGGCAGCGTTCCTTTCCATCGCGTTCACCCAGGTCGCCCTCGTGGCGCACGACCTGGCGCACCGCCAGGTGTTCCGCACCAAACACCCCAGCGAAGTCGCCGGACGCATCGCCGGGAACCTTGGCATCGGGATGAGCTACGGCTGGTGGATGGACAAGCACACCAGACACCACAACAACCCCAACCACGACGACCTCGACCCCGACGTCGCACCCGAGGTGCTCATCTGGGCCGAGCGGTCAGCTCTGGGGCGGCGTGGGCTGAAAGGCTTCATCACCCGGCACCAGGCCGTGCTGTTCTTCCCGCTGCTCACCCTGCTCGCCATCGACCTGAAGGTGTCCAGCATCAAGGCCCTGCGCAACGGCACGGTCAAGCGCCCCCGCTTGGAAACCACGCTGCTGATCCTGCACGCCGTCGGCTATCTGTCGGCGCTGCTGGTCGTCCTGTCGCCCCTGCAGGCCGTCGCCTTCCTGCTGGTCCACCAGGCGCTGTTCGGCGTCTACCTCGGCATGACGTTCGCGCCCAACCACAAGGGCATGCCCCACCCGACCGGAGGCGAGGACTACCTCCGCAAGCAGGTGCTGACCTCCCGCAACGTCCGCGGCGGATGGCTCACCGACGCCGCGCTGGGTGGCCTGAACTACCAGATCGAGCACCACCTGTTCCCCGGCATGCCGGCCCCCAACCTGCGCAGGGCCCAGCCGATCGTCCAGGCGTACTGCGCCGACATCGGCGTCGCCTACGAACAGACCAGCCTCATCACCTCGTACCGGCAGGCCCTGCAGTACCTGCACCAGGTGGGTGCACCGGCCCGCGACGAACACTCCGCTCGCTGAGCCGCGGCCCGTCGGGACACCAGCCGGCCGGCTGCACTTCAGCATCACCGACGCGATGGGTCACGGCGTCGCCAGCGCGTTGACCGCGACGCCGGGAGTCGGCAGCCTCCGCAACAGCCGCCACCGCGGACACAGCCTGACCGAACAGGCCAGCACCGCCAACACTGCCGTGGTCGAACACGCCGCCGTCACCAGCACCTTCCCGACCGCGATCCTCGGCCGGATAGACCTGCCCACCGGCGTGTGCCAGTTCCTCAACGCCGGACACCTGCCGCCGCTGCTCGTCCGGGACGGCGACGTGCAGCCGCTGCGGCTGCCCCACAACTTCCCCCTGGGCATGCTGCCGGACGCGACGTACCACGCCGGCGAGGTGACACTGCTGCCCGGAGATCGACTCGTCGTCCTCGCCGACGGAATGCGCGAACGGCAGGCAGCCGCCCTGGACCTGGCCGCCGAGCTCCGCCGGCTCACCGATCTGCACCCGCGAGAGGCGACCCGCGCCCTGGGCGACGCGGTCCTGCAGGTAGCCGGCCCGACACTCGCCGACGACGCCACCATCATGATCATCGACTGGTACGGCGGGCACGGGCAGCTCCGACACAGCACCGCCGGCGCCGAACCGGCCCGAGCCAGCGCACCCCTCACCGACGAAACAGCCGACTGATCAGCTCGCTGGACCGCCTGTCAACGCTCCCTGCCGACGCCCGGATCCGCCTCGGCCGCCTCGACGCTGTCATAGATGGTCACCAGCCGGTCCACCGACGTCAACTCGAACACCCGGCGCACAATCGGCTGCACCGCCGCCAGACACAACCGGCCCGTCCGCTGCCGCAGCTCCTTGTATCCCGACAAGACCGCGCCCAACCCGCTGGAGTCGATGAACCCCACACCGGCAAGGTTCAGCACGATCACGCTGGCGCCCTCGTCCATGGCCTGCTGCAGGTACGCGCGCAGCGCCGGGCGCGGACGCCAGATCCAGCGCACCGTCCACCTGCACGACGGTGCAGCCACGACCCTGGCGGGTGGTCAGTGACACCTCCGCCAGTCCGGCCATCACACGCATCCATACGAACGGCGCCGGACGTCAGCGCAGTTACCTGACTTGGTTGTGCCGGCCATCGTTCGCCCCTCCACGTCGTTGGGCCCGTGCGGCCACGTGCCCGCTTAACGTAAATAGCAGACTCCACCGGCGCATGCCTTGTCCCGTGGCGTGCTGGTGCTGGCGCGCCAGCGGTCGCGTTCGTCCGGGTCGCCCCGGCTCTTCACGGGCCGATGAAGCGGGGTCCACGGCGTGACGGACAATACGCATCGGAAGCGGGCCGCGACCGCGATCCGGCGCCGAACGCCGACACGGCGATCTGCCCCCACACGCACATGACGAAGGGCCTCACCATGACCGCCACCGCCCACGAGATCGCCGACACGCTCAACCGCGCCTTCGACGAGCCCGCCATGACGATGCCGATCCTGCTCGCCGACGTCATCCCCGCACTCGCCGAGTTCGACCAAGACGCCACCACCGCCGCGGACCCCGACGACTACCGCGACCGGATCGTCCTGTACGACGGCAGCATCATCCTCTACGACAGCCGCACCGAACGCTGGACCGTCAGCAGCACCGAAGAGGTCGCCGCATCCGACGAGCGCCGCCGCATATCAGGGTGACCTGGACGATGCGCCCAGGCGCCGGATGATGTTCGGCAGCGCATCCGACGACTCGAATCAGGACTGCAGCGCCAGAAACGTCGGCCGTAGCACGGCCTCCTTCCGCCCGGACGGTCTCGGCGCAGCCAGCCGCGCGCGGTGGCGGCGGGAGGAGCCGGGTGGCAATCGCCCGGCAGCCGTGCCCGATCGCCTAGCCGGGCAGGGTGACCCGATGACCTCGGCAGCGTCACCGTGGCGGGGCAGGTACCAGGCTGGAAGACAGCCCGTGCGCGGCCCGGCAAATTGGGTACTCACCGGCGGATGCCAATGTCCAGGAACCGCGTGGACGAGCCGGCCACGGGTACGGCGGACGGTCCCCTCTCCTGGCGGCGAAGGGACCGCGAGGGGCTTCGGTTCAGGCGGCGTCTGTACGCCGCTGAGGGTGTTCGTTGTGGCGCAGGGCTTCCTCGAGTTGGTCTTCGAGGATGATGATCCGGCAGGCGGCTTCCAGAGCGGTCCCCTGGTCGACCATGTCCCGGGCCCGTGCGGCGAGGCGCAACTGGTAGCGGGAGTAGCGGCGGTGCCCGCCGGACGAGCGGAACGGGGTGAACAGCTTCGCCTCATCGAGGCGGCGTAGGAAGTCCGGCGATGCGCCGACGATTTCCGCGGCGCGGCCCATCGTGTAGGCGGGGTAGTCCTCGTCGCCGAACATGTCATCGGATTGGGCCATGCACACCTCCGTGACGAGGGCCCCGGCGCTTGCGCGCCGGGGCCCAAGGGTTACGGGTCAAAACACCATCTACCGACAGGAGCGTCGGGTTCTCGAATCCACACCCACCGTCAGTGACGGCGTCGGGTGCGAGGATCGCGTACGCGTGACCGGAGACCACCTCTCGTTCGATGGAAACCGCGGTGTCCACCCCAGCGCCTAGATGACGAGCTGATGGGGAGCGATCCAATGGTGTTCGGCCCTCCCTTTCCTCTGCTTCGCATTTCCGTGCCGCGGACGTTCTTCCGGGCGGAACCGCAACCAATCTCAGTCCGCCCGATGCGCCCTGACCTGGACTTACGTCAGGGTCTTGCCTTGCACCTGCCATGTTCACTGCAACGGTGACACGTATTTCACCGCTGTGCCGAGCGAGCCACGAACACATCCGGGCCCTGCTTCATGCTCGGTCTGATCGTCCGCGTCTGTGCGATCTCTGTTGTCAACTCCCGCAAATGTTAGCCAAACACGTCCCGAATGTCTAGCGCCTTGGGCACAGATTTTCTCGGCGACCATCGGCAACTTCGGACCATCGAGGGAGCGGTTCGGAAGGCGCACCACGGCGCGATCGAGTCATGTGCGACATCGGGCTCGCGGCAATCCGGAGCCAACCTGATCTTCTTACCGAGCGACGGCGCCGATACCTTCCACCCGAGGTACCGGGCGAGCAACCCGGAGACCCTCGAGAGGCTCACCGAACTGACGCGTACATCGCCAACGACATCCGCAACGCCTCATGGCGACTCCCGGCACCGCGCCGACCCTTCGTGCGAGGTCACGACCCGATCAGCGTCCCCATCCGGAAGTCCCGCCGAGTCGTGCAGGTCGCGCCCAATCCGCAGGCGAGTCTCGCCGGCGAGGGCAACGAAATCTGCACAACTGGGCAGGCGTCGTCACGGCGGTGGTGCCGGCAGACCGAGCAGCTCAGTCAAGCCGCTCATGTGGAACCGTCGGAGCATGCTGTGGCTCAACGCATCGAGACTCAGACCGCAGCCGGCGTCGTTGCACCAGCGCTTCGCGGCCACGATCGATGCGAGACCCGATGAGTCCATGAACGTGACCAGAGCGAAATCCACACACACAACTGCCGGCCGCAGGTGCAATGCCGCACGGACCGCGTCGCGCAGCAGGCCGGCATTGCTCTGGTCCAACTCCCCGCTGAGGATGATCGGGACCCGGCCCGCCGATGGTGTGCCCAACTCGACCGACAGCGGCATCGTCCACTCCCATCCCTTCCGCGAGCGGGTTCGACGGTACCGACCTGCCCGCCACCCGCAACTCGACGCGGCGCACAACGGCAGGCCGCTGCGCAACCCCAGATGTATCGAGCCGAGCACGATTCGTGCCGATCAACGGCTGTTGCCCGGCATTCGATGAGGACGTAGCCGTCGTTCGTGGTGAAGACGGATGGGCAGGGCAACGCCCCGCCAGCGGGTGCTGGGCGGGGCGTTGGTCATCGTGGTGACATGGCGGTGCTCGTGGTGCCGGATTGGGCTATCCGGTCATGACTTCGCTGATCGCGGCGTGGGTGGAGGAGTCGTCGACGATGGCTTTGCCGTCGGCGAACGCGGCGATGAGTGCTTGGACGGCGAGGTTGTTGACGGCGCGGGATAGCCGCGGCTGGATCGGTGGATGGCGGTGGCGGCGTCGTCGGAGAAGAGGGGTCGTCGCGGCCGACGCGCCAGGCGTCGCGCCAAGGGCCTGCCGAACTGGCGGATCGTCCGCTACGCCGACGACTTCGTCATCCTCGGGCACGGCACCCGCGACGACGTCAAGCCTCGCACGAAGAGATCGCGATCGTGCTCGCTCTGCCGGGACTGCGGCTGTCGCCGCCCAAGACCCTGATCGTGCACATGAGCGATCCGCTCGACTTCCTGGGGTTCCGCATCCAGTGGCGCCGCAAGCGAGGCACGAGCAAGTGGTACGTCTCCACCTTCATCGCCGACTGGCCGGTCCGGTCGTTGAAGGAAAAGTCCGTGCCCTCACCGACAGGTGGTCGCGCAGCGCCCCAGGGACGTGCTGATCCGGCTCAACCAGATCATGCGCGGATCGGCCAACTACTACAAGCACGCAGTCAGCCAACACACCTACAGCTCCTTGGCGTCCTTCGTATGGCGCCGCGGCGGCATGTCGGGGTGGGGGCGGCGCACCGCGCCAGGCAGCAGCAAGTCGCCCCGAGCTGGAGCGAACCAGATAGAAAATATATGCTGGAGGAACTAGACATGCTCACTGCGGTCAGCTAACGTTTCTCGGGTCATGAACAGAGAGCACAAAAGACGCTGACGAACCGCCCCATCCGCTGGGCGAGGGGGCAGGGCCAGCAGTACCACAGGCCCGCTCGGCATGGCAGTAGGAGCTGGAGGCCCGGAAACCTGGGGCCGCAGTAGGTGAGCCAGAGATCATGTTGGTGGCATCGCCTGTGGGACAGTTCCACCCGCGGGTGGGGTCGTGAAGTTGCGTGGACCCCGCTGCACCTGCGGATTCGGCACGAAGCAGCACAAGGAACACGACAGAGAAGCAGAGGAAAGGGAGGGCCGTACACCGTTGGATCGCCCGTACCGGCCGTAGTTCAGCCGGGCGGACACCGCAGGTTTCCATCGAACGAGAGGTGGTCTCCGGTCACGCTTATGCGATCCTCACACCCGGCGCTGTCTGTGGCGCGCGGTGTGGACACGACAAACCGACGAACCTGTCGGTAGATGGTGTTTGACCCACAACCCTTGGGCCCCGGTGCTACGCGCCGGGGCCCTCGACATGGCAGCCGCACATGGCCCAACCCGACGACATGGTCGGCGACCAGAATTCTCCCGCCTACAGCCGAGCAGGCGTCCCGGGCAGTCGAACGTCTCACCGTTGCGGCCCCGCCGGCGTCGACGCATCGCCTCCCCATGGATGTGGTGAAGCAGTTCGAGAAGCCGCTCTGGTCGTACACCGTGACGATTTCCCGTAGCCGGGGTCGGCATCGCTCCGGCTGGACGTCCGTCATCGGCCAGCGCACCGATCGCCGCTACGATGCATCCAAACTCGAACCCGGTCGCCGCCGAGCCCAACTCCCATAACACACACCGCCCAAAGGGTTCCGAAACAGGCTCTATAGCTATAGCCCGGCCGAGCACTGCTCCGGCCTCACAGCTGTCGAGATCGTCGACGCGGGCGGGCTCGTTGGTGTCGGGGCGAGGGCGCGACGGGGGCCGTCGAGGGAGAGATACTGCTGGATATGAGGTTCGTCGAGGTGCGGCGGGCGGTGCGCGGCTGGTGGGTGCGGGTTCGCGGGTGGTGGCTGTTCAGCGCGGCCGCTGTGGTGGCGGCGCTGCTCACTGCCGCCAGTCATCGGTACACCGGTCTCGGCGCCGCGGTGATCGTCGCGGTCGGTGGCGCACTCGCCGCGGTGGTCGCCGAACGTGGCCGGGCCCGGCTGGCGGCACCGCGGCCGGACCGACACCGCCCGGGCCGTTCATCACCAGGGTGGATCGGATCGCCGATCCCATCCGGCTGGGTGTGCACCCGGCGGAGCGGCTCGAGGGCACCCGGGACCGCGTGCCGCCGTTCGTGCCGCGCGACCGCATGCCCCAAGTGGTAGCCGCGCTTAGGGTCGGCGGGTTCGTGCTGATCAGCGGTGATTCGACCGCGGGTAAGACCCGGCTGGCGCTGGAGGCGTTGCGTCAGGCGCTGCCCCACTGGCGGTGCGTCGATCCGGCCGGTCCGGACGGGCTGGCCGCGGCGCTCACCGCCGTGTGGCGGGAGCGACCGAGCGTGCTGTGGCTGGACGATCTGGAGCGGTATCTGGGTCCCGGTGGGTTGACCGCGGCCACGCTGGCCGAACTGCTGGGCCCGGCCGGGGATGTGGTCGTTCTGGCCACGATCCGCGCGCACGAGCGTGAGGCGCTCAGCCAGCGCTACGACCTGGATCGCCTGGCCGGGGAGCGGCTCGCCGCCCGGACCGGACGTGACGTGCTTGCCGCGGTCACCGACGAGATCCGCCTGGACCGGGAATGGAGCGACGACGAGCTGGCCCGGGCGGCCCGGGTCCGCTACGATCCGCGGATCTCCCAGGCCTTGGACGGTGCCGATCGGCACGGCGTGGCCGAGCAATTGGCTGCGGGTCCACGCCTGCTGGAGGCGTTGCGCGACGCCTGGGCGGTCGGCCCGCACACCCGCGCCGCCGCCTTGGTCACCGCGGCGATCGACGTGCGGCGCACCGGTTATCACCGGCCCTTCCCACTCGGCCGGCTGCAGGAGTTGCATGAGCGGTACCTGCAGGATCGCGGCGGCGCGGCACTGCGGCCCGGACCGTGGCAGCAGGCGGTGCAGTGGGCAACCCAGCCGCTCTACGGCGCGAGCAGCCTGCTCGAACCGGCGGCCGGCGGCGGCTACTTAGCCTTCGACTACCTTGTCGACGCGGCCGAGAACGACCCGGGCACAACGGCCGTGCCCGAGTTCACGTGGCTGGCAGTGCTGGACCACGCCGAGCCTGATGACTTGGTTGATGTGGTATGGCAGGCGTCGATCGCTGGACTGCCCGAGGTGGCCGGCCCGGCGTTCGACCGCGCACTGAGCGCCAAGGCCTACCTGGCCGCGGCCGGCATCGCGCACGCCCTCGGCGAAGCCGGGCGTGACGACGACGCGGTCGCGGGCCTCGAAGCGGTCGTCGCGGCCGCGCGGCAAGATGCCGCGATTAGCCCGCAGGACCTGCTATCGATGCAGTGGGTGCTGGCCTGGCACCTCGGCGAAAAGATCGGCGGCCGGGGCCAGCCGGCCCGCGCACAGCAGGTCCTGCGCGCGGCGATCCGCGACGCCGAGGCGTCCCTCGGTGCCGAGCACGTCGGTCTGCTACGCGCACGGCAGCTGCTGGCCCGGCAGGTCGGCGCGCTCGGCGACCCCGACGCGGCGCTGGCGCTGGCGACCGACGCCACGGCCCGTCTGCGCACCCAGGTCGGACCGCATGATCGTGACCTGCTGTCGGCGCGGTTCGAGGTCGCTATCTGGACGCGACGTGTGCACGGCGCGGCGGCCGGCGCGGCCGCGTTCGAGCAACTCGCCGCCGAGGGCGAGACCATCGATCCGACACCGTGGGGTCTGCTCGCCGATTGCTACTGGAACCTGGCCGACTGCCGGCTGGACACTGACGAACCCGCCGCCGCCCGTGACGCGGCGCAACGCGCAGTCGCTGCGGCCGTCAAAACCGCCGGCCTGGCCCACGCCTGGACCCTGCCGCTCCGGGTCACGCTCGTCGACGCGGTCGGGGCCGCGGGCGATGCCGGCCACGCCGGCGAACTCGCCGCCGAGCTCCTGGCCGACGCGCTGGCCGTGGTAGGTCCAACCCATCCGGACACCCAGGACGCCCGCGCAGCCACCGAACGGTGGCCCCGCCGAGTCTGAGCGGGCTACGGCCACGATCCGCGCTTGCGCAACGACAACCGCACCTCCCTGTAGGCGTTCGTCCACACCGCGCCTCATCGGCCCGACGGCATCACCACGGCCATCCGGCACGAAAGCGATGGTAGCGATGGTCTTGCATGACCCGGCGCCCTCAATTCGGTACGAGCGGGAGCCGACGTCGCGGTACGCCGCCTCGCGTGCGATCACGAAAAGTGACGATCATCGCGCGGGCCGCCACGCGGCATGAGCGGTAACGCAATCGCGTTCTGGTCCTCGTCATGGCGGCCCGCGCATGGCTGCCCCGCTTCACCTCCCTGCCGGCCTCGGCCGACGGCCTGCCGATAGTGCTGCACCCCCGCGATGGACAGTAGCTTCAGCGGCTCAGCGTCGTCGCGATCTTCGCGTCGACCTGCTGGATGATCTGCTGGAAGCGACGGGCGTCGAGCTCGGGCTCCCGGTAGGCGACCTCGATGGTGTAGCGCCCGTACCGCGACCAGTAGACCCAGCCGGAGCACGGCCCCGAGGCCCGGGCTGGAGGGATCAGCTGGCGACAGTAGATCCGGGCCTGATCCGCCTTCAACGTCACGTCCAGGGATGCGTCCTGCACCCCTTCGCTGCCGAAGTCCTCAAGGTCGTTGATGCGGGGATCCGCGGCGCTGTAGTCGTACAGCGCACCGAAACCCGACGTATGCGCCGTCACCGACTGCTCGTAGTTGGACCGAGTCCTGAGGTTCTGCCACCGTCGAACCGTGAGACCACCGTCGCTCAGCGAGGCACCGGCCCGCCACTGTTCGCCCACCAGCAGCTGCACATCGGCCGGCGCGACGAAGAGCGCCTCGACCGGCTTACGTGGCCCGGCCAGTGACCGATTGACGAGCGCCAGTACCAACGCGGCGACGACCGTCAAGGCCGTCACGGCGACCAGCGACCACCGCAGCCAGGGCGATATCCGCACAGCAACGCCGGTCACAACGGCGACGCCTCGCCGCGGCCTTCAAGTGCAGAGAGGATTTCCATGATGGTCCTGTGGCTGGGCTACCGGATGGACTGGATGGTACCCACGGAGACATGCCGTCGCTGAACCTCGCATGATCCACATGCGCTGACCCGACCACGCCCAGCTCGACTGACGCGTGCCATCGGCGGCATGTCCGCGCACCTGATCGAGGCGGTCCAAGCCACCCTGCCCGGATCGTGTTGCACGGTAGGGCTGATGACAGGCTCGACCATCGGGTCGGCGATGATCGAGGGCGTGGGTACTTGGGATGTCGGTCCGCTGGACAACGACACCGCCGCCGACTGGTGCCGCGAGTTGCACGACGCTCCGGCGGGCGAACGGGTGGCAATGATTCGTGACGCGTTGACCGTCGTGGTCGGCCACGACGCCGGCGCCTACCTGGACGACGACTTCGCGGTCGAGGCGATCGCGGCGGCGGCGGTCGTCGCCGCGCAACTGCCCGGCGGCCCCCGTCTTGACTCCCCGTACGCGCCTGACTTCGTCCGTGCGGGCGGCACCGTCGACGTGCCGGACGGCCTGCCGTCGCTGGCATTGCGGGCGTTGGACCGGATCGACGGCGCCAACTCGGCGTTGCCGGGCCTGTGGGAGGACGGCTACGCGGTGGTACTTGAGCGACGTCGACCGATCCGCACCGCCCTCGAGCGAGCTGCCGGTTCATCGTATGGCTGAAGGTCGGCGATGGGGTGTCTCCTTGGTTCGCTGGCAGGTGACCGCTCCGACGCACTCGACCAGCGGCATGACAGCGCACGTGATCTTGTGGCGATTCGATCCGCCGTTCGAGGTCGATTGGCTGCCGGATCGGATGCGATCATGTGTCCAGGCGCGCGGTCTGGCAGAGGTGCCGGGTTGTGGCCGCGCTGGTATGCGGGCGCGGGAGTGAGCGATGGCCGGATTCGGCTTCAAGACGTCATGGCTGGCGGTACGGCGTGGTTCGGTAGCGGCTGTGGCGGACGAGCTCGGGCTCGTCGATCGGCGGCCGGCGGGTTGGGCCGATGGAACCGGCGAGGCGTACCGGCGTGGTGTGTATGTGGTGTCCGTGTGCGATGACTGGACGCTTGCTCACGGAGTCCAGCACCTGCCCGGGCACGGCGTGGACGGTTCGATGGACGGGTTCCCCGAGTGGCTGAGCGCGGTGAGCGCTCGCTTGGGCGAGGTGCAGTTCTTCGGTTCGCATCGCGCGGTCGACTATGTCGCGTGGGCGTTGGCGCGCGGCGGCACGCTGGAGCGTGGATACGCCTACACGGGTGACGACGGCGTGGTCCTCAACGTCGGCGAGCCCACCGCGATCGAACGTGAGCTCGGTATCGGCGTCGTGCCGCTGGACTCCTGGAGCGACGACGAGTACGACACTTGGTTCCGCCTGGCCGGCGACGAAGAGCACGTGATGCAGGTGGCCGGCGCCTGGAGTATCGACCCGCACGGGCTCACCGAGGACGACGTGCGACAGCCCGGCGTCCTCGGCATGCCGGGCGACGTCGGCTCATACCGTTAGGGATCGAGGCGGCGGGTGCTCCACTCGCGGCCATTTGTGGTGGCGCAGGATTGTGGCGTTGGATAGCGCTCGACTCGCGGCATGTGCGGAAGCCAAGATCGCAGGCGGGCACGGGTCGAACTCGCTCTGGATTGCGGCTACGATCGCGCGAATCGGGCGCCGCCGCGGCTTCGAGTTCGAAGACCGACAGGTCGCTGTGCACTGTCGGCAGTGTTGATCAGGAGGGGCTGCATGACGAGCAGGCTGCTGCAAGTGGCGGTTGACTGCCAGGACCCGCATCGGCTGGCAGAGTTCTGGGCGGCCGTCCTCGACTACCGGGTCATCGAGGACAAGGGCGACCAGGTCGAGATCGCCTCATGGGAGCCGACCGTGGAAGCGGTACGTCGGGAGCCGATGCCCTCGACTGTCATGTTCATCAAGGTCCCTGAGGGCAAGGTGACGAAGAAGAACCGGCTCCATCTTGATGTGATTCCGATCGACGTGAGCCAGGACGACGAGGTTGAGCGGGTGATCCGTCTCGGCGCCAGGCGAGTCGACCTCGGTCAAGGTGAGCAGAGCTGGGTGGTGCTGGCCGACCCGGAAGGCAACGAGTTCTGCGTTCTGCGCAGCATCGCACCATAGCGACGATCGGCCGACCGATGGTCGACGACTGAACGTGAGTGGGGCGTGCCGCCTGTCTCGCCTCGGACCGGCGGCCGAACGCGACCAGATCACGTGCACTGTCATCGGCATGTCGGGGAGTGGACTGCCGCGGGCAGTTCGTTACGTTCCGTAGCGACATTCACGGCAGCACATGCGCCAACAGCGGTAGCATGCGGTCGTGCTGTCGTTGCTGTCGTTGTCGATTGAGCGGGCATTGCATGCGCCGTCTGCCGAGCATGTGCGCGTGATCGTGCGTATCGACGGCGTTGACGTCAGCCATGCTGACGGCGACGACGGCCTAGACCTGTGGGATGCCTTGGTGCCGGTGAACCGCTTTGTGGCGACCGACGACTTCACGACCGCGACGATTGCCTGCTGCCCGAGCTGCGGCCCGGAATGCTGCGCGATCGAAGCGCGTGTCCGCCGTGAGGGCGACGTCGTCCGCTGGGAACTGGGTGACCGGCGCGGCGTTCGTTGGGTGGGCGAGCAGCGCACGATGCTGTTCGATGCCGTGGCCTACGACGCCGAAGTTGCCCGCATCGAGGCCGACCACAGCTGGGAGACGGCAATGCACCCGGCCGGGCGGCTCATCCTCGCCGACGTTGACCTGCCATCAGGGGTGGTCGCGCTCACGGCCTTCTTGATGACCGCCCTGGCGCTGGAGGTCAAGGCGCTCATCGGCACCGGCGGATGGCTTCGTGGGGAGGGCGGCGCCGGTGGTCGTTCGACCACCAGGCCGATCGCCGCCAAGGCCGAGTCGTCGAGCGCATCCATGGCCGCGCGGGGGGATTCGAGGTCGACTACGTCGCCAAGTTCAACGGGGCCCTCGCCCCTGGCGGCGCGAGCCGGCCGTCCGTGAGCTCATCCACCGCACCCGCACGGAACTCGGCGTCGCCGCCCGAGGCATGCCCGGTCGTCCTGTCCTGCCCACTTCGCGGGCGGGACAGGACACGCCTTCCGCATCTCAACCAACTTGTCATGCCCCAGGTCAGACGTTGATCAAACGACATGATCCCTGAGACCGGACACTTTCGACGCGGCCATCGACAGCGCCGCCGCGCTGGTCGGCGAACTCGATCAGGCCGCATCCCGCATCCATGACGCGCCCGGACCGTGAAGCACGCATGCCTGGTCGAGGGATCGCCGATTCGCACATCCCCGACCGGTCCGGGTTGCTGGCCGTTTGTCGGTGGGAGTCCGTGCCGGGTGGTGACACAATCGGCGCGTCCTGTGACGGAAGGTGACCTTTGTATCTGAGGTTGAGCTGATCCTGACCGCGTTGATGACCGGCGCGGCGGCGGGCACGACCGTGGCGGCGCGGTCGGCGGTCACGGACGCCTAGGCCGGGGCCACGTCGGCGGCGTCCTCGCGGGCGCCGAGATCGGCGAGCCGCAGCGCAGCCACCAGGCCCGCCAGGAACCGGCTGAAGTCGAGGATGGTCACACCTCCTGCGTCTGCTGGACGACGCGGGGCCGCAGGTGGGTGACGCCGCCGTCGACCTCGAGAGCTGTGCCCGTCGTGGAGCCCGAGCGGGGGCTGGCGAGGTAGGCGACCGCGTCGGCGACCTCCTGGGGCGTCACCATTCGGCCAGTGGCCTGGCGCGCGTCGAGGGCCGCCTTCTCCTTCACCGGGTCCGGGAACCTCGCCAGCATCCGGTCCACGAAGCCGGTGTGCACGGTACCCGGCGAGACACAGTTGACGCGGATCCCCTCGGCCACGTGGTCGGTCGCCATCGCGTAGGTCAGCGAGAGCACCGCGCCCTTCGAGGCGTTGTAGAGCACTCGCTGCGGCAGCCCATTGAGGGCGCCGATCGAGCAGAGGTTCACGATCGCCGCGTGCGCGGACCGGCGCAGGTGCGGCATCGCCGCCGCCGAGGCGCGGGCCATGCCGACGACGTTCACGTCGAGCACCCGATGCCAGTCCTCGTCGCTGAGCTCCTCGACGGTTCCGACGGCGCTGATGCCGGCGTTGTTGACGAGGACGTCAAGTCCGCCGAGGCGTTCAACGACCGTCGCGACCGCCGCATCCACCGATGCCCGATCGGTCACATCGCAGGTGACGCCCAGCACGGGGGCGGCGACCCTGGACGGGTCGAGGTCGAGCGCGGCGACCCGGGCACCCCGGGCGACGAGCTCCTCGGCGATCGCCCGGCCGATGCCATCACCGCCGCCGGTGACGGCGGCAACCAGGCCGGCGTACTCGCCGCTCATCGGATCGCCTGCTTGACCGTCTGCCGCGACCGGCCGAGGCCGGCAATCTCCAGCTCGACGACGTCGCCGGCGAAGAACCCGGCGTCGAGATGGGCGCCGTCCCGGAGCGGGCGCAGGTCGTGGTCGGTGCGCTCGACGAACACGGTCGGGATCTCGGCTCCTGGGAGCCCGAGGCGGGCGGGTCTCATCGGTGTTCCTTCCGTCGCAGGTTGGCCAGAGGTGCGGGGTCAGGCATCGTACGGTGGGGGCGTGCCGCCGGACGACGCGGACCCGTAGGCGGCCTCGACGACCGCCATAGTCCGGAAGACGTCCTCGACGGACATCGGGAACGAGGGGATCGAGCCCTCGAGGTAGCGCTGCACGATGCTCATCGAGCCGCTGAACGCGTCGGGGAACCAGGAGCCCTCGAAGGGCACCGGGCGCCAGCCCTCGTCGAGCCGGTCGTCGGTGACGACCTCGAGGCGGTCGACTCTCGAACGATCAGTTCCAGGGGCGGGGTCAGTGCTGGCGCCGATCACCTGAGTTCGTGCCGACTTCAGCGCACGGCCGACGAAGTTGGAGCGGTAGTGGAGCTGGCGCGCAGCATCGAGGATTCGCTGTCGCGTGGCCTCGCTGACTCTGGCCGACGGCGCGTTGGAAACACCCGCGAAACCGCTGAGATCGAAACACCCGCGCGGGCTGCAACGTCTCCCAGGGTTGCCACGGGGCGTAGCCTAACCCCGATCGGTCCCGGCTCGGGGGACACGTTGCCCGACGCACTCTGCTCGTCCACTGCCGCCCTATACGTCCGTCTCGGTCGCCAGAGGGTCGACGCCGTCAGCGAGGTGGCCTTGGGCACCGAGTCGTGGCACCCCGTGACGCGACCGCAGAATCTCACGTGAGGGAGTCGGGCGATGAGCCGGACCACTGACCGCGTCTATTACTCGAAGAGACGTGAACTACTGCTGATCGAAGCCGTACACGCGTCGGGCGTTGCCGGCGAGGACGGCCGCACGTTCGTGGGTGCTGGCCGGCGCGAGGGCTGACAACACCAGCTCGAGCCAGACCTGATACGAGGTCGCCTGCGTCACGACGGGCCAGTCCGTTCCGTATACACATCGGTCGGCGCCAAACGCCTGTAGCGCGTGGGACAGGTGCCGCCCGGCAACATCGGGTCGGAATGGCGGATTGCCGGGATGCACAGCGATGGAGGACAGTTTGCACACGACGTTCGGGCTCGCGGAGACGTTTTCGATGGTGCGGGCCCACGTGTCGAAACGGTCGTCATGGGGTGCCGGCTTACCGAGGTGGTCCAGCACGAACGTCGTCGCCGGCACGGCGCGGCACAGGTAGGCGACCTCGTCGAGTTGCTCGTAGCGGACGGTCAGGTCGACGCTCAAACCGGCCTCACCGGCCGCGCGGGCACTCTCGACGAATGCCAGGTCGGACACCGATCCCTCCGGCGCCATGTGCATCACCTGCCGGACACCCCGCACCAGCTGCGCGCCGTCGGCGACAGATGTCCACCAGGTCGGACATGACGGATCCGCCTGGACGACGATCCGCACTGGAAACGGGCATCGGGTTGCCTGCTCAGCCAGCCAGGCGAGTTCCGTGCCGACGTCTGCCGGCTTCGGGGACGCCTCGATGAACACCGCGCCGGCCAACGCCGGCGCGGCAGCCACGAGGTCGTGCGCGGCTACCTGCGTACCCAGCTGCGGCCACCGCGCGAGCCACGGATATTCGATGCGCGATTGATCCCAGAGGTGGATGTGCGTATCGATGATCGGCAGCGCTTCGCTGATACTGCCTGCTGGTCTGGCCTCATCGGGCTGCACCGGCTGCATCGTTGGCTCCCATTGTCGTACGGACGCTGACGGCACCCTGCACCTCGTCGTGCACGGACGCATGAGATGAACCGGCTTCTTGCGGGCGGCGAAGCAGTCGCGCCAGGGTTGCAGGCGGCGCCTCGAAGCCGAATCAGCGGAGCGTGGGCCGGAGAGTATCGGATCATGTCCAGCAGTGTCGAGCTTTGGCGGTGGCCCGCTCACGGTCCTGGATGAAGCTGATCGACTCACCCGCTATAGTGCTGCATGCCTCGAAGAGGCTGGTTCATTGAGCGGCCTTGCGGGTGAACCGTCGGCGTTGACCCGCGTCTGATCCGGCTGCGCGGTCTTGCCGGCGACGAGCGCGACCAGGAAGAGGTCGGCGGCCCGGCAGGCGGGTTGGACCCTGCACATGAACCATGCTTATATGTGATGGACGACTGAGAGGTAGTTGATGACTGAAACCGTCGGACCCGTGGCCGAGGCGGGGCTCGTGTACCGGCCGGGGTACTCGAGGGCCGCCGAGCAGATCATGCAATACATCGACGAGCGCGGGTTCGGGCCGGGTGACCGTCTGCCCACCGAGGCACAGTTCGCGGAGCTGCTCGGGATCAGCCGGTCCATCACTCGAGACGCACTCAAGACACTGGCGGCCACCGGCCGGATCACCATCCAGCGAGGCCGCGGGATCTACGTCGCTGACTCGACTGACTTCAGCGAGCAGGTCATAAACGCGTTCATCCCGACGAACATCGACCACGTGATGATGTTGTTCGAGTTCCGTAGCATTCAGGAGCGGGCAGCTGCCGAGCTCGCCGCGGACCGGGCGACCCCCGCGGAGTTGGTTGCCATCGGCAACGCGCTCGCCGACTACAGCGCAGCTGCCGAGAGCGGTGATTTCGCGGCAGCGACAGAAGCGGACGAAGCCTTCCATCACGCTGTGGCGGCCGCCTCGCACAATCAACTCCTCGCCGAGTCCATCGCGTCCGCGCAGTCCCTGCAGCATCGTGTCGTCGTCATCGCATTCGGCGGCTTCAGTGGCGGATCATTGATGAACGCTCGCGACGAACACGCTGCCATCCTCGATGCGATCCGCAACGGTGACACCGAGGCGGCCGGCCGGGCAGCGTATGCCCATCTGGAACGAACCCGGCTCGGGTACCAGGTGGAGATCGGACGTCGCGTATTCCCGCGCCACCCGCACTGATCCGCCCCCAGTTCGTCCCGAGCACAATCCGCCCACTCGGCCTGCCTCCGCAGACGAAGGACCGCCAGCTCGTCAGGAGGAGTCATGTCTGAGGACCAGCCGACGATCTACGACGTCGCACGGGCGTGCGGCGTGGCCGCGTCGACGGTCTCGCGGACGTTCAGCAACCCGAGTCGAGTCAGCGCCGGGATGCGCTCGCGGGTGCAGGCCGCGGCTGTGCAGGTCGGTTACACCCCGCGCCCGTTGGCACGGGCCGAGGCGGCCGGTCGGTCGCGAACCTTGACCCTCGTGGTGTCGGACATCGCGAACCCGTACTACACCTCGTTGATCAAATCAGCGGAAGCTCGGGCTCGTGAGCGCAACTACACACTGGTGCTCACCGACAGCGACGAGTCGCCCAGAATCGAAGCCGCGAACCTCCGACAGCTGCTGGCCACCTCACGAGGCGGCATCCTTGCCACCTCCCGGCTGAGCGACGAGGTGATCCGTACGTTGGCGCGGCACCGGCCGTTGGTGGTCGTCAACCGGCAGGTCGAAGGTCTGCCCAGCGTTGTCGCGGACACGACGACGGGGATGCGGGAAGCGGTGCGGCATTTGGCCGCCCACGGGCACCGGATGCTTGCCTACCTGTACGGTCCGCGCAACTCCTGGGCGAACGTCACGCGGTGGTCGGCGGTACGCGACGAAGCAGCCGCACTCGGCCTTACGGCACGACTGCTCGGTCCTTTCGTGCCTGACCCGTCGGGCGGGTACGAGGCCGCCGACGCGCTCGTTCGCGCCGGGATCGGCGCGGCGGTCGCTTACAACGACCTCATCGCCCTGGGCGCCCTGCAGCAGCTCCAGCGGTACGGAGTCCGAGTGCCCGCCCAGGTGAGCCTGATCGGTTGCGACGACGTAGCCAGCTGCGACATGGTCACCCCCGGGTTGACCACGATCAGCGGGCCCACCGGCACGGTCGGACGGTCCGCAGTCGATGTCCTGCATGCCGCGCTGGTCGGCCGGCAGGCCGCGCCGGTGTCGCTGAGCTTCCAGACGCAGCTGGTCGTCCGTGGCTCGACTGGTCCAGCACCGGTGGCGGCAACAACCGGCAACTAGTTGCCGTCGCGTGACGGCGTGCCGACCATGGGCGGCGTGATCGATCTTCACCAACCGCTCGCGCCGCATCCCGACCGGCTGCTCCACGTCGATCCGGCGGTTCGGGCCATCGCCCGGGAGCTGTACCGGCACGTCGCCGGGGCACCGATCATCTCACCGCACGGACATGTCGATCCGAAACTGCTGGTCGAGAACCAGCCGTTCTCCGATCCGGCAACGTTGCTGGTGACCCGGGACCACTACGTGACCCGGCTCCTGCACGCCGCCGGGGTCCAGCTCGACCGGCTGGGTGCCGGGCAGGATCCGTTGCCGGAGTCCGTCGCCAGGTCCATCTGGCGCCTGTTGTGTGAGCACTGGGGCGCCTTCGCCGGCACCCCGGTGCGGTACTGGCTGGAGTCGGAGCTCTTCGACATCTTCGGCGTGCGTGAGCAGCCGACGGTCGCCTCGGCCGACAGCATCTACGACGAGATCGTCGGGTGCCTCGCCCGCGCGGAGTTCCTGCCCCGTGCCCTGTTCGACAAGTTCGGCATCGAGGTCCTGGCGACCACCGACGACCCGTGTGACGACTTGTCGGCGCATCGGGCGTTGGCAGCTGATGCGTCCTGGCATGGCCGGGTGATTCCCACCTTCCGACCGGACCGGTACCTGGAGCCGGCGGAGTCCGGCTGGCGAGCGGCCGTGGATCGGCTGGCGGACGTGGCCGGCGTCGACACCGGCGACTACGACGGATATCTGCTGGCGTTGGAGACACGGCGTGCGTTCTTCCGGGAGCACGGCGCGACGGCCACCGATCACAGCCACACCGACGTCCGCGCCGAGCCGATCGACGACAGCGAGGCACGACGTATCTACCGCACGGCACGAGAGCAGGCGGTCACGGCATCGGAGGCCGCCGCCTTCCGCCGGCACATGATCTTTCAGATGGCCCGGATGTCCACAGAGGACGGGCTGGTCATGACCCTGCATCCCGGGATCTCCCGCAACCATCACCGACCGACCTACCTGCGGCACGGACCGGACACCGGCCACGACATTCCGGTCCGCGCCGAATTCACGCTCGCGCTCCGGCCGCTGCTGGAGGCATTCGGCACGCACCCGAACCTGCATCTGGTGCTGTTCACCGTGGACGAAACCACCTTCTCTCGAGAAATCGGCCCGCTTGCCGGTTTCTACCCGTCCGTGTACGCGGGCGCACCGTGGTGGTTCCTGGACGCCCCCGACGCGATCCGGCGGTACCGCGCGGCGATCACCGAGACGGCAGGGTTCAACCGCACCTCCGGCTTCATCGACGACACGCGCGCGTTCTGCTCGATCCCCGCCCGGCACGACATGTCCCGCCGCCTCGACGCGGGCTACCTGGCCGGTCTTGTCGCCGAGCATCGTCTCGGCATCGACGAAGCGACGACGATCGCCACCGACATGGTCGGCGCGCTCCCGCGCCGCGTGTTCAAGCTGTGACCGGGCACCATGTGGCCGGGCACCCGGCGAACCGGCTCTCCCGGCAGACAGCAACCAGCGGCCCCGCAGCGCCGGTGCGAATGCTGCACCTCGGTCTGGGCAACTTCTTCCGAGCCCACCAGGCCTGGTACACCCAGCACGCGCCGGATGCCGCCCATTGGGGCATTGCCGCGTTCACCGGCCGGCGCCCCGATGTCGCCGACGCACTGCGGCCCCAGGACGGGCTCTATGCACTGATCACCCGCGGCCCTGACGGCGATGCGGTGGAGGTCGTCGGCAGCGTGGTGGACGTACATTCGGCCAGCGCTTCCGAGGCCTGGCTACGGTACATGTGCTCCCCGCAACTCGCCGTCATCACCATGACGGTCACCGAAACCGCCTACCGGCATGACCCGCACCACCCGGACGTCGCAGCGTTGCGTCATGATCCCGCGGCGCTGGTCAGGTCGGTGCCGGCACGCCTGCTGGGTGGTCTGATCGCCCGGGACCGGGCCGGCACTGGTCCCATCGCCGTCGTCCCGTGCGACAACCTGCCCGCCAACGGCGACCGGGTTTCGCAGGTGCTCCGCGAGCTGGCCGCCCAGGTCGGACCCGAGGCGGAACGAGCCGTCGACCGCACGGCGACGTTCGTCAACACGGTCGTCGATCGGATCACGCCGCGGGCGGACGACGCGGACATCCGCACCGCACGTTCGGCTACCGGTCTGACCGATACCGCGCCGGTCGTCACCGAGCCGTTCACCGAATGGGTGATCGCCGGTGAGTTCCCCGCCGGACGCCCGCGCTGGGAGGCTGCCGGCGCGGTGTTCACCGACGACGTTTCCCCATTCGCGCAACGCAAGCTGCGGCTGCTCAACGGCGGGCACTCACTGTTGGCGTACCTCGGCAGCATCCGCGGTCACCGCACCGTGGCGCAGGCGCTGGAGGATCCGGTGTGCCGGGCATGGCTGCAGCGGTGGTGGGTCGAGGCGGCGGCGCAGCTGACCGGGCCGGGGCTTGGCCTGTCCGGCTACCAGGCGGCGTTGCTGGGCCGCTTCGCCAACCCGCGGATCCAGCATCGCCTTGACCAGATCGCGGCGGACGGTTCACAGAAGCTGCCCGTCCGCATCCTGCCCGTGCTCCAGGCCGAGAATGCGACCGGCAGTCATTCATCGGCCGCCACACAGGTGCTCGCCGCCTGGGTCTGCCACCTGCGCGGTCGCGGGGCTCCGGTCAACGATCCGCACGCCCGGGCGACCGACGCCGGCGGTCCGCTCACCGCCGCCGTACCCCGGCTGCTGCGGATCCTCGACCCCAACCTCGGCATGGACCTTGACGTGGTCGCGCAGGTCGTCCGGCAGGCCGAAGCAATCGAACGTGAGAACGGCGAACCAGCTTTCGAAGGGAGCCTGTCGTGAACATCGACAAAGCTGAAGTGATCGTGACGAGCCCTGACCGCAACTTCGTGACGCTCAAGCTCACGACCGACGACGGGCTCACCGGTCTTGGCGACGCCACGTTGAACGGTCGTGAACTGGCGGTCGTCAGCTATCTGCGGGATCACGTCGTTCCGTTGCTGCTGGGCCGTGACGCGGCCCGTATCGAGGACACGTGGCAGTTCCTCTACCGCAGCGCGTACTGGCGTCGGGGCCCGGTGACGATGGCCGCAATCGCGGCGGTGGACACGGCATTGTGGGACATCAAAGGCAAAGCGGCCGGGATGCCGGTGTACCAGTTGCTCGGTGGTGCCTCACGCAACGGCCTTCTGGCCTACGGCCACGCGTCCGGCACGACACTCGACGAGCTGGTCGACAGCATTCAGCATCACCTGGCGCAGGGATACCGTGCGATCCGGGTGCAGACCGGCGTGCCGGGGCTGAAGTCGATCTACGGAATCTCCTCGAACGCCACCTTCGAGGCGAACAGCGGCGTCCGCTACGACTACGAACCGGCTCAGCGGGGCGTCCGGCCGAAGGAAGAGGACTGGGACACCCGCAGCTACCTGCGCCATGTGCCGGCGGTCTTCGAAGCTGTCCGCAACGAATTCGGGCCGGAGCTGCCACTGCTGCACGACGCGCACCACCGGCTTACCCCGATCCAGGCGGCCAGGCTCGGCAAGTCACTCGAGCCCTACGACCTGTTCTGGTTGGAAGACGTCACGCCGGCCGAGAATCAGGAGGCCCTGCGGCTGGTGCGCCAGCACACCACGACTCCACTGGCAATCGGCGAGATCTTCAACACCGTGTGGGACTACCAGCAGGTCATCCGGGAACAGCTGATCGACTACGTGCGCAGCGCGGTGACCCACACCGGTGGGATCACGCACCTGAAGAAGATCCTCGACTACGCCTCGCAATATCAGATCAAGTCCGGCATGCACGGACCCACGGACATCTCGCCGGTCGGCATGGCCGCAGCCGTGCACCTGGGTCTGGCCATCCACAACTTCGGCATCCAGGAGTACATGCAGCACGGAACGAAAACCGACCAGGTGTTCCAGCAGTCCTTCACGTGGAAGGACGGTTTCCTGCATCCGGGCGACCAGCCGGGGCTCGGCGTGGAGCTGGACCTCGACGAGGCGGGCAAGTACCCCTACACGCAGGCCTACCTGCCCTACAACCGCCTCGCCGACGGCACCGTGCACGACTGGTAACCGACATGGGAGGCGCCTTGGCCACCATCCTCGTGATGGGTGTCGGGGAAGCTGCCACGCCGTGGTGCCCATGCGAAGACAACGATCACAACCCGTTTGAAGTGCGGCTCAATAAAGAGGCGGGACATGCCGACAGAATCTGACAACGACGGTCTGGAACTGACCTACGCGGCACCGGCAGCGGCGTGGGAGGAGGCGCTGCCGGTGGGTAACGGCCGGCTGGGGGCGATGGTGTGGGGTGGATTTCCGACCGAGCGGATCAATCTCAACGAGGACTCCTTCTGGTCTGGTCCCGGCGACACCGCTGCGCCTGACGTGCCGAAGCAGCTGCTGGACGAGGTACGCCAGCTCGTCCGCACCGGCCGGTCGGTGGCCGCGGGGAACCTGCTGCGGGCGACGCAGGGCGGAGATGCCGAGGCGTACCAGCCGGTCGGCGACCTGGACATCACGTTCTTGGGCACCGACGTGCCGGCCGCAACGTACTACCGTCGGTCACTCGACCTACGCGACGGGATGGCCCGGGTGGAGCGGGCCAGTCATGACCGTGCGCCCTGGCGGCAGGAGGTGCTTGCCGCCGTGGCGCATCAGGTCGTGGCGGTACGGCTGTCCGCTGACGGGCCCGAGGGCCTGGATCTGGACCTGCGCTGGACCACGCCGCAGGAGCGAGCGCAGGTGCGGGTGCACGGCGACGACGGGCTCGCCATGTTGCTGGCCGCACCCCGCCACGTCGCGCCACGGCCCCGCCCGCTCACCGTAGTTGTCGACGACGATGAGCGTTCGTCGATGCGGGCGGCCGCATTGTTCACGGTCGCGGTCGAGGGCGAACGGGCCGCCGCGCGCGCCGAGGAGCGGGCGGACGGTCCGGTGGTCGCGGTGCGCGGCGCGGCCCGCGTCACGGTCTACGTCGGGATCCGCACCGGGTTCCGGGGCTGGCAGGTGCCGCCGGGCCCGGACGCGGAAGGATGCCTGGTGCAGTGCGCCCGGGACGTGGCTGCGGCACACGCTGCCGGCTGGGAGGCGATCCGCGCGGCGCATGTCGCCGAGCATCGCGCGCTCATGGACCGAGTGCGGTTCGGCCTGGACGCCCCGGTGCCGGATCATCCGACCGATGTGCGGTTGGCGCGTCGCGCGGAAGGTCACCCCGATGAACACCTCGGCGTACTCGCCTTCGCTTTCGGCCGCTACCTGCTCGCCGCGTCCTCCCGGCCGGGAACGCAGGCCGCGAACCTGCAGGGCATTTGGAACCACCAGGTGACGCCGCCATGGAACTGTCAGTACACGGTCAACATCAACGTCGAGATGAACTACTGGCCGGCGGAGACCGCCGCCCTGCCGGAGTGCCACGGACCGATGCTGCGCCTGATCGCGGACCTGGCCCAAGCGGGGCAGGCGACCGCCCGGTCCGTGTACGGCGCTCGCGGCTGGACCTGCCACCACAACAGCGACCTGTGGCGCCTCACGGCCCCGGTTGGCAAGGGCTACGGCCTTGCGCATTGGGCATACTGGCCGATGGGCGGCGCATGGCTGTCGCTGCACCTGGCCGAGCACTGGCGCTTCGGCCGAAACCTCGACTTCCTCGCCCAGGTGGCACTGCCGGTCGCCCTGGACGCGGCGCGCTTCGTGCTGGACCTGCTCGTCGAGGGCCCGGACGGAAGCCTCGTGACCTCGCCGTCGACCAGCCCGGAGAACCAGTTCCTGACCGACGAGGGGCCGGCCGCCGTGGACGCGGGCAGCGCGATGGATCTGACCCTGGCCCGTGAGCTGTTCGAGTTCGTTCTCGATGCGCACGCGACGCTGGCAAGCGCCGGGTTGGCGGTGACGCCGACGGATGCGGCCGCGCTCGACGAGGTTCGTGGCGCACTGGCCCGCCTGGCACCGCTGAAGATCGGCTCCCGTGGTCAGCTCCTGGAGTGGTCGGCCGAATACCGCGAGATCGACCCGCATCACCGGCATATCGGCCAGGTGGTGGGCCTGTACCCGGGGCAGATCATCGCCCGCGACGCGCGGCTGCGTGCTGCGGCACGCCAGTCGCTGCGGGACCGCGGCGACGCCGGCACCGGTTGGTCGGTCGCCTGGAAGATCGGCCTGTGGGCCCGGCTCGGCGACGGGGCCGCCGCGCACCGGCTACTCGGCGCATACCTGACCCCGGCCAGTGGTAAGGACATCCAGTACGAGGACGCCACGGGCGGCGTCTATCCGTCGCTGCTGTGCGCCCACCCGCCATTCCAGATCGACGGAAACTTCGGCGTCACCGCCGCGATCGCGGAGATGCTGGTCCAGAGCCATCTGATGCAGGACGGCGCGCCGGTGATCGAGCTGCTGCCGGCCCTGCCTCCACAGTGGCCAAACGGCGCCGTCAGCGGGCTGCGCGCCCGCGGTGGAGTCACCGTCGAGGAGCTGACCTGGTCCGGCGGGGTCGTCGTGGCGGCGACGCTGGCCGCGACCGTGGACACCACGATCGAAGTCCGCTGGCCGGATCGCGCCGGCGAACGCCTCGCCCGGCGGCTGACCCTCACCGCCGGGCAGCACGTCGCCGTTGTCTGAGCATCCGGTCCACGGGTCGACGTCGGGGCCCCGGCGCCCGCTTCGCCGGCGGAAGGTGGTGCCTAGCCCGCCGCCCCTGGTCGGGTGAGCCGTTCAGCGCGATCGTCCCGGTCTCCGCCACCGCCGCGGCGCAGCATGTGACCACGGCCGCGAAGGCGTCCAGGGCGGACGCGTCCAGCGTGCCGTCGTCGACCGTCGTGCCCGGGACCGGGAACGGCAGGACGGGCGGGACGATGATCGGGGTCAGCAGCACGAGATGGAAGTCCTGTGGTCCGTCGCCCGGCGTGACGCCGGTCCACAGCGACGTGTACGGGTTCATCCGCTCTCCGGTCGAGGACCGCGGCAGCAGCTGCAGGAACACCTCCAGGTCGGTCCAGGTCGGCACCAGCTTCTCGATGCCCATCACCGTGATGAGCGTCGGCGGCAGGGTCAGGCACATGCGGCCGTTGCCCTCGGACTCGAACACGGCGAGGGTGCCGGTCTCGGCGACGGCGAAGTCGGCGCCGGACACGGCGACCTTCGCTTGGAGGAACCTGTGGCGCAGGTGGCCGCGGGCGGCCATGGCCGGCTGCCGGGGCTCGCCTCGTCGCCGCGCAGCTGTCCGACCCCGCGCGGGGCCACCGTCGGCATGCCCAGCAACGTGCTCATGCGACCTCCGCGCCGCTCCGGACCGCTCATGTCGAGGCCAGGATTTCCGCCAGGTGCACCGGACGAGTCTGCACCGACCGCCGCGAGAGCCCGCCGCCGATGTGCATCAGGCAGGACGAGTCCCCGGCGGACACGACGTCGGCGGACGTGGACAGCACGTTGCGCAACTTGTCGGCGAGCATCGCCGCGGAGGTGTCGGCGTTCTTGAGCGCGAACGTGCCCCCGAATCCGCAGCACTGCTCGGCGGCGGGCAGCTCGACCAGGTCGATGCCCTCGACCGCGCGCAGCAGCCGCAGCGGACGGTCGCCGACGCGCAGCAGGCGCAGCGAGTGGCAGGTCGGGTGGTAGGTGACCCGGTGCGGGTAGCGCGCGCCGACGTCGGTCACGCCGAGCACGTCGACGAGGAACTCCGACAGCTCGTAGGTGCGCCCGGCGACCTCGCCGGCCCGGGCCGCGAGCTGGCGCCGGCCCGCGCGCTCGGCGACGGCCGCGTGCTGGTGGCGCACCGAGCCGACGCACGAGCCGGACGGGGCGACGATCGCGTCGTACGGCTCGAACGTGCGCGTGTGGTGCTCGACGAGCTTGACGGCCTGGCGCTGGTAGCCGGTGTTGACGTGCATCTGCCCGCAGCACGTCTGAGCCTCGGGGAACACCACCTCGTGCCCCAGCCGCTCCAGCAGCGCCACGGTGGCCCGGCCGACCTGCGGGAACATCGCGTCGGCGAGGCACGTGACGAACAGCGCCACGCGCATCACTGAGCACCTCTTCCGGATGGCGGTGCCGCTGGACCCGCAAACGATACCTGGCTTCCGTATTGCTGAAAGGACGGCGCAGGCGGAACGAACGACACGGAATCCGCGGTCATCAAGGGCACACGACCGCGAACGCCAACCACGACGCAGGCCACTGCGGGATGCCGCAGCGCGGGGTCGAGCGTTCCTTGGTCATCAGCGCCGTGGGGGCGTCCGGGTCGGCCACCCCGACCACGGTGAGGTCCTCGGCGCGAAGTTCGCTCAGCACCCGCTGTCCCCACGTGTCGGCGCCGACCCGGCCCACCCAGGTTGCGGGTACGCCGAGGCGTCGTACGCCGATGTATCCAGCCCCAGAGTTCGTGCCGCCATCACGTCACCGGGGGTGGCGACTCCGGGTAGCACGGGTACGCCGAGTTCCAGGCAGCGCTCTACCACCGGGGCGTGGAAGCCGGGCGTCACGACGAACCCGGCGCCGGCGGCCACGGCTTGGTCCAACTGGTTGATGTCCAGAACGGTCCCGACACCCACCAGCACGTCCGAACGACCGGCCACGGCCCCGCACGGCGTCGAGCGCGCCCGGGCGCCTCAGCGCGATCTCCAGCAGGCTCAACGAGCCCGCGGCGGCTCGCTCGACGGCGTGGCGGGCCTCGTCGGCACTGGCGGGCGCGACCAGCGGAAGCGGCCGGTCTCGAGCCAAGCGGTCAAGAAACCTCATCGGCCGAGCCAGCCGCCGTCGACCGGGAGCGTGATGCCGTGGACGTAGTCCGACGCGCTGCTACAGAGAAACACGGTCGCCCCCGCGAGATCGTCGCCGCGGCCCCACCGGCCGGCGGGGATCCGCTCGAGGATCGAACGGGAGCGCTCCGGGTCGTCCTGCAGCGCCTGGGTGTTGTCGGTGGCGATATAGCCGGGGGCGATCGCGTTGACGTTGACCCCGCGCGCCGCCCACTCGTTGGCCAGCGCCTTGGTCAACCCGGCGACACCCGACTTTGAGGCGGTGTAGCCCGGCACGTTGATGCCGCCCTGGAAGGACAGCAGCGACGCGGTGAACAACACCTTGCCCGAGCCGCGGGCCAGCATCGGCCGGGCGAGCGCCTGGGTCAGCGCGAACTGCGAGGACAGGTTGACCGCGACCACCTCGTCCCACAGCTCGAGCGCGTGCTCCGCGGCGGGCTGGCGCCGGATGGTGCCGGCGTTGTTGACCAGGATGTCGGGCGCGCGCTCGGCGAGCTCCTCCCCGAGCGCGACGACGGCGTCCCGGTCGGCGAAGTTGCAGCGGCGGCCCTCGAAGGTGCGGCCCGCGGCCGTCACCAGCCGGCCCACCTCGGGCTCGTCCTCCAGCTGGGCGGAGACGCCGATGATGTCGGCGCCGGCCTCGGCGAGCGCGACGGCCATCGCGAGGCCGATCCCGCGTCGGGCGCCGGTCACGACGGCGGTCCGGCCGGTCAGCTCGAACAGGCTCATCGAGTCTGCTCCTGCACGGTCACGAGGACCTTCATGGCCTGGCCCGACTCGAGCGTACTGAACGCGTCGGCCACCTCGGCGAGCGGGACGACTTCGGTGATGAGCGCGCCGGCAGGGACCACGGCCGCGTCGAGCAACTCGACGGCGCGCTCGAAGTCGATCCGTTCGTAGACGCGGGCGCCGAGGATCCGCAGCTCGCGCCAGAACACCTGCTTGAGGTCGACCGGCTGCGGGTTCGGGTGGATCGCGACCACCACGATCGTCCCGCGCACCCGCGCGACCGCGGTCGCCGCGGCGACCGCGGGCGCCGCACCGGAGACCTCGAAGACCACGTCGGCCCCTGCCCCGCCCGTCCAGGCCTCGACGTGCGCCGCCAGGTCGGCGGCGGCCGGGTCGAACGTGCGTAGCCCGAGCCCTCCCAGCAGCGCCCGGCGGCCCGCGTCGGGCTCCGAGACGAGCACTTGGGCTCCGGCGTCGGCCGCCACCAGGGCGATGAGGGCGCCGATCGGCCCGCCGCCGAGCACCACCCCGAAGTCGCCCGCGGCCAGCTCGGACCGGCGTACGTCGTGCACGGCCACCGCGACCGGCTCCACCAGCGCGGCGTGCTGCAGCGACAGGCCGGCGGGCAGCGGCACCAGTAGGTCGGCGCGTACGTTCCACCGGCCCTGCAGCGCACCGGGGCTGTCGATGCCGACGAAGTTGAGGTGCTGGCACACGTGCTGGTGGCCGGCCCGACAGGCCGGGCAGGTGCCGTCCCAGTCCAGCGGCATCACGGTCACGCGGTCACCCACCGACCAGCCGGTCACGCCCGCGCCGAGCGCGGCCACGGTGCCGGACATCTCGTGCCCGATCACCGCCGGCAACGAGACTCGGGCGTCCATCGCGCCGTGCAGGATGTGCAGGTCGGTGCCGCAGATCCCGACGTACGCCACCTCGACCTGCACCTCCCCCGGCGCCGGCGGGACGGGATCGGCCTCGGCGACCTCGATGGTGCGGTCGCCGACGTAGGCAGCGGTGAGCATGGATCTCCTCAGTGGTCATCAGCGAGCGAGGCGGTTGCCGCCCTCATCGCGGCGTATTCGAGGCACGTGGCGAACAGCGCCACGCGCATCACTGCGCACCTCTTCCGAATGGCGGTGCCGCTGGGCTCGTGAACGGTTCCTTGCTGCCGGATGGATGCAAGGAGGAACGAATGACGCGGAATTCGCGGTCGTCAAGGGCAGATCGGTTGTCTGCCTGGTAGTAGCACGAGGGTCTGACCGACGGACCGTCGGAACCGATCCGCGCGCGGAACTACCGTTGCGTCTCATCGAGTCTGTCGTACAGGTCGTCCGGAACACCGAGGTTGTAGCGATCGACTGTGCTCAGCACCTGGTTACGGCCGCGGACGCCGACCACGACGCAGGCCACTGCGGGATGCCGCAGCGGGAACTGCAGCGCCGCGGCCGGCAGCTCGACCGACGCCTGTTCACACTGGTCCGCCATCAGCCGCGCTCGGCGCAGTACCGTTGCGTCGGCGGCGTGGTAGTCGTACGTCGCGTCATCGGAGGGCCGTCTGGTGGCCAGGATCCCGGAGTTGTAGACCCCGGCCGCGACGACCGCGACCCCCCGCTCCAGCGCTGCCGGCAACAACTCTTCCTGCGCGGAACGGTCCAGCAGCGTGAACCGACCGGCAACCATCACCACGTCGATGTCGGCCTCGCGGACGAACCTGGCCAGCGGGGCCGCATAGTTCATACCGGCCCCGATAGCACGCACGACACCCTGCTCGCGCAGCTCGACGAGGGCCGGAAACGCCGTGGCCAGCGCCGCATCCTCCATGTCATCGGGATCATGCAGGTAGGCGATGTCGACGTAATCGGTGCGCAGGCGGCTCAGGCTTTCCTCCATGGATCGGTGGATGCCGTCACGGGTGAGATCGAACCGTCGGATCAGCGTGGCCGGGACGGCGAAGCCGGCATCCCGGCCAGGATCGGGGTCAGGGTTGGGCTCCAGCAACCGGCCGACCTTGGTCGACAGGACGTAGTCGCGCCGCGGTCGGTCTGCCAGCAGGCGGCCGAGGCGCAGTTCCGACAACCCGAGGCCGTAGTGCGGCGCCGTGTCGAAGTAGCGGATGCCCACGTTCCAGGCCGTTTCCACGGTCTCGGCCGCCTGTTCTTCGGTTGTTTCGCGGTAGAGGTTGCCCAACTGCGCGGCGCCGAGGCCAACCTCGGTCACGGACAGCCCTCGCGGCAGGATTCTCGTCCTCACCACGGCCGTTCCCCGCGCACCGGTCTGGGTGACACCCCGCGCATCAATAGTCTCCATCGGTGGACGTTATTCCTTGGTGGCGCCGGCGGTCATACCCGAGACGAGCGCGCGCTGTGAGAGGAGGAAGACGACAAGAACCGGGATGCTGGTCAGCAGCGCTGCGAGCGCAAGCTCGGGCCGCAGGATCGAAGAGATGCCGGTCGAGGAGTTGAACATCGGCGACGAGGTGAGCAGGTTGCTCAGACCGACCGTGGCCGGATACTGGTCGCTGTCGGGCAGCATCACGAACGGCAGGAAGAAGTTGTTCCAGTTGTGCAGGAAGCTGAAGAAGGCGACCAGCGCGACGACGGGCCGGGCCAGTGGCAGTGCGATGTAGCGGAAGACCTGCCACTCGTTGGCACCGTCGATGCGGGCCGCGGCGAGCAGTTCGCCCGGCACGGTTGACGAGTAGTAAATGTAGGTCAGGTAGACCCCGAACGGGAAGAACGAGAACGGCAGGATGACGCTCCACCGGGAACCGTCCAGGCCCAGCGCGTTCATCTCCAGGTAGAGCGGCAGTACGAGCGTCGCGGTCGGCATGAGCATGACCAGCAGCGTGATGGTCAGTAGTGCCTTGCGGCCACGGAACTCAGTCATCGCCAGCGCGTAGCCCGCGGTGATGGTCACGGGCAGCATAATGGCCAGCGCCGTGAAGCAGTAGACCGCTGAGTTCTCGACCCAGTTGACGATGGCATGCGACTGGAAGTCGTAGAGATGCCGCCAGGTGGCGCCGAGATCTGACAACGAGCCGAAAGCCAGCGGGTTGCCCCGGATGATGTCGGCGTCACTGCGCGTCGGTGCCAGGAGCAGCCAGAGGATGGGCAGCGTGAAGAAGGCCAGGAACAGGCCGATCACGATGGCCCACGCGAGGCGCGCGCCGAGTGTCTGCGGCGGCGTAGTTCGTCGTGCCGTGCCGCCGGACTGGCGGGCCGGGCGCCGGTCGGTACGCAGCATGACGGTGGCCATGGTCAGCCCCTCTCGAACAGGCGTGCCTTGAACACCGCGATTGCGGCGCAGATAAGGCTGAGGACGAGTAGGCACACGGCGATCGCGGCGGCGCCGTTGAAGTCACCGGCCTGGAAGGCGTACACGTACGACAGCTGGTTGGGCGACCAGTGGGCGGGAACTTGGCCGAAGCTGGCCGTGCCGACCAGTTGCGGTTCGACGAAAAGTTGCGTGCCGCCGGCGAATGCCAGGATGAGCATGTAGGCGATCCACTTGCGCAGCAGCGGAATCTGGATGCGCATTGCTATCTGAAACGGGTTCGCTCCGTCGATGCGGGCCGCCTGCAGGACCTCCTCCGGGATGCCGTTGAGCGCTCCGTACATGATGATGATCCAACTGCCGGCCCCGGTCCAGAACGCAATCACCGTGAAAATGACGGGCAGATGGCCGGGCGCGATCGTTTCCGCCGAAGTCTTCCAGCCGGCCGCCCGCAGCAAGAAGCCGGCCGGGCTCGCCACCGGGTCGAGCAGAATGAGCCATAGCAGAACGCTGGACGCACCGGCGAACGCACCGGGCAGGTAGTACAGGAAGCGGATGACCGACGTGGTCCGGCGGAACCGGCCGTGCAGCATCAGCGCGAGGGTGACCACGAGCACCATGAGACTGATCAACCAGTACAGGATGTACAGGCCGACGTGGCTGAATGCCGGGACGAAACGGTAGTCGGCGAAAACCCGGGTGAAGTTGCCGACCCCGACGAGCTGTCCGTCGGAATTGGTCAACGCCAGCCATAGGGCGTACACGACTGGAACGATGCCGAACATGAGCAGCAACGTCACGTAACCGGCCACGAAGAAGTAGCTGGCTTTGCCTGCCGAACCAGACACCGACCGGCCGTGGGGCGTGGGCTGTGCCCGCCCGGGGACGCGGGTGCGTCCCCGGGCGGACAACGTTTGGCTTTCGGTCATCAGTTCAGTTCACCGAGTACCCGAGCGACTTGGCCTGGTTGACGATTGCGTCCTGCCAGGGACCGAGCTGGGAGGTGATCGTCTTGCCCTGCGTGATCGCGGGCACCATCGTGGACGCGTAGATCGCCTCCTGCGAGTACGTCGTCGACACCGCCCAGCCGGTCCAGATCTTCGGCGCGGCGTCCTTGAACACCGGCCCGATGTCGTTCGCGAAGTACCCGCTGGCTTGCTGCTTGGCCAACCACGCGTCGGCGGCCGCGGTGTAGGCCGGGAAGGTGCCGGTGCCGGCGGTGTAGTCAGGGTCGGTGGTCACCCATTTCACGAAGTCGACGCTGGCCTTGAGGTTCTTGCTGTGCGACGAGACGAACCACATGCCGCCGCCAACCGCGCCGGTGTGCGCCTCGGCGTCGCCGGCCCACTTCAAAGGTGCGGCAACCGCAATCTCACCGGCTGGTGTCTTGTATGTGGTGTTGAACAGGGTCTGTCCGTACCACGCCGGGCCGGGCATCAAGAGAATCTTGCTTGCCTGGTCCTTGATGAAGCCGGTGTCATACTTGTTGCGGGTGCCCAGAACGTTCGCGGCCAGCAGCGAGTCGAGCATCGTTGCGACGCGGGTGCACTTGGCGTCCTGCAGGTCGACATTGACGGCTCGCGGTCCGGTCAGCACGCTGGCGGGGCATTGGCTGCCCCAGAAGTAGACGTCCGGTGTCCCGGGGCTGCCGACCTCACCGACGAGGTACCCGGGGTGCTCCTTTGACACTTTGAGGCCCAGGTCGCGCCACTCCTCCCACGTGGCGGGCACCGTGTAGCCGAACTGGTCCATCAGCCGCTTGTTGTACCACAGGACATTCGGGGCCAGGTCGTGGCGGACGCAGTACACCTTGCCGTTGATCGTGCACTGGTCCAACGAGCCCTTGGCGTAGCCGTCGAGGAACGACTTGTCGACCAGTTCGCTGATCGGTGCGGCGAAGGGCGTCTTGCCACTAGTGGCCCAGGAAAGGTCCTGATTGCCGGGCCAGACCACGTCGGGCCATCCTTCGCCGGTACGGTCGAAGAGCGTCACCTTGGTCTGCAACTCGTTGCCGGACCCGCCGCCGAAGGTCACCGCCTTGACCTTCACGTTCGGGTGCGCCTTCTTGTAGGCGTCGACCGCGGCAACGCGAGTCGCGTCGACCCAGACGGTGATCTCACTGTTCTCGTCCTGCGGGGCACGACTGAACGACGCGGCGGGCTTCTGCGCGTCGGCCCGGTTCGGGTCGGCGTTCGCGCACGCGCCGAGCAAGCCGACCACGGCGGTCGCGGTGGCTAACAGCGCCACGGCACGACAGGCTCGTCGCGTCGGAGGGGTGTGTAGGGTCGCGATGCTCATTTCGGCCTCCGTTGGCGGTGGTCGTTGCGGGTTGGGGTGTGTCGGGGTGTGTCAGATCGAGTGCAGGTATGGGCGCAGCACGTCGGGATAGTCGGGCCCTGGCGGCAGACCGATGCCGTGGTCCTTCGGTGCCTGCACCATGCCACTCGCATCCACACCCCATTCCCTGCGTACGGGGTTGGTCGTCACCAGCGACTCGTAGTAGGTGGTGTTCGAGATCGCCATGCACAGATGCCGTGCCGAGATGGTGCTGCCGTGCACCTCGGCACGCAGCCTGAACGCGTCAGCGAGATGCGCGATCCGCATGGCACCGGTGATGCCGCTGCGCAGCGCCGAGCTCGTCCGGAGGTAGGTGACGCAGCCGGACGCGAGGAAGTCGGCGGCGCTCATGTGGGCGCCCGGAATCGTCTCGGCCACGTTCAGCGGCACACCGACCCGTTCGGCGAGCCACTTGTACGAGGTGATGCTGTACTCCCGGATCGGCTCCTCGTACCACAGGTACGCGGCTTCGGTCAGCGCCTGACCCACATACACGGCGTCCGGAAGGTCGAATCCGGCCGAGCCGTCGTACATCAGCGGCACGGCCGGCCCGACGTGCGCGCGCAGCGCCAGAGCAAGTTCCGCGTCCTTGCGTGCATCGCCCCAGGCGTGCAGCTTGATCGCCGGGTAGCCCAGCGCCAGACACTGGTCCGCGACGTCGAGATACTCGCTGATGGTCTTGTAGGTGACCGTGGAGGCATAGGCGGGGATCTCCGTGCGGTAGCCGCCGAGCAGTTGCCAGCACGGCGTTTCGTACACCCGCCCGGCGAGGTCCCACAACGCTGTGTCGACCAGGCCGATGAGATGGATGGGCAGGTACTCGGTCCGGTCGATGTTCCACAGCCGTTCCCACAGCAGCTCCCGCTGCAGCGGATCCTGTCCCAGGAGCTCGTCGCGCAGGACGCGGTCAACGAGACCCTGCAGCGTTGCACCGGAACCCGGTTTGAACGACGCCGCCACGCCGGCCACGCCGGCGTCGCTGCAGATGCGCAGCACCCCAATCTCACCGCCGCTCGAGCCGCGCAGTCCGCTCCGCCACTGGTACGGGGGATTGGGGGGCGGCAGCTCGATCGAAAAGCTCTCCACGTGGGTGATGCGCACCGGTACTCCAAGGCGAGCCAGGTCTGAACCATCCAGACGTGAGATGAACCACATACATGTTGCGCGTGCCGGGTAACGTAGCACTGCCATGCCGACGATCAACAGGCTCTATTTTGTAACGTGTCGGCAACGACGGTGGGTGCCGATCTCAGCGATACGCATGTTTGTCCTGGCTACGCCGTTGTGGAGCCCCCCGCGGCTCGTCCATCTGTCACGGTACAGCCCACAAGATAGAGCAGCTTCATAGTGCACGCGTTAGGTGTTGGTTTGGCGGCTGTACTCGTCCACCCGATGTGTGCCAGGCCCTCGAGCCGGTCAGTGTCCAGCCGGTCTGACACCACCGTTCGCAGGAACGCGGCAAGTCGCGGGTGCGCCCGAGCGTGGCCGCGGGCGAACGGCACCGCCGCGGTCACCACCCCACAGTCCGGGCCGCGCCAGCCGGCGGCCGCGCAGCACCACATCGATGACCAGCTGGCCCGGCTCGACCATCGACACCCCGCGCACGGTGACGCCGGGCAGCCCGAGCAGCCGGTTGAGCAAGGCGAAAGGGCGCCACGAGGTCGTCGGCTGCCCCGTACTTTGCGCTCTCAGGTCCGCGGCGGCCGCAGCCCGGCCATGCCGCCGTCCGCCGCGAGCGAGGTGCCGGTCGTCGCGCCGGCCGCCGGGCTGGCCAGGTACACGACGGCCGCGGCGACCTCCTCGGCCCGTACCAGTCGTCCGGTGGGCTGGCGGGCGGCGAGGCGGACCCGTTCCTCCTCGGGGTTGTCGGTCTTCGAGAGCAGCCGCGGGCCGCCCACCTCGTCCGGAGTCACCAGCCACGGTCCGAGTGGGTTGAACGGCCGGCACGCCGTACCCGCACGCGATGATTCAGCTTCATTTCCCCCGCATTGTTAACCCCGCGCGGCACGCCGCGAGGGCCAAAGCACGCGAGAGGCGAGCGGATTAACCAGCTATTGACGTATGTCAGCGCAGAGCTAGACTCGACAGTCATCCAATTGACGCGAGTTTATTACCGAGTATTCAGACAATCGGCTAGATGAACCCGCTTTATCGCCGTCCAGAGCCGATCGGTCCGAGGTCCGGCGGGCAGCCTAGGCGCCGTCCCCCGAGAGGCAGAGGTGAGACTGACGATGACCAGACGGAGAACGAAGATTTTGGCCACTGTGGTGGCCGGGGCGGCCGCTCTGGCCAGCCTCGTGGCGGTCGACATAGCACAGGCGGCCACCCAGTACTCGTTTTACGTGTCGCCAACCGGAAGCAACAGCAACACCGGCACCACGGCCGCTTCCCCTTGGGCCACGTTGGAGAAGGCCCGGGACTACATCCGGCAGAACAGCTTGAACAGCAACATGACCGGCGACATCGTCGTCTACCTGCGCGGCGGCCGGTACACCCGGACCGCGACATTCAACCTGACTGACGCGGACTCCGGGTCGAACGGGTTCAGGGTCATCTACCGGGCCTATCCTGGCGAGACGCCGATCGTCGACGGCGGCAAGGCTGTCACAGGCTGGGCCCAGGTCAGCGGGAAGCCGTACTACGTCGCCGACGTGCCGGAGTCTGCCGGCTACGCGGACTACTTCCGGCAGTTGTACGTCGGCGGCAAGCGCGCCCAACTGGCGATAGGCAAGGGCGCGATCGGCGACGCGTTCTGGGACGACCCTGCGATCCCGAACCCGCCGGCGAACCCGGCCCGCCCGGAACGCTCCTACGACGGCATCCAGTTTCCAGCGGCGAGCGTGCCCGCGTACACCAACGTCACCGACCTGCGGCTGCTCCACGTCAAGATCGGCTTCAAGATTGACTACTTCCCAGTTGTCAACATCACCAACAGCGGTACTGAAAAGCGGGTCCAGATCGCACAACCGCACTTCCAGGCACGGTTGAACCGCGACGACGGCTCATCGCTCAACTACAACGACACCTACTACTTCCTCAATGCGTTCGAGGAGCTTGACGCGCCCGGCGAGTGGTACCTCAACCGCGCGACCAACAAGATCTACTACTACCCCCAGCCCGGGGAGGACGTGAACGCCGCCGGCGCGTACGTGCCGGTGGTCGAGACGCTGGTGAACGTCACGGGTAGCAGCACCACGGCGAAGGCGACGGCCATTGGGTTCGACGGCATCACCTTCGAGCACGGCAACTGGCTGCTGCCTCGCGACCAGTTCATCGGCGGCACCCAGGCAGAGGCGATGTTCGCCGACGACCCGTTCACCGAGCCCAACTACGACGGCTACGGCGGCGAGGTGCCTGGCCAGATCAAACTGACCAACACCAACGACATCGCCTTCACGAACAACACGGTCCGAATGATGGGCAACGGCGGTCTGCAACTCCTCACCGGCGCCGAGAACACCACCATCACCGGCAACGTCTTCTACAACCTCACCGCTGCCGGCATCATCGCCGGCCGGTGGATGGACGCGCACGTAGGCAGCGCGGCACGCACCAAAAACCTCGTCATTAGCGACAACATCGTGACGGACACCGGTGATGACTACTTCCCGGCAACCGGCATCAGCCTGATGAACACCCACAACGCGACCGTGACCCACAACCTGATCTACGACACCGCGTACATGGGCTTCCATGAGCGCAAATCGGACGAGCTCACGCTTGATGACGGGGTGGACGGCGTGGGGAACACGACGTTCAGCTACAACGAAGTGTTCAACGCCACGTCCAAGAAGGGCTGGGGTGTCGGCGACTCCGGCGCCGTCTACACGTTCGGCTCATGGCCGGGTAGCGTATTTAGTCACAACTACGTGCACTTCAACACGTCGACGGCGAACTACTACAGCGACAACCAGAGCTACGAGACCCGCTGGGACTACAACGTGTCGCAGAGCGGGCAGTTTCTCTGGTCGCCGCGCTACCGCAGTCCGTTGGCGGTGTACGCGTCGCACAACTACACCGACGTGTCCAACAGCACGACAAGCGGGGTCATCTTCGACGGCGACGGCGGGCCGCACGTGATCAGCGGTGGCGCGTGGCCGGCCGAGGCAACGTCCATCATGGACCAAGCCGGACTGGAGCCCGCCTACGACGCGCTGCGGTTCAAGGTGGTCGACAACCTCGCCGACTCCTCCACCCTGTCGGTCAACCGCAGCACCTGGGATGCCTCGCTGTTCAAGCTGTTCGACGGCACCACGATGACCGGCGAGGCCAGCGCCCCGCAGAGCGAGGCGTGGGTGCAGTTCGACTTCGGGGCCGACTACCGGACGTTCACCTTCACGATCCAGCAGGACAACTGCTGCACGTGGATGATCACGGGCTGGAAGGTCCAGCGCTGGAGTATCAGCCAGAACGCCTGGATCGACATCATGCCCTACCAGGCCATCAACACGACCGCTCCGGTGGTCTACAAGCCCCCCGCCTCTTTGGCAACCACCAACATCAGGCTGTACGTCCGCAACACGAACAGTGGCGGGAAGGTCGGCGTACAGGAATTCACCGTTACCGGCGCCCGCAAGTAACGCCGACCCGTCACGGGTGGCGTCCGGTGCTCAGCATCGAACGCCACCCCTTCGTCTATGGAACAGGGCGGGTGAACCGACTATGTCGTGGCCGCTGGCGGCATGACATGGCCACAGCTGCCGATTACCCCACCATCAGCAGTTCCTCGACGTCGCGGTAGGACAGGCCGTAGCCCAGGTACAGCCGGCCCGCGACCACGATCAAGGCCGGCGGGAACCGGAACCCGACGAACGCTGACTGGGGCGGCGGCGACGACGGTCGGCGGCTTGGAAATTTCACTGCTCAAGCCTGCCTCGATCATGCCGAACAGCGAACGCAACAGAGCCGGCCGCTGAACTCGCAGATCTCCGCGCCGTCGCGCAGGTCTCCATCGCTGTCCAGGGCCGGGATCCAGTCGGAGGCCCGGCGGATCGCGGCCGGGATCGGTTCGGTGATCGCGATGCCGACGGAGAATCGGGTGTCGATCCCGTGTTCGCGCAAGGCCCGGATGTGGGTCAGGAACCCTTGGGTGCAGCCGGCGGAGTCCGACCGGATGAGGATCGGGGTGCCGTGCCGGTGGGCGTCGGGGATCTGCGTGAGCGCGTCGTCGAGCACGGTGATGTGATCGGCGGTCGTGTTCGACCCGGCCCGGCCCTCCCGCAGCATCCCGGCACAAGGCCTCCGACCACCGTGGGCTTGGAGTACAAGCTGACCGAGCAGGTTTGCCCACAGGTCAGTGCCCAGCCGGTGCAGGTGTTGGCGTCGACGCCGAACGAACCGGCCCCTGTGCCCTCGAACGAGACCGCGCCGAACTCCACTGGGTCACGACCGACATCAGTGAACGTCACCGTCTGCGTGGCCCCCTCACCTGAATAGGTGAGGAATTTTTCGCTCACGGATCGCGTGTGCGACCGAATATCGGGGTTAGCTTCCTGCCGTGCGCGTGGGTCGCCGCGCTTGGAAGTTAGGGAGTTCATGGATGCCAACGATTACCACAACGGACGGCACGGAAATTTTCTATAAGGACTGGGGCTCCGGTCAGCCGATCGTCTTCAGTCACGGCTGGCCGCTGTCGGCCGACGACTGGGACGCGCAGCTCATGTTCTTCCTGCTGCACGGTTATCGGGTCATTGCGCACGACCGGCGCGGGCACGGCCGTTCGGCGCAGGTCGCCGACGGTCACGACATGGACCACTATGCCGACGACCTGGCGGCGTTGACCGAGCACCTGGACCTGCACGACGCGGTGCACGTCGGGCACTCGACCGGCGGCGGCGAGGTCGTGCACTACATCGCCCGCCACGGCGAGTCCCGGGTGGCGAAGGCTGCGATCATCAGCGCCGTGCCGCCGCTGATGGTGCAGACCGAGGCGAACCCCGGCGGCCTGCCCAAGAGCGTCTTCGACGGGTTCCAGGACCAGACGGCGCAGCACCGGTCGCAGCTCTACCGCGATCTGGCCGAGGGCCCTTTCTACGGGTTCAACCGGCCTGGTGTCGAGGCGTCCGAGGCGATCATCGAGAACTGGTGGCGGCAGGGCATGATGGGCGGCGCGAAGGCTCACTACGACGGGATCGTGGCGTTCTCGCAGACCGACTTCACCGGGGACCTCAAGAAGATCACCGTTCCGGTGCTGGTAATGCACGGCGACGACGACCAGATCGTGCCGTACGCGGACTCGGCCCCGCTGTCGGCCGCGCTGCTGCACAACGGCACGCTGAAGACGTACGCCGGTTTCCCGCACGGCATGCCCACCACCCAGGCGGAAACCATCAACGCCGACTTGCTGGAGTTCATCCAGGCATGAGGGCCGGGCCGCGACCCGGTCCGGCCGGCTCCGTTGCGTTGCGTTGCGCGTCGGCACGATCGAGGCAGACTTGAGGGCGCCAACGCTCAACGCAACGAAGCTTCTGGGCGTTCGGCAGTGCAGCCCGCCACAGGTCCCAGGGCTTGCCCACGGCATTGGGCTGCGCCACTACCCGTCGAGGGCCCGCCGCAGGTCTTCATCAGCAACAGCAGGTGCATGGAGTCGGTGGGGCTGGCCTCGAACTTGGCCAGGCGCAGGTAGAAGTCACGGGCGGCCTCGGTCTCGCAGTGGATGAGCACCGCCCGCACCCCGATGACCTCCGCGGCGCCGGCGAAGCGGCGCAGCGCGTCGACCACCAAGGCTCGGCCCAGGCCTGCCCCTTGGACCGCGAGATCGACGCCGAGCCGGGTCAGGATCACCACCGGCTGGTGGCAGCTGCCTGCTCCCTGCCGCAGCCGCGGGGAAGCGTCGGCGGGGGCCACGCTGCCGGCCGCCAGGGCGTAGTAGCCGACTACACGCCCATCGGTATGGTCGTTGTCGCGCACGACGTAGACGCGGGACAGTCCAGCCCGATGAGCCTGCAGGGCATGCTCGACGAGCCACACCGACTGGGCCGGCGAACCGCAGTCGAACCCGGACACCGCATGCCCAGCCGACAGCGGCTCCACCGGCGAGAAGCTGAAACTCACTGGGGCGTACAACCCTGCGGCGGGTCGAGCACCGTCGGACCGGTCAACAGTTCCCGAAGCCCGGCGATGTCCTGCGGCGGCCGTTGCAATGCGGGCGCCGTTGCGTTGTGGGCCGGCGGACATGTTGAACCCGTGCCTGGGTTTGCGGTCAGATCGCTTGGGCGAGTTCGGAGAACGCAATAGCGACCCGCGTTGTCGGCGGGGCGTCGACGGCGAATTCGTAGTGACCGCGGCGGAGGTTCTGCATGAAGGCGTGCCCCGCGATGATCACCCGCGCGGTCGTGTCCGTTCGTAGCCCGCGCATCGGTCTCAACCGCTGCCTGAGTTGGCTGTGATCCGCCTCGATCGGATTGTTGGCGTACTGCTCGACGTGGTGCCACGCGGACGGGATCAGCTCGTCCAGGACCGCGGGGTAGACCGCGGCGGCGTCGGTGACCACCTCGCTCAGCGTAATTTTCAGCGTGGACAGCGCCCGGCGGAAGAACCTCCGCGCGGCGTCAGCGTCACGGCGGGCCGAGACGAGCACGTCGATGACCTGCCCGTGCTGGTCGACCGCGCGGTACACGTAGCGCCAGACGCCGTTGACTTTGACGTAGGTCTCGTCAACGTGCCACCTGTCGCCCGGCGCGTGGCGGCCGAACCGGGCAGCGTCGGCCAGCAGAGGGGTGAACCGCTGCACCCACCGGTAAACCGTGACGTGGTCGACCTCGACGCCACGCTCGACGAGCAGTTCTTCGACGTCCCGGTAGGACAGGTTGTACCGCAGATACCAGCGCACCGCGACGACGATCACCTCCGGCGGGAACCTGAAGCCGGCGAACGCCGACCTCGGCGGCAGCCACGGGCGTAGGTGGATCGACGACTTCACCGCTCAAGTCTGCCCCGACCTTGTCAACGCTTAACGCAACGGAGCCGAGGCGCTCGCGGCTTGATTGCCTTTGCGCTGAACGCGTCCCTTGGGGGTGCTGGGCCGACCGGGTTGACCGCTCGGCTGGTCGCCGCGCCTCGGTCAGCGTCCTCCGGATGCATCCGATCGGTGTGTTTGGGAGTTCCGGTTCCCGGCCTGCGGCCGGCAGCGGTTAAGCGGCCGTCAGCCACTGCGTCCCGGCGCGGCGGCCTGCCTGACCGGGTTCGCCACCTCCGCGGTTGGAGCAGGATGATCCCGATCAGGAACGCGGCGGAGAATATGGCGAGAAAACTGGCCGACGACCGCCAACTCTGGCTGTCGTTGCTCTGGTAGATCGCCGTCAGGCTGCCGGTGTCGCGGGCGGGAACCGTGTCGCCCGCCTGGGCACCCGGCGGCAGCCCTCCGGCCAACTCCATGTCCCGGCGCACAGTCGTGCCGTCAACGCTGCGGAAATCTCCAAACCAGCCGCACCGCTGCCGCGGCGGCGGGTAGCGATCGCAACTCAGCGGTTGGGTAAGGGTGAACGTGCCGGTCACGCCGCCGCCGTGCGCGGCCTGCCAGTCCGGCACGAACATGAATCCCGAACCGCATGCCCCGACGGCACCGATGACCACCCACCCGATCGCCACGACCATCAGGCGGACACGCATATTCGGCGGCTTCACGATCCAGGTCGGCACGCCCATCGTGTCCTCCCGTCGGACTGTCGGAGGTGCACCACCGCAGCGGTTGGCGTCCGAGCCGGCACGACCGAGGATAGTAGCCCTCGTCGGTTCCTCTTTTCGCTCACCGGCCTACCGGCTCAGCTCACGTTCGTGCGTGCCTCTTGGCGGTGCCGTTGATGATGGCAATGCGCCAGTCAGAGCGGCAGCGCAAGCCCAAGATCGGGTGCACGGACTATGCCGCTGTCCGTGCGCGCTGGCCCAACCGCACACGGTCACTCCGCGTGGGTTTCGGTCCTCGTGGAGCGCCTGCGCGGCGTCCGGAGAAGCCGGTGAGGGTGCGCCATCAGTAGATGGTCGTTGCACCGTTCCACCGCCACGCCCTCGATGGCAGTGTAGGCGCCATGTCGCGCATCGTGTCTCGTGTCATCACCGCCACCATCCCGGGCCGGCCGGCGGTGGTCCGCGCCTGGTACCTGGACCTGACCAACCTGTGCCGGGTCCACCCGCTGATCGTCGCAGTGCGCCAGGTCGGCACCGCCCTCGCAGCGGACGGTACCGCGATCACCGATTACCTTGTCACCGACCGGATGGTCGTGGCGGGCCTGCGGATCCGCTTTACCTACCGGGTACGGATGTCCGCGCCACCCGACGGTCCGATCGCCACGCTCGCGCGTCAGGCGCCGCGAATCCGGCTGGTCGGGCAGGTGACGTTCATCCCGACCGGCGACGGGACCACCATCCGGGAAACGCTGACCATCCACGCGCCATGGCCGCTGCGGCGGCTCGTGGCCACCGAAGCCGAACAAGCACACACCCAGATGTTCGCCGCCATGGCCGCGATGTTCACCACCGGAGCAGACTTGTAGGCCCTGTCATCCGGCACGCCGACCTGACTGAGGCGGACAGTCCTCGTCACGGACCCATCGGCTCCCATACGTCGCCCTCGATGGGTAGTCCGGCCCGCTCTACTGCTCGACCGCAGGCGGAACACGATGGTGCTCCGCCAGAGCGGACGAGCACCGACCGGCGCTCGCGCCCCGCCAACCCCATCGCATCAGATCAGGTGCGCTGTCATGCCGCTGATGGTGCTCACGAGCGCGTATGGCCGTCACTCGGTGTAGCCGGACATCGCTCGTGCTGGCGCACGACTTTAGCCGATGAGCGCGCACGTGATCACTGTTGCGGTGTGCGACCGCCCGTTGGTTGGTTGTCACGGCCGATCCATCCCGCTCGAACAAGCATGCTGGTGGCGACCTCGTCGGCGGCGCGATCGTTCGTGACCGTGAAGTCCTCGACAGCGGCTGATGTTGGTGCGGTCCCGTGCTGCTCCAGCGTGTCGAGATGCTGTTTGAGCTTCGGTCCGGTGTCTCGTTGACGCAGGCGGCGGCGGACGGTGCCCGCCTCCGCGATCAGCTTGACCACAAGGACGTCACAGCCTGCGAGGCTCTGCGCATACCGTTCGCGCTCGGCCACGGTGTCGATGATGGCAGCGGCGACGAGGAACCGTGCACCGGCCGTCCTGAAGTTCGACCATACGGACGCAAGGTTGACGCGCTTGAGCTCGTCATAGGAGCGTCCACCCGCAAGGCCTGTACTTCGGGGCGGCCCGAACTGGGCCAGCATGTCCGTGTCAACGACGGCCGTGATATGACCCGCTTCGGTCAGCACTCGCCCGACCGCGTCCGCCACGGTCGACTTGCCTACCCCGGCGACACCGGTCAGCAGCAACGCCCGAGACGCAGCTGCCTGAACGGCTTCGGGGCCCGCAACGGGATGCAACTGGAACCAGTAGCTCACCGTGGGACCTTGTGCGGCCAGACCGCCGCCCAGCGACTCGTACAGGGCGCGAGCACGAGCGTTGCCCTGGCCTGTCGTAAAGAACATCTTGGTGGCACCGGCCTGCGCACCGGCCGACATGAATGCTCGCAGCAGCGCCCGACCGATTCCTTGCCGGCGGTGTTCAGACGCCACCTCCAGCCGATGCAGATAAAGCATCGAGGAGGCATCGGGCCGGGCCAGGTGATACCCCCCAACACCATCCCAGGATCTGTTCGGACTGACGAGCCACGAACGCCAGCGCATGCGGAGCCTCCAGGAACGTCTGCCCCCCCGCCCGACACCACGCCGAACGACGCCGCGGCACGATCGAACAGCTGAACATCGCTCACTGCTACTCGATGAATCACGCGCCATTCTGACCCAAGGGCCGCCAAGATAGCGGACCGCAAGCGTGCACGGATGTCTGCCGCCGTTCGCGCGCCGGTGGCCTGGGGGAAGACACGGGTGCCCCGAGCTTGCGCCTTGCACAGGCCAGCGTTCAGATGGGACGCCTGGCCAAGTGATCAGCACCGTCGCCGTCGTTGCCCATGGGAAGGTCGCTGGTCTGCAGCAGGGTAAACGGGGCAGCCTCCCGGTTCAGTGCGGTGACTGGCTTACCGGACTCGCCGGCATAAGCTTGGCCGTCTTGCACGTAGAAGTGCAGCCAGGGCTGCAGCTCCAACTCCTCCCGGGCGCACCCGATCCATCCCTGGGTCAACGACCAGCGGCCAACCATTGAGGAACCGTACTCAGCAACTCGTACATACCGTCGTCCAGCACGAACGTCCGCACAAACAGCCCGTACGATGCGGCGTGGTCCAGGTACGGGCGTTGTTCAATCAGCGACCGGACGCTGCCGCCGGGCAGTGCATCATCGGGGTCCGCGACCAGGCACGGCCAGCCGTACTCCAACTCCCGATCCTCAGGCGGTTCAGGCGCGAGGCCGAGGTGGAATCGCAACTCGGCCAGGAACGTTGCCGGCACATCGGGACGCAGCCGCAGCGTCAACATCCACTCGTAGTGCAAACTCACGCTCACTCCGTCCGCCGAGTGCAACCCACGGATCACGGTAGCCGTTGCCGACATCCGCTCATGGCCGCGATCCGGCGCTGCGGATCATCGGCCCGGACGACGTCATCGGCGCGGCATGCGCGAACGGCTGACAGGTATCAGGCGCAGCGTCAAGGTGTCGTAGACACCGTGTCTGGCCTTCGGCTGCAGGAGCAGCGCCATGGCGACGACCGCACACACCGCGACCGCGATCGGGCCGCCGTGCACGAGCACGAGCAGCCATCCCGGCGCATCGTCAATGAGCACGACGGGCACTCCGCTGCTGTCGACCGCGTCGAACGACGCGAGCGCCGACGCCCACCAACCACATGTCAACTGGGCGGCCAGGCACAGCGAGACAGTGATACGCAGTCCGTTGAACCCGCTGGGCTCACCCTGGAGGTACAGCCGCAGCAATATAGTCCCGGCGAGGGCAAACAGTCCCGTGACGACGGCCATGATCATGCCGGCGATCAGGACGTCCTCCTTGAGATAAGGCTGGCTGGAGGCCGAGATCGCAGCCTTGTGGTCATCGGCCCAGGGACCCACGTGAGCAGCCAGGTAAAGGTAGCTGAAGCCCACCATGACCAGCCCGCCGATCATGAGAACGACGACGATGACGGTGGCGTTCCTCAGCCGCTTCACACCGCGCAAGATACCGCCCGCTGCGGACGTTCCGGCCTCGCAGGGATCGCGATGAGCGTCGTCGCGATGCTTCGATGCACGATCAGGTGCGCGCTTCTGCCGCCGAGCGCGCGCGGTCGACGGGAGGCCTCGTCCATGACCTGCGGCGGCGCGCCAGAGTCGACCGCCACCTCTCGTGTTGCCCGCCCCTGCTCGGTCGGGCCACCACCGTCGAGGTACCTCATCCCTCTGGCCTACGAGAGATCATCGATCACTGTCACGCGGACTCGCCGACAGAGCATCGATCAACCTGACGATTTAAGATCTGTAGCTACAAGCGGCATGCGGGAGTTACTGCCGTATACCCGACGTAGAGCACGCCGTTAGCGTTGATGTCGACCGTCTCACCCCGAAGGCCGTAGGTGTTGCTGCCCCACAGCGCGTACCTGTAGCCATTTGGATGGTTTGGGTCGTAGAAGGTACCGCTGTATACGACGAAGTTGCCGTCGGCCTGGTAGACGGCGTAGTTGCCAAGGGGGTTCGTGGCGGCACCCCAGCATGCCTTGATCTGTGCGCCGGTGTTCGCGTTTATAAGGGACAGCACCAGATTGCCGTCACCCTGCAGCGTGAGCCGGACCAGGCCCGACGCGGTGGAACGTTGGATGTAGTCGCCGACATGCATCCCTTCGTCCCTGGTCAAGGCAGAGCCCAGGTTGGCTGCCTCAGCCGGTACAGCGAGAGCCACGACGGATGTCGCACCCACGGCAGCTGCGACCAGCGCGTTGACGATTCTTCTCTTGATGTGTGTCATGTTCCCTCGCGCATCTGACAGTAGTCGGTCCATTGCGGCAAACCCCCGCGCAGCCGCTCAGCGCGTGAGCTGCGACCATCCGTCCGGCATCACATCGTCATGAATGGATGCAATGTACATGGCCATGGCAGGGCCGACAAGATCTGCGATGGCTGCAGGACGTGCGCCAATACCAGCCCTCCATCGCGGACGACCGTCCGTCATGGTTGACCAGCACGAGATGTCTGCGGGGCGATCTTGGTTTCCGCACATGCCGCTGCGGGCGCTCGGCGGCGGCCTAAAGATCGTCACCGACCGTGGGCAGCTCTTGGCAGTGTTGGGCTTCCGGTGGTGCCGGATGACAGTGAACTTGAGTTCGGCCGGCCGGGCATGAGTCGTCCGTTCGGAGCGCGACAGGACGGGCGCTCGTGACGGGCCGCGCCTGCCTTCGTCCGTATGACGCCGGCCGTACTCGTGGCGGTGACACCCAACCCAGCGCACGCGTCCGGATCTGCCGCGAGCCGGGGCGCCGCCCGGCGACGCGGCTGCCCGGTCGGTCAGGTTGTTGAGTGCAGGGTTAGTGCTTCGTGGTAGTCGGTGAGGGCGTCGGGGTAGCGGTGTCCGGCGGTGAGGATCATCGCCCGGTCGGTCAGAGCGTGGATGAGCGACGGCCGGCCGGTTGCGGTGGTTTGGGCGTGTAGGCGGCGGGCGGCGTCGACGCTGTCGTTGAAGGCGGGTAGGGCCGGTTCGAGGAAGCGGTGGCCGTGGCGCCACAGCCAGTACACGCCGGTACGGATGGCTAGCCGGCGTTGCAGCGCGGCGAGTTCGGGCAGGCGGGGTTCGCGGCGGGCCCTGTCGCGTAGCGTGTCGGGTCGGTCGGAGGCGGGGGCGTCGCGCCGGGCGATTCCGGATTCGGCGAAGTAGCGCTCCCGCAGGTCGGGTGACCAGTGGCTGGGGTGGACGCCGAAGGCGGGCTGGGACTGGCCGGTTGTGTGCGGCTCGGCGTGGCGGGCCTGAGCAGCCAGTAGCACGCCGGCGTAGGTGTACTGATATCCGCTCCAGACTTTGGGTTCTCCGGTCGCGGCCAGCCGGCGGAGCAGGTCGAGTGCCTCGCGGCGGGCCGCGTCGGCGTCGTCGGCGCGGCCCGCGCGGTCGAGGAGCAGGGCTTGCCAGATCAGGGTGTGGAAAACGTCGCTGAGGGATATCTCGTCTGTGGCCAGTTTGGCGCGGTCCTCGTCGAGGATCGCGCTCAGTGTCGTGACCGCGGTGTCTGGGTGGCCGGCAGCGTCGAGTTCGGCGGTCAGGCTCAGCCGGTCCCAGGTGCAGGCGCGCCAGGCGTCCTCCCGCAGGGTGACGTCGAGGAGTTCGGTGAGGGCGGCCGCCGCGTCGGCGTGCCGGCCCTCCTCGGCGAGCCCGTGTGCCCAGGCACGCAGTCCCCATTCGACCCAGCCGCGTTCCCCGGCCGCGAACGCGAGGCGGTTCGCCGTAGCCATTTCCTCGCGGACCGCGAGCCCTTCAGTGCGGCGGCCCAGCTCGTACAGGGTGCGCTGGTAGGAGTCGAGGGTCTGCACGACAAGTTCGCCGCGTCGTGGATCGTCGCGTCGCGAGTTTCGGGCGGCGTCGGCTGCCTCCTCCAGCAACGCCAGCCGGGTCTGCGGCGAGGCATGGCGGCCGCCCTGGTAGATGAGGTCGAGCAGCGCCTTCGCCAGGTGGGCCTGGTAGGCGCGGTGGTCGGACCGGGTCAAGATCCGATATGCCGTGACCTTTTCGTAGAGGCTCGGCCCGCGCGATCCAATCAGGATCGTGCGTGCCCACGTCTCGAGTTCGTAGCCCACGGTGTCCTGCCCGCCAACGGCCATCTGTGCTCCTTACACCTGGTGGCCCGGCGAGTTTAGGCGGAAGAAACCGCAGGTCAACAGGCCTGAATGACCGAATGACCGGTGACGATGTCGGCGGTATGCTGTTGACAGCACCAACCTCTGCGCGTCCCCGGGTAACCGCAGTTGATGCCCTCGCGCGGAACGCGCCAGCCACCTTCGACGACCGGCTCGGCATCAAGGACCGACAGGAGTGCAGCGGGCCCTTCGCTGGGACTCGTTGACCTGGGTCGCCTGGGCCAGCCGGCGTTCCGGCTGACGGACTTCAGATCGAACGGCGAGGTCCGATCCAAACAGGCACCACCGTGGATCGCCGAGCAGGAGTCCGGCAAGTAACACGAACCTGCGCCCGCCCCCGACGGAGCGTTAGCCGACCACTGTCGGTCGACTCGACCCGACCGGTCTCGACCTCGGCGCCGGAGGGTGAGAAATCGTAGCGCCCCCAGCCGACCCGCCAGCGTTTGATCCCGCGGTCGCCACCCGGGAAGATTTGGCCGAATCCTTGCATGAGGGGATTTCGGATGCCGTCGCCCGGCCTGTGCGTCACACTGCCACGATGGAAACGTTCCGGTGCGCGACGTGCGGGAACGCGGTGAGCGTTCCGGTCCGGCTGGTTGAGCTGCCGGCGCAGCCCCACTGGTCGCTGCTGGACCACCATCATGTGAACCCTCCGCTGCTCGACCCGGGCACCTATGCGATCGACGAGCGCGCGTACGGCTGTGACCGGGTCGTCGGCACCTTCGTGCTCTCGCCCGGCGACGTCCGCGGTACACGGTTCGTCCATGACCTCGTCGCCATTGGCTGCTGGTCGCTGGTGGGATCGAGCCCATGCGTCGCCTGCGAGCGTTGCGGCGCCGTGATGGCTTCCCGGACGGACGACTGCAATGTCGCCCAGGAGACGCGCCTCTACCCGGCCATGGTCGTTTGCGAGGCCTACGACGTTGAGGCCGATCTCGCTCCGGGCCCCTTCGCGTCGATCGCCGACTGGGACGACGCCGCGCCCGACAGCAGGAACACGGCTGGGTTCGGCGAACCCAGCCGCCCACGGCCAGAGCTCGTCGTGACGCGCGGGGGCGGCCGAGGCGTGAAAGCGCAGCTCTATCGAGACGATCCACCGGCCTGAGCATCCGCACATGGCACCCCTCTGTGTCAAGAGAAGGCCAGGGCCGGTGTTCTAGAGTGGGCTCTAGCGGGTCCGGGAAGTGGCTTGTCCGAAGTGCTGGCTGTCGGGATTGAGCCGGCCGCGCTGGATTGCAGAGTCGCTCCCGTTTGCCCTCCCGGGCCCGTCCGGATCCGTTTGGCGTCGTTGACCATCTGTTGATAGACCACATTGGACAGTCGGCGTTTGAGGCTGCGCATGGCTTCCATCGGGCTCTTGCCCGCGGCGAGTTTGCGTCGATAGTAGGCACGGCCTTCGGTGTCGTTGCGGAGCTGGACGATGGCCATGATGTGCAGGACCCGGTTGATGCGCCGGTTCCCGGCCCGCGACAGCCGGTGACGCCGATGGTCACCGGAGGACGCGTCGATGGGTGCGGTGCCGTTCCAGGACGCGAAATGGTCCCGGCTGGCGAACCGGTCGACGTCGCCGACGTCACCGAGGAGCCGAGCCGCGCCGGACGGACCGATGCCGTTGAGCTGCTGCAGCGTGCTGCCGGTCGAGGCAACCAACTCGGTCAGCTGCGCGTTGGCGGCCTTGATCTTCTTGTCGATCACGGCGACCTCAGTGATCAGTTCCGAGGCCAGCTGCCGGCGGGTGCGACCGACGATGTCACGCGGCCGGACCGTGCTGAGCAGGGCACGGGCCTGCGGCGCGGACAGGAACTGCTTCGCCCCGCCGGGCACGAGCTCGAGCAGCAGCTGGTGCAGCCGGTTGAGTGTTTCGGTCCGAGCCCGCCCCAGCGCGTCACGGCGATCGACAAGCAGCTTCAACGCCACCGTGGTGTCATCGACCGTGACCTGCCGCAACCCGGCCGCGCGTAGGGCGGCGACCGCCACGCAGTGGGCGTCGGCGGGATCGGTCTTGCGGGACTGGTTGGTATCGAAGAGCCTGGCCCGCGCGGACAGTTTCGCGGGCACGTCCAGCACGGTCTCGCCGTCGGCGACCAAACGCTGAGCGATGTGCCGGCCGATGCCATTGCAGCCCTCGACCGCCCAGACCCGGTCTTTGTGCTGCCGGCCCAGCTTGAGCATCGCCTGGTAGCCGTCGCGGTCCGTGCCGAACCGGCCCTGCGCCAGGACCTTCTCCCGGCCGTTGATGATCTCGATGGTCGCGGACCGCTTGTGCGGGTCCATGCCGATGATGACGCGTGCCATGCCGTCCCTCTCGATCCGACGATCCAGGTGTCGGCGAGGAGGGCAGCGCTACGTCGAGCAGGGCAGACCCCTCTGGAGCCTCTCCGCGCCACGGCGACCGGCAGGACGCACGCCATGAGTGAGCCACACCAAACCGCTGTGGGCAGCCGCGATGCGAGCGACCCCACCGGTCACCTCGACCAAGCCTGGCCGGGCTGCGGTCGTAGGTCTAGTCAATACGTAGCCGCGATGCGGCTCGCTACGGAATGTCACGCAGGTGACTGCCCGGATCACTGACATGCCGATGAGCGCGCACGCGATCTTGCCAGGTCAGGCGTTCTGCGACCGTTGGGCGAACTCCGCCCGAACCGGCTGCTATCGCCGTTGGCCGTTCGGTTGCTGCTCGCCGGCCGACCCGCTCCAGCGTCGCCCGCAGCCCTACCGTCCGGCGTTGCTGCCTGGCGGTCACCCCATCGATCTGCTCGGCGAACGTACGAACCTGGCACAGCGTGTTGTCGCAGATGAACCGGCGGACCTGTATCCGACCTGGACCGGCCGTCCCGCGCTTGACAGATCCCACAGCGACGCTGGTACCGGTCGTGGACCCGCGTGGAGAGGACCCCGCTCTCCTGGCAGGCCGCCGACTCCGATCCCGTACGGGCCACGATCTTCACACTGCCGCCCTGGTCTCGCACCTGGTCCAGGACCAGTCCGTTCAGATGCGGGAACAGCAGGTACAACAGACACACTTCCCTGTCGGTGAGCTCGTGCACCACAATCGACTCCCACGGCCGCTCTTCACGATCCTGATCTTGGCGATCCAGATCGTTACAGGGCAGTCGTGCTCATGTGCAGCGAGTTACACGATCGCGATCAGCTCTCAGAGCCGAAACGACACCAACTCGCGCTCCGTGATCACTCCCCACCAAGTGAGGCAGCCCCCGGAAGTTCCGAAGGTCACACTCCGGTGAGCCGCCGCTACGGGTGCTGAGCTGCGCCGATCCCGTTGGGTGCGTGGATGTCGAGCGTTCGCCCCGGGGTTTGTCGACATTGATTGCCGACACGGGTTCTCGACAGACCCGACCTGGGAAGACGCAGGTCGGAGCCCGAGTGTCGACAGACCCTCGTTTCTCGGCACTCGCCGAGATCGACCGGCTGGCGGCTCACCGGAGCTTCGGGAGTTCCGGGCCTACACGGGGCCGCCGGTCGTCGGCGGCCCGTGACAACGCGGCTCAGCTGGTGGTCTCGTAGGTCAGCTTCACGACCTTTGAAAAGGTTTTCACGGCTGCGAGCTTCAGTTTGGCGGGTTGAACGGCTTGGGAGTACTGCTTGCCGCGTCCGAGCAGGAGGGGGTAGATGGTGAGGTCTATGACATCTATCAGCCGTTCCCGAAGTAGGGTTTCCCCGAACTGGCCGTGGCCGAGGATGAGCAGGTTCCCGCCGTCTTGCTGTTTGAGCCGGGTCACTTCGGTGACGACGTCGCCTCGAACGATGGTGGGATTGCCCCAGTCGGCCTTGTCCAGTGTGGAGCTGAACACGTATTTCGGGATTGTGTTGAGCCGGTCGGCCCACATCGGCTTGTGGGTTCCGCCGCCGCCGTAGAGTTCGGCGAATGCCTCGTAGGTGTTGCGGCCGAACAGGATTGCGTCGCACGCGGTCAGCAGGCCCAGGCCGTCGCGCAGGTATGCCTCATCTTGGTATTCGCCGACCCGCATCATGCCCACGGGGTCTTCGTAGACCCCGTCGGTCGAGACCAGGACGTACTCGATTATCTTCCGCATAGCGCTTGCCTCCGTAGTCGATTTTCCGGTGTGCCGGTTTCCCAGCCGGTGCTCATGCCGCACCACCGGCCGGCGCCGCACCTGGGAGGTCGACCGCCGCGCCGACCTGGACTCCGCCGCCCTCGGCCAAGGCCGGGCAGCGCTCGGCGATCGCGACCGCCGCCTCGAGATTCTCGGCCTCCACGACCGAATAGCCGCTGGGCACGCTGCGCGCCCCGCACTCGCCTACGGCGGTTGCTCCGTGTGTCGGCAAACCCTGATCGATCACCTGGTCTCCCAGGGTGCCGAACCAGGCACCCCACGCCGTGAGTGTTTCGGGCTTGCCTGGGGTGAATTCCGGGGGCATCCGGTAGGTGAACACGAACTTGGCCATCGTCGGCTCCTTCGATCTCGTCTGAACGTTCCGGTGCACCGTGGAGTGCGCCGTCATCCGTTCAGATCCCACCGCCACGAAGAAGTGGGCGGCGCTTATCCGGGGAGGGTGCGGGGGAGGCCGAATCGGGCCAGGATGCTGTTGTCGAACCGGGTCAGAGCGGTGATGCGATCGGCGGCGAGGGTGAGGACCATCAGGCCCGTGGCGTGCCAGGCGGAGGTACGGGCGTCCAGGAGATAGACGCCGAAGGCAGGTTGGCCGTTGGCTCGCGTCGCGACCAGACGATAACGAGGGGCTTGGGCGAAAACGGCGGCCTGGAAACGGGTAACCGCCTCGCGGCCGAGGTATTCGACCGGCAGCGGCGGCATCGTCAAGCGAACGTCGTCGGCGAGCAATGCGACGACGCCGTCGACGTCGCATCTTTCGAAGGCCCTGGTGAACCGCTCAACGAGCAGCCGCTCGGCGGGTGAGTCGGGCGAGGGCGGTTGCTGCGCGTCTCGGGGTGCCCGCTGTTGCATGGCGGCGCGGGCGCGTTTGAGGGCGCTGGTGACCGATTCCTCCGTGGTGTCGAGGAATTCGGCGACATCGGCGGCACGGTAGCCGAGCACGTCGCGCAGGATCAGCACGGCTCGCTGACGTGGCGGTAGAAGCTGGACGGCCGTCACGAAAGCAAGCGATATCGCCTGTGTGGACTCGTAGCGCGCTTCGGGGCCGGGAGCGGGGTCACCGAGGCCCTCGAGCAGGACGTCGGGGTACGGCTGGAGCCACGCCACCTCACCGTGCGCGGATGGCTCGGGCAGCTCGAACCTGGCCGAGCTTTCACCGGAACTCGCCATTCGAGGCCTCCTGCCCGCCGACCGCAATATCTTGAGACAGCGGTTCGTCGCGACGCGGTAGAGCCAAGTCCGGACCGAGGACCGCGACTCGAACGCGCCCAGTCCCTTCCAGGCGTCCAGCAACGTCTCCTGCAGGGCGTCCTCGGCGTCGTGAATCGAACCGAGGAACCGGTAACAGTGCGACATCAGTTCTCGACGGAAGGGCTCGACGAGCTCGCGGAACGCGTCGGCGTCACCGGCCCGGCACCTGGCGATCAACTCCGCTGTCACCGCATCGTCCTCGTATCGAATCAGTCGCAGCCTGCCGAGACGAGCGTCTCGGCCAGGTCCGCGGGTCGGTTGAACATCACGTAGTGCGAGCCCGGGATCTGCAGGATCCGGGCAAGCGGACCCAGACGTTGGGCGAATCGGGGGAAGGAGGCGTATTCGCCGGGCGGCAGAGCCGTGTCGCTGATCGGATTCACATAACTGGCGTGCAGTCCGCCCGACGCGATCAGCTCGTGAAACGTGTCGAGGTCGAGTTCGTCGGTGAAATATCTGACCGGAAGGGGCGACATCTGGGCGTAGATCACTGTCGCGGCAGCGGAATCCATGTCGTTGCACGCGCGTTCGCGGATCACCGGGAACGGCAGCAGGAAACCCTGTGCCGGATCGGTCATGTCGAAGAAGGCGGCGTCCGCTGGTGGGAATTCGTCGGCCAGTGCGTGGCCGGCACCGGGAACGAACGCGCTCAAGAACACCAACCGCTTGATCCGCGTCGGCGCCTGTGCGGCGGCTTGGGCGATATATGCGCCCCCGATTGAATGGCCGACCAGGACCACGTCGGACAGGTCATGGTCGTGAAGATACCCGGTCAGGGAGGCGACGGCGTCGGCGTGCGCCAACGTCATCGGATCGCCCGGATCGTGCCCGGCCAGGGTCGGGGTGTGCACGATGTGCCCGTCGCCGCGCAGCACGCTTGCGGTCTGCTTCCACATATCGCCGGTCATAAACGCGCCATGGACCAGCACGAACGTCAAAGATACGGGGGTCATACGAACTCCTGTCAGTCGGTGACGGCGGCGTGCGCCGGATGACTCGTCACCCAGATAGATCCCACCCGACGGGCAAAACTGGGCGGCACGCGCCACGAAATCGGGTGGACATGACGGCGCCGCCGGCCGGGGGCGGTGTGACGGCGGTACGTGGCATGAGTCGACGGCGTTCTACCGCGCACGTCGCAGGGATGGCGGCAGCTCGAACGTAGGGAGGACGATCTTTTCGAAGCGGGTCATGGCGCTGATTCGGTCGCCGGCGAGGGTGAGCACGAACAGGCCGACTCCCTGACTACCGGTGGGGGTGGGTCGGTAGACACCGAACGCCGGTTGACCGTTGGCTCGCGTCGGCACCAGTTCAAATCTCGGTGCCGAGCCGAAAACGAGGGCGCAGAAGCGGGCCACGCTGTCTCGGCCCCGGTACTCCAACGATATCGGTGGCATCGACATGAAGACGTCGTCGGTCAACAGCGCCACCAACGCATCGATGTCGGTGGATTCGTAGGCGCTGACGAACTTCGCCGCGATCGCGTTCTCGGCAGGCGAGTCGGCGGCGGGCGGCTGGGCTCCGGCAGCCGTCACCGGCAGTCGATGTTGCATGCCCGCACGTGCGCGCTTGAGGGCGCTTTTGACCGATTCGACGGTCGTGTCGAGCATGTCGGCTACTTCGTTGGCGTGGAATCCGAGGACGTCGCGCAGGATGAGAACGGCGAGCTGGCGAGGCGGCAGGATCTGCAGGGCGGTCACAAACGCCAGGGAAATGGATTCGGATTGCTCGTAGCGGGCCTCCGGACCCAGCGGCACACTGATCGCACCGTCCAGAAGGGTGTCGGGATAGGGCTCGAGCCAATGGATTTCGCCGAAGCCCGTCGGTTCGGGCAGTTCGACTCCCGGAACGTCCCACTGCTTCGCGGGACGCCGGCGCTCGGCGCGCAACGCGTCGAGGCACCGGTTGGTCGCGATGCGGTAGAGCCACGTGCGAAGCGAGGCGCGGCCGTCGAATCGGTCGAGGCCACGCCACGCGGCCAACATCGTGTCCTGAAGAGCGTCCTCGGCATCCTGAAACGATCCGAGCATCCGGTAGCAATGCATCTGTAGTTCGCGACGGTGCGGCTCGGTCAGCGCTCGGAACGCCTCGCCGTCGCCGGCCCGCGCCCTCGACATCAGGTCTGTTCTCGCCAACTCCACACCCGCCGCCTCTCTCCGTGTGTGCGGTTCCATCCTGTACGGACGCCGGCCGCTGCGCGAAGGGGGCGCTCTGGCAGCGCCCCCTTTTCCGGTGTCGCGGCGTCCATCCCGTGACAACCGACAACATCGTCAAAGGAGCACGGAAAATGGGAAAGATCGCCCTCACCTCGAACGTCACACTCGACGGAGTGGTCCAAGACCCGGACGGCGCGGACGGCTTCGAACACGGCGGCTGGTTCCACCAGTTCGTGGGAGCCCAGGACCTCGAAGACTGGACCGTCCGTGAGACGCAGGAGGCGCTGGATGCCGAGGTGCTGCTGCTGGGCGGGCGGACCAATGAGTGGTTCGCGGACCGGATGACAGAGCAGAACCTGGCGGAGGGCCGTGTGAGCCCCGAGTGGGCGAACAGGGTGCGCAGCATGCCCAAGTACGTTGTGTCCTCGACTGTCGACGACCCTCGGTGGAGCAACGTCACCGTCCTGCGCGGCGACGCGGTCAAGGAGGTTTCGGAGCTGAAGGGCAAAGTGGACGGGGAAATCCTCATCTACGCCAGCTACCAGCTCGCACGCACGCTGATCGAACACAACCTGCTCGACGAACTGCGGCTGGTCGTCTTTCCGGTTGTGGTGGGAACCGGCCGGCGTCTGTTCGACGAGGCCAGCGCCAAGAAGCCGCTGCACCTGGTCGACACCCGACAGCTCGGTGAGGGCCTGGTGTACTACAGCTACGAACTCGCGCAAGGCTAACGCCTGCAACAGCTCCCAGCCCGTTTGACCATGACCGCGTCGACGTACCGCCGGCGGCGCGGTCATGGCAACGCTTACTTCCGGCGGTTCCCACTACCGGGCCGACCTCGACCCGCCGCCGACCCACAGCACCGGGGCGGTCCATCCCGGCGCTCGTCTACCAAGGTCAGGTGCACGCATCTGCCGCTGCGTGCGCTCGGCGGCCTGCCCGGTAGCCCGTGATCAGTGCACGCGGCCGCCCCGCAGGTCGAGGAACTTGTGCAGGTGCTCGCTCGAATAGAACATCTGGTAGTAGCGATCCCACGGGCGAAACGCCTCGGCCTCCTCGTCCGAGTACGGACGAGTCACACCGGCGGCGGTCTCCGCGACGCCCGAGACGTGGAATATCTCCGGCTCCGACGGGAACAGCTCGAGCAGGGCGGCATCGTTCCCCACGACCGACCATCGTCCGGTGCGCACCGAGTCATCGTCGGAATAGACCGGATACGGGTCCACCGCCTCGTCACGCGACGGCATCCGGGCGGTCTGCCGTTTGCCGGCGAAGAACCCGAACGCCACGCCGAACCGGTTACTCATGATCATGACCGCGAGGTAATACCCACAACTCGCGGACGGAATCGCCACGACGTCCCCGGGCCGCACGCGACGGGCGCGGGCGGGCGGACCGGCGAACTCGACGACCGTGATCGACTCTGGCCGCTCAAGCAGGCCGGCCGCAACGCCGCGCAGCGCCTCGGCAAGGTGCGGCGCCAGCTCGCCGAGCTCGACCGACTCGCGGCCGCCCGCACACCGGTCGAGAACGTCGGCCAGCCACTGCGTCGCCAGGACGAACGGCCCGTCGTTGAGGTCACCCACCCGGCCGCCCGCGAGCGCAGGACCGTGCCGTCAACGAGGACCACCCGGACCTCGGCCGGAAACCGGGACGCCGACAGCCGGTGGTCGGCGTAGGGCAGCGACTGCTCGATGACATACAGCAGTTCCGCGATCGAGACCGGGCTGTCGAACGCTTCGTTGATCTCGCGGACGACACCAACCAGGCCCGCGGCCGCCGCGCCAATGGTGGAGGCCATGGCACGAGAGCGTACGTCAGGGCGACGCCAGTCCAACATCCTTCCTCAGTTCCGGGCTCTCGCCTTTGATCGCCAAGCGGAGAACCCGAACTGCCGTCCTGGCCGCTTGATCACGTTTCCGTTCATGGCCGCTGCGGGGGCCTTTGCGTCGGGCCGGTCTTCGTCACCGACGGTGAGTGGCCCTCGGCCGGGCGGGGCTTCCGCTCGTGCCGGTGTGCGGACGCCGCGGTTTGCGTTCGCTCCGGGCCAAGAGTGCATCCAAGACCGCCGCCGTCTCGGCATGTAGTGACCGGGTGCTGAGCGACGGATATCGGTCGACCGGGCGCCGCCCAGTCTCGATACTCGCAGCCATGATTGCGCTGCCCGTCCTGTGGCTGTACGGGGCGTCGGGGGTCGGAAAGACCACCGTCACCTGGGAGTTGTTCGTCCAGCTCACCCGGGAGGGCGTAGCCGCCGGCTACGTCGACATCGACCAGCTCGGGATGTGCTATGGCCCGCCGACGCGGCAACACTGGGCGCCCGAGCCCGCCGCAGATCCCGGCCGCCACCAGCTCAAGGCCCGCACGCTCGACGCGGTTGTTGCCAACTTCCAGGACGCGGGTGCCAGGTGCGTGATCGTCCCAGGCGTCACCGACCCGGTTCGCGGGGTGGAGACCGACCTCGTCCCGCACGCGGCGCTGACCACATGCCGGCTGCGCGCCGAGCCGGCGGAACTGAGCCGGCGTTTGGCCGCCCGCGGCAGCCCGAACGACGATCACGCAGAGCAGATCGCGTACGCCGACGCCCTCGACCGCGCCTTCGCGACCGAACCGTGCGTCGACACCACCGGACTCACGGTCGGCGAGGTCGTCGACCGCGTCCGGGCGCGAACCGGCTGGCCCGATCTGGCGGCGCCGGTCGAGAAGCCGAGCGCGACCCGGCAGGTACCGGACCCCACACCGGGCGAAATCTTGTGGCTGCACGGACCCGCCGCCGTTGGCAAGTCGACCGTCGGCTGGCAGGTATACCAGCAAGTCCGGCGGGTCGGTATCAGTGCCGCGTTCGTGGACCTCGACCAGATCGGCTTTCACCGCCCGGCCGCGGCTGGCGACCCGGGCAACCACCGGCTCAAAGCCGCCAACCTCGCCGCGGTTTGGCACGCATTCCGGGACAGCGGGGCGGAATGTCTGATCGCGGTCGGCCCGCTCGACCGGCCGGAGGATCTGGCGGCCTACACCGCCGTGCTGCCCGCCGCCACGATCACGCTGTGCCAGCTACACGCAAGCCGACAAGTGCTGGCCGAGCGGGTCGCGCGCCGGGGCCGAGGCCTCACACCAACGCGGGGTCTGGCCGGCGACGAGCTGCTCGGACAACCACAGGCGCGACTGCACGAGATCGCGGACCAGGCGGCGCTGATCGTCGACGCCCTGGACGGGGTCGGTGATCTGCGGGTGGACACGGACGACCGGCTCGCTGACCAGATCGCCACGGAGATCCTGGGACGTACGGGCTGGCCGTCGCAACGAACAGATATTCGACCGGGCCCGCCTCCGAGGCCTTGACCATCTGTTTGACCCGGTGCGGCTCGGCGCCATGCCCGCCTCGAGCGTCAAAGACCCTCGGCCAATTGCGAAGCGCCCGCGGGACGGCTCTGCTGCCCTTGTTGGTCGCGGGACTGAGATCAATGGCCTTACCGTCCCGACGGCCATGATCGGGTGCGCGGTAATGCCGCGATTCTCGCGCGGTGGCCAACCCGGAGGTCGTCACGCTCCGTGGCCGCGGCTCGGCGCCGCCGGCGCACACTCATGCCGATGTGAGTGCGTTGTCGAGGCAGCGTGGTGGCGCTTCGGCCCGCGCACGCCAACGGTCGACAGCCACACCGCCTGCCGGCCGCGCTCGCCCTTGGCGAACACCATCGTCGGATGATTCAGCGGACGGCGGACCTCGGTGTCTTCGAGCCTGAACACTTTGCCGACCGATTGGCAATGACAGGTTGGAAGCGCGGAGTTTGCCGAGGAGGCCCATGGCATCGGATGCGGATTTGATCGGCCGGTCGCTCGATGGCGACGTCGACGCCTTCGTGGAGGTGGTCGAGCGTCATGAGGTCGCGGTCGGCTCGTACCTCGCTCGTCGGGCGGGGCGCGATGCGGCCGAGGACCTGCTGGGCGAAGTCTGGGTGGCGGCGTTCGAGTCGCGGGCGTCGTACGACCGGTCGTACGACGGCGCGCGGCCGTGGCTGTACGGGGTGGCGCTGAACCGGTTGCGTCGCTACTGGCGGTCCCGGCCGGCCGAGGAGTTGGTCGCGGACGTGACAGAGCTGGCTACCGGCTGGGATCCGTGGTCGGCGGTCGACCTCGGCGTGGACGCCCGGGCCGTGCTCCGGTCAGCCCTGATGCGGCTCAAACCCGAAGAGCTGGAGGTCCTGCGGCTCGTCGCCTGGGAGGACCTGACGGCAGCCGACGCCGCGCGGGCGCTGGGCATACCGGCCGGCACCGCCCGGCGGCTGCTGAGCCAGGCCAGGACGGCGTTGCGCGACGCACCGGGGGTGTCCGCGCTTCTGAAGGATCGCAACAGCGCGAAGGAGAGACACCGATGACCGACGAGCTGGATCTGATCGGTGAGTTGGGCAGCGCGCAACCACTGCGCCCGGAGGCGTATCGGCGGGCGCGAGCGGTGCTGCGGGCAGCGATGGCCGACCCCGGAACCGTGCGGTTGCTGGGCACGATATCAGCGGAGGACACATCTATGGAGACGGATTCCACCACGGAAACGACGACCACGCGGGGCCACGGGTCGAGCCCGGCGATGCGGCGCCGTCGAAGGATCGGCATCGCGGGCCGGTTCGGCATCGGCGCCGGGGTTGCCGCCGCGGGGGCGGTCGTCGCCCTGGCACTCAACTTGTCAGCGACCGGGAGCGCGGTGGCCGGCAAGGATTCGCCGGCCACCGGAGGGTCGGCCACCGTCGAGGGGTCCGGCGAGCGTGTGCCGCTGCTGGCCCTGGCCGGGAACATCAAGACGATGACCTCGTCGACCGGCGACGCGTGGCTGGTCAAGGCGACCCAGGTCCACGGCACCAAGACCATGCAGGTCGTCTACACGCTCTACACCGACGGTCGCGGGATCTACACGGGCAACAGCGTGCAGGACATCAAGCGTGCCATCACCGGCCACCAGGACCAGATGAAGGACGGCGGCTACGCTCCGCTCCTCGAGGCGGCCGTCGCCGCGGCGGACAGCAGCCCGGCCGACGGCCGGACCCAGATGCTCAAAGCGGCCAAGGACCCGCTGGTCGGCCTCGACCCCGCGGGGCAGCAGGCGGAGTGGGACAAGCAACAGGCGGCCGCCCAGGCGATCATTCGGCAGAAGGGCGGCAGCGCCGCGCCGAAGCCGTACAGCCCGCAGGCCGTCCAGCAGCACTTCGACAACGCCCTGTGGACGTACAGTATCGAAGCGCTGTCCGCCGGCGACGGCAACACACAGGTCCGGGCGGGTGTTCTGCGTCTGCTGTCGACCATCTCCGCGGTCAGCGTCACGGACTCGACCACGAACGGCAAGGCCACGCTGAGGATCACCGCCGGCCCCGAGGTGTTCGGCGGCCAGGGCAGCGAGGTGCTGACCATCGACGCCGAGACCGGCATGCTGGTCAAGGACGTGTCCACCGTGCCGGGCCTTCCCGAGGCCTCCACGACGTACGAGTCCTCCCGTGTGACGACGGCCGACCTCTAGACCGGCGGGTTCCCGCTCACCAGCGATAACTCGCAGACAGGGGTACCGCTGATGCTCGGCAATCGGTAACGGTGCGGGCCGCTTCCCCAGGCGGCCCGCACCGCCGTTTGCTCGCTGCTGCCGAGCCTGTTGTGAGAATAGGACTGCGTCATCACCGATGCCGACGCTGGCTGTAGGAAGGTGCCCAGTCCTCACGGTCCCGTCATCGAACCATTCGACAACTGCGTCTCAGTCTCAGAGCGTCGTGGGCGAGTGTGCCCGGTCCGGCGGTGAACAGCACACGATGCAGCGGGCAGGAACCGGCTGAGCTGGCGCCTGTCACTCGCCAAGAATGGCTCAGGCGAGGCGCATCAGCCAGAATATCGCCAGGCCTGCCACCGCCCGCGGTGCCGTCGCATAGCGGGGCCACTCAGACCGGACTAGATCGCGCTCGTCACCGGTGCCAGCCACGGTATCGGGCCCCGGCTCGCCCGGGATGGCGCGACCGTCGCCTCGCCGCCGCACCGAGAACGCCCTGCGGGCCGACGCGGCAGGCGCTACCTGCGCACTGATCTGCCGCGGAGTGCGCTCGCCGCTACTCGTTGGGCGCGTGGACGAACAGGTCCGCGACTGCAGCGGTGCCTGGGTCGGCGGCGAGTTCCAGGACGATCGGTGCAGTCCGGTCGGCGGCGATGCGGTAGGCGTCGAGCGGACGGTCGCTCGGCCAGCCCCACGTATCGGGCGCATCGATGACGAAGGCCGGCGGGCCGGTCCGGGCGGCGACTGGCTCGGCCGCGTTGGCGGAGAGGACCTCCTCGACGCACACGCGGGGCCGAAATCCGCATCAGCAGGTCGGCCTCCCCAAAATGTTGCTGTGGTAGTCGTACCGCATGCCGCTCTCCGCGCACCCAGGTAGCACCAGTCGAGCCCATCGCAATGCCTCGGCGAGCGAGACGTGATCGCTGTCCGGATACTGCCGAGGGCCGTGCTCCAGGCGCCAGCGCACGACGCCGGCCACCGCGATCGCGAGGGCGATCGCGAACACGACGAGTCCGATGATCCGACGGCGCACGCTTGAAGATCCTTAGGATCAGCACATCGGGGTGCCGGGCTGGCCGTACTCGTTCGTGGTCGCATTGGAGTCCGGGCGTAGTTCGTGGACCGCACCGTTGGACGCGGTGCGACTGACGCCGGGCGCCGATCTGGCCGCGGTCACCGCCACGCAGATCCGCGACGTACTCGCCCGGCTGATCGCAGCCGGGCACTGGCGCACCGGCGATCCGCAGGTGTGGGTCGTGATGGACGCCGGCTACGACGCCGCCCGCCTTGCCTGGCTGCTGCGTGACCTTCCCGTGCGGGTTCTGGCCCGGCTGCGCTCGGACCGGGTGCTGCGCCGACCCGTCCGGCCCAGGCAGCCCGGCATGCTGGGCCGGTCCCGCCGCCACAGCGGCGAGTTCATCTTCGGTGACCCGGCCAGCTGGGACGACCCCGACGTGACCACCGTGACCGAGACCCGCCTCTACGGCACCGCCACAGCCCGCGCCTGGCACCGGCTGCACCCGCGTCTGACCCGCTGGGCCGACTGGCCCCGACCTGCCGATCCTGGAAGGCGGCCTGATCCGCCTGGACGTGACCCGTCTGCCCTCCGGCGCCACCGCGAAACCGGTCTGGCTGTGGTGCTCCACCAGCACCGGCAACGACTCGACACCGGACGCGGCGATGGTGAACCTGTTGTGGCAGGCGTTCCTGCGCCGTTTCGACATCGAGCATACGTTCCGGCTGTTCCAACAGACCCTCGGCTGGACCGTGCCGAAACTGCGTGACCCACAAGCTGCCGACCGATGGACCTGGCTGATCATCACCGCCCACACCCAGCTGCGCCTGGCCCGCCCGATCGCCGCGGACCTGCGCCGCCCATGGGAGCGACCGGCGCCACCACAACGACTCACCCCGGCCCGCGTCCGCCGCGACTTTCGGCACCTCCGCGCAACCAGCACCTGCCCCGCGAACGCACCGAAACCCACCCGGGCAGGACCCGGACGACCACCAGGCCAGCCGAACCGCTACCCCACCCGCCGCTATGACGTCCACACCGCCACCGGCAGCAAACCCGACACACCGAAACCTCGAAAGAAGCAATCGACCAACCCTCGGCCACGCCGCACAGGTTAAAGATCAAGTTAGGACGATTCGGTTGATCGAGAGGCTGAGATCGAGGTCAAGAAGGAGATGCTGCGACTTTTGATTCTTCCGGAGGCGCCGACCGAGGTACCTGGTGTCTACTGTGCACTGACCGTAAGGATACGAAAGAAATCGGTCTCTCCGCCACGTCGTAGGCTCTGCCGACGAGATCGAGCGCCGGGGCCGATGTCATTCTCGCTGAGGCGCAACCGGGTCTTCCCGTTACTGGGGACGAGCGTTGACGCCACACCCCACCATGACCAGCATGATCACGATGGAAGGGCTCAGTCCAGACGCCGCACGCGCCCAGATGCTGATCGAGGAGCGGACATGCACGTCCATCTAGTCACAGCGGAAGACCCACTCACTCTCCATGCCCGGGCCCGCGAGCTCATCCGCTTCCCGCAGCTGACCATGCCGTTGCTCGCCGCTCTCACGCCCGGGAGTTGGACGGTGACGCACACCGACGAAATCACCCATACTGTCGACACCGGACAACGCTACGACCTGGTGGGTATCACCGCTGCCACGCCTGGCGCGCCACACGCCTACGAGCTGGCCGATGCTTTCCGCGCGAACGGCGTCATGGTGGCGATGGGCGGTCCGCATGCCACGCTGATGCCTCTCGAAGTCGCAAAGTTCGCCGACATCGTTGTGGTCGGCGAGGCCGAGACGGTGTGGCCGCGTGTCCTGCACGACATCGAGGAGGAGGCTCGATATACCGTCGGCCGGCACGTCATCGACGAGGCTACCGGCGCGAATGTCGAAGTTCTGCCGAACGGCGCCAAGATCTACCGGTGTCCGCAGCCTGCCAGCCTCGCCGGTTTACCGCCGGCCCGGCGCGATCTGATCCGCCACGGCGGCTGGAATAGGTGGTGGGCGACCAGCGGGGCAATTATCGCGACGCGCGGTTGCCCGCACCGATGCGACTACTGCACCATTCCGGTGCTCTACCCCGAGGCCCGCCAGATGCGTTTCCGGCCGGTCGAGGAAGTGGCGGCGGAGGTCGCCGCCATCCCCGACAAGGGCATCGTCTTCTGGGACGACAACATCGGCGCCAATCCCCGGTACGCCAAAGCGCTCTTCCGGGCGCTGACACCTCTCAACAAGTGGTGGACCAGCCAGACGACCATGGCCTCGGTCAGAGACGACGAGTTCCTGCGACTCGCCGCCGAGAGCGGGTGCAAAGCGCTCTTCCTCGGCCTCGAGAGCGTCAGCCAGGAGAGCCTCGCCGGTGCGCACAAGGCCCACAACCGGGTGAGCGAATACAAGCAGCTTCTGAAGCGCTTCCATGCGCACGGCATCGCCGTTCAGGCGGGCATCATGTTCGGGTTCGACAATGACACCAAGGACATCTTCGCCCGGACCGTGGACGTCATGGGTGAGATCGGCCTGGACAACGCGACGATCAGCCTGATGGTGCCCTACCCTGGCACACCCGCTTACACCCGGCTGCAGGCCGAGGGCCGGATCGTCGACCACGACTGGCGGCACTACAACGGCAAGACGCACGTCGTGCACCGGCCGCTGCTCATGGCGCCCGACGAGCTACTCGCAGGCTACGAGTGGGCAAAAACCCAGTTCTACCGCCCTCAGCACATCATCAAGCGACTGCTCAAGAGCCGGACGGGGCTGTGGTGGAACGTCCCGCGCAACGTCGGCTACATGCGCGGCCTCACGGGCGAGGTCCGATCACGCGCGGCGATGCATCAGATGGAGCCACCTGGCGGCCCGCCACCTCAGGCAGTTCCATATCCGGCGCGGCGCCCAAGCCTTTGAACCTCTCTCAATCGCGGCATCGTCTCTGACCGCTCGGCCGGACTCACCTGGTAACCCGCCACATGCACCCGGGCAGCTCATACCCCACAGCAATCCGGCACAAGATCGTAAGCGCTCAGCGCCGAACTAGCGGCCAGGACCGATATCGACCCACCCAGATGATCGACTACACGTACACCATAAGCAGGGCGGCGGTGCCGTTATGGTGTGCGCCCGCCGCGCCCGGCTGTGCCGTCCGGGCTGCCAGCGTCCGCCGCTGCGGGACAACACCGCTCGACGGACTTGGTGTTCATGGTGCCGCCGGAGACCAAGCCTCAATCAGGCTCGATCATGTGGTCACCACGAACGCCGCCGGACCGCCTGTAGGTCCCCCACTTAAGCGCCGTCCAACACCAGCCGTGCGCGCTGTGCCAGCCCGGGCGCGACCGGCCCTCAGGACTGCGGGCTGGTGTACCTCGGCCTGCACGGTCGGTCGTCCGCAACTTGGCGCGCGTGTGTCTACAGTTCGGGTGTGCTGCTGTCGCGTGCTGTCCCTCTCGTCAGCGTCGCCGTCGCGCTGGCGGGTCAGGTCGTCGCTCTAGCCCCGTCGGGCGGCGTCGATGTCGTGCCTGTGCTGACGTCGGCACCGTTCGGCGCGGTGGACGGGCAGTTGGTCACGCACACGATTCTGGTGTCGGGCACCGGTACAGGGAATCTGACGGGAGTACGGCTCACGTTCAGCACCACGGTTGGCCTCGACGGCGTCGCGGCGAGCGCGAGCCAAGGGGCTTGCTCGATCGTCGATGCGCTCACGGTCGTCTGTGAGCTGGGGGTCGTGGACTTCCCGAACGCTGACGCCGCACCGCCGAGGGTGATGATCACCGGTACCGTCAAGCCGGGAACCGCCCGCGGCGCACTCGTCCGGAACCTCGTCAACGTCACGTCGGAACCGCCCGACGCCGACGTGTCCAACAACGCGGCGAGCAACGCGTACCTGATACCGGGCTCGAACGGTAGCCCGACGAGCCGGCCCAGCGCCGCGCGATCTTCGGACAGCGTGGGGCGAAGGCCGGGTTACCTGGTGCCGGTCGCGGCCGCCGTGCTGGTGCTGGGCGCGCTGGCGACTCTGATCCTGCTCCGGCGTCGCCGTTCATGATCCTGAGTGTTGCGAACCGGTCGCCCCGACCGATACAGCATGTAGACGATCGGTACGACGAACGTGGTTGCGGGGCTCGGGATGAACCATCCAACGCGGTACGTGCGTGCGGCGCTGTTGACAGCTGTGGTTGCCGCGCTGGTCATGATGACAAGCACCACGGCGGGCGCCGGTGCGTTGCCCGGCCCACCGTCCGCCGCGGCAGACGGTTTGCTGCCCTCGCTGCCGGTCCTGCCCCCGCTGCCAGCCGTGCCCTCGCCGCCGAGCCTGAGCCCGCCTGCGCTGCCGCTCCCCACCGGCAACCACTCAACGGCCACCCGTCCTCCGACCACCCCGCCGACCGGCCTGCCCGGGCGGCCCGGCTCGCCTGCGGCACCACAGGCCCCACTGCCCACCGGGGGCACGTCGGAGGCCACCGACCCGGGTGCTGTCAACTCAGCCCCCATGGTGACCGCCGACGTTGCCGCCGGCATCATCGCCAACGATCCGGCCGCTGACCTGTACCCACAGCCGTCGGTCGATCCGGCCACGAGCGCCCACGCGCGTGTCGTCGCCCGGCTGGACGAGGTCCAGCATCGGGTTCAGTACCTGCACAACGTCCTTGCCCGCATGCGCGCCGATCTGGCGATCGCGCAGGCGCAACTCGACCCGGTCTCCTCGCTGATCACGCTGCTCACCGCCCCGACTGCGCCGGCCGGAGCGTCGCCGCCGGTCACCGCATCGGTGCCGTTCAGTGGCGCGCTCGACAGCCCGCAGGGCAGGGTCCTTGCCCTGTCCGCGGCGATTGCTTCTGGCGAGGCCGAACTGACGCGCAGCGAGTCAGCGGCACAGTCGCTGCAGCAGCAGGTCAACGACAGTGTCCGGGAAACGCTGAGCATCGACACGCCGGTGCCGGCGGCCGCAACGACGTACGGCGGCGGCAAGCTTCGCCGGCCGGTGCCAGGCCGGGTCAGCAGCCCGTTCGGCAACCGGTTCGACCCGTACTACCACGTCTGGCAACTGCACGCCGGCATGGATATCGCCGCGCCGGCGGGCACCCCGATCATCGCGGCCGCCAGTGGCCGGGTGACGCGAGCCGGTTGGTCCGGCGGTAACGGCAGGTACACCTGCATCGACCACGGCCAGGTCGACGGGCAGCGGCTCACCACCTGCTACGCCCACCAGCAAGCCATCCTGGTCCAACCGGGCCAGCAGGTCAGCGCAGGTCAGGTGATCGGTCAGGTCGGATCGACGGGCGCGTCGACAGGCCCACACCTGCATTTCGAGGTACGCCTGGGCGGGCGCCCCGTTGACCCAATGCCCTGGATCTGATGAGGAACGGCCCTGTCACGTGTGAGTACGGCATTGTGGTGGCGTGTCCGTGTCTTCCGAGCAGCCAGCGCAGCGCCGGTTGAACCGGGGCTGCGCTGACCTTGGCTCTTCGGTCAGGCGACCGCGTGCGCCTCGCCCAACCCGGCCGTGGCAGCCGGCGCGCGCCGCGCGCCGAGCCCGGCGGGGATCACCCAGAGCGGCAGTAGGAGCGCCGGCGCGACCACGATCGAAGCGAGCAGCAGGACAGCGATGACCATGCCACTGATCGCGATCCACCCCGGCAGCGTCGCAGTGCGGCGGGCCCGCAGGCACAGCACGAACGTGGCCGCGGCGAAGGAGTACACGCCGCCCACGATGGCGACCATCAGACCGGCGTGGTCGAACGTCTGCGCGATCGGGACGCCGACGAACGGCCGCCCGGAGTTGATCTGCACACTGGACGGAGCGAGCGCGATCGCACCGCCGATGATCACGGCCGCGGCCCCGATCGAGGCCAGCCGGCGGACGAATCCGGCGAGCGGGTCGTCGTCCAGCCGAGCGGCCAGCCCGGTGTAGAACGACATCATCAGCCAGCTACCGACGACGAGGACGAAGTAGAGCCCGAGGGCCGTCGCCCGGCTTCCGCCGGAGTTGTAGAAGTCAGTGACCTGCTGGTCGGTGGCCTCGCCGCCACCGGGGATGGTGAACAGGGTAAAGAGTCCCACGCCGAAGGTGAGCCCGGCGAGTACGCCAACGAGCGGCAGTCGGGATCGGTGGTCAGCCATGATCGTCTCCAGGGGTCGAGGTCAGTTGGTCTGGTTGCCGCGGATGGTGTTGTCGGAGCCGCTGCCGTCGTAGTTCACGGAGACGGGCGATCCGTTGATCCGGTTGCCGGTCACCCGGTTGCCGGTGGGCGCAGCGCCGCCGGTCATGGCGCTCGCGTCGAGAACGCCGACGCCGAAGCCACCAAACGCGGCCGGGCTGCTCGGCGCGTTGCCGACGATCCGGTTACCGGAGACGGTCACCTCGTGGGTACCGAGAAGCGTTACCCCGGCTCCGCTCATGGACGGAGCGTCGCCGTCGCCTGGGAAGTAGCGCGTGTTGTCGCTGACGTCGTTGCCGGTGACCCGGATGTCGCCGGTCGGGTGGGGGTCGCCGGTGTCGGCCACCATCAGACCAACGGCGTTGTCCGTCATGACGTTGCCGGACAAGGTGCCGGTACGGGTGTCGAGCAGGGCAAGCCCGATCCCGCTGTTCCCGGTGAAGCGGCTCGCCGAGACGCGGACATCGCGCGAGTTGCGCAGCGATGCGGCGGCGAACCCGGCCGTACCCGTCATGGTGACGTGCGAGAGGACAGTGCCGTCACCGTAGAAGCTCAGCAGCGCCGCGTCAGCGTTGGCCCGGCCGGTCACCGACTCCACCGTCATGCCTCGGGTACCCACGGCCTCGATGCCCTCGACGAAGCCCGCCACGGTGAGGTTCTTCAGGTGCACGTCGGCGACTGGCGTCACCACGGTCGGTAAGTCACCTTCGCCGGGGTCAGGCAGCGCCAGCGTGCCGAGGATGCACATCCCCACCGGCGACGGTTGGTCGTCCACCATGGCGTCCGGGTCGTCTGTACACAGGTTGCGCGCGAGCGTCGCGGGCGGTACGAGGGTGACCGATCCCTGACCGGCCAGGGTGACCGGCCGCGTGATGAGCAGATTCTCCCGGTAGGTACCCGCGGCCACGACGACCGTCGCGCCCGCCGGCGCGGCGTCGATCGCGCGCTGGATGGACTCCCCCGGGTGCACCGTGACCCGGTCCCGCCCGGACGAGCTGCTCGCCGCCGCCGGTCCGGCTGCCGAGAGCACCACCGCCGCCGCGGCGACCAGTCCCGTCACCGGTCCGATTGTTCGCATGTGGATCCCTCCATTCATCGATCCGGAGCCTTCGAACCTCCGGCCCGGTCAGCGTCGGATCACCGGCGTCCCGGCGTCTCTACCTGTGCGTCCCCGATGTTCGGGACATCCGTCCGACGACGCAGGGACGCCGGGTACCAGATGATCGGGTTAGCTATGGAGGGAGGCGGGCATGGCCGAAGAGCGAACGATCCGCCGATCCCGGCGGTGGGCCGTCGGAATCGTGATCTGGCTGATCGGTGTACCCGCGCTCTTGTTCGCCGTGAAGGCGCTGCTGCCCAGCGACAACCTGCTGACGGGGCCGCCCGGCACGGGAGAGACCGCTGGCGCGGTGGCGCTGCAGCCGGTCGGCACGGTCACCGGGATCCAGCCGGGCGACCTGCTGCTCGCCGTCGACGGCGTACCGGTCTCGGCGTACCTGCACGGCGGCGCGCCGGCCCGGTCGGTCCACGCCGGCGACGTGTTGACCTACCGCATCCGGCACAACACCGAGGTCCGCGACGTACCGGTGCGCATCGCCGCCCACCCAGACCTGCTCAACCTGGTCACGGCCGGGCAGCCCGACGCCGTGCTGGTGTCGCTGGCGATGCTGGGGCTCGCGTGCTGGCTGTTCCTGCGCCGCCCGGGTGTGCTCGCGGCGCACGCGTTCCTGGTGTTCGCCGCCGGCTGGGCGTCGGACGACGTGTCGTCCTGGGCGTGGGTAACGCCGCTTGACCTCGTCGCCCGGCCTTGGGTGAGCGTCTGGGCCTTCCTCGGGATCGGCGGTTACCTCGTCACCGGGATCAGCGCCCTGCTCTTCGCGCTCGCCTTCCCAAGGCCCGTCGTCTGGTTCCGCAGCCGACCGTGGCTGGCGGTGGCGACGGCGCCGCTGTTGATCACCGCGGGGTTCGCCGTGCGGGCTGCGGTCGCGGGTCCGCAGCTCGAGCATCTCGCTGGGATGGACCTCGTCGCCGAGCTGATCTGGGAGCCGTGCGTCCTCGTCGCTCTGCTGGTCATGATCGTGCGCTGGATATGGCTGCGCAAAGACGCCGAGGCGCGCCGCCGGGCCCAGATCGTCGTGCTCGGCTTCGCCACGGCCATCGCCGTCATGGTGATCGGCAGGTGGATCGCGATACCGGCGGGCACGTTCGGGTTCGGCCTGGTGCTGCTGGTCTTCCCGGCGTCAGTCGCGGTCGCGGTGGGCAAGCGGGACCTGTTCGAGCTGGACCTCGCGCTCAACCGGGGCCTCGTCGCGGTAATCTGCGGCGCGGTGCTGCTCGGGCTGTACCTGGCCGCGGCCGCGGTGACCGTCGCGCTGAGCGGCCAGACCGGCCCGGCCGCCGCGTTGCCGGGCGCCGGCCTGGTCGCGGTCGCGTTCGCCCCGGTTCGCGCGGCCGCGCAGCGGGTCATCACCCGTCGGCTGTTCGGTACGGGCGGAGATCCGCAACTGGTGCTGCACCGCCTCGGGCTGCGGCTGGAAGCGTCCGACGACCCGGAGTCGCTGCTGGCCGCCGTTGTGGACACCGCTGCGGAGAGCCTGCGGCTGCCGTACGTGGCGGTGGAGCTGTGGTCGGGTACCGGATGGCAGGCCACCCGGCAGCGCGGACGGCGCCCAGCGAACGCGGAGACGGCGCACGTGGAGAGCCTCAATATCAGCGTCGGTGACCAGGTCGTCGGCCGGCTGGTCGTGGCGCCCCGGCCTGATGCGAAGACGCTCTCACCGCTGGACCGGCAGTTGCTGTCGGACCTCGCCCGGCACAGCGGCGTCGCCGCCCGGGTGGTCGGGCTGCTCACCGACCTACGCGCCGCGCAGCAGCGGCTGCTCGTCGCTCGGGAAGAGGAGCGGTTCCGCATCCACCGTGACCTGCACGACGGACTCGGTTCCACGCTGACCGGGCTGACGTTGCACTTGGAGGTCGCGGCCGATCTCGCCGGCGACGGTGAGCTCGGAACACTGGCCCGACGCATGCACAAGGAGGCCGCCCGCGCCACCGAAGACGTCCGGCGAATCGTGCGGGAGGTGCGACCTGGTGAGCTGGAGGAACTGGGGCTGCCTGCCGCGGTGGCCGCGGCGGCGGCCCGGCTGCGCTCGCCCAACGCGCCCACCTTCGACCTCGACATGCCTACCCTCTTGCCGGATCTGCCGCCCGAGGTCGAGGACGCGGCATACAAGATCAGCCTGGAGGCGATGACGAACGTGATCCGCCACAGCCGGGCGGACCGCTGCCGTATCCAGCTGCGCGACACCGGCAGCGAACTGGAACTGGAAATCAGCGACGACGGCGAGGGCTTCGACGCCGACAACGGCCCCGGCGAAGGCACCGGGCAGCGGTCGATGCGGGACCGGGCGGCCGCGGTCGGCGGGACCGTCACCGTCACCGCCGGTGCCGGTACGGGAACCAGGGTCCTGGCCCGACTGCCCTTGTCCAGGCGGGCGGCACCGTGACCAGGCCGATCAAAGTACTCATCGCCGACGATCACCCCATCGTCCGTGAGGGGCTCCGGCTCGTCCTGGAGCGCCGCGGTGACCTCGAGGTCGTCGGCGAGGCCGCCGACGGTCGTGCCGCGATCCAACTGGCCACCCAGTTTCGCCCCGACGTCGCGATCGTCGACCTTGACATGCCGCAACTCAACGGAGCGCGGGTCATCGCCGAACTCGCCCGCCACCTGCCGTCCTGCCGATGCCTGGTCCTCACCATGCACGAGGACGACGCACACCTGTCCGACGCGCTCGCGGCCGGCGCGGCCGGGTTCCTGGTCAAAGGTGCCGGCAGCGCCGACATCGAGCGCGCGGTACGCGCGGCGGCGGCCGGCCAGATGGTACTCGCGCCGGAGATCGGACCGCGCGTCGCGCGGGCGATGGCGGCCAGCCGGCCGACGCGTGGCGGTGAGGCGTTCGCCGACCTCACCGAGCGCGAGCTGGACCTGCTCGAACTACTCGCCGAGGGCGCCGACAACCAGACGATCAGCCGCGCCTTGCACCTCGCGCCCAAGACGGTGCGCAACCAGGTATCGGCGCTTCTTGACCGGATCGGCGCCCCCGACCGGGCCGCCGCGGGCCAGGCCGCCCGCACGGCCGGCCTTCGCCGACACCGCAACTAGAGCGGATCAGGAACCGGACTGAGTTTGCCCGCTCACCAAGGTCGACGATCAGGTTCCGGGCCTGCTGCGTGGTCCAGTCCCCGGTCGGGCTCGCAGTCAGCCGAGGACGTGCACCCTGCGGGTGACCACCTTGATCACCACCAACACGTAGATTCGCCGCAGCGCGATGGTGTCGAGGTGGAAGAAATCGGTGGCCTGCGGCCCGTCCGCCTGAGTCCGGAGGAAGCGTCGCCAGCTGGTGTCCACACCGCGCGGTGCCGGCTACTGGAGACTCGGGCGAGGTTCAACGTCCGTCGGTGGTCAGGTGTCAGCCTGGATGCGTCGGGCGATGTTCGGGTCGAGGGGGTATGGGGCCAAACCGGCTCCGGACGTCAGCTGCGTCCTGCAAACCCTCGCAGGCTAACCGGATAGCACCAGCACCAAGCACCGCCGACCCATCGATGGGCTCGACCGATGCCGACAACCGCAGACCAGTCCGACCTGTACCGTTCGGAACCTCGGTTCTGGCTATGCTGCCTGCGAGTATTCGTTGATCAGTCCATTGAGGACCTTGCGGCGGCGGACCCGGACCGTGGCGAGATCGGTGACTGGTGCCGGCAAGGTCTCAAGGGGCTGGAGGGCGTTGGTCGCGCCCTTGATGTGGTCGGTGTTCGTTGTAGTGCGCGACGTATTGCCCCAGCGTGGTGAGCAGGTGCCGTGCGTTGTAGATGAGCATCCGGTCCAGGCACTCGCGGCGTACCATCCGCACCCACCGTTCGGCGTAGGCGTTCGCCCTCGGCGCCTGCGGCGGCGTCCGTATGATCCTGATGCCCCCGGCGGTGAACACCTGGTCGAACATGGCGGTGTACTTCGCGTCCCGGTCGCGAATCAAGAACCGGAACTGCTCGACCCTCTCCCGAGTTCAATCATCAGGTTGCGGGCCTGCTGGGCGACCCACGCGCTGGTCGGATTCGGAGTGGCACCGAGGATGTGGACCCGCCGGGTTTCGATCTCGATCAGGAATAGTACGTAGATCCGGGTCAGTCCGATCGTGTCAACGTGCAGGAAGTCGCAGGCCAGGATGCCCTTGGCCTGGGTGGTGAGGAAATGGGTCCAGGTCGGCCCAGCCCGGCGAGGTGCCGGGTCGATGCCGGCCTTGGTCAGGATCGCCCACACGGTGCTCGCCGCGATCCGGTAGCCCAGTTCGGCCAGTTCGCCCTGGATGCGCCGGCAGCCCCAGGTTGTTTCTCCTGGGCCAGGCGCAGGTCCAGGTTACGGAGTTCCGCTCGCGCCTGTGGACGCCCGGGACGCTGGCGCGGATACGTCCACTTGCGAGCGATCAGGTTGCGGTGCCAGCGCAGCAGCGTCGCGGGGGTGATGAAGAACGTCGGCCATCGCCGGCGCGGCAGCAGCCGGGACAGCGCGGCCAGCACCGCCCGGTCGGCGGCTGCGAGGTCTGGCCGGTGGATCTGACGGCGCAGCACCGCGACCTGATGACGCAGTATCAGGATCTCGATCTCCTTGGACCGCTCGCCGCGCAGCCCCAGGATCACCAGGTGCAGGACTTGGCGCAGCACCAGATACCCGAACGACAGGATCATGACCGTCAGCCTGCCCACGACGAGCGCGGCGGGGACGCACAAAAGCGCACGTCAGAACCCTTTGACCGAGTTATCGAACGGTACAGGGTTGTAGGTTCAAGTCCTACGCGGCGTACTCAAGATAGGCCCAGGTCACGGCACAGAGCCGGACTTGGGTCTTTGTCATTCCCGAGACCGTACAGCCAAGTTGTACAGCCAAGCGTCCGCGGTATCGCGGGAAGGCCGATAGCTGAAGTTGGCGTTACTAATCCACGCCGCTGGCGTGTCAGCGCCAATTTGGCAATTGCGCGGAGTACGTTAGCGCGCGGATGACACTCCTCTAGTCGACACACCTCTAGATGCAACCCAGCCTGGCCAGCCCGGCGCCGTAGGCGCCTGGCGCCGGTATGTCCCCGGGCCGGGAGAAGGGTGAGATGGCAACGGAGAACCATCCGGCGTTCCGCCCGAGCGAGACCCAGCAGGGAAGGCACCGCACGCAGCGCTTACTGCTCGCGGTCCAGCGGGTTCTCACAGCAGCGTCGGTATGGGCCGATGCAGGCAGCGAACCTACCCTTGCTGGACTCGCAAGGGTAGGTAGCGCCTGCCTGACCGCCGCAATCGCGATCACTGATCGTGAGCGCAGCAACGACTAGTTACACCGGCCGGGTGGGCTGCGATCCCATCCGGCCACTTTCTTGCCGTCGAGTCGTAACGACTTCCCGGATAACGTTACGTGTTTCTACGGAAAGACCCAAGCTTGTGTTGGGTATTTTAGCAAGTGTGTCGCACGGCTACCGTGATAGCGGAGCGCTCGGCCGAACGGCCTCTCAGCTGCGGCGTCCCACTGCCCAAGCATCGCGTCAGCCATGCAACACCCTGTCGCACGGCTGACACGATGCGGGACACTCAGCCGAACAGTCTCTCGGCTGCGGCGTCGACGGCGGTGCGCTCAACCTCTACTAGCAGGTCGACATACAGAATGCCGGGCGGCGGTTGCAGTGCCTGTTCGACGCAGGTCCAGAATCGGTCCACCGCGGCGTAGTCCAGGTCTCTGCGGACGACGATGACGGTGCCGCCGTCGATGCGGCCTTGCACGTGCAGGTTGAATTCCACGGTTACCGCCCAAGCGTCGATCAACTATGAGCTACCGGGCCTGCGCAGCGGCTGCTCGTTGCCGTCGGCCACACAGTTTGCCGCTGACGAAGATCGTGATGGGCGCCGGCGAACGGGCCATCGCGCTGCGGCCGGTGGCCCGGTACGAGCCTGCAGCTAATGCGCCGCTCGACGCGCTGCCTGCCACACTGGACGTGATCCTCCTCGACGGCGGCGACTACCTGACCGACGCGCGATCGCCACGATCGCGCCGCGCACCGCGACCAACGGATTCTGGCAAGCGCCCAACGTCGGTCGGCCGCGCCCGCCGCTATCAGCCGAGCGGGCGCAGGCCCGCTGCTGCCGCACGACGCCGGGGTCGCCATCGCAGCGGTGGCCAGCAGCAAACACGACTTACGCGATCGTCTTGCTCACCGGGCACCCCGGCCGCCGGCAGCCCGCCTCCGGTGTCAGCGGTGACGCAGCCGCCCCGCCCCGCTCGTCATCTCACCCGGGGTGAATCCCGGGTGAGATATCGACGGGTTGCCTTGCCGACCGTGACGTGCGCATCCATTGTGGACGCGGACGCCGGTGACCCTGTATTGCGGTGTTGTGCCAATCCGACCCCATTGCGGATTGGTATATCGAAATGCTCTTGTTCTCTTGACGACCGCACGGCGGCCGAACGTCGACGCGGGAAGGGGTTCTGCTTGGGAACTTGGGCGTGGGTAGGCCGGGGAACTCAGCCCTGATCCACCGATGAATTGACGTGGCTGTGACAGGTGGGGCGCGACGATGCCCCCGCGAGCTGGAAAGATAGAGGTTCTTGAGGCATCTATCGTCCGGCTCGAAAGGGCACCGTCGAGGTGAGAATATCGCACGGCGCGGCACGGGTGCGCGCATCGTTCGATGATCCGAGTCTGGTCTCGTGTGCCGGGTTGGAGCCGGTGATGGCCCTCGCCCAGCGGTGCGACCTGCACGGCGTCGTCGCTGCTGGGCTGCATGTCCCGACGGACAAGGGGTCCAACGCGTCGGGGAAGATCGCCGCGATCGTGGCCGGCATGCTCACCGGCGCGGACTCGATCGACGACCTGGACGTGCTGCGCCACGGCGGGATGCCGAGACTGTTCAGCGGGGTGTACGCACCTTCGACGCTGGGGTCGTTCCTGCGCGCGTTCACCCACGGCCATGTCCGGCAACTGCAGGCTGCCGCGCGGCAGTTCCTGGTCCGGCTGGCTCAACGCGCGCCGTTGTTGCCCAGTGCCGGTGCGGTCACGTTCGTCGACGTCGACTCCCTGCTGCGCAGGGTGTACGGCAAGCAGAAACAGGGTGCTGCGTTCGGTCACGCCAAGGTCGGCGGCTACCAGATCCTGCTCCGCGGCCTGAACCCCCTCATCGCCACGATCAGCACCCCGGACGTCGCGCCGGTGATCGCCGCGACGCAACTGCGGGCCGGGAGTACCGGTTCAGCCCGCGGTGCGGCCTCGCTGGTCGCCGAGGCCATCGCCACCACCAAGGCCGTCCTCGCCGCCCAGCCCGCGACCCCGGCCACCGCGACGACAACGACGATGGCGGCGAGTGAGATCGTGCTCCGCGCGGACTCAGCGTTCTACTCCCGCAGCGTGATCACCGCCTGCCGCCGGGCCAGGGTGCGGTTCTCGATTACGGTCCGCATCGACGCCAAGGTCCGCCGGACGCTCACCACGATCAGCGACGACGCCTGGGTGGAGATCCGGTATCCGCAACCGGTCTGGGACGACGAGCAGCAGCGGTTCATCTCCCGCGCCCAGATCGCCGAAACGACCTACACCGCGTTCGAAGGCACCCGCCACGAAATCACCGCCCGGCTCATCGTGCGTCGCGTCCCCGACCTGAACAAATCCACACTGGACGGACAGGGTGCGCTGTTCACCGTATGGCGCTACCACGCCGCGTTCACTAACAGCCCATACGTCCTCGTCCAGGCCGAAGCCCAGCACCGCGCCCACGCTGTCATCGAACAAGTCTTCGCCGAACTCATCGACGGACCCCTGGCCCACCTGCCGTCCGGCCGGTTCAACGCCAACAACGCCTGGCTGTCCTGCATCGCCATCGCACACAACCTCACCCGCGCCGCCGCCACCCTGGCCGGCCGACCCCACCACACCGCCCGCGCCGCCACCATCCGCCGGCACCTGATCAACGTCGCCGCCCGGATCACCCGCCACGCCCGCCAGATCACCCTCCACCTGCCGCAGCACTGGCCCTGGCAACACAACTGGCTACGACTGTTCACCACCGCCCACGCCCCACCCGCCTAACCGTCCACAACAGACAGTCATACCGCGACCGGCGCCGGCCACCCACCAGTTCCGTCCCCCGACGAGCCATCGAGCGCACCGGCAACCCGGCCGGTCACCCCAGCATGCTCCGGCGAACACCCACGATCATGAGGTCCCGCAAGCTGATCACTGAAACCTGATCGGTGGATCAGGGCTCAGGCCACAACAACCCACAGACCCCACGCCGGGGTACCGGTTGCAGGCCGTCACCGCCTGGTGTTCGATTCGGCGAACGCTGGGGCGGCGACTCTGCACGGCAGCACGCCAGTGAGTCCGCCCTCGCGGGAATACCGTCGCCCTGCGCTTCGCAAACCGGAGCAGCGTCCGCGACGCGAGAGCGTCCTCGCTGTTGGTCGCGCAACCCCGAAGGGCCGGCTCATCGTCGTGATACCGGCACACAACGAGGAAGAAGGTATCCGCGGTGCGGTAGACGCCTTGCAGAATCAGACGTACCGGCCGAGCCGTGTCGTCGTGGTGGCGGACAATTGCACCGACAAGACCGCGAAACTGGCCTATTGGGCTGGTGCGCAGGTTCTTGTTACTCAGCACAACAGGTACAAAAAAGCGGGGGCGCTCAACCAGGTCTTTGCTGATCTGCTACCACAAATGGCCGACCATGACATGGTCATGGTCGTAGACGCTGACAGCGAACTGGATCCGGACTTCCTGAACTACGCGGTCGCCAAGCTGAACGCCAACCCCAACATGGGCGCAATCGGCGGCATCTTCCGAGGCGGTCCAGGCGGCGGATTCGTAGGTCATCTGCAGCGCAACGAGTACGCACGCTATGCCCGAGATGTGGCACGCCTCAACGGCAAGTGCCTCGTCGTTACGGGCACGGCGGCGCTGTTTCGGGTCGGCACCCTCAAGGCCGTCAGTCGCGGGCGCATTGCGGGCATCTTGCCTCCTGGCGACGGGATGGGTGGTGTCTATGACACCAGCGTCCTTACCGAGGACAACGAATTGACCTTCGCGTTACTGCACCTTGGCTACAAGGTTCTCAGCCCGAAGGAATGCACCCTCGTCACCGAAGTTATGTCGACGTGGCGTGCACTGTGGAAGCAACGCGAACGCTGGAAACGCGGAGCCGTCGAGAACTGCTTTCAATACGGCCTCACCCGTATCACGTGGCGTTACTGGGGCCGGCAGTTGTTCACCATGCTCGGCGTACTCGTTACATTCACATACTTGGCTTCGCTGATATACGCGGCGGCCGTGGGCGGATTTCACCTCCGTCCCCTCTGGATGCTGGTTACTGCCGTTTTCGTTCTGGAACGGGTAGTGACGGTGCGGTATCGCGGTTGGAAGCACATGGTTCTGGCCGCGAGCATGTATGAGCTGGTGTTCGACATGTTCCTCCAATTGGTACACGCGAAGGCGTTCACGGACGCACTTCTGCGTCGAGAGAGAAAGTGGTAGGCGATGGATGGGTACACAGGCGGCGGCATCATCAGTGGCGGTCTGGCCACTAGCGGTGGACTGGCCGCAACCGGGGCAAACACAATGTGGGTTGTTCTGGCCGGGTTCGCGTTCGTAGCAGTGGGGGCAGCGTTAATGCGCATCGCACCGAAGGTTCGGTCCAACCGCAACAAATAGACGGCCCGGAGTGGTCACAGTTTCTGGCCATCGCAGCACGAGTACGTACTGCTGGTCGGCGCGCCGACCGCTACGACACCGATTCGGGTGATGTCGCCGGTGGTGCACGGTGCGGCGCTGCCGGCCTACCGCAGGGCCGATGCGTCGATGGTCAACTCGGCCCGGAACGTGTCGACGTCACAGACGACGACGATCTGCGGCCCAGGCAGTGCCTGGGCCCAGCGCGGCAACCCGCACAGGGACGAGCGCCGCGCAGGGTGGACAGACCGGCGCTAGGAGAGGAAACGTGACGCCGGACAGATCCAGTTCGAGCCGGCACAAGTCCTCCAGCTGCGCCGCATGAGGCGCTGTGGCCCGATCGACGCTCCCGACGACCCGCGCGTCCGATCCTGTGTGGGAAGGCAACGGGCTCTGCCTCGCCGCGCTGATCGGAGGCCTGATCGGGCGCTGTTGCATTGAGCGATCGCGTCGAGCGAGCACCGAAAATTCTTCGTCGCGAGGTCCGCCGGAGGTCGGCAGTCGCTGCCCAGCGTCCCTGTCGCTGTCCGTTATATCCTGTTTTGTTGCCTCGGCGGCACGCTAGCGCGGACCCGGCCGAAATTCTTGCGGCAGGCGATCTTGACGATGGCTCAAATGCAACAGCGCCGCTGAGACCGATGCGCGGACTACGAACCGACAACACAGCACAAGTGATCGTCGCCGGACACGCGTTCATGCAGAACCTCCGCCGCGGACACTACGAACTCGCCGTCGACGCCCCGCTCGCTCGGCGCGTCGCCGTTGCGTTCACCGAACTCGCCCAAGCAATCTGACCGCGGACCCGACACGGGTCAACCGCGTCCGCAGATCCCAGAACGCAACGGCGCCCGGGTGACCGGCATCGGCTGCACAACGGGGTGACGGGCTCTGGTGTACAGCGCGATGCGGCGGTTGAGTGGGACTGTGCCCGACGACCGAAAGCAGCTCAACGATCGGCAACCGCAGCTCTGACCTGGATCGGGAACGGCTGTCCTGATGGTGTGACGGCCGGCAGCACGTACTAGGCGACCGCGGTGGCCCTGCAGAACCGGCGGCTAGTGATGATCAGCCGCAGCGAGCGCCACGAATGGGGCGGACAGCTTCCCCGCGCTCTGGGAACATGAGCCCGCCCATGGAGATCCTCTTCTGGGCGGGAGGAACCCATCAATGGACGCAGGTAGATGGCTGGTCAGGCTTGGCGCCGCTGCGGCGGCGAGCCTGACTGCGACGGGGGTACTCGCGGTTGTGGTGGTGGCACCGGCCAGCGCGGGCAGCGTTGTCACCCCCCAGAATTCGTCGTGGGCGTATGTCGACTCGGCAACTCCGAAGAGCAGTCATGTCAACGAGTCGGGCGACGTACCCGTCGGTGGGGTGACCGACGCGGACGGCAATGACCACAAGGCCCGCGCATACTTCACGTTCGACATCTCCGGCTTGCGGGGAGCTCAGATCTCCACAGCGGTGTTCTCCGCGGCCGAGACCCGGGCGACCGACTGCGTGGACCGCGCGGTCGAGCTTTGGGAAACCGGCCCGGTCAGCTCCGCCACCACGTGGAAGAATCCGGCAGTGGAGCAGCAGAAGCTGGCCACCGTCGGGTACACCGCCGGAACGACGTGCCCGATGCCGTACCTCGGTTGGGATGCAACAGCAGGTCTGCGTGACGCCTTGGCCGGCGGCGGGAGCGTTCTGACCCTGGAACTTCGCGTACCGGCGCCGCATGAGGGCGATGCGAAGCTGGGCCGGTGGTTCGCCAACAAAGTCAGCTTGACGATCACCTACAACAGGACCCCGAACGCGCCGACGGGGCTGCGGAATGGTGACGGCTTCGGGGCCGGGAAAGACTGCGCACTGCAAACTCCGGGACCGTTCCTGAACACCACCCAGCCGACGCTCTATGCGACGCTTTCGGACCCGGACCGGGACCAAACCTCTGGGGAGGTGGCGATCTGGCCGGTCGACCAACCCGACAACCGGACCACGTTCAGCATGCCCGATGTGCCGAGCGGCTCTGTCGGCCAGCGGAGAGTGCCGGCCGGTGTCCTCACCGACGGTGGCAGCTACGCGTGGCAGATCCGTGCCTCCGACGGAGCCGCTACGTCGCTCTGGTCGGCCCCGTGCTATTTCCAGGTTGATACCGAGCCGCCGACACACGCACCGGGCGTCAGCTCAGCGGACTATCCGACCGGGGTCACGTCCGAGGGACAAGGAATCCCGGGAACCTTCGTGTTCACCGCGAATGATCCTGACGTGGTCGGCTTCACCTACGAGTGGGGCGGCGGCGGCACGGCCGGATACGTTCCAGCGAACACGCTTGGAGGCACCGCAACCGCCTCGTTGACGCCTCCCCGACCCTCGGTCGATGACCTGCTGGTCACGGCCGTCGACCGGGCCGGCTGGTTTTCGCCCACGACGGACTACCGGTTCTTCGTCTCGGCGACGTGGCCCGCCGTGAGCTACACGGGCACGCCGGCCTTCGGTACACCGTTCACGGTCAGCTTCGCTCCTGGCGTCATCGACCGCTCCGGGTATCTCCCGACCAGCTACACGTACAAGATCAACGATGGCCCGGCCCAGACTGTCGCGGCGGCGGCCGACGGCACAGCCAGCACCCAAATCACGTTCACCACGCCCGGACCTGCATGGCTGTCAGTCACCAGCACGGGGTCGAACGGTTGGGTGTCCCCGGCAAGCCAAAGCTACTTCTACTTCGACACGACGCCGACGGTCAGCTCGACGGACTACCCAGAGAGCGCCGAGGCGGGCGGAGCCGGCGTCAGCGGCTCCTTCACGTTCACCGCAAAGGTGCCCGGTAGCACGCAGTTCGCCTACTCGTTCGACTTCGAGACGACGACGCAGACCGCGCCAGTCGGGCCCGACGGCACAGCGACCATCAACTGGACACCAGATTCGGCCGGCTGGTACGAACTGGACGTCTGGACGGTAAGTCCAGACGGCACTACCTCCGACCCGTATTACTACGTCTTCATGGTCCGATAGCGGCACCGGCCGGGCGGCGGCGCTCCGCCGCCCGGCCGGGCCAACTCACCCGCAAGGGCGTTGTTGCGTTTGCCGATCGGAGGGTGCGTTTGAGCGAGTGCGGCCGGTCTTCAGATAGCGGTAGCGAGTTCGGTGAACGGCCGCGGCGACGCGGAGTCCGCGCGGCGCGTCGAGTCCGAGTTCGTAGTGGCCGCGGCGGAGGTTCTGCATGAACGCGTGTCCGGCGATGATCGTCTGGGCAGTTCGGTCGGTGCCGTTGCGTTGAGGGATCGGCGGACCGGTCGAGCCCGTGTCGGGTGTCCGGCGTTCAGATCGCCTGTCGGGTTCGGTGAACGCGGTGGCGACCCGCAGCGCGGGCGAGGCGTCGACGGCGAGCTCGTAGCGGCCGCGTCGAAGGTTCTGTATAAAGGCGTGTCCGGCGATGATGACCTGTGCTGCCTGCTCCGTTCTCAGCCCGCGCATCGGTTTCAGCCGGTGCTTCAGCCGACTGTGATCAGCCTCGATCGGATTATTGGCGTACTGCTCGACGTGGTGCCACGCCGACGGGATCAGCTCGTCCAGGACGGCGGGGTAGACCGCGGCGGCGTCGGTGACCACCTCGGTGGGCTCAACCTTCAGCATGTCGCGGTAGGACAGGCCGTAGCGCAGGTATCAGCGGACCGCGACCACGATCACCTCAGACGGAAATCGGAACCCGGCGAACGCCGACCTCGGCGGCACCCTCGGCAGTTGCCGGGCAGCGAGCTTCATCGCTCAAGCCTCGATCTTGCCCACGGCCAGACGGAACAGAGCCCCGCCGACAAGCCCGGGACCAGCCACGACCGTCGCCGACGTCTCGTCAAACCGGCGGCGCCTGCAGCGGAGTCGTGCGTATCGAAGCGACCGGCCAACCCCAGTGCAGTCCGCCGATCCCAGCAACCGCGCAGCCGGCGCGTCAGGTTGGCAGCGCGACGAGCGTGAAGTACCGCTTGAGGAACGGCACCAGTGTCTGGTAGGCCACGATGGTGTCCGGCTGCACGTTGTCGTGCGACAGGATGATCGAGCCCTGCCGCACCTGCCGCTTCACCTCGCCGATCACCCGCGCGATGTGGGCGGCGTCGCTGGCGTCGTTCTTGTGGTTCCAGTCCTGCGGGTCGACATCCCAATAGATCGGGGCCATGCCCATCGACTGGGCCTTCGCCACGAGATCGGCCGTGAAGTTGCCGCCCGGAGCGCGGAAATACTTGATCGGCACGTCGTTGCCGACCGCGGCGTGGATCATGTCGTTGGTGTGCTGGAGGTCCCAGTCGACATAGGTCTGGTCCCGCTGGGCGAGGTCCGTCAGGTGCTGCCAGGAGTGGTTGCACAGCGTGTGCCCGCCGGCGACGATCTGCCGCACCAGCTCGGGATGGTCCCGCACGCGGAAGCCGACCAGACAGAACGTAGCCTTCACACCGTTGGCGCGCAGCACCTCGAGGATCTTCGGAGTGTTCACCGGGTCAGGGCCGTCATCGAAGGTCAACGCCACCGCCGTCGACCCCGTGTGCGCCCTGGACCCGGCCGGGCCGGAACCGACGCCCGGCGGCCGGACGGCAAAAGCGCTCTCCGCGGACGCCTTCGGCGTGCCGGACGGACCCGCCGTCCGCGAGGCCCGGACCGACGGTGCGAGCGACGACGTCGACGGCGTAGACGATTCGGGCGGCAGCGACGGCTCCCCGGAAGCGGCCGACGGCACGACCGCCGCGGGCTGCGCCGTCGCGGGCTGCGCCTTCGAACTGCACGCCGCCGTGCCGAACACCACGAGCACCGCCACGACCAGCAGCGCGATTGCCGTCCTGCGTTGTGTCACCGTCCTGCCCTCCCCCGAGTCCGCGGCCACGCTAGCCGAAACGGCCTCGGGTTCGCAGCCCCGACGACCGAGACACCCGCCGACCATCCGGATCCACAGTGGGCGCCGTGGCGGATGGCGCCAGCCCGCTCTTCCCGACCAGCCGGGATCGATCCCGGCAGAGCAGGGACGACCTGCCCGCGGAGCTGATCCGGCCTACTCCTGGCGGGGAGGTATTCCGTCCACCGGCTCGGCGTGCGCTGGTACGCCGAAGTCCCTGACGACGACCGGCGGCTTTGGCGGCGCCGGCCAGAGCTGCAGACGCAGCGGGAACGGGCTGCCGGTGCGGGACTGCGCGGCGAGCAGTTCGTGTGTCAGCGACACCCGCAGGCGCAGGCCGCCGGCTGGGACGTCGAAACGGTCGCCGTCGTGCTCGCCGTACGTCGGGCAGGTCAGGCGCAGCCGGCCCGACGGCGAGCGCAGGCTGCACTCGGCGACGATCGCGAAGGCGTCCACGTCGAGCGGCGCCGGGGCGGCCAGCACCTCGACGGTGACGACGACGTCGTCGTTAACGCCAGTCCAGATCGCGACCGCGTCGTCGGCCAGCGCGAACAGGTCACCTAACGGATTGGCGTCGTCGGGGGCCCAGTGGTCGGCAAGCAGCGCACCGGAGGCCACGTCATACAGCTCGATCTGCTCGTAATCGGAGAACAGCGCGAATTCCATCGGCGCCCATGATGCACCAGAGCCGCGGCTCCGGACAGCTCCTCACGGACGGGAGTGAACTTCCCAGCGGCGCGGGCCTGCTCCAGCGCGGTGGAGCCGGGCAGTGCACCGGGTTTGCGCAGCAGCGCTTCCCGATAGTGGTTGAGGTCCAGCCGGGCGCTGCTCTTGGCCATCAGCCGCTCATGCCGGGCGGCCTCTACCCGGCCGTCGTAGATGACAAGGTCGGAGGCGTGCAGGTGGACACGGACCTGCCGGCCGACCAGATGTACCGGCACCGAGTATCGGTTCGTGCGGACGGTGACCTGGCTGAACCGGTCGACCCGCGGGGTCAGCCAGGTCCCGGTCTCGAACAGTTCCTCGGGCAGCAGCGGCCTCTCGATGGCGAACTGTTCCCCGACGGTGTGGACGCGGGTGCCGATGCGCGCCGGGCGTCGTCGGCGGCGTCCCACGCGTCGACCATGGCGTTGAGCTCGTCCAGGGAGGAGACCTGCGGGACCGGGACGAGGTGGTTACGGCGGAACCAGCCGATCTGCCCTTCGACACCGCCCTTCTCATGCTCTCCGCCCAGTCCCGGCTGGCAGTAGAACGCTTCGATCGCGTAGTGCGACCGAAACGCCGTCCACCGGCCGGTCCGTGCCGAACCGGCCCTGGGCAAGGATCTTCTCCCGGTCGTTGATGATCTCGGTCGCGGACCGCTTGTGCGGGTCCATGCCGATGATGACGCGTCCCACGCCGTCCTCCTCGATTCGACAGGTTGTGTCGGCGAGGAGGGCAGCGCTACTTCGAGCTGGGCAGACCCTCTTGAGCCTCTCCGCGCCACGGTGACCGGCAGGACGCATGCCAGATGAGAGCCACACCAAACCGCCGCGGGCAGCCGCGATACGAAGGACCCCACCGGTCACCACGACCAAGCCTGGCCGGGCTGCGGTCGTAGGTCTGATTGCAGACGAACCGTCGGCTCGCGCCGCGCTACTGACAAAAGCAACCTGATCGCCGCGTCCTTCCGTCCCGCAATGTAGAGACATAGGAAGGGAGGGACGTGCAGCGATCCCAAGAGGCGGCGTACCGCGAGTACGTCATGCTGCGGATGGACGTCCTGCGGCGCACGGCCTATCTGTTGTGCCACGACTGGCACACGGCCGACGATCTGGTTTCGACCACGCTGGCCAAGTTGTACGACAAGTGGCGCCGGGCCCGTCAGGCCGACAACATCGACGCGTACGTGCGGGCGATGCTGGTCAACGCCTGGCTGGACGAGCGCCGGCGCCCGTGGCGGCGCGAGGTCCCCGCCGACCAGCTGCCGGAGGTGGCGGACGTCGCCGTGCCCCCGCGCGGTGAACACGGGGACCTGCTGGCCCTGCTCCGTTCGCTGCCGAAACGCCGCCGGGCGGTGCTCGTGCTGCGCTTCTACCTGGACCACTCGGTCGAGGAGACGGCGGAGGTGCTCGGCATCTCGCCCGGCACGGTGAAGAGCCAGACGGCCCGCGCCCTGGACACCCTGCGAGCGGTGCTGCCCGACCCGTCGCAGGTGGGGGGATGACGGCCGTCTGCGCCCGTTGCGACCACCCCGCGCGGGCATCAGAACTGATTTGTACACGACCACCGGAGGTGTGATGATGCGCGAAGACTTCGACGCGGCGATCGGCGTGGTACCGCCATCGCCGATCGACGTGGACAAGGTGATCGCCCGGGGCCGCCGCCGCGCGGTCGTGCGCCGCCTGGCCACGGTGGGCTCGGGCGGCGCCGCCACGGCCGCCGCGGTCAGCGCCGCCGTGGTGCTCGCCAGCGGCTCGACCGGCGGGAGCGGTGTCGGCGGTCCCGGCGGCAACGGCGCCGGTTCGAACGGCGCGGCGGTGGCCGCCCCGTCTGTCGTCGACAGCCCAGGGCCGCCGTCCGGGGGCGGCGCGAGCGGGACCTCCCAGCCAAAGGGCCCGGTGGCGCGGGACCGGGCGAACTACGTGGAGATGTACCTGGCACAGGAACTCCCGCAGGCGATGACGGCCCACGCCCCCGGCATAGTTATTCCGGCCCACGCGTTCAACCCGAAGTACATGTGGACAGACACGATCGCCAGCGACAGCTACCGCGCCGAGGCGAACCTGCAGCTTCAGGGACGCAGTGGCAGACTCGTGGCCAACCTGGGCACCCGGGGGCCGGCTTTTCACCCGCCGAACGAGTGCTTCGCGCAGGGCGAGACCGGGCCGTGCAACGTACACACCGAGGCCGACGGGACCAAGGTGCTGCAGCGCGTGACCAACGCGAACGGCATCCGCTCCAACTTCGTGATCGTCGACCGCCCCGACGGCCAGGCGATCGTGCTCGCGGCGGATAACCAAGGCGGCCAGGCCGGCGCCGCCCCGGGATCGCAGGCCGACCCGGTGCTGACCCTCGAGCAGCTCGTCGCGATCGGGCGCGACAGCCGGTTGACCGCCGAACCGCACTCGGCCGTCGCGGGCGGTTGACGCGACGGCCGCCTTACGTGCTCGTACAGCAGCGCCTCGTACGGCAGCGCCTCGGGCAGCAGCGTGATCGGCGGCGCGGGCGGCCCGGGCCGGTCTCCCGTCCGGCCCGGTCCGGTAGGCGCTCTCGTCCGGCTCGAGGTCGAGCACGTTGAGCAACGTGAGGTCGTGCTCCACGGCGTGGTGAAGGTGGCTGAGCTTGCCCGTTGCGGGGTCGGCGTGGCTCGGGCCGATAAGTTGCCAGAGTCCGTCGTCGGCGTCGTGGCTGACATACAAGATCGGCTCTGGCCGTGCGAAGACCTCACCGGTCTGAATGCTGGTCGTACCCAGCAGCCAATGCTTCATCCACCGCGAGCGGCGGTCGCGCTCCACCGGCTTAATCCGTTCCGGGAAGCCGAAAAGACCGGTGGCCCGGAAGCAGAAGCTTCCGGGCCACCGGTGGTGCTGTGCCGCTGGACTATCCGAAGAGCAGCAGTTGCCACAGGTCGTAGGACTGGATGCCCCGGCCGTGGGTGGCGGTGTAGAGCCGCAGCCCGAACAGGCCGCTGCGTAGCTCCATCGTGGTGGTGGTGGGCAGGTTGCGGCCGAGGACCTTCCAGTTCGCCTGGCCCGGCGGGCGGTACAGCACGCCGAGGTCGGTGCCGACGACCAGGCCGCCGCCCCACAGGACCTTCAGCGCGTTGGCCGGGATGTCGGGCAGGTTGGCCGAGATGTCGGTCCAGTGGGCGCCCGCGTCGCGGGACTCGAAGACGTGCCCGACGCCGGCGCCGGGGCCCTCGGTCCACTTGCGGGAGTAGCCGTTGATGGCCACGAACACGTGGTTGGCGTCGGCCGGGTCGACGTCGAAGCCGGACACGTACCGGTTCGGGATGACCCCGTCGACCGGCAGCGTGAGCTGGTGCCAGCCGGTGCCGTCGGCCTTGCCGACCGCGATGCCACGGGTGAAGCCCTGGTTGTTGCACGGGCCGCACCAGCCGACGTAGACCATACCCCCGGAGATCGACACACCGGTGGCGACGTGGCCCGGGCCGAGGTCGAACGCGTTGACCCAGTCCGCGCCCGACTGGATGTTGAAGCCCTTGTGCTGGATCCACACGTGCCGGCCGCCGGCGACCCAGTCGTTGACGTTCTTCGGGTCGGCGGCGATCGGCGCGATGAACCGCGCGCCGGCCGAGCCCAGCGCGTTGTCGGGCGGGGCGATGTTGCGGCTGGAGACCTTGCTCGGGTCGGTCGTCCACGAGCCGTCGTTGACCGCGCAGTTGTTCGTCACCGACAGGGCCAGGTACACGTACTCGGCCGCGATGTTGCACCCGTTGTTCGGGTCGACGATGGTGTCGCCGCCGTCGCCGCCGAAGTTGGAGCCCATCACCCGGTCGCCCGGCCGCAGGATCGACTCGCCGTTGTCCTGCAGGCCGCCGCTGATCGCGACCCCCGCGTTGTGCCCCTGCCGGTCGGCGCCGACACCGACCGAGTAGTACTGCAGCACGTCCATGCTGCCGTCGTTCTGCGACACCCAGTCGGTGGCGTGCCCGGACGCGTCCGCCTGGCCGTTGACGGGACGCTTGTAGATGCCGCCGTCGTCGCCGACGACCACGTACGGCTTGCCGCCGTTGCTGCCGATCGCGGCCGCGTGCTGGTCGGCGTGGACGGTCTGGTGGCAGTCGCCGGTCTGCTTCGACGGGTCGATGCTCCAGCACGCGAAGTTGAAGTTCCAGTACGGGCCGGGCGTCGTCCACGTGGCGCCGGCGTCCTTGGACTCGAAGACCTCCTCCAGCCCGATGTACAGGTGCTTCGGGTCCTTCGGGTCAACCTGGACGAACTGGTTGTACCAGGCCTGAATGCCCGGCATGTAGCCCGGCGCGGTGTTGGCCGAGCCGGACGCGGCCAGCTTGTGGTAGTCGGCCGCGAGCTTCCACGGCCCGAAGGGCGAGCCGCTGTCGGAGACGAACACGCCGTAGAGGTTGCTGTCGCCGTTGGTGGCCAGCATCTCGGGCGACTGCTCGATCGCGTAGTACTTCGAGCCGTCCGCGGACCGGCCGAACGTGACGGCCCCGAGGTTGTCGGGGTCGCTGGCGATGTCGCCCGCGAGGGTCGTCTTCTGCCAGGTGCCGCCGACCTTGGTGTAGAAGCCGTTGTAGTCGTCGCCGCTGCGCCAGCCGATGGCGAGGACCACCTTCGACGGGTCGCGCGGGTCGATCGCGACGTCGTTGGCGATGTTCTTGTACGCCGCGGCGTCATCGCCTGCGTCGGCGCCGCCGGGCAGGAACGAGGGGTTGGGCGCGAACTCGAGGTGCCACGGCCCGCTGAGGTTGGTGGTGGAGTGCGTCCAAACGCCGCGGCTGGTCGCCGCCCACACTTTGTCGCCGCCGAAGCGCAGCGCCCGAATGGTGGTGTTCTCCAGCTCCGTGCCGCCGACCCGGTCCGAGCTGCGGAACTCGCCGTGCCGCGGGTCGGCGAGCAGGTAGACGCCGGTGCCGACGAAGCTGGTCGCGCTGGTGTTGGCCTCGCCGGTGGCGAACCACAGCCGGCCGCGGTCGTCGAGGCGCAGGTCGCCGGTGGCCGGGGCGGGCAGCTTGTCGGAGATCGGCTGCCAGTGCCCGCCGCCCGTCGACGAGCGCCACACGCCGCCGTTGGCGGAGCCGGCGTACACGTATCCGTGATCGTCGGCGGCCATGCCGACGACCCGGCCGGTCACGTTGCCCGCGCCGCCGGATGAGTTCGAGTTGATGTCGCGGTACCGCGGGTCGTCCGAGTTGTACGGCAGCCCGGTCTCGTCGGTCCAGCGCCCGCCGGTGTGTGGCAGGGACTGCAGCTGCGCCCACGCGGCCGAGTAGGCGCCCGGCGCGACGATGCCGGGCGCGCTGCGGGCCTCGTTCCACTGGTCGGCCTGCTCCATGATGTCGCTGGAGCCCTCTTCGTCGTCGTCACCGGCTGCCTTGGCCGAAAACGTCGAGGCGCCCTTCGCATTGCGGTGGGCGGTGGCGGCCAGGTCGTTGGCGCGGGCCGGGCGCGGCTTGCCCGGTGCGGCGCCGGCGGGCGCGCCGGCCATAGTGAGCGCGATCGCGGATAAGCCCGCGACGATGAGGACACGTCGATGCCTTATGGGTGGCAGTGCAGGCGGCAAGGCCCGCTCCCTCCAGAGCCGAGGCGCCGGTCAGGGTCGCCGGCGCATTACACGGCTGATCGTTCATCCCCCGGCCCGCCAACATCAAAGCATGCGGATCAATAACGGACTGATGGAGGGTGAAGGAAAGGGTATAAGGCGACACCGTTACGTATCAGTGGATGGTTGAGGTTGGGGATATCGGATTTGCGGCATAGCACATTTGTAGTGATCTAAGCGACGGATTTCGAAACGAAGCTTTCCAAACGTCGGCGTTCAGGTCGAGACGGGCGCTTGGGCCCTCGCGGAATCTCGATCCCCGACCGGGACATCGGGCGCGTTGGGTCTCGGCATCCTCCATTCCGCTGACGAACGGAGACCCAGGTCCACAAGACGCGCCATGGTCGCGGCGGCGGCCTTAGCCGCCGTCCTCGGCTCGCTCACCCTGCCGGGCAGCGCCTCGGCGGCCCCGGCGGCCGGCACGCGGCATGTGCAGAAGGTCGGCACCGGCTCCTACAAGGTGACCGACACCGGCACCGGCGAACCCGCCTCGATCTCGACCGAGATCCCCCCGCAACGCCGGCCCCGAAACCAACGAGCTAACCCCAACGCCTGGGTGACGACGATGGCCGCCACGATCTCATGCACCTGCAGCCCGTAGTGCACGATGAGCAGCTCGACGATGGCCAGGCGCACCGGTACCGCCAGCGCCCGGAACAGCACGCTGACCTGCTCGAAGCGGCGTGCAGCGATACGGCCGCGGCCGGTCACCCCGTCCTCCGAAGATAGTCGTTCTCGCCGCCAGCAACGAGATGCCACATCACGGAATGCCGGTACGAGACAGTCGATCGGAATAGAACTGATCGTGGTGAGACATGCCGATATTCGCAATTGGCCATACCGAATATTCCCGACAGACCGGCGGAACGGCTCGGGCGGCGCTAGCATCACATCGTCATGCCTCGCAGACTGTTCGCCCTGCTCACCGCGGCGCTGCTCGTCGCGCCGGGCGCATGCGCCTCCGATCCGCACGACACGGGGCAACCGGCGTTGACCCGGACGATTTCCCCAGCGTCACCGTCCGCCGTCCCGTCAGCCGCTCAGCCATCGACCGTCACGCCGCCGTCGAGCGCGGCCACGCCGGCCCCGTCCCGCAATGTCCCTACCGGCAGCGGGATCGCCGGGCAGACCGTCATGATCAATTGCCCGGTCGACCGGGCCGACCCGCCCTGCACGCCCACGCCGGTCCAGGCCCGGCTCACGGTGCTCAATGCGACCGCTCAGGCCGTCGCCGCCACGGTCGACACCGACGCCCGGGGCCAGTTCACGGTGGCCGTGCCCGCCGGCAGCTACCTGCTGCGCCCGGTGCTCATCGGCGGCGGCCCCGCCCGCCGGCCGACCAACCTGCCGGTCACCGTGACCGCCGGGCACTACACCACCATCACCATGCGGCTGGACAACGGCCTGCGCTGACCCGTGCACGTCGGGTAACGGCAAGGGTTCGGCCGGCCACGGCGAGGGCTAGCGTCGATTCGTCATCTTGAGCACGGCCTGTGACTTCACCGGCACCGGCACGATGGCGAAGCGATGCAGGTCGGCTTGAGCCTTCTGCCTGCATGGAGGTCTCATGCGACGAACCATTCCCACGGCGGCCGCGCTGGCGTTGGTCGCCGGCGCCCTGGTCGCACCCGCGGCGGCACACGCGGCCGGCGACCCGCGGTGGGTCAGCCACATCAAGCAGTACTCCGGCGGGATCTCCAACGGGGTGCGCGCCATGTACGCCGCGGCCGGCGCCGGCGCCGCCGCGGCCAACTCGCGGGCCGCGACCCAGGCCAAGGCCAACGGCTTCGTGGCCGCGCCCAAGAGCAACAGCGGCAATGTCCAGATGAACGACGACAGCAACCCGCCGCTGCCGCAGAACGAGACCGCGGTTGCCTACAACGTCAACCATCCGCTGATCGCGGTCGCCGCGGCCAACGACTACGTCAGCGGCGGCGTGGTGGTCATGCGCACCACCGACGGCGGCCGGCACTGGGCGAGCACCCGGATCACGCCGCAGTTCCGCGGTACCGGTGACTTCTGCAACGGCGGCGACCCGGGCGTGGCGTACAGCCGTCGCGACGGCGCGTTCTACCTCTCGCAGCTGTGCTTCTTCCGGTCGCAGGCGTTTTCCGAGGTCCAGGTGTACAAGTCGGTCGACAACGGTCAGACCTGGACCCCGGGCCGGCAGGCCGCCCGCGCCGCGTCGAACTACGACTACACCGCCGGCACCGTCGACGAGTCGATCTTCAACGACAAGGAGCTCATCGCCGTCGACAACACGCCGACCAGCCCGCACTACGGCCGGGTCTACGTCACGTACACGAAGTTCCACCTGCAGCCGGACGGGTTCAGCGACTACTGCCCGCTGCAGCTGTCGTACACCGACACCGTCCCCACCGAGAACCCGGCGCTGACCACCTGGGCGCACACCGCGATCCAGCCGGACAACCCGGGCGGCGACGGCACCGGCCTGTCGGCGAACCAGTTCAGCGTCCCGGTGGTGGAGAAGAGCGGCGCGCTCGACGTCGGCTTCGTCTCCGAGGAGTGCAACGACTCCTACGACCCGCACCTGCTGTTCCAGAAGTCCACCGACGGCGGTGCGACGTTCCTGCCGCAGCCGGTGCAGATCGACAAGCCCGGGCAGTACGCGGACTTCCTCGACGACGCTCGCGACGACACCCTGCCGCCGACCAGCTTCCGGGCGCCCAACACGGTGTCGCTGGCCTACAGCCCGCGGACCGGCACCCTGCTGTACGTCTACCAGAACAACATCAACCGACCAGTCTCCGCGGCTGACATCTCATACCAGACGTCCGCGGACGGTGGCCTGCACTGGTCGGACTCGGCGTTCCTGTCGACGAACAACAACGGCGCCCCGGCCCGCAACGACCAGTTCCTGCCGTGGGCCGCCTCCGACGAGAACGGCCGGTTCTACGCGATCTGGTTCGATCGGCGCCAGGACCCCGCCAACATCCGGATCAACACGTGGCAGGCGGTGTCGGGCAACAACGCGGCCAGCTTCACCAGCGCCAAGATCAGCACCAAGGACTGGGACCCCAACCTGGGCTTCCTCTCCAGCGGCGCATTCATCGGCGACTACAACGGCCTCGCCGCGAGCACAAAGGCCGTCTACCCCGTGTGGACGGACGGCCGGGACAGCGCCATCGCGCAAACCGGCATCGGCGAAACCGACATCTTCACCAACATCGAGATCAACCCCTAGCCGGACAGCACTCTCGGGCTGTGGCCGGACCACCCGGCCACAGCCAAACCGTCAGCCATTTATCGACAGCAGTCTATTTACTCCGGGTGATGGTTCTGATACCAACGGGATTGGCGACGGTGAGCCCCTCGCCGTCGCGTCCCTCCGGAGAGGCGATGTCACCATGCATCCACGCACCCTCCTACGCACGGTCCCGATCGGCGTCCTCACCACGGGTGTAGCCGCCCTCGCCGCGGTCCTGCTCGGCGCCGGACCGGCCGCCGCCAACGTGCCGGTCGCCCAGGTCAGCACCGACCCGTACACGGACGCGCAGGCGCAGCACCAGACCGAGGTCGAGCCCGACACGTTCGCGTCCGGCAGCACCATCGTCGCGGCGTTCCAGGTCGGCCGGGTCTCCGGCGGCGGCGCGTCCAACATCGGCTGGGCCCGCTCCGGCGACGGCGGCGCCACCTGGACCAACGGCTTCCTGCCCGGCATCACCACGAACGCCGGCGGCACCTACCTGCAGGTCAGCGACGCCTCCGTCGCCTTTGACGCCCGGCACAACGTGTGGCTGATCTCTACCCTCGGCATCAACGGCTCCGCCGTCAACGTCCTCACCAGCCGCTCCCTCGACGGCGGCCTGACCTGGTCGAACCCGGTCACCACCGCCACCGGCTCGCTGGACAAGAACTGGATCGTCTGCGACAACACCACGACCAGCCCGTTCTACGGCAACTGCTACACCGAGTACGACATCACCAACTCCGGCGACTCGATCCGGATGAAGACGTCCACCGACGGCGGGGCGACCTGGGGCGCCGCGCTCGCCCCCGGCGGCACCCACACCGGGCTCGGCGGCCAGCCGGTCGTGCTGCCCAACGGACACGTCCTCGTGCCCTACCTGTCGCTGTCGGACACGATCCGCTCGTTCCGCTCCACCAACGGCGGCGCGTCGTGGAACTCCACGGTCCAGGTGTCCACGATCAGCCACCACACCGTCGCCGGCGGCCTCCGCGAAGAGACGCTCCCCTCGGCCGAGGTCGACGCAGCGGGCACCGTGTACGTCACCTGGTCCGACTGCCGCTTCCGCTCCGGCTGCCCGCGCAACGACATCGTCCTGTCGAAGTCGACAAGCGAAACCACGTGGGCGGCCCCGACCCGGGTGCCGATCGACGCCACCGGCAGCACGGTCGATCACTTCGTCCCCGGCATCGGCGTCGACCCGTCCACATCCGGCACGTCGGCCCGCATCGGGCTGACGTACTACTTCTACCCCAACTCCTCGTGCACTGCCGCGACCTGCCAGCTCAGCGCCGGGTACATCTCCTCGACCAACGGCGGCACCAGCTGGAGCGGCGCCACCCAGATCGCCGGCCCGATGAACCTGTCCTGGATCCCCAACACCTCCCAGGGCCGCATGTTCGGCGACTACATCTCCACCTCGGTCCGCCCCGGCGGCAACGCCTACCCGGTCATCCCGATCGGCACCGCGCCCACCGGCAGCACCTTCCACCTCGGCATGTCCGTGCCCACCGGCGGCCTGGCCGTCACCGGCGGCACCAACACCGCCGCCCCCGGCCTGACGGCGCCGGCACCGAACGGCACATCACGCACGGTCCGGCCGACCGCACGATAGCGGCCCATCCTGGCAGCGGGAGGCGGCGGAACCGCCGCCTCCCGCAGCTGCTCTCAGCGGTCACCCCGCATCGTTGGGCTGCCCACTCCGCGTTGGTCAATGAGCCCTGAAGGCGGCATTCCGCGAGTTGCGATATCCCAGGTTGCCAGTAGAGCTGGCGGTACAGCTGCGCCCGACCAGGCACCAGTGGCCACCGTGAATTCGACGGCAACCGCGCGGCGATCACCCCGCCGCACTCAGCCGGCCAGCTCCGGCCGACTGGCAATCGTGGTGCCAGCACACGGCGCTCTGCGAATCTGCCAGCGTCATTCCTCGTTCGTGACGGTGCCACGCCGCCACAATCTCGGCACCAGGGCAATGACTTGGGCCTTCACATCGTCAGAGATGATGCCGCGGGCGTCGTTCATCAGCGGGACGACGGCGTTGGGGTCGTAGCCCGTCGAGGATGATCTGTGCGATGTGTGCCGAGCGTTCGCGGCTGGTCTCTGCGTTGGCGTGGCGGATCGCGGAGAAGGCACCGGCGACGAGTGCCATCACCTCGTCGACAGTGACGTCGGGGCGCACGGCGCCGGCTGCGTGCGCGCGATCGAGCAGGTCTGCGACATGGCGGGTGAGATCTGCCGCGACCTTCGGGGCGGCGGTGCGCAGGTCGAGCTCGGTGGCCTCAAGCGCGCTCTTGACAGCAACGTTCTCGGCACCTGTAGCCATCATCCGGGACAGCTGTGTGAACAGGGCCTCGGGATCGTCGGTGGCGGCGAGCACTTCCGCCTCGGCCACGAGCTGTTCGAACTGATCGGTCGCGACGGCGAGATACAGCGCTTCCTTGCTGGGGAAGTGCCGGTGGACGGTGCCGGGGCCAACGCCCGCGCGGCGGGCGATCTCGTCGAGCGAGACGCCGAGGCCCTCCGTCGCGAACAGCCGCTGCGCCGTCCGCAGAACCTGCTCGCGATTGCGGCGCGCGTCAGCTCGCAGCTCTCGGTCGCTCCCGTGAGCTGCCGACGACTTCGCTGGGGTCCGCTTGGGCAGTTGGCTGGACATGGCGCCACTAGCATAACCGGGGCGCCGCCCCGTATGCTGCCGGTCATAACCGGGGCGGCGCACCGCTTACGGATGTGTGTCCTTCATCAGACCGGATCCACCACCCAGAAGGAGACCACGCCCATGACCACGCGCGACGACGCGAGCGCCCTGGTCCTGCGGATGCAGGAGTGCTTCAACACCCGGCAATTCGACCAGGCTGAGGGCCTGTTCACCCCTGGCTACTTCAGCCATGCGCTCGGCACCACCGGGTTCGAGGCGGGCAAGGACGTCTGGCGCAAGGTCGTGGCCCAGTTCCCCGACATGCGCGTCGTCGCCGAGGACATCCTGGTTGACGGCGACAAGGTTGCCATCCGCTCGTCCGTCCAGGGGATCACGACCCCGGACGGCGACGCACAGCCAACGCTGATCGAGATCTTCCGCATTGAAGATGGCCGGCTCGCGGAGACATGGGGAATCACCGAAGGCCCGGACCCGCGTGTCAGTTGACACCGTCGCCGAACTGACCATGCGTCCCACGCCGACGCAGCGACTCCCGACAACCCGACCACGAGCGGCATCGACGAACACACCGTCGGCGGCATGCCCGACAACGCGGCCCACTTCGGTGCCGCCAACCGCGACACCGCCGCCGCACAACGCAGCGCCGCACAACTAGCCAGTGAGTGGTACCCCGACGGACTGAACCATCCCCACGGCATGCCACGCGACGTCGCCCGTCGCACGCCGGCCACCGCTTCGCGGCGGCAACCGTCAGCGCGGCGTTCACCATCGCCAAGGGCCGGACCGTCACGACGCTGGCCTCCTCGAAGAACCCGTCCGACTTCGGTCAGGACGTCACCTTCACGGCCACCGTTGCCGCCGCCAACCCCGGCCCCGTGGCACCGGCCGGACAGGTGCGGTTCCTTCGCAGCACGATCGGCCTCGGCACCCGTGGCCTGGACGCCGTCGGCCACAGCGCGTTGACGGTGCCGATCCTGCAGGTCGGCCAGAACCCGATCAGCGCCACACACGGCGGGGACGACTTCTTCCTGGACAGCAGCGGAACGCTGACCCAGACAGTGACCTGTAGCAGGACGCTGACGGGCACCCAGAACGGCGGCCTCAACCTGACCGCCGGATCCACCTGCATCACAAACGCCACGGTCAACGGCAGCATCACGATCGCTGCCGGCGCTGCCGTCTCGATCACCACATGCGGGTGTGGGCCACCCACCGTCGCGTGACGGCGACTTCCGCGAAACGACCGGCGTCTTGATCCGGCTCAAGGTGACCCAGCTCACGTCGCGACCTGGGCGGGGTAATCAGACACGACGGCAGCATCGGCTCGGCCGCGTACATCGCCCCCAGCTGGTCCCCCGGGCGCGGCGCTAACGTTCAGCAGTGCCGTTGCGCTACCCGTTGTCCGGCGTCGCCCCTGAGACAGAGCAACTCGCCCACGCGGCCCGGCAGGGCGACCAGCAGAGCATCGCTCTGCTCATTGAGCACCATTACGCGGGCATGCTCGCCGTGGCCAAGCACCTCCTGGGCCACGGCCCCGACGCCGAGGACGCCTGCCAGGACTCCGTCATCACCGCACTCGCCCGTATCGGCGAGCTGCGCGACGCCAGCGCCGTCCGTTCGTGGCTGCACGCGATCGTACGCAACAACTGCCGGACGATCCTGCGCGCCCGTAAGCCCGTCCCGGTTGGCACAGCCGGTGAAGACCTGCACGCCTCCGACCTCGACGACCCGGTCGCATGCATCGAGCGCAGCGCCCTGCGTGACTGGATCTGGCACGGCCTGGGGCAACTGTCGCCGACCCTGCAGCCGGTGGCGATGCTGCGCTACTTCACCGAGAACAACTCCTACGAGCACATCGCCGCGCTCTGCGGAGTACCGGTCGGGACCGTGCGCAGCCGGCTGAGCGAGGTGCGGCGGCAGCTGAGCATCACGCTCCCCCGCGTGCATGACGACCGCCACCACGACACCTCGAGGCTGACGGCCGAGCGGCGCGAGGAGGCGGCGGCAATCATGTCCGCGGTCGCCAACGGCGTGGCATTGCACCAGCTGGACGGCCGCTGGGCCGAGGACATGGCCATGCGATGGCCCAGCGGCACCCGAGAGACCGGGCTGGGCTCCATCTTCGCCGCCATGGGCGAGGACTACGACGCCGGTGTGCGGTGCCGGCTAATCAACGTCGTCGCCGGGCCGGGCATCACGATCTGGGAGAACGAGTTCATCAACCCCCCGGAGGACCCCGACCACTGCCCGCCGGCCGCCACTTGGCTGCTGCGCGAGCAGGGCGGCCTGGTACGGGAGGTACGCCTCATCCACGCCGCCCGCCCGGAACAGGCGCAGGCGATGCCCGCCGCCGGATGACGCCCCGGCCACCAGTCCCCCGGTGTCCACTTCGGACATCCCAGGCTAGCCATCCACGCAGGCGGCGCGTTGCATCGCGACGGGCGGATCCGGCGGCCGTCAACTGGCCGTGCGGAGATGGAACGAACCTTGGGCAACCAGTACGGCTGGCGCCGTGGCCGCCGTGCGTGAACACATCGCAACGCCGTTCACGGCCGGCGGACCGACCATGAACGGCGTCGCGATCGGCGACCTACGAGCCGTCCTCACGGCCGGGCTGGACCTGCCGCCAGGACGCGTCGTCGCCGGCCAGGCCGACGGTGTCGAACCGCTCGTTGAGCGCCTTCAGTTGCTCAATCGTCGCAGCGGGGCCGAGTTTGCCCATCTCGAGGAACATCTCCTCGTTCCCGGAGGGTGAGCACACGAACAGCAGTTTGCCGCCCGTCGCGGTGGTGAAGGTGTGATGGCTGCCCTTCGGTACGACCACCATGTCGCCCGGCCCGCCGGAGAACGTTGCGTCGCCGACCCGGAACTCGTAGTCGCCGGCGAGCACATAAGCGATCTTGGCAAAGCCGTTGTGCGCGTGCGGCGGGTTCTCGCTGATGACCGCGTGGTCGAAGGTGAAGACGCCGAGAGCGCCGGCAACATCCCGGCCTCGCAGCAGCACCTCCGGAACATGCGGACCGCCCAGGGCCACGCGTTCCCCCGCACCAGAGCGGACGACCCATCCGTCCGTACCCCAATTGCTCACAGTCTCCCCAACCTGTCGATCAGCCATGTCACTCCGCGCCATCCGTACGCCCCTCCAGCGGGAAGCGGGCGGGAGTCCATCACCTGGACGCGGCTCGCGAGCAAAGAGTTCGGTTGGCGGGAGGACCAAATCCGTCGCCGCAGCCGTCACCCGAGGGGCCCGCCGCCCGTACCCGGGTCGCGACCGAAAATGTCGCCCCGGCAACCGAACTTTCGGGCCACGGCTGCAGTCCTGGGGGTATGCACACGAACGCGATCCACGACCTGCAGCCGCAACTGACCGCCAACCGGCGGTACTGGAGCGGCTGGGCCAGCAGCTCGCCCGACACCGACCTGCCCATCTATCGCACCGGAATCCAGCAGGGCCTCCTCAACGGGGTGCTGCGGATCCGCAACCGAGGGCTGGACGAGGCGATCGAGGAGGCCAGGCGGCAGCTGGCCGGCACGCAATGGAGCTGGTGGGTCGGCGCAGACAGCGACGAGGGCACGGCCGAGGGCCTACTCGCCCGCGGGGCGGAGCTGACCGTCGACATGCCGGTCATGGCGGTTGACGTGACCACCGTCACCAGCCCGGCGCCGGCGCCGACCGACCTGAAGATCCGCCTAGTCTCCGACCGGGCCGAGATGTACGACTACGTGCGGGCATACGCCGAGCCGCTCGGATTCCCCGCCGACGACCTCGACACGGTGGTGGACCGCGAGATGCGCCACGCCGACACCAGCGTGGTCCGGCTCGCCGGCATCGTCGACGGCAAGACCGTCGGCACCTGCACGCTTGCGCTCGCCACGGACATCGGCGCGCTGTACTGCATCGCGACCGACCGGGACCACCGGCGACGGGGCGTTGCGACCGCACTCACCATGGAGGCCCTGCGCATCACCCGGGATTCGGGCCGGCGCATCGCCACACTCCAGGCGAGCAGCGAGGGTGAGCCGGTGTACCGGCGCATCGGCTTCGCGACCGTGAGTCGGTACCGACTCTTTCGCCTGCCCGGGTAGACGGCGGCGGAGGGCTGCCGGAGTGGCCTGACCGTCCCTTGTGGATGCCTATCGCGAGATGGGCGTCCACAAGGGGGCGCTGAGCTCGGACTGGCTGTCGCCGACCGATTCGGGCTTCCGGAGACCCTTGCCCCGCCGCGCCGCCGCCGGGGCGGTGCGGCGGCGACCGCGCGCGTCTACGGCCGGCTGTTCCGCGACCGCGCCTTCGTCGCTCTCGTGCTCGTCGTCGGGCTGTTCGCCGCCGCCCAGTTCGCCTACGTGGCGGGATCGTCCTTCGTACTGCAGCAGCAGTACCGGCTCACCGAGCAGGAGTTCGGCCTCGTCTTCGCCGCCAGCGTGGCCGGGCTCATCGGCGCCATCCAGTTCAACGTGGTACTGCTGCGCCGGTACACGTCGCTGCAGATCCTGCGCGCCGCCCTGATCGCCGGCACCGCCGCCGGGGCCGTCCTGCTGTTCTTCGCCCTGACCGGCCTCGGCGGCCTGACCACACTGCTGGCGTCGCTGATCCTCGTGCTCGCCGCGATCGGGCTCGCCTTCCCCAACGCCCCGGCCCTGGCCATGACCCGCCACGGCGAGGCCGCCGGAACGGCCGCGGCGCTGCTCGGCGCCGTCCAGTTCGGCGGGGGCGCGCTGGGCGCCCCCCTCGTGGGCGTGCTCGGCGGCGGCAGCGTCGCCTTGGCGCTGGCCGCGATCCAGATCGCCCGCGGCGTGGGGGCCCGGCCGGTGGCCCTGACCCGCACCAGCGCCAAGCGGCGGCAGCTCCTGGACATCGGCGCCGAGGCGGTCGTCGCCACGACCGAGCAAGACGTCGTCGCGGCGGTGAACGAGCTCACCGGCGGGCAGGGCGCGCGCGTGATCTTCGACCCGGTGGGGGGACCGGCTCTGGCGCGCCTGTTCAGCGCCGCCGCGCCGGGCGGGACCGTGATCGTCTACGGTGCGCTGAGCACCGGGGCCACGACCGTGTCCGCGCTGGACTTGATCGGCAAGAGCCTGACGATCCGCGGGTACAAACTCTTCGATCTGACCACCGACCCCGAACGCCGCAGCGTCGCCGTGGACTGGATTCTCGGCGGCGTCGCCCGCAAGGTCCTGCGGCCGGTCATCGACTCCACCTTCTCATTGGCGGAGATCGTCGAGGCCCACCGCCGGCTCGAGTCCGGATCCCAGGTCGGCAAGATCGTGGTGACCGTACCCCGCCGATGAGCCGGGTCGCGCGGCAACCGTCGCGCCACCCGGCTCGGGGGCCCGGCTCAGCCGACAGGCTGAGCGAACGACGCGGCCCACGTCTTGGGGCCGACGATCCCGTCCGCCTGCAAACCGTGCCGGCGCTGGAAATCGACCGCCACCGCCCGCGACTTCGGGCCGTAGATGCCGTCCACCTCGATCGTGAAGCCCAGCGCCAGCATGCGCGCCTGCCACGTGCGCACGTCCTCGCCGCGCGGGCGCGGCTGGCCCTCGGTGAACTTGAGCAGGCGGCCCGGGAAGGGCGGGGCCGCGCGGCCCGGGGTGCGCTCGAAGAAGCGGCGCAGCAGCGGGCTGTGGTCCGTGGCCGCGGTGTCGCGGAACACGCTGATGTGCGAGTGCGAGACGTGGTTGTCGCCGTCGTACCCCTCGGTGGCGAAGCCGTTCTTGTGGCCGAAGTACTGCTTGTGCACGCCGTCCAGGGAGCCGATGATCTCGCGGACCTGCGGGAAGGCGCCGGAGCGGCACTCGTTGACGAGCCAGGCCAGCCAGGCGCGGGCGGCCGGCCAGCCCATCCCGATGTCGTACGCGCACGCCGCCGTCGGGAACGTCCGCGCGCCCGTCACGTCGCGGTCGAGCGTCATCGAGTAGTCCGGGCCGTGGATGCGGTCGGGGCCCAGGTGGTAGCCCGAGGTGTGGTTGACATCGCCGACGATGCCGAGGAAGTGCTCCTTGCCGATCTGCTCGTCGGCGTACCGGCGCAGCAGCGTGAGGCCGGGTGCGTTGACGCTCATCGTTCACCCCTCCGGCGTTTCGGCGTTGCCCCGGAAGGAGCCGGTGGCGACGAGCGCCTGCAGGACGATCTCCGCCTCCGGGTCGGGCGCGCCCTCGAAGTCGGGGATGACGGGCTGACTGTCGCGCGGTGCGGTCTCATCGGCCGCGAACTCAATGGGTTCAGTCATACCGGTCGGATGCCGGGGCGCCCCGCGTGATACGCCGCGGCGGCACGTATCAAAACGAGAACCGCGGCATCTGTACCGCATGAAAACCGAACGGATCGAGGTCGGCGTGCGCCAGCGGGTCCTCTGGATCGGTTCCGAGGCCTACCCGCTCTCGAACATCTCGCGCGTCTCGACCGCCGACGTCGTGTACCGCAAAGGTGCCGCCGTCGGGCGCTTCATCGCCCACACGTTCTTCTGGCTCCTGCTCGGCGTGATCGTACTGGTGGGCCTGTTCGTCGGCGGCGTGCTGCAGACCGACGACCAGACCGACCTCGCGATCAAGGCCGTCGGCGGCCTCGTCGGCGTGCTGATCCTGGTGCGTCTGGTCATGCTCCTGGCGCTGCTGAGCCGGCGCAGCCTGTGGGCCCTGATCATCGAGACCGCCGGCGCGACCCACCGCGCCGTCATCAGCGGCGACCGCGCTCTGCTCAACACGCTGGTCGCCGAGATCGTCGCCGCCATCAACAACCCGGCGGCGACGTTCTCCCACACCATCACCAACTTCGTGATGGGCGACCAGTACAACCAGCTCGGCCGCAACAGCGTCGGAAGGGTGAGCTCGTGAACTACGTCGGCGGGGATCAGTACAACCAGTACGGCGAGCACAGCGTCGGCCGCATCGAGCACCACGGCGGGCGCGACCCGGACGCCGCCTTCCGCGACCTGCTGCGCGCCGTGCAGCTGCTGCGCGCCCAGGTGCCCCCGGCCGACCGGCGGCTGGTCGACGAGCAGCTGCAGGTCCTCGCGGCCGGTCCGGGCCAGGACCCGGGCACCCTGCGCCGCGCGCTGGGCGCGGTCGCGGGCGTGGCCACGGTCGTGGGCCAGGTGGGCGCCCCGGTGATCCAGGCCGTCCGCCAGGTGGCGGCCGCGCTCGGAATGTGACCACCGCGCAGCGATTGTGCCGCTCTGTCCACATTGGAGAAACGGGGCTGCGCCGGATCGCCCGACCGGTCTACCGTTCATTCGACATTCGTCGAATCGACGGGGGTGGCAGCTCCAAATGTCTGGTAAACGTTTCGTCGCCGGGCTGGTCTCGGTGGTCGTCGGGCTCGCCGGGGCGGTGGTGGTCGCCCCCGGCGCGGCCCACGCCACGACCCAGCGGGCACTGCGGCCCACCAGCTGGGTGTACACCGACTCGCGCACGCCCAGCAAGGCCTACGTCAACCAGGGTTCCGACGCGCCGGTCGGGGCGTGGAAGGACACCAACGGCAAGCACGTGTCGAGGTCCTACTTCACGTACGACATCAGCACGTACAAAGGCCAGCGCATCATCGCGACCGGCTTCATCATCTCCGAGACCCAGGCCAACGACTGCGGTAAGGCGCGCAGCCTGCAGCTGTGGACCACCGACCCCGTGGCGGCGAACGCCTCGTGGAACCGGCCGCCGCGCGAGCGCGCCAAGATCGCGACCTTCGGGGGCACCGTCTGCCCGGCCAGCTACCTCGAGGCCGAGCTCGGCAACGCGGTCAGCAACGCGGTCGCGGCCGGGAAGAAGACCATCACGTTCGAGCTGCGGGTGGCCGAGCGGCTCGAGGGCAACGTGCACTACGGCCGCCGGGTGGAGCACGACCCGGGCCTGATCATCAAGGCCAACTCGGCGCCGGGGGTGCCCACGCAGCTCACCGTCGACGGGCGCTCGTGCGACGCCGGCGCGCCGCTGTACACCACCACGACCACGCCGACGTTCAACGCGTTGCTCACCGACCCCGACGTGAACGCGACCGGGGGCAGCGACTACGCCTACGGCACGTTCGCCGTGTGGCCGGTCGACCGGCCGCAGGACCGCGTCGAGCTGCCCGAGTACTGGGCCGGGGTCGCTCCGGCGCGGGCGTGGGGCCGCGTCCCGGAGGGCCTGCTGCAGGACGGCGGCACCTACGCGTTCGCCGTGCGCGGGCGCGACGACGCGGACGTGTCGCCGTGGAGCGAGGAGTGCCGGTTCACCGTCGACGCCACGCGGCCCGCCCAGCCGCCGGTCGTCACCTCGGCCGACTACCCGTCCGACGGCGAGCAGCACGGCGGCCCCGGCATCCCCGGCACCATCACGTTCTCCGCCAACGGCGTCGCCGACGTCGCCGGGTACCGCTACGGCGAGGGCTACCCGATCCAGTACATCGCCGCTCCGGTGCTGGGCGGGTCGGCCTCGATCCAGTTCGCCCCGTCGCGTTCCGGGCCCATGACGCTGTACGTCGAGAGCCTCGACCGCGCCGGCAACGTCTCGGACACGGTCTACTACCAGATCTTCGTGCGCTTCAACGCGCCCGGGATCGACGACGCCGACCCCGGCGCGTGGCTCGGTGACCCGCACCACCTCACGTTCCGGCCCAACATGTCCGACACGGTCAGCTACACGTACCAGTTCGACAACGACGCTGCCCAGACGGTGCCGGCGGGCGCGGACGGCACGGCGCAGGTGACGGTGACCCCGGCGAGCGGCGCCGTGCTCACCGTGTACTCAACCACCGCGAGCGGCGTGAAGTCCGGCCAGAACTCGCAGTGGTTCCTCATCGACACGCGGCCGATCGTCGAGTCGGCCGACTGGCCGTTCGACGGCTCCCCGGGCGCGCCGGTCGGCACCGCCGGCCACTTCACGCTCAAGCCGCACATGCACGGTGTGGTCGAGTACACCTACCAGTTCAACCAGTACCAGGAGGACGAGCGGCCGCCGCAGACGGTCGCCGCCGGCCCGGACGGCTCGGTGACGATCCCGTACACGCCCACCAGCCCGTACGGCCAGAGCATCACGGTGATCAGCCGGACCGCGGACGGCGTCGAGTCGGAGGAGACCGGGTGGGCGTTCTACCCGGCCTCGATCGCACCGACCGCCTCGTCGGCGGACTACCCGCTCGGCGACGGTGACGGCGGCGGCGGGCCCGGCATCGAGGGCGCGTTCGTGTTCCGGCCAACGGCGGCAAACGTGGTGTCGTACGCGTACAAGTTCGGCGCCGGCGATGAGCAGACGGTCACGGCGGGCGCCGACGGCACGGCCACGGTGCACTGGACGCCCGACCCGTCCGCCAATCCTCCCGGCGGCTGGGTCGCGCTGCTGGTGCGCAGCACGAGCGCCAACGGGCTGGTGTCGGACTGGGGCTACTACTCCTTCCGCGTGAAGTCGCTCGAGCCGACGGTCACCTCGGACGTGTACCAGTGGCCGAACGGCGGCAGCGTCGGGCAGACGGGCACGTTCACCTTCACCGCGCACCTGAGCGGGAGCACCGAGTTCGTGTACTCGTTCGACGGCGAGCCGGAGCGCACGATCCCGGTCGGCGCCGACGGCACGGCCGCGGTCACCTGGGCGCCGCAGTCGTCCTACTCGCACGCCCTGCTGGTGCGAAGCCGCACCGCGGGCGGTCTCAACTCGGGAAGCGCCTACTTCTCGATCTGGGTGAACCCGTCCTGACCAAGGAAGGCGTGAGCCCGTCCTGAGCACGGAACCGGGCCGCGCGGCAAACGCCGCGCGGCCCGGCGCTCAGGCCCTGTCCTGCCGATCATGCCGGCCTGCGCCGGGCCCAGGCCCTCGCCCAGGCCGGCCCGGCGCGCTGCGCCAAGCCGGCCCGCCCAAGGCGCTGCGCGCACCCCGCGAAGGCCGGGTTACAACACCGGTAGCCAGGCCTCCGCGGGGCACACGCAGGCGAAATCTGGACCTCGTCTCGGCTCGACATGATCGGCAGGACGGGACCTAGCAGGAGCCCAGGGTGGCTTCCGGGCGCAGCGTTCGCGGGTCGAAGGCGATGGTCCGCTCGGCGCCGTTGTAGTTGCGGGTGACGATGCTGTCCGCCCCCACCGTGACCGCGACGATGCTCAGGCCGTCGTCGTCATCGGTGCAGCCGAGCGACACCATGTCACGGTTCGCCGTGGCACCGGCCGGGCGCAGAACCACCTCGGTGACCGGGCCGAACCGGCCGGCGGGGTCGAAGCGGTAGACGGCCGCCTCGATCCGGCCGTCGGCGGACCGGAACGTGGCCGTCTGCTCGCCCCGGTGCGGAACCGGATCGTCCTCGCCCCGGTCGAGGAGAATGACCACCGCCGCCGCCACGGCCGCTACCGCGGTCAGGGCGGCCACGACCAGCACGGCGCCCTTCCGCCGGACCCCACGCTCCTCCCGGTCCACAGGAGCAACGCTCAGCCACGCCACACCGGCCATTGTCCGCCCCGCCCGCCAACCAGACCAGAACCGGAACGACCGAGGGCGCCCCGACTCATCGCGCCGCACGCCCGATGCGACGTGAGAGGCCAGGGTGGACCCGGTCACCAGCTCGCGGTCCAGGCGTACCAGCCGCCGCCGAGGGGCGCGAACGACGGCGACTCGAAGCTGCCGTCGGCGAGCTCGGCGGTCGGGCCGGCCGCCCCGAACAGGTGGAACGCCCACAACCGCGCGGGCTCCGGGCCGGTCTTGTCAGGCGGAACAGTCGCAGGCCGCACGGTGCCATTCTGCGGCCCGGCCGCGGCGGTGGTCGAGGACCCGCACCGAACCTTCACACCGGGAGTCAGGGCTGTTCGCGCGGGCACCACCACGTCGTGCGGCCGCCCACCGTCGCTCGCTGCATCGGGGTTCCGCAGCGCGGGCACGTGCCGCCCTCGTGCCGGGCCGGTACGACGGAGAGCGTGTGCACGCCGCCCTCCGCGACGGCCGACTCCACGGCCTTGCGCACGGCGCGGTGCAGCCGGTCCAGGTCGGGCCGGGTCAGCTCGTCCACCGGCCGCGACGGGTTCACCTTGGCCAGCCAGAGGATCTGGTCGGCGAGCAGGTTGCCGACGCCGGCCAGTGCCTCCTGGTCGAGCAGCCGCGCCTTCACCGGGGCCGTCCCGCGGGCCAGGGCCGAGCGGAACTGCGACGGCGTGATGTCGCGCGCGTCCGGGCCCAGGCGCTCCACCGGCGGGTCGAGGCGGACGCGGCCGAGGCGGCGCGGGTCGACCAGCAGCAGGCGGGTGCCGTCGGCGAAGGAGAGCGAGAAGCGCGCGAACCGGTGGTCGCCCGGGGCGCGGCCGCGCTGCCAGTAGTCGCCGCCGTCGGTCTCGCCGCCCGACTCGTCGATGGCCACGATCTTGCCCGACATGCCGAGGTGGATGCCCAGGACCGGGCCGGTGGAGTCGAGCCACATGCTCTTGCCGCGGCGGTTGGCGGCGGTCAGCGAGACGCCGAGCAGCGCGTCGCGGATCGCGCCGGGCGCGTGGGGGCGGCAGACCCACGTGTCGGTGTCGTCGACGTCGGTGATGGGGCGGTTCAGGGCGTGCCGCTGCAGGACGGCACGCGCGGACTCGACCTCTGGCAGCTCGGGCACTCCGGCGACGGTACAAGATGGGCGTCGTGGAATCCCTGCCGGTCACCCGTGTGCTGGATCAAGTCGTCGCCCAGGTGCGGCGGGGGCCCACCGTGCTCGTGGCGCCGCCCGGGACCGGCAAGACGACGCTGGTGCCGCTCGCGTTCGAGGGCCGGGTGCTCGTCGCCGAGCCGCGGCGCATCGCGGCCCGCGCGGCCGCGCAGCGCATGGCCCAGCTGCGCGGGGAGCGGGTGGGGCAGAGCGTCGGGTACTCGGTGCGCGGCGACCGCCGGGTCAGCCGCGAGACGCGGATCGAGGTGGTCACGACCGGGCTGCTCGTCCAGCGGCTGCTCGCCGACCCCGAGCTGCCCGGCGTCGACGTGGTGATGCTCGACGAGTGCCACGAGCGGCACCTGGACACCGACCTCGCGACCGCGTTCCTGATCGAGGCGCGCGACGCGATCCGGCCCGACCTCGGGCTGCTCGCCGCGACCGCGACCCCCGGCAAGACGCTACCCGGCGCCGGGGTCATCGACGTCGAGAGCCCGCTCTTCCCGATCGAGATCCGGTGGGTACCGCCGAAGCGCCAGCCCCTCACGATGGACCACGTCGCGCAGGTGGTGCGGCAGGCCTGGCACGAGACCGGGCACGACATCCTCGTGTTCGTCCCCGGGGTCGCCGAGATCGAGCGGGTGCGCCGGGGGCTGGCCGGGATCCCGAGCGTGCCCCTGCACGGCCGGCTGCCCGCGGCCGAGCAGGACCGGGCGCTGCGGCGCGCGGAGCGGCGCGTGATCGTGGCGACCGCGGTGGCCGAGAGCAGCCTGACCGTGCCCGGCGTGCGGGTCGTCGTCGACGCGGGGCTCGCGCGCGTGCCGCGGATCGACCTGGCCCGCGGGCTGGGCGCGCTCGTCACCGTCCGGGCCGCCAAGGCCAGCACCGTCCAGCGGGCCGGGCGCGCCGCGCGGGAGGGGGCCGGCGTGGTGTACAAGTGCTGGTCCGAGGCCGACGACGAGCGGCTCCCGGCCCACCCCGAGCCGGAGGTGCGCACCGCCGAGCTCACCGGCTTCGCCCTCGCGCTCGCGTGCTGGGGCAGCCCCGGCGGGCGCGGGCTGGCGCTGCCCGACGAGCCGCCCGCGGCCGCGATGAGCGTCGCGACCCAGACGCTGCACGCCCTCGGGGCGATCGACGGGGACGGGCGCGCGACCGGGCGCGGGCGGCGCATCGCGCGGGTGGGCGCGCACCCGCGGCTGGCCCGGGCGCTGCTGGACGGGGCGCCGATCGTGGGCGCCCGCAACGCGGCCGAGGTGGTGGCGGTGCTCGCCGAGGACTCCAACCCGTCCGATGACGTGGCGGCGGTACGGCGGACGACGGACCGCTGGCGGCACGAGGCCTCGCTGCTGTACCGCATGATCGAGAACCCGGTCGAGCGCACCACGGCCGCCGACCGCGCCGCGGGCGTCATCGCGGGCCTGGCGTACCCGGAGCGCATCGCCCGGCGCCGCCGCGACGCCTACCTCATGGCGAGCGGGACCGAGGCCGAGCTCGCGCCCGGGTCGCCGCTGCAGGGCCACCCGTGGCTCGCTATCGCCGCCGCCGACCGCCCGTCCGGACGGGTCAACGCGCGCATCCGGCTCGCCGCCGCGATCGACGAGAACATCGCCCGCGAGGTCGCGGCCGCGCTGCTGGTCACCGCGGACGAGGCGAGCGCGACGGGCGTGAAGCGGGTCGAGCGGCTCGGCGCGATCGTGCTGTCGGAGAAGACGATCGGCGCGGCCCCGGCCGAGCTGGCCGCGGCCGCGCGGCGGGAGCGGCTCCGGCGCGAGGGCGTGCCGTGGACGCCGCTGCGGCACCGGCTCGCGTTCCTGCACCGCGCGGCCGGGGCGCCATGGCCCGACGTGAGCGACGAGGCGCTCATCGAGGCGATGGCGGACGGCACCGACGTGCACACGGCGCTGCAGGCCCGGCTGCCGTGGCCGCAGGCGAAGGACCTCGACCGGCTCGCGCCCGAGCGGCTCACGGTGCCGAGCGGGTCGGCGGTGCGGCTGGACTACGGCGACCCCGAGGGGCCGGTGCTGGCGGTCAAGGTACAGGAGATGTTCGGGCTCGAAACGACCCCGGAGGTGCAGCACCGGCCCGTGCTGCTGCACCTGCTCTCGCCCGCGGGGCGCCCGCTGGCCGTGACCCGCGACCTCGCCTCGTTCTGGCGCAACGCCTACCCCCAGGTGCGCGGCGAAATGCGCGGCCGGTATCCGCGCCACCCCTGGCCCGAGGACCCGACAACCGCCCCGCCGACGCGCCGGGCGAACCCGCGCCGTTGACCCACCCCGCGGCGCCCGGGCGCGCCGGGCGAACCTCCGTCGCTGACTCACCCCGCGCGGACGCGCGGCGCCCGGGCGCGCCGGGCGAACCCCTGCCGCTGACTCACCCCGCGCGGACGCGCGGCGCCCGGGCGCGCCGGGCGAACCCCTGCCGCTGACTCACCCCGCGCGGACGCGCGGCGCCCGGGCGCGCCGGGCGAACCCCTGCCGCTGACTCACCCCGCGCGGACGCGCGGCGCCCGGGCGCGCCGGGCGAACCCCCGTCGCTGACTCACCCCCGCCCTCACCCGGCGCGGGCGCCCGGGCACCGGACGCTGGATGCAGGACGAGGGAGGCTGCGTATGAGAGACGACCTGCCCACGCTGGCCGCCGAGGCGTACGGCTACGGCTACCCCCTGCTCCAGGACCTGCGCGCCGTCGGCGCCGCGACCACCTTCAACGCGTTCGAACACCAGCGCACCGTGCCCGCCGAACCCAACGCCAATCCCGACCTGCTCAGCTCCACAGCCCAGCTCGACCTGTCCGGCGGCCCCCTGTGGCTGCGCGTGCCGGCGACCGGCGGCCGCTACCACGTGGTGCAGTTCGTCGACGCGTGGACCGACAACTTCGCGTACGTCGGCAGCCGCACCACCCCCGACGAGCCGCGCGAGTACCTGCTCGTGCCGCCCGGCTGGGCCGGCCGGGAGGCGCCCGCGGCCGAGGTGATCCGGGTGCCCACGATGATCGCGACGCTCATCGCCCGGTTCGCCGCGGGGCCGGGCGTCCACGAGCTGCAGGACGGGCTCTCGATCCAGCGGATGTACCCGCAGGTGCCCCTCGACGGCCTGCCCTCCCCCCAGCCCGGGGTGCCCGGCGACCTCCTCTTCCTCGAGGCGCTACGCCGGGGCCTGGCCGCGTTCCCGCCGTCCCCGGCCGAGCGGCGCTACCAGCGGCGCTTCGCCCCGCTCGGGCTGTTCGAGGACGGCAACTCGCCGTACCCGACCATCCCGCGGGATCACCGTCTCGCCCTGCGGGAGGGGCTCGACCGCGGGCGCGAGGCCCTGGAGGAGGCGGCCACGACCGCGCACGCCGCGCCGGTCAACGGCTGGACGAACGACCGGCACGCCTTCGACTACAACCTCGACTACTTCGAGGTGGGCACCGTCGACACTCCACAATGGACGCTCCAGGATCGCGAGGCGGCCCACCTCGCGCGCGCGGTCGCGGCCCGCACCCGGCTGTGGGGCAGCCACGCGTACGAGGCCGTCGCCCCCGCGGTGCACAAGGACCGCGAGGGCGCGCGGCTGACGGGCGCCCGGGCCTACGCCCTGAGCCCGCCGGCCGGGACCCTGGCCTCGTACGACGCGGCCGACGCGCGCCTGTTCCACTCGATCCCGACCGCCGGCGACGCGGTGCGCGTCCAGCCCGACCCGCCCGCCGACGGCGCGCCGTGGCTGCCCACCCCGCGGGGCGAGTACCACCTGATCCTGCGCGTCTACAACCCCCCGGAGACCCTGCTGCGCGACGAGTTCGAGCTGCCGCCGGTCATTCCGGCGTAGGAAAGTCGCGCACCTTCCCGGCCGAGGTGGCGAGCAGGGGCAGCGGTGTGACGGCGTACAGCGCGGCGAGCACCCACAGGGCGGTGCGGGTGCCGAGGGTGGTCGCGAGGAAGCCGGCGGTCGCCGCGCCGAGCGGGACGCTGCCGAACACGAAGATCCGGGAGGCCGCGGTGACCCGGCCGAGCAGGTGGGCCGGGACGAACGTGCCCCGGAAGGTCATGGTCATCACGCTGGCCATGGTGCCTCCGCCGAGCATCACGAACGAGCCCGCGGTGAAGAGCACCAGCCCCCAGCCCGGCCCGCCGAACGGGAGCAGGAGCGCGAACGGCGCGGTAGCGACGCTGGCCACGACGTAGGTGCGGGCGCTGCCGAAGCGGGTGGCGACGCGGGTGGCGAGCGCGGCGCCGAGGATGCCGCCGAGACTGCCCAGGCCGATCGCGATGCCGGCGGTACCCGGGGCAAGGCCACCGGTCCGGACGAGGAAGACGACGCGCAGCGCGGTGATGCCCAGCATCGCGAAGTTCGCCGCCGTGGCGACCACCAGCATGGCCTGGAGCAGGCGTCCGCGCACGATGAACCTGATCCCCTCGGCGATCTGGCCCAGCAGGCCGGCGGCGGCCCGCTCCCGGCGCGGTTCGGGGGCGGGCCGCAGGCCGAGCAGGCAGGCCGCCGAGAGCAGGAAGGTGAACGCATCGATGAGGACACCGCTCACCGCGCCGGCGGCCTGGGCCAGCAGTCCGCCCAGGGCCGGCCCGGCGACCAGGGCGACCGAGGCGCTGGTCTGGAGCTTGGCGATGCCCTCCATCAGGTCGCCCGCGGGGACGAGGTGCGGCAGGAACGCGTTGAACGCCACGCTGAAGAAGATGCCGGAGACGCCGGCGAGCAGCGCGGCGGCCAGCAGGATCGGCATGGTCAGCACGCCGGTCCAGGCCGCGACCGGGACCCCGATCAGGACCGTCGCCGACACCAGATCGGCGACCAGCAGGGTGGGCCGGCGCGGCCAACGGTCCACCCACACGCCGACCACGAGCCCGAGCAGCAGCCAGGGCAGCCAGGTGAAGACGGTCAGCAGCGCGACCGCCCCCGGGCCGGCGTGCAGCACCGAGACCGCCACCAGCGGAAACGCCACCGAAGTGACGGCCGAACCGACCGCGCTCGCGGACTCCCCGATCCACAACAGGGCGAAGTTCCGCGTCCGGAGGAGGCCGCCCGTCTTCGCGCTCATGTGAACCCCTTTACCCAATGGCCGGCCCCGGACGAAGGCCCCGGCTGGAGGGCCCGGAAAAAGGATCAAGCCGGTCGATGAACAGATGGCGTACAAAAGACATGCATTCTCGTCCGGTGCGGCGCGGTACCGCACCATGTGCGGCGTGAGAATCGCGCACTTCTGCGACAGCCACCCGGGCCGCTCCGACGGCGTCGCGACCTCGGTGGCCGCCACGGTGTCCCTGCTGCGCACCGCCGGCCACGAGGTCCAGGTGTACCAGCCCGCCCCGCTGCTGCGCTCCCGGCCGGAGCCGTGCGGGGTGCGGTCGGTCCCGGTGCCGCTGCGCAACATCCGGGTCGGCCTGCCGCACTTCGACGGCATGCGGCCCGTCCCGCGCATCGTGCACGTGCACACCCTGGGGCCGGTGGGCATCGGCGGGCTGCGGTACGCCCGGGCGCACGACCTGCCCGTGGTCATGACGTGGCACACGGACCTGCTCGCGTACTCGGCCCACTTCATGGAGATCCAGTTCGGCGCGGCGCACGCGGCGCAGCGGCTCGAGCTCGGCTGGACCATGCGCGACTACCTGCGCCTCGCGCGCTCCGGCACCGAGCGGCGCGCGCAGCTCGTGCGGCTCGGGCAGGAGTTCATGGACCGCACGTCGGTGGTCATCGCGCCCTCGGCCAAGACGGCGGCGGGGCTGGCCGAGTTCGAGCGGCTCCCCCCGGTGTGGACGGTCCCGACGTCGATCCAGCTCGCCGACTGCCCGCTGGGCCGGGCCGAGCTCCGGCGGTCGCTGCGGATCCCCGAAACCGCGCCGGTGGTACTCGCGGTAGGCCGGGCGACGAAGGAGAAGGACCCGGCGCTCCTGCTGGCCTCGTTCGCGCGACTGCTCCGCCAGGTGCCCACCGCCAGGCTCGTGATGGTGGGCGTGAAGCAAAACCGCCTCAACGTGCTCCGCCTCGCCCGCCAGGCCGGCCTCGCCCACGCCCTGCGCCTGGTCCGGCCCGTGCCGCACAACCGCATGGCCGCGTACTACCGCATGGCCGACGTCCTCGCGTTCGCCTCCACCACCGACACCCAGGGCCTCGTCATGATCGAGGCGGAGACGGCCGGGCTGCCGGTCGTCCTCGCCGACGCCGCCCTGGCCGAGCGCCCCGGCGGCGCCTCGGGCCGGCTGTCGACGGCGCCGGACGCGGACTCGTTCGCGGCCGCGCTCACGAAGATCCTCACCGACCCGGGCCTGCACCGCGAGGTGGCCGAGGCCGGCCGCGCCGCCGCGGAGGCCTACTCCGCGGAGCGCTACCTCGGCCACCTCATGGCCGCCTACGAGTACGCCCACGCCCAGGGCACGGCCGCCTCGTCCGGGGCGGCCCGGGCGGGCCGCGCGGCGGGATAGCCACCCGGCCCTCAGGGCGCGGCCAGGGCCTCCGTCGGGGCCAGCCGGGCGGCCCGGATCGCCGGGTAGAGCCCCGCGATCGCCCCGATGACGAGCGTGGCGGCGACCCCACCGGCCGTCGCCCACGCCGGCACCACCGCCGGCCAGTCGCGGGTGGTGGCGTACAGGGCCGTCACCGCGATCCCGGTGGTGACCCCGCCGACGCCCCCGAGCGCGGACAGCAGCAGCGACTCGGCGAGGAACTGCACGAGGACCTGCCCGCGGGTGGCGCCCAGTGCGCGCCGCAGCCCGATCTCCGCGCGGCGCTCCAGCACCGAGATGACCATCGTGTTGGCCACCCCGACGCCGCCGACGAGCAGCGCGACCGCGCCCAGGCCGAGCAGCAGGCCGGTGAAGGTCTTGTCGGTGGCCTGCCGGGCGGCGAGCGCGTCGGAGGGGCGCGACACCTTCACCTGGTTGGGCGCCGAGGGGTTGGCGGTGCGGGCGAGCACGCCCTGGACCGCCTCGACCTGGTCGTCCTGCGCGCGGGTGTAGACGGTCGTCGCGTGCCCGTCGAAGCCGGCGTACGTCTTGGCCGCCTCCCAGCCGATGAGCGCCGACGAGTCCAGCTCGGGCGCCAGCGGTACCGCCGCCAGAATCCCGACCACGGTGAACCACCGGGCGTGGATGTAGATCTGGACGCCGTCCCCGACGTCGTAGACGCCCAGCCGCCGGGCCGCCGCCGAGCCGAGGACGACCGTCGGGAACTGCGCGGTGGCCGCGTTCAGCCACGTCCCGGAGGCCAGCCTGGCGCCGACGGTCCGGGGCAGCTCCAGCTGGGCCGCCCGCAGCGTGATCGCGTTGGTCTGCCCGGCGGGGATCTGGTCGGTGCGGTACACGTGCACGTCCGCCACCTTCCCGACCGCCGACACCTCGGTCACCGGCCCGATCCGCCCGATCATCTCCACCGCCTCGTCCGGCAGCGTGGCGTTGTCGCCGAAGATGTCGTTGCCGGGCGCGACGGTGAGCAGGTTGGTCCCGAGCGCGGCGAGCTGCCGGTCGAGCTCGGCCCGGCTGGACGAGGAGATGCCGACGACGGAGACCATCGCGGCGATGCCGATCGCGATGCCCAGGGCCGACAGGAACGCCCGCATCGGCCGGGTCCGCAGGCCGGCCCCGCCGACCCGGACCACGTCAGCGGGCGCCAGCCGCGCCGGCGCCAACGACGTCGTCATCCGAGACCACCTCCCCGTCGCGCATGCTCACCTGGCGCGGCAGGCTCGCCGCGATCTGCTGGTCGTGCGTGATCACGAGGATCGTGGTGCCGGCGTGATGCAGCTCCCCGAGCAGCTGCATCACGCCGGCCCCGGACGCGGAGTCGAGGTTGCCGGTCGGCTCGTCGGCGAGCAGGATGGCCGGCTCGCCGACGACCGCCCGGGCGATCGCGACCCGCTGTTTCTCGCCGCCGGAGAGCTCGTGCGGCAGGTGGTCGAGCCGGTCGCCCAGCCCGACCCGCACGAGCGCCTCCTCGGCCCGGTGGCGCCGCTCGGCCCGCGACGGGCCCGCGTAGAGCAGCCCGTCGGCGACGTTGTCCAGTGCGGGCTGGCCCGGGGCCAGGTGGAACTGCTGGAACACGAAGCCGATGCGCCGCGCCCGCAGTGCGGACAGCTGGCGGTCGCGCAGCCGCGCGACCTCGTGGCCGTCGATGCGCACCGAGCCGGCCGACGGGCGGTCGAGGGTACCGATGAGGTGCAGCATGGTGCTCTTGCCCGAACCGGAGGGGCCCACGATGGCCACGAACTCCCCCGCGACGACGGTGAGACTGACGTCGCGGACGGCGACCACCCCGCCCGGGTACTCCTTGCGCACCGCTTCGAGCTCGACGACCGGGGTCATCCCGGCATCCCGACGACCGTGCCGGCCGAGATCCCGTCGCCGGTCACCTCGACCTTGCCCGCGGCGAACAGGCCGACCTTGACCGCCACGACCTTCGCGGCGCCGTTCTCCACGACCTGCACCCCGTAGCCGCCCTCGGCGAGCGCGAGCAGTGCCTGTACCGGCACGGCGAGCACGTTCTCGCGCTTGCCGGCGGTGAAGGTGACGGTGACCGTCATCTGGTCCAGCCCGTCGAAGGCCTTCGTGTCGTCCGGGGTGATCGAGAGCCGGTACTTCGTCTCCGCCGGCGTGTTGCCCTGGGCCGGCTGGATGACCGTCTGCACCACCGCGATCTTCCCGGCGACGCTCTTGCCGTCGGGCAGCTTGACCGTGACCGCGGTGCCCGACTTGGCCAGCCGGTGGTCCTCGGGGTCGAGGTCGACGGACACGACCGGGACCGTGGAGGTGTACGCCAGGATCGCGCCCCCGGCCGGGTCGCCCGCCTCGGCCTTGTGCTCGTCGACGCGGACGGCGCCGGTGGCGTACACGATCCGCGCCGCCTCCACCGTGCCCGTCTTGGTGATGCCGAGGTCGCCCTGCCACTTCTTCACCGCGCTCGCCGTCGACGAGGAGTACTTGTCGTCGACGGTGAAGCCGGTGTACCCGAGCTCGGCGAGGTTCTCCTCGAGCTGCTTGACGTCGGCCCCCTCGTCGCCGACGGTGAGGTTGCGGTACGACGGCATCGAGCCGTACAGCAGGACGACCGGGGTGTTGTCAGCCCGGTAGAGGGCCTGGCCGCGCTGCACGACCGCGCCGACGGCGGGCACCTCGGTCAGCGTGCCCGCGCCGCGGCCGCTGAGGGTCCGGCTGTCGCCGTGGCCGAGCTTGCCGTCGTGGTTCTCGGTGTCGACAAGCGTCTGCTTGCTGACCTGCGCGGTCTTGGCCGGCAGGGTGCTCGTCGGGGTGCCGGCGTCGCTGCCGCGCTCGGGCAGCCCCAGCCCGGCCGCCGCCGCGGCGCCGACCGCGGCCACCGCCGCCACCCCGAAGATCACCCGTCCCGCGCGTGCGCGCCTGCGGCGGTTGCTCATGCCCCGCTCCCCGACTCGTGGTTCTCGGTCGACTTCTCGCCGCCGTCGCCGCCGTCACCGCCGCCGCCCGCGCCGGTCCTGGGGCCCATGTCGTACTGCTCACAGGCCTTCTCGGCCGCCTTCATCTGCTCGCCCCGGGGGTCGACGCCGAGCTTGTTGCCGTCGATCTGGAACCCGCCGTCCTCGCTCGGGTCCGGGAAGTTGGTGATCCCCTGGTCGCGCATGCACTGGGCGTACTTGCGCATCCGCTCCTGCTGCTCCGGGCTGAGCTTGGGCGGCTCGCCGCCGTTGGGCATGTACTGCTTGCACTCCGCCTGGGCCGCGTCGACCTTGGACTTGTCGGTGCCCTCCGGGATCATCAGGCTGATGCCGCCGCCGTCGAACTGCGGGTCGTCCATCGGCACGCCGTGGTCGCGCATGCACTGCGCGAACTTGAGGAACGCCTCCTGGTCGGCTTTCGGATCCCGGTTGCCCGTCCCGCTGCTGGCGGTCGCGGTCGGGCTCGCCTTGCCGTCGCCCGCGGTCGCCACGCCGTTGTCGCCGCCGGTGGCCTTGCCGCAGCCGGCCGCGGTGAGCAGGAGCAGCAGGCCGAGCGCGAGGCCGGTCCTGATGCGCATGATGCCTCCTCCGTCGAAAAGGGTGTAGGTGCACCAGCAGTCAAGGCCCGCGCGCGTCAACCGGCCGTAACCGCAAACGTTGACACCGCGGTGACACCGGGGCGGAGGACGATGGGGTCATGCGGATATTGGTGGTCGAGGACGAGGCGCTGCTGGCCGAGACGGTCGCGCAGGGCCTGCGGCGGGAGACCCACGCCGTCGACGTGGTCCACGACGGCGCGTCCGCGCTGGAGCGGCTCGACGTGAACGACTACGACGTCGTGGTGCTCGACCGCGACCTGCCGGTGCTGCACGGCGACGAGGTCTGCCGCGAGCTGGCCCGGCGCGAGTCGGCGGCGCGGGTGCTCATGCTGACCGCGGCCGCCGACGTCGACGACCGGGTCGCCGGGCTCGCCCTGGGGGCCGACGACTACCTGCCGAAGCCGTTCGCGTTCCGCGAGCTGGCTGCCCGTGTGGCGGCGCTCGGGCGGCGGGCCCGCCCGGCCGCGCCGCCGGTGCTGGAGCGCGCCGGGATCCGCCTCGACCCGCACCGCCGGGAGGTGTACCGCGACGGCCGCTACGTCCCGCTGTCGCGCAAGGAGTTCGCGGTCCTCGCCGAGCTGCTGCGGGCCGCGGGCGCCGCGGTCTCGGCCGAGCAGCTGCTGGAGAAGGCCTGGGACGAGCACGCCGACCCGTTCACGCACACCGTGCGGATGACGATCCTGAAGCTGCGGCGGAAGCTGGGCGAGCCCGCCGTGGTGCTGACCGAGCCGGGAGTGGGGTACCGCATTCCATGAAGAAGATGACCATCCGGACCCGGCTGACCCTGGTCGTCGGCGGGATGCTGCTGGTGGGTGGCCTGGTGCTGCTCGGCATCACCTACCTGCTCGTGTTCCAGCAGCTGGGCGACAAGGCGTACATCTCCAAGAGCATCGACGGCCCCCCGGCCGGCGTCGCCGGGAACCTGATCACGAACATCCAGGGCGAGTTCCGCTCCGATGCGACCCAGGCGGTGCTCACCCAGGGCTCCATCGCCCTCGCCGTGGTGGTGGTGATCGGGCTCGCGTTCAGCTGGCTCGTCGCCGGCCGGCTGCTGCAGCCGCTGCACCGGGTCACCGAGACGGCGCGGCGCATCGCGGGCGCCCCGGACCGCGGCCTGCACGAGCGGATCGCGCTCACCGGGCCCTACGACGAGGTCAAGGAGCTGGCCGACACGTTCGACCTGATGATCGCCCGGCTCGACAAGTCCTTCGACGTCCAGCGGCGCTTCATCGCCAACGCCTCGCACGAGCTGCGCACCCCGCTCACCCTCAACCGCACGCTGCTGGAGGTCTCCACCGACCACCCGGACGCCCCGACGGAGCTGCGCCAGCTGGGCCGCACGCTACTGGCCGTAAACGACCGGCACGAGCGGCTCATCGACGGGCTGCTGCTGCTCGCCCGCTCCGAGCGCGCGGTCGCCGAGCGGTCCTATGTGGACCTCGCCGACGTCGTCGCCCACGTGGCCGCCCTGCAGCAGGACGCGGACGTGAAGGTGACGGCGGTCGCCGACGAGGCGCCGACGACCGGCAACGCGGTGCTGCTGGAGCGGCTGGTGCACAACCTCGTCGAGAACGGGGTCCGGCACAATGTGCCCGCCGGCGGCTGGGTGCGGGTGGAGAGCGGGACGCGGCCCGACGGGGCCTACGTGACCGTGAGCAACACCGGGCCGGTCGTGCCGCGGTACGAGATTCCGAACCTCTTCGAACCGTTCCGCCGCCTCGGCCCCGACCGGGCGGCGAGCTCCGGCGCGGGCCTCGGGCTGTCGATCGTCCGCGCGGTCGCGACGGCGCACGGCGGCCGGGTCTTCGCCGACCCCCGCGACGGCGGCGGCATGACGGTGACGGTGATCCTTCCCACCGCCGAGAGCAGCGAATATCCGACATGACAATTCGCGGTGATCGGGCACACTCGGGGTCATGTCCGCACCGCCCTCCTCCAACGAAGAGCTGCTCGGCCTGATCAGGTCCGGGGCCCGCGTCAAGTACCTGTACTTCTGGGGCCACACGCCCCGCCCCGGCGGCGGGCTCGGCCCGAGCTGCCTGAGCCAGTGGTGGCCGGCGCGCTTCGAGGTGGACGGTGTCGGGTTCCCGTCGGCCGAGCACTACATGATGTGGCGCAAGGCCCGGCTCTTCGGCGACGAGCACACCGCGGCCCGGGTGCTGGGCGTGTCGCACCCGAACCAGGCCAAGAGCCTCGGCCGCACCGTGAAGGGCTTCGACGAGCCGACCTGGGAGCGCGAGCGGTTCGCGATCGTCGTGGCGGCCAGCCGGGCCAAGTTCGACGCCGACGACGGCCTGCGCGCCTACCTGCTGGGCACCGGCGACCGCGTGCTGGTGGAGGCGAGCCCGCTGGACCGCGTGTGGGGCATCGGCCTGGCCGCCGACGACGAGGCCGCGGCGAACCCGGAGCGGTGGCGGGGGCTCAACCTGCTCGGCTACGCCCTCATGCACGCCCGGCACGAGCTGGCGGGGCGCTCATGACCGGTCCGGAGCGCAGCGGAGGGACCGGTCATCGGCTGGCACAGTTCGACGGTCAGGCCGCGGACGAGCGAAGCGAGGGGGCAGCATGACCGCGCGCGACGAGGTGCAGCCGCTGCCGGGGTGGCTGGCCTGGCCGATCCGCGTCCTGGCGGTCATCTTCGTGGTGCCGTTCAAGCTGGCCTGGGACGCCTTCGCCTGGGTGATGCGGGTCCTGTGGAAGTACGTCGGGGCGCCGATCGCCGAGTACGTCCTGATCCCGTTCCTGCACTATGTCATCTGGATCCCGCTGCGCTGGATCACGGTGCACATCCTGTGGACCCCGCTGGTCTGGTTCGCCAAGTACGTGCTGGTGCCCGTGGCCCAGGGGATCTGGTGGCTGCTCAAGGCCACGGCCCCCTTCTGGAACCTGCTCGGCCGGGTCCTGCTGGAGGTGGGCCGGGCGGTCGGCTGGGCCATGGGCCTCGTCTACCGCTACCTGCTCACCCCGATCGGCAAGGCGATCGCGTTCGTGTGGCGCTCGGTGGTCGTCCCGATCGGCAAGGCGATCGCGTTCGTGTGGCGCTGGGTGGTCGTCCCGATCGGGATGGCGATCGCCTGGGCCTGGAACCACTCGGTGGTCCTGCTCTGGCGCTACCTGGTCGTCATCCCGCTCCGGTTCGTCTGGCGGTACGTCGTGGTCCCGCCGGCCCGCTGGGTGCACACCTGGGTGCTGCGCCCGTTCGCCGACACCACCCGCCGCGTGCTGGTGACCCTCGGCCTGCGGGAAGCGCCGAGGGTAACCAGGCGGGGCTCAGCCGACCGGCGCCGGCTCCGGGGCCGGTGAGGCGGCGGGCCGCTCCACGTCCACGTGCGGCAGCAGCCGGTCCAGCCAGCGCGGCAGCCACCAGTTCGCCCGGCCGAGCAGCGCCATCGTCGCCGGCACCAGCACCAGCCGCACCAGCGTGGCGTCGACGAACACGGCCACCGCCATGCCGACGCCGATCATCTTCACCGTCACGTCGGGGTCCAGCGCGAAGCCGACGAACACCGCGACCATGATGGCGGCCGCGCTGCTGATCACCCGCCCGGTCGCGGACAGGCCGCGGACCACGCTGCCCTTGGCGTCGCCGGTCGCGAGCCAGTCCTCGCGGACCCGGCCGAGCAGGAACACCTCGTAGTCCATGGACAGTCCGAAGAGGACGGTGAACAGCAGGATCGGCACCCAGCTGGAGACCGGCACCGCGTGCGGCAGGCCGACCAGCCGCGCGCCGGCGTCGGTCTGGAAGACGGCGGTCATCACGCCGTAGGCCGCGGCGACCGACAGCAGGTTCATGACCGCCGCCTTCACGGCCACCACCGGCGCCCGGAACAGCACGGTGAGCAGCAGCAGCGACAGCGCCACCACGAACGCGACGACGATCCACAGCCGGTCGGCGAGCCGCTCGGAGATGTCGGCGAACACCGCCACGAGCCCGGTCACCAGCACCCCGGCCGGCAGGACCCCGCCGCGCAGGCGGTCGAGCAGCCGGGTCGTCGCCTCGTCCTGCGGGCCGGTCGTGGGCTCGACCACGATGACGGCCGCGGTGCCGTTGACCGCGGGCGGCGCGACGGCGGCGACGCCGGGCTCGGCGCGCAGCCGCGCCACCAGGCCGTCGACGTCGGGCACCGCGGTGGTGTCGACGGCCAGCAGCAGCGGGCCGTTCGCGCCCGGGCCGAACTCGGCCGAGACCAGGTCGTAGGCGAGCCGGGTGGTGTTCGACGTCGGCTGGCTGCCGGCGTCCTGGGGCCAGGTGCGCATGCCGAGCATGGGCGCGGCCAGCCCGGCGAGCACGACAAGCGACGCGAGCGCGGCGATGACCGGGCGGCGCCCGACGGCGGCGGCCCAGCGCGCGGTGAGGCTCGTGCCCGGGGTCCGCTCGGGCCGGCCCTTGCGGGCCTTCCGGGGCAGGACGCGGTGCCCGGCCAGCCCGCAGAGCGCGGGGACGAGCGTGAGCGCCGCGGCCATCACGGCGACGACGGCGGCGAAGGTGGCGTAGCCGAAGGAGGAGTACACCGGCAGCGTGGCGAGCTTGAGCCCGAACAGCGACACGAGGACGGTGAGCCCGGCCACGACGACCGAGGCGCCCGCGGTGGCGTTGGCCTCGGCGGCCGCCGCGCGCGGGGTGAGGCCGCGCCGGAGGCCCTCGACGTGCCGGGCCACGAGCAGCAGCGCGTAGTCGATGCCGACGCCGAGCCCGACCATGGTGGCGACCGTCGGCGCGGTGTTGCTGATGTCGGTGGCCCGCTCCAGTAGGGCGATGACCGCGGTCGCGACGCCCAGCCCGGCGACGGCCACGACGAGCGGGAGCCCGGCGGCGACGACCGAGGCGAGCGCGAACACCAGGATCAGCAGCGCGGCGACGATGCCTACCGCCTCCGCGGTGCCGCTCGGCGCCGAGATGTTCTCGGCGACCTGGCCGCCGAACTCGACCTGCACACCCTCGCGCTGCAGCGGCTCGGCCGCGGCGCGCAGGGCGTCCATCGCCGAGGTGCCCTGGAAGTCGGTGACCGGGATGTCGTACTGCACCCCGATGAGCGCCGTGTCCCCGTCGGACGAGCGCCGGACCGGCGCGACGACCCCGGCCGAGGGCATCTTGGCGAGCCGCCCGCGCAGCGCCTCGAGCGCGGCCGGGTCGAGCTCGTGGTCGCCGTGCACCACGACGCGCGCGTCGGCGCCGGACATCTGCGGGAAGTGGGTGCGCAGGAACTCGGTGCCGGCCTGGGACTGGGTGCCGGGCACGTTGTAGTCGTCGTGCGGGGTGCCGCCGAACCCGGCCGACAGGGCGGTGAGGGCGACGAGCGCGATCAGCCACGCGCCGATCGTGCGCCAGGGGTGCGCGGCGGCCGCACCACCGAGCCGGCCGAGAGAACGGGACAACATGATTCCTCCTCGGGTATGGGATCACCCTGCCGCACCTCGCTTTCAGCCCACTTGGAGCCCACTAATGAGGGCCGGGCCGTCGACTTTCGCAGCTAGGAGCCACCCCCGGGCCCGGCTGCACTGGATGTCATGCGTCGCTTCCGGCCCGTCATCGCCCTGCTGCTCCTGGCCCCGCTGGTCGGCGAGTACCTGCTGGGCAACCTCTCCGTGCGGGTCCTGCCCGCGCTGCTCTTCCTCGTCCCGATGTACGGCGGCGGGGCCCTGCTGATCCGCGAGGCGGCCCGGCGCACGGGCCGCGGCTTCCCCACGATCCTGCTGCTCGGCGCCGCGTACGGGGTGATCGAGGCCGGCCTGGTCGACCAGTCCCTGTTCAACCCGTCATTCGAGGGCCACGACTTCCAGGCCGTCACCCCGATCCCGGCCCTGGGCCTGTCCGCCGCGAGCACCCTGGCGTTCGTGGCCGGCCACGCGATCTGGAGCATCGCCGTGCCGGTCGCCCTGGTGGAGCACCTGACGACCCGGCGCGGGCCCTGGCTCGGCCGGCCCGGGCTCGTCGTCACCGCGCTCGTCTACCTCCTCGGGTGCCGGATCATCTACACGGAGATCCGCGACAGCGAGGGCTTCCTCGCGAGCCCGGGCCAGCGGATCGGGGCCGCCGCGGCGGCCCTGGCGCTCGTCGGGCTCGCGTTCCTCGCGCGGGGCACCTTCCGGCCGGCCTGGCCGGCGCCGCGGGTCGGGCTCGCCGGGGTCCTCGCGTTCGTCGCCGCCACGGTGTTCTTCGCGCGGCCGGAGTCGTGGGCCGGGTTCGCCTTCGGCGTCGCCTGGCTCGCGGCCGGGAGCGTGTGGCTGGCCCGGACCCGCTGGAGCGACAGGCACGTGATGGCGCTCGCGGCCGGGGCGCTGCTGACGTACGCCTGGGGCGGCTTCGCCCTCACCGCGCTGCTGGAGCCGGGCGACCCGGTGCGCTGGTGGGGCAACGCGGGCTTCGCCGCCGGGGCGGTCGCGCTCGTGGTCGCCGGCGCGGTCAGGAGTCCGAGAGCAGCGCCTTCGCCCGCGCCAGCCAGTGCGGGGAGTTCCAGCGGCTAGCCACGTCCGCGGCGAGCTGGAAGGCGGCGGTCGCCTCCTCCGGGCGGTCCTGCAGGCGGTACAGCTCGCCGAGGCTCAGCGCGACCGGCTGCATCGCGAGCGAGGTGCTCGCCACCCCGCCCAGCTGGTCGCGCACCGGCAGCAGGGCCTCGATGACCGGCGGGGCGAGGTCGGCGCGGCCCAGCGCGACGATCGCCTGGGCGCGCACGGTGTAGAAGGCGGAGCCGAAGTAGTCGGGGCGGATCGGGTACTCGGCGATGCGCACCGCCCGCGCCTCGTCGGTCCGCCCGGCCGCGGCCAGGACGAGCGCGTAGGCGTCGAAGCCGACCGCCCCGAGCTCCTGGCAGATCAGCCGGGTCGCGTCGACGAGCTCGGCGAGCCGCCCCTCGCTCGCCATGACGCTGAACGTGCCGATGAAGTGGAAGCCCTCGCCGTGCAGCGAGCCCTGGCGGCGCATGTGCTCGCGGGCCTCGTCGTAGAGGGCGTGCGCGCCGGCCAGGTCGCCCTCGATGTGGGCGAGGGTGGCCCGGGCGGCCAGGTTGATCGCGAGCGGCTCGGCGAGGTGGTAAGCCTCGGCGAGCGTGCCCTGCCGGGCCACCGCCGCGCGCACCTCGTCCGGCTCGTTCGCCGCCGCGGCGCAGTTGCCCAGCTGCAGCTCGGCGAGCCACTCGTAGGTCACCAGCCCGTGCTCGGCGGCGAGCGCCCGCAGCTCCAGCGCCACGGCGCGGCGGGCCGCCACGTCCCGGTCGAAGGCCATGGTCCGGCCCCGCGCGGCCAGCCCGAGCGCGAGCAGCCCCGGGTCGCCGAGGCCGCGGGCGATCTCCAGCGCCGCCCGCCCGGCCGCGGCGCCGCGCTCGTCGATCTCGCCGTCGAGCTCGTTGCTGAGCGCGTCGAGCAGCCGGCAGCGGTCGGCCGGGGCGAAGTCGCCGCGGCGCAGCAGGCCGCTGAGCACGTCGACGATCCGCTCGTCGATCACGCCGTACTCGTGGATCTGCCACGGCGTCGCCACCGTCCACGCGGTGAAGGCCGCGACGAGCAGGTCGTCCCGGTTCGCGGCGGTGGCGACGTCGACCGCCCGCTGGCGGGTCCGCCGCGCCGCCGCCACCGCGCCCGCGCTGGCCTGGGCCCGCAGCAGCCGCCCGAGCAGGTCGACGAGCAGCGCGTCGCGGTCCCCGGCCACGGTGCCGGCCGCCTCGAGCGCGGCCACCGCGGCGCCGAGCACCTCGGCCGCGGCGTCGTACGCGTAGCGCCGCTCAGCCAGCTCCGCCGCCCGCACCGCGTAGTCGACGGCCGCGGCCGCGGTCTCGGAGGACGCGGCGCGCGCGTAGTGGTGGGCCAGCGCCGGGTAGTCGTCGGGCCGCAGCCGCCGGGTGCTGGCCGCGACCCGCCCGTGCATGCGGGCGCGGCGCAGGCGGGACAGGTCGGTGTACATGGTGTCGCGGACCAGCCCGTGCACGAACCGCACGCGCCCGGGCGCCGGCTCGGTGAGCAGGCCGGCGATGAGCCCGGCCTCGAGCGCGTCGAGCACCGTGCCCTCCTCGGCGTCGGCCGCCTCCACGAGCGTCTCGACGTCGGCCTCCCGCCCGACCACGGCCGCGAGGCGCAGCACCGCGACCGCCGCCGGGGGCAGCCGCGACAGCCGCCGCCGCAGCACGTCGCGCACCCCCTCGGGCACCTCGGACGTGGCCACCAGCGCCCCCTCGGAGGCGAGCAGCCGCGCGGACTCGCGCACGTAGAAGGGGTTGCCGCCGGTCCGCTCGGCGAGCGCGGCGACGGTGCCGGCGTCCACGGCCGTGCCCGCGAACGCCTCGACCAGCCGTGCGACGTCGTCCTGGCCGAGACCCGGCAGCGGTACCCGCACGGGCGAGCGCCGCGCGAGCGCCGCCATGGTCGCGGCCAGCCGTTCCCGGTTGTCGTTCGGGCGCAGCGCGGCGACGAGCAGCAGCGCCGGCCCGCCCGGCGCGACCAGCTCGGCCGCGCTCTCGAGCAGCATGAGGGTCTCGCCGTCGGCCGCGTGCAGGTCGTCGAGGACCACGGCGAGGGGCCGCCCGGCCGCGACCGCGCCGAGCCAGCGCGTGACCGCCCGGTGCAGCCGGAACCGCCCGGCCGCGACGTCCTCGCCCGGCCCGGCCCCGCCGTCCTCGTCGAGCAGCGGGCGCAGCTCGGGCGCGAGGTCCCCGGGCGGCGCGGTGCCGGCCAGCCCGCGCAACGCCTCCACCCAGGCCCAGGCCGGCGGCGCGCCCTCGACCTCGGGGCAGCGCCCGACGACCACGAGCCAGCCCTGCCGGGCCAGCTCCTGGCGGTACCGGGCCAGCAGGCTGCTCTTGCCGACCCCCGCCTCCCCGCTGATCAGGACGACGCCCGGGGCGGCGACCGCCCGGAGCGCGGCGAGCTCGCCGGCGCGGCCCACGAACAGGTCATCGGTGTCCGCGGCGGCGCGGTCGGGCGCCGGCGGCGCGGACGGCCCGGCGTTCTCGTACATGCCGCCGGCCAGGATCGCCGCCTCCAGGTCGAGCAGCGCCCGGCCGGGGTCCAGGCCCAGCTCCTCGGCGAGGATCGCGCGCGCCCGGCGCAGGGCGGCCAGCGCGTCGGCCTGCCGGCCGCTGCCCCACAGCGCCAGGGCCAGCAGCCGCCAGCGCTCCTCGCGCAGCGGCGCCTGCCGGGTGAGCAGCTCGGCCTCGGCGACCGCCTCGGCCGCCCCGCCGGCCCGCAGGGTCGCGTCGAGCAGCAGCTCCTGGGCGGCGAGGCGCAGCTCCTCCAGGCGCACCGCCTCCGGCTGGGCCCAGGCCTCCGCGGCGAACTCGGCGTAGGCGTCGCCGCGCCACAGCTGCAGGGACGCACGCAGCAGCAGCCGGGCCCGGTCCGGCTCCGCCGGCAGGGCGGCGCGGGCGTCGGCGAGCAGGCGCTCGAACCGCCAGGCGTCGACGGCCTCCACCGGGAGCCGGATGGCGTAGCCGGGCGGGGCGCTGACCAGCAGACGGGCCGCGGCGCGGCGCTCGCGGTCGGGCTCGAGAAGGCGGCGGAGGTTGGAGACGTACGCCTGCAGCGACGCGATGGCCCGGGGCGGGGCCTCGCCGCGCCAGAGGTCCTCGATCATCCGGTCGACCGAGACGACGTCGCCGCGGGCGGAGAGCAGCAACGCGAGCACGGCGCGCTGGCGGGGGCCGCCGAGGTCGGCGGTACCGCCCGCTTCCGTCTCGACCTCGAAGGGTCCCAGTACCCGCAGCAGCATGACGGCCGCCATCGTAATCGCCGCCAAGCGACCTCCAAGACCGCTACAAGACACTACGGCGACGGTTATGGCCACGAAATCTGAACCGATCGCGGCGCCGGGCCGTCGAGCGGGCGAACCGCAAACGTGAGGAGTCACCCATAATGAGCGCCACCATCGCCACGGCCGAGCGTCCCTGGGTCCAGGAGATGATCGTCGTCCACCGCGTCTTCCGCCGGGAGTCGCAGAACCTGCACGACCTGATCGGCGCCGTCCGCCCGGGCGACACCGCGAGGGCCGCGCGGCTGGCCGGGCTCGCCCGGGAGTACATCGAGGGCCTGCACGGCCACCACACCAGCGAGGACGAGCTGCTCTGGCCCAAGCTGCTGGCCCGCGTCGACCTCGACGCCGAGCTCGTGCTGCGCATGGAGCAGCAGCACCAGACCGTTGACGCCGGGCTGCAGGAGGTCCAGCGCGGGCTCGACGCCTGGGAGCGCAGCCCCGCCGAGCCGGAGCGCGACGCCCTCGTGGCCGCGCTCGCCCGGCACCGCCGCGACCTGCTCCTGCACCTCGACGAGGAGGAGCGGCAGGTCCTGCCGCTCATCCACGAGCACATCACGGCGGCGGAGTGGGCCGAGCTGGGCGAGCACGCGCGCACGAAGACGCCGAAGGACAAGCTGCTGTTCATGCTGGGCGCGCTGCTGGAGGACGCCACGCCGGAGGAGCGCACCCGGTTCCTGGCGCTGCTGCCCCTCCCGGCGCGGGTGCTGTGGAAGCTGGTCGGCAAGCGCTCCTACGACAAGCAGATGCGCGAGATCCGCAACCCCTAGTTCGAGGCGTACCCGGGCAGCTCGCCGGTCCCGTCGGCCGACTCCACCCGGTCGACGTGACCGTCGAAGTCGTCGTCGTGGTAGATCAGGTCGATCTTGCCGTCGTGGTCCTGGTCGTACGCCACCTGGTCGACCAGGCCGTCGTGGTTGGTGTCCCACATCGCCACGTCGGTCCGGCCGTCGCCGTCGGTGTCGGCCAGGAGCATGTCGACCCGGCCGTCGCCGTCGGAGTCGTAGCCGACCGTCTCCGCGTCCCCGCCCATCTCCCCGGCCGACAGCCCGGGGTCGCCGGCGCCGGCCCCGGGGTCGGCCGAGGAGAGCCCGGCCGTGCCGTAGGACTCGGCCGTCAGCGGACCGTGGCCGAACACCGCCTCGGGGTCGGCCACGTCGTCCGGGCTGAGGTCCAGGTGGTAGTCATCGGACGACAGGCCCCAATCGGTCATGCCCCCACATTAGGTCGATTTGACCGGGGCCGCCTCGTCGCGCTCCGCCGACAGCTTGGCCCGGCGCATGCCGTAGCCGAAGTACACGACCAGCCCGACCGCCATCCAGATGAGGAACCGCACCCAGGTGACCACGGGCAGGTTCAGCATCAGCCACAGGCTCGCCAGCACGCTGACGATGGGCAGCACCGGCACCAGCGGCGCCTTGAAGCCGCGCGGCAGGTCGGGCCGGGTGCGGCGCAGCACGACCACGCCGATCGACACCACGATGAACGCGAACAGGGTGCCGATGCTGGTCAGCTCGGACAGTTCGGACAGCGGCACGAACGCGGCCAGCACGAGCACGACCACGCCGGTGATCGCCGACATGACCCACGGGGTGCCGAAGCGCGGGTGGACCTTGGCCAGCACCGGCGGCAGCAGGCCGTCGCGGGCCATCGCGAAGGAGACCCGAGCCTGGCCCACCAGCAGGACCAGGATCACCGAGGTGATGCCGCAGACCGCGCCGAGGGAGATCAGGTTGGCCGCCCAGCCCTGCCCGGCCAGGTCGAACGCCTTGGCCAGCGGGGCCGCCGTGTTCAGGTCGCTGTAGTGCGCCATGCCGGTGACCACGAACGACACCGCCATGTAGAGCACCCCGCAGATGATCAGCGAGCCGATGATGCCGCGGGGCACGTCGCGCTGCGGGCGGGCGGTCTCCTCGGCGGTCGTCGCCACCACGTCGAAGCCGATGTACGCGAAGAACACGATCGACGCCGCGGCCACGATGCCGAACCAGCCGAAGTGCTGGGGCGTGATCCCGGCGAGCACCTGCAGCAGCGGCGCGTCGCCGCCGGAGGACTTGGCGGAGGGCTCGGCGGCGGGGATGAACGGCTTGTAGTTGGCCGCCTTGATGAAGAACAGGCCCAGGCCGATGACGAACATGACGACGGCCAGCTTGATGATCACCAGGACGCCGGTGACGCGCCCGGAGAGCTTGGCGCCGACGATCGCCACGATCGAGAGCACCAGCACGATGAACGCGGCGCCGAAGTCGGGTCGGGCCTTGTCGCCGGCGAGCCACGAGGGCAGGTCGAAGAGCTCCTGGAGGTACGCCGACCAGCCCCGCGACACCACGGCGGCGCCCAGCGCCAGCTCCAGGCACAGGTCCCAGCCGATCACCCAGGCGACGAACTGGCCCAGGGTGGCGTAGGAGAAGGTGTACGCCGACCCGGCGACCGGCACCGTGGAGGCGAACTCCGCGTAGCAGAGGGCGGCCAGCGCGCACACGATGCCGGCCAGGGCGAACGACAGCACGATCGCGGGCCCGGCGTTGCGGGCCGCCTGCTGTCCGGTCAGCACGAAGATGCCCGTGCCGATGATGACCCCCACGCCGAAGACGGTCAGGTCGAAGGCGGAGAGATTCTTGCGCAGCTTGTGGCCGGGCTCGTCGGTGTCCCGCATCGACTGCTCGATCGACTTGGTGCGAAAGAGGGACGACATGGGACACGACATGCCCGATTGGCGACATCTCTACACGTCCGGCCTTCGGGGAGTACCATAAAGTCTATCGGTTGAATAGGAATTCACGAGGAGGCGCGATGGGGCGCACGGGGACCACGGTCATCGTGGGCGGCGGCTGTAGCGGCGCGCTGGCGGCGATCCACCTGAGCCGGGACCCGTTCCAGCAGGTCGTGATCGTCGATCCGGCGCCGCCGGCCGAGCTCGGGCGCGGGGTGGCGTACCGCACCCGCCACCCGGCTCACCTGCTCAACTCGCGCGCGGCCGCGATGAGCGCCCTCGCCGACCAGCCCGACGACTTCGTGCGCTGGTGCCGCGACCAGGACCTGGGCATCGGCCCGGCCGACTTCGCCCCGCGGGGGGTGTTCGGCGACTACCTGCACGACCGGCTGCGCGCCGCCACCTTCACGCACGTGCGCGCCACGGCGACCCGGGTGCGCGGCGACGGCACGGTCGAGCTGCGCGGCGGCGGCACCCTGCGCGGCGACCGGGTGCTCCTCGCGCTCGGGCACGGCGCGCCGGCCGCTCCGCCCGGGCTGGCGCGGCTGCGGGAGCACCCGCGGTACGTGGCCAATCCGTGGGATTCGGGGGTCCTGGACGGGATCGCGGGCGATCGGCCGGTCCTGCTGATCGGCACCGGGCTGACCGCCGTGGACGTGGCCGTGGCGCTCGAGGGGCGCGCGCCCGTCGTGGCGGTCTCGCGCCGCGGCCTGCTCCCCCGCACGCACGCGGACGTACTGCCGGCCGATCGCTCGTTCGAGTACGAGGGAAGCGACCTGGCCGGCCTGATGCGCGCGGTGCGGAAGTTCGCCGCGACCCAGCCGGACTGGCGCAGCGCCGTCGACGCCCTCCGGCCCCGGACCGACGAGCTGTGGCGGCGGCTCTCCCCCGACGCCCGGCAGCGGTTCCTGCGCCACGTCGCCGTGTGGTGGGAGGTGCACCGCCACCGGATGCCCCCCGCGTCGGCCGCGCGCGTCGACCGGACCCTGCGCGTGGTCCGCGGTCCGGTCGAGGGCGAGTGGACGGCCGTGGTCAACTGCACCGGCCCCCAGGGCATCGCCGCCACCGAGGTCGGCCGCGCGCTGCTGCGCGACGGCCTGGCCCGGCGCGACGACACCGGCCGCGGCCTCGACGTCGACGAGTGCGGCCGGCTCGTCGGACCGTCGGAGCGGCTGTTCACGATCGGCCCGGCCCGCCGGGGCGCCTGGTGGGAGACGACCGCCGTGCCGGAGATCCGCCGGCAGGCCGAGCGGCTAGCAGGACAGGACCTAAGCCGCGACCTGCTTGAGCGTCATGACGTGCTCGACCAGCGCGATCAGCACGTCCTTGACCGAGCGCCGGTCCCGCGCGTCGCAGAGCACGACCGGCACGTCCGGGTCGAGGTCCAGCGCCTTGGCGATCTGCGCCGCACTGTGCTTCTGCACGCCGTCGAAGCAGTTCACCGCGACCAGGAACGGGGTGGAGCGGCGCTCGAAGTAGTCCACCGACGGGAAGCAGTCGGTCAGCCGGCGGGTGTCGGCCAGCACCACCGCCCCGAGCGCGCCCAGCGCCAGCTCGTCCCACAGGAACCAGAACCGGTCCTGTCCCGGCGTGCCGAACAGGTACAGCACGATGTCCTGGTTGATGCTGATCCGGCCGAAGTCCATGGCCACGGTCGTCGTGCGCTTGCCCTCGACGCCGTGCACGTCGTCGATGCCGACGCCGGCGTTGGTGAGCACCTCCTCTGTCTGGAGGGGGCGGATCTCGCTCACCGCGCTGACGAGCGTGGTCTTGCCGACGCCGAACCCACCCGCGATGAGGATCTTCACCGCGAGGGGAACGTGACCGTCAGAGCGCTCGGAGGCCATTGACAACCGCCTTGAGGATGCGATCGTCGGGCCGCTGCGGCCCGACGGACTGGTCGTACTCCGGTTCGTACATCTCGATCAGCTCCTGCTGCAGCAGATCGCCGAGCAGGACGCGCACAACGCCGAGCGCGAGGTCGAGGTGGGAGGCGAGCTCGGCGACCGACACCGGCTCACTGGTGCGCGCCAGTATCGCGCGCTGCTCGGGCAGGAGGTTCAGCTCGCCCGAGCCGTCGGCCCGGTTCACCACGAAGGCGACCAGGTCGAAGGCGCCGACCGCCGGACGGGCGCGACCGCCCGTCACGGCGTACGGCCGGACTACGGGGCCGGCGTCGGAGTCCATCCAGGCGTGATCACGCTCCGGCTCACCCCGTGGCATCGTGCGAGAGGCCCGGTCGTGACGGTGCGGTGAGGTACTGCCCGACCCTGGTCACCAGCATCGCCATCTCGTAGGCGATCACGCCGATGTCCGAGTCGGCGGCGCTGAGCACCGCCAGGCAGGCCCCCTGCCCGGCGGCGGTGACGAACAGGAACGAGTTGTCCATCTCCACGATGGTCTGGCGGACCGAGCCGCCGTTGAACTGCCGCCCGGCGCTGCGGGCGAGGCTCTGAAAACCGGACGCGACGGCCGAGAGGTGCTCGGCGTCGTCGCGCCCGAGTCCGCTGGACGCGCCCATGAGCAGCCCGTCGGCGGAGAGCACCACGGCGTGCTGCGCCGACTCGACCCGCTCGACGAGATCGTCGAGGAGCCAGTCGAGCTTGCCGGTGCGGCTCGTCGAGTGCGTCACTTATGCGTCCCTTTCCGGTGCGTTCGGGTCGTCGCCGGGCGGGATCTGCCCGGCGTCGCGGCGGCCCTTGGTGAAGCCGGCCTGCAGCGACGTCATCATCGCGCGGGTCTGCTCGGGCGAGCGCCCGCCGACCGAGGTGGTCGCGAACTGGGCCGCGGGGATGCCGTCGACGGTGCGCTCCTCCTCCGTCCGCTCGCGCAGCTGCGGCGCGAGGCTGGCCTGCCGCCGGCGGCGCGGCAGTCCGTCGTCGGTGAGCTCGGCGTCCTCGGGCTCGGATTCGGGTTCGGGTCGGCGGTTCTCGGGGGACACCCGCGGGAGCGGTACTGCCGGGGCCGGTACTGCCGGGGCCGGTACCGCCGGCGTCGGCGCGCCCGGCTGGGGCACGAAGTACTCGACCGGCTGCTCGGCCGCCGACGCGGAGGCCGACGGCGCAGAGGCCGACGGCGTGGCGGCCGGCGACGCGGAGGCGGACGGTGTGGAGGCCAGCGGCGGGACCAGCTCGATCGTCGGGCGCACCACGTCGGCGGCCTCCAGCTCCAGCACCGCCTCCTCGGCCGCCTGGCGCTCCTCGGCCGGCGTCGGCGCGGTCAGCTCGTGCGTGGCCCCGGTGATCAGGTGCGGCGGGATCAGCACGACCGCGGTGATGCCCCCGTACGCCGAGGCGCGCAGGGTGACCCGCACCCCGTGCCGCGCGGCGAGCAGCGCCACCACGAACAGGCCGAGCCGGGCCGAGTTGCCCGGGTCGAACTCCGGCGGCTGGGCCAGCCGGTGGTTGGCCTCCTCGATCGCCTCCGGCGCCATGCCCAGGCCGCGGTCCTCGACCTCGATGGCGTACCCGTTCGGCACCAGCTGCCCGCTGATCTGCACCCGGGTGTGCGGCGGCGAGTACGCGGTGGCGTTCTCGATCACCTCCGCGAGCAGGTGGATGACGTCGGCGACGGCCCGGCCGACCAGCGACGCCTCCGGCAGGGCCAGGAACCCGACCCGCGCGTAGTCCTCGACCTCGGAGACCGCGCCGCGGATCACGTCGACCATCGGCACCGGGTTGCGCCAGCCGCGGCCGGGCGCGGCGCCGGCCAGGATGACCAGGTCCTCGGCGTGGCGGCGCATGCGGGTGGCGAGGTGGTCGACGCGGAAGAGGTCCTCGAGCTCCTCGGGGTCGGTCGTGCGCCGCTCCATGCGGTCGAGCAGGCCGAGCTGGCGGTGCAGCAGGGTCTGGCTGCGCCGGGCGATGTTGAGGAAGACCTCGTTGAGGCCCTGCCGCACCTGGGCCTCCTGCACCGCGGACTGCACGGCGGTGCGCTGCACGGCGCTGAACGCGTTGCCCACCTTGCCGATCTCGTCGGCGCCGTACTCCAGCGGCGGCGCCGCCGTCACCACGTCGATCTTCTCCCCGCGGCGCAGCTGGGCCACCAGCGCCGGCAGGCGCACGTCGGCGAGGTCCTGGGCGTCCTGGCGCAGGCCGACCAGGCGGCGGATGATCGAGCGACCGATGCGGATCGACAGCAGGATCGACAGGACGACGGCGAGGAGTCCGAGCACGCCGGCGCCGACGACGCGCAGCAGGATGCCTGTCGCGACCGGGCCGGCGTCGGCCACGATGACGTCGCCGAAGCGCAGGTCGAAGTTGCGCAGCTGGGCGAAGAGCTTGTCGTAGGCGTCCCGCCAGGCGGCGATGTCGATCGGCAGCCCCGCGCCCGGCCGCGCGTCGGACAGGATCTTGTTCTCCAGGTCCTGGACACGCTTGTACGAGTCGCTGGTGACGATCGGGTCCCAGATCTCCTGGCCGCTGCTGGGCAGGTCGTAGGTCGCGTCGGCGTAGACGTTGCGCTTGGCCCCGATGGTCGCGATCAGGTCGGAGCTCTCGGTGTTCTGGAACCGCCCGGCCGCGGCCACCCCGTTGATCATCGCGTCCTCGCGGGCGAGCTGCTCGCGGCCGCGGCTGGTGGCGATGACGATGCGGGCGTTGCGGGTGAGCTGGGCGTCGCTGACGCCCGGCAGCGAGTCGTACCAGTGGTAGATCGCGTCGATCGGCCAGTTGTAGACGTCCATCGCCTCGGCCCGCGCGATCTGGCCCGAGGTGATCCGGGCCCGGTCGGCCGGGAGCTGGTCGAACTGGTTGATGACCTCGCGCAGGCGGGCCCGGGACACCTCGGGGATCGCGTCCTGGAGGTTGCCGTCGTCGGCCCGGCGGCGGAAGTCGGTGAGCACCTCGTCGACCTTGGCGCGCTGCTCGTTGAGCGCCTTGGTCTCGGGCCGGCCCTCCTGGCGCCCGGTGGCCAGGAACACCTGGGTGAGCATCCGCTCACGCTGCAGCGCGACGATCACGTTCTCGGACGGCTTGCTCGACAGATCGGAGTACGTCTTGCTGTTGAACAGCTCGGCCGCGGCCCCGGTGGTGAGCGACGTCGCGAACACCCACATCACCACGAGCGATGCCAGCGGGGGCAGCAGCAGCGTGATGATCTTGGCGCGGATCGACCAGGTACGGATTCTCCACGAAGGGCTTCTCATGCGGTCGGTTCCTCGCTGGGGTCGCGGGGCAGAGGGGTGGCGCCTCGGGCATGATACGGACAGGTTGGGCCGGAAGTCACCAGCAAGGTCGTCAGGGGTACGAAGCGGTCTAGCCCCTTTTCCCGCCCTTCGACCGGTGTACGGCGGGCGCCGCGGGGCAGCCCGGCGACATGCGACGTGGACGCTGGGTGGTGGCCATCCTGGCCTGGGTGCTGTGCGCGGGCGGGCTGACCGCCCTGGCGCTCAACGCGAGCGTCCAGGGGCGAAAGGCCCTGCTCAAGGCGGCCCGACCGGCCCCGGGCGCGCCCGCGACGCCGTCGCCCTCCCCCTCGCCGGACGCGCCACAGATCCTGCGCACGCCGGGCGGGAACATCGTCGCCGGCTGCGACGGAAGTCAGGTGCGGGTTCGTTACCTCAGCCCCGCCGCCGGATTCCACATCGTGAGCGCCGACCGTGCGCCGGGGCCGCAGTCCCGCGTCACGTTCAAGTCCGACGGCCGCGAGGTCCGGGTGGTCGTGCGCTGCGCCGGGGACGGCCCGCACGCGGACGTCGAGGGTTAGGTCGCACATCGACCACAATTTATCTCATCCGGACCGAAAGGTCATATCGCCCGTTCCAGCAGGCCGAGCCGGTCCGGCACCACCGCGGTACCGACGCCACGGATCGCCATCGAGGCGCAACGCTGTGCGACATCCGCGGCCTCGGCCAGCCCCGCTCCCGCCAGCCGCCCGAGCACGAACCCGGCCAGGTAGGCCCCGCCCGCCCCGGCCGCGTGGGCGACGGGCGCCGGGGGCGCGGCGGTCCCGACCGTCTCCCCGTCGAGGCTGAGCACCGCCGAGCCCTCGGCGTCCAGCGTCACCGCGACGACGGCGGCCCCGGTACGGCGCAGCAGCTGGCCCCGGTCGCGCTCCCGGTCGAACTCCCCCGCCTCCCGGCCGAGCACGCGGGCGGCCTCGCCCCGGTTCGGGGTGACCAGGTCGGGCCCGGTCGGCGCCCACACCGCCAGGTCGTGCGCGTCGACGGCGAAGAGCGGCAGGTCGAGGCGGCGGGCCGCGAGCAGCGCCCGGACCTCGGGCCCGAGCGTGCCGGCGCCGTGGTCGCAGACGACGACCGCGTCCTGGCGCGGCTCGGCGCTCAGGGTCTCGTCCAGCCGGCGCAGGAGCGTCTCGATCGCGACCGGGCTGAGCGCGCCGGTGTCGCCGTCGTCGAAACGGACGAGGATGTACCCGTCGGCGACCACCCGCCGCTTGGTGACCGTACGGCGGCCGACCGCGGTCACCAGCCGGTCGGCCACGCCGGCGTCCCACACGCACGTGCGCAGCCGGGCCCCGGCGTCGTCGTCGCCCACGGCGCCGACGAGCGTGGTCCGCGCGCCGAGCGCGGCGAAGTTGGCCGCGGTGTTGGCCGCGCCGCCACACACCTCGCGGGTGGCGTCCAGGGCGATCACGGGCACGGGGGCCTCCCGGCTCAGCCGGGCCGGGGTGCCGCACAGCCAGCCGTCGAGCAGCGCGTCGCCCACGACCAGCACCGCGGCGTCGCGCCAGCCTTCGGCCAGCGCCGCAAAATTGCCTGAGGTCTGCACCGGCGGCCGCTACCCGGCTGAGCGCGCTTCATTCCCTGCGATATCGGGCCCGGCCCTGCAATGATTGGACAATCGAACGCGCAGACGTGGCGATCATCGGCGGGGGCGTCGCCGGCCTGTCCCTCGCCGCCGAGCTCGCCGAGCTGGATGGCCGGATGGTGGAGCGCTCGGGCGGCCTGCGCCCGGAGCTGCGGATCGTGCTGCTCGAACGGGAGAACCAGTTCGCGTACCACTCGACCGGACGCTCGGTCGCGGCGTTCTCGGAGAGCCTCGGCTCCCCGGAGCAGCGCGCCCTCGCCCGGGCCGCGCGCACCATTCTCGACGCGCTCGGGGCCGAGTCCGGCACGCCGCTGCTGCGGGCCCGGCCGCTCGTCTGGGTCGCCGGCCCCGACCACCTCGGCGCGCTCAACGACCTGCTGACCGCGAACCCCTCCCTGCGCGCCGTCGACCCGGCGGCCGCCCAGACCCTCTGCCCCGCGCTGCGCCCCGAGGCCACGGCCCGCGCCGCGGTGGAGCGCACCGCCCAGGACGTCGACGTGGACGCGCTGCAGCAGCAGTACCGCGACCGCGCGACCGCCGCCGGCGCCGTCCTGCGCACCGCGGTCGGCCTGGAGTCCGGCGTCTGGAACCCGGCCCGCGCGGAGTGGACGGTCACCACCGACCGCGGCGAGCTGACCGTCGCGCGGATCGTCAACGCCGCCGGCGCCTGGGCCGACGCCGTCGCGGCCCGCCTGGAGGTGCCCGTCGCCGGCCTGACCAGCTACCGCCGCACGGTCGCGATCGCGGCCGCGGACGGCATCGGCCCGGGCTGGCCCCTGGTCGTGGACGTGGCGAACCGCTACTACTTCCGCCCGGAGCGCGGCGGCCTGCTGATCTGCGCGGCCGACGAGACCCCGAGCCCGCCCACCGACGCGGTCGCCGCGCCCCAGGACGTGAGCGTGGCCCTGGAGCGCGTGACGGCCGCGACGACGCTGCGGCTCGAGCGGGTGCGCACGAGCTGGGCGGGGCTGCGCACGTTCACCCCCGACCGCAACCCGATCCTGGGCCCCGACCCGAAGCAGGACGGCTTCTACTGGTTCGCGGGCCTCGGCGGCACCGGCATCCAGACCGCCCCGGCCCTCGCGCGCCTGGCCGCGGCCCAGCTGCTGGGCGAGCCGTTCGAGATCCCCGGCCTGCGCGCCGAGGCGCTGCTACCCCGCTGACCGCAGGCGCTCGGCCGCGTCGGCATCGGGGACCGGCGGGGCGGCGGGGAGGGCGCCCGGGGTGCGCAGCAGGGCGCGGTCGGCGTCCTCGACGAAGGACAGGTCCGCCTCCACGTGGCGGGTGGCCGCCGAGAGCAGCAGCGCCACCACCGGGTCCTCCGCCTTGCGCCGCAGGCCGTCGAGGTTGCGCAGCTCGCGCATGAGATAGGTGCGCTGCTGGGTCAGCACCGTCTTCACCGTGTCGGCGTCGCCGGAGCGGGCCGCCGCCGTCACCTTGAGGAAGAAGTCGTCACGGAACCCGCCGCTGCGCGGGGACGCCTCGCCCAGCCAGCGCCGCAGCTCGCCGCGGCCGGCGTCGGTGATCTCGTAGACCACGCGGTCCGGCTTGATCGCCTGGGCGTGCCGCTGCGACACCACCATCCCGTCGCGGGAGAGCCGGTCCAGGATCTGGTACAGGTGGCCGATGTTCAGCGGGCCCCACTGCGGGCCGACCGCCGTCTCGAAGGCGCCCTTGAGCTCGTAGCCGTAACTCGGCCCGTGCGACAGCAGCGACAGCACCGCGTGATGGATCGGCATGCCCCGAGACTCTACCCCCTTGCATTGTCACAATGCAGTAGTCCAGAGTAGGGCACGTGATCCCATTCATCTGGGCGCATCTACGGGGACGCGGCGGCCGGTCGGTGGCGCTCCTGCTCGGCGTGCTCGTGGCCACCACCGGCTTCACCGTGCTCACCGGCGCCACCGACACCGCCCGGCTGCAGGTCACCGGCGAGGTCGACCGCAGCGCCGACGCCGCGTACCAGGTGCTGGTGCGCCCCAAGGGCACCCGCACGCACCTGGAGGACGACCGGCAGAAGGTGCGCCCGAACTCCCTCAGCGGCATCTACGGCGGGATCACCACCGACGAGGCGGCCCGCATCGCCGCCCTCGACGGCGTCGATGTGGCCGCGCCGATCGCCATGGTCGGCTACGCCAACCAGACCCGCTTCGCCTCCGTGGACGTCACCGCCCTGGTCGACCGCACGCTGGACCGCCAGCTCATCCGCGTCGACCGCACGTTCCTGGCCGACCGCGGGCTGAGCAGCGCGCAGGGCCGGGCCGAGTTCCTGTACGTCACCAAGCACCGGCTCGCCTGGCCGAAGATCGACGGGGCCAGCTCGTCGGGCATCCAGTTCAGCGACGGCTCGGTCCGCCCGGGCGCGGAGCTCTGCGACGACTCGCTCGCCGTGCTCGAGGACGGCGCGCCGGTCTGCCAGTGGATCGACATGGGCGAGATGAGCAACCTGATGAGCGACCTGCAGGGCGCCCAGCTCACCATCCTGCAGCTCCTGCCGGACGGCCGGTTCCAGGAGGGCTCGATGGGCGACCACGCCGACCAGGTCGTGACCACGGACACGGCCTCGGTGACGCTGACCTGGAAGACGCCGATGCTGCTCGCCGCCATCGACCCCGCGGCCGAGGCGCGGCTGGTCGGCCTGGACCGGACGCTCACGGCCGGGCAGTACCTCGGCCCCGCCGACTCCCTCGGCCGGGCGCCCGCACCGGTCGACGAGCCCATCGTGCCGGTGCTCTCGGTCGAGCGGCCCTACCCGGACAACAGCCTGCGCATCGGCCTGAGCCGGGTGCCCCTGAGCGCCGCGCCGCCCGGTGACACGCCCCCGCACGCCCTGGCCACGCTCGACGCGATGACGGGCCCGAACCTGGAGACCCGGACGGTGCAGTCACGCCCGCAGGCCGTCGGGGACCTGACCTTCCTCAGCCCGTTCATGCGCGTCGGAGGCGTCGACTACGTCGAGGCCCCGGACGGCTCGCTGAGCGCGGTGCCCGTCGCGAGCAACCCGGAGGCGTGGCGGGTGAAGGACATCGAGGGCGTCCACCTGCCGTGGCAGCTCTACGACACCTCGTACCGCACCGTCGCGCAGTCCAGCAAGCTCGGCTACGCCAAGATCACCGGCGTGTACGACCCGGGCCGGGTGCAGACGTTCGACCCGCTGAGCAAGGTACCGATGGAGACCTACCAGGCCCCCGAGGCCACCGGCGGCGACCAGCGCACCCGCGACCTGCTCGGCGGCGGCGCGCTGCGGCCCAACGGCAACCCGGCCGGCTACCTGGCCACCCCGCCGGCCCTGCTGACCAGCCTCGCCCTGCTCGACCAGCTCTACGAGACGCTCGGGCTGAGCACCGCGCGCAAGGCCCCGGTCTCCGCGGTGCGCGTGCGGGTGGCCGGGGTGCACGGCTTCGACGCGGCCGCGCGGGAGCGGGTGCGGGTCGTCGCCGAGCGCATCGCCGCCGCGACCGGGCTCGACGTCGACATCACGTACGGCTCGTCGCCCCAGCCGCAGGCCGTGGACATCTCGGCGGGCAAGTTCGGCCGCCCGGCGCTGCGGCTGTCGGAGCTGTGGACCCGCAAGGGGGTCGCCGCGGCGATCGTCAGCGCCGTGGACCGCAAGAGCGTCGTGCTGTTCGTCCTGGTACTCGTGGTCTGCGCGCTGTTCCTCACCAACGCGGTCGCGGCCGGGGTCCGCGACCGGCGCACCGAGCTGGCGACGCTCACCGCGCTCGGCTGGCCGGCCCGGCGCGTGTTCGGCGCCGTGCTCGGCGAGGTCGCCGCGATCGGGCTGGTCGCGGGGGCCGGGACGATGCTGCTCGCGGCGCCGCTCGGGTACCTGCTCGACGTGCGCGTGCCGTGGGGGCGGGCGCTGCTGGCGGTACCGATAGCGCTGCTTCTGGCTCTTCTGGCCGGGCTGCTGCCGGCGCTTTCCGCCGCCCGGGCGCGTCCGGCGAAGGGGCTGCGACCCGTCGCGTCCCGGCCGCGGCGGGCCGGGCGTCCGCGCGGGCCGATCGGGCTGGGCCTGCGCAACCTGCTGCGGGTGCCCGGGCGGACCCTGCTCGGCGCGTGCGCGCTGGCGATCGGGATCACCGCGGCCACGGTGCTGGGCGCGATCACCTTCGCCTTCCACGGCGCCATCGTCGGCACGCTGCTGGGCGACGCGGTGTCGCTGCAGGTGCGCTCGGTCGACGCGGTCGCGGTGGCGGCCACGGTACTGCTGGGCGCCCTCGCCGTCGCCGACGTGCTGTACCTCAACGTCCGCGACCGCTCGGCCGAGCTCGCGACGCTGCGCGCCACCGGCTGGACCTCCGGCGCCCTGGGCCGCCTGGTCGCCGCCGAGGGCCTCGGCATCGGCGTGCTCGGCGGCCTGCTCGGGGCCGGGCTCGGCCTCGGCGGCGCGGCCTGGCTGGTCGGCACCGTGACCGCCGGCCTGGTCTGGACCGCGCTCGCCGCGCTCGCGGCCGGCGCGCTGGTGGCCACCGCGGCCGCGATCGTCCCCGCGCTGCTGCTCCAGCGCCTGCCCACCGCCCGCCTGCTCGCCGAGGAGTGACGCGCATGTCTGCCCCTGTTGTTGAACGGCCCGCCGCCGGGGCCGCGCTCGCCGTCACCGGGCTCACCAAGCGCTTCCCGACCGGCGGGCCGGACATCGTCGCCGCCGACGAGCTGACGCTGGAGGTGGCCGCGGGCAGCTTCACCGCCGTCACCGGGCCGAGCGGCTCGGGCAAGTCGACCCTGCTGCACCTGGTCGGGGCGATCGAGTCGGCCGACGCGGGGACGATCGTCGTGGACGGGGTGGACGTGACGGCGCTGCGGCGGCGCCGTCTGAGCGAGTACCGCCGGACGGTCGGCTTCGTGTTTCAGCGGTACCACCTGTTGCCCGCCCTGACCGCCCTGGACAACGTGATCGCCCCGGTCCTGCCGTTCAAGGTCGGGTTCGACAAACGCGCCCGCGCCCGGGAACTGCTCGACGCGGTCGGGCTCGCCGGCCGGGAACGGTCGCTGCCGGCCCAGCTCTCCGGCGGCCAGCAGCAGCGGGTGGCGATCGCCCGGGCGCTCATCGGCTCGCCCCGGCTGCTGCTGGCCGACGAGCCGACGGGCAACCTCGACTCGGCCAACGGCACGCAGATCCTCGACCTGCTGCTGGACCTGCGCGACGAGCGCGGCATGACCGTCCTGCTGGCCACCCACGAGCAGCACATCGCGGCCCGCTGCGACCGGCTGATCCGCCTCGGCGACGGCCGGATCGAGGAGGACATCGACCTGACGTCGGGCGAGCCCCCGGAGTCGACCCTGGCGCGCGCCACCCAGCTGCGGCTTTAGCCGGGTTTTACCCCTTTTCGCGGTACGATCGGATTTACGTGCCTGCGGGTTGAGGGTGGTATGCCGCAGCTTGATACCGGCGTGCTCACGCAGCCCGAACGCCTGCGTGCCCTGCCCCGCGCCCGCCTTCTGCTGAGCTCCTCGTCGGCCCCGGTCGACGGCCTCGTGCGGCTCGCCGCCCGCTCCCGTCGTGGCCCCGGTCGGCCTGCTCACGCTGGTCGACGACGAGCGCATGCACGTCGTCGGCCGGCACGGCCTCCCGCCGGACCTCGAGCGCGTGCACGCCGAGCCGGCCACGAGCTCCTTCTGCCAGTTCGTGGTCAGCGGCAACGAACCTCGACGCCGGCGGGCGGCCGCGTGGAGATCCGCCTGGACAGCGACGTCGCGGGCGTCATTCTGCACGTCGTGGACACCGGGGTCGGAATTCCGGAGGAGGAGCGGTCGCGGCTCTTCGAGCGCTTCTTCCGGGGCTCGAACATCCGCAACCAGGGCGTGCCGGGCACCGGCCTGGGCCTGGCGATCAGCCGCACCGTGGTCGAACGCCACGGCGGCACGATCACGGTCACGGACCACGGCGGGAAGCCGGGCACCACCTTCGTCGTCCGCCTGCCGGCCTACTGCCCCTGAGTGACCCACATCGGCGACCCGGTGATCGTGAAGGGCACCGAGGAGCGCGTGAAGTACGGCGACGGCTGGACGGACTGGGAACTACCCTGGGAGCAGTTGCAGTACCTCAAGGGCAGCGCCCTCTGAGCGGCCCGTTTTGGCTGGCTGCGGGGTGACCTGGTAGCCTGATTCATCGCGCTAGGTGACGCGCCGTCGTGCCGTGCGCTCAAGGAATCCAACCCGAGCTATCAAGACGAGGCTGTCGCGTGGCGAACATCAAGTCCCAGATCAAGCGCAACCGGCAGAACGAGAAGCGCCGCCTGCGCAACAAGTCGGTGAAGTCGTCGCTGAAGACGGCCATCCGCAAGTTCCACGAGGCGAGCGCCGCGGGCGACAACGAGACCGCCGCCACGCTGCTGCGTGACGCTTCCCGCAAGCTGGACAAGGCCGCCAGCAAGGGCGTGATCCACAAGAACCAGGCCGCCAACCGCAAGTCGGCGATCACCAAGAAGCTGCACGACCTGACGTCCGCCTGACTTTTCGCGGACCGCAGTTTCAGCCCTGCGAAAAGCGCCGCCCACAGCCGTGGGGCGGCGCTTTCGCCGTGCCCTGATGCGGATGCCCGGCTCGGTCGTCAGCCCGGCACGTCAATCGGCGACAAGGCGTCCGCCGTCCGTCTGTTCAAGGGCCCATGCGGGTGCGATCGGCCTCCGGATTCCCCACCTCCGGCCCGGGGGACGGCCTGACGTGTTCGCCGGGCAGACGACCCTGCTGCATGGCCACGGCCCCCTCCGCGGCGCTCCCCCGCCGGCCCCGACGGCCACGGCCCCAACCGCGCACGCCGGCCTCCCTCCGCGGCACTCGCCCAGCGACCCCGATGGCCACGGCCCCCACCGCGCACGCCGCGGCCCCCTCCGCGGCACTCCCCCGGCGGCCTCGATCGCGGCAGCAAAAAAGTGGCCTTGGAACACCGGGGAGACGAATCTCGCCGGCCCTCCAAGGCCACATCCACCGGCACTCACGCGCCGGATAAATCGGATTTACCGGTTACCTGCCGACCCTCAAGACGGGCCGGCGTCACAAAACTCCGAACTCAGGCGAACCGCCCCTGGTTGATCCCGCCGGTACGCTGCCGCGCCATCTCGTCCTCCGACCGCCAGCCCCGGTCCGCATGCCGCCCGGTCGTGAAGTGCCCCGACGTGACGTTGCCGTCCCGGTGGCTGCTGGCGCGCATGCCGCCCGGTCGTCTCCCGGTTCAGCGGCCGCGTGTCGTCCCGCGTGTGCGCCCCGGTCTCCGGCTCCTCGTCGTACCGCCGGTGCTCCCCAGAGCCGCTGTCGTACCCGGCGCCGTTGTCCTACCCGGCGCGGTAGGCCTCCCCGCGCGCCGCCAGGTCGCGAGCCGCCTGCTCCCGTCCGCCGCCCCGCGCGGAGGCATCCTGCACCGCCCGGTCACTCGATCCCGAGGGGTGCAGTGGCCGCGAGCGCTGGAAGCCGTGCGAGTCCGTGTCGGTCCATTGCTCCGCGGACGCCTCCAGCGCCGCGGCCGGAACGGGCGCCGGCTGCTCGTCCGAGGCGGGCGAGATCCCGTACCGGGCGTCGACGACCTCGTCGTCCACCGCATGCCGCGCGGCGTCCTTGGGCGGCACGGAGATCTTGTTCCGCCAGCGCCAGCAGCACCCCGGCGGCGATCATGCACTCGAGCAGCAGGAAACTCACGAACCCGCCCACGTGCAGGTGCCGAAGCCGCAGCGCACGTACGTAGAGCGGTGCCTGTTGCGCGAACCCGTTGCTCGTCGTCATCGTCCTATACCTCCACCGCGCGCAGCGACCACTGCGAACACCGCCCGCTCGAGCGCATAGCCGCGGTCATCAGATCCACCCTTCACGGCGGCGTTGCACTCTGCAGCCGCTCGCATGGCATCAACGAGCGCCTCGGCCGTCCAGCCACGGGCTTGGCGCTGCGCGCGTTCGACCTTCCACGGAGGCATTCCCAAACTTCCGGCGAGTTGATATGCGTTGCCCTTGCCGGCGGCGGCCACCCGGGCGACGGTCCGGACCCCGTCGGCGATGGCGTCGGCGATCGGCACGGGGTCGACGCCGATGTGCAGCGCCCACCGCAGCGCCTCCAGCGCCGCGGCCGTGTCGCCGACCATCACGGCGTCGGCGACGGTGAAGCCGGACACCTCGGCGCGGCCCTTGTAGTACTGCGCGACGGTCTTCACGTCGATGCGCCCGCCGGTGTCGGCGACGAGCTGCGAGCAGGCCGCGACGATCTCACGCAGGTCGTTGCCGACCGCCGCGAGCAGCGCCTCGGCCACGTCGTCGCCGATCTTGCCGCCCTGCCGCCGGATCTCGTTGCGCACGAAGTCGACCCGCTCGCGGTGCTTGCCGATCTTCGGAGCGGGCACGACGTCGGCGCCGGCCGCCTTCATCGCGTCGGCGAGCGCCTTGCCCTTGGCCCCGCCGGCGTGGGTGACCACGAGCACCACGTCGTCCTCGGGCGCCTTCGCGTACGCCGTCAGCGCCGCCACCACGTCCTTCTTCGCGTCCTGCCCGTCGACCACGACGATGACCCGCCGCCCGCCGAACAGCGACGGGCTCAGCATCTCGGCCAGCTCCCCGGCGACGAGCTCCCCGCCGGGCCGTTGCCGCACCTCGGTGTCGGGCTCCTCGGCCTTGGCGGCGGCGATGGTCTCGGCAACGGCGCGGGAGACGAGCAGCTCCTCGTCGCCGATCACCAGGCGAAGGTGCGGAAGATTCGACACGCGGCCCATCGTGTCACGCACGGCGGCCCACCACGGCGAGCCGCCCGGAGCCGTCGCGACGGCGACCGCGTCACGCACGGCGGCCCACCACGGCGACCCGCCTACAGCCACCGCGTCACGCACGGCGAGCCGCCCGGCGACAGTCGCGACCGCCACCGAGTCACCCACGGCGGGCCGTCACGGCGAGCCGCCCCGAGCCGTCGCGCACCACGGCCAGGTCGCCCTGCTGATCGGTACGCATGACTCGCGCCCCGCCGCGCGCCAGCCGCGCCAGCACGACCGGGCTCGGATGCCCGTAGTCGTTGCCGACCCCGACGCTGACCAGCGCGACCCGCGGCCGCACCGCCGCCAGGAACTCCTCGGACTGGTACGCAGACCCGTGGTGCGCGACCTTGAGCACGTCGGCCCGCAGGTCCGACGGCAGCAGGCTGAGCTGCTCCTCCGTCTCCGCGTCCCCGGTCAGCAGGATGCGGAACCCGGCGGACGTCACCGCCAGCACGAGCGAGTTGTTGTTCGGGTCCGACCGGGTGCCGGTCAGCGGCCGCACCGGCCCGAGCACCTCGATCCGCAGCGAACCCACGACCAGCGCCGACCCGGGCGCCGCCGCCGTCGCCCGGATGCCGCGCGCCAGCACCGCCGAGCGGGCCGCGGCCGGCTCCGCGAAGGCCGGCGCCAGCAGGCCGTCGACCACCCGGCCGCGCAGCACCCCGTCGAGGCCGCCGACGTGGTCGGCGTGGAAGTGGCTGATGACGAGCAGCGGTACCCGCCGCACGCCCAGCCGCCGCAGGCACGCGTCGACCGGGTCGGGCTCCGGGCCGGCGTCGACGACCACGGCCGCGCCGGGCCCGGCCGCCACCGCGAGCGCGTCGCCCTGCCCGACGTCGCAGGCCACGACGAGCCACCCGCGCGGCGGCCAGGCGGCGGCGAGGAAGCGCACGGGCACGGCCCCGAGCACGGCGGCGACCGCCGCGACGAGCACCCAGCGCCGCACGACGGGCCACCGGAACCCGACGAGCAGGGCGGCGAGCAGCGCCCCGAGCAGCAGCCCGCCGGCCGCCCCGCCGGGCCACGGCAGCAGCCCGTCGGGCACGCCGGCGCCGCGATGGGCGACCGCCACGAGCCAGCGGGCCGGCCAGGAGGCGACCCAGGCCGCGAAGGCCGCCACGGACGGCAGGACGGGCGACAGTACCGCGGCCAGAATCCCGGCGATGGTGGCCGGCGCGACCGCGGGCGCCGCGAGCAGGTTGGCCGGGATCGCGGTCAGGCTGACGCTCGCCGAGATCGCCGCGATCACGGGTGCGCACGCCGCCTGGGCCGCGGCCGGCACGGCGAGCGCCTCGGCCGCCACCCGCGGCCATCCCCGCCGCCGCAGCGCCTCGGTCCAGCGGGGCGCGATGAGCACCAGGCCGCCGGTGGCCAGCACCGACAGCGCGAACCCGGCGTCCACGGCCAGCTCCGGGTCGAACACGACCAGCCCGAGCACCCCGGCCGCGAGGGCCGGCACCGCCGCCCGCGGCCGGCCCAGCGCGAGCGCGACGAGCGCCAGCCCGCCCATGGCCGCGGCCCGCAGCACGCTGGGCGAGGGCCGCACGAGCACCACGAACCCGGCCAGCGCCAGCACGCACACGAGCGCCGCCACCCGCGGTCCGGCCCGGCACCACCGCACGAGGGCGAGCACCAGCCCGACGACGATCGCGAGGTTGGCCCCGGACACGGCGGTCAGGTGGGTGAGCCCGGTCGTCTTGAAGTCGTCGGCCAGCGCCGGATCGAGCCGGCTGGTGTCGCCGACCACGAGTCCGGGCAGCAGCCCGCCCGGCTCGGCCGGCAGCCCCCGGCAGGCCCGCTGCAGCCCCGCCCGCAGGACGCCGGCCCCCCGCTGCACCCACGGCGCGGCCCCGACCAGCTGCGGCCCGGAGTCCACGGACAGCAGCGCGGCCCGCAGGTCTCCGCCGTCGGGCGGCGACAGCCGGGCCGGCGCGACGGCGTGCTGCCCCGGCAGGAGCCCGAGCCACCCCCGATCGCGGGCGAGCACCAGCACCCGGGCCGAGATCGCGATCCGCCGGTCGTCGACGGCGACCCAGTCGAGCCGCGCGGGCACCACGACCGTGGACCTCCGCCCGAGCCGCGGGTCGTCGGTGATCTCCAGTCCGACCCGCACGGTCGCGTGCCGCGCGGCGAGCCCCCGCAGCGGCTCGGCGTCGCGCTCCCCCACCCGGGCCGCGGTGGCCGCCGCACCGCACGCCACCCCGGCCGCCACGGCGGCGACGATCCACCGCGAGCCGCGAAACATCGCGGCCACCACCAGCAGCGCGACCAGAGCCAGCGCCCAGCCGCCCCGCGCGGGCAGGAACAGCGAGCCGATCGCCGCGCACCAGCACCCCAGCGCCGCCCCGACCAGGCGCAGGTCGGCGCTCATACCGTGACCTTGTCCTTGAGCTGCGCGAACTTGGCGTCGCCGATGCCCTCGACCTGCCGCAGGTCGGTGATCGCCCGGAAGCCGCCGTGCGCCTCCCGGTACTCCACGATCCGCTCCGCCAGCACCTCCCCGATCCCGGGCAGCTTCTGCAGGTCGGCGACCGAGGCGTTGTTGAGGTTCACCAGGCCGGACCCGGGGCCGGCGGCAACGGCCGGCACCCCGACGGCGATCATCTCCCCGTCGACGACCTTGCGCGCCAGGTTGAGGCCCGTGATGTCCGTCCCCGGCAGGATCCCGCCCGCCGCCTCCACGGCATCCGCGACCCGCGACCCCGCGGGCAGCCGCACGAGCCCGGGGCGCTGGACCTTCCCGGCGACGGACACGACGAGCAGGGCCGGCGCCGAGGGCGGGCCGGAGACCTCGACGGCGGCGGAAGGCGCCGCGGTCACGTGCGGCCGCGAGAACCAGACCAGCCCGGCCGAGATGCACACCACGACCCCGGCCACGACCAGCAGCACCCGCACCCCGCGCCGCCCCGGATCGAAGGCGGCGATGGGTCTTCGGCGCTCCCGGAAGGTTTCGTCCCAGGGATATTCGTCGTCTGGAGGGAGCTCGGTAACCATGCCAGGGAGGCTAGGCCGACCCGGAGAGGCCCGCGGACCCCCTGTGGATAACTCAGGAAACCCTGTGGATAACCGCCGCGACCATGCCCGGCCCGACGTGGGCCCCGACGACGGCGCCGACCTCGGTGAGGTACGCCCCGCGCAGCCGCTCCCCGAGGCGCTCCTTGAGCGTCGTGAGCAGCGCGTCGGCCCGGTCCGGGGCGGCGAGGTGGTGCACCGCGACGTCGACGTCGGACGTGCCGGCCGACTCCACGGCGATGTCGGCCAGCCGGGCCAGGGCGCGGCTCGCCGTGCGTACCTTCTCGCGCACCACGACGCCCTGGTCGGTGGTGTGCAGGATCGGCTTCACCGACAGCGCGGTGCCCAGCAGCGCCGCCGCCGCGCCGATCCTGCCGCCGCGGCGCAGGAACTCCAGCGTGTCGACGTAGAAGAGGGTGGTAGTACGCGCCGCCGCCGCCTCCGTCGCCGCGCGCACCTCGGCGAGCGTGCCCCCGGCCGCGGCCGCGTCGGCGGCGGCGAGCGCGGGGAAGCCGAGGCCCATCCCGGTCGACTCGGTGTCGATGACCTCGACCCGGCCGTCGAAGTCCGCGGCGGCCAGGGTCGCGGCGTCGTACGTGCCCGAGAGCCGCGCCGACAGGTGCACGGACAGCACGGCCTGGGCGCCGTCGTCGAACAGCTTGCGGTACACCTGGGCAAATGCCTCCGGCGACGGCCGTGACGTGGTGACTGCGACCCGCCGGGCGCTCAGCGCCTCGGCGACCGTGGCGGAGTCGATGTCGACGGTCTCGAGGCCCGGCACGCCGTTGACGACCACGGCGAGCGGCACGACGGTGAGCCCGCCGCCGGCGGTGGTGGCCGGCAGCGGCGGCAGATATGCGGTCGAGTCGGTGACCACGGCGACGGCGGGGTGCGGGCGGGTCATGACCGCACGGTAGCGGATCGCCCCGCCGGCCTGGAATCCGTCAGTTCTCCACCCTGCTCACGCGGAACGGCGTGCCCTGCTGGCAGGTGCTCATGAGCTCGGGCTCGGGCGTGCCGTAGACGGTAAGCGTCGCCCCGCTCTTCAGCGCCGCCCGGTCGCCGCCGACGAGCAGGTAGGTCTGCTTGTCGGTGGTCAGCAGCATGCACCCGGGCTCGACGCCGTCCTTGACGGTGCCGCGCACCGAGATGAGCGGCTGGGGAGAGCCCAGGGTCAGCGACGGGTGCGCGGACGGGACGACGGCCGAGGGCGCCGGCGGCACGATGGACGGCGGCGGCGCCGTGACCGGCTCCGCCGTCGAAGCACATCCGGCGAGCCCGGCCACGGCCAGCCCCGCCCCGACGATCAGCGTTACGAACCTCATGACACCTTCGACGCTAGACCCAGCCCGACGGTTCCGGACCGGTTACGGCAGGTTGTGGGCATCCGGCAACGCGAGACCCAGCCCGACGGTTCCGAGCCGGTTACGGCAGGTTGTGGGCGTCTACGGCAGGTTGTGGGCGTCCAGCATCCAGCCACGCACCGGATCGTGCCGCAGGTGGGTGCGGTGGCAGTTGTGCAGCGCCCCGAGCATCGGCGCGTACAGCAGCGGCCAGCCCAGCAGCGCCACGGTCGCGAACCGCGCCGCCGCCCCGTGCGTCGCGACCACGATCACCGCGCCGGGCCCGGCCGCGTCGGCCGTCTCCTGGATCGCGGCGGCCATCCGCTTCGCCACCGCGTCGATCTCCTCGACGCCGGCGTCGTCGACCTCCTCGCCGCGCCGCCACCGGGCGAACGCCTCCGGCCACCGCGTGGTCGCCTCGGGGTGCGTGAGCCCCTCCCACTCCCCGAACCCGCGCTCGCGCAGCCGCGGGTCGTAGGCGGGGGTGAGCCCGGTGATCGCGGCCAGCGCGCCGGCCGTGGTCGAGGCCCGCTGCAGGTCACTGGAGACGAGCACGGTCGGCCGCAGCGCGGCCAGCCGCGGCGCGCTCTCGGCGGCCTGCTCGACCCCGACCGCGGACAGCGGCGTGTCGGTCTGGCCCTGAATCCGCCGGGCCGCGTTCCACTCCGTCTGGCCGTGCCGCCACAGGACGAGCAGCGTCATGCGGTCGCGGGAAGATCGCGATCGACGAACTCGATCTGCGGGCAGTCCTTCCACAGCCGGTCCAGGGAGTAGAACTCGCGCTCCTCGGTGTGCTGCACGTGCACCACGATGTCGACGTAGTCCAGCAGCACCCACCGCCCTCCGCGCTCCCCTTCGCGCCGCACCGGCTTGGCCTTCTCCGGCAGCAGCGCGAGCTGCTCCTCGATGGCGTCGACGATCGACAGGACCTGTCGCTCGTTCGGCGCGGAGGCCAGCAGGAACGCGTCGGTGATCACCAGCTGGTCGGCCACGTCGAGGATCACGATGTCCTCGGCCTTCTTGTCGGCCGCCGCCTGCGCGGCGGTGAGCGCCAGCTCGCGGGCACGGTCAGTGGCGGGCACCGGTCTCCCTTCGTAGAACCGTCCCGGCCAGTTTCACCGGGCTTGTTCCAGCCTCTCACGCGGGTATGACATTCTGCCCCTCAGATGTTTCCGACTTTTCGGTACAAACCCCGCTTTGCGATGTACTGCACCACCCCGTCGGGCACCAGATACCAGACGGGCTTGCCGTCCTCGACCCGCCGGCGGCAGTCCGTGGAGGAGATCGCCATCGCCGGTACCTGCACCAGGCTGACCCGGTCGGCCGGCAGGTGGGCGGCGTTCAGCTCGAACCCGGGCCGGGTCACCCCCACGAAGTGCGCCAGCTCGAACAGGTCGGCGGCGTCCTTCCACGAAAGGATCTTGCCGAGCGCGTCCGCGCCGGTGATGAAGAACAGCTCGGCCTCGGCACCGTACGCCGCGCTCAGGTCACGCAGCGTGTCCACGGTGTAGGTCGGGCCGGCCCGGTCGATGTCCACGCGGCTGACCATGAACCGCGGGTTGGAGGCGGTGGCGATGACGGTCATGAGGTACCGGTCCTCGGCCGGGCTGACCGCGAACTCGCTCTTCTGCCAGGGCTGCCCGGTCGGTACGAACACCACCTCGTCGAGCCCGAACCGGTCGGCCACCTCGCTGGCCGCCACCAGGTGACCGTGGTGGATCGGATCGAAGGTGCCGCCCATGATGCCAACACGCATCACCGCATCGTAATGATCGAAAGCGCGAACGGGGGACGTGCGCAGCGTCACCCCGGGACGAAGCGGTACGGTGACGCGCATGACGATGTCCCACCCCAAGGGCGACTTCGACAACAGCCGCGCCGTGTGGCGCTCGGCCCCCGGCGACAGCCACGGCAGCCGCGTCGAGGTGGCGTTCGTCGACGACCTGATCGGCCTGCGCAACGGCGCCGACCCCGCCAGCCCGATCCTGGTCTTCACCCAGGACGAGTGGGACGCCTTCGTGGCGGGCGCCAAAGACGGCGAGTTCGACGTCTAGGCAGCCCGCGACGAGTGGGACGCCTTCGTGGCGGGCGCCAAAGACGGCGAGTTCGACGTCTAGGCAGCCCGCGACGAGTGGGACGCCTTCGTGGCGGGCGCCAAAGACGGCGAGTTCGACGTCTAGACAGCCCGCCACGTCAAGCAAATCAGAGCAACGACCGAATCGCCGCCATCCGCTCCAGCCGCGGCGCGAGCCCCCGCAGCCGCAGCGCGAGCGACACGGCCTCCAGCGCCGCCTCCTCATCAACCAATGACGCGAAGCCGGACCCGGACTCCAGCACCTCCCCCCAGTCGAACACCGGCCGCCGCGGATGCGCCCCCACCGGCGCCGGCAACCGGTCGCGCACCGCCTCCACGGCCCACCCGACCCGCTCCGCCACGACCTCCGCGGTGACCAGCGAGTCGTCGGGAAGAGCCGCCGCGATCCCCAGCCCCGCCGCGTCCAGGTCGCGCACCCCGGACACCACCGCGTCGATGAACGTGGGCGCGGCCCGGTCGAACGCCACCCACGAAACCCAGGCCGCCACCGACCCGTCGCCGGGCGGCAGGCTCGGCACGACCGGCAGCGACCCGCCCACCGGCAGCGTCTCCACGCACAGGTCGTCCGCCCGCCCGAACAGCGCGTCCGCCGCCGCCTCGGCCATCTCCCCGGCCACGAGCAGCCGGAACTGCCGCACCCGCATCACGGCCGCCGCCCGCATGCGCGGTGCCGGTGGGTGAACGCGTCGATCCGCCGCGCCACCCGTTCGGCCGCCGGTCCTCGCGGCACGGCCGCCGGAACGCCGAGCCACCCCCGGCATCCCGGGCACTCCAGCCGCAGCCAGGCCCGATCCTCAGAAAATTCAAAACTCCGCATTGGTACCTCCCCCGCTGACGCCATCCCCGCCACCCCTCAGCGAACACCAGAAAACGCCGCTTGGGAGGGGCCAGCAGCGCCCCCTTGACACCCGCCCCCGCCGCGTGTTAACGGCCACCCAAAGGCCTGCTATGCTCGTCGGCATGTCGCAGCGCACCGTCCGCACGAACAGCTGGCGCGCCCCCTAGGGGCGGCCAGGACTCGCGCATCGCGACAACCCCGAACAGACCACCAGGGCCGCCCGGAATCCGGGCGGCCTCTTTGGTGCATCGACACCGCCCGGGACCCGGCGGCTCCCCAGCCCAGGAGGAACGAGTCCCATGTCCGATCGCCGCATCTCCGGCTTCAAGCCCACCGGCCCGCTCCAGCTCGGCAACTACGTCGGGGCGATCCGCCCGGTCGTCGAGGGCCAGGACCGGCCCACGACCGTCTTCGTGGCCGACCTGCACGCCCTGACCGTCCCGCACGATCCGCGGCGCCTGCGCGAGCTCTCGCTGCAGGTCGCCGGCCTGCTGCTGGCCGCCGGGGTGGACCCGGCGCGCGCGGTCCTCTACCGCCAGTCCGATCTGCCCGCGCACGCGGAGCTGCACTATCTGCTCGAGTGCGTCGCGAGCTACGGCGAGGCGCACCGGATGATCCAGTTCAAGGAGAAGGGCGGCGGCAGCGGTACCCGTCTGTCGCTGCTGACCTATCCGGTGCTCATGGCCGCGGACATCCTCCTGCACGACATCGCCGAGGTGCCGGTCGGCCGCGACCAGCGCCAGCACGTCGAGCTCACCCGCGACCTCGCCCTGCGCTTCAACGAGCGCCACGGCCCCGTCTTCACCGTGCCGCGGGCCACGCACCCGGCCGTGGCCGCGCGCCTGGCGGACCTGGCCGACCCGACGGCCAAGATGGGCAAGACCAACACCTCCGCCAACGGGGTGCTGTTCCTGCTCGACCCGCCGGACGTGCTCCGCCGCAAGGTCATGCGCGCGGTCACCGACATGGGCGGCGAGGTCGCCTACGACCCGGACACGAAGCCGGGCGTGTCCAACCTGCTGGAGATTCTCGCCGTGGCCACCGGCGGCGATCCGGTCCGGATCGCGCGGGACTACCCCAACTACGGCACCCTCAAGAGCGGCGTCGCCGACGCCGTGATCGCCCTGCTGGAGCCCCTCCAGCGGCGCTACTACGCGCTCACCGAGGACGACATCGAGGAGGCGCTGGCCCTGGGGGCCGAGCGGGCCGCCGAGCGTGCGGACGCGACGGTACGGCGGGTCCGCGAGGCCATGGGACTCACCAGCGGACGGCGCGCTCCCGCAGGTACCCGAGCGACGCCGGAGACGGCGCCGGCACCACGCTGAAGCGCGAGGGCCGGTAGTCGATCTCCTCGAGCACCAGGTCGGCCTCGACCAGCAGCGCCCACGGCACGTGGAACACCTTCTCGCCCGGCACGGACACGCCCACCAGATCCACGGCGGGCAGCAGCGCCGGCGTCCCGACCGCCCACTGGGCGGACGTGAACGCCGACCCGTCCGGCCGGGCGGCGAGGGTGGCCTCGGCCAGCCGCGGATCGCCCAGGGTGCGCCGCTGGTGCTCGGCGACGTCCACGGCGAGCCGCCGGGCCGACCGGGCAGCGGCCGGGTACGCCGGGTGCCCGCGATCGGGCAGGAACGGCACCACGCGCCCGTCGTCGTCGGTCGTGTACGCCATCGGCGAGAGCGGCCGCGGCGTGCGCACGTACTCGTCGGCGGCGAGCTCGTACAGCTGCTCGACCAGGCGCGGCTCGTCGGCGCACACGAGCAGCATCAGCGTGCTCGGCAGGAACGCCACGGCCCGGCCCCCGACCTGCTCGTCGAGCTCGGCCAGCCAGCCCTCCAGCAGCACCCACGAGACCAGCTGCTCGCCGCCGTAGTCGGGCACGTGCAGTACCGACGGCCCGAAGAACCCCGCCGACGCGGGCAGGTCCGCGCGCGCGAGGGTGCGGTGGTGGGCCGCGGCGAAGATCTCCTCCGCGCTCACCCCCCAGCGCGCCGGGCTCTCGATGTCCAGCGGCACGTCCCCGGCCAGCACGACCTCGTCGAGGTGCGGCAGGGCGGGGCGGCGCAGCGTGCGGGTGCCGCGGGCGGCGTGGCGCAGGGCGAGCCGCAGCTCGGGCAGGGCGTCGGCGAAGCTCGCCGGCTGCACGGGCGGGGCGAGGCTGTGCGCCACGAACTCCCGCACGAACTGTTTCCGGTCCCCGTGACTGCGCTGGTACTGCGAGAAGGCCTTCGACAGGAAAAGTGTGCTGTACGCGTCCTGGCCGCATTCGCAGACGATGGCGAACTGGGTCGGGCGGAATTCTGCGTCGGTGAACCCGAGTCTGCGCAGCTCGGCCAGCACCTGGCCGGCGAAGCGCTCCCGTGGTGATCGGGCCGGTCGGGTCAGCCGCTCGAGGATGCCCACCGAAGCGACACTAGCCCCAGCCGAGCCCCTACGCGATGGCCTCGGGGTCAATCACGAGTTTTTCGTAACACAGGCTGAGCTGGGTGTGTACGGACGGCCCATACGACGGAATCGGTCGGTAACCGGCCGATTCGTACAATCGGCTCGACTCCTGCCACCGTCCAGATGTTTCCCGGAACCGCACCACCCGGTGCCCCCGCGCGGCGGCGAGGTCCTCGAGCGCGGCGAGCATCCGGCGCCCGAGGCCGCGGCCCCGGTACGCCGGCCGGACGTACAGCCCGGTCACCTCGGCCGCGTCGACGTCGACCGGGAGCAGCGCACCGCAGGCCACCGCGCTGCCGCCGGTGACCACCACCAGGTAGCGGGCGGCCGGATCGACCATGATCGCCTGACCCTCGGGGCCACCGTCGCGCGCCTGCAGCTCGACCTGGTGGTCGACGACGAGCGCGCTCACCTCCGAGTCGTCGGATGGACGTTGCTCGATCAACATGTACCGACGGTACGCAACCCCGATTTCCCCGATGTTTCACTCAACGGGCAATTCGCGTTGCGGGCGACGTCAAAAATCGTCGTCGTCATCCTCGACGACGGTCGCCCCCGGCGAATCCTCGTACCGCTTGCGCCGCGCGGCCCGCAACGCCTTGCGCTCGGCCGCCCCGATTCGCTTGTTCGGGTCCTCGACCCGGTAGTCGGTGCCCCGGTTGCCGGGCACGAACTCCTCCTCGCCGAACAGGTTCGGCTGCCAATCGAATTCACGGACGCCAATTCGAACCGGGTCTCCCGGCACCGCGCCCGCCTTTTTGAGCGCGGCCTCGACCCCGAGCCGGGCGAGGCGGTCGGCGAGGTATCCGACGGCCTCGTCGTTGTCGAAGTTGGTCTGGCGCACCCAGCGCTCGGGCGCGCCGCCCTGGACCACGTACACGCCCTCGGCGTCGCGGTCGATGGTGAACCCGGTGTCGTCGACGGCGACCGGGCGCAGCACGATCCGCGTGCGCTCCGGGGGCGGCGCGGCCAGCCGGTGCTGCTTGACCAGCTCGGCCACGGCGAACGTCAGCTCCCGCAGCCCCTCGTGGGTGACGGCGCTGATCGCGTGCACGGCGAACCCGCGCTCCTCCAGCTCGGGCCGCACGATGTCGGCGAGGTCCCGCCCGTCGGGCACGTCGATCTTGTTGAGCACGACGAGCCGGGGCCGGTCCTCCAGGCCGCCGTACGCGGTCAGCTCGGCCTCGATCGCGTCGATGTCCGACACCGGGTCGCGCTCGGTCTCCAGCGCCGCGGTGTCGACCACGTGCACGAGGACCGCGGTGCGCTCGATGTGCCGCAGGAACTCCAGGCCCAGCCCCTTGCCGGTGGCCGCGCCGGGGATGAGCCCGGGGACGTCGGCGACGGTGTAGGTCTGCTCGCCGGCCTGCACGACGCCGAGGTTGGGCACGAGCGTCGTGAACGGGTAGTCGGCGATCTTGGGCCGGGCCGCGGACATCGCCGCGATGAGCGACGACTTGCCGGCCGAGGGGAACCCGACGAGCCCGACGTCGGCGACGCTCTTGAGCTCGAGCACGACGTCGAGCTGCTCGCCGGGCTCGCCGAGCTCGGCGAAGCCGGGGGCCTTGCGCCGGGTGCTGGCCAGCGAGGCGTTGCCGCGCCCGCCCCGGCCGCCCCGGGCCAGCTCGAACTTGGTGCCGACGCCCACGAGGTCGGCGATCACCTCGCCGTCGAGGCTCTGCACGACGGTGCCGTCGGGCACCCGCAGCTCGAGCGTCTCGCCGTTGGCCCCGTCGCGGTCGTTGCCGGCCCCGCCGTTGCCGTTGCGGGCCTTCTGGTGCGGGTGGAAGTGGAAGTCGAGCAGGGTGTGCACGCCGGGGTCGACGATCAGCGTGACGCTGCCGCCGTGGCCGCCGTCACCGCCGTCGGGGCCGCCGAACGGCTTGAACTTCTCCCGGTGGATGGACACGCAGCCGTGACCGCCGTCGCCGGCCTTCACGTGCAGCACGGCCCGGTCAACGAACGAGGTCACCGCGGAACACCTTTCACGAAGAAGCAACAACGGCGGGCAAGGGACAAATATGCCCCTGCCCGCCGTGGGGTCACCCAGTCCGATTCAGTGCCGCTTCGCGCGGACGAATCGGACCGGGCCCGACAAACGACGAAATCAGACCGCAGCCGGAGTGATGCTGACCGTCTTGCGGCCGCGCTTGGTGCCGAAGGTCACGTGACCCGGGGCGAGCGCGAACAGCGTGTCGTCGCCACCGCGGCCGACGAGGTCGCCCGGGTGGAACTTGGTGCCGCGCTGGCGGATGATGATCTCACCCGCGTTGACCAGCTGGCCACCGAACCGCTTCACGCCGAGCCGCTGGGCGGCGGAGTCGCGCCCGTTCCGCGAGCTGGACGCACCCTTTTTGTGTGCCATCGCGCTTGCCCTACTTCCCGGTGGAGATGCCGGTGACCTTCACCTGGGTCAGCGGCTGACGGTGACCCTGGCGCTTGTGGTAGCCGGTCTTGTTCTTGAACTTGTGGATCCGGATCTTCGGACCCTTGGTGTGCGCAACGACCTCGGCGGTAACCGCCGCGCTGGCAAGCTTGGCCGCATCGGTGATGAGATCTTCCCCATCGACAAGCAGGACAGCGGAGAGCGTCAGCGCATCGCCCGGCTCGCCCGCGAGCTTCTCGACCTCGATCACATCGCCCTCGGCGACCTTGTACTGCTTGCCGCCGGTCTTGACGATCGCGTACATGGGACGCGGACTCCTGTCGTAGAGCTCTGGCGGGCTGGTCGGGTGTGTGCCGCAACAGGCACGCAAAAGACCCCGCGCACGAAAGTGCGCTTTGGAGAGAGTACGCCACTCAGGGCGTACTCCCCAAATCAGGGGCGGGTCCGGCGCCGGACGCCACCCCGGCGAGTGCGACGGCGGGCGCCGTTGCCCGACGCCTCGTCCTCGTCCTCGTCCACGTTGTCGGGATCGTCGTCGGAGGCGATCGGCGTGTACTCCGCATCCTCCGGCGCGTCCACCACGGCCTGCGCGGTCTCCTCCTCCGCCGGCGCCTCCTCGGCGACGGCGGTGGACCCGCGGCGGCCCCGGCGGCGGCTGCGCGGCGCGGGCGCGTCGGCCTCCTCGACCCCGGTGGTCACGCCGGGCGAGGCGGCGGCCGAGGCGACCTTGGACACCGCGTGGCCGTGGCCGTTGCCACCACCACCGCCGCCGCCCTGGCCGCCGCTGCGCTTCTCCGGGATCGGCTCGGTGTGGATGATCAGGCCCCGGCCCTTGCAGACCTCACAGGTCTCGCTGAAGGCCTCCAGCAGGCCCTGCCCGACCCGCTTGCGGGTCATCTGCACCAGGCCGAGCGAGGTGATCTCGGTGACCTGGTGCTTGGTCCGGTCCCGGCCCAGGCACTCGGTCAGCCGGCGCAGCACCAGCTCGCGGTTGGACTCCAGGACCATGTCGATGAAGTCGATGACGATGATGCCGCCGAGGTCGCGCAGCCGCAGCTGGTGCACGATCTCCTCGGCCGCCTCCAGGTTGTTGCGGGTGACCGTCTCCTCGAGGTTGCCCCCGGCGCCGGTGTACTTGCCGGTGTTGACGTCGATGACGGTCATCGCCTCGGTGCGGTCGATGACCAGGCTGCCGCCGGAGGGCAGGAACACCCGCCGGTCCAGCGCCTTGATCAGCTGCTCGTCGATGCGCAGGTCGGCGAAGACGTCGTTGGTGCCGGTGTAGCGGCGCACCCGGTCGACGAGGTCGGGCGAGACGTGCGACAGGTAGGGCGCGACCGACTCGTAGGCGTCGGTGCCCTGGATGACGAGCTCGCGGAAGTCCTCGTTGAACAGGTCGCGCACGACCCGCACGACGAGCTCGGGCTCCTCGTACAGCAGGGCCGGCGCGCTGCTGCCGGTGGACTTCTCCTGGATGGCCTCCCACTGCGCCTGCAGCCGCTTCACGTCGCGCTCGAGGTCGTCCTCGGAGGCGCCCTCGGCCGCGGTGCGCACGATCACGCCGGCGCCGTCGGGCACGAGGTTCTTGAGCACGTCGCGCAGCCGCTTGCGCTCCACGTCGGAGAGCTTGCGGCTGATGCCGGAGGCGTTGCCGTGCGGCACGTAGACCAGGTGCCGGCCGGACAGCGCGATGTGGCTGGTGAGGCGGGCGCCCTTGGTGCCGATGGGGTCCTTGGTGACCTGCACGAGCACCGAGTCGCCGGACTTCAGCGCCTGCTCGATGGTGCGGGTGCGGCCCTCGAGGCCGGTGGCGTCCCAGTTGACCTCGCCGGCGTAGAGCACCGCGTTGCGGCCCCGGCCGATGTCGACGAACGCCGCCTCCATGCTGGGCAGCACGTTCTGCACGCGGCCGAGGTACACGTTGCCGACCATCGAGCTCGACGAGGCCCGCGTGACGTAGTGCTCGACGAGCACCTTGTCCTCGAGCACCGCGATCTGCGTGCGGTCGTTCTTCTGCCGGATGACCATGGTGCGGTCGACGGCCTCGCGGCGGGCCAGGAACTCCGACTCGCTGAGGATCGGCGGGCGGGTGCGGCGCTGCTCGCGGCCGTCCCGGCGGCGCTGGCGCTTGGCCTCCAGCCGGGTCGAGCCGGAGACGCCCTGCACCTCGTCGCGGACGGCGGTGCGCGGCTCGCGGATCTTGACGACCACGTGCGGATCGTCGGCGGCCTCGGTGTCGGCGGCGCCCTTGCGCCGGCGGCGGCGCCGGCGCCGGGTCAGGCCCTCGCCGTCGTCGTCGCCCTCGTCGTCGGCGGACACCTCCGCCTCTTCCTCGCCGGCGCCCTCCTCGGCTTCCGCCTCGGCGCCCTCTTCGCCCTCGTCGAACTCGTCGCCGCCGTTGCCGCGGCCCCGGCCGCGCCCGCGGCGGCCCCGCCGGCGCCGGCGCCGGCCGCTGCCCTCGAAGCCCTCTTCGTCCTCGTCCTCGTCCTCGTCGCCCTCGACCTCGTCGGTCTCGATCGGCGCCTCGACCGCCTCGACCGGCGCCTCGTCGGCGGCCCGGCCCCGGCGGCGCCGGCGCCCCCGGCCGACCGGCTCCTCGTCGGCGATGTCCTCGACCACGTCCTCGGCCACGGCGGCGGCCCGCGCGGGCGTGCGCCGGCGGCCCCGCGTGACGGGCTCCTCGTCGGCGACGTCGTCCACCGGCTCCTCGACGGCGGCGGCGCGGGCCGGCGTGCGCCGGCGGCCCCGGGTGACCGGCTCCTCGTCGGCGGCCTCCTCGGCGAAGCCATGGGCCGGCACGGCCTGCTCACTGGGCGGCATGAACAGCAGCTGGACCGGCGGGGCGGCGCGGCGCCCGCGGCGGGCCGGCGGCTCCTCCACGAGCAGGGGCTCGAGCTCCTCGGGCGTGTCGGCGTCCTGCTCGGCCTCCTCGGCCGCGAACTCGTCGCCGAGCGGCTCGTTGTCGTCCTCGGCCGAGATCGCCTCGACGACGGGCAGCGGCTCGGGCTCGGGCTCGGGCTCGGGTTCCGGCTCGACGACCTTGGCCCGGGTGCGCCGGGCCCGCGTCGCCTTCACCGGCGCGGGCGGTTCGTCCAGCGGCAGCGCCTGCTGTCCGGACTCGCCGGATTCGCCCGTTTCGTCGGCCTCGGCGGCCGGGGCGACCTTGCGCCGCCGGCGCGTGGTCCGGGGCGCGGGCTCCTCCTCGGCCGCAGCGGAGGGCTCGGCGGAGGGTTCCGGCTCCACGGCCGGGGTGTCGGCCGCCGGTTCGGCGGCCGCCTTGGTGGTCCGGCGACGCGTGCGCCGGACCGGGGCGGTGGTCTCGTCTTCGCTGGCTGCGGCAGCAGCCACCGGCTCATCGCCGGTGGTCTCGCCGCTCGCCGACTCGTTGTCGAACATGCGGACGTTCTCCAGTTCTGGCACACCCGGGCGCGTAGCACGCAGCCACACGGGGGCGCCGAATATATGTTGTGCCGGCGGAGGTATCCGCTCACACGGACGATCCGCCGAAAGTCTGCCAACCTCGCGCACGGCGACCGGCGGCCCGCCACCTGGCGGTTCACCCGTCGTCTACTGCGACGAAGTCCCAACGAAGGCCGCCGGCCGATCCACGTCGCCCGAGAGGGCGAGCGGATCGACGAGCTCACCCTGCTCGGTCAGCACTCCCTGAGCCAGTCGGGTCGCACGGGGCGGAACCGGCGGCTCCAGGTCGGCCACAACGCGCAGACCGGACAGCACATCGTCGGGTCGCACGGTCGGGGTCACCTGCCGCACGACAAGGTCGAGTATCGCACACGGTATGTCGGTGACCTCGGAAGGTAGGTCACCGTTGGTGGAATCGGACAGAATTTCAAGATCAGAAGCGTCGAGCCGGACCACCGCGGAGCGCGTGTCGAAGGTCCGGCGGCCCTGCTTGGTGAGGCGATCCACCAGCACCTCGGGCGCGTCGAGGAAGGCGCGCACGGCCGGCGCGACGTCGTGGCCCGAGATCCCCGGCAGCTCGATGCGCCAGCTCGACGCGTCGATGCGGTCGGCGAGGCTGCCCCCGCCGTTGAGTTGCGACTCGACCGCCGCCAGCACGTCGAGGCCGGGCGAGAGGGCCGCGTCGAGGGCCCGGCGCAGCTCCTCCGGGTCGACCACGGCCCGCAGGCCGATCTCGAGGTACTCCGCCTCGCTGGCCACCCCGGTGGGCGCCGCGGAGGCGTAGGAGACCTTCGGGTGCGGGGTGAAGCCCTGGGAGTACGCGATGGGCACGTTGGCCCGCAGCAGCGCCCGCTCGAAGGCGCGGGCGAAGTCGCGGTGCGAGGTGAAGCGCAGCGGGCCCCGCTTGGCGTACCGGAGCCGGATGCGCTGCACGACGGGGTCCTGGTTGGACTCCGGCTGACGCTTAGCCATGCCCGACCCCCGAACCGGGCACCCGCAGCCCGCCGACCGGCGTGAGCGGCAGCAGCTTGCGACCCGTCGGGCCGATCTGGATCTCGGTGTCCTGGCTGGGGCACACGCCGCAGTCGAAGCACGGGGTCCAGCGGCAGTCGTCCTGCTCGTAGCCGGTCATGGCGTCCTGCCAGTCCTGCCAGAGCCAGTCCTTGTCCAGGCCGGAGTCGAGGTGGTCCCAGGGCAGGACCTCGTGCTGCTCGCGCTCGCGGGTGGTGTACCAGCCCAGGTCCACGCCGTACCCGGGCAGGACCTCGGCCGCCGCGTCGACCCAGCGCTGGTAGGAGAAGTGCTCCGACCAGCCGTCGAAGCGCCCGCCGGACTCCCAGACCCGCCGGATGACCGCCCCGACGCGCCGGTCGCCCCGGCTGAGCAGCCCCTCGACCTGCGACGGCTCGCCGTCGTGGTACCGGTAGCCGATCGCCCGGCCGAGCGAGCGGTCCGAGTTGATGGCCTCCTTGAGCGCCTTCAGCCGCCGGTCGATGACCTCCGGCTCCGCCATCGACGCCCACTGGAACGGCGTGTGCGCCTTGGGCACGAACCCGCCGATCGACACCGTGCAGCGGATGTCCCGCGAGCCGGTCGCCGCGCGCCCGGCCCGGATGACCTCGTGCGCGAGCTTGGCGATCTGCAGCACGTCGTCGTCGGTCTCGGTGGGCAGACCGCACATGAAGTACAGCTTCACCTGCCGCCACCCGTTGGTGTACGCGGTGACGACGGTCCGGATCAGGTCCTCCTCGGTGACCATCTTGTTGATCACCTGGCGGATCCGCTCCGAGCCACCCTCGGGGGCGAAGGTGAGCCCGGTGCGCCGCCCGTTGCGGGAGAGCTCCTGGGCGAGCGTCACGTTGAACGCGTCCACACGCGTGGAGGGCAGCGACAGCGACACGTTGGTGCCCTCGTACTGCTGCGCGAGCCCCGAGCACATGTCGCCGATCTCGGAGTGGTCGGCCGAGGAGAGCGAGAGCAGGCCGACCTCGTGGAAGCCGGAGAACTCCAGCCCCTCCTTGACCATCTGCCCCACGGTGGTGATGCTGCGCTCGCGCACCGGCCGCGTGATCATGCCGGCCTGGCAGAAGCGGCACCCGCGCGTGCAGCCGCGGAAGATCTCCACCGCGTAGCGCTCGTGCACCGTCTCGGCCAGCGGGACCAGGGGCTTCTTCGGGTACGGCCAGGCGTCGAGGTCCATGGTGGTGCGCTTGTGCACCCGGAAGGGCACGTCGGCGCGGTTGGGCACGACCCGCTGGATGCGCCCGTCGGGCAGGTAGTCCACGTCGTAGAAGCGCGGCACGTACACCGACTCGGTGCGGGCCAGCCGCAGCAGCAGCTCGTCGCGGCCGCCGGGCTCGCCCTCGGCCTTCCACGCGCGCACGATCGCGGTGATCTCGAGCACCGCCTCCTCGCCGTCGCCGAGCACGGCGGCGTCGATGAAGTCGGCGATCGGCTCCGGGTTGAACGCCGCGTGGCCGCCGGCGACCACGATCGGGTGCCGGGCATCCCGCTCGCGCGCGTCGAACGGGATGCCGGCCAGGTCGAGCATGGTGAGCAGGTTGGTGTAGCCCAGCTCGGTGGAGAACGAGACGCCGAACAGGTCGAACGCGGTCACGGGCCGGTGCGCGTCCACGGTGAACTGCGGCACGCCCTCCTCACGCATGAGCTTCTCGAGATCGGGCCACACCGCGTAGGTGCGCTCGGCGAGCACGTCGGGCTGCTCGTTGAGCACCTCGTAGAGGATCTGCACGCCCTGGTTGGGCAGGCCGACCTCGTAGGCGTCGGGGTAGGACAGCACCCAGCGCACGGCGACGGCGTCCCAGTCCTTCACGACCGCGCCGAGCTCACCGCCGACGTATTGGATCGGCTTGCTGATCCGGGGCAGCAGTCGCTCGAGTCTCGGGAAGACGCTCGTCACACTCACGGAATACCAGAGTACCTACCCGGGAACCTGTTCTCCCCGCTGCCGCCGGTGCGGGGCCCGGCCGCGGGGCTGCCGCGGGGCCGGCGTGGCCGGGTGCGGGGCGGGAATGCCCAGCGTGACGGGCTCGCCGGCCTTCACCGTCACCGCGTCGCCGTGGTGACGCAGCGCGACCTCCCCCTGATCGACCGAGTAGGTGGCGTGCTTGTGGTCGACCGCCACCCGCAGCACGTCGCCGTGGATCGTCACCGCGAACTTCAGGTTGTCGATTCGGGAGGGCAGCCGGGGCATGAACGACAGCTCGCCGCCGTAGTCGCGCATCCCGCCGAAGCCGGCCACGATCGCCAGCCAGGTGCCGGCCAGCGAGGCCATGTGCAGCCCGTCGCCCGCGTTGTGCTGCAGGTCGTACAGGTCGACGAAGGCGGCCTCGCCCAGGTAGTCGTACGCGAGCTCGGTGTGCCCGACCTCGGCCGCCATGACCGCCTGGGTGCACGCCGACAGCGAGGAGTCCCGGACCGTGCGCTCGTCGTAGTAGTGGAAGTTGCGGGCCTTCTCCTCGGCCGTGAACGCGTCGCCGCGCCAGTGCATCGCCAGCACGATGTCGGCCTGCTTGACCACCTGGCGGCGGTACAGGTCGAAGTACGGGTAGTGCAGCAGCAGCGGGTAGTGGTCGGGCGGGGTGTCCGCGAAGTCCCATTCCTGGTGCAGTGTGAAGTTCACCGACTGCTGGTGTACGCCGAGCTCCCGGTCGTAGGGCAGGTGCACCCGCGCCGCCGCGTCGCGCCACGAGGAGATCTCCTCGTCGTCGACCCCGAACTCGCGGGCCTTCTCCGGGTGCCGCTCGGCGGCGTCGGCGGCCGAGCGCAGATTGTGCTGCGCCATCAGGTTCGTGTAGATGTTGTCGTCCGCGATCGCGGAGTACTCGTCCGGCCCGGTCACCCCGTCGATGTGGAACACGCCGTGGCGGTCGTGGTGCCCCAGCGAGCGCCACAGCCGGGCGGTCTCGACCAGCAGCTCCAGCCCGCACTCGGCCTCGAAGTGCCGGTCGCCGGTGGCCTGCACGTAGCGGGCCACGGCCGCGGCGATGTCGGCGTTGACGTGGAAGCCCGCGGTCCCGGCCGGCCAGTAGGCCGAGCACTCCTGGCCGCGGATGGTGCGCCAGGGGAACGTGGCGCCCTTGAGACCCAGCTGACGGGCCCGGTCACGGGCCAGGTCGAGCGTGTCGTGGCGCCAGCGCAGCCCGTCGCGGGCGACCTGGGGATGGGTGTACGTCAGCACCGGCAGCACGAAGCTCTCGGTGTCCCAGAACACGTGCCCGTCGTAGCCGCGGCCGGTGAGCCCTTTCGCGGCGATCGGGCGGGCCTCGGCGCGCGCCCCGGCCTGCATGAGGTGGAACAGCGCGAAGCGGACGGCCTGCTGGATCTCGGCGTCGCCGTCGACCTCCACGTCGGCCTGGGCCCAGAACCCGTCGAGGTAGGTCCGCTGGGCCTTGGCCAGCCCGTCCCAGCCGCCGAGCCGGGCCCCGGCCACGGCGCCGTGCACCTGGTCGCGGATCGCCTGCCGGGAGCGCTGGCTGGACCAGCCGTAGGCGAGGTACTTCACGATCCGCAGCCGCTGGCCGGGCTGCAGCTCGCAGGCGAACGTGGTGCGGGCCCAGTCCTCGGTGGACTCGGTCTGTGAGCGCACCGGCACGGGCGCGTTGACCTCGTGGTCCATCTCGGCCCCGAGGCGCAGGCAGCTGGCGTTGGTGCGGTGCAGCAGCTGGGCGTTCAGGTCGTGGGCGTAGTGCCCCTCGGCGACCAGCGCGTGCCCGAGCGCGGCGGCGACCCGCGGGTCCTTGCTCGGCGCCGGCACATCCTCGTTGGCCACCAGCTCGGACTGCACGATCACCCGGGCCGGCTGGTCGACCGGCTCCACCTCGTAGAGGAACGCGGCGACCGAGCGCTGCTCCAGCGAGACCAGCCGGACGGTGCGGATCTTGATCCGCTGCCCGGCCGGCGAGGACCACTCGACGTCGCGCTGCAGGGTGCCGGCGCGTAGGTCGAGCACCCGCTCGTGGGCGTGCAGCTGCCCGTACCGCACGTCGAACGGCTCGTCGTCGACCAGCAGCCGGAAGACCTTGCCGTTGGTGACGTTGAGGATGGTCTGGCCCTCCTCCGGGAAGCCGTACCCGGCCTCGGCGTAGGGCAGCGGGCGCTCCTCGTAGAAGGAGTTCAGGTAGGTGCCGGGCAGCCCGAACGGCTCGCCCTCGTCGAGGTTGCCGCGCAGCCCGATGTGGCCGTTGGCCAGCGAGAACAGCGACTCGGTCCGGGCCAGGACGTCGACGTCCAGGCTGGTCTCGCGCAGCGCCCAGGGCTCGACGGGAAACACGCTCACAGCAACTCCCCCAGGTCTGCCACGACGATGTCGGCGCCGTCGCGCCGCAGGTCCGCGGCGTGCTCGCCGCCGACCCGGTCGACGCCCACGACGAAAAAGCCGCCGGCCCGGCCCGCGGCCACCCCGGCGAGCGCGTCCTCGAAGACGGCCGCGTGCGCCGGCTCGACGCCGAGCTCGCGCGCCGCTTCCAGGAAGGTGTCGGGCGCCGGCTTGCCCTTCAGGCCGCGCTCGCGGATCGTGACCCCGTCGACCCGGGCCTCCAGCAGGTCGGCCAGCCCGGTCGAGGTGATCACCTGCAGCGTGTTGGCGCTGGAGCTCACCACGGCGCAGCGCAGCCCGGCCGCGCGCGCCTTCTGCAGGTAGGTGACCGAGGCGGGGTACGGCTCCAGCCCCCCGGCCTCGAGCAGCTTCAGCACCTGGATGTTCTTGCGGTTGCCCAGCCCGTAGATCGTCTCGGCCCCGGGCGGGTCGTCGGGCGAGCCCTCCGGCAGCGAGATGCCGCGGGAGGTGAGGAAGTCGCGGACGCCCGCCTCGCGGGGCTTGCCGTCGACGTAGTCGTTGTAGTCGTGGACCGGGTCGAACTCCCGCTGACCCCTGGCCTTGAGGAATTCGTTGAACATCGCGGTCCAGGCTTTGTTGTGGATGACCGCCGTCGGGGTCAGCACACCATCGAGATCGAACAGGCACGCGGTGACGTGATCCGGTAGACCCAGCACCCCTGCGACGTTATCCCCGCGGAGCGAACTCTGCGCGGTGTGCGCGGGGTCGTTAGCCTTCAAGTTGTGACACAACCGCCGGACGAGTCGCCGACCCAGCGGCAGCCGGCCTCACCCACGTGGGTCGGCTCGGCCGCCGTGCCGCCGGGCGGGTCCCGCCGCCGGCGCCAGTGGGAGGACACGCTCGACCTCCCCTCGCAGCCCCGGACCCTGGACCTGCCCGCGGCACCCCCGCAGAGGCAACAACCACCACCACCCCGGATCCAGTACGTCCCGGTGGTACCCCCCGGCTACGGCCCGATGCCCCCGGGGTACCGCCCGGGCCCGTTCCCGCCGCCGCCGCAGTTCCGCCGGCGCCGCCGCAAGTGGCCGTGGGTGATGCTGTTCCTGCTCGTCCTGTGCGCGGGCTGCTGCGGCGGCTCCTACGCGTGGGCCCGGCCGTGGTGGGTGCAGTACCCGGCCTCGGTGAACGTCGACGCGGGCGTGGCCGGGCTGACCCGGCTCACCGACGCCGGCTCGAAGAAGACGGCCGAGCAGCTGCAGACCGCGCTGACCTCGGACCACCTCGACGAGGCCGGGTTCACGGTGGCGTACCAGGACACGAACGACGGCAGGGCGAAGATCCTGGTGTTCGGGGCGACCCGCCTGGTCACCGACCCGTCCCGCGACCTCGAGGCCAGCCTGCAGAAGCTCGGCACGAAGATCCAGGTGCAGAACGTGCGCGAGGTCGACCCGGGCGTGCTCGGCGGCGAGCAGCGCTGCGCCGCGTCGCGCCTCGACGGGCGCGCGGCCACCGTCTGCGGCTGGGCCGACCACGGGGTGATCGCGATCGCGGTCTTCGCCGGCAAGACGGTCGACGAGGCCTCCCGCTCGATGCAGAGCATCCGCGCGGCGATCGTCAACCGCGGCTGAACGGCAGAGCCGGAGCCCCGGGGGACCGGACGCTGGGCAACGTCCGGTCCCCCGGGGCCTGTGTTGGCGGAGGAATGCTTTCGCTTACGGCAGTGTGGCCAGGTGCGGCTTCACCGTCTTGGCGAAGCCGTTGCCGTTCTTGACGTCCCAGTTGATCGACCAGGTCATGGCCCCGCGGATGCCCGGGTAGGTGTGCGGCGGCTTGAAAGTTCCGCAGTTGGTACCGACCGCGAGGCAGTCCAGGGCCTGGTTGACCACGGAGGGGGCGACCACGCCGCCGCCGGCCGCGCCCGTGCCCGCCGGCAGCCCCAGGGCCACCTGGTCGGGGCGCAGGCCGTTCTCCAGCTGGATGCAGGCGAGGGCGGTGATGAAGTTGACCGTGCCCTGGGAGTACGCCTGCATCTGGTCGCAGCCGAGCATGCTGCCGGAGTTGTAGTACTGGGTGTAGACGACGGTGAGGATGTCCTTGATCGACAGGGCGAGGGCGAAGTAGCTGCCGCCCGTGGACTGCATGTCGATCGTCTGCGGCGCCATGGTGATGATGAGGTTCGCGCCGGCCTTGGCCCGCAGCGAGCGCAGCGCCTGCGCCATGTACGTCGGGTTCAGCCCGTTCTCGAGGTCGATGTCGATGCCGTCGAAGCCGTACTGCTGCATCAGCGCGTACGCGGTGTCGGCGAAGTTCGTGGCCGCGCCCGAGTCGCCGACGCTGACCCGCCCGGCCTCGCCGCCGACGGAGAGGATGACCTTCTTGCCCCGCGAGTGCAGGGTCGCGACGTCGGCCTTGAAGTCGGCGTCGGAGTAGCCGCCGAGCGCGCTGGACAGCCCGGGGTCGACCGCGAAGGCGAGCCCGCCGGCCTGGGAAGTGGCCTCCGCGAACGCCACGTCGATCAGGTCGTACTCGCTTGGCACGTCCCGCAGCCGCAGCGGCGTGGCGGGGTTGGTGAAGTCCTGCCAGTACCCGGTCAGGAAGTGCTTGGGCAGCGGCCCGGGCGGGGTCGACGGCGACGTGGAGGGCGAGCTCGACGGCGACTTCGAGGCCGACGGTGAGCTCGACGGCGACCTGGACGGCGAGGCCGAGGCCGAGGGGGACTTCGACGGCGTGGTCGGCTCGAGCGTGGTCGGGTTGCCGCCCGGGCCGTTGAGCGAGAAGTCGTCGGCGGTGTAGGCGGGCTGGCCGTACCAGCCGTGCACGTACACGCTCGCCGAGGTCTGGCTCGCGCCGGTGGTGAAGGCCACCGAGAGCTGCGAGTAGCCGCTGGTGCCCGGGGTCCAGGTGCTGGCGTCGACCCCGCCGGTCACGCCGATGAAGACGTAGGAGCCGTTGACCCAGCCCGAGAGGGTGTACTTCGTGTTCGGCTGGACCGACACGGTCTGCGAGCACTGCGCGGTCGTGCCGCCGGGCGTGCCGGCGAGCTTGTAGGTGCCGGAGTGCGCGGACCCGGACGTGACCGACGCGGACTCGCAGGTCCAGCCGGACGCGGAGCCGGACTCGAAGCCGGGGTTGGTGAGCAGTTCGGCGGCGGACGCGGGCAGTGCGATCAGGACCCCGGCGAGGGTCAGGACCGCCGCGCCGCCCCCTGCGAGCAGGGTGACATGGCGTGGACGCATGTGGGCTCCAGGTGGGGGTCACGTCGATGGGCGTCGACGTGTTCCTCCACGTTCCACGGACGGCAATTTAATGTCAAGGTTTCTTTACTATTCGATAAGGCTCCGCCCCGAAACGCGGTTTCGAGCCGCGCTATCCTCGGTGTACAGGCTTCGACCCGGCCATCACCGGCGAGCCTCCGGAAGAACGGCCACCCCGGTGGCCCAGTAGAACCGGACGGGCACCGGCCCGTTACAGCCGGCCAACGAGCGGCCGCCGAACGCACGATCACGGCGGCAAGCGGGGTGGTACCGCGGACCCTCGAGGTTCGTCCCCGCGTGGATGCGACACCGACCACGCGAGGAGTGCGACCACCGATGGCCTACCCGATGCACCGCACGGGCACCGGCGTCCCCGCGAGCCCGAACCTTCCCGAAGTCGAGCGCGAGGTCCTGGACTACTGGTCCGGCGACGCGACGTTCGCGGCCTCGGTGGAGCGCCGCCCGGCCGGCGACGACGGCTCGAACGAGTATGTGTTCTACGACGGGCCCCCGTTCGCCAACGGCCTGCCCCACTACGGGCACCTGCTGACCGGCTACGCGAAGGACGTCGTCCCGCGGTACAAGACCATGCAGGGCTTCCGCGTCGAGCGCCGCTTCGGCTGGGACTGCCACGGCATGCCGGCCGAGGTCGAGGCGGAGAAGCAGCTCGGCATCACCACGAAGGCCGAGATCCTCCAGCTCGGCGTGGACAAGTTCAACGCGGCCACCAAGGAGTCGGTGCTGCGCTACACCAGCGAGTGGGAGCGGTACGTCACCCGCCAGGCCCGCTGGGTCGACTTCACCAACGACTACAAGACGCTCGACCTGCCCTACATGGAGAGCGTCATGTGGGCCTTCAAGACCCTGCACGACAAGGGCCTGGTCTACGAGGGCTTCCGGGTGCTGGCCTACTGCTGGCGCTGCGAGACGCCGCTGTCCAACACCGAGCTGCGGATGGACGAGGACGTCTACCGCGACCGGCAGGACCCCGCGCTGACCGTGGCCTTCACGCTGGAGACCGGCGAGAAGATCCTGGTCTGGACGACGACCCCGTGGACGCTGCCCTCCAACCTGGCCATCGCGGTCGGGCCGGAGATCGAGTACGCCGTCTTCGAGGAGGACGGGCAGCGGTACATCCTCGCCGGGTCCCGCGTCGGCGCCTACGAGAAGGAGCTGGCCGGCGCGACCCGGGTCGGCTCGATCTCCGGCGCCCAGCTGGTCGGGCGGCGGTACACCCCGCTGTTCGGCTTCCTGGCCGACACCCCGAACGCGTTCCAGGTGATCGGGGCCGACTTCGTCACCACGGAGGACGGCACCGGCGTGGTGCACATGGCGCCCGCCTTCGGCGAGGACGACCAGAACGCGTGCGCCTCGGTGGACATCCCGACCGTCGTCACCGTCGACGAGCACACCCGGTTCACCTCGCTGGTCCCGGACTACCAGGGCCTGCAGGTCTTCGAGGCCAACAAGCCGGTGATCCGCGACCTCAAGGCGGCCGGCGTCGTCGTGCGCCACGACAGCTACACGCACTCGTACCCGCACTGCTGGCGCTGCGACACGCCCCTGGTGTACAAGGCCGTCTCCTCCTGGTTCGTGCAGGTGACCGCCTTCCGCGACCGGATGGTGGAGCTCAACCAGGAGATCACCTGGACGCCCGAGCACATCAAGGAGGGCTCGTTCGGCAAGTGGCTGGCCAACGCCCGCGACTGGTCGATCAGCCGGAACCGGTTCTGGGGCTCGCCGATCCCGGTGTGGAAGTCCGACGACCCGCAGTACCCGCGCATCGACGTGTACGGCTCGCTCGACGAGCTCGAGCGCGACTTCGGCGTGCGCCCCGCCGACCTGCACCGGCCCGAGATCGACAACCTGACGCGGCCCAACCCGGACGACCCGACCGGGGAGTCCGTCATGCGCCGCGTGCCCGAGGTGCTGGACTGCTGGTTCGAGTCCGGCTCGATGCCGTTCGCCCAGGTCCACTACCCGTTCGAGAACGCCGGCTGGTTCGAGCACCACTACCCCGGCGACTTCATCGTGGAGTACATCGGCCAGACCCGCGGCTGGTTCTACACCATGCACGTGCTGGCCACGGCGCTGTTCGACCGGCCCGCGTTCCGCAGCTGCGTGTCCCACGGCATCCTGCTCGGCGAGGACGGCCGCAAGATGTCCAAGAGCCTGCGCAACTACCCGGACGTGTACCGGGTGTTCGACGAGTACGGCTCCGACGCCATGCGCTGGTTCCTGGTCTCCTCGCCGGTGCTGCGCGGCGGGGACATGCCGGTGACGGAGACGGGCATCCGCGACTCGGTCCGGCACGTGCTGCTGCCGCTGTGGAACGTGTACTACTTCTTCTCGCTCTACGCCAACGCCGAGGGCTACACCGCGCGGGCCCGGACCGACAGCGCCGACCTGCTCGACCAGTACGTGCTGGCCAAGACCGGCGAGCTGGTGGCCACGGTGGAGCGGCAGCTGGACGCGTACGACATCTCCGGCGCCTGCGGTACCGTGCGCGCCTACCTCGACGCGCTGACCAACTGGTACGTGCGCCGGTCCCGCGACCGCTTCTGGTCCGGCGACCACGACGCGTTCGACACGCTGTCCACCGTGCTCACGACGCTCGCGCAGGTGCTCGCGCCGCTCGCCCCGCTGACCGCCGAGGAGATCTTCCGCGGCCTGACCGGCGAGCGTTCGGTACACCTGACCGACTGGCCGTCCGCGGCGGGCTTCCCGGCCGACCACCGGCTCGTGGCGGGCATGGACGCGGTGCGCGAGGTGTGCTCGGCCGCGCTGTCGCTGCGCAAGGCCCGCGGGCTGCGCGTGCGGCTGCCGCTGTCGACGCTGACCGTGGCCACCCCGGACGCGGCCGCGCTGCGCCCGTTCGCCGCGCTCGTCGCCGACGAGGTGAACGTCAAACGGGTCGAGTTCACCGACGACGTGGCCGCGCACTGCACGCCGGTGCTGACCCTGGTGCCGCGGGTGCTCGGGCCGCGCCTCGGCGGTCAGGTCCAGCAGGTGATCAAGGCGGTCAAGGCCGGCGACTGGAGCCAGGCCGGCGGGGTTGTGACGGCCGGCGGGGTTGCGCTGCAGGAGGGCGAGTACGACCTCAAGCTCGTCGCCGCGGACCCGACCCAGTCGGCGCCGCTGCCCGGCGGCGAGGGTGTCGTCGTCCTCGACAGCACCGTGACGCCGGAGCTGGCGGCCGAGGGCGTGGCCCGCGACCTGGTCCGGGTCATCCAGCAGGCCCGCCGCGACGCCGGCCTCGACGTGTCGGACCGGATCGTGGTCGTGGTCGACGGCCCGGACACGGTCGCCTCGGCCCTCGACGCGCACGGCTCGTTCGTGGCCGGCGAGACGCTGGCCAACTCGGTCGAGCTCGGCACCCTCGTCGACGGCTTCGCCGGCGAGGTCGGCGAGGGCGAGCCGGTCAAGGTGATCGTCACGCCCGTCGGTCGTGCTCCCCTTGGGGCATGACCACGACCATCGTGAGGACCGTCTCCACCGTGCCGCCGTTGCGGTACCGGTGGGGGCGGTCGGCCACGAAGTCGATGGTCTCCCGGGTCTGCACCTCGTAGTGGTTCCCGTCGACCTCCACCTGTAGCGAGCCCAGGCGCACGTGGATGATCTCCCGCGTGCCCGGGGTGTGGTCGCCGGAGTCGTGCTCCTCCCCCGGCGCCATCCGCCAGTCCCAGATCTCGACGAACGCGGGGTCGTTGACGCCGCGCAGCAGCCGCCCGGTGCCGCCGCCCGGCCCGCGCCACAGCACCGCGGGCTCGTCGGCGCCGACGATCTTCACCACCGGCTCGGGCTCGGCCTCCAGTAGCCGCCCGATGCTCACCCCGAAGGACTCGGCGACCCGGCACAGCGTGCCGATGCTCGGGTTGGTGCGGGCGCCCTCGATCTGCACGAGCATGCCCTTGCTTACACCCGAGCGGCTCGCCAGCTCGTCCAGCGACCAGCGTCTGCCCTGGCGAAGGCCCTTCACCTGGCGCGCGATCGCCAGCTGGGCGTCCCGCTCGCGGTCGGTCAACATATTTTCCTTCACGGTCATTATTATGGTACGACTGATGGCATGTTCGCCGTTGCCGATGAGGTCCTCGACCTGTGCCGCGCCGTGGGGCACGAGGCTACCGTGCTCGCGGTGCTCGCCGACGGGCTCCGCAACGGCCCCGGCGACCCGAAGCTGCTGCACGACGCGATCCAGGCCGCGGGCGACCTGAGCGCGCCGCACCCGCACCTGGAGGCGTGGCGCGACGTGTACCGCGCGTTCGGCGCCAAGCCTCAGCGGACGCCCTGCTCGGCGGAGGCGCTGCGCAAGCGGGCGTCCCGGGGCGACGTGCCGTCGGTCAACCGGATCGTCGACGCCTACAACGCCGTGAGCATCCGCTTCGCCGTGCCCATCGGCGGCGAGGACCGCGCCGCGCTGGCCGGCACCGAGCGCCTCGTGCGCGCCGCCGGCGACGAGCCCTTCGACACCGTCAAGGACGGCGCCCCGGCGGTCGAGTCGCCGGAGCCCGGCGAGGTGATCTGGCGCGACGACGTCGCCGTGACCTGCCGCCGCTGGAACTGGCGCCAGGGCCGGCGCACCGCGCTCACCGGCACCACCACCTCGGCCGTGTTCCTGCTCGAGGGCCTCGACACCGACCTGCACCCGCCCGCCGAGGCCCTGGTGGCGCTGCTCGACGCGGACTCCGCCACGATCGAGCGCCTCGCATGATCGGCATCGTCCTGGCCGCGCTGTCCGGGCTGGTCTGGGGCGTCGGCGACTTCTCCGGCGGCAAGGCCAGCCAGCGCGCCGACTCCCTGCTGGTCGTCGTGGTCTCCAAGGCCGCCAGCCTGCCCCTGCTCGGCCTCTACCTGCTCCTCGTCCCCGGCGCCCTAACCGGCCGGGCCCTGGCCTGGGGCGCGGCCTCCGGCGTGCTCGGCGTCCTCGGCATGATCGTCTTCTACCGCGCCCTGGCCGCCGGCGCGATGGCGATCGTCGCCCCGATCAGCGCCGTCACCGCGGCCCTGCTCCCGGTCGCGTTCGGCCTGGCCGGGGGCGAGCGCCCGGGCGCGCTGGCCCTGGCCGGCGCCGCGTGCGCGATCGCCGCGATCGGCCTGGTCAGCGCGGCCGGTGGCAGCGGCGGCCCGGTCACCGGCAAGCTCGTCGGCCTGGCCCTGCTCTCCGGCGCCGCGTTCGGCCTGTTCTTCACGTCCCTGTCCCACGCCGGCGACCACGCGGGCCTGTGGCCGATGGCGGGCGCGCAGATCGCCGCGGTCGCCCTGGGCGCGCCGTTCGCCCTGTTCCGCCTGCGCCGGGGCGCCGCCCGGCCGGCGGGCTCGTCGTGGGGCTGGCTGGTGACGGCGGGCCTGCTCGACATGAGCGCGAACGCCCTGTACCTGCTGGCGGTCGCGCGCGGCGACCTGAGCATCATCGCGCCGATCGCGTCGCTGTACCCGGTCTCCACGGTCCTGCTCGCCATGGGCATCGACCGCGAGCGCATGCGCCCCGTCCAGCTGGCCGGCCTCGGCCTGGCCGCGACCGCCCTGGTCCTCGTCGCCTCGTGACGGTGGCGTTGCCCACCTTGTTGACCCGCGCGGCTGCCGCCGCTCCGGCCTGCGGTTAGAGTGTGCGGCAGCGTCGAGTTGAGCCTGGTGGAGGGCATTTGTCCGCGCTCTATGCGGTCGGCAAGATGACCGTGGCACCCACGATCCGGCTCCTCTGGCGCCCGAAGATCATCGGCCTCGACAACGTACCGAAGACCGGCGCCGCCATCCTCGCCAGCAACCACCAGTCGGTGCTCGACTCGGTGATGATGGGCGCCATCGCCCCGCGCAACGTCTACTTCCTCGCCAAGGACCAGTACTTCCGCGGCCCCGGCATCAAGGGCGCGGCGCTGCGCAACATCATGTACGGCCTGAACCAGATCCCCGTGGACCGCTCGGGCGGCCGGGCCAGCCTCCTGGCCCTGGACGCCGCCCTGCCGGTCCTGCGCGCCGGGCACGTGCTGGGCATCTTCCCGGAGGGCACCCGCTCGACCGACGGCCGCCTGTACCGCGGCCGCCCGGGCGTGGCCAAGCTCGCCCTCGACGCCCCGGCGCCGATCATCCCGGTCGGCCTCATGGGCTTCGACCAGGTCATGCCGGTCGGCGCGTCATTGCCGAAGCTGGGCCCGAAGGTCGAGGTACGCATCGGCGAGCCCCTGGACCTGAGCCAGTGGCAGGGCGGCGGCGAGGTGGACAGCCGCGCGCTGCGCGAGGTCACCCTGAAACTCATGAACGCGATCCAGCAGCTGACCGGCCAGGAGTACGTCGGCCGCTACGCCCCGAAGCGCCCCGACCAGCTCGGCGAGCGCGCCACCGACGTGTGACCGCCTAGAGGGCGAGCTCCGGGAACCACAGCGCGATCTCGCGCTTCGCGCTGTCGGCGGAGTCCGAGGCGTGCACGAGGTTCTCGCGGTTGGACAGGGACAGGTCGCCGCGGATGCTGCCCGGGGCCGCCTTCCGGCCGTCGGTCGCGCCGATCAGGGTGCGCACCACGCCGATGGCCTCGTCGCCGGAGATCACCAGGGACACCAGGTTGCCGCTCGTCATGAAGTCGCGCAGCGGCGGGTAGAACGGGCGGTCCACGTGCTCGGCGTAGTGCTGGTCGGCCAGGGCCACGTCCATCGTGCGCAGCGCCATCGCCTCGATGGTCAGACCTTTGCGCTCCAAGCGCCCGAGAATCTCGCCCACCAGGCCGCGGCGGACGGCGTCGGGCTTGATGAGTACGAGCGTGCGCTCCGACACGAGAATCCTCCATGTTTGCACCGGTACCGCTCCGAAGCCTACCCAGCGTCACGGCGCGCGCCCCGCCAGGGTGCCGGAGACTTCCGTTTCGGTGATGATCAGGCATAGCCTGGTGTCAGTCGTCTGGGGAGGTCGACTTGCCGTCCAGCAACCGCGCGTCATCGAACGACAGCCGGAACCTGGTCATACTGCTGCTGATCGTGATCGGCGGGTTCCTGGCCTTCTGTGGCCTGGGCATGTCGAGCCCGCTCGTGATCGCGCTCGGCGTGATCGTGGCCGCGGCCGGTCCGGTAATGATCATGGTGGTCAACAATCGCAACAAGGTTCGGCTTTACGTCCACGGCACCGCCGTCGTCGAGGAGATCACGGCCCGGCCGACCCAGGAGGGGCGCAGTGCCCGCGGCCGGTTGAAGCTGACCATCACCGCCACCGGCATCCGGGGCGTGACGGTCACCGGCACCGATCCGGCGGTCCCGGTGGACAAGTGGCCGGAGCGCGGCGCCACCCTGCCGGTGCAGGTGCTCAAGGGCACGCCGCGCAAGTTCACCGTGCTCTGGGACCGCGTGCAGACGCACCAGGAGGTCGTCCTCACCGAGCAGCGCCGGCCCGCCGACGACCTCGTCGGCGACGACTACAGCGCGCTCAACGCCCACCACAACGGCGCCCGCGCGGAGGCCGCCGACCCCGACGACGCGTACCGCCGCCCCATGTACCTCCCGCCGGACAACACGCCCACGCTGACCGACCTGCCGCCGGTCGAGGCCGAGATCCAGGAGCCCGTCGGCGCCCGCGCCGGCGCTCCCGTCGCCACCGTGGCCCCGCCGGGCGAGCAGATCCCCGACGCGGCCCGCACCTCCGGCCGCCGCTCCCGCTTCGGCTTCCCGCTGCGCCAGAACAAGCCCCGCCACGCCGCCGGCGACCCGTCCCACCACGCCGCGGAGCCACTCGGCGCCACCGCGACCGCGACGACGTTCACGGAACCGGCCGCCCCGGAGATCGACACCGAGACGACCGCGACGGAGACGGCCGCGACCGACGAGGCCGAGGCGATCACGACAAGCAAGACCGAGGCCGGGGCCACCCCCGAAGCCGAAGCGATCACGACCACCGAGCCCGAGACGGTCACGACGAGCGCCGAGCCCGAACCCGAGGCGGAGCCCGAGTTCGAGGCCATCGACGACATCGAGCCGCCGGCCAAGGGCCAGACCATCATCGGCGAGGAGGACGAGCCGATCATCATGCGGCTCCGCTCCGCCCCGCGGCCCGGCGGCGGCCAGCACCGCAGGCCGAGCCCGCACCCGCGCGGCGGCGCGCACGAGCGGGTCCGCCGCAACCGCCCCGGCCGCACCCGCCCCGTCACCCCGGAGCCACCCGCCCTCCCCGAGCCGACCGCGCCCCCGCAGGCCGCGGTAACGGAAGCGCAGCCGGTCGAGACCCAGCCGGTCGAGACCGAGCCGACGGCGACCGAGACCGGAACCGCGACCGAGGCGGTCACCACGAAGCCGGTCGAGATCGAGGCGAGCCCGGAGGTGTACACCATCCCGGAGTCGGGCTCGATGGTCCCCGCCCCGCAGCTCGACACCGACACCGACACCGCCGCCGAGGTCGAGTGGTGGACCGGCCCCGACGAGCCACGGCCCGCCGCCGCGTACTACCCCGACCGCGAGTCCGAGCTCCCGCCCTTCCGCAGCCTGCACGTCGAGCCGTCGGTGATCGAGGGCGAGCTGGCCGAACCCGAGGCCGAGCACGTGACGGCCGAGCACATGACGGCCGAGGAGCAGACGGCCCAGGAGCAGACGGTTCAGGAGCAGACGGCCCAGGCCGGGGCGGTCGAGGCGGTCGAGGAGCCCCCGGCCACGGGCTCCGCATGGTCGGCCAACGGCAAGGGCCCCGTCCCCGTCGGCGCCGGCCTCTACAGCGCGCCCCCCGTCTTCCGCCCCGCGGCCCCGGACGACGAGGACGAGGAGCCGGTCGCGCCCGACCCGTACGCGACCGAGCACTACGTCCCGGCCGACGAGGCGACCGACGACGAGACCGAGGACGCCGACGCGCTCGAGGAGCAGCCGCTCAGCGAGGGCGCCGTCGCCGAGTTCCTGGCCGCCGGCCCCCGCCGCCAGCAGGCGATGCCCCTCGACGGCGTCAACGGCGTGAGCATCACGCTCATCGTGTCCGACCTGCAGCGCTCCCGCCGCTTCTACCGCGACACGCTGGGCCTGACCGAGCTCGACAGCGGCGAGACGAGCGCCGTGCTCGAGACCGGAACGGCCCGGGTCGTGCTGCGCCGCGTCGCCGACATGCCGCCGGTCGACCGCCGGGTGGTGCACCTGAACCTCGACGTCCCCGACGTGTACGACGCCTACGAGCGCCTCCGCGAGCAGGGCGTCGACTTCGTCCACCGGCCGCGGGTGGTGCCGCAGGGCGAGCAGCTGGAGCTGTGCTCGGCGACGTTCCGCGACCCGGACGGCCACGCGATCGCCCTGACCCGGTGGGAGCTACGACGCTGAGTAGAGCCGGACGAGCGCGGCCGCGTCGGCCCGCATGAGCGCGCGCAGCTCGTCCGGCGCGACCACCTCGAGGTCCGCGCCGAACCGCGCGAAGTCGACCCGGGCGTGCTCCAGCGACTCGATCGGCACCTCCACCTGCACCCGGCCGTCGTCGAGATCCACCGCCGACTCCCGCAGCGCCCGCCCCGCGACCGGCCCGAGCAGGAACCACAGCGAAACCGCGCGCGGCGACAGCCGTACCGTCGCCGAACCGCCGGAGTAGAGCGTCTCCTGCAGGCGATCGGAGAACTCCAGCCAGTACCGGCGCAGCTCGAAGTCGGAAGGGCGGGTGAAGTGCTCGCCGGTGAGCGCAAGCGTCGAGATGCGCGAGATCCGGTAGGCGTTCGTGCGCGAGCGGCCGGTCGCGACCACGTACCACGCGGTGCCCTTGAGCACGAGCCCCAGCGGCGCGAGCTCGCGCTCCACGGCGACGCCGTCCCACTTGCGGTACAAAACCCGGATCTTGCGCTGCTCCCAGACGGCCGTGGCGACCGTGTCGAGGTGCGGCGGCGCCTCGGGGTCGCGGAACCAGCCGGGGGCGTCGACGTGGACGCGCTCCTGGATGCGCCCGGCCGTCGTGCGCTGCTCGGCCGGCAGCGCGGCGAGCAGTTTGAGCCGCGCCGCGTCCAGGGTCGGGCCGAGGCCGAGGTCGGTGGCGCCGCTGCCGGCGAGAAACAGCGCGGAGGCCTCGTCGGCGGTAAGGCCGGTAAGGCTGGTTCGGTACCCGTCCAGCAGCGCGAACCCGCCGGCGGGCCCGCGATCGGCGTACACGGGCACGCCCGACGCGGACAGGGCGTCGATGTCGCGGTACACCGTGCGCACCGACACCTCGAGCTCGTCCGCGATCTGCTGCGCGGTCAGCCGGCCCCGGGTCTGCAACAGCAGCAGCGTCGAGAGGAGCCGGCTCGCGCGCATCAGTCCGGCTTGTTCGCGTAGACGGACCGGCGCACGTAGAGCGCGTACACCCAGGCCGCCCCGAACACCACGCCCAGGGCGAGCAGCGACCAGTGCAGGAAGCCACCGGCGAGCAGCGCGACCTGCACGACCAGCCCGGCGATCCACGCCCAGGAGTGCTTGAGCAGCCCGCAGAGCAGGAAGCACACGACCGCGAGGACGGCGCAGACCCAGATCGCCGCGGTGGTGTCCCCGTGGCCGAGCTTCGCCAGCGGCAGCAGGGCCAGCAGCAGTACGACCCCTTCGACGACGAGGCCCGCGGCCCCGACGCCCCGCACCGCCGCGCCCGGGTTCTTCAGTCCCGCCGGCGCGCTCATCGCTTGAGCAGCCCGCGGGCGTCGGCCACGGTCACGACCGAGCCGGTGATGAGGACGCCGATGGTGCCGGGGACGGCGTTGTCGCTCTCGGCGAGCGTCACGGCCGCGTCGATCGCATCGGGCATGTCCGGTACCACGTGCACCCGATCGGCCCCGTAGAGCTCCTCGGCGATCAGGCCCAGCTGGGCGGCCGACATCGCGCGGGGCGAGCTGTTGCGGGTCACCACGATGCTCTCGGTGATCGGCTCCAGCAGCTCCAGCATGCCCTCGACGTCCTTGTCGGCCAGGGCCGCGACGACCGCGATGAGCCCGCTGAACGCGAACTCCTCGGTCAGCGCCCGCACCGTGGCCTGCATGCCGTGCGCGTTGTGGGCCGCGTCGAGCAGGATCGGCGGCGACTTGCGCACCCGCTCCAGCCGGCCGGGCGAGGTGGTCCCGGCGAAGCCGTCGCGCACCGCCTCGGCGTTGAGCGCCCGCTCGGCGCCCGCGCCCAGGAACGCCTCGACCGCCGCGAGCGCGATTGCCGCGTTCTGCGCCTGGTGCTCGCCGTGCAGGGGCAGGAAGATCCCCTCGTACACCCCGGAGAGCCCCTGCAGCGTGAGCACCTGGCCGCCGACGGCGAGCTCGCGGTTGACCACCCCGAACTCGCGCCCCTCGCGGGCCATCGTCGCCCCGACCTCGGCGCAGCGCTCCAGGATCGGCCGCATCGCCTCCTCGGGCTGCAGGGCGCAGATCAGCGTCGAGCCCTTGTGCACGATCCCGGCCTTGGCCCAGGCGATCTCCTCGATCGTGTCGCCGAGCCACTCGGTGTGGTCGAGGCCGATCGGGGTGATCACCGTGGTCTGGGCCTGCAGCACGTTCGTCGCGTCGTCCGCGCCGCCCAGGCCGACCTCGACCACGGCCACGTCGACGGGCGCGTCGGCGAACGCGGCGAACGCCATCGCCGTTGTCATGTCGAAGTACGTCAGCGGAGCGTCGTTGCGCGCGTCGAGGTAGTCGGCCAGCGGCACGACCTCCTCGTACACCTCGACGAACTTCTCCTCGCTGATCGGCTCGCCCTCGATGCTGATCCGCTCGGTGATGCTCTGCAGGTGCGGGCTGGTGTACCGGCCGGTGCGCAGCCCGTGCGCCCGCAGCAGCGAGTCGATCATCCGGGCGGTCGACGTCTTGCCGTTGGTACCGGTCAGGTGGATCGCCGGGAACGCCCGCTGAGGGCTGCCGAGCGAGTCGAGCAGCCCCTCGATGCGCGAAAGGTCGAACACCATGCGGGTGAACCCGCGGGCGTTGAGCTCCTGGTCGACCTCGGTGAACGAGCGGGTCATCGCAGTGCTTCCAGCTGGGCGGCGATGCGGGTCAGGTCCGCCTCGGCGGCCTCGAGCCGCTCCCGGATCTTGGCCACCACCGCCTCCGGCGCCTTGCCGGTGAAGGCCGGGTTGCCGAGCTTGGCCCGGCACTGCGCCGCCTCCTTCTCCGCCGCCGCGTGGTCCTTGGTGAGCCGCGCCCGCTCGGCGGCGACGTCGATCGTGCCCCGGGTGTCGAGCTCCACGGTCACCCCGACGCCGACGGCCAGCTTCGCCGTCGCCGCGAAGTCCCCCTGCTTCGGGTGGTCGAGGCGGGCCAGCGAACGGATCAGGCCCTCGTGCGCGGTCAGCCCGGCCGCGTCGAGCCCCTCGAGCCGGGCGACGACCCGCTGGGCCGGCTTCACGCCCTGGTCGGACCGGAACCGGCGGACCTCGGTGACGACCCGCTGCAGGTTCTCGAGCTCACGCTCGGCCACGTCGTCGACGAGCTCCTTGTCCGCCACCGGCCACTCGGCCCGCATGACCGTCGGCCGGCCGGTGAGCGTCGTCCACAGCTCCTCGGTCACGAACGGCATGATCGGGTGCAGCAGCCGCTGCAGGCTCTCCAGCACGTGCCCCAGGACCCGGCGGGTGCGCGCCTTGGCCGCCTCGTCGTCGCCGCTGAGCACCGGCTTGGTCAGCTCCAGGTACCAGTCGCAGACGTCGTCCCAGGCGAAGTGGTACAGCGTGTCGCACACCTTCGCCAGCTCGAACGCCTCGAACTGCTGGTCGACCTCGCCGATCACGTGCTGCAGCCGGGACAGGACCCAGCGGTCGACGGTGCTCAGGTCCTCCGTGGGCAGCTCGCCCTCGACGGTGGCCCCGCCGGCCAGCCCGTACCGCGTCGCGTTCCACAGCTTGTTGGCGAAGTTGCGGGCGCCCTGCACCCACTCCTCGCTGACCGGCACGTCGGCGCCCGGGTTCGCCCCGCGCAGCAGCGTGAACCGGGTCGCGTCGGCGCCGAAGCGCTCGATCCAGTCCAGCGGGTCCACGACGTTGCCGAACGACTTCGACATCTTCTTGCCATGCTGGTCGCGGACCATGCCGTGCAACATCACGACGTCGAACGGCTGCCGCCCGTCCATCGCATAAAGGCCGAACATCATCATCCGGGCGACCCAGAAGAACAGGATGTCGTACCCCGTGACAAGCACGCTTGTCGGATAGAACTTGGCCAGGTCCGGGGTCTCGTCGGGCCAGCCGAGCGTGGAGAACGGCCACAGCGCCGAGCTGAACCAGGTGTCGAGCACGTCGGCGTCCTGCGTCCAGCCGTCGCCGGCCGGGGCCGCGTCGTCCGGGCCCACGCACACGACCTCGCCGTTCGGCCCGTACCACACCGGGATCCGGTGCCCCCACCACAGCTGCCGCGAGATGCACCAGTCGTGCATGTTGTCGACCCAGCCGAAGTACCGCTTCGTCAGCTCCGGCGGCTCGACCCGCACCCGCCCGTCGCGCACCGCGTCGCCGGCCGCCTTGGCCAGCGGCTCCGTCCGCACGAACCACTGCAGCGACAGCCGCGGCTCGACGGTGGTGCCGCAGCGCTGGCAGTGCCCGACGGCGTGCACGTACGGCCGCTTCTCCGCGACGATCCGGCCGTCCGCCCGCAGCGCCGCGACGACCGCCGGCCGCGCCTCGAACCGGTCCAGGCCGAGGAACGGCCCGTGCGCGGTGATCACGCCGTGCTCGTCCATCACCGTGAGGCTCGGCAGGTCGTGGCGCTGGCCGATCTCGAAGTCGTTCGGGTCGTGGGCCGGGGTCACCTTGACCGCGCCGGTGCCGAACGCCGGGTCGACGTGCGCGTCGGCGACGATCGGGATCCGCCGCCCGGTCAGCGGCAGCTCGACCTCGGTGCCGATCAGGTGCTTGTACCGCTCGTCGTCCGGGTGCACCGCGACCGCGGTGTCGCCGAGCATCGTCTCGGCCCGGGTGGTCGCCACCACGATCGCGTTGTCGCCGTCGCCGTAGCGGATCGACACGAGCTCGCCGTCGTCGTCGGAGTGCTCGACCTCGATGTCGCTCAGCGCCGTGAGGCACCGCGGGCACCAGTTGATGATGCGCTCGGCCCGGTAGATGAGCCCGTCGTCGAAGAGCCGCTTGAAGATCGTCAGCACGGCCCGGGACAGGCCCTCGTCCATGGTGAACCGCTCGCGGCTCCAGTCCACCGAGTCGCCCAGGCGCGTCATCTGGCCCAGGATCTTCCCGCCGGACTCGGTCTTCCACTGCCACACCCGCTCGACGAACGCGTCGCGGCCCAGGTCGTGCCGGGACTGCCCGTCACCGGCCAACTGCCGCTCGACCACGTTCTGGGTGGCGATGCCGGCGTGGTCCATGCCGGGCAGCCACAGCGTCTCGTACCCCTGCATGCGCTTACGCCGCGTGAGGGCGTCCTGCACCGAATGGTCGAGCGCGTGGCCGATGTGCAGGGAACCGGTGACGTTCGGCGGGGGCAATACGATCGAGAACGGCGGCTTGTCGCTTGACGCGTCCGCCTTGAACAGACCGTCGGCTACCCATTGCTCGTACCGCCGCTGCTCGACTTCGCCGGGGGCATACTGAGCCGAGAGCGCCGGGGTTGCCTGCCCCGTGCGTGGAGTATCCGTCACAGGCAAAGTCTAGAACTGTCGCGCAGGGGGTCTACGCTCGCCATTGCCCCTACACTCAGGAGACTGATCGACGGTGACCTACCCGCCGCAGAACTCGGATGACGAGCCGCGTTCCGAACCGTTCCGGCCGATGTCCTACGACCTCGCTCCGGAGTACGGGACCCCGCCGCCGGTGAACGCTCCCGGCCCGTACGGACAGCAGCCGCCACCCCCGCCGCGGCCTTATGGTCAACCGCCGGTTTCGGCGCAGCCCGGACAGTCTTATGGTCAACCGCCCGTTTCTGCGCAGCCTTATGGTCAACCGCCCGTTTCTGCGCAGCCTTACGGCCAGCCGCCGGTTTCGGCGCAGCCCGGGGCGCCTTATGGTCAGCCGGCCTACCAGCAGCCCGGCCCCGCCTACCCGCAGCCCGCACCGGTCTATCAGCCGCCGGTCCCCGGGCCGGGTTTCGCGCCCCCGCCGCCGCCCAAGAAGGGCAAGGGCCTGAAGATCACCCTCGGCGTGGTCGGCGGCGTCTTCCTGGTCTGCGCGGTGATCGCCTGCGTCGCCTTCTACCCCATCTACCGCGACGCCGGCGCGCACGTCTCCGCCCCGCCGACCCTCCCCGGCGGCCTCACGAAGCAGACCAGCGAAGAGGCCGACGCGCTCAAGTCGAGCATGGAGACCGACCTCAAGGGCAGCATCGACAGCATCGAAGAGGTCGAGACCGGGGTGTACTCGGACGAGAAGGACGACGACCCGACGCACATCGTCGTCATGGTCGCCGCGACGGGCACCTTCTTCTCCCCCGGCTCCGAGGTCGACGCCGCGTTCCGGGGCTTCGGCTCCAACAGCGGCCTGACTACGGTGACCTCGCCGACGGAGTACCCGGCGGGCAACCTGGGCGGCACCGCGAAGTGCGGCAGCAGCCAGTACAACCTCGGCACCGGCACCCAGAACCTCAAGGTGAGCATGTGCGTGTGGGCCGACCACGGCAGCGTCGGCATGGTCCTGTTCATGGGCCAGGACGTGTCGACCGCGTCGAGCCGCTTCGTGGCGATCCGCGAGGCCGTCCAGACCCGCTAGATCCGGATCTTCGGGGGCGCTCCGGCGCCCCTTTCCGGACGCTGACAGCGGCCGCCGAGCCACAGTTGCTACAGTGCGCCGATGGTCGACCCCGACGGCGGTCCCGCCGGCCTGTACTACGAAGACGACGACGACGAACCCACCGAAACTCCGGCGAGCCGCATCCCGCTCAAGCGAGTCGCGCTCATCACCGGCTCGGTCGCGGCCGCGGCGCTGCTGATCTCCGGCATCTTCTACGGCCCCACGGTCTTCCGCGTCCTGGGCCAGAGCGACACCGAGATCAAGTCCCCGGACAAGGTCGGCGCCTTCACCCTGGACAAGAGCGACGGGGCCCAGCAGACAAGCGAGTACATCCGCGACGCGATCGCCTCGAAGGTCAGCCTCGACAAAAGCGTGGGCCTCATCTACCGCGAGGGAACCACTGACGCGATCCTCGTGGCGGGCACCGCCCGCATCTGGAAGCCCGAGGACACCCTGAAGACCGCCTTCGACATGGTCGCCGACGACGCCGGCGGCGTACGCGACGCCAAGGACGTAGACACCGGCCCCCTGGGCGGCACGATGCGCTGCGGCACGACAAAGGTCGACGACTCGGACCTGACGGTCTGCGGCTGGGCGGACAACGGTTCCTTGGGCGTGGCCCTGTTCTCGAACCGCGGCGTACCGGAGTCCGCCAAGTCAATGCTGGAGCTCCGCACCGCGGTAGAACACCGCAACTAAGACCGCCGCACTCCAGGTCCTGCTCCGCACCGATAAGGACAACGGCTCCTTGGGCGTGGCCCTGTTCTCCAACCGCGGCGTACCGGAGTCCGCCAAGTCAATGCTGGAGCTCCGCACCGCGGTAGAACACCGCAGCTAAGACCGCCGCACTCCAGGTCCTTCTCCGCACCGATAAGGCCGGCTCCGCATGACGCGGGCCGGCCTTACCGACGGGCCGGCTCCGCACTACGCCTTCTTCAAAGCCCGCGAGCCACCTCGCAGTCGGTCTCCACCGTCGAACACCGCGCCTGACCTGGACAACAAAAAAGGCCGACCCTCACGGGCCGACCTCATGTCTTCGAGCTCAACAAAATGCTTCAGGGGCCCACCGAAATCGGTGAGCCCCTGAAGGAAATTTAGTCCGGCGGCGTCCTACTCTCCCACACTCTCTCGGGTGCAGTACCATCGGCGCTGGAGGGCTTAGCTTCCGGGTTCGGAATGGGACCGGGCGTTTCCCCTCCGCTATGGCCGCCGTAACACTATGAACCTGTCAACCCCGCACACCCGCCAACCGAAGCCGACAGGGTGCGTTCTGGTGTTGGTTCAGAATCACACAGTGGATGCAAAATCTTTCATGCTTGATATGTAGGTCAAGTCCTCGGCCTATTAGTACCGGTCAGCTCAAACCTGTTACCAGGCTTCCACTTCCGGCCTATCAACCCAGTGGTCTCGCTGGGGGCCTTAACCCTCTAGGGGTGGGATACCTCATCTCGAAGCGAGCTTCCCGCTTAGATGCTTTCAGCGGTTATCCCTTCCGAACGTAGCCAACCAGCCGTGCTCTTGGCAGAACAACTGGCACACCAGAGGTTCGTCCGTCCCGGTCCTCTCGTACTAGGGACAGCCCTTCTCAAGTATCCTACGCGCGCGGCGGATAGGGACCGAACTGTCTCACGACGTTCTAAACCCAGCTCGCGTACCGCTTTAATGGGCGAACAGCCCAACCCTTGGGACCTACTCCAGCCCCAGGATGCGACGAGCCGACATCGAGGTGCCAAACCATCCCGTCGATATGGACTCTTGGGGAAGATCAGCCTGTTATCCCCGGGGTACCTTTTATCCGTTGAGCGACACCGCTTCCACCTGCCAGTGCCGGATCACTAGTCCCGACTTTCGTCCCTGCTCGACCTGTCAGTCTCGCAGTCAAGCCCCCTTGTGCACTTGCACTCAACACCTGATTGCCAACCAGGCTGAGGGAACCTTTGGGCGCCTCCGTTACATTTTAGGAGGCAACCGCCCCAGTTAAACTACCCACCAGACACTGTCCCTGAACCGGCTCACGGTCCAAGGTTAGATACCCAAATCCAACAGAGTGGTATTTCAAGCTTGCCTCCACCCCCACTGGCGTGAGGACTTCACAGGCTCCCACCTATCCTACACAATCGAATTCGAGTACCAATGTCAAGCTATAGTGAAGGTCCCGGGGTCTTTCCGTCCTGCCGCGCGTAACGAGCATCTTTACTCGTAGTGCAATTTCGCCGGGCCTGTGGTTGAGACAGTGGGGAAGTCGTTACGCCATTCGTGCAGGTCGGAACTTACCCGACAAGGAATTTCGCTACCTTAGGATGGTTATAGTTACCACCGCCGTTTACTGGCGCTTAAGTTCTCCGCTTCGCCCCGAAGGACTAACAGGTCCCCTTAACGTTCCAGCACCGGGCAGGCGTCAGTCCATATACGTCGTCTTACGACTTAGCATGGACCTGTGTTTTTAGTAAACAGTCGCTTCCCCCTGGTCTCTGCGGCCACCAACCGCTCCACCAGCACGTGGTCTCACCATCGGTGGC